>CAWGPA010000030.1:0-264725 GCA_963824325.1 uncultured Acidobacteriaceae bacterium | reverse complement strand
ATACCACCGAGACTGACCGTTAAGTCCGTCGGTGAATGAGAGTCAGAGGGAAAGAGCAGTGGTATCCCACATCTCGCAAAAAACGAGCGAGATATGGGGCACCCGTCAGTTGTGAGCGAACCAGAGGCTGACATTCGGATAAATCAGGAATTCACCTGCAAACCCCCGATCAGATCGGCGACCCGGGCGAGGTGATGGCGCGCGCACCACCGTTCCAGCGACTCTGCGATCCGCTGCACCGCGCGTGGGTCTGCATAACTGGCCGTGCCAACCTGCACCGCTGTCGCTCCCGCCAGCAGGAACTCCACCGCATCCTCCCCGGTGGTGATACCTCCCAGGCCGCAAATCGGAATAGAAACAGCCTTCGCCGCCTCATAGACCATGCGCACGGCAATAGGCTTGATCGCCGGCCCGGAAAGTCCGCCAGTGTTGTTGAAAATGCGCGGGCGACGGGTCTCGACATCAATGGAAAGCGATAAGAACGTGTTGACCAGCGAAAGCGCGTCGGCGCCCGCATTCTCGGCACATTGTGCCATTTGGGCGATGGAGGTGACGTTGGGCGAAAGCTTTACGATCAGCGGGCGCTTCGAAACCGCCTTGGCCCGCGTAACCAGTTGGTCGAGTATGCCGGTATCGGTGCCAAAGACCATGCCTCCATGCTGCGTATTGGGGCAGGAGGCATTTAGTTCGTACGCAGCAATGCCGGGCGCGTGGTTGAGCGCTTCGATCACCGCCACATAGTCGCGTATCTCGTTACCGAAGACGTTAGCGATGCACGCGGTGCCGGAGTGAGGCCGCAGGGCGGGAAGCTTCTTCTCGATGAAGGCCTGGACGCCAATGTTCTGCAATCCGATGGCATTGATCATGCCGCCCGGCGTCTCGATCAGCCGCGGCGCCTGGTTACCCGCCATCGGCTCCCGGGATAGACCTTTAGTGATGAAACCGCCGATGCGATTGAGCGAGACAACGTCCTCGAATTCGACGCCATAGCCAAAGGTTCCGCTGGCGGCGATGACCGGGTTGCGGAGCAGAATGCCAGCGAAGCGAACGCTCATATCGGGCTTCACTGGCTGGGCGGGCCCTCCTTCGGGGCCGTACGTGTCACCGGGGCGGTTGCCGAAGCATCGTCACCCGTACCCGGAGAACGGCGCGTCCGTGGTACGGCTAGAGGCGGCAGATTGTGGATCGCCTGCGTAAGCACGGTACCTACCGAGGCCGAAGGTTGAGTAACCCCCAGCAGGGAGGCCAACGTGGCGGCCAGATCCACTGGCTGCACCCGGCCGTGGTAGATGCCGGGAGTGAAGGGCGCTCCATAAAACGCCAGCGGGACATGGCGGTCATAGGACCAGGGACTGAAGTGCGTGGTGCCCCCCTTCAGCGTCTGCATCTGGTAGGCGGCCGGAACCACCATGACATACCAGCCGCCGTTGGGGCTGTAACTGTGCGCCAACAGCAGTCCCCACTCCGACGGGGGCAGCGGGCCCGAGGCTAGCTGTTCGCGGGTATAGGTGTGCACCACGATAGGAGTGGCAGGCAGACGAACCGGGGGCGGTGCGGGCGGGCTGATAACTGGTTTGGCTTGAGCGCTGATGCTGGCGCGACCTTTCGAGCGCTGCCTGCTTCCGGAAGAAGACCCGGCCGGAGGGAGCGTTCGCGCCAGCGCAGGGAGGCTGGGCGGCGGCGTGGGAGCGGCGCTGGGAGGCGGGGGAGTAGTTCCCTCGCTACCCAGTGGTGGCTGGGCCGGCGCAAGCGCTTCGATCGCTGCCGGGATGGCCTGCTGAACAGCCTGCTCCGCCTCCTGCTCGTTGATCCCTGCAACCTCAAACGAGGGACGATTCAGCGCCAGGTAAGGCAACTCCTGCTGCGGCAGCAGGTACTCGATTTTCTCTCCCGGAGAGAATTTGGCATTCATGGCGTCGTTGACGTTGGCAGTGAACTTGCCCATGTCGATGGTGGCCGCCGGCATGCCCAAGGCCAGGGCCTGTGCGGGAACGGGTGCGACCCCATGGTCGGCGGAAAGCGCAATCCACGTGCTTGCCAGCCCGCCAGGTATGTTTTTGTCCAGCCAGGAAAAGAAGCCGTCGAGCTGCTGGTCGAGGCTATCGACCATTTGCCGTGACTGGGGCGAGTCCGGTCCAAACTGGTGGCCAACCACGTCGTTGGCGGAAAGGCTTACCACCAGCAAGTCGGTCACTGGATGGCTGCCCAGCTGCTCGCCGGTGATGAGCGCGCGCGCGAAATCGAGTTCGTATGCATTGGCCGCCGGAGTGGATCCCACCTCCTCATAGAACGGCTTGCTGCCCGTTACGCCCGCTTCCTGCTGAGCCTGGGCGATACGGTCCCCGGTGTTAAAGGCAGTAGCCCAATCGGGGAGCGCGTCCATGTAGTAGCTGGAGGTGATGAAGGAGCCGGAGGCAGCGTCAATCCAGTAAGCGCCGTTGGCGGAATACCCGGCGGGTAGAATGGCGGCGCGATCTTTAAGCGAGACGCCGAAGACCTTGGCTTGGCCGGTCGTGGCCAGGTGCAGCTCATCACCAATGGTGGAGGCGCGAAGATTCAGTGGGGAAGCCCCACCGTTCTTGCTGGGGTGAATCTGACCCACGATGCGGTAGCGATCGTCTTCGACGGAGGTTACAGGACGCTGCTTGTTGCGGCTTAGGTCCCACCACTCATTGGAAGAGATCCCATGACCATCCGTGTAGGCCCCGGTGCCGATCGTGGCGTGGCCAGGGGCGGTCTTGGTGTTGGCGTAGTCGTAGTAGCAATCTTCAAAAAAAGCGCCGTGATCCAGAAAGAGGCGAAAGCCGCGGCCCTTTAAATCGGCGCGGTAGCGGTCAAGATAGTCGGCGCGAAACTGATCGACCACCAGGATGATGACCAGCTTGGGACGGGCATCGTAAGCGCTGGCATGAACCAGCGGCGTCCCTGGAAGCACCAGCAATGCAACCAGCAACCGGCAGATACTGCACTTGAACTTGGACATAGCAACCCTGATTAGTATCGCAAAACATCCGCGCAACGGGAGCCGGCGCGCCCGATTCGATACGGGGGGCATGTGCCCAAAACGGCGACCACTCCACTCGTATACTTTCACCTATGCTTCGCAATCTCTCCTTGCTGCTCGCTGCATTTGTGGCTACCACCCCTTACCTGACGGCCCAAATCACAGTCAGCTTTCCTGCCAGTGTTTCCTCCAAGCCGCTGGACGGCCGGGTATTGCTGCTGCTCTCGACCGATCCAGCCAAAGAGCCGCGGATGCAGATCGACGACAGCCCTCGTTCGCAAATTGTCTTCGGCACCACGGTGGATGGATTGGCCCCGGATCAGGCGATCACTATCACCAACGAGGCAGCCGGTTACCCCATCCGCTCCCTCAACCAGGTGCCCGCGGGCGATTACTACGTGCAGGCCGTACTCAACATTTACCAGACCTTCCACCGGGCAGATGGCGCCACCGTGAAGCTGGCGCCGGACCGCGGCGAAGGTCAGCATTGGAACCTCGCTCCAGGCAATCTTTATTCCAAGCCGGTTAAGGTACACATCGATGGCCACAGCAAACTTGCCGTCCGGCTCACGGAAACTATCCCGCCTATCAAACCAAGCCCGGACACCAGGTACATTCGCCACATCCGGATCCAGAGCAAGCTCCTGACAACGTTCTGGGGCACGCCGATGTATCTCTCCGCCATTGTCCTGGTGCCTGAGGGCTTCGACGATCACCCCAACGCCCACTTCCCGATCGCCATCTTTCACGACCACTTTGTGGACAGCATGGACTCCTTTCGCACCACCCCACCCGACCCGGACCTCAAGCCCGATTACTCTGAGCGTTTCCACCTGGCCGGCTACAACCGCATCGAGCAACAGGAGGCCTACGACCAGTACAAGCAGTGGATCAGCCCCGGCTTCCCCCGCATCCTGGTGGTCAAGATCCAGCATGCCAACCCGTTTTATGACGATTCGTATGCGGTCAACTCCGCCAACCTCGGCCCCTACGGTGACGCCATCGAGACCGAGCTGTTGCCGGCGATTGAAAAGCAGTTTCGCGGCTTGACCGGCGGTTGGGCGCACTTCGTCTATGGCGGATCCACGGGTGGATGGGAGTCGCTGGCGGTGCAGATGTTCTATCCCACGGACTACAACGGAGCCTTCGTCGCCTGCCCCGACCCGGTCGACTTTCACGCCTACATGACCGCCGACCTCTACAAACAAGCCAATTTCTTCTACCTCGAGGGAGCGCACAAGCAAGTGGAGCAGCCCACCATGCGCAACTACCTCGGTCAGACGCTGATGTCGGCGCGCGATAATGCGGCCTACGAGGCAGCCTTGGGCGACCACGGGCGGTCGGGAGAGCAGCTGGACATTTGGCAGGCGGTCTACGGCCCGGTAGGCCCGGACGGCTACCCGGCGCAGATTTTCGACAAGCAGACCGGGGCCATCGATCACCAGGTAGCCGCCTACTGGCACGATCACTATGACCTGGACGCCATTCTGCAGCGTGACTGGGACAAGCTGGGCCCTCAACTCCAGGGCAAGCTCCATCTTTACGTCGGCTCCGCCGACACCTACTTCCTCAACGACGCCGTCTACCTGATGCAGGATTTTCTAGATAAGACCGGCACCCCGGGTCACGGAGTTCCCTACGAAGGGGAGGTGAAATACGGCGACCGGGCCGAGCATTGCTGGAACGGTGATCCCAACCTGCCCAACGCGATCTCACGTTTGCGCTACAACACCATGTACCTGCCCAAGATCATGGAGCGCATCCAGAAGACTGCCCCACCCGATGCCGACATGAGCTGGAAGTACTGAGGGCCGTTCCAGAGTGAAAATGCTCTAAACTTGAGTCTTATGCTCGATTTGAATTTTGTGCGGGCCAATCTGGAGCTGGTGGAAGAGAAACTCCGTGCCCGGGGCCTGGATCCGGCCGCCCTGTTGGGCGATTTTCGCGAGCTCGATCGGGAGCGGCGCGCCCGCATCACCCAGGCCGAAGGCCTGCAGGCACAGCGCAACAAGCTCAGCCAGGAGGTTGCGCGCAGCCGTAAGGCCGGCGTAGATGCTGCCCAGGTAGCCGCGGTGATGGATCAAACCCGGGAGCTGAAGCAGGAGACCGAGGAGCTGGAGCGAAGCGCCGCCCAGGCGGAAGAGCAGATGCGCGACCTCCTGACACGCATTCCCAACCTGACCCAGGACAGCGTGCCCCGAGGGAAGGGCGAAGCGGAAAACGTGGAGGTAGCGCGTTGGGGCCAACAGCCCGCCTTTGACTTTGCCCCCAAGCCGCATTGGGAGCTTGGCGAGGGCCTGGGCATCCTGGACTTTACGCGAGCCGCCAAAGTTTCGGGCGCGCGTTTTGCCGTCTACTGGGGACTCGGCGCACGGCTGGAGCGCGCCTTGGCCAGCTTCATGATCGATGTCCACACTCGGGAGCACGGCTATCTCGAGGTGCTGCCGCCATTCCTGGTCAACAGCAAATCCTTGTTCGGCACCGGTCAGCTGCCCAAGTTCGCTGAGGACCTTTTCAAGTGCGAGGGTACGGACCTCTACTTGATCCCTACCGCCGAGGTGCCGGTTACGAATCTCTACCGCGACGAGGTGCTCGAAGAAGCGCAACTGCCCCTAAGCCTGGTGGCTTATACTCCTTGCTTCCGCTCTGAAGCAGGTTCTTACGGCAAGGATGTGCGCGGAATCATTCGCCAGCACCAGTTTCAAAAGGTCGAGTTGGTGAAATTTGCTCGCCCCGATCAGTCGAACGAAGAGCATGAGCGGCTCACCAGCCACGCCGAGGAGATTTTGCGTCGGTTGGAGCTCCCCTATCGCAAGATGTTGCTCTGCACTGGAGACACCGGCGCGGCCTCGTCCAAGACCTACGATCTCGAGGTGTGGCTACCCGGGCAGGGCTTGTACCGCGAGATCTCTTCCTGCTCCAACTTCGAGGCTTATCAGGCGAGGCGGGCTAATATCCGTTACAAACCTCAGGGCAAGAACAAGACTGAGCTGGTCCACACGCTCAACGGCAGCGGCCTGGCGATTGGCCGTACCTGGCTGGCGATCCTCGAAAATTATCAACAAGCCGACGGTTCGGTGCGAGTACCGAAGGCACTGCAGCCGTATATGGGCGGCGAAGAAGTGATCCGGAAGTAACGACCATGCAGCGAATTGTTAAAAGCTATTTGTTCTGGACTTATCCACGAGGCAGTTTTCATTACGACGTGATGGTGACCCTCATCCTGGTCTTCCTCTTCGTTTCGCCCCGGCTCATCAACTACCGCGATCGACCCCAGGAAACCCTCACTTCCACCAAGGACATCCTGGTACGGGCGAATGGACCGAATGCCTGGACCTACCAGATTGGCGCCGACCAGCTGGCCGATACCAGCAACGAGACCAAGTTACGGGGAGAGTTGCTGCAGCGCATTCAAGCCATTTCCGGCAATGTGCAGATCGACCGCTACCGCGAAGAGAAAGATGCCAGCGGCCACGTAACCCAGTACCGAGTCTGGGCCCATCGCTAGCTTTGCTGGACTACCTCCCAGAGCTGTCCAGTCAGGGTTTGAATCCTTGTGTCAGAGACGGACTCTACAGCTTGAGAAAACCCATGCTTTGTGTCAGGGCACGACTTTAGTCGGGCCGTAAAAGTCCCGCAAAATCTGGGCTTTAGCCCCTGGGCTTTTCCTTTCGGTCCTGATGAAAAAACGCCGTGCACCGCGGAGAATTATTCGCAGACAAGCATTTCTTACGGGATTTCGTCATTCGCAGGGGTTAAGCCCAATCCTCTTTTGGTCCTTTACGGCCCGACTGAAGTCGTGCCCTGATACAAAGCATCAAACCCCGGCAACCGGAACTTTCGAAGAAGCTAATTGGGAAAATACTGGATTCTCAGCCGTCCCTGTCCCGACTCACCCCCGGGGGAAACGATTTTTGACCGCAGCGCACCGTACTGGGCAGACTTGGGGTTCACCCCTATGCGGAAAAAGAAACCCGGGGCGGCGCGGCGGCGTCCAACACCCGGTAAGGAGACTCATGGTTCATGCAGGAAAGGTGATTTCGCTGTTTTGCCTGGGATGGATGTTCTTGCTCCCAGGCCACTCCCAGGCCCAAAGTGCTGAGCCGGCTAGTAGCGCCGATTTGCAGAAAGTCATCACCCAACTGAACACGGCCGCAACCAAGTTCTCGAGCGCGCAGGCGGAGTTCTCCTGGGACCAATACCAGGCCGTCGTAGACGAACACGATGTGCAGACGGGAACGGTCTATTATGAGCGCAAGAAGGGGTCGTCCACGCAAACAGCCGCTTACATCAAGCAGGACAACGGGAAAGACGCGCCCAAGATTGTGGTTTTCAACGGCACGGAAGTCCAGCTTTATGAGCCGACGATCAAGCAGCTGACTACCCTGAGGGCGGGGGCCAACCACGCCCAATTGGAGAGCTTTCTAACCCTTGGCTTCGGCGGCAGCGGCACGGATCTCGAGGCCAACTGGAAAGTAAGCCTGCTGGGCACTGAGAACATGAACGGAGTCTCGGTGGTCAAACTTGACCTGGTGCCGTTGCAAAAGAAAGTCCTGGACATGTTCCCCCATGTCACCATCTGGATCGATCCGGCCCAGGGCATCAGCTACAAGCAGATCTTCTACGAGCCAGGCGGAGACAAGCGGACAGCTACTTACAAGAACATTCGCTACAACCAGCCGATCGCGGGCGATGTTTTCACCATCAAGCCGGCGCCCGGCACCAATCGCGTAGTCAAATAGCCGCGGCTGCTCGCATGTTCTAAACGAAACTCTCTTCGATCGGTCGATTTAGATAGCACTCGCTGAAAGCAAGTCCGCTATCACGGAACTGCGATCAGTCCCGAAGAGCTTGCCCTGAGCTTGTCGAAGGGGACGGCTGTAAGTCAGACTTGTCCAAATTAGCTTTTTTACTCTGTCCATCCACCACCACTCATGCCAAGGTTGGCCACCGCCCTCAACTTTGTCATCCCGACCGGAGAGGACCCGGATTTCCTGGACAGGGAAATCCGGGGTAGCGTAGGGGAGGGACCTGCAGTTTCACTCGGACCGCACGCAAATGCCGTCAGCGATCGTCAAAACCCAACCCGATTTTTTTTGAGACTCACGCGCTTCTATACAATCAACGGATTACCTGCGCAACAAACCCGATTCATTTGCTAATTTGGACAGCTCTGGCTGAAAGTAGCCCAGGACGGCAGTCCTGGGGGTACACTCCTCCCACGACCAGTCCCGAAGGGACGACTGAGAATGCCCCAGGACGTTAGTCCTGGGTGAACTTGGGCCCACGCAAACGCCGACAAGCGAGCAACGAATCGCTGAGCTTACCTGCGCAACGTAGCAGTAAATTCCGCTAACGCAACCGCAGCAAGCACAATCAACAACGGAAAGCATTCCAGGGTATAGCGCGGTTCGGGCGCCTCCAGGGTGGCCAATAACAAGCTGCGCAGGGCAATCAGCCCCACCATGGATCCGGCCAGGCGTGGCCAGCGAAGAACTCCCAAAAACGCCGCGACAAGATACGCCAGGTTCAGCGCGCCGTAGAAGAGAGCCACGCGCGTCTGCGCCGGATGCCTGGAGTACTGCCACCAGCGCAGGGAAACGTTCAGCGTCTCCACCCGCGGGCGCAGCCACATGTCGGCCAGGCGCAGGAGAGGTAGGCCGACGTAATACCGGAAGGGATGGGCACGGACCCGCTCCGCGGCTAGGCGGCCGAAGGCAGCGTCGAGTTCGGGCGTCAGCGTGGTGGTGGCGTTGTACTGCGCAAGGAGGCGCTGGGTCTGCTGGTATTGGCTGGGACTGTCAAAGGCGCGCGCGGGCAGATTGCCGGGATCGATACGGTCGCTGTTACCGTTCCAGTAAATTTCGTTGGTAGCGGTAAAGTCGGCAGTCAGTGTCTTGATCCAACGCACAAAGCCGGGAAAGGCAAATTCTCCGGGGTCGTTGGCGTAGCGTGGCGCGAGCGGCTGAAAAACATGGAAGGTATGTTCGTTGCGCAGCATCCATGCCACAAAGGGAAGCAGCGAAAGCAGACCGGCGAGCATGGCCAAGCGGAAAGCGGAGCCCCACCCCAGCGAGTGGCGGCCGTAGACAATGAGCGATATCCACAGCACTACGGCCAGCAAGGCGCCATCGGGACGAAGCAGCGCGGCATAACTCCAGGAGAAGACGAGCGAGGAGAAGATGAGCAAGGCGGTCCACCCGCGCCGCGAGCCCTCCAGCACCTCCGCCAGGGCGCGAAAGCCCAACGCGACGCAGAAAATGGACAGGGTTTCGGTCAGCGGAGAGGCGGCGTAGTCGGCAGTGAAGGGGCAGAGTGCCGCCAGCAGCAGCGCCCACCGGCCGGCACGGGGCCCGCAGATCTTCCCTGCCAGACCGCCGATGAGCAGGCACGTGCCCAGGTCGACAATCGCCTGCAGGTACAACACGGCGTGGTAGTTGGCCACCCCGAAGACAGCGAAACAGAGAGCCAGAAACGCCGGGTAGCCGGGCAGGCGCACCAGTGTTGGTTCAATGGTGGTGGGGCCCGATGCGTGGCCCACGGAGTGCCCATAGATACCATGGGTGAGCCAATTGGTTGCAATGTCCCCGTAGATCAGCGAATCGCCCTGGATTTGCGGGTGGGCGTGGATTGTCCACAGGCGTAGGGCGGCTCCGGCTGCCAGCACAACCAGCGGAAACAGCCACCCGCGGCGACCTCGTGAATCCATGCACGTGCATCATACCGTGGATGGAAAGAGGGCTTGTCCTCAGAGAGAACCCTGGGTACTTCAGGAAAGAGTCTTGGAAGTAGCTCTCGAAAAGTTCCTGTAAGCTTTCAGCAGGCATGAATCGCCAGATTTTCTTCGATCCGCAGCGGAAACGCTGGAAACGCCTCCGGCGCATTCTGGACGCGGTGGCGGTAGTGTCCACCGTGATTCTGGTGCTGTTTTTTCTGAATGTGGTGAAAACTCAGCATCTGCCAGAGCTCCTGCTGCCCACTCCTAAACGCAACTACCGGGCCATCCAGGAACAAGCTGCCGCTGCCATCAAGGCCAAGTACTCCAAGGGAGCGCGGCGCAAGACCAGCCGCAAGCCTTCAGAAATCCCCTTCAATTCCGGGGAGAGCCTGCGCGCCGCCTACTACGTCGATGATGACGCAACAAGCTACGCGTCCTTAAAGAGTCACATCCACCAGATCGATATGCTCTTTCCCGAGTGGCTCTATGTGACCAGGGCGGACGGCACGCTTGAGGGGGCATTCACGGCGGAGGCTCCGCTGCGCGCTTTCCCGGTGCTGGATGCAAACGGGGTGCACAGCGTCGACCCGCAGAACAAGGTTCATAATTTGATCGCGGCTTCCCATGAGGACGTGGAAGTCTATCCTCAGCTCAAGAACTACAACATTCTGACCCAGGAATGGGATCAGCATGTCGTAGCCATGCTGAAGGATCCAGCGGCACGGTCCAACCTGGAGCACCAGGTGATGAAGTTTCTGGCGGCCAACCCCGGCTATCACGGCCTGAGCCTCGATCTTGAAGATCTTCCCGATGACGCTCTACCCGGCTATCACTCCCTGATCGGCGAACTATACAGCCAGATGCACCCAAAGAATCTGCGGCTCTTCGTCAATGAGGGCGTGGGTGCGGACGACAGTGAGTTCGAGCTTCTGGCTAAGCAAACCGACGGCATCCTGTTGATGAACTACGACCAGCATGAGGAGACGGGCGGTCCCGGGCCCATTGCGGGGCAGGACTGGTTTGAAAACAACTTGAAGAACGTGCTCAAAATTGTGCCCAAGGAGAAGTTGATCTGCGCCATTGGCAATTACGGGTACGACTGGACCATGTCTCTGCCCACGAAGGGCAAACACGGCGCGGCCAAGGTGCTGAATACCGACGACATCTCACTGCAGGATGGATGGCAGGCGGCGTCTGATGCCAATGCCGACGTGCGCCTGGCAGGCGACGAACTCAATCCCCATTTTGCTTACGATGACGAAGACCACCACGTGCGCCACCAGGTCTGGATGCTGGACGCAGTGACCGCGTTAAATGAACTGCGCGCTGCCAGGCAGATGGGCGTGCAAACGATTGCCTTGTGGCGGTTGGGCCGCGAGGATCCTTCTCTGTGGTTCGTCTGGGACCATCCCAGCAATGTGAACGCACCGCAGTCGCTCAAGCAGATACCGCCCGGCGACGGTGTCGTCACCGACGGGGATGGCGACATTCTGCACATTACCGGAGAACCGCATCCGGGCTCGCGCAGCATCGACATGGACTCCTCCAACTGGACCGTGACCGATGAGCACATGCTGACCTATCCCTCGCCCTACACCATCGAGTATTACGGGTATAAGCCGGGGGTGGTTGCGCTGAGCTTCGACGATGGCCCTGACCCCAAGTGGACGCCTAAGGTGCTGGACGTTCTCAAGCGCGAGGGCGTCAAAGCTACCTTCATGATGATCGGCGAACAGGCTCAGGACAACGTGGGCTTGATGAAGCGGGTGATGGCCGAAGGGCACGAGATCGGGAATCACACCTGGAGCCATCCTGACATCAGCGAGATCTCTCCCCGCCAGATGGAATTGGAGCTGAACCTGACCGAACGGCTGTTTGGTAGCAAGCTGGGCGTCAAGCCGCTTTATTTCCGCCCTCCCTATTCCATCGATCAGGAGCCGGATACCAATGACCAGACAGCGCCTGCCTATCTGGTCCAGAAGATGGGTTACACCATCATCGGAAACAAGATCGATACCGGCGATTGGGACGAACGCCAGCGGAAGACGCCGCAGGGCATCCTCAACGACGTGCTGGTCCAATTGGACCTGATGAAAACCAAGCCGCAATTTCGCGGCAGCATCATCCTGATGCACGATGGCGGGGGCGACCGCAGCGTGACGGTCGCGGCGCTGCCGGTTTTAATCGCCGGGCTGCGAGCGCATGGCTATGTCTTCGAGCAGGTCTCCGACCTGATGGGGAAGACGCGAGCCGAAGTGATGCCCCCCCTGAACGCCAAGGAACGTTGGCAGGCGCGGGTGGATTCGGTTGCCTTCTTTGCCTGGGCCTTCTTCAATCACTTTGTCGTCACCCTCTTCTTTTTGGGCGATATCC
Organism: uncultured Acidobacteriaceae bacterium; assembly: GCA_963824325.1. Lineage (GTDB taxonomy): Bacteria > Acidobacteriota > Terriglobia > Terriglobales > Acidobacteriaceae > PALSA-350. The sequence goes on along the minus strand of CAWGPA010000030.1, from coordinate 252,630 downwards.
TGATGAGCGCCCGCCTCATCCTGGTGGGCATTTTCGCTCTGATCGACCGGCTGCGCAAACGCCATATCCCCGAAGTGGCCGGCGGCTTTCTGCCCAGCGTGGCGGTACTGATTCCCGCCTACAACGAAGAGAAAGTCATCGTGCGCACCATCCGGTCGGTGCTGAACTCTGACTATCCCCACCTGCGCATCGTGGTGATTGACGACGGCTCATCGGATCGCACCTCCGAGGTGGCGCGAGAAGCCTATCCCGAGGAAATCGCAGCCGGCATGTTAACCGTTCTGCGCAAAGCGAATGCGGGCAAGGCGGAGGCGCTCAACTTCGCAGTGAACGAGCTGCGAGAAGAGTTCTATGTGGGCATCGACGCCGATACGGTGATCGCCGCGGATGCGGTGTCCAAACTGGTCTGCCATTTTGCCGATCCTAGAATCGGCGCGGTCGCGGGCAACGCCAAGGTGGGCAATCGGGTAAACCTGTGGACCCGTTGGCAGGCCCTCGAGTACATCACCAGCCAGAACTTCGAGCGCCGGGCTTTAGATCTTTTTGACGTAGTCACGGTGGTTCCAGGCGCCATCGGCGCCTGGCGGACCGAGGCCGTGCGGCAAGGCGGAGGTTATCCGGTCAATACCGTCGCCGAGGATGCCGACCTCACCATGAATCTGTTGGAGCAGGGCTACAAAGTAATTTACGAAGACGGCGCCCTGGCCTTCACCGAGGCGCCCACCACCGCCCGTGGACTTATGCGCCAGCGTTTCCGCTGGTCCTTCGGCACGCTGCAAGCGATCTACAAGCATCAGGCCGCCTTCCTCAGGAACCGGGCGATGGGATTGTTTGCCTTGCCCAACATCCTGGTCTTCCAGATCCTGCTGCCGCTGGTCTCGCCCTTTATCGACCTGATGTTTGTCGCCGGCGTCTTTCACTACTTGCTCGATCGCCACTTCCACCCGGAAGCCGCGAATGCCGCCAACTTCGAAAAGTTGCTGACCTTCTTCCTCGCTTTTTTAATCATCGACTTCGTCACGTCCGCCCTGGCCTTCAGCCTGGAGCGTGGGCACGCCGCCAACAAGGGCGATGGCTGGCTGCTCTTCCACATCTGGCTGCAGCGCTTTGCTTATCGCCAACTCTTTTCGCTGGTGCTCTTTAAAACCGTGAAGCGGGCCATCGATGGGCGGCCCTTCAACTGGGACAAGCTGGAACGCACGGCCAAAATGTCAGCCCAGACGGAGCGCCTCACCGCCACCCGATAGCGACTCTGTAGACGAAGGGCACAGCTTCATAAGCTGCGGAAAAACTCATGCCCTGTATCAGGATACGACTCTACAGGCCGTAGCAGAACTAATGCTTTGTATCAGGGCACGGCTTTAGCCGGGCCGTATAGCCGCTTCGGATGAGGGCTTTTAGCCCCTGGGCTTTTTCTTGCTTCCCCGCGGAAAAACACCGTGGACAGCTCCAGAATCATCTTTTGGACAAGCGTCTGCTGCGGGATGCGCCGTAAGCAGGGGCTAAAGCCCGTCGTGTTCTCGCCGTTTACGGCCCGACTAAAGTCGTGCCCTGATACAAAACATGAGTTCTTCCGCAGCGGTAAAGTCTAGCCGTAAACGATTCAAAATACTCCGCCCCTGAGGTATTTTCACCCGCTCGGTCCGTACTTTTCCGCTGCCTCTTTAGTCGTGCTCTCACACAGAACCAGAACCGATGGACATGTAGAAGAGTAAAATTGGCTTTGTTATGCCAACCGCACAGATCAGCACCGTCATTCAGCCTGTTGCCCCTCAAGGGCTCTTCCGCAACGAACCTTTCATCGATTTCAGCGACTCCGCAAACGTGCATGCCATGCAAGCTGCGCTGACCCGGGTGGGCGACCTGCTCGGCCACGAGTATGAGCTCATCATCGGCGGACAGCGGTCCCGCACAACCGACAAGATCGAGTCGTTGAATCCCGCGCGGCCCGTGCAAGTGGTCGGCGTGCACCAGAAGGCTGGCCTCGAGCACGCCGAAAGGGCAATGAAAGCAGCACTCGATGCGTACGCGACCTGGCAGTACGTAGCAGTGGAAGAGCGCGCAGCCTTACTGCTGCAGACCGCTGAGCTGATTCGCAAACGCAAATTTGAGTTCTGCGCCTGGCTGACCTACGAGGTGGGCAAGAATTGGGTGGAGGCCGATGCCGATGTGGCCGAGACCATCGACTTTCTGGAGTTCTATGCGCGTGAGGCGTTGCGTCTGGCTGAGGCAACAACGCCTATCCAGTTACCCGGGGAGCGCAATCAACTGCTATATATCCCTGTAGGCGTCTGCGCCGTGATTCCGCCGTGGAATTTTCCCTTCGCCATTATGGCCGGAATGACCGCCGCGGCCATCGTGACCGGCAACACCGTGATCCTGAAACCTTCCAGCGAATCGCCAACCATTGCAGCGCGGTTTTTAAATGTGCTGGAAGAGGCGGGCATGCCGCCCGGCGTGGTGAACTTCTGCCCTGGCTCGGGCAGCACCTTCGGCAACGCGATCGTAGAACATCCCAAAACGCGTCTGATCGCCTTCACCGGCTCCAAGGAAGTGGGGCTCGATATCCACGCGCGCGCCGCCCAGACAAAAAAGGGACAGATCTGGATCAAGCGCACCATCCTCGAGATGGGCGGCAAGGATTCGGTCATCGTGAGCACGGATTGCGATCTGAATGCCGCGGTCGAGGGCGTCGTCGCAGCGGCCTTCGGGTTCAGCGGGCAGAAGTGCTCGGCTTGTTCCCGCGCCATTGTGGAGGACTCTGTTTATGACGTTTTCCTGGAGCGGGTACGGGAGCGAGTGGAAACGCTGCGGGTGGGCGATCCCTCGGGAAACGCGAATATGGGGCCGGTGGTAAACCGCTCAGCGATGGATACAATTCTGTCCTACATCGAGATCGGCAAAGGTGAGGGACGGCTCCTGACGGGTGGTCACGCGGTTACAACCGCGGAAGGTGGCTACTACCTGGAACCAACTGTGATCGCGGATGTAGCGCCCACGGCACGCATCGCCCAGGAAGAGATTTTTGGGCCCGTCCTGGCGGTGATCCGGGCCCGTGACTTCGACCACGCGCTGGAGATAGCGAACAACACCGAATATGGGCTGACCGGCGCCCTGTATTCCAGCTCACGCGAAAAGCTGGAACACGCGCGCCGCCAATTCCATGTAGGCAACCTGTACCTTAACCGCAAGTGCACGGGAGCCATGGTGGGCGCGCATCCCTTCGGCGGCTTCAACATGTCAGGAACCGACTCCAAAGCCGGCGGTCCAGACTACTTGCTGCTCTTCACCCAGGCCAAGTCCATCGCGGAAAAGATCTAGTAGCAGTCCGTCCATGCCACTTGGGTGATGGTTGGAAAGAAACAGCAGGTCCCTCCACTGCGCTTCGCTCCGGTCGGGATGACAAATTTGTTGGAAATCGATGCTTAGCGTTCCTGAACAGAATTGTCATCCCGACTGGAGCGAAGCGCAGTGGAGGGACCTGCTGTTTCTCTTATCTACTTGAGCGGCACCCCGGGTGGCGGAGGAAGATTGCGATTCTTCAGCCACTCTGCGGTGATGCTCTGATTGACAGGTTGCCGGGGCACCTTATCCAGACCCGGCATGAAGATTTCCAGTCCGGCTTGCGGAGTCATGCGGGTGTATCCATTCACCAGCTGCGCCTGGTAGTTCACCAGATCCAGGTCAAACCAGGCGTCTTTCGACGCATCGATCATGACGATATCGACATGGTTCATGGTCAACTTGCCGAAGTCCAGTGTGCCGCCCTTCAAGGCCAGAAAGTTGTGCCACTCCGCGGTGCGTGCCGCGTCATTCTGCGCGTCGCCGTACATCACCTCAATATCGGGATTCACCGCGCGCACGCTGGTGAGTTTCCCATGAATATGCGGAGCCGGCAGCAGTTTCTGCGTATCGAAGTAAATGTCGTTTTGCGAGACTTCGACGCCGGCGACGCTGGTCTTTCCCATCAGGTCGGCAAGGCTCACGTGGAAGTCGCCCAACAGACCTTTGACCGGAAGCTTCAATACCGACAGCCGATCCACATGCAAGTGGATTCGGCCATCCGGCGCTGCGGAGATCGTCCCATCCAATCCAACAGGCAGCGGAATATGAAACTTGTGGATCGTGCCGTGCACGGATATCTGGCTTCCGTTGCCGGTAAGCGAAATGTTCTCAAGCGGAGAGCCGGAGACCTTGCCCGCGTTCAGAAAGTGGCTGATGTCGCCGATATTCGCATGGATGATGCCCCGTTGCACCTCAAGAACAAACGAGTCCGGATCGTCGAAAGACGGGTTGACGCTCTTTTTCGTCCGTACCATCTGCCCGTTGAGCCAGCGAACATAGATGCGGAAGTCCGGCCCTTTTCTCAGCATGAGGTTGTGGGCATATATCCGCGTTGAGGTCCGCTCGTCCCCTCCAACGGTTGCTGGAACAGTTTGGCTGGGATCAGCGTCCGCGGCCTGCGGCGCAGGCCGGCCATGTCTGACCCCGGCATACCAGGCAAAACAGCCCACCAGTATCACCACGACAACGGCGCCGCTCGCCAGCACATGAGTACGCTTCACGCCTAGCTGAGAAGCCCTCAAGCGGGGGTCGGGTTGCGCCGGGGACGACGATTAGCTTGCAAAATCTTCTTGCGCAGGCGCAGGGACTTGGGCGTCACCTCCACCAGCTCGTCTTCGGCAATGAACTCGATCGCCTGTTCCAGGTTCATGGGCTTGAAAGGAACCAGGCGGATGGCGTCATCGGCGCTCGAGGCGCGCATGTTGGTGAGCTTCTTCTCGCGCACCACATTCACGTCCAGATCGTTGTCGCGCGAGTGCTCCCCAATCACCATGCCCTCGTAGACATCTACTCCGGCGGTAACAAAAAGCACGCCACGATCCTGCAGCCCGTTAAGCGCGTAGGCGGTGGTGGCTCCATTGCGGTCGGAGATCAATGCGCCACTGGGGCGCTGCGGTATCTCACCCTGATAGGGCATGTAACCGTCAAAGAGCGCATTCATCACGATGGTGCCGCGCGTCTCCGTGAGCATCTCGCTGCGCAGCCCAATCAGGCCGCGGCTGGGTACACGGAACTCCAATCGTACGCGTCCATAACCGTGATTGTGCATCTTCACCATTTCCCCACGCCGAGGCCCCAGGCGCTCGATCACGGTGCCGACAAAGGCGTCGGGAACATCGATGGTGAGGTGTTCGACCGGCTCCAGTACTTTGCCATCGACGGTTTTGGTAACAATCTCGGGCCGCCCCACCATCAGCTCAAAGCCTTCGCGGCGCATCATCTCAATCAGGATGGCAAGCTGCAGTTCTCCACGGCCAAGCACCTTGAAGCTGTCAGGACTGCCTGTCTCCTCCACGCGAATGGAGACGTTGGTGAGCAGTTCCTTATCCAGACGCTCGCGCAGATTGCGGGAGGTGACGTACTGCCCTTCCCTGCCCGCCATGGGCGAATTGTTGACGGAAAACTGCATGGCGATGGTCGGCTCATCAATGACAATCAGTGGCAGCGGCTCGGGATTTTCGAGGCTGGTAATGGTCTCACCGATGGTGATGCCGGTGATCCCAGCAATGGCGACGATGTCGCCCACCTGCGTTACTTCAGTATCGGTTCGCTTCAGACCGTTGAACGTAAACAGCTTGGTGATCTTGGTTTTGGACAACGATCCGTCGCGCCGGGAAACGTTCACCTCGTCCCCGTTGTGCAGGGTCCCGTTGAACACCCGCGCGATAGCCAGGCGCCCCAGGTAGTCGGAGTAATCGAGGTTGGTGACCAGGATCTGCAATGTCCCATCGGGGTCGCCTTTGGCCGGGGGGATGGTGGAGAGAATGGTCTCAAAGAGCGGCTGCAGGTTCTCTCCCGGCTCGGTCAGGGAGGTGCTGGCCGTGCCCAGCTTGGCGTTGGTGTACAGCACCGGGAAATCGAGCTGGTCTTCGTGCGCGTCCAGATCGATGAACAGGTCGTAGACCTCGTCCAGAACCTCTTTGGGGCGGGCGTCGGGACGGTCAATTTTATTGATGACCAGGATAGGCAGCAGCTTGGCTTCGAGCGCCTTGGAGAGCACGTAGCGGGTTTGCGGCAGGGGGCCTTCGGAGGCATCGACCAGCAGCATGACCCCGTCGACCATCTTCAGGGCGCGCTCGACTTCGCCCCCGAAGTCGGCGTGGCCTGGTGTATCGACAATGTTGATCTTGGTGTCGTGGAACTGGATCGCCGTGTTTTTGGCCAGAATGGTGATGCCGCGTTCCTTCTCCAGCTCGTTCGAGTCCATGACCCGTTCGGTAAGAGCTTCGTTGGCACGGAACGTGCCGGCCTGACGCAACATGGCATCCACGAGCGTCGTTTTGCCATGGTCGACGTGGGCAATGATGGCGATATTTCTGATGGGCGTGCTCACGGGCGAGGAATTCCTATTCTTCCGGGTCGCGGAAAGCGGTTGATTGAGTTGACTAGCCGTTCGTTGACGCTCTGGCTGGAAATGACGGGCAGGACAACCGGGCAATGCCTTCCCTATAGTCTAACAGCCCGCCGCCCGGCGAGGGAGCGCAGAGGCCTTGGTAAGGCAGTAGCGATGAGGAAAGGCGCACAGCAGATCCCTCGGCTGCGCTCGGGATGACAATTCTGTTTCACAACAGGCCACTATCATCAGAACTCACCGGACAAACGTAAAATTTGTCATCCCGACCGGAGCGTAGCGCAGTGGAGGGACCTGCTGTGCGCCTCTCCCTATCGCAACTGCCAGCGGTTTTGGACCTCTACTGCGGAGCAGGCCCCCTCACCACCTGGACGAAGTCGTCCAGCCTCAGCTGGCGGGCGAAGGCTTCCTTGATCTGGCCGGCGGTGAGCTCGTAGTACTTCTTCGCCGCAATAATCGGCTCGTCGAGCGGCAGCCCAATCACCGCCCGGCGCAGCAGACCCTGCGCCACCCCTTCCTCGCTCGACTCGCCCAGAGGAATCTGACGCAACAGCAACGCCTTGGCCAGGTGCAGTTCGTCCGGCGTGACGTCCTGGGTACGCATCTGGTCCAGGTCGCGCTGGATTAGAGCCCTGGCTTTCGAGACCTTATCCGGATCGCAACCGTAAGTGACCGAATAACTGGCCCGGGTCTTCGATGCCTCCATGCTCACGTCGACGTTGTAAACGTAACCCGCCACCTGGCGGAGATCATGGTACAGCCGCGTGGCATAGAAGCCCCCACCGAGCACGTGATTGCCCAACTGCAAGGGATAGTAGTCGGGATCGAAGCGGTTCAGGTTCAACTGCTGAGCCAGGGTCACGGAGTCCTGCACTGCCTGCGGGTCGGGAACATTGGCGGCAGAAGCCTTGTTTACCGGAATCGCCGGAAGCGTGGTCTCCGGCTTGGAGCCTTCGGCCTTCCAGCCGCCAAACCACTTGCTGATCACCGCCTTGGCCTCGTCGGGCGTGATATCGCCGATGACCACGATGGTGGTCAGGTCCGGACGCATGGTGGTGGCATGATATTGCTTCACGTTGTCCAGCGTTACCGCTCCCAGACTGGCCGGGGTGGCCTCGCGCAATTCCGGATCACCCGCCGGCAGCAAGCCCATATCGAGGGCGCGCGAAGTACGGTAGCCCGGGCTCTTCAAATTGCCGGCAACAAATTGAATGGTCTGGTCCTTGACCACGCCAAATGCCTCGGCCGGAAGCGCGGGATGCAGTTCGTTGTCCGCCAGCAATTCCACTCCGCGGGAGAAGTGCTCCTTCAGCACCTGCACGGAGAAGTCGAAGCCCGCGGTTTCATTGGCGGCGATGTCATCGAGCGCCTTCTGAAAAGCCAGGCGGTCGAGTGACTGGGTGCCGTACGAGTAGAGGCCGTCGAGAATATCGGAGACGCCCTCCTGCCCCTTGGGTGTCTGCAGATCGGCATTGTTCTTAACCGTACCCACGACGGTTACGGTTGGACTCGTTGGGTCGGACTTCACGATCAAGCGAAGACCGTTAGGCAGCGTCGAATCCGACGCGACGATGTAGTCGGCAGGAACTTTCAGCTGGGAGAGCGACGCTTGGGCCCAGGCGGGCAACACCACCGGCTTGGTGGGAGCGGAGGTCATCTTCTCTTCTCCGCCGAAGCCCTTGGCCGCGACAGCCTCGCCGGAAGGCGACGGCTTCAGCGTGGCGGTGATGGAGTTGGAACTCACCAGGTATTGCTTGGCCACCCGGTTTACATCCGCCAGCGTGACCTTGCGGATCGCCTCGAGATCGTCTTCGGGAGAATTGCGGCCTTCGGCGGTAAGCGCCTCCGACCACACCGAGGCCAGGCCGGGAATGGAGTTACGCTGAAACTCGGCGGAGGCAATTTCGCTGCGCTTGGCGGCATCGAAGAGGTCCTGGGGCAGGCCCTTCTGGGCATAGTTCTCGATGATCTGGCGCATCTCGTTCATGGGGCCAGTAGCATCGGCGCCGGCGGGCAGAGCAATCTCGGCAAAGCCCACGCTGGCCTTGGGATAGCTCTCGGCAACGCCAAAAGATGCATAGAGGGCTTTGCCGGCGGGCACCATGCCGTAGATGTCGCCGCGCTGGCTCGCCAGTATGTCCCCCAGGATTTGGGCGGCTGCGTAATCCTCCGCCGAATCGGTCCCCGGCATGCGATAGGCAATGAAACCGAGCACGTAGGGAAGATTGCTGTCCAGGGTGAAGGTCTCCGGCTTGACCGGAGTCAGGTTCACCGCAGGGTGTTCGGGTATCGGATGGTTGGCAATATCACCGTACAACTGCTTTACCTTGGCCAGAGTGGTTGTCGGATCCACATCGCCGACGATCACCAGGATGGCATTACCCGGCGTGTACCACTTCTTATAGAAGTCGTGCAGCATGGCGCCGGTGGTGGCATCGAAGGAGGCCCGCGTCCCCAGGGGATCATGGGCGTACGGCGTGCCGGCAAACATGTCGGCATTCAGGCGATCGATGAATTTATAGGTGGGATTGGAGAGGTCGCGGGATACTTCCTGCTCGATGGCGCCGCGTTCGTGCGCCCACTCCTCTTCGGAGTCGTCTACCCCGCGCAGGCAGGACGCCTGGGCCTGGAGGGCCACGTCCAGATCGGCGGCGGGAACGGTGGTGAAATATTGCGTAATATTTTGCTGCGTGTCAGCGTTATCCCGGCCGCCCAGCTGGGCGTAGATAGCCGCGGTTTGATCCGCGGTCATGCCGGTGCAGCCGCGAAACGCCATGTGTTCCTCGGCATGAGCCGATCCGGGAAAGCCAGGCGGCGTCTCATCCCCACCCACCTTGAAGTTCAGCTCGACGGTGACCACGGGCGCCAGTGCATTGCGCACAATGACTACCTGCAAACCGTTGGACAACGTGGCGCGGGTCACATTACTGGGGTCCGCAGCGTTCAGACGCGATGCGCCGGTAGTAAGCAGGAACAGCAAAGGCAGCAGAGCTTTAAACTTCACTTTCTTTTTCTCCATTGGGGGAATTCTCGCCGGTGGCTTTCTTTAGACGCACTATTTCCAGTTTTGCACGCCGGAGGCCACGCCCGGTAGTGCGGACGATTTTGCCCCTTATTAATGGTGGCTAGGACGAGGACGGGTGCCCCAGGTTCGCCAAAGCGTACCTGGGCCGAGAACGACGGGGCGAAGCCCCACGATCGCTTTATGCCACTGGCGCAACAGCCCCTGTTCGAAGAATAAGTGTGGTTGTACTAGTTAGCCAAAAGCATTCGAAAAAAAACATTTTCGGCCCAGGTACGCTGGTGCGAACCTGGGGCACCCGTCCAGGGTTCGGCCCTTACTCCAACGGCATGACATCCACGCCCACCTTCAGGCTGTGCTTGGCGCCGCCCAGCAAAACCCCGCGAATAGGGCTGACGTCGCTGTAGTCCCTGCCCCAAGCCAGGGTGATGTGCCCGTCAGACGGCACGCAGTTGTTAGTGGGGTCGAAGTCCACCCATCCAAACCCAGGACACCATGCGGCACACCAGGCATGCGAGGCGTCGGAGCCCACCAGGCGGGGGCGCCCAGGAGGAGGAAGCGTGCGCAGATAACCGCTGACATAGCGCGCGGGAAGTCCAAGCGAGCGCATGCAGGCAATCTGCAAATGAGAAAAGTCCTGGCAAACGCCACGCCGCTTTTCGAAGAAGGTCTCGACCGGCGTCGTCACTTCGGTTGCCTTGGGATCAAAGCGGAAGTCCTGATGGATGCGGGCGGTGAGATCGGAGACCGCCTCGAGCAGCGGCCGCCCCTGGGGAAAAGAGGTCCGGGCGTAAGCGGCCAGCTCCGGCTTGGCTGAGACACGAATCGAATCGAAGACGAACTGATAGGCGTTCAGCCCCTCCTGGCTCTGATCCTCCGGCACGGTGGCGCGCACCCTCTCCCAGGCCGGCGACTCAGAGAACCGAGGGTGCGCCACGGCTTGCACCTCCAACTCGCTGCTGGCCTCCACAGTCATCCGGGTGTGCGACTCGGGCAAGGTAAACGAGCTAACGGTGTTGCCGAAGTAGTCGGTGTGAGTGGTCGCGTGGAAAGGCGGCACTGGCCAGACGGATAATTCACTGGCCTTTCGCCTCTGCCCAGGAAGATCGCGGGGCGTGAGGCGAACCACGTGATGGGACACCGAAACCGGTTGTACGTAGTCGTAAATAGTTTGGTGGCGGACACGATAAATCACGTGGCACGCTCCATTTCCGCATGACTGAAATAGGTGTTGGCAATGGCTTCCGAGAATGCGGGCAAAGCAGCCCCCAGGTCTTCGAGCAGGCCATCCAGGCGGATGCGGCGCTTGCCGTTAGGCGCCTCGCAGAGCAATTCGACATCGGCATTCAACAACAACGCCGCAGCCGCCTCCATCTGCCTCTGCTTCAAGAGCGGCCAACCGGTTCCCGATGGCATGCTGGAAAGCCCGCCGCAGTGCCGGGCCAGATCCTTCAACTGGAAGGCAAGCGAGCGCGGATTGGCATCGTCATTCATAAGCAGATCGAGTACCGGCGCCGCCTGCAGGACAGTAAAGTAGCGCGACCGGTAGGTGATGGAGCTATCGGCAACCTCCAGCAACATCTCGAGCGATGGCCAGTTTTCCGGGTCGACGGGGACCACGATTGAGCGCAGCAGCTCGATCAATTGCAAAGAACGCTCGATACGCCGGCCGATGTTGAGAAAGTGCCAGCCGGGTCCACGGGTGATGTTGCCCTCCTCAATGCCGCGCAAAGCGGCCAGCGTGAGAATGCAGCTATTGAGCACCACCAGCGCATCCGCCGCCGAAACATACCCCCAGGCAACACGGTCCGAGGCCCGGGCAAGGCTACCCATCTGGCTCACGATGCGCAGCAGGTCAGCCGAAAGACGGTCGCGGACCTGGGCCGCGGCGCGCGTCGCCCGGCTGAGATTGGCGTTGAGACTGTCGTTGCGCTGCTCTTCAAAGATGAGCGAGAGGATTTCCTTTTCCAAATCTCCCTGTTGGTCCAGCTTGCCTTGCGGATCGTCCTTGGCCAGGCGCGAGTAGGGAGACTCCAGACACTCATACAACTGCATCATTGATCGCCACCCGGCCGTCTCCGGCGCCCAGGATTCGCCGGTCATGCGCACCAGGATGCAGCGCAGGACACGGGCCAGATGCTCACACCGTTCGGCATAACGGCCCAACCAGAAGAGATGTTCGGCAGCGCGGCTGGGCAGATCGCTGCTCACTCCACGATGGAGCTCGACGGGAAGATCCCGAGGACGGCGCATCGTGAAATGGTCAACCGGCTGGCGGGAAAGCACCCAGGTGTCCTTGCTGCCGCCGCCGTGTTGCATGGAGACGATCGGGGAATCGGGCGATGGGGAAACCCGGGTCAATCCCCCCGGCATGACGATCCAACTGTCCCCCGCGGCGGCGATGTACACCCGCAAGACCACCCGGCGCGGCATCAGCCCGCTGTCTGACCACACCGGGACGCTGGACAGGTTGAGCAACTCCTGCCCGACAAACTCATTGGGCTGCTCCTCCAGCTGAGCCAGGATGCGGGTCCGTTCCGTAGGGGCAAGTCTGCCTCCGAAGACGGGCTCCATGCCTTTGGCGGGGAAAGCTGGCTTGATCACCAGAAAATCCAGGTTCTCGCGCACATAGCGCCGAGCCTTGGGCTGGCCGCACCACCAGGTAGCCACCGAGGGCAGGGCCAGGCGCTCACCCAGCAAACTGCGGCTGAGGCCGGGGAGAAAGGGAATAAACGCCGAGGTTTCCAGCAGCCCGCTGCCCAGAGCATTGGCCACCGCCACGTTGCCGGCACGGACCGCTTCGACCAGGCCGGGCACTCCAAGATAGGAGTCGGAGCGCAACTCGAGGGGATCGCAAAAGCCATCGTCCATGCGCCGCAAAACTACGTCCACTGGCCTGAGTCCTTCCAGCGACTTGAGAAAGACCTGGTTCTCCCGGACCGTCAGGTCTCCACCCTGCACCAGCGTGAAGCCGAGATAACGGGCCAGGTAGGAATGTTCAAAGTAGGTCTCGTTCAGCGGGCCGGGGGTGAGCAGCACCACCCGCGGATGGGAGCGCGGCGCAGGGGAAAGGCGCAGCAGTGTTTCGCGAAAGGCGCGGAAAAATGAGGCTAGCCGGTGCACCTGGGCTTCGCGAAAGAGGTCGGGAAAAGTCTCCGCCATGACGATGCGATTTTCCAGGGCATATCCGGCGCCGGAAGGCGCCTGGGTGCGGTCGGAGATGACCCACCATTGGCCGTCTGGCGAGCGCGCCAAGTCGACGGCCAGCAAATGGAGGTAGGTCGACCCCGGGACAGGGACGTTATGGCAGGCCCGCCAGAAGCCTGGATTGCCAAATACCAGCGCGGAGGGTAGATCTCCGTTCAGGAGCAGCTTCTGGGGGCCATAAAGATCGGCAAGAATGGCGTTGAGCAGGCGCGCGCGCTGGATCAAGCCCGCTTCCAAATGGCTCCATTCCGCGGCAGGGATGAGCAACGGGATCGCGTCCAGGCTCCACGGGCGGTCGGTGCCCAAAGGATCGCCATAGACGTTGTAGCTGACCCCGTTCTCCCGGATACGCTGGCGGGCGATCTGCCAGCGATGCGCCAGTTCCTTACCGCCAAGCGAGGACAAGGAAGCAATGTAACGGTCCCAGTGGGACCGATACACGCCCGGCTCTGCGCACATCTCGTCGTAAACGCCAGGGGCCTGGCGGTAGTCGGCGGTCAGTAGCGGGTCGTCCAACGTCTCAGGCATTTTTATAGGGCTTGCGGGCTCCGGCGTAAATCCAGGGTCAGGGGGAACTCCACGTTGCGTCCCTCCGATGGAACGGTAATCGGGCCCGGGGTGTGGCCAAAGCTGGTGAACCTGGCCAGTCGGCGGCTCTCGGCTTCGTACGCGTTTACTGGAAACTGCTCATTGGCTCGGCCGCCAGGATGCACCACGTGGTACGTGCATCCCCCGATCGCATGTTTCGACCAGGTATCCACAATGTCAAAGACCAGCGGGCTGTGGACGGGAATGTCGGGATGCAGGCAGGAGGCGGGCTGCCACGCCCGGTAGCGAACCCCAGCCACGAACTCGCCTGCTTCCCCGGTAGGATGCAGCGGCACCGGGCGGCCATTGCAAAGCACGGCATACCGAGGCGCGATCATCCCTGTCACCTTCACCTGCAAACGCTCCACGGAGGAATCCACACTGCGGGCGGTGCCTCCACTCGAAGCTTCTTCGCCCAGAACGTTCCACGGCTCCAGAGCGTGCCGCAGCTCAAGCTGAATACCGCGCGCGCTCACCGAACCGATGAGCGGAAAGCGAAATTCGAAGTGCGGAGCAAACCATTCGCTGCGGAAGCCGTATCCGGCCCGCGCCAGGTCGCTCACCACGTCTTCCCAATCCAGCTGCACGAAGTGGGGCAGCATGAAGCGGTCGTGCAGGCCGGTCCCCCAGGCGATCAATTTCTGCCGGTAAGGCTTGCGCCAGAAGTGCGCGATCAGCGCCCGCACCAAGAGCTGTTGAGTCAGGCTCATGCGCGCGTGCGGAGGCATCTCGAAGGCGCGCAGCTCGAGCAGGCCAAGACGCGACCCGGCGCCTTCCGGCGGATCGAGCTTGTCGATGCAAAACTCCGCGCGATGCGTGCTCCCGGTCACGTCGGTGAGCAGATGCCGGAAGAGGCGATCGGCGAGCCTGCGATGAGACAGGGGTTCCACCCCGCTCGGGAATCTGGTCGAAGGCAATTTCCAACTCATACAGCGACTCCACCCGACCCTCGTCGACCCTGGGATGCTGGCTCGTCGGACCGATGAACAAGCCGGAGAGCAGATAGGAAAGCGAAGGATGGTTTTGCCAGTAATTGACCATGCTGCGCAGCAGGTCGGGACGGCGAAGAAAGGCGCTGTCGTCGGCCGTGGGTCCGCCGATGACCAGGTGGTTGCCGCCGCCGGTCCCGGTGTGCTGCCCGTCGAGCATGAACTTCTCCGTTCCCAGCCGGGTCTCGCGAGCCAGGTCATAAACAGAGGTGACGTTTTCGACCAGCGCATCCCAACTCGCGGCCGGCTGGATGTTTACCTCGATCACGCCGGGATCGGGAGTGACCTTGAAGACGGAGATACGGGTGTCCGTGGATGGCGTATAGCCTTCGAAGACCACCGGCATGGAGAGATGCGCGGCGGTGTCTTCGATGGCAGCAACCAGGTCAAGATAGTCCGCCAGGTAATCGACCGGCGGCATAAAGATAAAGAGCTTGCCCTCGCGCGCTTGGACGCAGAGTGCAGGCCGGGTGAGCGTCACCGCTTGCTTTTCATCCTTCTTCGGCTTGGCCTTATCGGCGGCGGCCTCGGGCTCATCCGTTAAAGGCTGGCTGAAGAACCGGCCCATCTGGCGCTCGGGCCGCGGAGGCAGCTTGTCCCGCCGCCGGAACGGGTCGGTATCGAATGCGTAGGTCACATCTTCCGGCCTGGTCCAGGGTAGCGACTCGAGCGGCAGACGATACCCCATGGGCGAATCGCCGGGAGTTAGAAACATGCGTGTTGACAGCGGGAACCAGGGTTGGCTGGTCCATCGCGGCGTACCAGACCGGGTTGGGATGCGGCGCAAAGGAAGCACAAAGCCGATCGGCTGCTCCGCGCCTTGTTCAAAGAGGTGCGCCAGCTTGGCCCGCTCGGATGAGTCATGGAGCTTAGGATCGAGCGGATCGATGATTTCCGGCAGCCGCCGCTCCTTCCACAGGTGGAAGAAGATGTCCTCGTAGGCCGTGATGGTGAAGTCGGCACTCACTTGCAGGCGAAGCGTGAGGGCGTCGAGAAACTTGCGCGCGTCGGATGCGCCGTAGCCGTAATCTTTGCCATCTTCGGCGAAGAGGCTTTGGTTCTCCCAGATGGGAACCCCATCTTTGCGCCAGTAACAAGCCAACGCCCAACGAGGCAGCTCTTCGCCGGGATACCATTTGCCCTGCCCGAAATGGAGCAGTGCGCCCGTCGAAAATCGGTCGCGCATCTTATACAGCAGCTCCACCGCGAGCTTGCGCTTGGCCGGGCTCATGGCGGTGGTCGACCACTCGCTGCCATTGCGATCGTCGAGCGAGATGAAGGTAGGCTCGCCCCCCATCGTGAGGCGCACGTCGCCCACTTGCAGATCCACATCCACCTGGTGGCCGAGCGCCTCGATCTGCTGCCACTGCTCTTCCGAGTAGGGTTTGGTGACCCGCGGGGATTCGTAGATCCGCTGCACGGTCATCGAGAAGCTGAAATCCGTCTTACAAAACTCCAGGGGACCGGAGATGGGGGCGGCACTGCCTACATCAGGAGTGCAGGCGAGTGGGATATGTCCTTCGCCGGCCAGCAGCCCTGAGGTGGGATCGAAGCCGACCCAGCCGGCGCCAGGGAGATAAACCTCGGTCCACGCGTGCAGATCGGTAAAGTCGCTGGAGGCGCCGCTGGGCCCTTCCAGCGACTTCACGTCGGGGGTGAGCTGGATCAGGTAACCGGAGACAAAGCGGGCCGCGAGGCCCAGGTTGCGCAGAATCTGCACCAGCAGCCAGGCAGAGTCACGGCAGGAACCAGTACCCAGGGTCAGCGTTTGCTGGCAGCTCTGCACCCCGTGCTCGAGTCGGATGACATAGCCGACCTCTCGCTGCACCCGCTGATTCATACTGACCAGAAAATCCAGCGTCGGCGTGCTGATTCGCGACACCTGGGTTAGGAACGCGGCCAGCTTGGGACCAGGCGTCTCGGCTTCGAGAAAAGGCCGCAGTTCACGAGCCAGGGAACTCTCGTAGACAAATGGGAATTTCTCCGCATACGGCTCGAGAAAGAAATCGAAGGGATTGAAGATTGCCATTTCGGCAACCAGATCCACTTCAACTGAGAACTCAGTGGTCTTTTCCGGAAATACCAGGCGGGCGAGATAGTTGGCCTGCGGGTCTTGCTGCCAATTGATGAAGTGCTTCTGGGGAAGCACTTTGAGCGAGTAGGCCAGGATGGGAGTTCGACAATGAGGGGCCGGGCGCAGCCGGATAGTTTGCGGCCCCAGCAGGACTGGACGGTCGTAACGATAGTGCGTCTTGTGGTTCAGCGCAATGTGAATTGCCATATGGCGGAGTTCCTATAGATTACATGCGCCTTTGCGGTGTTTCTGTCGGAGGCCCTTACTCGGAGCAGCGTTCTTTGTAGCCTACAGGGTTACTGCCTGTCGCCGCCCCCCGGATTTCCTGGCAAGTTTGGTGGCGTTCATGAACTTCACGCGGTCACCGGATGGCGAAGCGTACAGGAAATCCGGCCAGATATGATGTTTTCATGCCGCTGACCACTCCCATCGCCCCACCAGATGTTCTCGACCGTGCCCGTAAGATCAAGCTCTTCCTCATGGATGTGGACGGCACGCTGACCGACGGCAGCGTCAACCTTATTTCCCTGCCCAACGAGGGCGGCGTGGCGGAGATGAAGGGCTTCAACTCGCAGGATGGCATGGGGTTGAAACTAGCCCACACCATGGGCATCCGCACCGGCTTCATCACGGGTAGGAAATCTCCCGCAGTTTCTCAGCGTGCCCACGAGTTGGCAGTGGAGTTCGTCTACCTCGGCCAGGCGACCAAGATGGCCGCCTTTGACGAGTGCCTGCAGAAGGCCAACGTACAGCCGGACGAAGTGGCCTACATGGGCGACGATCTGCCCGATATGCCGGTGGCCAAGCGCGCCGGCCTGGCGGTCGCCGTGGCTAACGCGGCTCCTGAGCTAAAGGCCATCAGCCACTACATAACCACCAAAGGCGGCGGAGATGGCTCCGCACGGGAAGTAGTGGAACTTATCCTGAAGGCCCAGGGACGATGGGAAGAGGCAATTCCCCAATCGCTCGCCTAATTGTCTCCCTGGCCATCAAACTTATCCTGAAAATAAGTCGTCTAAGACCCAGAGTGCTGCCGCGTGAGGTTCGTTTTGACCGCACAAAGGTGCCTTCGATCTCCTTGCAGATAGGGTAGGTTTATAGTTAGATTGATGCACGATAAGCAAGCAAAAGATCACGTGCGGTGCCGTTGGAAGCTCGCCCTTGCTCTTTGCTGTGCCTTATTGCTGGTTTTCGGCGCAACGGTTCAGGTTGCGCACGTTCATACCGCGGCAGACGTGTCTCACGCCGGATGCGCTCTTTGTGCAACCGCCCATGTAGTCATTTCTCCAGCAGCGCCGGTGACTGTTTCACTCCCGGCGAGACAGATGACGGTGCAAGTCGTCGATCTGCAACCCACCCTCTCACGCCGATTCCTGGACTTTTCCCTCTATACCAGACCCCCGCCCGTTGACATTGCTTTCTCCTAAAAGCAGTTTCAGCAGCAATTTGTCAGGATGCCCGGGGGTTGGTATATGTACTCGTTTCCAAGACGTTTCTCTTTTTTCCTTTTCCCATTTCTTTTGCTGTCGCCAGTAATCCATCTTCGGGCACAGACCGCCGCCGGCAACATCACAGGAACGGTTACCGATGCTTCGGGTGCGGTGATACCCGGCGCTACCGTCACCATCGAAAACCCCGTCAGCGGGCTAAAGCGGACTGCCAAGACGGACGCGTCGGGCCAATACCGTTTCACCAATCTGCCCTTCAACCCCTATCACCTCACTGCGCACGCTGAGGGCTTCTCACCCTTCACCGCGGATGTCCCGGTACGTTCCTCCGTCGCCGTCACACCCATCATCAAATTAGAGGTGGGCGGAGCCTCCACTACGGTCACGGTTACAGGCGATGACCTGGTGGAGAATGACACCTCGCTGCATACCGACATTGACCGCAACATGATCGAGAAGCTGCCGCTCGAAAGCTCTTCCTCCTCGGTAAGCTCGCTGGTCACGCTCTCGACTCCCGGAGTCGCCGCGGACTCCAATGGCCTCTTCCATGGGCTGGGGGATCACGCCTCGAATTCGTTTTCCGTTGACGGCCAGCCGATCTCCGATCAGCAAAGCAAGGTTTTCTCCAACCAGATTCCCTCCAATTCCATTCAGTCGATTCAAGTGATTGCCGGTGCACCGCCCGCCGAGTATGGAGACAAGACCAGCCTGATCATTCAAGTCACCACAAGATCCGGCCAGGGACAAACCAAACCCACCGGCAGTATTTCCTCCTCCTACGGGTCGTTCGGCTCAGCGTCGGGTGGCTTCGATATTGGCTATGGTTCACAAACCTGGGGCAACTTCTTCGAGCTTGACGGCCTAAACACCGGCCGCTTTCTGGATACTCCGGAGTTTGTTGTCTTCCACGACAAAGGAAACGAACAGAATGCCTTTGATCGCCTGGATTATCAGTTCACGCCGGTCGATGCCCTGCACTTAAACCTCAACTACAGCCGGTCCTGGTTCCAGACCCCCAACAGCTACGACAACCTGAATGTGCTCGATCAATTTGGCAACAACGTGGGCGATACCGATCAGAAATCCAAGATCGAGACCTTTGATATCGCACCCACCTACACCCGGATCATTGGTAAGAGCTCGGTTTTCAACTTCGGTCCTTACATCCGCAAAGACTACTATCAGTACTTTCCCAGCGAGAACCCGCTGGCCGATCTTGGGCCCCCAAATCTGCAGAATCAAACCATCGCGCAGTACCGAACGCTCACCAATGCCGGAGCCCATGCCGATCTGACTTATAACAAAGGCAACCAGAGCATCAAGGGCGGAGTGTTTTACACCCAAACCTTTCTGCGGGAGCGTGACAGTCTCAGCATCGTGAGTCCAGTCTTCAACGCACCCTGCCTGAACGCGGCGGGAAATGGCGTGAACGGATTCACCAACCCCGGGCAATGCGCGGCGGCGGGATACCAGCCCAACCTGGCCTTTAACCCGGTCTTGTTGCCCTACGACCTCACTCGCGGCGGCGGCGATTACAACTACTTTGGCCACGCGGATATTAAAGAGGTGGCTCTTTATATCGAAGATTCGATCAAGGCCGGCAACTGGCTATTCAATTTAGGCATACGCGGTGACTTGTATAACGGCCTGGCCAGCGCCTCTCAGGCAGAGCCTCGCCTGGGTGTTTCCTACAGCGTGAAGCCTACCAACACGGTATTGCGAATCTCCTATGCCCGGACCCTGGAGACGCCGTTCAACGAAAATCTCGTGCTCTCCAGCCAGGGTTGCGAAAACGAGGTGCTGTCTCCCTTGCTCTCTTGCTCAGCCGGGGTGTCCGGAACGCTGCAGCCTGGGTTTCGCAATGAATTCCACGCCGGAGTGCAACAGGCCTTCGGGAAAAATATCGTCTTCAGCGGCGAATACATCTGGAAGTACACGCATAATGCATTCGACTTCAGCGTTCTGGGCAATACTCCCATTACCTTCCCCATCGATTGGCACAATGCAAAGGTCCCCGGCTTCGCGCTGCGCACCGATGTGCCGAACTTTCATCACATCTCGGCATTTGTCGTGATGTCCTCGGTGGCCGCCCGATTCTTCCCGCCGCAGGTTGCCGGAGCCGGGGCCACGGTCGGACAACCCGGATTACCCTTCCGGATCGATCATGATGAACGATTCAACCAAACCACGCACGTGCAATATCAACTGCCCTTTCACTGGAGCCCTTGGGTTGGCTTCAACTGGCGCTACGACAGCGGCCTGGTCGCCGGATCGGCGCCCTGTTACAACCCACTCTCCAACGATCCCAACAGTGCGTGCGCCGACACATCCACCACTCTCAACGGGCAGCCCGCAGTTGACCTCAGCGGATTGACCGCCGACCAGCAGTTTGAAGCGGGTCTCACTTGCGGAGGAATCACGGCGACGCCCACCACCCCATTGCCTACACCATGCCCGGCATCTGAGTTCTCCTCAACCCTGCTGAGGATTCCCGCTCCGGGCACCGGCGATAACGACCATAACCCGTCGCGCATTCGGCAGCGCAATCTCTTTGACGCTTCTGTTGGAGACGACAACCTCTTTAACGGCGATCGCTACAAGTGGAGTCTCCAGGTGACGGGCGTGAATATCGCGAACAAGACTGCCCTTTACAACTTCCTGTCCACCTTTAGCGGCACCCACTATGTGACACCGCGTTCGCTGACAGCGGAACTCGCCTTCCACTTTTAAGTACTGCGCTCGGCGTTTAAGGTATGGTTGAAAAAAGCACAAATTTCCCGGTGAGTTCAATAGCGCTGTACTCAGAGACACACCGCGATGGAAGACTCGAAACCGACTCCCGGCACAAACGAGTTACAGCATAATAGCGTCTCGTTTGCCGGAGCCGTGGCCCTGTCGGCTGCCTTCATGGGCCCTGCGGTCAGCGTCTTCTACAACACCGTGCCCGCGGCAGGGGTGGCGGGCGCCGCCTTCCCGCTCTCCTTTGTCTTCTCCATGGTCGCCGTGCTCTTTGTCGCTTCCAGTGTCATTGCCTTTTCCCGCAAAATCCAGAGCGCCAGCTTCGCGTTCGCCTATGCTTCCGAAGGACTAGGGACGAAATTTGGCTTCATGACCGGCTGGATCGCGCTGCTCGCCTACGCCATGACGGCTCCCCTGAATCTCGCCGGGTTCGGGATCATTATTTCCGAATTTATGCAGCGGCAATTCGCGGTGCAGGTTTCGTGGATCTGGTTCTTCATCGCTGCCGGCCTGGCAGTAAGCCTGCTCTCTTGTTTCGGCATCAGCCACTCCACTCGCGCCACCCTGATCTTCCTGGTGCTGGAAGTCGTCGTGCTGAGCGCCCTATTCGCTTCCGTCATCTTTGGCGGCGCACAAAACTCAGTGCAGCCCTTCCTCTATCGCAACGCGCCTCACGGCATCAGTTCCCTGGGCGCCGGCATGATCTTCGGCATCCTTTCCTTCACCGGTTTTGAAGCCGCTGCTAACCTGGGCGAAGAAACGCGCGATGCCGCGCACAACATTCCCCGCGCCATCGCCTTTTCCGTCCTCTTCATTGGCCTGTTTTATGTCCTCGCCGCTTATGTCGGAGACATTGCCTTCCATAACGACGCGCAAGCGATTACCAGCAACGCCGCGCCTTACGACGCAATATGCCGCCGTTTTTGGGGCAATCGCTGGGCCTGGGTACTCGATCTGACGGTGATGAACAGCGCCTTTGCCAACGTCATTGCAGGCCAGGTCTCGATGGTGCGAAACCTCTTCGCACTAGGCCGGGCCGGCGTGCTGCCGGGCTTCCTGGCACGCACCCATCGCTCCGGCGTCCCTTTCCCCGCCATCGCCTTCGACTTTGCTTTGTGCATGCTGATCGGTCTGTCTATGGGAATCTGGTTGGGCGCTTGGGGCGCATTCAAACTGCTGGCCACTATCATGTCGATCGGGCTCATCCTGGTCTACGCTTTGGTTTCCCTGGCTCTTCCTTCTTACTTTCTGCGCCGGCACCGCAGCGAGTTTTCCCGCATCCGGCATCTGCTTGTCCCGATTGTCTGCCTGCTACTATTGCTGCCACCGCTTTGCGGCACCATTTGGCCGGTCCTCAGCTTTCCTTACAACCTCGCACCTTATATCGTGATCGCATGGGTCCTGATCGGCGGCTACCGTCTGCTCAGCAGGCACCCGGATTTCCTGTGGAGTTAGTTGGCATTGGCGAACTTCATGCGGCTTTCCTCAATGAAAGCCGCACCCGCGGCCGTGTCCAGCGCAGCGCACAGGAAATCCGGGCCGAAGCGGCATTGATCTCACTCCTCGCCTGGGAACGTCCCTGAGCGAATAACTCGAGAGAGGAATAACAAGATGCCCCTGAAAACAGAAGGTGTTTCCACCAACGGAACCGGTGTCGCGGTCCACCATCCTCTGGATCCGCTCTCGGCGGCTGAGATCACAGAGGTCACGCGCATCCTCCACGATCACTTCCAGTGGGGCCCAAACCTGCGTGTCGAGACCATCGACATCAACGAGCCCGCCAAGGATGTGGTGCGCCACTACGACCCCAAAAACCCGACGCCCCGCATCGCGCGTTTCCATGTTTATCAGCATGGCGTTATGGGTGTGTGGCAGGGGCTGGTGGATCTCGGCACCGCCAAGGTGATCTCCAAGAACTTCAGAGCGGACGCACGGCCGATGCTCGCCGTCCAGGAGATCTTCGACATTGAAGCATTAGTCAAGGCCGATGCTCGTTTTCAAGAAGCGCTGCGCCGCCGCGGCTTGCTCGCGGAGCTCGAATATATGTGCGTCGATCCGTGGACAACCGGCGACTTCAACATCCCCATCGAGCAAGGGCGCCGGGTTCTCAACTGCTTTGTCTTTATGCGGACATTTCCCCTCGACAACTTCTACGCCCACCCCGTCGAAGGACTGCACGCGCTGATTGATGTGAGCACGCTGGAGGTGCTCGACGTCCATGATCATTTCGCAGCCAACGGAGATTACATTCCGGTTCCCCGCACGCCGCTGAATTACGATGCGGAGCTGTTGCAAAAGTTTCGCAAGCCGTCGTCTCGCCTCGACGTAGTGCAGCCGGATGGCGCCGGTTTCGTGGTCCAGGGCAACCAGGTCACCTGGGAGAACTGGGACTTTCGCGTGGGCTTCAACGCGCGCGAAGGACTGGTGCTTCACACCATCGGCTATACCCAGGACGGCAAACGGCGGCCCATCGTCTATCGCGCATCCATCGCCGAAATGGTAGTGCCTTACGGCACCCCGGAAAGAAGCCACTATCGTAAGAACGTTTTCGATAGCGGCGAACTCGGCTTCGGCCGCATGGCAAACTCGCTCACTCTGGGTTGCGATTGTCTGGGCGTGATCCATTACTTCGATGCCGTCGTATCGGATCTATTTGGCAATCCGCGCACTATTGAGAGGTGCATCTGCCTGCACGAGGAAGATGCCGGCATGTCGTGGAAACATTTCGACATGCGTACCGACCGCACCGAGGTGCGCAGGGCGCGACGCCTGGTGATCTCGTCTATTTCAACCATCGGCAATTACGAGTACGCGTCCTATTGGTATCTGCACCAGGATGGACGCATTGAGTACGAGATGAAGGCGACGGGGATCATCAACACCGCCGGTTGCATACCCGGCGACCCGGGAAAATTTGGCACCGAGGTGGCGCCCGGCATTGTGGGCCACATCCATCAGCACATTTTTTCCGCCCGTCTCGATATGGAAGTGGACGGACCGAACAATACGGTGACGGAATGCGACACGATTGCGCTGCCGGTGGGGCCCGAGAATCCGTACGGCAATGCCTACTATGTGCAGGAGACGGCGCTTAAAACGGAAAGCCAGGCACAACGCGACTTCGACTTTTCCAAGATGCGCTACTGGAGAATCACCAATCCCAATACAACCAACTGGGTAGGTAAGCCAACCGCATACAAGCTCGAGGCCAGGTCAGCAGTGCATCCGTATACCCATCCGGATAGTCCATCAGGCAAGCGGGGGCGCTTCATTCAGCATCAACTCTGGGTGACGCCCTTCGATGAGAATGAGCGCTACCCGGCGGGCGAGTTCGTGAACCAATCCAACAGGAGATGATGGCCTGCCGGCCTGGACCGCCAAGGACCGGGCAATTGAGAACACCGACCTTGTGCTTTGGCATAGCTTCGGCGTGCATCATCTGCCCCGCCCGGAAGATCATCCCGTCCAATCCTGCGTGATGTGCGGATTCACGCTGGCCCCATCCGGATTCTTCGACCAGAATCCAGTGATCGATCTGCCACCAATGAAAAACACCGCCAGCTGTTGTCACGCGGCTGACTGATGTGGCTGGGTTGAGAGAACAGCAGGTCCCTCCACTGCGCTCCCCCGGATTTCCTGTGGTACTTGGTGGCGTTGGCGAACTTCATGCGCCTTTCTTCACGGAAAGGCGCACACGCAATAGCGTCCGGTATTGCGTGGCAGGAAATCCGGGTACGCTCCGGTCGGGATGACAATTCTATTTCTAGGTGAAATTTAGCGTCCTAAATAGAATTGTCATCCCGACCGGAGCGTAGCGCAGTGGAGGGACCTGCTGTTTCTTTTAACCCAATCCGCCCAGCACTTCTTCAGCCCGCAGCGCCAACCCCCGAGCAACCGAAACAAACTCGTCCCCGGTTCGAATCCGCTCCTCCCCAAACCGCTCCCTGAAAATGCCACGAACAGCCGGCACCAGCGAACTCCCACCAGTAAGAAACACCCGGTCGACCTGCCCACGGCTAACCCCGGAGCTTTCCAGCAGCGAATCGACGCACCGCTCAATGCTGCGCAGCTCCTCGGCAATCCAACCTTCAAACTCCGCGCGCGTGACAGCAATGCGGAGGTCCATGCTGCCATCGCGAAAATGGAACTCCGCTTCCTCCGCATGGGAAAGCTCGAACTTAACCCGCTGCACCGCCTGGTGCAGGTGATACCCAAGATCTTCATCGATCAACGTAATCAGAGCTTCGATCTTTTCCGGCTCCAAAGCACGCAGCCGAGCGCCCTTCAAAATCTCCACCACATTCGCCGTGCGCAAGAAAGACAAGTAATGCCAACGCTCGAGGTTGGCGTATATCCACGCCGGCACGGCAGGCAAGACCTTGTTGAGCGACCGCGCAAACGATTCCGACCCCAGGGCGGGAGAGACCAGCTTGCGCACAATCCTGGCATCGAACGCGTCGCCGGCCAGGCCGACACCGCTGTTGCCCAGCAAATCCTGCGCCTTGCGGCCGCGCTTGCGCACTCCAGGACCCACATGCAGCAAGGAAAAGTCACTCGTCCCGCCACCAAAATCACCTATGAGGATGAGCTCATCGTGATCAAGGGTCGATTCGTAGGCATAGGCCGCCGCCACCGGCTCCATTTCAAAATCGACCCGCTCGAACCCGGCCTCCGTAAACGCTAGCCGGAGGCGAGAGAGAGCAAATGCCTGGTCCTCTTCGGTCTCCGCGCCGACAAAGCGCACCGGACGACCCACCATGGCATATCCGATAGCAGTCTGGAACTTGCCCTCGGCGTGACGGCGCAAGTCCACGAGGATGCGGGAAATCAGATTCTCGAGCATGTATTGGCGTCCGAATACCGCCGTTCCCGTGAGCGTGCGATCGGAAAGGTAGGACTTGAGCGACTGAATAAGCCGGCCCTTGTTCTCGGCAGCCAGGTAGTGTTCGATTGCAGAAGGACCGGTCCAGGCATGTGTTTGTTTCCGGGTCCCATGTTTCATCTGCTCCAGGTAGAGCACCGAACGAAAGGAAAATGTCTCACCGGCGTTGGTGGGGAAGGCGACCAACTCAACCTGCCCCTTGCCGGAGGCGCGCGCAACCGTGCTGTTGGTGGTGCCGAAATCAATACCGACCGCAGGGACCTGATCTTTTGCTTGCTGCATTCTCTCCATTATTCCGCACGCGGCATCAAGTTACGACTCCAGGCGCAAGGGATATCATGGTTGGGAGGCTGTGGTATGCGTGGGCTCCAGTATGAAAAGCTTTTCGCGCGCTTGTTCCTTTTGGCCGCGGCCAGTCTTGCACCGGCGCGCAGCCTGGCGATACCTCCTCCGGCAGTGAACACTCCCCTCCACAAAGTGATCGTTATCGGCTTTGTCGGCGGCTTCGTAAAGCACGACGACGCGAAGCATGCTGAAGTGCAATTTGCCGCGCGGCTGCGCGACCGTTATGCCTCGGCTGTCGACGTAAAGGTTTTCGGCAATCACTCTGGACAAGAGGCTCTACGCAACGTCCTCCAACTACTGGACACCAATCGTGACGGCGTCCTCACCGCGCCCGAGCGGCAGGAAGCGAGAATCATCATCTTTGGACATAGCTGGGGCGGAACGGAAACCGTCCTTTTAGCGCGCGCGTTGCAGCGGCAGCATATCCCAGTGCTGCTCACCATCCAGGTGGACATTATTGCCAAACCGGGCGAAGGCGATATCAGCATCCCCCCGAACGTTGCCCATGCGGTCAATTTTTACCAGTCCAATGGCCTGCTTCATGGACGGTCGGAAATTCTCGCCATGGATCCGGAACGTACCAATATCATTGGCAACTTTCACATGACCTATAAAGACCACCCCATCAATTGCGACCAGTTTCCCTGGTTCGCTCGGGTCTTCACCAAGCCTCACATCGAAATCGAGAACGATCCGCGGGTATGGTCAGAGGCTGCATCGCTCATCGATGCCGAGCTATCGGGCGCGAAACCTATCGCCCGGGCGCACTAGTTTCCCCATTTGCAACACCATTGGTTGCAAATGCCCCGATTTGCCCAGCCTTAAGCGACAATGCGAGAATGGCTTAATGCAAAAATCATGGGCAACGAAGATGAACCTGCTGGCTGCGGGTATTGTTCTCCTGGGGAGCGCCGCCGCACAGCAGACGTCGGCCACCGGTACGCAAACCACCCCCCCAGCGAAGGCTAAGCCGAGCACCACAACCCACAAGAGCGCGACAGCGGCCGCCAAGCCTAAGCCATTGGAGCTGGTCACAGACAAAGACAAGCAGAGCTACGCCATAGGTCTGAACGTGGGCAAGAGCCTGCACCGCGACTCGATCGAGGTTGAACCCAAGCTCGTGCTCCAGGGAATCGAAGATGCTCTGGGCGATGGCAAGCTCCTGTTAACAGATGATCAAATTAGGACAGTAATGACCGAGTTGCAGACCCAGGTGCGGCAACAGCAGGAGGCGAAGAGGCTGGCCTTGGCTGAAAGCAACAAAAAGGAGGGCGCTGCCTTCCTGGCTGCGAACGCCACTAAAGAAGGCGTGGTTACACTGCCCAGCGGCCTGCAGTACAAAATCCTGACCGCTGGAACGGGACCCAAGCCTACCGCTACCGATTCCGTGGTGTGCAACTACCGCGGCACCCTGCTCGACAATACTGAGTTTGACAGTTCCTACAAGCGTGGCCAGCCGATGACCATCAACGTCGGCGGAGTCATCAAGGGTTGGACCGAGGCTCTGCAATTGATGCCGGTGGGATCGAAATGGCAGCTGTTCATTCCCCCGGATCTCGCCTATGGCGATCGTGGTCAGGGCCCTGGCGGCCCGAACGCCACCCTCATCTTCGAGGTGGAGTTGCTCTCCATTCAACCGAAAACCCCACCAGCCGCCGCTGCTCCTCCCGCTACACCGTAAGGAGCGGCTGGCCATACACTTGGTTCGTGAACTCTATCGAGGAGAACCATGCGTCGAGACAATCTGACTATCGCTTTGTTGTCGATCATCGCCGTTGCATTGGTCGCGATCGCCGTGGAGCCGATCTTTGCTCCCCGCCCGGCGGAGGCGCAATCCGGAAATCCCTACCCGCTGTACATTGAGCCCGGCTCTGAAATGTTACGGACGCCGGACGGCACCACTCAGGTCTACGGCAAGGTGATGATCGACATGCGCACCGGAAAAATCTGGGGCTTCCCCACGAATGCGCCGCAGTCCTATCCCACCAACAACCTGCAGAACAAGCCGCCCGTCTCGCGTCCCTTCGAGCTGGGAAAGTTCGCGTTTGAAGACACGAACAAATAATCTAACGCGCCGGCAGCGTTATCTTGAGCAGCTTTACCGCGTCTACATACATGCCTTGCCAACGGACTCCCAGGTGGAGATGCGGGCCCGTCACTCGGCCCGTCGCCCCGCTGAGGCCAAGGCGTTGTCCTTTGTGGACGCGATCTCCCGCCTTCACCTCTATTTTGGACAGGTGCATGTACAGCGTCGAGAACTGCTGCCCGTGATCGACGACCACCAGGTTGCCCTCGTAGAACATGCCCTGGGCAATAATCACCACTCCATCGTTGGCAGCGACCACAGGCGTTCCGGATGGGGCGTGGAAATCGGTTCCGCGATGGATGCTGGCGAGCTTGCCGTTGAACATGCGGCGCGTCCCAAAGGAATCGGTCGCTGTGAAGGGCACGGGCGATTCAAAGTTCCCGCTCCATAAGGGCTCGTTGATGATGTGAGCGAACGCCGCATCCTTCACCGCTTTATCAGCTGCGATACGCGCCAGTGTCGCGGCATCCGGCTGCACATACTTTTCCTCCACGTGCAGAGTGGTGGTCTTATAGGTTCCGGGCAAAACCTCCACTTTCTGCGAGGCATGCACTTCCCTGCCGCCGGCTTCGGTCGCGGTCAGCTCCAGGGGATAGGTTCCCGGAGCCTGCTCCACGTCGATGCCGGCGAGCGCGTACCAGGTGTTGCCCTGGTGAGCCCGGCTGAATGCCAGTGGGTGATCGAGCCATGTTCCGTGCAGCGAATCCACGGGATGGTCGACTTCGATTCGGAAGAGCACAGGCGAACCGCTCTCCAGCCGTTGCGGAGACCAGCTTATGAGGTGAAAGCCCGCGTCTTTCTGCGCCTTCGCTGCGGGAAGGACCAGGAACAGCGCTACGCACGCAGCCCAGGGGAGCCGGCGCAGCGACCGAAAATGAGCCAGGGGATGGATCTTGTAGGCCACGGGCAACGGTAGCATACTGGAGCACGAGGATCGACTATGCGACGCAGGACCTTTCTCTCGACTTCTGCTGCTGCCGGGCTAGGCGTTTTCACGTTGGGCGGCCGCACCCTACAGGCCAAGGCGGGAGACATACCGAAGCGTACTTTCGGGAAGACCGGCGAGCGTCTGACCATCATCGGCCAGGCCGGCGGCCGCTTCCCCTTAATCACCTTCGAGGACGCGAAAGCCGTCACCCTGCGCGCTTACGAACTGGGCATCAACTATTTCGATTGCGCACGCCTCTACTGGGACGGCAAATCGGAAGAGGTCTACGGCGCCGTGCTGCCGCCCTTCCGCAAGAGCATTTTCCTGACCACCAAATCTGCGCAGCGAACCCGTAAGGGCGCCGAGGCAGATCTGGAAGCGTCGCTGCGTGCCCTCAAGACCGACCACGTGGACCTGTGGCAGATGCACCAGGTAGGCACGCAGGACGAAGTGGAGCAGATCTTCGCCCCCGGTGGCGCGATCGAAGCCTTCGAAGCCGCCAAGAAAGCGGGTAAGTGCCGCTTCATTGGATTCACCGGCCACCATGATCCCCAGGTCCACCTGGCGATGCTGAAGAAGTACGATCACTACGACACCATCCTGATGCCCCTGCACGCGGCCGATCCCGGCTACCAGAGCTTCGAGAAAAACGTGCTGCCCGTAGCTGTTGCCCGCGGCATGGGCATTCAGGGAATGAAGAGCACCGCCAATGCCAAGCTGCTGCAAGCCATTGCGTTAAAGGAGTGCCTCTCCTACACCCTCAGTCTGCCGGTCCACTGCGTTGCGCTCGGTTGCACCACCGTCGGGCAGGTGGATGACGATGTGCGCATAGCGCAGGCGTTTACGCCGTTAGACGAGGCGCAACTCGACCAAATCCGTGACAAGGTGGTTAAGCTGAAGGGTCCGCAATTGGAAGACTGGAAGATCAACACCGAAACCGCCACCGCAAGCACCTATCGGGATGGCGGATACGCATGAGCCTCAGCCTGCCTGAATCCTTGCAAAAACAATCTGCCATTGTTACTTATCTGCATGGAGCGGCGGGAATGAAGAAAATGCTCTTTTGTGTGGGCGCCACGGTGTTGCTTTCTTTCGCATCTGCCCGTGCGGCCGATCGACCCGATGTGAAAGAGGGTCTCTGGTCGAGCCAGACGCAAACCATTGACAACCCCGGCCTCAAAAGAGGTGGCGGCTCAGTGACCATCTGCCGCAACCACGCCTACGACCAATACGTAAAAGACCTCGCAGCCAAGATCCCCGGGTGCGACAAGCCGCTCGAACACGTCAGCGGCCATACCATCACCACCGCACTGCGGTGCACAGTGGCAAATACCGTCATCGATACCAATGAGACGGCCACTTTCCAGGGCGATACCGCCGTCCACTCTGAGACCCATGCCACCTACACGCCACCTCTATATGGGGTAAGCGAGTCCACCATGATCATGGACCAGAAGTATCTAGGCAGTTGCCCTGCGGAGATGCAGCCAGGGGACATGAAAGGCGCCGACGGCAAAATCGTCAATTCCTGGAAACACTAAACCGGCGCCAGAGCGACTACGACACCTTGAGCACCACCCGGAACCTTGCCTTTCCGGAAATCATGCGCTCGTAAGCCTCGGCCGCCCGCTCGAGGGGGTAGCTCTCGTTCATTGAGCGCACGCCGGAGAGCACGCTGAAGGCAAGCGTTTCCTGCGAATCGAGCGACGTTCCCGAATACCAGCCTTTCACCTGCTGCGATTTGAGCAGGAGCTGGAGCGCGGGCACTTCCAACGTGGGCACGGCGCCCACGATCATGAATGTCCCAGTGGGTGTAAGACCGCCGATCACCGATTTCATTGCGTCCGCGCTGGTCACCGTGGCCAGAATCACCTTGGCCCCTCCCAGCTTCTGCAACTCCGCTGCCGGATCTTGCGTCGCATTGTCGACGTAGTGCTGCGCGCCCAGCTTCCTGGCCAGCGCCTCTTTGTCTGCCCCGCGCCCGATAGCAACGGTGTTGAATCCGCTTTTCGCAGCGTACTGAATACCCAGGTGGCCCAGTCCACCCAAGCCGATCACGGCAACCACGTCGCCGGGGCGCGCGCCGCTATTGCGCAGGCAATTGAAGGTGGTGACCCCGGCGCACATCAGCGGTGAGGCTTCCTCCGACGTCAGTGCTTCAGGCACCACGGCAACAGCCGTGGAGGGCGCAACCATATATTCCGCGTAGCCCCCGTCCCGGGTAAGACCGGTGACCAGGGTGCTGGTCTCGCAGGCAAAAAAGTTGCCCCGCCGGCAGCTATCGCAATAGCCGCAGTAGCCGCCGTTCCAACCCACGCCGACGCGTTGACCAACTTTCCATCGCGGAACATTAGGGCCAACGGCGTCGATGATCCCGATCACCTCGTGGCCGGGAACGCGCGGGTACTGAATCCCCGGAAACAATCCATCCTTGGTCACCGAATCGCTATGACAGACTCCGCAAGACTGCACCTTGATGCGTACCGCACCGGACTCCGGCTCGGGAACCTCCAGTTCGACCAGCTCCAACGGACCGCCCACCTTAGCAACCTGCACTGCGCGCATCTTCGGCATGAAATCCCCTCCAGAACTGCGTGGCCATTGTAAGACCAGCGCGTTAAATCTTTGGAGTACCGGTTTTCACAAACGGACGCATTGGTCGCAGCTTTTTCTCAATCCCTGACAAAGGACGAAATGGAGACCTTCAACATTGGCCTTTTCCTGCAACCCTCTAAAACAGCCCAACCCTCACTTGGCCGGCTTGTAGTTACTGGTGATGAACGCCGCAACCTTGTCGTGGAGCTGTTTGAGCGAGTCCTCATGGACGTACACCATGTGTCCCGACTCATACCATGAGAATTCAATATTCTGTCTCAGGTTGGTCTGGATTGGCAGGTGATACATCTCGTACCTGGCCGCAAAGTACGGTGTAGCGAGATCGAAATAACCGCCGTTCAGCATGACCTTCAGTTTGGGGTTGTACTTCATCGCCGTGGCAAGGTCGGGCATCACGTTGGTGCCGAATGAATCGGCTGGAGCACCCGGCGCCTTGTGCTTCCACTCCCAGACATTGTCGATGGCGTCATTCTCCGGCAAATAGGTGAGGCCGTCCCCGAATTTGAGCTGGTGGCGAACATACTCATTGAACGAGGCGACGTAGGCCGATGCAATGGCGGTGGACTGCGGATCGTAAGCCGCTTCCTGGGCCAGCGGGTCGATGGTTGGTCCGGAGAAACGGCTGTCCAGCCGGCCGGTGGTCAGGTCGTCGCTGCCTTGCAGGTTATGGTTGAACTCGCCCACATTCACACGCAGGTCAGCCTTGAGGATGTAGGCCACGGGCAGACCGGTGTATTGGTGCAGCTTCTCGGCGATCGCCTGGCGCGTGGCCTCAGGCAGCTGCGAGCCCTGGGCCAGGGCTGAAGCATAATCGCCCAGCGCAAATTGCTCTACCTCGCTGAGGAACGGCACCAGCGCAGCGGGTTGCGTGGGTAGCCGCTTGTGGTAGTAAGCGGTAGCAGCGAAGGTGGGCAGCGCCAGTTCATACGGCACATCGATGCCCGGGTTCCACTGCGGCGCATCGGCGCTATCGTCAAAGTTCAGAATTTGCGAAAGCAGAATCACGCCATTGAGGTCGATGTGACTTTCCGTCTCTAGAATGCCCGCCACGACCGCGGAGCGGGTGGTGCCGTAGCTCTCTCCAAACAGGTACTTGGGCGAGTCCCAACGCTGATACGTGGAAAGGAAGCGCGCAATAAAGCGGGCAAAGGCATGCGCGTCGGGATCGACCGCCCAAAAAGCCTTCTCCTTGTCCTTGCCGAAGAGCCTGCCGAATCCCGTGCCGGGCGCGTCGATAAAGACCAGGTCGCTGACGTCGAGCAGGCTCTCGGCATTGTCTACCAGTTGATAGGGCGCGGGATTGGTATGTTGGTCGTCGGCGGTTAGGACACGCCGCGGACCAAAGGCGCCCATGTGCAGCCACATCGTGGAACTCCCCGGCCCGCCGTTGTAGACAAAGGTCACGGGCCGCGACGCCGGCGGAGCATCCTTCTTGAAATAAGCGACGTAGAACATGCGCGCCGTGGGTGGAGAGTCGGGTGTCTCCTTGACGGCAGACGGATTTATACCGACGGCGGCGTCGGAATCGTTGGTCGCACCCACCAGGATGGTCCCAGCGACGGCCTGGTAGTCGATGGCGTGGCCGCCGACGTTGACCGTGCCCTGAGTGGTGGAGTCCTTGGCGATGACGGGCTCTGCATCCGCCTTGGCGGCGTCCTTGGCTGGAGCATCTTTCGCTGGGGCATCTTTGGCGGCTTCTTGCGCTGCGGCAGAGCCAAGCCCCAGGGTGCACAGAAGCAACAGGCCCGAGCTGACGAGGGCGAGAAAAGAACGCGAGTTATGCAAGGGTGACAGGTTCCTCTTTGAATGTACTGGCCATGCTCTTTTGAGTTTAGCCGTAGTCCACGCAACGGCGGCGATGGATCTTATTGGGGCGGCTTGGAAAACACAGGCTGAAACGCAGTGACCTTCCCGGTCTCCGCATTGACCTCACAGGTGAAAGTAAAATCCGTCCACCCCTGCACTGTACGAAACTGCCCCGTACCGGTCAGCCGGCTGTCGCTCTCAAGCGTCAGCGTCTGAGGATCGTC
Source organism: uncultured Acidobacteriaceae bacterium (assembly GCA_963824325.1). GTDB lineage: Bacteria > Acidobacteriota > Terriglobia > Terriglobales > Acidobacteriaceae > PALSA-350. The sequence goes on along the minus strand of CAWGPA010000030.1, from coordinate 219,261 downwards.
CGTTCCTAGAAAGACCCGGTCCACTCCCGGCGTTTGCTTTTTCAAAACAGGGAGCGCTGCCGGCCGGCATATCAATTCCGCTACTTTTTTTGCGTTGCTCCAACCTCTCGCCATGCGACGATCTCCCGATGCTTTCAGCGTAGCAATCTGCTGGTTGACTACCGTGGTCTCAGCCGCCGACAGATCGGGCTCGCTGGCATTCCCCGTGTGCACCATGGCTACGAAAACCGTGAGCGCGGCGATCGTTCGTGCGGTGGACCTTCTCTTCTTCAATCCCTGCCCCTTTTGCAAACAATCAGCCTTCGAAAACAGCCACTGTTTCGCTAGCTACGAAAAAGTTGTGCGCTTCGCCAATTAAATTACAGTGCTTTCGGGTGAGTCCCAGCTCGCCTGCATTACCAAAGATCGGACAACTCGCTCTCCGGCCCTGTGTCTATGTCGAGCGAGCGGCAAGAACCGGATCTCAAGCAGCAGCCGCCAGAAAGAGGAGACTTCCATGAAATTTGTCACGGCTGTGCTTGCATCGACTATCATCCTCGCGCCCGCGGCGATGATCGCCCAAACCCCCACTCCTGGCGCACATGACTATAACATCAACCAGCGCAAGGTTGACCAGCAGGACCGCATCGGCAACGGCGTCAAGAGCGGCCGGCTGACCGCAGGCCAGACGGCGCGCCTGGAACACCAGGAAGCCGGTATCAACAAGGAAGAGCGGGGTATGCGCGCGCAGGATAACGGTCACCTGACAAAACAGGATCGCCAGACCATCCACGCGCAGCAGAACCAGGAATCCCGTCGCATCTACCGCGACAAGCACGACGGACGTTGAGCGGAACGGCGGCCGTTCCGCCAGGGACGGCCGCCGACTCCGCACCGCAAAGCCGCAAGACAAATCAGACACGCGACCGGACCATCCCTGCCCATATCAGATGACACAAATGAGCCTTTGGCGTAGACTCACGTACACTACGCCTTAATCAAACGGTTCGCTGCGCTGGCACCGCGGCAGACCCTCGGGTTTAGTTTCCTCCAACGATGCCAAGGGCCCCTATGCGTTGAACGTTAGGGTGGAGTTCTACGTTTACTCTGGCCCTGTATTTGTCAGAGATTTAGAAAGGGGCGCCATGCCCTCTGTCCCAGATTCTCGACTGAATGTCCTCCCCAACCAGCCGCAAGCGACATCGTCTCTTCCCGTTTCCACCTCCGAACCTGAGCTCTCCGACAAGGCAAAGAACGCAACTTTCCCGCCGCTAGGATCGAATGTCAAGGTTTTGATGGTGTGGCCAAGTTTCCCGCCGTCGTTCTGGGGCTTTGAGGGCGTTCTGGAGATGATTCCCGAGCAGGCCATGACGCCGCCGCTCGGCCTCATCACCGTCGCTGCGCTCTGCCCCGCAACCTGGGAGATCCGCTTGAAGGATCATGCCTTCGAAGAGTTGCTGGATGAGGATTTCGCCTGGGCCGACCTGGTGATGATAAGCGCCATGCACGCACAGCGTGCCGACGCATTGGCCACACTGGCCCGCGCTCGCGCCAACGGCAAGCGCACCTTCGTGGGTGGCCCCTGGGCCAGTACACAACCCGAGGTCGTGTTGGAAGTAGCCGATCACGTGCTGGTCGGTGAGGCGGACGAGGTCTTTCCTGGAATCGCCACTGCACTCGAGCAAGGGACGGCGCATGCGCTGTACCACATTATCGACAAGCCCGACATGACGCGCAGCCCGGTGCCTCGCTTCGACCTGCTGCACCGCAACAAATACACGTCCATGCCCATCCAGTTTTCCCGCGGATGCCCCTTCCAGTGTGAATTCTGCGACATCATCACCATTTACGGTCGCCGGCCGCGTGCGAAAACACCCAAGCAAGTGATCCGCGAGCTGGAAACGTTGATCAACCTGGGCTGGCGCAACGAGGTGTTCATTGTCGATGACAACTTCATCGGCAACAGTCATCAAGCGTTGGCGCTTTCGCTGGAACTCATCGAATGGCAGAAGCAGCACGATTACCCATTCGCGTTCAGTACCGAGGCGTCGATCGACCTGGCCTCGAAGACAGAACTTCTGGACGCCATGGTCGCCGCGAACTTCATGATGGTCTTCATCGGCATCGAGACCCCGTCTGCCGAAGCGCTGAAAGAGACGCACAAGTTTCAGAATCTGCGCAAAAACAATGTCGATCAGGTACGCATCATCCAGGAGAAGGGTTTGTGGGTGCTGGCCGGCTTCATTGTCGGTTTCGACTCCGACGACGAGACCATCTTTGCCCGGCAGCTGGAGTTTATCGACCGGACAGCCATCCCCTGGGCAATGGCCGGCATATTGATGGCCCCGCCGACCACCGCCCTATTCGATCGCATGAAACGGGAAGGGCGGCTGATCGAGGACAGCCAATCCATCACCCAGTTTGGCCTCCCAAATTTCCGCACCGTGCTGCCGCTGCCCATCCTGCTGCGTGGCCTATGCACCCTGCTCACAGGCCTATACAAACCGGATGCCTTTTTTGAGCGCGCTTATAACTCCTTGAAGGTCTGGCAGCCCATAGCAACCCAGAAGCCGCCCTACCTGGGCATGATCTACAACGTGCGTTGCCTCTCTGCCTCTATTTGGCGGCAGGGCATCCGCTCCAATTACCGCAGCAGCTATTGGAAATTCCTCTACAGGACGGTCACCAACTTTTGGCGCTCACCGGCAAAACTGTGGATAGGCTTCTCCCTGTTGCTCTCCGCGCAGCATTTCCTTCTCTACTCCAAGGTGGTGATCGACCACCTCGAGGAAGAGGCTGAAAAGGTGGAACGCAAAGAACGGGCCGCCGCGCAAAGCGCGGTGCCCGATTTTGCTGGAGTACAAGCGGTCAGCTAAAGTCGAGCGCCACTACTTCATGCACCCCGATTGACGGTACCGTGAGGCGTATCGAAGCACCATCCTTACGGTACTGCGCGTTTCCGCCCGCTACCAGTAAACGCACCCCGCTGACTCGCCGGCCCTCAGGGATACGTATGCTGACCTCCTGGTTGGGAAGCGGGATCACTTCGCGCACCGGCCCCTTCATCATCATGGGGTTGGTCAGGTTGACCAGGTGTACGGTCATCGAATTCTTCTGACTCCACACAGAGAGATCCAATACCCCCTTGCCCTCCACCGTCACCGGAGCGGGCTCGTTCGTGGCCCACAGAACCGCATTGCGCAGCAGTTTCCCCTGGTCGACATTCAGCACCTCCCAGAAGGTGCGATCGATGTCCGAAGGGAAATAAACCACGCGGCCGCGGCCGATCTCGCGTAGCAAGACGCCGGGCTCCCGCGTCTTTGCCGGCTGGGTAAATACCTCCTCCATGGGCAGGTCAGGGTAAGTCGGGACCAGTAGCAGTGGCGAATACCCTCCGCTGCCCAAGGGCGTGACCTTCACGGAATGAGTGCCGTTGATAATCCGCGTTGCATCTTCAAAGCCGGCCAGCAACGGGGAGAATTGGCCGGTTGCCGGATCTTTTTCCAGTGACAGATACGAATTGAGCGCCGGGCCCTTCTCGCTTCCCGAGAACGTGGTGCCAAAAAGCGACGCCAGGCCGAAGTCGTTACGCCGCACACCCCACTCGTCGTAGAGGGAGGTTTCGTAGGTGGCAACGATGCTTCCCCCCTGCTCCACGAAGGCACGAATCTGATCGCACTGCTGCGTCGAAAGCGCCGCGATGTTGGGCAGGATCAGGGTCTTGAAGCGGTCGATGTGCTCCGGATCGAGCAAATGATCGTGCACCATTTCAAAGGGAATCCTGGCCTCGATCAGCGCCTGGTAGTAGCCCAGCGCGGGGTCTTCCACTTTGGCGACCGCCTCCTCCCCCCCGTAAAACCACGCCGTCTGCTGGGAATAGACTATGGCTACGCGCGCTAACGCCCGCTCATTGCGCAGATAGTCCTGGTTGGCATAGTGCCATTGATAAATCTCCTGCACGACAGGCAGCCAGCGGCGGTCGATTGGCTTGGCATTGAACTTGGTGAACCAGGGACGAAGACCCTGAGCGATACCATCCGCCACCCAAAGCCGGAGTTCATCGCCGTTTTGCACCGAGTCTTTCCAGCGGTACTTTTCTTCCACGCCCACGCTGAAGATGCCGGCGATCGCTTTTTGCCCCAGCGTGGCTCGATACTCCTTGCCATTTTTTCCGTTGGTCCAGGGAGGCATCACGCCGCTCCGTCCCTGGCGATCGGCGAAGAGCGTGGGGGTCAGCTCACCGATGGTCTTCATATCGAGTTCACTGAGCGCCCCACCGCCGGCGTTCGCTATGTAGCTGGCGTTGGGATTGATGGCCCGAACCTTGTCATTCCACAGCCGCCATAGTTCGAACAGCCGCTGCTGCTGCCACACGATGTATTGCTTCTGCGCCGGGTCCTGGGGATCGAGTGTGCGCGGAAGGCTCAGTCCGCAGAAGGCATGAAAGTTTTCCTGGCAGTGTTCGCAATAGCACATACCCGACCCAGACCAGCGGTTGGTAAAGATACCGTCGGGCGTGTACTTGGTCATGATCTCCACATGAATCTGGGTCATGAAGTCGAAGTTGTAAGGGCCTAACGCGCAAGTGATCCAGAAGTCGGGATCGGAGGCATGGCGCCGCTTATGGCCCTGGGCATCGACGGCGATCCAATCGGGGTGCGCCTCATAGACTTCCTGACGGACGGCATGCGCATCGGTGCGGGCCACGACGTTCATGCCCTGCTTGCGGCATCCCTTCATAATGTCGCCGAAGGCATCCATATTGCCCAGCCACTTGCTGCGGTAGTGCAGAGGAATCTCCGTGGGGTAGAAGGCCACGCTGCCACCCGCGCTGAGGCAAGCCGCATCGGCATGGATCTTCTGGAAATAATCGAGCCAGAACGCGAGGTCATAATTTCCCGGATCATCTTCGACAAATGCCAATTGCGCCCACCGCATCGGACGGTCATACCAACCCGGGTTGCCGATCACGCCGCCGGTTTCCGCGCCAATGAGGGCAGGTACGCCAAAGAAATGGGCGGCTGTTACACCCGCCGCCTGCTTAAGAAAAGTCCTTCTATTTGCCATGTATTGCTCCTGGGGCGAGCATTGTTTGGGGTTGAGTGAAACTGCAGGTCCCTCGGCTACGCTCGGGACGACAAAGGGGAGTGGGGCCGCTTCCCTGAGGGTTAGCTAGTGACTGCAAGGGCTGCAGCGCAAGACCCGCTGTCTCGCTGGCATCGGCTACTACCGACCGATGAAAAACGCGGATACTCTGCGGCTCTGTCCATCCCTGATGACAGCTGCTGCGGTGAGCACTACCCTGCCCCTTTGTCATCCCGACTGGAGCGAACCCGGATTTCCTGCTAGGGCCCTCATCCAGCGACCACGCGTAGCGGCTTTCCGTTAGAGAAAGCCGCATGAGCTCGCCAACGCAACCAACCTCGACAGGAAATCCGGGGTCGCGTAGGGGAGGGACCTGCTGTGCGCCTTTCCCGAACGCAACTGTTACGCCTTGCCCGCAGCCTCCTTAGCCGCGCTCACTTCGGTTCCCGCCAACTCCTCCAGCACGCGGATCGAACCACAAATATCTTCCTCCCCGTAACCCTTAGCCATCGCCGCCTGAAAGAGCTGTTGCGTCAACCCGGTCAGCATCAACGGCACGCCAAGCTCCGAACCCAAATCCACCGCAAGCCCAATATCCTTCTCCAGCCACTTAACCGAAAAATTCGTAGAGAAATCCCGCTTGAACACCATCGGCGCCTTGATCGCAATCAACCCCGACCGAGCCGCGCTGTTATTCAAGATGTCCAGCATGAGCTCAGGATCCACCCCCGCCTTGGTGCTCAACACCAACCCCTCATTGAAAGCCTGCAGCAAATTCCCCAGGATCAAATTCTGCGTAAGCTTGGCCCGCAACCCCATACCCGACTTGCCGCAGTAATAAAGCGTCTTGCCCATCGCCTCGAAGAACGGTTTAACGTGGGCAAACACCTCCTGCTTCCCGCCAATCATGAAGGTAAGCGTTCCCCCCTCCGCGCCGGCCTTCGATCCCGTACAGGGAGCATCCAGAAATTCAATCCCCAGCGCCGCGAGTTCCTCCGCCATGCGGCTGCTCTCCAGCGGCGAAACCGTGCTGCAATCCGCGATGACGAATCCCTTCTTCGCCCCTTTGGCCAGCCCCTTCTCTCCCAGGATCACCTCCCGGGACATGGCCGTATCGCCCACACAGAGAAAAGCACATTCACTGTTCTGAGCCACCTCCGCGGGCGTGGCGCAGAACCGCGCCCCGGCGGAATCCGCGAGTTCCTTCGCCTTCTTCTGGTTGTGGGACCATACCGCCACCTCGTGGCCGCCCGTCACTAAATGACGAGCCATGGGACCACCCATGATGCCTAGTCCTAAAAATCCTAACTTTGCCATTTGATCGCTCCTGGTAGGGGTTTGCTAACGGGCGTGAACAAGGTAGGCATACACCATGACTTCGACGCCAATGGCTGTCGCCATGATGATGCTATGCCTCAGAGTAAACCGAAAAAGCTTTGCCTGGTCGGCGACCGACATCGCAGTAGCCGCCGCCGCGACCGCGATGTTCTGCACGCTGATCATCTTGCCCACGACGCCGCCGGCGGAGTTGGCCGCCGCCATGAGCGTGGGCTCGAAGCCCAGCCTGCCTGCAGTCACCACCTGCAGGTTGCCGAAGAGCGCGTTGGCCGAAGTATCCGAGCCAGTCAGGAAAACACCCAACCAGCCGAGTAACGGGCTGAAGAACGGAAACAGCCTGCCCGATGCAGCAAACGCAAGCCCCAGCGTGGCGGTCGCGCCGCAATAGTTCATCACGAAGGCCATGGCCAGCACAGCGGTTACGGTCAGGGTAGGCAAAAAGAGCTGGCGGCATACCGCCAGCAGGAGGCGCGCAAAGGCACCCAGGGGCATGCGCAAAAGCAGAGCCGAGAGCAGGGCCGCGAACATGCAGGCCGTGCCCGCCGCGGAGAGAAAATTCAACTGATAGAGCGCCTTGTACAGAGTTGGCTTGGCGACCACCGGCGGCATCATCATCACGTGATTGTGCAAGAGCGGCCAGCCGACGCTGAGCGTGACGGAATTCAGAAGCGCCTGAAAAGGCTTGAAGCCCCAAAGCAGCACCAGGATCACCAGCAGACCGTACGGCATCCAGGCGCCGAAAATCTCTCCCGTCCCATGCTTCCGATCTCCCGATCCCGGAGCGAGCGGCGCAAACTTCTGCACTGCCGGGTTGTAGGGGGGTGGAAACTCCATCATGCCGGCGGTGGGCTCTACCCCGGTTGGGTCGACCGGCTCCAATTCCCGGTCCCACATAGCCGCTGGGCGCCAAAAACGCAGCAGCAGCAGCAACCCGCCCAGCGCCGAAAGCGAGCTCATGATGTCGGTCAGCTGCGGGCCCACGAAATTCGACATGAGGAACTGGACCGAGGCGAAGACGCCGCCCACCACCACCACCGCCGGCCATACCTCCAGCATGCCGCGCCACCCCACCATGATGCAGACCAGGTAAGTGGGAACGAATAACGACAGCGGAGCACAAAGACGCCCCACCGCGCCGCTCAGCTTATCCAGTGGCAAGCCGGTAATCCCAGCCAGCGTGACCACAGGAATGCCGATGGAGCCAAAGGCGACCGGCGCGGTATTCGCCACCAGGCAAAGCGCCGAGGCGTAAAAAGGCGAGAAGCCGAGGCCCACCAACATGGCCGCGGCGACCGCCACTGGGGTGCCGAAGCCCGGCTGCGCCTTCCACAAATGCTCCAAAAGCAAAGGCGATCAGGAGCGCCTGCAGACGGGCATCGCTGGTCAGGTTCCCCATGGACGACTTGATGATTTCGAATTTGCCCGTTTCCACCGTAACCCGGTAGAGGGTGATGGCCCAAAAGACGATCCAGGAGATGGGAAATAATCCAAAACCGGCGCCGTACGCCGCGGCGCTCACGGTCAGCGTGGGCGGTAACCTGTAGGCAAAGAGCGCGACCACCAGCGCCACGGCCAGCGCGCAAAGAGCGGCGATCCACGCAGCCTTGCGCCGCACACCCAGCAAGAAAAGCAGCGTGAGTATCGGTAAAGAAGCAATGACCGAGGAGAATGCGAGGCCACGCCCGAAGAGGGTGTAGCTTTGGGACCACGCTGGGCTCATCTGGGCGGGCTCTCTCTTGGAGTCAGGTGTACGAATTCTACTTGCGGCATGAGGTGCCAGTCTATGCGAGCCCTCGCCGGTTAGGATGAAACCGCTTAGGATAGTAGCTACATGCTCTCCGCCGCTATCCTCGCCGAGCTTCGCGACGCTGTGGGCGCCGACGGCCTGATCATCGAGCGCAACCAGCTGCAAACCTACGAGTGTGACGCCCTTGCCGTGCTGCGCAGCCTGCCGGGTGCCGTGATTCTGCCTCGCTCCACCGCGCAATTGCAGAAGGCCGTAGCCATCTGCGCCCGGCATCACATACCGTTCGTAGGCCGCGGCGCAGGCACCGGCTTGTCGGGAGGTGCGATGCCCGATGACCGGGGCATCGTGATCAGCTTTGCCCGCATGACCAAATTCCTGGCCACCGATATTCCCAATCAGCGCATCACCGTGGAAGCCGGCGTGATCAATGCCCACGTTACCCAACGTGTGGCGTCCACGGGTTACTTTTATGCGCCGGACCCCTCTTCGCAAACCGTGTGCACGATCGGAGGCAATGTCGCGGAAAACTCCGGCGGTGCGCATTGCCTCAAATATGGCTTCACGACTACCCATGTGCTGGCCCTCGAAGTGGTTCTGCCTACCGGCGAATTGGTTCACCTCGGCTCACCCACGCTCGACCCTCCCGGGTACGATCTGGCCGGCGTCTTCGTCGGCTCTGAGGGAACACTGGGGGTCGCCAGTTCCATGACGCTGCGCATTGTGCGCCGCCCTGAAACTGTTGAGGTTTTGTTGGCCGCCTTCGACTCCATCTCGGCTGCGGGGCAGAGCGTCTCCGACATCATTGCCGCCTCCATTCTGCCCGCGGCTATGGAGATCATGGACCGCCTCTCCGTCCAGGCTGCCGAAGCTGCCGTGCACCCGCATTATCCCGAATGCGAAGCGTTGTTACTGGTGGAACTCGACGGCCCTGCAGCCGAAGTCGATCTGCAGATGCAACAAGTCCGCAAGATCTGCAAAGCCAATGGCGCATGGGAGGACCGGCTGGCGCAAAGCGAGCAGGAGCGAATGCTGGTGTGGAAAGGCCGCAAGGCCGCCTTTGCCGCCGCCGGCCGCCTTTCCCCCGACTACATCGTGCAGGACGGCGTGATACCGCGCACCAAGCTACCCATGGTGTTGGACAAGATCGCGGAGATGGCAGCAGAAGCCGGGCTGCGCGTCTCGAATGTCTTCCACGCCGGCGACGGGAACCTCCATCCCCTGGTACTTTTTGACGCTTCGATCCCCGGCCAGGAAGAGAGGGCGGTCGAGTTGTCAACCCGCATACTGCATCTGTGCGTCGACCAGGGGGGCTCGATCACCGGCGAACACGGAGTGGGCCGGGACAAGCAGCAGGCCATGGGCTATATGTTTTCCGAGCCCGACCTGGACACCATGCAACGGGTGCGCTGCAGCTTCGACCCGGAAAATATCGCCAACCCCGACAAGGTCTTCCCTCGCCCCCGGCTGTGCGGTGAGAAAACCGGTAAGTACACCCCTCACCCCCTGGAGACCGCCGGCGTCGCGGAGTACTTCTAATCTGCCACTGATACAGTTTCTTATTCTGCCATCATGAATGCGACCAATTCGCCAACCATCACTGCTTCTTTAGCTGCCATTACCGGTCCGGAAAACGTGCGGACCCCAGGCAGCGCGACCGCTGTCGCTCCGGGCAATACCGACGAGGTCGCCGCCATCCTCCGCTTCGCGCAGGAAAACCACTTCGCAGTAGTTCCATGGGGCGGCGGCACCAAACAAGGCTGGGGCTACGCTGTCACGCCTGCGGTGATATTGGAGACGCATCGCCTGAATGCAGTCCGCGAGCATACCTGGCAGGACATGACCTGCACCGTCGAGGCCGGCTGCACATGGGCGGCGTTGCAGACAGCCCTGGCGCAACATGGCCAGTACGTTGCCCTGGATCCGCTTTGGCCCGAGAAAGCGACGGTGGGCGGCATCGTTGCGACCAATGACTCGGGCGCGCTCCGCCTCCGCTACGGAAGCCTGCGCGACCTGATCATCGGCATGACGATCGTGTTGGCTGACGGGACCATCGCCCACACCGGCGGGAAAGTCGTCAAAAACGTTGCCGGCTACGACTTGCATAAATTGATGACCGGAGCCTTCGGCACCCTCGGCGTCATCACCTCGATAAATTTTCGTTTGCATTCCATCCCCCAGTCCACGCAGAGCTTCACCTCCTCTGCGGCGTCCGCTCAACCGCTGGGGGCATGGATGCTCAAGCTGCTCCACCAGCAACTCAGCACTCTGTCGATCCAGCTCCGAGGCACCGCGCAGGGATTCCGCCTTGATATCCAACTCGCCTCACTGCCCGAGGTTCTCCGTACCCAAGCCGATTTGCTGGAGTCGCTAGGGCGCGTCGAAGGCCTTGCTGTTGAGGCTGCGACCCCGGCGATCTGGGATGCCCGGCAACAACTGTTCGCTCACGACTTCGTTTGCAAAGCGACCATGCTCCCGTCGGAGATTGCCTCCTTCGCCGAGCGCGTTCGTGACCTGGGGGGCGAGTCCGTAACGCAAGCGACAGGGATTATGACGGCGGCCTTCCCCGCTACGGTCGCTGAGCACCTACCGCAACTGCGGCGTGATCTGGAAGCTGCCAGCGGATCGCTGATGCTCCTCAAGCAGCCGGCAGAAAGCAAACTCGATTGTTGGGGAACCCTGCCCGATAGCCTTCCGTTGATGCGGGAGATCAAGCAAAGGTTCGATCCCGAGCGTGTTCTTAATCCCGGCCGCTTCCTAGGCGGCATTTAGGTCCAAGGATCTGATTTGTCCAGATTGGTCGAGTTTTCCCGACGTGGTGCCAGCTAAGTCCTTTGTTTTACGAAGGTGCTCAAATTTTATTTTTCCCGCCCCCATAAATTGTTTAGGGGGCCGACCCCCGATTAGCGATTCTGTTCCGGAGTTGTTTCTTCCGCCTATATAGATCCAATCCAGAGAGGTTTCGGTTAGATTTTTCTCATTTTTCTGACCATGAACGAAAAAACTCCAGTTCCGAACGAGCTCTGGACGGGTGCCCCATGTTTGCACCGGCAAAGCCGGGGCACTACATGGGTTGAACGAGATGGGCGCAGCCCCACGATTGGATTTGCTGAACTCCCTTGAATGAGGCTTTGGTGGCAACAGCACTCAACTGGAACCCACCCGCGCGTGCCAGGGTCTCAAAGGGGTTGTGTTGATGTAGGAGTGCCGCGCCTACGGCGCTCAGGATGCTCATTTCGATAACCTGTCCATCCACCTCCACCCATGCCAAGGTGAGCCGCCGCCCTCAAATTTGTCATCCCGACTGGAGCTACCCTGGATTTCCTGGACAGGAAATCCAGGGTAGCGCGAGGGAGGGACCTGCAGTTTGCGTTGATGGACAAGCGGAACCCGGAGGCGATTCGCCCACGCACATTGGCTTGTGCCGAAAGTGAAACTGCAGGTCCCTCCCCTGCGCTAACGCTCCGGTCGGGATGACAAGTTTGAGGGCGGCGGCTCACCTCGGCATCGGTGGAGGAGGACGGCCAAAGTCGAAAAAGCTAATTTGGACAAGACCGGCTGAAAATTACCCAAGACGTTGTCATGTAATCTACACAGCAATCACTTATGGCCCAACTCACCCAGCACGAACCGGCAAAGCCCTCCAACTTCGACGCCCACAAGCCGCCAGAAACCGCGCTCATCGATGACTGCGTTCACTGCGGCTTCTGCCTGCCCGCCTGCCCCACCTACGTGCTCTGGGGCGAGGAGATGGATTCACCCCGCGGCCGCATCTACATGATGAAGAAGTCCGCCCAGGGCAACGCTCCGCTCGACCAACGCTTCGGCCTGCATATGGACAACTGCCTGGGCTGCATGGCCTGCATGACCGCCTGCCCCTCAGGCGTGCAATACAACAAGCTGATCGAAGACACGCGCGCCCAGGTGGAACGGAACATCCCGCGCACGACTACGGACAGCCTCTTCCGCAAGCTTCTCTTCGCCACCTTCCCTTTCGTGAAACGCCTGCGCCTGCTGGCTCTACCCATGCTGATCTACCAACGCTCCGGCCTGCAGAAGCTGGTGCGCGCCTCGGGCCTGCTGCGGCTACTGCCAAAACGGCTGGCCCAAATGGAAGCCTTGCTCCCCCGCGTCCCCACACACTTTATGCAAGGCCTGCCCGCCAAGGTCTCCCCGGTCTCAGAGCAACGGCGGCGAGTGGGCATGCTCTCCGGTTGTGTGCAGCAGGTCTTCTTTCAGCACGTGAACCAGGCCACCGCCCGTGTACTCGCCGCGGAAGGCTGCGAGGTAGTCATCCCCCAGGCACAGCAATGTTGCGGCGCCCTCATGCTGCACTCCGGTCTCGACGAACAAGCCTCAGCGCTCGCGCGCCAGATGATCGCCGCTTTCGATGCTGCCAACGTGGACACGATCGTGATCAACGCCGCCGGCTGCGGCTCGACCATGAAGGAATACGGCCATCTGCTGCGCGACGACCCAGCATGGGCCGCGCGCGCTGCTGCCTTTAGCGCCAAGTGCAAAGACATCTCAGAGATTCTGTGCGAACTGCCCACACGTTCGCCGCGCCACCCGCTCCCCATGCGCGTGGCCTACCACGACGCTTGTCACCTTCGCCACGCACAAGCCATCCACGCCGAGCCAAGACGCCTGCTGGCCACAATTCCTCAGCTTGAGGTCGCGGAGATCGAAGAAGCAACGTTGTGCTGCGGCTCGGCCGGCGTTTACAACTTGCTCAATCCCGAACCGGCCAATCAACTGGGCGACCGCAAAGTAGAAAACCTGCTCGCCACCAAGGCGGACGCGGTCATCTCCGCGAATCCCGGCTGCTTGTTGCAACTGATGAGTTCGCTGCGCCGCCGCGGCCTCGCCGACATGCCTGCCTTCCACATGGTTGAGTTGCTGGACGCTTCCATTCGGAACGTTCCCCTGGCGGGCGTAAAATGAGGGTTGCGGAGACATCATGACGAACTCGACGGTAACGGCTCCCACGGTAACGATCGCAGGTTCACAGGGAGCAGCGGAAGCAGAAATTCTCACCCCCAAAGCGCTTGAGTTCCTGGGCGCGCTGGCAAGCAATTTCGAAGCCGAGCGGCAGAGCCTGTTGGCCGCCCGCGTCACCAGGGCAGAAGCGCTGCGCACTGGAAAACTCTACGATTTTCTGCCCGAGACGGCCTCCGTCCGCCAGGGTGACTGGCGCGTCGCGCCCATCCCGCCTGATCTTGAAGACCGGCGCACCGAAATTACCGGCCCGGTCGATCGCAAGATGGTGATTAACGCGCTTAATGCCGGCGCGAAAGTCTTCATGGCTGATTTTGAGGATTCCACCTCGCCCACCTGGCGCAACGTAATCGAAGGCCAAATAAACCTGCGGGATGCGATACGGCGCGAAATCACCTTTGCCAGCCCCGAAGGCAAGCAATACAAACTCAATGAGCAGACGGCTACGCTGTTCGTGCGCCCGCGGGGATGGCACCTGCCGGAGAAACATCTCCTCGTGCAAGGCCAGCCCATGTCCGCCTCGCTCGTCGATTTCGGCCTGTACTTCTTTCACAACGCCGCTGCCCTCAAAGCGCGCGGTACCGGCCCTTACTTCTACCTGCCAAAGATGGAGAGCCATCGCGAAGCCCGCTTGTGGAACAGCGTCTTCAACTTCGCGCAGGACACGCTCGGCATACCGCGCGGCACCATCCGCGCCACCGTGCTCATCGAGACCCTGCCCGCGGCCTTCGAGATGGATGAGATCCTCTTTGAGCTGAAAGACCACTCCGCAGGCTTGAATTGCGGCCGCTGGGATTACATCTTCAGCTTCATCAAGAAGTTCAGCTATCGGGAAGACCTGGCGCTTCCCGACCGGTCCACCATCACCATGGACCGGCACTTCCTCAAGTCCTATGTCGAGCTGCTAATCGAAACTTGTCACCGTCGCGGTATCCATGCCATGGGCGGCATGGCAGCGCAGATCCCCATCAAGCGAGATGCCGAGGCCAACGACCGCGCCATGGAGCGCGTGCGCCAGGACAAGCTGCGCGAGGTAAAGGCTGGACACGATGGAACCTGGGTAGCGCATCCCGGGCTGGTGCCGGTGGCCAAGGCCATCTTTGACGAATACATGCCTGGACCCAATCAGATTGCGCGCCGCAATCCAAGCATCCACATCCAAGCCTCAGACCTGCTGGCCGTACCCGAGGGCGAAATCACGCGCAAGGGTCTGGAGATGAACATCGACATCGGCTTGCGCTATCTCGCGGCATGGCTCGATGGACTGGGCTGCGTGCCCATCTACGATCTGATGGAAGACGCGGCCACGGCGGAAATTTCGCGCGCGCAGCTTTGGCAATGGGCGCACCATGGCGGCCACATGACCGATGGCGTCACGCTCGATGTCCCCGTGGTACTCGCCACCATTCCGGTGGTTCTGGAGCGCATCAAGCAAGAACTTGGAGAAGAGCGCTTTGCCGCCAGCAAGTTTACTGCAGCTGCAAAACTCTTTGACGAGATGATTGCAGCCAAGCAGCTTCCCGAATTCTTAACCTCGGTTGCTTACGATTCGATCGATTAATGCCCCGGACCTAATGTTAGACGCCTTCAGGATGCTCGCCCGCTACAACCGCATCGCCAATGAGCGGCTCTACGAGAAGTGCGGCCAGTTGGACCCGGTGGAATATCGAAAGCAGCGCCAGGGCTCCTTTGGCAGCATTCACGGACTGCTGAATCATTTGCTGCTGGGAGACCGCATCTGGATGTCCAGGTTTGCCGGCAGCGGGAAAACGACACCGCCGCTGAACTCTATTCTCTTTGACACCTTCCCTGAGCTCCAGTCCGCGCGCGCCGCGCAGGACGAGGAAATCGAAGCCTTCTTCGCCAGCGTCGATGCAGGTTTTCTGCACCGCCAATTTTCCTACGTCAACAACCAGGGCAAGGATTACGTGGAAACAGTCCCCGTCGCCGTACTTCATTTCTTCAATCACCAGACGCATCACCGCGGGCAGGTGCATGTGATGATCAGCCAGACAGCGATTAAGGCGCCATCGCTTGATATGCATCGCATTCTCAATCCCTGATGAAACTGACAACCCTCCTCGCCCTGCTTCTGACTCTCGGTATTAGCATGGCGACGCGCGCCCAGGAAAATCCCCTGGCTGGAGTGATTGATATCCACGTGCACTGCTCACCAGACAGCACGCCGCGCTCCATCGACGCCATCGACATCGCGCGCCTGGCGAAGAGTCGCGGGATGGGCGGCCTGGTGCTCAAGAACCACTACGAGCCGACCGCCTCGCTCGCCTACGTAGTGCGCAAAGAGGTCCCCGGGATCGAAGTCTTTGGCGGCGTGGATCTCAATCTCTCGGTCGGCGGCATGAATCCCTCAGCGGTCGAGCATATGGCGGCGACGACTGGCGGATACGGCCGCTTCGTCTGGATGAGCACCTTCGACTCCGAGCAGCAGGTGCGCTACTCCAAGCAAAACCGGCCATTCGTGCAGATCTCGCGCGATGGTCAACTGCTGCCTGAGGTGAAGCAGGTGATCGCAGTGATCGCCAAGCACAATTTGGTCATGGCCACCGGACATCCCAGCCCGGAAGAGGCTCTGATGATGATCCGCGAAGCCCACGCCCAGGGCGTGAAACACATGGTGGTGACCCATGCCATGATGGCTCCCATTCACATGTCGGACAAGCAGATGCAGGAAGCCGCCCAGATGGGTGCGTATATCGAGTTTGTCTACAACGGACTCATCGGGTCGGCGAAAGAGTTCAACTTTAGAGACTATGCTCGCGCCATACACTATGTGGGAGTAGAGCACTGCATTCTTTCGAGCGACATGGGGCAGATTGACAACCCCTTGCACCCGGATGGCCTGCTCGCGATGTTCTATGGCCTGAAGAAAGAAGGAATCACCGACACCGAGATCAACCGCATGGCGAAGGAAAATCCGGCTCGCCTGCTCGGTCTGGAATAGCTACTCGGTCCGCAGGGCCTTCGCAGGATCGATGGACGCAGCACGGCGCGCAGGGATGAAGCTGGCTAGAAGTGCTGACGCGGCAAGCACGCACACCACGGAGATCGCTGTGCCGGCATCCCGTGGACTAACACCAAAGAGCATGCTGCGGAGAAGGCTGGTTGCCGCGAACGAGCAGACGATGCCACCCACGACTCCCAATGCTGCCAGCCAGCACGCCTCGCGCAGAATGAGCCGATAGACCGATGCGCGTTGTGCCCCAAGAGCCATGCGCACTCCAATCTCGCGCGTCCGCTGCCCGACCGAGTAGGAGATGACACCGTAGAGTCCAACGGTGCCGAGTAGAAGTGCGAGCGCGGCAAAGCCTCCAACCAGCCACGCGGCACAACGATGAAGGTAGGCGGCCTGAGAGTCACTGATGCGAGCGGACATGGTTCCCTCGTCGTCTGCGATCAGGTCAGCTTCAATGTCATGAACGACACGAACCATGGAGTGAAGGATCGATTCTGCGGGCTGAGATGTGCGGAGCGTTACGTAGAAATCGTTGGTGACATCCTGATTGAAGGGCTCGTAGACCGCGGCGGTAGGCTGCATGTCCAAGGGGCCTTCCTTGATGTCATCGATGACGCCAACAATTTCAATCGGATGTTCCTGATCGTATTCGCTCACGATGCGCTGGCCCAGCGGATCTGTCCCGGCAAACTCCTGCTTCGCCATGGTTTGATTAATAATCCCCACACGAGGCTTGGAAGCATCGTCCACTTCGGTAAAGTAGCGACCCCGCAGAAGCCGTGCTTGCAGCGTCTCAAAATAACCGACGCTCGCGATGCGATCGTTGGCCTCATCGCCTTGGCCGGCATATGCTCTGCCGATGACTTTGAAGTGCGAAAAGCCATCTCCGCTGCCAACCGCCAAATGCCTCGAGACGCCGACCGAGGTTACGCCTGGCAAGTTCGATAGCCGAGAAATGATCTGGCGCTCGATCGCGATGTAATCCTTCTCGGTTGACGAGGCGCCCGGCTTTACGACATGCAAGACGGCCAGATGATCGGGAGATATGCCGAGATCTGTATGCAGTAAGAGGTAGAAACTCTTCGCCAGCAAGCCAGCGCTCACCAAGAGCACCACCGTGATTGCTAATTCCACCACGACCAGGCCAGCGCCAAGTCTGCGCCAGCCCCTGCCAGCCGCTGTGCGACCGCCCTCCAGAAGCCCTTCCTGCATATCTGCGAGCAGGAGCCGCAGGGCTGGACCGGCGGCAAAAAGAATGCCACCGAAGATCGAAAGGCTCACGGCAAAAAACAGGCTGTACAGATCGAAACGTAGCGCTTGCAAGTAGGGCATGTTGTCCAGCAACGCAGACGGAATCTGCCCAGGCAAGACTCTGATCGCGATAAGGGCAAGGCCCATGCCGATCAAGCCACCGCAACCAGCAAGCAAGAAGCCTTCCACCACGAACTGGAGCAGTAGCCGAACCCGCCCTGCTCCCAGGGCTCCGCGAACGGCAAATTCCCGCCTGCGACTTTCCGCTCTCACCAGCAGCAGGCTAGAAACGTTGACAAAGCCAATCAACGACAGAAGTCCGGCTCCGGCCAATAAGGCGATCAGAGTCGGCCGAATATCTCCCAGGATTGCATCAGCAAGGGGAAGGACGCTTGCGCTTCGATCTCGGTTGAATTGGGGATACCTCGCGGCAATCTGAGTGGCGATGCCTGAGATATCGGCAAGCGCTTTAGAAACAGAAACACCTTCCTTCAGCCGCGCCACGCCGACATAGGGGTGGCACGCACGGGGGATGTCCGCGCAGTAACTATGGAGAGTCACCCAGAATTCCGCCGGCCCCGCTGGCGCAAACTCGAAGGTGGGCGGCAGAATACCCACGATCGTTACGGGAATGCCGTCCAGTGTGATTGTTTGGCCCAGCACGCGCTTGTTTGCTGCGAACCGCCTCTGCCATGCCGCATAACTCAGCATCGCTGTTTGTTGGGCGCTTGGTAGATCTTCTCCGGGCATGAAGTCGCGGCCGAGGAGCGGGGGAATTCCGAGCGTGCGGAAAAAACCGTCGCTAACAAGGACTGATGCTACTTCCTCAGTGGCCGACCCCGTTTTCAAGGCCGAGAAATAGGGCACGTAGACATCGAGCGACGTAAACGAGCGATTGAGATGCTTCCAATCGAAATAGTCACCGTAGGAGAGGTGATAGCGGTCGCCGACCGGGATGCGCTCGTAGAGCGCAACTAGCCCGGAAGGATCGCGATAAGGCAGCGGCTTGACCAAGGCCGCATCGACAAAGGCGAAGATCGCGGTGCTGGCGCCAATGCCTAAGGCGAAAATGACCACTGCGGTAAAGGTGAAGCCCGGATTCTTGCGCAGCTGACGAAGCGCGAATCGAAGGTCCTGCAGGATCGTCCCCATGGCAAGAGTTTCCCACTGCTTCCGCTACTTAGCCTCCAGCGAATTATCGGCGCGATCATCATCCGGCAATACGTGATCGGGATCCACCTTCACAGAGGCCACAGGCTTATCCCCCGGCCACACCAACTCGCTCTTCGATTCCCAGGTTTCGACCGGCAGGCGGAAGCGCGTCGTCGTACCGTCGGTATACTTCACCTCCACCGTTGCCGGCAGCACCAGTTGGCCTTTGTTCACGATGGTGACCTGGTCGCCGTCGATCTTAGTGACCGCGAGATTGAAGCGCCAGTTGTTCATGTACCAGCCGCGCCAGAACCAATCGAGATCTTCTCCACCCTCGCTGCTCATCGCGCGGAAGAAGTCGGAAGGAGAGGGATGCTTGAACGCCCAGTCCCGGATGTACTTACGGAAGGCCCAATCGAAGCGCTGCTTGCCCAGGATCTGTTCCCGCAGCAACACCATTCCGTACGCTCCCTTGAAATAGCTCACCGGGTGGGTGATCGGCCAGGTATAGCCATCCGCAGGCATCAGCAGCACGGGGGCAGCGGGATCATCGAGCACTTTGAGGATCGTGTCCGGCGGCTCCCCTCCGGCTGAGTACTCCGAGTCGCGCTTCGGTCCGTAGACGCCGCCCTGAAACTCAGCTGACTCGCCGATGTCGATGAAGGTGTTGAAGCCCTCATCCATAAAGGCATTACGCCGCTCGTTCGATCCTACAATCATGGGGAACCACGTATGTCCGATCTCGTGCGCGGAAATCCAAAAGAGCACTTTGCCCTTGTCTTCGATGCCGTCGAAGATGATGCCCGGATATTCCATGCCTTCAGAAAAACCCGCTACGTTGATGGCCGCAGGGTACGGGTAGGGGAACCAGTCGCGGGAAAAGCGCTCCACGGTGTCCTTCACGTATTCCGTCGAACGCCCCCATGCCGCATCGCCGGCGCTCTCCGGCGGGTACACGCTCTCTGCCAGGCTCTTCTTCCCCTCGGGCAGATTGATGCGCGCCGCGTCCCAGATAAATATCGGGCTCGCGCTCCAGGCCACATCCCGGGTGTGATCCATGCGGAAATGCCAGGTGAGCGTTCCGCCCACCTTTGGCCTGCTGGCAGGATCGCTCACCTCGGCCGCAGTTCGTATCGCCACTGTCTTGTCGCTGTTGCGGGCCTCTGCCAGCCGCGTTATCTGCGTGCTGGTAAGCACATCCTTTTCGTTGACCAGCTCACCCGAGCCGGCCACGATCATCTCGCTGGGCACGGTTACGTAATAGTCGAAGTGGCCATATTCCAGGTAGAACTCGCTGCCGATATAGGGGAGCGTGTCCCACCCGCGAAGGTCGTCATAAACGCACATGCGTGGATACCACTGCGCCGTGTCGTAGATATCCCCCTGCTTAGACGTACCCCACGAGTTGCGCCCCCCCCACACCCCCGGAATTTGATAGTGATACTTGATGTGGATCTTAAGCACGCTGCCTTTGGGAGCCATGGGCTGAGGCGGCCGGATCTGCATCCGCGTGTCGTCAATCAGATAGTCGGCCTTCAGCGATTCCTTGCCGTGCTCTATCGTGACCGACTCCAGCACAAACCCTTCGGTAGTGCGCCCGTTGGGATTCTCTTCGGTGTCAGGCACCGGCTTGCCTCGCCGAGGCCCGCCGCCGTTGACGATCTTCCCGCGCGCGTCCGGGCGATAGATGTTCTGCTCCATGTGAATCCAAAGGCTGGTGAGCGAATCGGGGCTGTTGTTGGTGTAGGTGATGACCTCGTCGTTTTCGAGGACCTTGGCGTTTGTATCCAGGGTTGCGTGCATCTCGTAGTCCGCCTGGTTCTGCCAGTACGACGGGCCAGGAGCACCATTGCTCGAGCGATAGGCATTCACGGGATCGGGCAGGGTTACCGGCGCAAAGGTCAGGCGGGGATCATAGGTCGCCGATCCCGCTGGGGCAGAGGTTTGCGACCACCCAGCAGCCCCCAGCAAGAAAACAGAGACAGCCATCAGCAGACGGAGAGAGCGCATCGATTCGAAACTCCTGGCCAAGCAGATTGCACAGTGGTTCTCTCAGCATACAGCGGAGATCACCAGCTAAAGCCTCCGGAGGGTGGAGGCCACGCTCCCAGGAGTTGGCGAAGCAGGACGATGCGACCGAAGTGATACGCGTTGTGGGCCGCCAGGCTCTCCAGCTGTTCCCGAACGGACATGATGCGGACCGGATTGCCCGGCCGCGATGGACAACGCACGGATTGTTCGAGTCTCTTCTCGTCCCCGGCCAGGTCGGCAGCCTGCTGATTTCCTTGGAAGAAGCGCTGGCGCAGCCGATCCCATGGCTCGCTCCCGTCTGCCGGAAAGCCGGCTGACGGATGAGCTGGAAAGGGCGTCTCGATACTGTTCACCCAATCCAGAGTGACCTGCTGCCAGAATGCGATATGCCACAGTTCCTGATAGATGGTGTGCGGAGCACCTTGAATCAATCGGTGCGCGAGATCGCTTGAAAGGCCTTCAAGAATGTGGGCCGGCGGCGCTGCTGCGCTGTCGCCGATCAGGGCCTGCTGTAACTCATTCATCTTCATTCCAATGGCGACTCCCAATTACGGATGAATCTTCTCGTGCTTTTCCAGCATGGCAATGAATTCACTAATCTTTCGCGCGCGCGTCTCCGCTCGCTTTACCGTTTGTATGCGAAACAGAATGGCATACCGGTTTCGGCTCTCCAGGGTGGCAAAGAATGCCTTCGCCTTCGAACTCTTGTCCAGCGCGGCTTGAAAATCCTCCGGCACAGTCGCGTTGCGCGGGGAGTCATACGCTTGTTCCCAACGCCCATCCTTTTTAGCACGCAGCACTTCCTGCAGCCCACTGTCTCTCATCCGGCCGCATTCGATCAAGGCGGAGGCTTTCTGGCAATTGATCTTCGACCAGATGCTTCGCTTGCCGCGCGGAGTAAATCGTTCTAGCCACGCGCCCGCGCTTTCCGGCTTCTTCTGGGCGTCGATCCATCCAAAGCAGAGCGCGGATTCTAACGCCTCAGCGTGCGTCAACGAGCGAATCCTGGATCCCTTTTTCGCCAGCCGTAACCAGACTCCCGTTGCCTCGCGATGATTTTGTGAAAGCCACTCCTCCCACGCTTGCTGCTGCTCGAAGGCGAAAATGGGCGCGTCTTTGTCCGAAACGGTTTTGGCCTTTGTGCGGATCAACTTACCTCCCTCCGATGATCGAGCAAGCTATACGCGGGGTGCCACCGAGGTTCATACCTAAGTAAGTCGGATGCTTGAGAACCAGAGGGAAAGAGCAGTGGTATCCCACATCTCGCGAAAAACGAGCGAGATGTGGGGCACCCGTCCTCTGTGAGTGAACGAGAGGCAGACTCCAGTTGGCTGAAGCACTCACTTTGATGCCTCAACAGCCCGACTGTAGAATTGTGCCCTGATACAAAGCATAGGAGCCCCGGAGAATTATTGGATGTAACTATTCACAACGTCGATCAAGTCGATTCTGCCCGCGGCGAGCAGCAACTTCAACGCCGCCTGAGACTGCGCGATCTGGTTCTGGCGCAGATCTTATGCGTTGTCGGCAGTTCCTGGGTCGGAGTCGCCGCGGGACTTGGCCGGGCACAGGCTCTCACCTGGATCGCAGCCATGCTGGTCTTCTACTTTCCTATGGCGGCGTCCGTCATCTGTCTCAACCGAGTGTGGCCACTGGAAGGCGGCCTTTACGTCTGGGCGCACCGGGCGTTCGGCGATCTGGGTGGATTCCTTACCGCCTGGAACCTGTGGGTTTACGGTATTTCCATCACGGCTGCCATCCTCTACGCCTTGCCCACTGAACTCGCGTACCTCATCGGCCCTTCCGCGGCAGGACTTCCGGAGAATCATCTGGCATCGCTGGCAATCATCTCCGTGGTGATCGCGCTGATCACGATCTCGGCTCTGCGCGGGTTGGAGGTGGGCAAGTGGATTCACAACCTCGGCGCCATCGCCATACTGCTGGCTTATGCTGGACTCATCCTGCTTCCACTGTGGGCTCTGTGGCGCCATGTGCCTATCCGATGGCCGGCGTTGGCGATGAAACTTCCGCCTCCCAACCTGCGTTCGCTCGCGCTCTTCGGTCAAATGATTTTTGGAGCGCTCTGCGGTCTGGAGTACATCGCAATCCTGGCCGGGGAAAGCAAGCATGCGGCGCGCAGCATCGGACAGTCGGTTTGGATCTCTTCACCCATCATCTGCGCCATGTTCATTCTCGGCACCAGTTCGGTGTTTGCCTTCAGCCAGCCTGGCCACATCGACTTTATTGCTCCCATCCCACAGACCGTTCGCTTGGCTCTGGGAAGCACTGGCCTGGGGAGCCTGTTTGCTGCGACGGCCATTCTTTTTCTCCTGATGCGTTTGCTCGCAGCGGCCAGCTTCTTGTTTACCGGAGTCACTCGTCTTCCCATGACTGTGGGCTGGGATAATCTGATCCCGGCCTGGTTTACACGTCTCCATCCGCGCTGGCGGACACCGGCGAACTCCATCGTATGCACAGCGGTCCTCACACTTTTGCTGCTGGTGCTGGGAAACATTGGAGTGCACGCTCAGGAGGCCTACCAGCTGCTCTCGAATGCCGGACTCGCCCACTACGAACTTGCCTATCTCGCGATGTTTGCGATTCCCATCATTGGAGCCGGTGTTCTTCGTGGGTCTGTGCCCTGGTGGCTCAAGTGCACATCGCTGATTGGTTTTTGCGCCACACTATTTAGCCTGCTGATCTCGGCGTATCCTTTTGTCGACGTGGTGAACCCACTGGTGTACGCTGCCAAGATTCTGGGCACAGTTGCTTTCAGCAACCTGGTCGGCTTCGCTTTCTATAAGCTGCGCAGTCGGGAAAGAAACTACTCGTAGCGCAGCGCGTTCTGCGGATCGATCCTGGTTGCACGCCATGCCGGGACCCAACAGGCGACGAATGCAACCGCACCGAGGAATAGCGGCACCACGGTGAAGGTCATGGTGTCGTGGGGGCGAATGCCATAGAGAAAGCTACTCAATAGTCCCGCTAGCGCGAAGGCCGCGGGCAGACCAACCGCCATGGCGACGACAGTGAGCACCATACCCTGGCGAAGGATGAGTCGATGGACCGCGCTAAGCTGTGACCCCAATGCGATACGGATGCCGATCTCGCGCGTGCGCCGGCTGACCGAGTAGCTCATGACGCCATACAATCCGATCGCAGCCAGCACCAATCCAATGAAGCCAAAGATCCCGAAGAGTGTCCCTGCAAGGCGGGGCAGAAAGAGCGCTTGGCGCAGATGTTCCTGCATGGTCTCTGAGTTGTAGACGGCCATAGTGGAATCGAGATCTTGAATCTGGCTGCGCACGGCACTTGCAACGGCGGTCCCATTGCCGGCAAAGTGGACTACTAACTCATATCCCAGGAATGACGGATCGCTCCCGGTGCTTTGTGCAAGGGAGCGGAAAAGGACATAGCGCGTGTCCTCGCCAACAGTTCGCGACTTGATGTTCTGGACCACGCCAATGATCTCGTAGGTAACTCCTCCCCCGACCACGCGCTGGCCGATAGGACTGTTTCGCCCGAAGAATTTCTCGGCAAAGGCCCGGTTGACGATGGCAACTTTGGGAGCGTTGGCTGCTTCATGGCTGAAGTCGCGGCCCACTAGCCGTTGGATCCCCATGGTTTCGAAATAACCTGGAGTCGCCATAAACAGCTCCACCGTTGGATAGGGGCCGGTGGGCTTCGCATCCGCTTCCAGGCGAAAACCGTCGCTCCGGTTTCCCCCAGACAACGGGACGCTGTCGGTAGCAGCAACGGAAATGACGCCTGGAATCGCTGCGACGCGCTCGCGTAATTGTTCGAGGAATTGCGTGGTGCGCTCCGAGGAGTAGCCGTGGACCCGCGGATCGACAGACAACATCAGAACATCGCGCGAACGGAAGCCAATGTCGATGCCGGCGGCCCGTTGCAGGCTGCGCAAGAACAAACCAGTAGCGCAGAGAAGGATCAGAGACATGACAATCTGCGCCACCACAAGAACATTACGCAAGTTCAGGCGGCGACCGGGGCGGACGAAACCATCCTCGCCCTTGAGCGCAGTGGCCAAAATAGGACGCGAAGCTATCCAGGCGGGTGCGAACCCGAAGACCAGGCCAGTTCCCACGCTGAGGACGAAGGTGTACAGCAGCACGCGCCAATCGATGCTGACGGTTGTGTCCAACGGCACCGGCGCAGGGATACGGAATGCGGAAAGTGCTGAGGTCGCCCAGAGGGTCAGGAGCATACCGAAGAGTCCACCCGCCAGGGCCAGCAGCAAGCTCTCCATCAGCATCTGCTGCAATAGCTGACGCCGCGTCGCCCCCAGGGCAATGCGCACCGCCATTTCACGCTGCCGGCTGGACGATTGGGCCAGGAGGAGATTAGCAACATTAGCGCAGGCAATGCCAAGGACCAGCAACACGACAACAGACAACGCCGCGATAAACAGAAGGACCGCCGCCTTGTCTCTGGGTGGCAGTGAGCCGGCCTGGTCCATGCGGAAGCCTCGGCCTTTGTCAGTACCGGGATATGCTTTGGCGAATCGCTGAGCGAGGGTGGCGAGTTCAGCAGTTGCCTGCGACTGGGTCACGCCCGGTTTGAGCCGCCCCACCACCGCCAGCCAGTTCCAGTCGCGCGCGCTGCGGGTGGGAACACTTGGGGCAAGCTGCTCTACATTGCCGAGCGGTACCCAGAATTCGGGGTCGAGGATCAGGTCGAGACCTCGAAAGCCCGGTGGAGCTACCCCGACGACTGTAAAGGTGTGACCAGAGAGCGTGATGGCCTTGCCCAGGATGGCGCGATCGGACGCGAAGCGCCGCTGCCAGAGACGGTGGCTGAGGACAAGGACGGGAAGCCGTTCTTCGCTGGCCAGGAAACCGCGGCCAAGGTACATGCGGATCTGGGAGACATCGAAAAAGTTGGCCGTGGCCGATTGGCCCCAGACGCGCTCTGGTTCCCCTGAACCACCAATCGATGCGGGCAAGAGCTCGTAATAAGCGGCCACGCCGGAAAACGATTGTGCTTGATCGCGAACGTCGGTGTAGACCGGCCAGGGAAAGTTATTGCAACAACGCTCGCCCTCGTACGTGGTACGGAGAGCCATAAGAGTGCTGGGATCGCCGACCGGCGCGGGGCGGAGCACGAAGCGGCTGACCATGGAAAAGATGGTGGAGTTGGCAGCAATGCCGAGGCCAACGGAGAGGATGACGGCAAGGACCAATCCGGGCGACCGGGAGAGACGCCGAAGGCTATAGACCAGATTTTGCCGCAGGACCGCCATGCTGCTTTCTCCGTGTGGCGTGGGGTTGGCTCTCATCACTACTTACGGCGCAACGGGTGTCCTGGTTCCCCGGTTGGGGAGGAAATTGCCGGAGCGTATGCTATCGTCTACCCACTTGGCGAGAGGACTTAGCCCATGCGTGATCAAGAGAGAGGACGAGTATCGAAGCCGGCGGTTTGGGGCTGCGTGATTGTGCTGCTATGGACAACGGCCTGCAAGCAGCAACCACCGGCGGACACGCCGGCAGCCGATGAACAAACGATCAGAAATCTCGACGCCAAGTGGGAGAAGACCGCCGAGGCCCGTGACCTGGACGGAGCTGTTTCGTACTACAGTGATGATGCAGTTGTCCTGCCCGGAAACGCCCCTATGGTCCAGGGTAAAGAGGCGATTCGCGCCTTGTGGAAGTCGCTGCTCAGCCCGGACACTTCCCTCTCCTGGCAAGCTACCACGGTAGATGTCGCCCGCTCTGGTGAACTGGGCTATGTTGTCGGCACTTATGCTTTGACCACTAAGGATGCTCAAGGCAAGCCGGCTACGGACCACGGCAAGCTGGTCGAGATATTCAAGAAGAAGGACGACGGCACCTGGAAAGTAGCAGTCGACATGTATAACTCAGACTTACCGGCTCCGCCCGCTTGAAGACGCTCGCGACCCTCAAGCGGTCTGGAGCTTCTTCATCAGCGCTTGAATGTCCATGTAGTTCCAGCCATCGACGATCTGGCCGCCTTTGACGATGGCGAAGGTGGAACCGGCCATTGTCTCCTTCTTGCCGCTGGCGGGAAAGCCGAAATGATCGCCGAGATGGGTCATAGAGACCAGCCAGCGAACGGCGACCCGGTCACCCTCTGTGATTATCTCCTCCACGTCGACGTGCACATCGGGGAAAGCGCCGCAAAAAGTACGGTGTACGGCCTTGAATGCTTCGGGGCCTACCAGCACCGAATCCGCTTCGGGAAAGCCGTGAGCCTTCCCTTGTGGGCTGAACATTTCGTCGATGGCTGCTTCGTTTTTCTGGTTCCAGACCTGCTCAAACCAGCGCTTGATTAGAAGTTTGTTGGCCTCGGACATAGACGCCCCTCCGTTTCGCGGAGAAGCTTAGTGCATTTATCCCCTGGATGTATACAACTGCCTGTGACAAACGACCGCCAGTGTTTCGTAGGGGAAGGTCACCTCGGCCTTTCCGGCGAGTTCCGGAGACGTAGCGATGACTTCCCGGATTTCTGCCTTGACATGCTCCTGCTCGTCCGGTGGAAGGGCCGCCATGAAGCTTACGGATAAGATACGGTCAACAATCACCCGCTCGGGGTCGCCGGTATGCAGGTTGGAAAAGCGCTTCTCGCGCAGGGGACCGAACCCGTCTGCAGGAAATTGGGCTCGCCATTTCTGGCTGTGGTAGCGGGGAGCATCCCCTTCATAGCGCTTCATGATGCGGGTAAGGGCTGCGACCCACTTTACGTTGTTGTCACGAACGTTCCAGATCAGACCCAGAGCGCTGCCCGGCTTGAGCACGCGATGGATTTCACGCAGAGCTTCGGGTGTGGCAAACCAATGGAAGCACTGCGCGCAGACGACCGCATCCACTGATGCATCGGGCAGCGGAATGGCTTCGGCTGTACCGCTTCTGGGATCAACTTCGGGATACTGGCGGACCAGTTGTTCCAACATTGCCGGTACAGGTTCCACGGCGATAACCTTCGCGCCTGTAGCCAGAAGGCTGCGCGAGAACTTCCCCGTGCCGGCGCCTAAATCGAGAACGGTTTTGCTGCTGTCGAGGCCTAGCTCCTGGTTCAGCCATGTTTCGATTGCAGGCGGATATTCCGGACGGCCGGCAACGTAGTTGGCCGCACCTGCCGCAAAGCCCTGGGCCGCTGCATGATGAATCTGTGCCATGGGTTCTCGCTTTTCCAGCTTGGCAACCGTTGATTCATTTGCCGGTGTAGAAGCTGTATTTTGCAGTATACGGAACCCGGTTTTCGCCACTGTCACAGGCGTTGGTGGGAGCAGCCCCGCCATGCGTTTCGGTGCGGCGGATGTAAAGCACGTTCGCCAGTTTGCCGCTGGCGCTCCCGGGAACGGCTTGTACCAGCAACCAGGGAACGGAGGAAGCATCTGCCGCAGGCCGGCTTGCAATGGCTTTGCCCTTTACTTCGCTTCCATCCTCGAGCTTCCAGGTGGGACCGGCAAAATGGGTGCCGATGACTTTGCCCTGTTCGTCCAGAAGCTTAGCGTCGGGAGCCTTGAGGGTCCAATGTCCATCGGTACAGGTATAGATCTGCGAGCCGTCTCCTGCAGCTTCAAACAGCAACGCGGTTCCGGCGGGAGCCTCGACTGATGACGCCGGCTTCCCCTGGAGCAACAGAATCGAGTAGGCAATTAAACTGAGCGCAATCATTCTTCGCAACATCGTCACTACCTCAAATACAGCCAGTTACTCCGAGCGCAATGCTCTCATTGGCTCGGTCGAAGCAGCACGCCGAGCTGGAATCAAACCAGCGACACATGCTGATATGGCCAGCGCCACGACCGCACCCGCCATCACCCACGCGTCCTGACCGGACACGTTATAGAGTTGTGATTTCAGGAAACGCCCGCAAAGCAAAGCTGTGGGCACACCGATCGCCAATCCGATACCGGCCTGCAGGATTGCACCACGCATCACCATGCCGATGACACCTCCCCGGCCTGCACCCAGCGCCATGCGTATGCCAATTTCCGGGGTCCGCCGCACTACCATGTAGGAAGTGACGCCATACAGTCCGACCGAAGCCAGCACTAACGCCAGCAACCCAAAGAGCAGAGTCAGCCGCGAAACCATCCGCTCGGCGTTGAAGTTTCCATGGATCTGCTGGGCAAAAGTTCGGTAGTCATCCACGGTCAGGTTGGGGTCGATACCCGCCATCGTATTGCGGACCTGAGCCTCTAGCCCTGGCGCTAGCGCCTTCATCTGGAGGACGAGCGCGCCGGCATACAACGATGCATCCAGGCCTTTGGGCGGGATGCTGCGTGATTGCTGCAGCATGGGCGTAAAGTACATGGGCCGAGCCGCATCGCGCGGATTCTCATACGTTGTATCCTCCACCACGCCCACGATCTTGTAGTCGCCGGAAGATTTGATAGCGAACGCGCCTAAATGTTGTCCTATGGGGTCTTCGCCGTTCTTGAATAGCTTTTTCACAAACGCCTGGTTGACAACGGCAACGCCCTCAGAGGTTGCGGTGTCGGATGGCGCAAAGGAGCGCCCGCGAACGACGCGCTGCCCAACTGCCTTGAAGTAATCCGGACTTGCGCGGTCGAAGGTGGCAGTCACCTCCTGCCCGGGATCGGGAGCGGGCTGCCCCTTGACGTAGACGTAAAAACTCCAACTGTCGCCTTCGAGTGGGGTATAGATGGTCAAACCGACACGCTCCACCCCAGGCAGCGAATGAAACCGGTCTTCGATTTGCTGGTACAAGCCCTGCAACTGCTCGGGCTTGTAACCCGCCTTCAACGGATTCATATGGATGACGACGCGGTTGGTGGTCTCGAGGCCGAATTCCTGATGCTCGAGTTTATTGAGGCTTTTGCCCAGCAGACCTGCTCCGACCAGCAATACGAGGGACAACGCTGCTTGCAGGATCACCAGCGATCGCTGCAGCCACGAGGAACCGTCCCGCGTGGTTCGATTGACACCGCGCATCGCATTAGCCGGCTGCTCCTGTGAAGTGATCCAGGCCGGCGCAATGCCGAAGACCACTCCTGTAAGCAGGGAGACTCCAAAAGCAAAGGCCAACACGGGCAACGACGGCGCCGCGTGAATCGTCAGCGTGGGTGAATCCGGGAACATCAGCGCCAGCAGTGCGCGCGTTCCTCCATAGGCCAGCGCCAATCCAGCGAACCCACCGAGGAATGCCAGCACAACGCTCTCGGTCATCATTTGGCGCACGACTCTTCTCCGCGCAGCACCGAGGGCCATGCGAATCGAGATCTCGGCGCGTCGCGCCAGCCCTCGCACCAGCATCAGGTTGGCGATGTTCGCGCATGCGATCAGGAGCACCAACCCGGAGAGCCCCATGAGCAGAAACAGGCTATTGGCGGCGTTGTGCTGCATTTTCGCAACACCCACACCGCCCGGCGTCAGTACAACGCGAGCTTTGGCCAGCTGTTCCTTGCCATGTTCCGATTGGTACGCCGGCAGCTGAGAGAGCGACTGCCGCAGCAGGGCGCTCTCTTTGGCCTGGAGTGATGCCATCGCGGTACCAGGCTTCACGCGGCCGATGAGATACAGCCAGCCCAAGTACGGATTGTTGCGGGCGCCATAAATGCCTAGAGCCGGCTCCTGGGAGATGGGAAGAAAGAAGTCCGGAGGACGCTCGCTCATCCGGTCGCCATAAAACGCCTCCGGCGTCACACCGATAACGGTTAGCGGATGGGTGTTCATGAAAAAGGTGCTGCCGATCACCGACGGATCGCCGGCGTAGTCCCTCTGCCAGGCCTGGTAGCTCATCACGGCGACAGGCTGTGCGCCCTCTCTGTCGTCCGAGGGCGTTAGGACGCGCCCAATCGAGGGCTGTATGCCAAACGTCTGGAAGTAGTTGCCGGAGACAAACTCACCCAGCGAAGACTGCGAAGACGCATCTACCAGGGCACGGCGGACCGAGAGATCTGCCGCACCCGCTTGCATTGCCGCCAACTCCTCAAACTCCGGCGTGTGGTCGCGCAGGTATTTGTAGCCCTCGTAGGAAAAGACTGTGTAGTCACTTTCGAATGAGGTGAGGCCCATGTTGCAGCAGTCTTCTTTGTCCCCCAGGCGCACCAGAGACTTGGGGTCCACGACCGGCAGATTCTTGAGCAGCACAGCGTGTACGAGGGTGAAGATCGCGGTGTTCGCCCCAATGCCCAGAGCCAGGGTCAGCACCGCGGTCATCGTAAAACCGGGGGTCTTGCGCAACTGGCGCAGCGAGTAACGGGCGTCCCCGATCAGATTCGCAATCATCCTGACTCCGTTCTTGCCTGACTTCCTACGGCTCACTAGCTTAGAAAGCACGCAGGTGACCAAAGGCTGGAGTCGCATCTATGCTGCGTTTCTTCAACTTACAAAACATTCGGGGCACGGACTGTCCACAACCCCGGTTCGATGTCCATCACCGGACACTTAAAGCAAAGAAGCCGGGCTAAAGAGCCTGCGTGAGAACAATTCCTGACCCACCGGCGAATGCTGAAGCCCAGGATTGCATCCTGGGATATTCTCAGCCGTCCCTTCGGGACTGGTCCGTGGTGTCAAATCCTCCCCAGGACTACCCCGGATTTCCTGCACGCTGCTCTGGAGAGGTCTGCGTATGCGGCTTTCTTCACCGAAAGCCGCACGAGATTTCTTGGTGCCAGCAAACTTCACAGGAAATCCGGGTCCGTCCTGGGCTACTCTCAGCCGTCCCTTCGGGACTGAGTTCTGGAACGGCAGGTTCTCACGCAGACACCTAGCTACCCCTTCGTTCCCAGACGAAGGACGGGTGCCCCACATCCCGGATTTCCTGCGAAGCTTGTTGGCGTTGACCCGCCAACCCGTCCTTCGTTAGGGGACAATGGCTGGTGGCGGGGTGCCGGCGGGGGAGTGTTGGGGGGCGCCAGCGGCTGCAGGTTGGCTCAGATAGAAGGCGATGTCCTTAGCTGCCTTGGTTTCGACGTCGGGCTTCTGCAGAAAACCGAGATCGCGAAACCAGTCGATGAAGCGGAATTGCCAGGTGCCGAAGGGTATTCCGTTGCGGTCGGTCAAGCCGCCGGTCATGTGGCTGCCGTCGCGCAGCAGGTCGCCGGGATGGCGGCCGTTGGCGTAAATGTGCATCTCGAGGTTGGGCACGCGGAGAGCCAGCATGGCGGCAAAGTATTCGTCGGCCCAGATGGCATGCACCTGGTCATCGGAGCCGGCAGAGGCAATAAACGAAGGAGGCACGTTACGCGGAATCGGCGGGGCAACGCGATTGCGGGCGAAGGGGGTGGGACCCGGATAGATGACGCCCAC
Source organism: uncultured Acidobacteriaceae bacterium (assembly GCA_963824325.1). Lineage (GTDB taxonomy): Bacteria > Acidobacteriota > Terriglobia > Terriglobales > Acidobacteriaceae > PALSA-350. Next base: position 187,451 of record CAWGPA010000030.1, on the reverse strand, counting down.
AAAGTCCGGACGCGAAGAGACGCCCGCCAGCGGATCTGCGGGATCACTGTTCTTCTTGTCAAAGTCGTCGTAGAGCACCGCCGCGGCGGTGGCCAATTCCGCGCCGGCGGAAAAACCCATGATGCCGATCTTGTGGGGATCGATATTCCATTCCCTGGCGTGCGCACGCACCAGGCGAATGGACTGCTGGGCGTCGTAGACCTCATCGGTGCGGGGGTTGTAACCGTCGCGGCGAAGGCGACTCCGCAGGATGATGGTGTTGACGCCGTAGTTATAGAAGAAGGGAACGAAATCCGCGCCCTCAGAGCCCACGTTCAAGGTATTGTGGCCGCCACCCGGAACCAGAATCACAGCGGCGCCGGTATTCAGCCCGCGATCGACGGTGTGCACTTCGATCGATGGGTTGTGTATGTTGACGATGCTGTTGATTCGCCCGGGCACCGATTGGCTCATGTTGTATTGCTCGGCCTCGCGCACGCGGTCCTTATTAAGGAAAGAGGAGCCGGCCGGATAAAGAGTGACCACCACGCCACCGGGAAGAATTGGCTGCGGAGCATAAGGAGCAGCAGTAGATGGCCCCGGCTGGGGCACTCCCAAAGGAGCAGGCAGCGCTGGAGTGTTTTGTGCGAGGCAAACCGCTAGAAGCGGTAAGGACGCAGGGCACAGCCAAACCAGTTTCTTCATGGTTATGGTTCTCACCTGCTCACTTGGCGGGGTTATTCGCGGCGGCCGAATCGGACAAGATATGGATGGTGTGCAGCCATATCTCCAAAGTCTGGGGCCACGTAGTCACGGGGAGGGCGGTCCGGCGCAGGCCGTAACCATGGCCGCCCTGGGCGTAAATGTGCAGCTCGGCCGGGACCTTGGCATTCTTCAAGGCAAGGAAATAGACAACGGCGTTTTCTACATGGACTGGATCGTCTTCCGCTTGCACCAGGAACGTCGGTGGAGTTTGATCGGTTGGATGAATGTCAGGATTGGGCGCGTAGTTCTGGTCCTCGAGGGCAAGATAGCCGGGATAGACGATGACAGCAAAGTCGGGGCGGCAACTGAGCTTGTCTGCCGCGTCCAGCGGATCGTAAAGCCTTTGGTCGAAGTGAGTGCTCAAGGCGGCGGCAAGGTGCGCGCCGGCAGAGAAGCCCAGGACTCCAATGCGGTTGGGATCAATGTGCCATTCGGCGGCGTGGGCGCGTACGATGCCGACCGCGCGCTGAGCATCTTGTAGCGGCGCCGAAGACTTGGGATAGGGGCCCGGCTCGGGCACACGATACTTAACCAGAATGCAGCTGATGCCGGCCGAATTGAGCCAGTCGCACACTTCGGTGCCTTCGAGGTCAATGGCCAGAATGCGGTAACCACCCCCGGGGAATACAACCACGGCGGCTCCGGTGTTTGTTCCCTTGGGCGTGTAGAGCGTAAGCGTGGGATTGGAAACATTGCCGATACGGATGACCGGCTTACCGCCGGGGCTCCCATCTTTGGCAGTCGTCATGTCGCCTTCCGGCCCCGCACTCGGCTGGGCTCCTGGCGCTCCGTTGGGCCATAAGGGCATGGTCAAATGATCGGGAGAGGGCGGCCACGCGGGCGTTTGTGCGAAGAGAGCGGTGGAGGCGGCCGCCAGTGCGGCGATGATCAGAAGACGCTTGCGCATGAAAAGGGACCTTTCGAACCCGGATCTCCCGTACGCTGGACTTGAAATGTCGGCGTGTGCGGCTTTCGTTAAGGAAAGCCGCTTGAAGTGCACCGAGGTCACGAACTGCACGAGAGATCCGGGTAACCGCAGCCATGATCGCAGCCGCAGGGGTCGTGGTGCAAGGCTGAGCCCAGGCGCTAAAACGTCACGGAGAGGTATAATCCGCCCACCATGCCGTTATTCGCAGGCACGAAGCTGGATGGCTATGAAATTCTCAGCCTCCTGGGTGCGGGCGGGATGGGCGAGGTCTATCGTGCCCGCGATCCAGCGCTGAAGCGCGAAGTGGCGATCAAGATCCTGCCAACCTTCGTCACGCAGAATCCTGACACGCTGAGACGTTTTGAGCAGGAGGCGCAGACGGCTGCGGCTCTGAGCCATCCCAACATACTTGCGGTGCATCGATTTGGCGTCTTTGAAGGCGTTCCGTATCTAGTTTGCGAGTTGCTGGAGGGCAGCACGCTCCGCCAGGTGTTGGAACGCGGGGCGCTGCCGGTTCGCAAATCGATCGACTACGCAATCCAGATTGCGCATGGGCTGGCTGCGGCGCACGAACAGGGGATCGTGCATCGCGACCTGAAGCCGGAGAACCTTTCCATCACCAAAGATGGCCGCATAAAGATTCTGGATTTCGGGCTGGCGAAGTTAATGCAACCCCAGCCAGTGGCGGACGGCAACCCGCCGACCATGAGCCTCAACACGGATGCGGGCATGGTCATGGGGACGCCCGGATACATGTCGCCCGAGCAAGTGCGCGGCAAAGCCGTCGACCATCGGACCGACATCTTCGCCTTCGGCGCCATTCTCTATGAGATGCTGACCGGCACACGGGCATTCCATCGGTCGACCTCGGCGGAGACGATGACCGCCACTCTGAACGATGAGCCGCCTGCGATTTCGCAGCTGGTGCAGAACATCCCTCCAGGACTGCAGCGCGTGGTGCATCGCTGTCTGGAGAAAAATCCTGAACAGCGTTTTCACTCCGCATCGGATCTGGCATTTGCACTCGAAGCCTTGTCGGATTCGGGTAGTGTCCCAGAGATTGCCAGCGGCTTCGAGTCAACGCCGGTTAGGTAAAGTGCTGATTTGGTCGGGTGTGGCCGGGGCTCTGATGCTTGCGGCCTTAGCGTACCTCGTGATGACAAGCCGCAACAGTGTTCCTGCGCTTAGGATCTCGCAGTACACCCAGATCACTCACGATGGCCATTTGAAGCTTCTTAGGGGAACCGATGGGAACAGGCTCTATTTTGATCAGGATCAGCCTCAACCGATCGGCCAGGTTGCAATTTCAGGCGGAGAGATCGCGCCGGTCACGGTTGCGGTGAATGAACCGCGGCTGGTGGACGTTTCCCCGGATGGATCCACCTTTCTGGTCGCGTCTTTCACGGGAGGACTGAAGAAAGCCTACCCGCTGTGGAGTGTTCGGATCCTCGGTGGTTCGACCCGCCGTTTAGCGGAGGTTGTGGATGCGGCCTGGAGTCCCGATGGAAACACCGTTGTCTATTCCACCCGGGAAGGCGATATCCACCTCATCCAGAGCGATGGCGCGGAGGATCGGAGGTTGGCCTCGATTGGAGGCCTGCTCACTTCGCTCTGTTGGTCGCCCGACGGCAAGACCATCCGGTTTACGAAGGACCAGGCGCTCTGGGAAATGTCTTCCAGCGGGTCGAATCTTCACCGGGTACTCCCGGCTTGGCCGGCTGGCCAGGACAACGGCCATTGGGCTCAGGATGGGAGGTTCTTCTTCGTATCCAGCGGCCAGATATGGGCCATGGATGAGCGCCACCTGCTCTTTCGGCGATCATCCGATCAACCCCTTGCCTTGACCTCTGGGCCCATTCGCTGGGCCTCGCCCATTCCAGGCAAGGATGGGAAAACTATCTTTGCTTCCGGTGTCACTCCCCGTGGTGAACTGATCCGCTTCGACACGCAGTCCCGGCAGTTCCAGTCCTTCCTGGGGGGAATTTCCGCCGATTCTGTGTCCTTCTCGACAGACGGTAGGTCTGTGGCCTATGTTTCCTATCCCGACGGCATGCTGTGGAGAGCTAACAGAGATGGAAGCTCACGCATGCAACTCACCGACGGTACGCTTTATCCGAGATTGCCCAGTTGGTCGCCCGACGGCACGCAAATCCTATTCATGTCATCGCCCCCGCACGGTGGCGACACGAGAGCCTATATGGTGTCATCCCAGGGCGGCATTCCACGGCTGCTTCTCCCGACAGAAGCAGGACCGGAGACGGACCCGAACTGGTCGCCCGACGGACGGAAGATTGTCTTTTCGACGAGCAGAGAGTCAGGCGACGATGCAAAGAGCGTCATCCGCATTCTCGAAGTTGACGGCAATCATGTCACTACCCTCCCCGGATCTGTTGGCATGTTTTCGCCACGCTGGTCTCCGGATGGCCATTCCATCGTTACGCTGAACTCAAAATCAATCGGCCTGAATATCTTCGACGTCCGGACGCAGCAGTGGTCGACACCATACAAAGGACCCGGGGGTTTTCCAAGGTGGTCGAGAGATAGCCATTCGATTTACTTTTTGGGGCTTCCTTATAATCCGGGCGTGTTTCGCATTCCCGTCACTGGTGGAGATGCAGAGCGCATCACCGATCTGAAGGATGTTCACTATACGGGATATTACGGGATATGGTTTGGGCTGGACCCCACCGACGCGCCGCTGTTGCTTCGCGATATAGGAACGAGTGATATTTACGCCCTCAGGCTGGAACAGAAATAAGAGGGACCTGCTTAAGCACGCAGCGACGGGCCCAACAGATCTTCAATGCGCACTGGAAGCTTGCGCACACGCACTCCCGTCGCGTGGTAGACGGCGTTGGTGATCGCAGCCGCAATGCCTGCCAGGCCAATCTCGCCCACCCCGCGTGCGCCCAGAGGATTAATGACCTTGTCGGGGTAGTCGAGAAAGGTCACGTCAATATGCGGGGCGTCGGCATTGGTGGCCACAATGTAATCAGCAAGGTTGTTGTTGATGGGAGCGCCGAAACGCGGGTCATAAACCGTCTCTTCGAACAGCGCCATGCCGACACCCATCACGACCGCACCCTCAATCTGGTTGCGGGCGGGCTTGGGATTGAGGATGCGGCCGGCGTCAATCACAGTCACCACCCGAGACACACGCAGGCGCGCAGTCTCGGGCTGCCACGTCACCTCAGCGAACTGTGCTCCGAAGGAGTGCTTGGAGTGCTTGCTACTTGGATCGCCAAGGGTGCCCTCGGACTTTCCCTGGCCAGAGGCGGCGCGGATGTTGCCGGCAGTAAGGATCTGCTCGTACTTCACTCCAGTTTCCGGAGATTTGTCTTTAAGGTGAACGCATCCGTTGGTGAAGGCCATCAACTCGGGTTTCTGGCCGGCTAGTCCCGGTTCCTTGCTTTGACTTGCGATCACGAAAAGAAGCTGTTGGGCTTTCTCGATCGCATCGACGACGGCGGGAATCACGGACGCTGTGGCCCAGGAGCCGCCGGAGATAGGCCCGGGCGGAAGATCAGAATCGCCCAGAACAACCTCGATCTTGTCGTGGGGAATGCCGGTTCTTTCGGAAACGATTTGCGAAAGGACCGTGTACGTGCCGGTACCGATATCCTGAGTGGCGCAGGAAACCCGGGCGGTGCCATCGTCATGCAGGTCCACGGTGGCCGCTGTGGCCTGGCGCTCGGCGATCCAGGAGCAGCCGGCGACACCCCAGCCTAGAACTAAGCCGTCCTTCTTCATCGAGCCAACCTGGGGCGTACGCTGCGCCCAGCCGAATTTTTCTGCGCCGACGTTGAGACACTCGACGAAGTGGCGCGAAGAGAAGGGCATGTTCTTGCCCTCGTCGATTTGAGGCTCATTCAGGAGGCGGAGCTTGATCGGATCCATGTTGAGCTTGATGGCCAGCTCATCCATCGCCGACTCGAGCGCGAAGAGGCCAGGCACGGCGCCGGGGCCACGCATAGAGGTAGGGGTACCAACGTTGCGGCGCACCAGGCCGGAGGTGGCGCGAAGATTCGGTGTGCTGTAGCTATAACCGGTGGCCTCACTGCAACCCTCGGAGTAGTCATCGAGGATCGAGGTGTGATTGAGCGAGTCGTGCATGAGGGAGACGAGTTTGCCGTCGGACTCGGCCCCGATACGGATTCGCTGCTGGGTATTCGGGCGATGGCCTACGGTCTGAAACATCATGTCGCGGGTCACCACCAGCTTGACCGGACGGTTTAGATTGCGTGCCGCGGAGGCGGCGATCAGGCAGTGTGTCCAGGGCCAAAGCTTGCCTCCGAAGCCGGAGCCAAGAAAGCGGGAGATGACGCGGACATTTTCCTGCGGCACACCGAGCATCTGGGCTAACACATCGCGATGGTTGACGACGGCTTGCGTGGTCTCGTAGAGGGTGAAGTTTTGTCCGTCCCAGGTGGCGACGCTGGCGTGGAGCTCGATCGGATTGTGAGTCTCGGTCGGGGTGGAGTAGGTTTCGTCCAGCTTGACGGGAGCGGAGTCAAAGGCCTGATCCGGATTACCGCGATGGCTATCTACGGTTGGCTTCTCATCCGTTTCGAGGTGATCGCGTACGTCAGGCTTTTCTGCCTTGTAGGTCACCTTGACGGCATTGGCGGCGGCGGCCGCCTGTTCGTAGGTGAGTGCCACCACCGCGGCGACGTATTGCCCGTAGTAGCGAATGATGTCGTCATCAAATGGCGGGCGGCGCTCGTCGAGATACCCGGACAAGCCGTCGGGGGAGGGTGCAGATCGGAAGAGTTTCCCCAGGTTCTGGCGCGTATACACGGCCTTGACTCCCGGCATAGCTTTGGCGCCGTTGGTGTCGATGGCTGTGACGGTGCCTTTTGCGATCGTGGCGCATACCGGCACCGCGTAAAGCATGCCGGGCAGATTGTGGTCCGACGAATACATGGCGACGCCGCTGACTTTGAGCGGACCATCGACGCGGGGCAGCCCGGCATCGGTGCGGGGAGGAAGGTTGAGTGTAGATGCCATGGTCTTTCTCCTGTGGTCGTCTTACGCCGGTTGGGTTGCGAGGGTGAGAGCGTGGGTGATGCAACGCTTGGCGAGTTCGACCTTAAATCCGTTTTCGCTTTGCGGCTGCGCACCGTGCAGAGCCGCCTCTGCCGCCTGGCGGAATGTTTTCTCGTCCGCGGCTTTGCCATGCAGCGCTTTCTCCGCTTCGAAGGAGCGCCAGGGTTTGGTGCCTACGCCTCCCAGGGCGACACGGACAAAGGCCAGCTTGCCACCGCTCACCTCGGCCACGATCGCCGCCGAGGACAGGGCAAATTCGTAAGAGGCGCGGTCGCGTAGCTTCAGGTAGACCTGTTTGCTATTGGGCTTGGGCGCGGGCAGAGTGACGAAGGTGATGAGGTCGCCCGGCTCAAGCACGTTTTCCCGCTGCGGTGTGTTGCCGGGAACGAGGAAGAACTCGCCGATGGGTACATCGCGCTCGCCCTTTGAGCCCTGGATGTGAATGGTTGCTTCGAGAGCAGTGAGGGCAACGTTCATGTCGGAGGGGTTGGTCGCGATGCAGTCTTTGCTGGTGCCCAGGATGGCAAGCGTGCGGTTGTCGCCTTCGATGGCAGAGCAGCCGGAGCCGGGCTCACGCTTATTGCAGGCCATGGCATCGTTGCGGAAATACATGCAGCGCGTGCGTTGCAAAAGATTGCCGCCCGTAGTCGCCATATTGCGAAGCTGCGCGGAAGCGCCGGCGAGCAAGGCTTGGGAGAGAACAGAGTATTCGCTTGAGACTGCGGGATGATGAGCCAGATCGGAGTTGCGCACCAAGGCGCCAATTTTCAAGCGGCCGTCAGGAAGTTTTTCGACCTTATCGAGCGGCAGACGATTGATATCCACGACCTGGGTAGGCCGCTCGACATTCAGCTTCATGAGATCGAGCAGGGTTGTTCCCCCGGCGATGAAGCGGATCTGCGCGCCCTGCTGTGCGGTGCTGGATTGCGCCGCGGCCTGAATGGCTTGCGATATGCCGGCAGCCTGGGTGTACTTGAACATTTCCATGACGCGATCTCCTATGCCTGCTGGCGGACGTCTTGTATGGCCGCGACGATGTTGGGGTAGGCTCCACAGCGGCAGATGTTGCCGCTCATGAGTTCCTTGACGTCGACGTCGGAGGGGCCACACTTCTCCTTAAGCAGGGCAACAGCGGACATGATCTGGCCGGAGGTACAGTAACCGCATTGGTAGCCGTCGTGCTTGACGAAGGATGCCTGCATCGGGTGCAGGTTGCCAGGCTGGCCGAGTCCTTCGATGGTGGTAATCTCGTCCCCCTGGTGCATGGCGGCCAGGGTAAGGCAGGAGTTGATGCGCCGGCCGTTCACGTGCACAGTACACGCTCCGCACTGGCCGTGATCGCAGCCTTTCTTAGTGCCGGTGAGGCTGATGGTCTCGCGCAGGCAGTCGAGGAGCGTGGTGCGCGGATCAATTTCGAGATCAAATTGCTTGCCGTTGACACGCAGACTGATAGGGATTGCGCCCTCGATTGTTTCGGGGGCGGTACCGGCAGCAGTTGGCGCTGCGGGCGGCGCTGTTTGCACCTCCGCTACGATAGGGACGGCGGTCGCAGCGACGCCAACGGCGCCGAGCGAGGAGAGAAATGAACGGCGGCTAACGCGGCCGCTTGAAGAATCTTGGGTCTGCCCTGGGGGTAGTCTCTTCCTGTCGCTGGTCATGGGGGGCTCCACCTGCTCTAAGAAAGCCATTTTCATGATAACGTTCTCGGACCGATCTTTGCTTGTGCCGTACACCGCAGCCAAAGTAGTGTGATGCTACAAACAAACATGTGCATTCCCTTCACGGGCGTATTTCTGCCTTCTGCTGCCTGACCCTGCTCACGCTGATTGCGACGTCTGCGCAGGCGGCCAGGAGACCAGGCTGACCACCGCCAAGGGACTGGATGATGGCCCGGAGTACAGCCCGGACGGAGCGTACATTTACTTCAACTCAGAGCGAACTGGGCTGATGCAGATATGGCGGATGAAGGCGGCTGGAAGCGGACAGGAACCGTGCTATCCGATGAAACCAATGACTGGTTCCCACACGTCTCTCCTGATGGAAAGTGGATGGTGTTTCTTTCTTATGAAAAGGACGTGAGCGGCCATCCGGGGCAAAAAGACGTGATGCTCAACCTGATGTCGATGGACGATAAGAAGGTTCACGTGCTGGCCAAGCTTTTTGGCGGCCAGGGAACCATTAACGTTCCCTCGTGGTCACCCGACAGCAAGAAGCTCGCTTTCGTGAGCTATGAGTTGTTGCCGGAAGATAGCGCGAACGCAAAATAGGAGGCAATCTTCGTGGTTCTGAGACGTACCCTGGTCTTCACCGCAGCCCTTGTGCTCGCAGCCGCGGGCTCCCACGCAGCCGATGTGCAGCAGCCCACCACTGAGTCGATCGATCTGAATGCGTACAACGCCATCCGCGAGGAGGGACTGCAGCGTTCGCACATTATGGATTACGCGGGAGGCCTGATCGATGGTATCGGACCCCGGCTGACCGGTTCGCCCAACATGGCCAAGGCGAACGCGTGGACGCGGGACCAGCTTACGAAGATGGGCTGCGTGAACGCGCACCTGGAAGACTGGGGCGAGTTTGGCATGGGCTGGCAGCAGCTCAATACCTGGGTTCGTATGACAGAACCGGATACGGCTGTTTTTATGGCCCAAGCCACTCCGTGGTCGCCCGCCACCAATGGTCCTGTAACTGGGCAGGCCGTTTCGGTTGTAGTCAATGAGACGAGCGACATGGCCAAATACAAGGGCAAGCTTGCGGGCAAGATTGTTTTGCTCGGCGCAATGCGCGATGTGCCGGTACCCGACAAGCCATTCTTTGAGCGCTACAGCGACCAGGACCTCAAGGAGTTGGAGTCTCTTCCTCTGGAAAGCGAGCAAGCGGCGACGCAGGCACGCATCGAACGCTCGGTCAAACGCAGCAAGCTTATGAGTGAGCTGGTTCCGTTTTTGGCCGAGGAGAAGGTGGTCGCTGTGATTGTACCCAGCCGCGACGGAGAGAACGGGGGAGGCACCGGGATCATCTTCGACGACAACGGCGCCGATCTCGGACGCATGCCTTACCACAGAGATACAGCGGTCCCATTTCCCGTCGTAGTGACGCAGATTGAGAGCTACGGCCGGGTGTTTCGCTTGCTCGCGAACCATGTTCCGGTTTCGATCGAGATGGATGTTGAAACCAAGTTCACGGGAGACCACGAGCACGGTTTCGATACGGTCGCGGAAATTCCGGGGACCGATCCTGCGCTCAAGGACGAGGTGGTGATGGTCGGCGGCCATCTGGATAGCTGGATCTCCGGTACCGGCGCTACGGATAACGGGGCAGGCTCGATCGTTGCCATGGAGGTGATGCGCATTCTGAATGCGCTCAAAGTGAAGCCGCGGCGGACCATCCGTATCGCTTTATGGACGGGCGAAGAGGGAGGTCTTTTCGGCAGCCGGGGATATGTCACCCAACACTTTGGCAGCTATCCCCGCTCCACGGCTCCCGATCAGATGTTGCTCTCGGAATACGCGCGGAAACCGGCGGGGCCGCTCACGCTGAAGCCCGAGCAAAAACTTGTTTCCGCTTATTTCAATGTCGACAACGGGACAGGCAGGATTCGCGGCATCTACACCCAGGGCAACGCCGCAGTGGATTCTATCTTTGCGCAGTGGATGGCCCCGCTGAAGGATTTGGGCGTTACGACAATCAGCAACCGGGATACGGGCGGCACAGACCATCTATCGTTTGATGCAGTCGGGATTCCTGGTTTCCAGTTCATTCAGGATCCAATGGACTACGGGACACGTACCCACCATTCCAATATGGACACCTATGAGCGTTTGCAGCCCGCGGATCTGAAGCAGATGGCGGTGGTGGAAGCTATCTTCGTCTATAACGCGGCCATGCGGGAGAAGATGATCCCACGGAAGCCTTTGCCTCACCCCGAACTCCTGGAGGAGCAGGCGAAGCCGCTCACGGACTTGTACCCGACGGCGGTTCTTCCGCAGTGAGGCGGGGCAGCCGGCATTTGCGTGTGGGGAAAGGCGCACTGCAGGTCCCTCGGCTGCGCTCGGGATGACAAATTGTAGGGCGGTGTTTCCATGGGGAAGTGGCTAGCGGCTGAAAGAACCGCAGGTCCCTCCCCTGCGATTAGTGCGCCGGCCAGTTATAGGTGGTGATCAGTTTTCCTTCATCGCTGACGAGCAGGATGGCTGCCCTGCCATTTTCGAGCTGACCGGAGAAGTCCTTACCGCTGCGCACATCGTGGAAAGAGACGGCCTTCTGGTTGGATTCGGAGGATAGTACATAAAGGGTGGCCTTGGGCAGACGGGTTGGACAGATCAACATGCCCGCATCAGTCACGGTCGTGGTGTAGGTGGGCGAAATGTTCGCCACCTTCATTGCATAACGATAAATATCTCCCACCGCCTTCAAATTCTGGTTGAGCTCGATGGGTAGAGCGGCGAACAGGATCCTTCCCTTCCCCAGAGGCTGCTCGGCCCAATCCTGGTCTCCGGACATTTGGGCGCGGCTCAGGATCGTGGTCTTGTTGCCCGCGAAGGTCAGTTCCTCTTCGCCACCAGGCCACTTGAATGTGTTGCTACGCAGAGTAAGTGGAGCGTCTGAGTAGGCCAGTCCGACCTGGTCCTGCCTCCCCGTAGGGTGGAAGTGTGCGTCTCCACCGAACGGCCCGGTCACGAGCAGTACGGCTCCCGCTTTCACTCGGTCTACGATTGCCTGCCAGGCAGCTTCGGTCAGCACAAACGATGAGGGCAAAATGATGAGCTTGGGCGATCCGAGGGATGCAATCTGGTACTCGCCTACTGCGTAAGCTTCTCCTCGCGCGTAGTAATAGAGCGCGCGGACGGCATTCTGCTGCGCCTCGAGGGCCAGGGCATTGGAGACGGAGAGCTGCAAGGACTGAGGCAGGATGATGGCAATATCCGGCTTGAGCAGGTCCGTGGCATACGGCGCCGCACGCTCGGCGAACTCTCCCAATCTCTGCATCATGGGCTCCCATAGCTTGGCCGAACCATCGCTGCGTTGCATGCCGAAGTCGACCTCACGGGCCCAATCCCACTGCATGGCTCCCGAACTGCCGGCGGCGAAACCCAGGGCCCACTTGCGTTCGGTGAGCGGCAGCCCCGTGAGTTCGTCGTAGCGCCAGGTTCCATCGGGAGCCCAGACGGGTTGATATCCAGTTTCACCGGTGATGTTGGGGATGCCCGGTCGCTTGGCCGCAATCGAGTCCCATAACAAGGCATCGTCTTGCCAGTAGGTGTGATTGGTGGTGAAGGAAACACCCGCCAAGCCATAGAACTGATTCAACACGCGATTGGTGACGCCGCCCTCGTCTTGCCCAACGTCGATGAGCTGGCTGCTGCCCGACTGGCGAATCACGGCAACCATCGACTGCACCCAACGACTGAACATGTCCTGGGCAAAGAGGTTGTAGTCGACGGCGCGCACCTGGCGGGGATTTCCATGGCGATCATAGGTCAAGTCCGCGACACTGGGCAGCGGAACGCTATCAAAGCTGCCGAGCTGTTCCGGCGTCTGTGCCCATGCGTCGGCCAGGGCGTTCAGGTCTTTGTATCTGTCGCGCAGCCATGTATGCCAGGCACTTACTTCCGATGCATCTCCGTTGGGTATGTTTCCTTTGAATATCTGCAAGGGATTGGAGAAACTCGGCTCATTGATAAGGTCCCAGCAGAGCCATGGGACGTTGGCAAATCTCTTCACCACGGCGCGCACGTAGGTCTGCTGTGCATGCACAGCATCTTGATCGATGTAGGGGTTGTTCTGCGGCGCGTCGGCCGGTTGGGCAGTTGCTCCGGAAACGGGAGAAAAGGCGAAGAAGGTGAAGTTGACTGCGATGCCGTAGCGATGGGCACAGATGAGAAACGCCTCCAGGTTGCGTAGGAAGCGTTCGTTCGGCTCGCCCGTTGCAGGCTCGATGAATTTGGCATTCTTCATCCATACGCCGGTGCGGACAAAGGTCACACCGTGCGCGGCCATCTCCTTAAAATCCTTCTCCCACACAGAAGCATTGCGCGGACCGGAGAAATCCCAGCCATTCTCTTCGGTGGTGAAGTAATTGGTGCCTACAGGAAAGAAAGGCTTTCCGCCGCGAGTGAGGAAATCTCCGTTGACTCCCAATGCTTCGCCCTGGTCAAGAGAACTGCGGTCCGCGACCCAGAAACCATTTTCATAAAACTCGCGGAAACTTCCATCCTGGCGATAGGTGGCGTGGACCTTATAGAACCCTGCGGGAAGTGGCGTATGAAAGGAAGCAGGGAGATCGGCAAACTGGCCGTTCTCAGTCGTTAAGGTAGCGGCGGCGAGGACCTTATCCGCGGACAAGAGCTCCACATGTATATCGCCCTTTGCAGGGGAGGGCTGGAGCAGGCGCACCGCTATCTGAGGAGGCTCGTTCGGTCTGAGAACGGAGTAAAGCGTTTCCACCGAGAGGCTGGTGGATCCGTGGCGCGCATAACCGGCAGACTGGCGAATGAGAGCTATGCCTTCCTGACTCTCCCAGTATCCGCTGGCAGGCTGAAAGTCGAGGCAGACGATGCGGCTCCCGGCCATCGCCGCACCCGGTGGGTGGTCGATTACGATCACGGGCGCTGCTACCAGCAATCCGGTGACGTCGACCATATAACCAAGCCCGTTGAGGTGGCCCTCCACGGTGAAGAACTTCTCTGCCTGGACCTTGGGAGTTGTGCCGAAGGAGTAACCCGGCTTCCAGGCAAACTGAGCGTCCCGCGGTACGGGCACCTCGTAGGTGTGGCGCAAATCCAGCACGCGGGCGTAGGTATCCTGCGGACGGCCCTGAACGAAAGCTCCGTTTGCCTGCGTGACTGGCACACGCAACGGCTGCCCGCCGAGGACGAGAAGATTTCCGCCGTGCCGCAAATATGTTTCGATCGCCCCCCAGGCATCGGTGGGAACCGCAGAGCCATAAGGAAGCACCAGCAGCTCGGTGTGGGCCAGAGCGCCAGGGGCTTGCAAGGCCTGCAAGTCCAAGAAGGCGGCGTGGGGATCATTCAGCGCGGCGGAAAGGGTGGAGCGATGGAACGGTTGGCTGGAGACGGTTGGGAACCCCGGCTGCCAAAAGACGGTTACCTGGGCCACAAGCGGCGAAGAGAGGAGTAAGAGGAAGACGCGAAGGAGTGTGCGCATGGGGGTGCTTGGTCATTCATAGGGGCGTCCGCGCTGAAATTGTACATCCGGACTGGCCGCCAAATGCACTTTGGTGCGGTGGAAGCAAAAGATGATTAAATACGTGCGTGCACTCAAGAAGGTCCGAAAGGCGTCTCCAAATGTCATCTATCTCGCGTCGCAAGATGCTTAAAAGCACAATCGCCGGCACGGCGCTAGCCTCCGCTTCCTCTATTTCCTGGGCTCAGGAGAAGACCGCTCCAGCCGAAGGTCCGATGCAAAGGAAGGGCAATATCCGGCAGTCTGTGAGCCGCTGGTGCTATCCGAAGATGACCCTGGATGAACTATGCGCCTATTCGGCGCAGATCGGATTGAAGGGAGTCGACCTTCTGGAACCGGCGGATTTTGAAGTGCCCAAGAAGTATGGACTGATCTGTACCATGGGCTACGTCGACGCGGGAACGATTCCTGATGCCCTCAACGTAGTTGCCAATCACGACAAGATCGAGGCAGGGCTGCGTAAGAATGTCCCGCTGGCGGCAAAGGCGGGCGTACCCAATGTCATTACCTTTTCCGGAAATCGCCGCGGAATGTCCGATGAAGAAGGCGCCAAAAATGTGATCCTGGGGTTGAACCGGATGAAGAAAATTGCGGAAGACAATAACGTGGTCCTTTGCCTGGAGCTATTGAACAGCAAGGTCAACCACAAGGACTACATGGCGGACCACACCGCCTGGGGCGTGGCGGTGATGAAGGAAGTAAATTCCCCGCATGTGAAGCTGCTCTACGACATCTATCACATGCAGATTATGGAAGGCGACCTGATTGCAACCATTCAGGCGAACATTCAGTGGCTTGGCCACTTCCACACCGGCGGTGTTCCGGGTCGCCACGAGCTCAACGATAAGCAGGAAGTGCAATGGGATGGCGTGATGCGCGGGATCGTGGAATCAGGCTATAAAGGATACGTTGCGCATGAGTTCGTCCCTACCGGCGATCCGCGCGCCTCACTCTTGCAGGCTGTCGATCTCTGCGACGTTTAGTTACAATCGATTGACAATCGATTAATAGCTGGTGCTGTATCATTCGGCTCATATTGGGAGGTGTGTGTGCGCAAGTTAGCCCTTGCTCTTACCTTGTTGGTCGCTGGTGTCTGCATGGCCGTCCCGGCGAAGAGCGTTTACAGCTTTACCATGAAGTCCATCGATGGCCCGCCGGTCAGCCTGGGGACTTACCGGGGTAAGGTTCTTCTGCTGGTGAACGTCGCTAGCAAATGCGGCTACACTCCCCAGTATACCGGCCTGGAATCACTCTATAAAAAGTACAAGGACCGCGGTCTGGTGATTGTCGGCATTCCGGCCAATAACTTCGCGTCGCAGGAACCGGGCACCAATGCAGAGATCAAAACATTCTGCCACAACAAGTACGACGTGACTTTCCCCATGATGGCCAAGGTCAGCGTACTGGGCGAAGATAAGGCGCCGCTGTACGTCTTTTTGACGGATAAGTCGGTGAACCCGCAGATTGGCGGCGATATCAAGTGGAACTTTACCAAGTTTCTGTTCGACCGCAACGGCAAGCCGGTGGAACGCTTCGAACCGGCCGTTACTCCCGACTCACCCCAGGTTACGGCTGCCATCGAAGCTGCGCTCAATCAATAGTGTAAGTTCCCGATGTTTTCATTTCCTGGCCATTTCCCGATCGGTGTGGGGCGCCTTTAACGCATTTTTTGCTAACTGTGGTCCGGTGGGATCATTTATGTGCGGCCATTCTTTGGCGGAATGGCCGCGTCGGGTTCAGTTTCCTCGTCTACACCATTAGCAAAAATGCTCAAAGGCTTCCATGGTCTGAAATACAGGCTGAGCGATTCACGCCGAGTGCTTAGCGCAACAGAAGAGATTGCCTAACCCTGGCATCAAGGGCTGTTGAAGAACATAATCCGCTTTTTGCCACCAGGATATATAAGCGATGTTTACTCCAATCGCTGTAGTGTGGCATCTCGGCCGCTGGCAGCGGGGGATAAACAAACTCGTTATAGGTTGATCTATCGGGATTCTTTAAGAGTGACTCTGCAAACTCATCATAGCTTACGATCACGTCAGGGTGCGTTTCATTGACAAAGCCGGTTGGGATTTCTCCCAGATCACCGGAACTTCTCTCATCGGGAACTCGCATGGGGTGATACTTAATCGCCGCCGGCGTCGCCAAGCCGACTGCATCAAGGATCTCGCCTTCAAAGCCCTCTCCCAAGCCTCCAATTTCAGAGCTCATTAGTCTGGCAGTTGGACACTCCTGATAGATGGAGTGTCCGACAGACAGATATTCTACCGTTCGGATATCAAACTTGTCGGCACTGTCGAACGAAGCATTATCAAGAGCGTAGGCTGCAAGTTCCCTTCCTGAAGTCATGGGATCCATAAATGCAAGCAGGGCCACGATGGCAATATACCTTCTCCAACCTCTACCTTCGAAGAGAGGTGCGCTTAAGATAAGTCCGAGCACGATGAGCGTGGACGCAAGAGGCCGGTACCAAGGGAATATCATGGTTTTCCTCAATACGTAGCATAGATCCAAGAGCGCGCCAGCCGAGACCATGGCGCCAGGGACAATGAGCCTGCGATCCAATTTACTTGTTGCAAGCGCTATCAGGGTGGCCAAAAGCAGACAAGTTCGCAATACAGCAAGAGGCTTCTCGAGTCCGAGTCCTAAGGATCCGGCTGTTTGGGCGTAGGAGCCCACGTACACAGCTGCCTTTGCTCTTAGCGTGTTAGGCACTAACGTCCCATACTGATATAGGAGATACACCGCTATCACCGAAAAGACTACCGCTGCGATGACCGCAGGTGCCGGTTTGAGACGCTTTGTGAGAAGTGCCACACTGACAAGCACTACCAACACTGCGAAGTATTCGTAGCGAGTAAAGCCTGCAAGTACCAACAAGCTTAGCCACCAAGCGTTCCCCAGGTCGAACAAGTAAATTGCGGCCAGGACAAGCCCAACTGCCAGGGTCGATTCCATCTGCTGAATTGTGCTTTGAAGCAGGATGAGGAAGACCGCGGCTGTCGGAATGAGGGATAGAGCGATCGTTCGGAGAGTGTCCAGATGTAAATTCCGGGAAACCAGGAGGAAGCTCATAGTACAGGCGAGGCCCATGCTAGCTGCCTCGAGTGCCAGGGCCGCTGGAAAACCATGACAAAGCCACGCACTGATGCCCAGCAGGACTGTCCACACGGGTGAGGAAGTTACCATCACTTTTTCACCTAGATTGAAGTATCCATGCCCGGTAGTCAGGAGGTGTGTTGCTATGCGCAGATGGATATAGGAATCGTCGGCCGCTAGAATGCGAAGGCGGTAATCGATGGAGAGGCAGATCATAGAGGTTGCGACGAGTATTATCCACGTCAAGATACTCCTGGATCTACGGTAAGATGCGGAGTCAAACGATGCTGATAGGTAAGACGGCATATTGATAACCTCGGGTCTCGAAGCCGCGCTCGGGCGATCGTGTTATGGAAGGGGCTATAGTGGAGTGCTGCCGCGCTTGCTGTAGAGCAGGCCGATATCGCGCCAAGTCCGAGCCACCTTTTCGCGAATGTCCCACCTTTTCGCGGAGGATCTGCCTTTGCTCTGGACGGGCATATTAATGATTGGGCGAAAGTGAGGCAGTGACTTGTGTGGATATGCTTTCAGCCCTTCGACCCAACGTGCGTCCGCTGCATACTCGAGAATGTCCGGCCAACGCGCAATCTCTCGTCGCGCGACCACATTGGCCGTATCGGTCACCTTGAGGCCGGGCGGATCATGGAAGAACAAGCTTCCCCGCCGGAGAATAGGAAAGAGCGCCCAATGCGGACTGTCTTCGAGAGTCGCACCTATATCCTCAAGTATGTTTTCGTCGGTTAAGTAATTGTCATCGTCGAGCATCAGACAATAATCCCCTGTTGCCAGTTCCCAGGCGTTATGCCGGCAGGTGTTGCCGTAGTTATGGTGAGGTACAGGACATTGGATGACGGTGCGTTGGGGGTGGTGAATCCCGGATAACAATGCCTGATCCAGTTTGGCTCGATCGACCATGACGATGTGCTGCCAATCAGAAGAAGACTGGCGGTCGACCGAGTTGCATGCCCTAACCAGGCTGCTTCTCTGGAGCGTGGGGGTGATGATGGTAAATCTCATGATTTCGTTATCGACAGCGCCGGGTCCTCACTTAATTCGAAAATCGACGCGGCGATCCAGCGGAGGTAGTTGCCGAGGCGTGCAGGTTTCGAGGCCCGGCAACCAGGACTCCAGGATCGTACAAGGCGACGACGGACGAACAGGCATTCAATCAGTGAGCCCCGGGAAGCTGGGGCGCAGTCGTGACCCGCAGACGCAGCCACTCCTGCTTGAGACCCACGCAGGCGATCAAAAAGATCATCGAGCCAAGATGCTTGGGTTCAAAGAGAAAGCTTTCATCGAGGTTATAGATGAGTGTAAGCATGACGATGGCGAGATACCATTCCACCGCCCGAAGCTGGGTCCGGTCATGAGAGCGGAGAAGACAAACCATTGCATCGCGGAAGGCGAAGCCAAAGATCAGCACTACGATTGCCAGCCCCGCCGCGCCCATCTCGAGCATGACGTCAAGAAAGCCGTTCTGCGCCTGTGCCAGAACCCACGAAACAGCCAGAACTACGCGATAGGATTCGCCTTCCAGCGCAAGCCAGAACGCCTGGTAGCCGTAACCCAGCAGAGGGCGCTTGGCGATCGAATCGATGACTGCGTCCCATATCCCGGTGCGCCCGGTTAAGCTCGCATCTTTCCCCAGCAGACTGAACAGCAGATCTGGCGTAGCCACAATCGTCACGGTAGCGGCGGAAAGAGCCACAAGCAGGACGATGCATAGGACAAAGTAGTCCTTCTTGCGAAAGCGATCGAACGTCTTCATGGCCACGAAATAGACCACGTAAATTGCCGTCAGCAGGTACGCCGTAGCTGCCCTAGAGAATGCAATGGCAACCAGGCAAAAGATGATCTGCGAAATCCGAACGGAACGCAAAAACAACGTGCGTCCGCGATAAGACACCGCCATGGTCAGAAAGAACAGCGCTATGTTGCCCAGGTAATTCTTGGCGCTGAAGACGCCTTTCCACGCTTCGGAATGCCCACCCATCCTATCCAGGCCATACTGCGGAAACGCCAAGGCAAACACGATACTGGCAACAATCGTCCCCGTGCCCAGAATAAGAAACAGTTCCAGCATCTCATCGAACGCATAGCGGGACATGATGTAGTAAATGAGCAGAATGCTGGCTAGAAGCAAGGTGCCGGAGCTGATGGTCCGGCTTGCCAGTTGCGATACTGGAAAGAGCAGAAGCGCGAGGACAGGAAAACTGGTCATCAGCTTCATCTGCATACTCAGGCGGCGAACCGCCTGGCGCCGCTGCGCGACAAAGCTCATGCAGATCACAATCATCCACAGCTTGATAAGGCGCTCTCCAAGAACCCCGCCCTCGGAAACGGTGCCGACGGCGCGCAGGGCGGTGGGAGCATTAAAAAACGGTGAGACGCCATCGAGGGCAAAATAGAGCAGCGGCACCAGCAGGGCCCAGGTCGAGGCGCGGCTCCAGATACTTGCTGACTCTGCAGCCGGGCTCTCCATTCTTCTGCGGTCATCTCTTACCGTGATTTGACCGAAGGGTTGGGCAGTTGCCAAGACAGACTCCCGATGTGAAAAAGGATCGAATCCACTAGTGGAGATAGATAGCCGCGGAAGTAGCGGAAGCGAGAATCCCCTGGCTATTCACTTCCAGGTTGCGCACGAAGCTGAAGGGGACATAGACCACATCGTCGGGCAGCAAGGCAACATCCGGCATCTTGCCCTTCTGCATCTCACCCACTGGCAAGTTAATTTCCTGCACTCCCTGGGGGGTTGCGCGCACCAGCCTCGACTTGCCGACGGCAGCCGTATGGTTGGCGTAGCCGGCCAGCGCGATGGCCTGCAATGCGGTGATTTTCGAGTTATTGGTATTGATCGGATAGCCGCCCGGCTTCGATACATCGCCGAGCACATACACCACCGCGACCTTGGACACGACGATCGAATCGCCGGGGTAGACCATGGGATCGCTGGACAAGGCTGTTTCACCCGCATTCGAATAGTAGTAATCGACCTTTTGTTTGGCTGGGCCGAAGCGTTGAATGGTAATGTGGCGATCTGCGAGATAGGTCAGTCCGCCGGCCATGGCAAGGACGTCCACTACCCTGTGGGGGGTGTCGATCTCGTAGACCCCCGGTTTCTGCACTTCCCCCATCACGGATGCGTTCTGGGTTGCGTAGGTTTCTACGTTCACCGACACCTGGGGGTGGAGCATGATACCGGCGGCCTGGAGTCTATGGTCGATGAGCGCAGCTGCCTGCTCTGGAGTCAAGCCGGCTACATTGACGTTGCCTAAAAAGGTGAAGGGAATATTCCCGGTATCGGTGACCCGGGCGTGCTGTTCCATTTCCGGGGTGTCGTAAACCAGAAGGTGCAGCAGGTCGCCGGGTCCGATCAGCAGACTGTCCTTCTGCGCCGGTGAACTGGCGGCAAGCGAAAAGAGCAGCAGTAACAGAGTCGAGAATCGCGGTAGATTTTTCATCAGGCTTTCGCAGCCTCCCTTTCACGTTGTGGATACGGGACGAATCCCCCAACCGGCTGCTCTTTCACGCCGTTGACGATGATATTGATCTTGCGTCCGCTGGTGGACTGCACATCTTCGAGCATGCGGTAGCTCTTTTCGAGTGCGGGCATAGGCGTCTTGCCATGGCGCGCGAGGAGCAGCACCGAGTTGACCATGGAGCTGAGCACAACCGAGTCAGTGAACTGCAGCAGGGGCGGCCCGTCCAGAAGCACCAGGTCGTATTGCACTTCCCATACCTTGACCAGGTCTGCCATTTGACGCGAGGCCAGAAGCT
The DNA here is from genome assembly GCA_963824325.1 of uncultured Acidobacteriaceae bacterium. GTDB lineage: Bacteria > Acidobacteriota > Terriglobia > Terriglobales > Acidobacteriaceae > PALSA-350. The sequence goes on along the minus strand of CAWGPA010000030.1, from coordinate 166,654 downwards.
CCGCGGGATACGGAGGCAGGGGCCCTGCGGGGATGAGAAACAGCCCGGGAACTTCAAGCACGGGAATCACCACCGATGCGCCGTGGTCCGGCGAGAGGCCGGCGAGCACGGTACTTAACCCGGTGCGCGGGTCAACCTCCAGGTTGCGGTGGAGAGATGGATGACGAAGGTTGGCATCGCACAACAAGACACGCTTTCCCTGCTGTGCAAAGAGAATGGCCAGGTTCCAGCTGAGAAAACTTTTTCCCTCTCCCGCCAGCGGACTGGTGACCAGCACCGACCGTGGAGGCGCTCCACTGCGCGACAGGAGCAGAGAAGTGCGTAGTGAACGCAGCGACTCGACAAACAGGGAATTAGGGCGGTCCAACGCGGGCAAGGGCGATTTCTCGGTCCAACCCGCTTCTCCAGACAGAGCAGGCAGCTCCTTCTGATAGGGCAACGCGCACAACGCCAAGGGGCCCAGCTCACGAGAGATCTCGCGCAGATCGTGAATCTTGGTGTCAGTCACGTCGCGCAACAGCGCGGCCACGACACCGAAGACCAGACCGGTGAGAAGCGATCCCACGAGGTAGAGCAACACCACCGGCTTGGCCGGACTATCGCTGGCCTTAGCCCAGTCGACGATGGAGATGTTAGTAGAGTGCAGTCCGGCTAAGAGCCCCGACTCTTTCAGGTGGCGCAGCATGTCGTCGTAGAGCGACCGGGTCTGGTCCGCCTCCTGGCGGACCATCTGGTATTCAATGGTCTTGTTGTTGAGTGCTTCAGCCTCGCTTTTGTCGGCGTTGAAATCCCGGCGCGTCTTTTGCTCCGTCTGTTCGGCCACCATGAAGTCGGTGTGGGCCCGCCCGGCCACCCGGCCCACCTCGGCTTGAATAGCCGCCTGGACCGCGCTCACGTTGCCGCGCAGCTCGGCCAGTTTGGGATAGGCTGGACCGAACTTGGCGGAGAGCTCCTGCAGCTGCCCTTGCAGGGTCGCCTCCTGCAAACGAAGGTTCTGAATCAAGCTGAGGGAAGTAGCAACGGCGGCAGAAGAACCGCCGCTGATTGCGCTTCCGCCCAACCCGGAAATCAGTTCCGCGTTGCCGCTCTTCACTGCATCGTTGATCGCACCCTTGAGGATGCGATTGGACTGCGCCTGGGCTTCGGCCTGGGTCGCCATCTGCAACTTCTCGAGGGTTGGGCTATACACCTGGTCGCGGCCTTCGCGATCGACTTCGCCCATGGCGAAGACACCCGACTCCTGTTGCAGCTTTACCACCCTGGCCTGCAACTCCTGCGTCTTGGCACGCAGCTCTGCCAGCTGCCCGCTCAACCAGGAAGACGCCTGCATGGTGGCGTCGTAGCGCGCCTGATAGCCCTTCTCGATCAAGCCCTGCAGCAGGTGGTTCACGATGGTTGCCGCAAGCTGCGGATCGGGACTTAGATAGGCCACGTCGATCAGCCGCGTTCCCGCAACCGGCTTTACCGTCAGCCGGCTATGAAAGATTTTCAGCACCCGCATGCGGCGATGGGGTGAGTTCTCAAGCGATGCGCCCCGTGGATCGGCGACGCCTCGCGGCGCCAGCAGCCCGAGCAACCAACCAACGGGCGACCATTTCGGCCGATAATCCTCAGTCTGCTCAAGGTGGAGATCCTCGATCACGCGCAGAGCGAGCGAATCGGACTGCAGGATCTGCGCCTGGGTTTGGATAATCATGTTTACTTCGAGGGCGTCGGACGGGGTATCGGCGCTATCCGTCTGAATGCCCAAAGCACTGGTGGACTCTTTCTGAACTTCGATCTCTCCCATCGACCGATAGCGCCGGGTAGAGGCTACGAGCGCCAGGATGGCAAGCAGAAAGAAAGCGCAGAGGCTGACGTAGATGATGGAACGCCGGCGGGTCAGCATCATGCCGACTTCGCGCACCGTGAGCTCGGGGGGCGGCGAGGGCGCCGCGATGACGACGTGCGAGGGTTGAAACGCTATCTTATCGAGGATAGGAAACCTCCATCCGGCAGCGCGAGGGACATGCTCCCCCTGCCGGAACCTGCTTGAACACAAGGTGCGTTGCGTGTCGCCGAATTCCGTTGCATCAGACGGGCCGGCTAAGTACGGTGGCAAAACGATCTTTCAAGCGCAGGAAGGGAGACTCGATCCAGCGATACGAGGCCCACGCCAGCAGGACCGTCAGCGCCAGTCCCAGCGCCTTGGCCGCCAGCAGTGCCCATCCCCAACGCGGATGAAGCAGGTCGACCATGAAGAGAAGTCCGATGAAATGGAGCATATACAGCCCGTAACTAATCTTGCCCAGGCGCACTACCCAGTCGCTCCTCACCAGGCGGGAGCGGCTGCCCAGGCACGCGTATAGAATCGCCAGCGCTCCCGCCGAGATGAGCAAGCGTGCTCCCACCAAGACCACCAAGCGTCCTGGCATGGTGCGCATATCGACTCCCCCTGGCTGACCGGAAAGCCACGCCGAGGCGGCGACCCATCCCGTGACTCCGGCGGCCAGAAACAGCCTACGCATGCCTGCGAGTAAGCGCGGGCAAACGATCCGCGAACAGCGCCAGTAAGATACCCAGTGCCAACGAGCCACTGCGTGAGAAGCTGCCGTAATAGATATAGCCCCGGCTCAGGCCGGCCAGCACGACGCCGATCTGGCTCAGGGTAGCGAGCAGAAAAGCAACCACCGCGGCGACGATCATGCCACGCCGCCCCAATATCTTCATCAGCAACGGCCACACCAGGTAGAACTGCTCCTCGATCGAGACCGTCCACAAAGGAGCGCAGATGGAGAATGGATGACCGAAGGCCACATTGATCCAGTTGCCGACAAAAAGCAGGTAGCCGACAACGTAGTACCAGGGAAGGATTTGACCAGGAACGGTATGGGCCAGTACGACGGCCACCGCCAGCACGAAGAAGTAGAGCGGCCAGATACGCAGAATACGCCGGATGTAAAACAAGCGGAGCGAGATGCCGCCGGTCTGCTGTCGTTCTCGCAGCAACAGCACGGTGATCAGGAAAGCGCTCAGTGTGAAGAACAAATCGACTCCGGACGCACCCGATGAGGCGACCGCGGCCCACAACGACGGCAGCGGCAGGTGCAAGCTGCGATAGAAGGCCGGCTGCTGGGGCAACGTGTGATAGACGAATACGGCCAGAAAGGCGTAGAAGCGCAATCCGTCAAGCTCCGGCTGATAAAAGCGTCGCGGCGTTTGCGCGATCGCTGGGGGAAGCTCGCTGAGCACCTGAGCCCGTTGCGCCATCTCGTCACCTACCTTCCAGCAATTGGGCAAAAACGTTTTCCAGGCGCTCAGTTTGCCGCAGCAGATTGAACTGAGCTACTACCCGTGTCCTACCGGCCGCGCTGTAGCGCTGCCACAATTCATCGTTCTCCAGCAGCGCCAGGAGTGCGGCGGCGAGCCCCATGGCGTCGCGCTCAGTCACCAGCAAACCCGTCTCTCCATGCTTCACTGCTTCCGGGATTCCCCCGCTCAGGGTGCTGACCACCGGCAAGCCCATTGCCTGGGCCTCGATGAACACCATGCCAAAGCCCTCGGCATCGCCCGAGGCAGCCACGACGCTGGGCACGCAGAAGACGCTGGCCCGCGCCATCCATTCCCGCACTGTCGAGGAGGACTGCGTGCCTAAGAAGCGGCAGCGTACACGCAGTGCGGGCGGCCCGCGCCTCGTATTGCGCGCGCAAAGGGCCGCCGCCGATCACCACCAGTTCGACCGCCGGGCTGCGCTGCTGCACCTCGGCCATGGCCTCGAGCAGGCTGGCACAGCCCTTCTTCTCCACCAGACGCCCGACAAATAAGACAATCTTTTCCCGACGTCCAGGGGCAGGCGGCTTGAAGCGTTCCACGTCCACGCCAATCGAATGAACGATGGTGCGCTCCGCCGGGTAGCCCATCTCCAGGCCTCGCCGGCGCACATAGGCTGAGCAGCTTAAGAAGAGTGCTCCCTTCTTCTGCAGTCCGGAACGTCCATGCAGATATTCGCGGCCCAACCGGGTGGCGGCGATGGACTGGTCGCTCATCGTCACGTCATAGCCGTGCAATGCGGTCACCAACGGCACCCCAAGCCGCTCGGCAAGCTGCATGGCCGCGTAACCATCGGGAGCGAAGTGCGCATAAACCAGGCGCGGAGCGCGTGCCCGCAGGCGCGCGACCTGCGCCCGCGTAGGACCGGCATAGCGAAAGCGGAGTTCGCGCAGGCGGCCCGTCAGGCCGCCGCCATCCACCGTCCAGCTGGCATCTTCCGGCAACTCGATCCCCGCCGTCCTGCGCCAGCCGACGAAGAACGGCGAGAACCGCCGCATGGCTGCAGCCTGGGCCACGATGAAGGTCTCAGAGGGCGCCAACAGCTGGATGCGGAAGACCACGATTGTCCCCTGGTTTATCGCGGTTGAGTTCATGGCACCTGGGCCAGTGAACGGGTTCGCGCACCCAGAACCTCGCGGTAAAGCTGCTCGTATTGCGGTGCGATCTGACTCCAGGAAAAGCGCTTGGTGGCGGCGCGCGCCGCGTCCCCCATCTCCGCCAGCTTTTCCTGCGGCATGCCCAGAACGCGTTCCATGGCGACTGCGAGTCCAGTCGCGTCCTGGTCGATCAGCCAGCCAGTCACGCCATTGCGAACCACGTCAGGATGCGCTCCCACCGCGGTGACCACGACCACCGTGGCCGCGCTCATGGCCTCGATGGTCGACAACCCAAAACCCTCGTAACTGGAAGCGGAGACGAACAAGTGCGCCCGCTGCAGCAACCGGCGTAACGCTTCGCTGCCGACGGCACCATGGAAGTGGACCCGGCCTTCCAGGCCAAGCTCGACTACACGACGTTCGAGCGTGGAGCGCAGGCGGGCGAAATCGGCTCCTACCCACTCCAGCCGCAGCTGTGGATAGCGACCCTTCAGCGCCGCCATGGCCTGCAGCACTTTATCTATCCGCTTGTTTTCAGCCAAGCGGGAGATACCCACCACCAAGCCCGGCTGGAGATTTTTCTTCAGGCTCCAGAAACGCTCGAGGTTGGCCCCGTTCTCAATCACCCGGATGCGTTCCGCAGGCACAATGCCAGCAAACATCTCGCGATCGTGCTGGCTTACGCACACCACTGCTCCCACCCCACCCAGCGACTGCCGGGTAACCGTCTTGAAGTACCATTCTTTGAACGCCCGGGCGCGCTCGGTATGAAAAAAACCGCCGTGCGTACTGACTACCAGCGGGATGCGATGCACCCAGCGCAGCAGGCTCAGGTAGTCGACAAAGAAATCGATGGCATGGATGTGGACCAGGTCGTAGCCGCGGATGGCCCGCAGTGCGGCCGGCGCTACCGGGTAACGGCGCGGACCCCAGTGACGCATGCGGCGCACCGGGACCCCGGCTTCCATGGATTGCGCCGGCGCCAGCGCCCCGGTCGCAAAGAGCAGGCGAAGGGTTGCCACCTGGACCGTGTGCCCGCTGCGCTGCAGGGCTACGCTCAAACCTTCGACCACGCTCTCCATGCCTCCCTGGGCGGGAAGAAACTGCCGCGTGAGCTGCAGAATCCTCATAGCGAATGCACCAAGGCGTGGAGCGCGGGTCGGCGCGCCATCCAATCGCGTAATCGGCGGCGGCGGCGGCGAGGCATCAGCCAGATCGCGAGGAAGATGGCGTACGCGCGCGGCGTGCTGCTGCCATGGCGCAGGGCTTCGCCCAAAAGCAGCGGGAAGGCGCGCCATTGTCCCTGATCCGAAGCCTCGGAAGCAATCTGGTACAGGACAAAACCAGACAAAGCACGGGGCGTGAACAGGTGGCGGTCGCGCTGGACCCAGGCCAGCGAGTACTGCCAGTTGGACTTGCCGCTCACGGTCACCCGCTCCTCTTCGATGTTGTGAATCGCCAGCACCTGCTCGGCAAACACCACCTGGGTCCCGGGCACGCGGCCCATGCGCAGCACCCACTCCGTGTCCTGATGTTTCAGCTGGCCGCTCTTGAACGGCTGCGCCAGCATCAAGGAGCGGCGCACAAAAAAGGTTGACGTCTGGATGTATCCCTCGCCTCGGGTCAGCGAACGCCGAGCCAGCAGATACTCGCCAATCTGTTCATCACCGGCCGGCATGCGCCGGGGCCAAACATAGTCTCTGCCCGGAGTGCGCGCGATCATTTTGCAGGTCCCAATCAACACTGGCGCCGTCGATGCGGACACTGCATCAAGCTGTGCCTGGAGCTTGCCGGGAAACCATTCGTCATCGTCATCCAGGAAGGCAATCCATTCTCCCGCCGCAGCATCCACGCCCCGGTTCCGCGCGTCCGATCCACCTACGCTGGAGGGTAGCGCCAGCACGCGCACCCGTCCGTCCTGCTGCACCAACTCCTGGAGGACGCCATGGGTGGCCGGGTCCGGACCATCGATGACCACCACCACCTCCAGGTCGCGCAGAGTCTGCGCCAGGGCGCTAAGCACGGCGCGCCGCAGCAGTTCAGGCCGTCCTAGGGTAGGGATCACTGCGGAGACTGTAACCATGGTTGACTCCTTCATCGTCAAAGCGGACAAATGATCGAGCGAGAATCTGCATGCTGGTCGATGCTTATCCGGGCCCTGGACCCAAAATGGGTTCACGGACGGAAGGCGCCGGGCCGCGGTTGAGTCAACCTCTGCGCGGTGCGGACCGCAGTGATTCCGCGATGGCGTAATACGCGGCTTTCGGTTGATAGCTGGCGTCGAAAGGAAGTGGGCGCACCGGCAGCCCATCCGGACGGGGACGGTAGCCGGCAATCCAGCTAAAGCGATCCGCCAGACCCCAGGTAACAATTGTCTTCACCGCGGGCTGGCGCAGGGTCGCGGTGAGAAATTTGTTATAGACGGCGGCGACCGCCTGATCGCGTGCTCCAGGCTCCGCGGGCAAGGTTGAATCCTGCACATCCAGTTCGGTGATAAAGATCTTCATTCCGCGGTGTGCTAACTGACCCAGAAACGCCTCATAGCTCGCATCGCCTAACACCGCTGCCTGCTCCGCCCGCAGATGGGCCTCGAGCCCAATGCCCTGGATGGGAACGCCCCGCGCCAGCATACGGTCGAGCAGGGCCAGCATCGCTGTGCGCTTGTTCTGCCCAAAACGGTTCGACACCTCGAGGTAAGTCTCGTTCCACACCAGCAAAGCCCGGGCGTCCGCAGCGGCTGCGGCGCGGAAAGCCAGTTCCAGGTAGTCGGCGCCGTAACTCCGCAGCCAGGGAGTCTCTCGCAGCCCATCTGGACGCGGACTTCCGGGATCGAGTACCTCGTTCACCACATCCCAGGAATACAACTTGCCGGCGAAATGCCCAGCTACTCTACCGATGTGGTCTGCCATCATACCGCGGCCGTTTCCCGCCTCCAGTTGTGCCGCGGCCCACGGCGGCAATGCCTCGTGCCAGATAAGCGTGTGGCCCCTCACCGGGAGATGATTGGTAGCACAGAAGGTGACGAATCTATCTGCAGTCGCAAAATCGTATACTCCGGGTTGGGTGCTCAGCGAACTCCACTTCATATGCACTTCCGGAGTGGCGATACCGCATTGCGCCAGGAACAGCTGCTGATACTCGGGCGCCTGCACGCAGTACTTCAGCGCCAGGCAGGAGCCAAATAACAGGCCTTTTTGCCCAGCTAACTGTTGCAGCGAGCGGGTAGCGGGTTGAGCCTTTGCTTCTGCTTGGAAGCACTGCGCCAAGCCCAGGCTGCTGAGGACCGCGATGAAGTTTCTGCGATGGATAGGATCCCCTAACTTATTTCCTGCGCGCCGGTTCTAAGCTTGCCCGCGTTGCGGTGGCGTGGATAATCCATCAGCAACAACAGCAGGATGTACCAGGGCTCGAGGAAATACCGCTTGAAGAGCCGGGTTGGATCGTGGGCCAGGCGGAAGGCCCATTCCAGGCCGATCTGGCCCGACCAGCGGGGCGGCGTCGGTACAACACCCGCAACGTAGTCGAACGCTGCGCCAATCGACGACAGGATCACCGGCGCCTTCAGCCGGGCGCAATTCTCCTGGGTCCAAAACTCCTGCCGCGGCATGCCCATTCCTACCATCAACAGATCGGGCCCGTAGTCATTGATACGCTGCACCAGAGCCTCGTTGTCGGAGCTGCCGTAGCGTGCGTCAAAATACCCTTCGCTCACTTCTATCTGCAGCGCCGGGTAGAGTTTGCGTAACCTCGACGCGCCCATCTCCGCAGAGCCTTTTGACGACCCCACATGGAAGACCCGCCAACCTTTGCGAGCGGCAAGCTCCATCAACGGATAGGTCCAATCCACTAACGTCACACGGTGCCGGCGTTCCAGGTGATAGCCGTAGAGCCGGCCCAGGGCGACCAGGGGCATGCCGTCAATATGGGTCCAGCGCACCCGCGAATAAAATTCGCGTAGCTTGGCGTGGCGATGAAAAAGGTACAAGCTATGCAGGTTATGGTTGGCGATGATCCATCTACGCTGCTCGCTGATTCCTTGCTCCACCAGCACATTCATTTCCGGCATCGACCGAGGCTGTAGTGTCAACCCCAGGAACGCAACTGTATCGGTGGCGTGTTCGTAGTGCGGCCTTAAGGTGTTCATGCGGGGGAAGGGTCTCCTAGTCAAGATGCGACGGTGCAATGGATGCGTCTAACTTCACAAGCCTTGGAAGCCAACACAGGAGATAGCGCGAAGGACAATAGTGCTATCGGGTGATTACGTTCGTTCTTTAATCTTTGCAAAAGGTGACAGAACGGTGAGTGGAAAGCAATCCTGGTCTTGTAAGAACCTGTACTGATCGTGAACAACGTTCTAAGTTGCAGCGAAGGTGTCGCACTTTGAACACATCCGATTACGACTGAGACAGCACCCAAGCAACTGGGCCCGGCGATCGTTATCCATTCGCTTAAAAAGGGGCTTTTTTTTAATGCCCATTTTGGGGCAGGCGCGCGCGGCTGCCCAGCGCGTAATGTGCCAAAGTGGCACATTACGCGGATTCCGCATCGTAGCCTCTCAACACTCCAACGATGTTGCCGAAGAACGCAGTACTTACCCTCATCGTGTCGCATAGGAACAGTTCGAGACTAAGCCGGCGCCGGCTCCTTGAGGGGATGGCTTCGTGGGCTGCGCTCGCCTTAGTTCAGGGTTGCGGCTACACTTCGAACTACATCTACACTCCACCTAACGGCAGTCCCCTGCCTGTAATTCCCGGCCCTGTCACCCAAGCTTCGCTGACCATAGCGGAAACCTCCTGCGGGACCATTCCGCCGCGCTTCATGGGTTTGAGTTATGAGAAGTCAGCGATGACTTACTCCTATTTTCATGCATCCAATCGCCACCTGATTGCGCTCTTTCGGCGCCTTGGCGACGGCGTTCTCCGCATTGGGGGCGGATCGGTGGACCAGGTAGTGTGGACACCAGACGCTAAGGGAACCCACTTACAGGTCACGCGGGGCGAAGTCGGGGCGCTGGCCGGCTTTCTGCAAGCGACGGGCTGGCTGTGCCTCTACGGAGTCAATTTCGCTACCTCCACTCCCGCCCAGACCGCCGAAGAAGTAGCTTATGTGGTCTCGGTGCTCGGTTCCAATCTTCTCGGCATTGAGATCGGCAATGAGCCTGACGAGTACGGCCTACCGGGCAGTTTCTTTGCCGGTAACTGGACCTTTGACGACTATTTTGCCCGCTGGAATTTATTTCGCTCCACGATTCTGCAGTCTGCCCCCAATGTAGCCATCACCGGCCCAGCGGCAGCCGGAGGAAACGACATCACCACCTGGACCTTGCCTTTTGGCCAGGAAGCTACGGCGGCCGAGATCAAATTGCTGACCCAGCACTACTATCGCGACTACTATCGCGCCGACGGAGGGGGCCCGGAAGCAACCGCCGCTTTCCTGATCAGCCCCGACAGCCAACTCACCGGCGAGCTGACAACACTGAACGCGGGGGCGCAGCAGCTGGGCGTACCCTACCGGATAAGCGAATGCAACTCCTTTAACAAGGGCGGCGTTCCCGGCATCAGCAACAGTTACGCTTCCTCGCTGTGGGTGATTGATTTTCTTTTTGATGTGGCTTTGGGGGGCGGGACCGGCGTCAACATGCATGGCGGCGGCCGCTCGCCCGGTTATACCCCGATCGCCGACGACTCGGGTGGCGTGATCGAAGCCCGGCCGGAGTACTACGGTCTGCTGCTCTTTTCGCTGGCCGGTCCCGGGACGCTACTCGAAACGCAGCTGTCGGCAGGGACCGTCGACGCCACGGCATATGCCGTGAGGACCGCGAGCGGAGGCCTGAACGTGGTCGTAGTGAACAAAGACACCGTGCAGAACCTGATCCTCACCATAGCCACCAACCAGAAGATCCAGTTAGCGACGCTGCAAACAATGACGGGAGCGAGTCTGGCGGCGACTTCGGGAGTTACCATCCAGGGCGCCACCGTGAACCCGGACGGTAGCTTCTTTCCCGTCAGTCCCGGCACGTTGACGCCGGCGGGTACGCAGACGACTTGCTTCATCCCCGCACTGACCGCAGCATTGATCAGCATCACCTGACTATACGCACGCGAGTAGTCGTCTCGTTTTGGGACTCAACGTTGTGTTGTTCAGGAAATGTTGTGGACACCGCCCACCACCTCTCCTAAATTTGTCTGGAAAGACTTCTTCATCTTGCTGCAATGGTGTGAAGAGCCGGCACAACACGGTTTCTCTTCGACACTGCATAGCTGCCTTTCAACGCTTGCCATTTCGACGCCTGGATAAAACGTATGCACAATCACATCGCTCGCAAGGCTCTTTCTACCGTAGGCGCGCCATCGACCTCACGGTCAGACGCCACCGAAGTTGGTTCCGAGCAGCCGGCAAAGCGGCCGAGTGCAACCAGGCACATTTTATTAATGACCGCGACCATCACGCCTCACAATGCGCGGAACCTCGCGCGCACGGATCCCCTTGCACGGTTGCAGGACTACCACGACGCGCTCGGCTTCTACCTTGGTTTGATTGATCGTCCGCTGCACGGAATCGTGTTCGTGGAAAACTCCGACAGCGATGTAACCACTCTGCGGCAGTTGGTAGCCTCGCGCGGACTGAACGGGCGGGTTGAGTTCCTGTGCAACTATGGGGTTCACCTTTATTCAGAAAAGGGCCGCGCCCACGGGGAGTTCAAGCTACTGGATTACGCCATGACGGCCTCGACCATGGTGCTCGAGGCTGGGGTGAACCATGTGGTGTGGAAGATTACCGGTCGATATACAGTGAAAAATCTGGCCTCGATGATCGCCAGTGCCCCGCGTGGCTTTGACGCGTACGTGGACATGAAGGACCACCCCAGGCGCTGGATGGACATGCGCCTGATGGCCTGGACTTCGAGCGGATACGACCGCATTTTCCGCGGCGTTGCCGACGATCTCGACTCTAAGACACACGAGATACTTATGCGAGAGTACCTGCCGAAGCGGGCCCAGGGTGCGCGCCTGGTTCCGCGCTTCTCGAAAGAACCCTTCATTGACGGCGTGCGCGGCTGGGACAACAACAATTACTCCAAGGGCAGCGAACTTCTCAAGTGTTATGTGCGCAGTGTAGGCCGCGTGCTTGCTCCGTGGTATTGGATGTAATTCCCTGCCCGCAGACTCTAGAGGCCCTTCATAGAGAAGAACAAAGTGTGGAGAAGAATCGCGAAGTCAAGAAAGATGCCGCGGTTCTCGATATAGTACAAGTCGTACTCAAGCGCCTCATGGATGGTGAACTTGCGGTCGCCGCTAAGTTGCCAAAAGCCGGTCAACCCCTGGGGAACGGAGAGCCGGCGACGCTCGAGCGGAGTATAGGTGTCTGTGATAAACGGCATCTCTGGACGAGGGCCAACCAGAGACATCTCTCCGGTCAGGACGTTCAGCAGCTGAGGAAGCTCATCCATACTGGTTCTTCTTAGAAATCTTCCCGCGGGGGTAATGCGCGTATCGCTCGAGCTTTCGGGAGAGCGCCCGTATTTTGGCGTGTCTACATACATGCTGCGGAATTTGAGCATGACGAATCGTCTCCCGGCTTGACCGGTCCGTTCCTGGCGAAAGAATATGGGCCCGGGGGAAGTCGCTTTAACCATGAAGGCGGCAACGAGCCACATCGGGAGCGTGAGCAAAATGAGCAGAGAGGACAAAAGCAGGTCAAGGGCCCGTTTGAAAAGAATGTAAGGCAGCGGGTGATCACCATCGCCATCGAAGGTCGTAACCATGAGACCGTCAATCATCTGCACCGAAGTGGAACGCTCCGCAAAGTTGGGATGACCCGCGCCCACCAGGGAGACCCTGACCCCGGCTGCACCCGCGAGAGCGAGAAGTTCGTGCATGCGTGGTTGAGAAACAGTTTGTGTCACGAAGATCTCCTGCACGTCCAGAGAGCGCAGGAGAGATTGCGAGAGCGGCTCGGAGATGACAGGTACGTGATGTTTCAGGTTGTAATCGTGGCTATAGATGACACGGCGGCTATCGAAACCGCTCTCGTCCAGAAAGCCAACGGGTATCTGGCCCAGGTGGGGAGAGTGCAGCAGGTAAGAAAAGAGGCGGCGCGTCTCGCGATTTGTGCCGCAGATGAGCACCCGGCGCTGGTGGGCGGCGAACGAACTCCAGTCACGGATGATTCTGCTGGTTGAGTACTTCTGCACCACCAGCAGGAGCGTGGAAAACGCCCAGAAGTAGGTGAGAAGCAAGCGAGGCATATCGGCCTTGGTGAAGTAATTGCCGACCGAGAGAAGGGTGACGCCGTAGACGGAAACCCTGAGAATGCGTGCCGTGTCTGCTACCTGGAGCAGGGTGGCGCGCTGCGTATAGAGGTGATGGGCCTGGGCAAGAATCACGAACGCCAACCCGTATTTGAGCGAAAGCTCTGCCCACAGCAGCCATGCGCCGCGTCCGTCCAACGGCCTATGGAGTTCATAGAGTAAGATGCCGGCGATGCACGCGATAGCGATGCAACAGAGATCAAGCAACGCGGGAATTGCCACCCCCATCGCGCCACGCAAAATCATGAAAGGCTGGGTGGGGATTGAGGGAGTACGGAACCCCATCTGCTCTGCTGTAGGTAAAGGAAAGTCTGTCGCCATGAACTGCCGCCTGTGGTTTGAATAGACTTCGATCAACTGCCTGCCGCACGTGGGTCCGTAGCTTTCTGCCGCCGCGGTTCACGGGGATCCGAACGTAGATGAGTCTTCCAGCTGGGAACCGACGTATAAACAGGGTTCCCGTTCGCAAGCAGAAACAGCCTTTCCCTAGCTTGCGTGAGGCTGACTGGTAACAGATGATTCGACTTCCTATGTTGGGAAACTTATCTTACTTCCAGTTAGTTCACCAAGACCCGCAACCGGTCGAACACAAACATATCCATACCGCTACGACTTATAACATCGGCACAATTACTTTTGTGATGAACTAAACCAAACGGTGACAGAATGTGCGGTGGAAATCAACTTTCGTTTGATAGAAGTAAGATGCCCTCGCGTAATAGTGTTCTGATTTCGAGCACAGCCGTCCGGTTAGCAGACACCTTCATTACCAAGCGCAGTTACGGTGACACTCTTTGGGTATCAAGGTGACGGGCTCATCCAGGTTACTCGTTGCACGGCGTTTGATCCGCAAAGCGTGTGGAGCGACCTGCCATGCGCCCACCCAGGTGGTGAGCCAGGGATGAATGCAGTTCGCGCCCAATCGATTATCGGCCGATGGAGCTGTATATCCGGATACAAAGAAGGACTCGATGCGTGATCTGATGCGAACCCAACTGGCTAAGAACGCCAGTTGGATGTTTCTCGGCCAGGGCCTTAACTTCGTGGTGCAGGCGTGTTACTTCATCTTGCTTGCCCGGTTGCTCGGTGCCGACCAATATGGAATTCTTGTGGGGGCCGCAGCCGCCGTTGCGCTGCTGAGCCAGTACAGCCTGCTCGGCTCAGGGTTGGTTATGGTCCGCCAGGTAAGCCGCCATCGCAGCGAATTCCCGCAGTATTGGGGCAACGTGCTGATCACCATTCTGAGCGTCGGTTTTCTTGTGATCCTGGCCCTGGCCTGTTTTGGCAAGTGGATGGTCGGCCCGGCGAGCGCATCGATCATCGTCCTCGTCGCCCTGGGTGAGTGCACCTTCGCGCGCATTGCCGAGGGCGGCGGTCAGGCTTTCCAGGCCTTTGAACAGTTCAAACTTATGGCCGCGCTCACCTCGCTCACCAACCTCGCGCGCCTGACGACTGCTGCCGGGATGGTGATCGTTCTGCGCCATGCGACCGTACGCCAGTGGGCGCTGGCTTCGCTTTTCGTCTCTTGCCTCTCCGGCACGATGGCCCTGGTCCTGGTGACCAGACGTCTGGGCTGGCCCAAGGCCGACTTTCGGCTGCTTCGTGAGCGAGCACTGGAGGGCCTCGGTTTCTCAATCGCCGCCAGCACTACTTCGGTTTACAACGACATCGACAAGACCATGCTTAGCCGCTACGGGATGTTGGCTGCGGATGGAATTTACAGCATGGCCTATCGGGTGATCGACATCAGCTGCACCCCCGTCCGCGCGCTCCATTCGGCAGCCTTCCCGCGCTTTTGCCAGATGGGCAGGACCGGCGCGCGGGGCTCGATTGCATTCACGGGCAAACTGCTGGGCAAGACCTTGCCCCTTGGGCTGCTGGCCGCTGCGGTGATGTACCTTGCCGCGCCCATCATTCCTCACGTGGTAGGGCCCAGCTTCGCCAGCAGTGTCTCAGCACTGCGATGGCTGTGCCTGCTGCCGGTCTTTCGCAGCCTCCACTTCGGAGCCGGAGACACGCTTACCGGCGCCGGCTACCAGCGCTACCGCACCGTCGCGCAACTCAGCGCGGCCGGGCTCAACTTCGGCCTCAATCTCTGGCTCATACCCGCCTACTCGTGGCACGGGGCGGCCTGGTCGAGTCTGGTGACGGACGGCAGCCTGGCCGCCGGCAACTGGATCGTTCTCGGCCTGCTGATTCGCCGCGAGAACCACCCCTACCTGGAGCAGCAGCCCGCCGCGATCTAAAACCCCCAGACGATCAGTATGATATGGGGATGTTCCCGGGATGCCTTTCAGGAGAGGTTGCATAGTATGGGCACGCGCTTGATCATGGCGGCACTCTTATTTAGCGTTTCTGCACACGGGCAGTCGGTACAGCAGAAGGCGGCGGAGAAGACTCTGGCACGTAAGGCGCAAGCCGATTGCGATGCCCAGACCGCCAGGGTCGGCAGGACCTTTACCGCAGTGGTGAAGGAAACCCGGGTGTACTCTGTTTTTTATTCGCCCAAATATACAAAATGCCTGGCGGCCGTCTATCTCCCGCTCAGCAAGGATCTTATTGCAGCCAGCGTGATCAACCTGGATAGTGCCGCGGGAACGCAGCATATCGTCTGGGAAAATCTGTTTGCGAAACCATTTGATGCGATCTCCGAACTCGACCGGCAGATCGACAAGCTAAGCAAATGAAACCGGGCCCGCGTGTACCCGGATTTCCTGTACGCTGCGCTGGACACGCTCGCGTGTGCGGCTTTCATTAAGGAAAGCGGCATGAACTTCGCCAACGCCGTCAAACTTCACAGGAGATCCGGGTGTTCGCGCTGAAACGACCCGGTGTCCTCGCGATCCAGGCCAGCTGCTTGGCAGCGCTGGTGTTGGGTATCGTCTGGAACGTGCGCTTTGCCGTGGCTGACTTTTTGGCGCGCAGGAATCAGCCGGATAGCACCCGTTTGGCCATGCGATGGATGCCCTTGAATGGGGCATATCCGGCGCAGCTGGCCGGCGAGATCTATGCCCTCGACCCGCCATCGGCGAAATCGCTGCTGCAGCGGGCGGTGCAACTCAATCGCTATGATGCCTCCAGTTGGATCCAGCTGGGACTCTTATCCGAGGCTGGGGACGATCTGCCAGGGGCCGAAAAGGCTCTGTTGCAAGCAGGAAGCGTGGATACCACCTTTCTTCCCAGCTGGTCGCTGGCCAACTTTTATTTTCGCCGGGAGAACCCTGCGCGTTTCTGGTACTGGGCGCAAAAGGCTGTCCAGATGGATCCGGACGACGCGGCGCCGGTGTTTCGCCTGGCCTGGTATGTGAGTCCAAATGCGGGGGAGATTGCCAGCCGCCTGCAAATAAAAAGGCCAGCGCTCGCCGTCCAGTTCGCGGATTTTCTCATGGCTCAGGGCGATCAAAAAGCAGTGGCAGAGGCGGCATCACAGCTGCTGTCGGCAAAGAGTGAGAGCAACACGCAAGCCATGTTGGGGATCTGCGACTGGCTGATCGCGAACAAGCGTCCTGATCTGGCGTTGCCCCTGTGGAACGGACTTGCGGCCCGGGGTCAGATATCGTATGCCGCGCTTGCGCCCACGGACGCGATCACCAACAGCAGATTTGGCAAATCTCCGCTTTCCCTGGGCTTCGATTGGCACCTCAAGACAGTGGAGGGGGTCAGTTCTTTTCTCAATGTCAGCCCGAATGCGTTGGGCTTCGAATTTTCCGGTGGGGAACCGGACAGTTTCGTGCTGCTGGACCAGATCGTCCCGGTCGACCAAGGGAAAAACTATGCCTTGGCCGTTCAATACTCAACCACCAGCATTGCTGCGGGCAGCGGACTTGCCTGGTCGGTGACGGATGATCGATCCGGCACCGAGCTGGCCAGGACGGGAAGTCTTTCCGCAGAGCAAGGAGGGGAAGCGTACGCTTGCTTTACCGCCCCGGATGGAGTTCCATTTGTGCATCTATCGCTGCTTTACCAACGGCAGCCAGGAACGGTGAGGGTGGAGGGAAAGCTTGCGCTCACGGAGGTCAGACTCGCGGGCGCCGCTGCGGAGCATTGCCCGGCGGAGAAAATCTCCACTTCCCGGGCTGACTCTCCCAGGTTCTGAGGCTACACTCAAGAAACAGCGATTGGAGGGTGATCGATCGTCTACCTGGCGCACGGACCGAGAGATGACATTCGGGACCATGAGGCGTATAACTGCGCCAACCGGTACCGGCAACTGGCACGCCAAAGACTGGATTAGACCTTCTTCCGCATCCGTCATGACGCAGCTCAAGATTTCCGCCATCCAATTTACGTTTCTGCAGGTGTGCCGCGGCGCTCGCCATTGGGGTCGAGCCATGGCACGCATGGGTGTGTGCTCGCTCAGCATATGCCTTCTCGCTCTGGCCGGAAACCTTTATGCCCAACAGTCTGAGCGCACTGTTTCCGCAGCGCCAAATCTCGATTACGCCTACTCCAATCTGCCGACCCAGCCGGTGGGGCCGGATGACCTGCTGGCACTCTCCGTCTACGATTCCCCGGAACTGACGCGCACGTTGCGGGTGGACGCCGGCGGCAACATCCGTCTGCCCATGCTCAAAGACCCCATTCAGGTTCAGGGGATGGTTCCCTCTCAGTTGGAGTCGGCGATCGCCAAAGCGCTGACCAAAGGGAATGTGCTGGTTGACCCCATCGTGACCGTGACCATCGTCGAGTACCAGAGCCGGCCGGTCAACGTTGTGGGGGCGGTCAAGAACCCGCTGGTCTTTCAGGCGACGCGGCCCATTCCGCTCCTGGATGCGATCGCGCGGGCAGGAGGGATCAAAGAGGATGCCGGCTCCGATATTGTCGTCAGCAAGGAAGTTTTGACGGACGGTAAGCCGGTCCGCGTCACGCAGACCATCCCGGTGCGAAAGCTGATCGATAACGCCGATCCCGCGCTCAACGTGATGCTGCATGGCGGCGAGGAGGTGCTGGTTCCTGAGGCGCTCAAGATCTACGTGGTCGGCAACGTGAAGAAACCCGGAGCGTACCCGGTAAGAAATGATGAAGAGACCACGATTCTGCAGCTGCTGGCTCTGTCAGAAGGCCTGACCCCCTACTCTGCCAAGGTGGCGTACGTTTATCGCAGGTCCCCGGGTGGCGCCAAGACGGAAGTGCCCGTTCAGCTGTCAAAGATCATGAAGCGCCAATCGCCAGACGTACCCCTTCAGGCGAACGACATACTCTACATCCCGGATAACAACGGAAAACGCCTCACGGCAGAAACCTTAGACCGGATCGCTGGGTTAGGGGCCGCAACCGCTACCGACTTACTTATCTGGCACTGAGACCGGCGCTATGCGTAAAGAAGAGATCGCGATCCCAAATGAGAGAGGAGATGAGAGCGCAAGCGGTTTGGAGCGCAGGCCGATCTCGCCTCGTTTTGTTCTCCCTGCGATCGAAAAGGAGACATCGCTCAATGGGCCCACTCTTTCTCAATATCTGTGGATCGTTAAGCGTCACCGCTGGAAGCTGGTCGCATTTGTAGTTTTTTCCGTAATTGCCACAGTAATTGTCTCCAAACGATTGACCCCGCTGTATGAATCTACGGCGGTCATTGATATTGACCGTCAAACGCCGGCTGCGGTTTTGGGCGCTGAGAGTACCACCGCTGTCAACTCGGCGGATGTAGAGAACTTTCTCACCACGCAAGAACAGATCGTGCAATCGGACGCTGTATCTGCGACCGGTGGTCGAGAAGTACCATCTGCTGACGCCCGCGATGCGCAAGCTGGCGAACGATAAGCTCCTCTCCTCGCGACTCAAGGACGCGCCAATTAACCTCCCGGCGTTGAAAGTGACGCGCCCGCTGCATACCTTTCTCCTCTTGATAAGTTACCGATCTCCGGATCCGCAGCTCTCTGCAGACGTGGTCAATGAAATTGCCCATAGCTACATACGGCATACGTATGACATTCGCTACCAGGCAGCTTCGCAGATGACGGGCTATATGGAAAAGCAGTTGGAGGAGCTGAAGGCCCAGATGGAGCGCTCCGCGGGTGCGTTGGCCAACCTCGAGAAAGATCTGGACGTGATCAACCCGGAGGAGAAGACGAATGTTTTCTCCGCCCGCCTGCTGCACCTCGACAACGACCTTACGGCGGCTGAGGTTGATCGGGCGGGTAAGGAGGCGGCTTATAACGCGGTGAAGAACGGCTCTTTGCCGGCAGCAGAAGCGTCCGAGCAAGGGGAGCAGCTGCGTGACCTGGAAGCCAAGCTGAACGAAGCGACAGAGAAGTTTGCCGAGGTTAAGACGCAGTTCGGATCGTCTCATCCGGTCTATAAGAAGGCCGCCGGGCAGGTAAGCCAGTTGCAGTGGGAAGTCGACGTTCTGCGGCGGCGGATCGTGGAACGCGTGCGCATCGATTATCAGCAGGCCGTGAACCGGGAAAGCCTACTTCGCCAGGACATGACGCAGGCGAAGACGCAGTTCGACCAGATGAACGCGCGGTCCTTTGAGTACAAAGCGCTCAAGCAGGAAGCGGATACGGATAAGGCGCTGTACGAGGAGCTTATCCGCAAGATTCGTGAAGCCGGCATCAACGCCAGTTTTGAAAGCAGTTCGATCCGTCTGGCGGATGTCGCTCGTCCTGCGCTCTATCCGTCGTTCCCCAGGACAACCCTCAATGCACTGCTGGCGTTGTTCGGATCGACCATCATCGGTCTGAGCATCATCTTTCTTATGGATGCCCTGGATACGACAGTGTTGGACAGCGAACATCTGCAACGAGAACTGCGCGCTCCCCTGCTGCCTTCGCTTCCCGTGGGTAAATTTACGATGGGAAGCCTGCCCATGCAGGAACTGTCCGCGGATCCGGACGCCAGGTTTAACGGAATCTCTGCCAAGGAGACGCTGGCGACGCCGAACGCAGCCTTCGATGAAGCCATTCGCACTTTGCGAAGCTCTATTTTGCTGTCCGCCGGCCTGGGGCACCATCCCAGGAGCATCCTGGTCACCTCCGCATCGCCTGCCGAAGGAAAGTCGACGATCGCGCTCTACCTGGCTGCCGCTCACAGCCAGCAGCAGCGCAGGACGCTTTTGATCGACGGCGACATGCGCCGGCCCGTGATCAAGCTGGGCGTATCCAACGATCGTGGCCTTTCCGATGTGGTCAATGGCACCATGCACTGGAAAGAAGCTGTTCAGACGCCTTTCGCCTATCCGGATCTTGATATTCTCTCGGCCGGTCCTTCGTCGCGACGGGTCGCAGACAGGATCGGGATTGTGCTCCGGTCGATCCTGGATGAAGCCGAGCGGGAATACGACCTGGTAATCATCGACTCGCCTCCGCTGCTTGGCTTTGCTGAACCCCTGGAGATTGCGGCGCTGGCCGATGGCGTTGTTATTGTTGCTCGCGCGGGCCGCACCAATCGTAGTGCAGTGGCCAGCGTGGTGGAGCAACTCCAGCGAGTACGCGCCAACATCATCGGCATTGTTCTCAACGGAGTCCGGGCGGACATGAGTTCGCAGTACTACTACTACAGCCCACGCTATTACAATCATTACACTACGCAAGATCGCTAGAGAAGATCTGAAGGCCGGATTTCGCCGTTGTGTTTTCTCCGAAATTTCCTGGTGGGACCAACGTGAATCCGATGGCAAAGCATAATGTCGTTTATCTCTGTGTCTGGGCCGGAGACGCGCAATATGCACGCGATCTGGTACGCAGCCGTAACCCCGGAGCCGAGATAAGAGAGTTTCCGCACCGCAAGCTCCGAGTCGGCACCTTTAGCGAACGGAAGCGTCTTCTGCGCGCCTGCCGGGGACGGGCCATCGTCTTTTATTTCCCCTCCATGGATGAGTTCAAGCACAGGCGGCTTCTCGAATGTATTCACTTTCTGCACCAATGTCAGGAAACGGTGCTGTGCGATAAAAGCGGGTATTGGGAGTCGATTCGAAATGTCGATCTCTTCCGATCGGCCTGGAGAGTGCTGACCAGCATATCGCGTGACGTAAAGACTGTTGCTTTCTGGTGGGTCTACCTCACGCTGTGGCGAAAGCGGCGTAGGCACCCAGTACCGATAAGCGATAGCAAGCTCGAGATAGCATATTTGATTCCCAATCCTGCAATCATGGGCTCCGGCGGAGGGGCGATAAGTCACATTCGCGGCTTCCTGTATGGCCTGAAGGCGGCCGGAATCAACTGCCGTGTCTTCAGCGGGACGGCATTGGCGCAAGATGCTTTCGAGAACGAAATCATCAGAGCGGTACCTCGCCCCTGCTTCTTCTGGGGAGCCGCCATGCTTTCTTATAACTTTGTATTTGCCCGAGGAGTACAGATGCGCCTTGTACCGAGCGGGTCCACGATTCTCTATCAACGCCATGTTGCGTTTTCCGTTGCCGGGGCGCTCCTTTCAAGACGTTTGAAGCTTCCGCTGATTCTGGAATACAACGGTTCGGAAGTATGGATCGCGAATCATTGGGACCCCAACCCTCTGAGGATCTGGATCAAGCTGTGCGAGGAAGTGACACTGCAATGCGCGGCCAGGATTATTGTTGTTTCCGAGGTGTTGCGAGAGCAATTACTGGAGAGAGGTATCCAGGAAGATCGCATTCGGGTAAATCCGAATGCCGTGGATCCAGACTATTTTTACCCAGGACGAGGGAGAGCATCGGGACGCAAACAGCTTGGAGTGCACGCCGATGAGGTGCTGGTCGGTTTTGTGGGATCCTTCAGCCTTTGGCACGGGGTGGAAGTCCTGCAAAAGGCTATTGTCAGACTTTTAAGTAGTGGGCCGCCGTGTGGCCTGCGTTTTGTCCTCATCGGTGACGGTTTACTCCATGAAGAAATGCGGAGCGCTCTGGCTGCGTACGAGTCTACGGGAAGCGTGATATTCACCGGACCGCTACCGCGCGATAAGGTTGCTGAGTATCTCGACGCTTCGGACATTTTGGTTTCTCCGCATATTCCCATGCCGGACGGCAGCAAGTTTTTTGGTTCACCTACGAAGCTTTTTGAATACATGGCGATGGGCAAGGGCATCGTGGCCAGCCGACTCGATCAGATTGCCGAAGTCCTGGAGCATGATCAGACCGCATGGCTGGTACCCCCTGGCGACGTTGATGAGCTGGCAGCGGCAATTCTGCGGCTGGCACAGGATCCGATCAAACGCGCAGCGCTGGGCTCGGCCGCACGAAGTACAGCGGTGAAGCGGCATTGCTGGTCGCACAACGTTGCCTGCGCACTGGGTGACCTCACGCCCGAGACAGGACAGCAGCTTGAGCAAAAAGTTTCATGACCAAAGCGGGGGCACGAAGCTCGTACTGCTACCCGGTTTTCCTACCTCACGATTCCGCTCATGGCCTCGGATGCGGCTTTCTATAGCCATGGGAGCGTGTAACCAGCTAACGTTTCCAAACCCAAGAGGAAATGCGGGATGAAGCTGCGTACCCTGCCGAGCACCATACGGAGCGAATCCCTCCAGAGCCTTATTGGGGAAGTGGGATGGCGCGGCGTCCGCGCGATGCGCAGAAGGATTTTCCAGTTCGCCGACTGGGATGGCCCTTGCCCGGTCCGTTTCCGTCCCATCGGCTATTTCCAGTTGCAGCGCCAACCGGAATCGGATCGTTCTTTCGAGGATATTGTTACCTACGCTGACTCGATCCTGAAGGGGAGTTACCCGCTCATGGGTTATGGCTGCCCCCATCTCGGTGCGTATCCGAACTGGCATTGCGACTGGGTTTCCGGAAAGTCTTGGCCGCTCGAAGCTTCGGGAATGATTCAAATCGTGCGCCACGATGGATCGGACGTGAAGGCCCCGTGGGAGCTGTCACGCTTGCAATTCTGTCCGGTTGTGGCAAAGGCCTACGTTCTGACCGGCGATCGAAGATACCGCAAGGCTCTGGAGTCTTTGCTGACGGATTGGATCGCTCGCAACCCGATTGGGCAGGGGGTGAACTGGACAGTCGCGATGGAGGCAGCCCTGCGGGCTATGAGCGTCTGCCTCACCATGGAGTTGCTATGGCCCTTTACCAGCGAGGAGAGGCCCTGGCTTGACGGGATGACCGCATGGATGTGGCAGCATCTCCGTTTTATCGAGGCCTATAGCGAGTTCTCGCTCCGGGTGCGCAGCAATCACTATCTGAGCAACATCACCGGATTGACCACGTTGTCTGCATATCTCCAGGGCCGCGGAATGCAACGACGCCTGCGAAAATATGCGGGCGCCGTTCAGCGAGAGGTTCTACTTCAAACCTATGAGGATGGGGGGGACCGTGAGGCCTCCACCGGATATCACGTTCTGGTCGCGCAGTTGGCTTTACATTCGTTCATTGTGCAGCAACGAAGCGGATGCGTGATCGCACCGGCGTTCGAGGCTCGCTTGCGCCTGATGTTCGAGTGGATCTCCACGTTGGCCGATGAGGCGTGGAAGCTGCCACACCTTGGAGACTGTGATAACGGCAGGGTCGAGCTACTTGCTGACGATATTGCGGAGACGATGCGACCGGCCTGCCAGCGACATTCGCTGCGCACAGGGTCTCTCTGTGGGTTGGCATCCCATCTGCTTCGGCTGCCTTTGCGGGGCGATGGCGAAAATGCTGGCGAACTCGCGCAAAAGGCGGCCTCGCTCCTGCCGCACTCTGGTATTGCCGTGCTTCGCGCCGGCGAGGCATCTGTTGTTTTTTGTGCGATACCGAATGGGCTACAGGGAAAAGGAAGTCATACCCATTGCGACAAACTCTCCATTGTCTTTCGTTTGGGCCCTCAGGAGGTCTTCTGCGACAGCGGCAGCCGATGCTACACCCGTTCTGCGGAATTGCGAAACCAGGATCGCTCCACCCGAGCGCACAGCACCTTGATAGTGGACGGAGCGGAGCAAAATCTCGTTCCCAGCGATCCCGGATTGCTTTTTCGGTGCGGCAACGAAGCGCTCGTGTCCCGGATTGCGATATCGGAAAACAACACGATAGGGGCATCTCACCAGGGGTATCTCAGGATTGGCGTTGGTCACCACAGGACGGTGCAATTGACCGAGCGCTCATTGTTGGTTCTCGATGAGCTGAGCGGGGCGGATAAACATTTGCTGGAGCTGCGGTATATCTTGGGTCCCGAATGGCGTGCTTCTTCTGAGATGATGGCGGGAGAGATGGTTAGCTGCGCCATTGCCGGACCGCGCCGGCTCTCTCTGCGGTGTGAAGCAGAGAGTCCCTTGACGCTGATCATCCTACCGGTCCAAATCTCGCGGGAATATGGGACTGAGTTGCCCGCGAGTTGTATCCAGATCCAAACCACGGCGAACCTGCCTGCTAGAGTGCAGACTAGGGTGGAATGGGATTGAGAATGGAAGGCAAAGATACGAATGCGCTCGAGGGTGAGAGCATCGTCTGCTTCGCGGGCGAAGACTGGTGGTACCACCATCCTCACTCCAAGAATCATCTGCTCAAGCGTTATGCGCGGCGGAACAAGGTTCTCTTCGTCAATTCCATCAGCATGGGGCTGCCTTCCGTAGCGAACCCGGATTTTTTTCTCAAGATAAGACGGAAGCTCCGGAGCTACACCCGCTGGTTGCGCAAGGTTCCTGAGGGCCTGTGGGTGATGACGCCGGTGAACCTGCCGCTTTACGGATCTGGGGTCGGCCGCTGGCTCAACCGAATCCTGCTGGTTGTGCAGTTACGTCTTGCCATGTTGCTGCTCCGGATCTCGCGTCCCATCCTTTGGATAGCGATCCCCACGGCAGCCGAAATGGCAGGCCGTCTGAGTGAAAAACTGCTTCTTTACCAGGTATCGGATAAGTACGATGCCAACGAAGACAGCGCACTATCAGGCCAGGTTATTCGTAAATACGACCGCCAGCTGAAGGATGCGGCCGACGTGGTGTTGTACTCGGGCCGCAAGCTCTTTCGCGAAGCGACCGAAGCCAATCGATTCTTCCTCGAGCAAGCGGTCGATTTTGAACACTTCTCCAATCTGGAGGTAGAACCCGCTCCGGAAGTTGAAGGCATGCCGCACCCGGTCCTAGGCTACTTTGGCACGATGGATTATGTGATGGACACCGAGCTGATCGAAGAGGTGGCGCGGCTGCGCCCCGACTGGCATTGGGTGCTGCTCGGTCTCAAGTCGAACCTGGTAAGAATCGCAGCTCCGAATGTTCATTTCCTCGGGTCGAAACCCTATGACAGCTTACCGCGCTACATTCGGCAATTCGACGTGTGTGTTCTACCCTGGCGGGAGAGCAACACGTTCACCAGCTACGGAAGCGCGATTAAAGTACGCGAATATCTGGCCACCGGAAAGCCGGTGGTGATGGCTCCGCTTTATGAATATCTCGAGATGCCCGGTGTGCGCTTTTACCGGGGGACACAGGAGTTTATTGCGCAGGTCGAAGCCGCCTTGAGGACGGATGCGCCGGCGCTGGCGGAACAACGACAAGCGGTGGTGAAAGACGGTACCTGGGATGAGAGGGCATGCCAGCTGGCGGTGCTCATCAACTCCCTCCTGCGTGGCCAGCGGTATTCGCATCCCTCCGCGGAACTCCATCCCCTCATGGGGGGGCATTGAATGCGCGCGCTGCTGGAAGATATGAAAACCGGTCGAGTTGCTGCTTACGATGTGCCCGCCCCGGAGCTTCAGAACGGGGGCATTCTCGTGCGCACGGCTTTTTCGGCAATCAGCTCGGGCACGGAGAAAGCCTCCGTTGAGGCTGGCCGGAAATCACTGCTTAAGAAAGCGTTGGCTCGCCCCGACCTGGTGAAGCAGGTGCTCGAATATGCGCAATCGAATGGCATCAAAGCGGCCCGCCAGAAGGTACAGGCACGGTTGGAGACGCTTACCGCCCTGGGCTACTCGTGCTCCGGCATTGTGCTCGAGGTGGGTGCGGGCGCAAGCGGATTTCAACCTGGCGACCGGGTGGCTTGCGCAGGTGTCGGATACGCGAGCCACAGCGAGGTCAACTTTGTGCCCGCAAACCTTGCGGTTCGGATTCCCGAGAGTGTCGACCTGAAGGCTGCTTCCCTAACCACCATAGGCGCCATTGCCGTGCAGGGCGTGCGTCAAGCAAACGTCGCCTTCGGCGAGACGGTGGCCGTGATCGGCGTAGGCCTGGTGGGTGTTTTGGCGATTCAAGTCTTGCGCGCCGCGGGTTGCCGGGTTGTGGCTATCGATGTTTCGACTGACCGGGCTGCAAAAGCCGTACCACTAGGAGCACACCTCGGCCTGAGCACCGGCGACACGGGATTGGAACGTGCTGTTGCCACGTTCTCGCGCTACGGCGTGGATGCGGCGCTGATTACGGCTGCTACCAAGTCGGCCGACCCGCTGGAGTTGGCGGCAAAGCTATTGCGGGATCGCGGCCGTATCTCCGTTATTGGGGATGTCGGCATGGGCGTATCCCGAGCGAACATGTACAGGAAGGAAATCTCCTTATCGATGTCTCGCTCCTACGGCCCCGGCCGTTACGATCCCCTCTATGAAGAGGGCGGTCAGGATTATCCGATCGGGTTCGTTCGCTGGACGGAAAAGCGGAATATGGAGGCCTTCCTTGATCTCTTATCCGGAGGCTCGCTCCAGGTAGAAACGTTGCTCGCCGATTGTTTCCCGGTCGAAGAGGGCGGAAAGGCGTACGTGGCTGTGGAGGGCGGCGCCTACACTGGCATCATCGATTATCATGCGCCGATGGATGTGCAGGTCGCTGCGAAACCGTTGGTGACGACGCATGTTCATCAAGCGCGCCCCAAAGACAAGTTGCGGGTGGGGTGCATCGGCGCGGGAGGATTTGCACGCGGGGTCATCTTTCCCCTGCTCCGCTCCTCCGCCGGGCTGATATTGGAATCTGTTGCCACCACCACAGGAGCTGCCGCCACATCGGCGCGCAGCGGATTCGGTTTCACCATGGCTGAATCCCCCTCCGCATTGCTCATAAACCCCAACGTGGACGTCGTTTTCGTCCTTACCCGGCATAACAGTCACGCCGCCTACGTGGCGGGAGCCCTGGAACAGGGAAAGCTTGTTTTTGTCGAAAAGCCGCTGGCGATCAATCGCGAACAGTTGGAAGTGGTTCGCACGGCATACGCGAGAGCTCTGGCGGAAAACAGATCGCCTTTTCTCATGGTTGGTTTCAACCGTCGATTCTCGCCGCTCACGGCGAGGTTGCAGGAGTTCTTCGCCGGTCGTACCGAGCCGATGGTTGTACATATCCGCTGCAATGCCGGTTTTATACCCCGTGGCAGCTGGATTCAGGACCCGGAAAATGGCGGGCGGATCATCGGTGAATTGTGTCATTTTCTCGATTGGGCGCGCGCGGTCGTGGGCTGCCGCATGCAGACCCTCACGGCGGTTGCCTTGCCGGATGCCGGTCGGTACAACCGCGATAACGTTACGGTCACTATCTCCTTCGAAGACGGCTCTATAGCAAATCTGGTGTATCTTGCAAACGGTGATCGCGCAGCCGGCAAGGAATACTTCGAGGTATTCTGCGGAGGCGGTATCGCCAGCATTGACGACTTCAAGACTCTCTACCTCACTCGGAACGGCAAGAAGGATACTTCGAGGGGCGGCGGCGACAAAGGCCATCGCCGGGAAATGGAGCTGACAATCGACGCGATAAGGCTGGGTGAGGATGCCCCGATCTCATTCGAAGAGCTACTCGAGGTAACTGAGGCAACCTTCGCTGTTGAGGAGGCCGTCAGGACCCAACGGATGGCTCCTGTAAGGATAACGGGGTGCGAGGTTACGCCAAATCGTGCCTAGAGTGATCAGAACGAGGAGTGGGCTGTTTTGGGCACTTAACATTTGGCCGCCTGGACCTTCCTCTCGAGGCCACGAGTAGGCAATGTTTAATAACGCCCCAGAATCAACGATTGCAAGCGGAGAGCGCAGTAAGCTTCTGTTCATTCTGGCTACCGCGGCCGTTTCTTTGATCGCGCTCATATGGTCGCTATCGTTCCCGAACATCAAGCTGGCCGTCGCATTTGTGACAGCATGGACCGGTTTAATCTGGATCTTTATTGCTTGCATAAGACAATGCTTTGACCGGATTGTCATGGCATGGCTGATAGCATTTCCCTTTTGTTACTACCTGTTCTCCTTTCCCCGAGAGCGACCTATTTTCACTGTCGACCGTGCATTCCTCCTACTGGTCTTCGTGGCCCTGGTCAGTTCGCTTCGTCATCGGCAACTTATTCTTTTACCGATCGAAGTTCGCATCGCAGCATATCTCTGGACGGCGTACCTCTTCGTTTGCCTCATCTCGCTATGGGCCCACCCTGTCCCCCATGTTTTGGACTTCTACAGGCTCGCAGTGGAAGCACTGCTGATGCCGGCATTGCTCGGTATATATGCGATCAAGGTCTTTCCTATAGCCCGCAATCTGGCGAAGATTCATACTTGCCTTTGCATCTTGATGATAGGTATCGCTCTCGTCGCCGGGATTGAACTCCTCACCGGCACGAATCTTCTTCCTGCCAATGGAGCGGTTGAGACCTGGGTTCAAACAAGTGATATCAGGTTCATTCGTGTAGATGGTCCTTTCGAAAACTCGAGCGTTCTGTGCGTTGTGGGGACCCTGGGATTTTTTCTGATCATATATTGCAGACGTCTTATCGGCGGGTCTCTCATGGGCAGTCGTCGATTAGTTCACTATGCAGGTATCCTGGCGTCGTTAACGGCCGCACTCTTGCCCTTGAATCGAGGCTTGGTTATCGCCCTTCTTGTTTGCGCCTGTATAGACTATTTCGCCCCCGACCCGTTAGTCTCCCGCGGTACGTGGAACGGCATCTTTGCTGTGCTGTTTTTAGTCGTACTCGTGGGAACGGTGTTCTACCCTGGTGTGTATGAAGATCGGGTAACCAGTGGTGACAATTTGTATCAGCGGGTTGCACAGAACATGCAGACCCTGGAGGTCGTCCGAGACCATCCACTTATGGGAGTCGGTTTCAACCTTTATCACGACACTGTCATTGGAGACCCCAAGTATGCAGTTCGATGGGGCGGGTTTGAAGCCATGGATGTCACGCACAATTCGCTGCTAGCCGTTCTCGCAGACGATGGATCCATTGGTTTTCTGTTCTACGTTGAGCCCAACTGTTCTTTCTTCGAGCGATGTGGACGCTGCGCAGGTTCAACGGATTGGGCTGGCGAGTATTTCTTTACAGCATTCTCGTCTACACAATATTTGGCCTCGATGCCGCCATTGCGTATTACTCTGATTTAAATCTGTTTTACATGTTTGTGCTGGGGACTATTCTGCAAATTCAATTGCGTATGCGTGACGCAGAGCCGCGGCCTTCTCATGTCTTCTGCTAGCAGCCGACGGGTTTTCCTGGTTGTCTCCCTTGCTTTCGTCATCGGCGGCGTTGGAGCCCTTCGCCCGACTCAGTCGAATGTCCAGCACAATGGCAGTGATAACTCATTGCAGTCGCCAAAGCTTTGTATGCCCGTAAACTACCGCCAGGCTTCTCCCCCTGCGAACATCAAAACCAGGATCGAGATGTTGGGGGATCGCTACCTTGAGGTGAATGAGGCGCTGACGGGATGGAACGAAACTGGTGTACCGCTTGTAGGCAGGACCAAAGACAGATGGGAAGCTGTTCCATGCGGAGATGATACTGGCCTCTTTTATCTCGTCCCGCTCCTCGCGAGGAGCACAGGCTGGAACGCAGATCGATCTCTGGATTTCTTTCTCCTCGGAGTAATCGTCGCATCAGCGGTTACCGGGGTAGGGGGGTTATGGCTAACCGCCTCGGGAACCTGGCAGCGACTGCTTGCGATTCACCCGGTTGCGGCCGCCGCATACATCTCCTACAAGATGGGCGACGTATATGTCGTTCAGGCAGCGGTTGTACTCATGTTGATTCCATGGCTTTTGTATACCCTCCAGCCAGGCGTGAGATGTCTAGTTCGTTTTCTGATCGCCTTGTCGTCCGGCATTATCCTTGGCCTTGCCCAGTGGTTAAGGACCGGGTCTGGTTTTCCCGTGCTCGTGTTTTTCGCAGTTCTCTTATGTCTCAGCTCTCTTCGCCGATCCATTAGGGTTCTACTGTCCGCTGTTTTGTTGATCGGTCTGAGCCTGCCGTTATTTTATGCGCAGTTTTCTTTGCACGAGCGAGACAGCTTTCTTGCGACTCATCAACCTGGCTATCGACGCTCCTTGAGCCATCACTTGTTTTGGCATACGGCATATGTTGGGTTGAGTTACCTGAAGAATCCGTATGTGCACGCTTGGCGGGACTCGGCGGCCGTCGAATATGTGCAAGCCATCGATCCGGCTGCGATTTATGGCGGAGCGGAGTACGAGGCGCTTCTGCAGGCCCGCGTGGAAGAGATTCTTTGTCGAGATCCCAGTTTTTTCTTTTATACGGTAGCGGCGAAAGGCAGTGCGCTCGCGTACATGTTATTACTATCTATCAATATCGGGGGTCGCTCACCGTGTTGTGCCCAAAACCGCTTGGTTTTGAATTGGCATTCTGGCTCGCGATGTCACTGGCTGCGTTACCCGGAATTATTGCCGTTCCGATGCCGCAATATGTTCTCGGCATGATTACACTGGCTCTTTATTACTGGTACTACAGCATCGTTTCGTATGTCGAGCGGCGTTCAGCCAGCGATGGAAACTTGCGGACTAGCCGGTGAATCTGTTTGCACTTGCGCCGAGAACATTAAGCGCGGCTCGCTATCGCTTTATTCCGCGCCAATGCAAACGCGATCAATATCGCGGCTGATCCATCTCGCGCGATGTGGGCGACTCATCAGCCTCCACGACAACGTACCGCGGAACCCCCCGGCTCTGATCGTAGACGCGAGCAAGATATTCACCGACGATGCCAATCGAGACGAGTTGTACGGCGCCCAGGAAGGTAACCATCACAATCACCGATGTCCAACCTTGTACCGTCTTGCCGGCAATCAGCGCAGCTACCGCGAATGCGGCATATAGCACGCAAAATGCCGCAGTAAACAGGCCGAAGTAGAACGAGAATCTGAGCGGCTTAGCAGAAAGGCCCATTACTGCCTGGAGGGATAAGCGAAGCATCTTTCGCGTCGTATATCCAGTCGCTCCCGTGTAGCGTTGCCGCGCGACATATTCGATTTTGGTGGTGGGAAAGCCGAGCCATCCCACCAGCCCACGAACAAAAGGATAGCGATCCTTGAACCGCAAGACGGCGTCTACCACCACTCTATCCAATAGCTGGTAGTCCGCCGCACCTCTTACCACCGGGGTTTCGCTCATCATGTTTACAAACCGATAGAACATCCGCGACGAAAGCATCTTGAAGGAACCAACGCCCGTAGTTTGTGTGCGCACCATCTGCACTACCTTAGCCCCGCTGCGCCAAGCTTCGACCATCTGGGGGAGAAACTCGGGCGGGTGCTGCAGGTCGCAGTCGAGCGTAATAACGGCCGCTCCCTGCGCGGCCTCCAATCCCGCCAGGAGCGCCGCCTGCTGACCGAAGTTGCGGCCAAACCGAATCAACCGCACCGATGAGTCGCGCACACGCAAGCTCCGAACGCTTTCCGCTGTTGCGTCGCTGGAACCGTCGTCAACGAAAATTATCTCCAACACCTCGGGCCCGGGGAGACACAACCGCACAGCTTCGAAGACGGCGAGAACATTTCTTTCCTCGTTAAACGCGGGAATCACGATAGTGATCAACCGCCCACCAGCCTCGGCCGGCTCAGAGCGCATCATGGGTAAAACCGCCAGACGTGGCTCTTAGTGCGATGAATCTCCGGCAGCGGTCAATAAAAGGCTGACTTGCAACCCCCGCAATGTAAAAACTGAGATCATCGAACGGCAATGGGAAGCGGGACACTTCAATGTGTTCATAGAAGTAGCCGAGCAGCATGAGAATTTCGCTCGCAGTATTCAAGTGCTCGTGACGCATGATGTCCCCATAGTCGAGGCCACGCCTCAGCCGATATTCGATTCCAGTGGTGAGGCGCCAAGTGAGTCCCCAAAGCAATCCTCCTTCGCTCGGAAAACCAGCCCGGAATGTGCCACCCGTGCGAAGCAGAAGCCCTGAACGGGCCATAACAAAAGGAAGGTCACTCAGATGTTCCAAAACCGCGACCGAAAAAACGCAATCGTAACCGGCGCCTTCCGGAATCTCGCGCAGATCGGAATAGATACGACGCACTCGCGAAAGGTATGGGCTATCCTTCCACAGTTCCGTGAATGGCTCTACTACGTCACAGAAGCACGCAGCTGGAAGGTATGGAAAATGGTTCAAATTGCCTGCGCCGATTTCCAAAAGACTTCCGTCCGTTACTCCTTCCGCTACGCGTCGGTGCATCCACGATTCGAGCTTGGCCACAGCCTTTGGCAATCCTCGCTTTCCCGCGCGATTTGAGCGGTAGTGCTCCAC
The DNA here is from genome assembly GCA_963824325.1 of uncultured Acidobacteriaceae bacterium. Lineage (GTDB taxonomy): Bacteria > Acidobacteriota > Terriglobia > Terriglobales > Acidobacteriaceae > PALSA-350. The sequence goes on along the minus strand of CAWGPA010000030.1, from coordinate 134,622 downwards.
ATAGCTAGCCTGTTGCCTGGGCGATAATCGGGGTCGAGATCGTGGATATGTTGACAATAGCGCATCGACGGACCGCCGCTCCATTGCACGATTCTATTCGATTCCTGCGCGGTGCGTTCCGGCGCTTCCCCAGGATAGGTCTAAAACTAATCGAAGATGCAAATTCGATTGCGAAGCCCTTCCCCTGGAGATAAACTTATGCCCGTCGGGACCGGATATTCTTGAGCCGTGCTCATGCCCGTAAAGCTTCATTCCACCATTCTGCTATTCACTTGCGGGCGCCCGCTCAGGTTGTTTGCGTCGCCCCCGAGCATAGGCTCTGCCACGACAAGCAATCAGGTGTTAGTCGTTGGAACATTCGCGCACATCAACTCGGTCCTCTCAGAGAGGAATGTGGTCCATGCATGATTGAGACTCTGGCCACTTGGTACCTTTCGATCGCTCCATCTTCTCCGCCCAGCTACTGGCGCGAAAACAGGCCGCTTGAGCGGGCGCAAATGGAATACGACGATGAAATTGCCGGTGGCTTTTTGAAATGGTTTCCGTCGCTCTCACTAGCCGGCAAAGATGTTCTTGACCTCGGCTGCGGCTATGGTGGCCGGAGTGTCAGGTACGCCGAGCTGGACTCGCGATCCGTGACTGGCATAGAGCCGGTAGAGCGTCACTGCTCAGAGGCACGCGAGTTTGCCGCCACACACAATGTCGCTGCAAACTTCGTGACTGGCTTCGGCGAATGCCTGCCGCTGCCCACCGAGTCCTTCGATTGCGTCGTCTCTTATGACGTTTTGGAACACGTGTGCGATCCCGGAAAGACCCTGGAAGAATGCTTGCGCGTGCTTCGGGCAGGCGGATCTCTCTACGCCGTGTTCCCACCGTTCTACCATCCAACTGGCGCCCACTTTGACGGTTGGTTATCAAAAATGCCTTGGCCCAATGTCCTATTTCCCTGCCGAACGCTGGTGAGGGCAGGCACAGACATCATCTCCAGACGAGCGGACGATTACCGGCCAAACCCATTGCGTCCGACAGACAAGCTCTGGGGACTTAACGGCATCACAATCAGAAAACTGCGGCAAATAACAGGCAGTCTGGACGCCACTTTCTCGATCAGCTTTGCACCACTATTTTCTCCGGAAAACAGAAAGTGGGAATCCTGGCACATGAAACACTTTGCACCGATCTTTAACGGCCTGCGCGGGCTCCCGGTCCTGCAGGAATACTTCACCCATCGGATCGTTCTGACCATGACCAAGCCCTCATAGATGACCGTCACCGGAGCACGAAGCAAAGATATCGCAGGGGAAAAGCATGTTACCCGCTGGCTTCTCCATGTGCTACCCAACATCGCCCTCGTGCTGCTGATTGTCCATTGCGCGACGGCCTTTGGGTTAACCGGGAATCTATCAGGACAGCCTGAGCTTGGCGCTTGCCGCTATTCCGATGAGCTATACGCCGGCGACGCATCTCTTTTGCAACTACGTAAAGCACCGACTTATTTTATGTTGATGACGAGTCGTTATGTTTCAATGGTGCAGGCTGCACGAGGTTACGAGTGCACCGGGACGACCGCTGTTGGGTTCGATGGACACCAGTTTCTGCAGACTGGAAGAAGCGACGATCCCGGGATAATGGAGCTTATTCCGACTGTTGCACGCTTCACTGGAATGTCTATTGCAAGCACTTATGACCTTGTTATATTTACAGTCGTTTCCTCCGGAATTTTGATCGGCTATGCCGGATTTTGGCGCTTGTATCCCGATTGGCGCCGGCGTGGAATAGGTGCCGTCGTGTTTCTTTGCCTTGGAATTGCGGAGGCGAGGATTGCTGATGAATATATGTTTCAGGTCTCCCCGCTGATCGCCGGCATCCCCTGGTTGCTTCACTTTGGCCTTAGCGGAAAGAACTTCGCGCTGACCATAAGCGCAACACTGCTGGCGCTTTGTTGTTCATGGTGTTCGTTCGTGCGGAGCGGGAGCATTGTCATTTGTATGACCTTCCTGCTTGCCTTGTTCGCAGCTCGCTATCGTGTTCAAAATCCTTTCTTACCCATCCTTCTAATCTTTCTTGCGTGTGTTCCGTCTGCGCTCTTCGAGAGATCAATGATCGCTCGCCGCGACATCGCGCTGGCCAAGGTCGGTGAAACAGCCATGGCCGTTAATAGCCATCCACTATGGCATACCCTATACATAGGTCTTGGGTATCTTCCCAACTCCGAAGTGCCGGAATATCGAGACGGCGTCGCCTATGAGAAGGCTCGATCGATCGATCCGACGGTAGCTTATGCATCCGCGAAATATCAGGCTATCCTCCGACGCGAATTGTGGCGCATCGCGGAGCGCAGACCTATGTTGGTCTTGCGGATCGTAGCGGCTAAGGCAGCAATCATTATCATCGTGGCGTCGATCTTGTTGTTGCCTGCGTGGCGGCTTATTTTTGTGGAACGCGCGGTTCTCTGGCTCGATATTGCCTTTGTTCTAACTATCGGAATCAGCGCGATGAACGGTATCGTGGCAATTCCCAGGACACCTTACCTGCTTACGTTCCTCTGCCTGACTTTCCTGTATTCGTCTATCAAGCTATGCAGGGGAAATAGACCGCCGGTCTTATAAGAGACGGCGAATACAATCGCCTACCTGGAATCCACGACCAATCGCTAACATCCAGAAGCGGGGCCCATGAGTTGTGGCGTGAGCCCTATTCAACCGATTTTCGTTCCTGGGCTTTGACGAAAGAATGATAAACTTGTGCGCGTTGGGACGACTGCGCCGAAGGGACATGAATGCTTGTCAAGCTACAATCCGCCATCGCGCTGTTCACCTCCAGCTGCCTGGTTAGCGTGGCGGCGTCGCCCTCGAGTGTAGGCTTTGTCGTAACTAGCGGACAGGCTCAGGTTGATGGGGTGGTGGTGCAGGGCAACTCCACCTTGTTTCAGGGGAGTGTGGTTCAGGCAGGCGGTGTAGCATCGGACCTCATGTTCCCTGGAGGCTCCAATCTCCTCCTTCAACCGGACTCAGCAGTCAAGGTTTACCGCGAATATGCCGTTCTGCAGCGTGGTGGGGCCATCCAGCGTGGCGCTCACGCACTGGTTGCGGATGGGCTGAAAGTATCTTCCCTATCACCGCAAGGTGCAGTTTTTGTTGACGTTGAAGACAAGTCTCACCTCAAGGTAACAGCGCAGAGTGGCGCCGCCGAGGTGCGCAATCCGGCCGGGCTGGTTGTCGCTCGATTAGAGCCCGGGAAGGCACTGAGCTTTGCTATCCAGGTTTCACAGCAAAACCCGACGCAGAATTCAACCCCCGCGGCTGGGGGGCAAGCTCCAACAGGGGTTCAACTGACGCTGCATGGCGTTCTCCGCAAGGACCATCCTGGGCGTTATGGCCATTTTCTGCTGACCGACGTAGCGACGAACGTCACTTACGAACTGCAAGGTCCCAATCTCGACGATCTGGTTGGGGCATCGGTTGAGGTCACCGGCAGCACCTTCGATACAACGGCTGCTGAGGGGGCTTCCAAGGTGATGTCGGTTTCCGATATTCACCAGATGCCGATGAGCGAGATACGCGGAAATACTCCGGCGGGAAACGCTCCCGCCGCGACCCCTCCCGCACCTTCCGTTGAAACCGCTCCTTCCAATGGGGCGGGACCACAACCTGGTGCCACTCCAGAACCTAACGCCTCTCCGGACGCAACCAACGCCCCTGCCCCGGCGCCCCTACCCAAGAACAACGATAGAACGAAGATCATCGTCATCGTGGCCCTCGCAGCTGGAGCCGTTGTCGGAGTAGCTTTGGGCTTGGGTGGTGGTAAATCGTCGACCGTCAGCCCCGAATAGACCCGTCTTAAAGCAGCAAATAGGGTTTAATCACCCAGTCGCCGGGTAACTCCTCGTTTGCTGGGTCGCTGCTGCCATGGCAAGAATCAGAATCGGCCATGCCCCAATCGCCGGACGAGAAAACGGGTAGTCGAACGACGCATGGACCAAGACTGCGATCACGCCGATTCCCCAAATTGATCGCATCGCAGGCCGTATCCCCCAAAGGGCGAGAGAGAGCATGGCGAATCCGACCGGTAAACCCCCTTCAGCCGTCCACTGCAACCAGTCACAATGTGCCTGATTGACGATGGCACCGGGATCGATCGTAGCGAAGGCGGGATACACCGCAGGCCAACACCCCAGCCCCCAGCCAATCCAGGAACGCGCTGCAATCATGTGCAGAGTGGAAATGGCGAACTGAACGCGGCCCAGGGTCAAAGCTTCGGAATAAAATCGCTCTGAAACTGTTTCAAATCCCACAATCAGGGTTAGAACCGCCGTGACTCCCACCAGGACCAGTGCAAGGAAGCCGATTCTCCGTCCAGCCCTGGGTTTCTGCAGATGCACGAGGACCACGACGGCGAGTACCTCCACACAGGCGATGATCAGACCTCCGCGCGAAGCACTCACTACCACAGCGGTGAGCAGCACCGCGGAGACTCCAAGGAAGGTATACGAACTTCTGGCTTCGCTGAGTCCGAGGGAAAGTGCAATCGGGAGAATGGTCTCAATGAAGACCGCAAAGTGGGTGTGATAGATGATCGTCCCCATTACAAAATCGTGATAGCCAGTGGGAAATAAACCAAATACTTTTCCGGGAGACAGATACGCCTGGAGGATTGCTTCGACCGCAAATATGAAACCGAACCAGACGATACCAGTGCGAAGCCGTTTAGCCAGGCTACCCTCCTTCAGCAAAGAGATCCCGGCATAATAAACGGCGGCCCAAGTCATCCACTGTAAAGTTGCGCGCTCCGTCGCAAAACGATTGACGGTCCATCCGGTAGTCAGCTGGAAGCACCCCCAGAGAACGATAAAACTCAACGCTAACAAGGGGTAGGTCGTGCCGTTCTCAGGCATGCTCCCAAAGAACATGGTCACCCCTGCGATCAACAACACCGATATCTCAAAGAGCGCGACCGGCCAATATGCTGGAATCCAAAGTGTGAGCGTAGCCACGCACACGGTGATTACGAGCAACAACGCAAGGGATGCATTCCGCATAGAGATTCCATTGACGTATCGAAACTACTGAGTGGCAGCCAACGCTTCCGTGGTGTGCGCCATGGAAGGCCTCTCGCCTGCGATGAATTCCTTCCACCAGAGGGCAAAATTCAGCAGGAACCAGGCATCGCGTCCCCGGCCGGCGCGGATCAGCTTCATCACTGCAGCCTGATCAAGAAAGTCGGCTTGCTCGCAGAACACGCGAAGTTCCTGCTTGGCAAACTCACCGAATTTTTCAAAGAACCATTCATAGATGGGCACGCCAAACCCCTGCTTCTTACGATCGATAATGTCATTCGGAATGAGCCCCCTGACTGCTTTCTTCAGGATGTGCTTGGATTCGCTGCCACGCGTAATCACCTGCTCCGGGATGCTCATCGCCAGCTCGACAAATTTGTGATCCAGAAAGGGGACTCGCGTCTCCAGGCTCACGCCCATGCCCATCTTGTCCAGCCGCATAAGAAGTAGCTCCGGCAGGCGCAGGTTCAGGTCGAGGTAGGTCATCCACTTTACCGGAGTCCTTTCCCAGGCTTTCTGCAGGAAGCGTTCGTGGATGGGGCTTATCGCCGACCAGGAAGTCTCATTGCAGAAACGGCTCCGCAGGCGGGGCGACAACAAGTCCAGCTTCTCGCGCTGGGAGAAGGCGTGGACCCCACCCCAGAACACCGGAAATCCCGCACTCGCGCGCCAAAGCAGCTCGTAGGCCGGGCTATGAGACTTGCCCAGCGCGCTTAGTCCAAGAAGGCCAAGCTTCTTGACCGCGCGTGGAACTGGATACCCATCCCAGCGAATCAGGTTGAGCATTTGTTTCCAATGCTTATAGCCCCAAAACAGCTCATCCGCTCCTTCCCCTGCCTGGGCGACGACCATGCCGTGATCGCGCGCCAGCTTGGAGAGGAAATAGACAGGCATACAAACCGGATCGGCAATGGGCTCATCCTGCAGGTAAATCATGCGCGGTAGGAAGTCGAGAAAGTCCTGCTGGGTAAGAATTCGCTCATGGTGAACGGCTCCGATGCCGGCCGCGAATTGACTGGCTTGCGGCAGTTCACTCTTGCAGCCGCGATAGTCTCGGTCGTACCCAACAGAAAAGGTGTTCACCCTTTCTGAAGCCGACTCAGAGAAGAGAGCCGCATTGGTGCTGGAGTCGATCCCACCGGAGAGAAAAACTCCCACGGGAACGTCGCTTACGTTGCGCAGCGCCACACTTGTGCGCAGCTCCGCGAGCAGACGCTCGGCAATCTCTTCCTCGGAAACGCCGGTCAGCGGGGTGGTGTGGTCCAGAACATCCCAGTACCGCTCTTCACGATGCTGACCATCCGCATCAATGGTCAGGAACGAGCCAGGCTGCAGTTTACGGATCCCCGCGAACAGAGTGTCCGGGGCCGGGGTAGAGATAAAAGACAAATAATGAAAGAGGGCTTCTTCGTTCACGGCTCGGGCCTGGCCGGGATCCTGCAGCAGGGCCTTGATTTCCGATGCGAAGGTGACCCGTCCATGATGAAAGCTGTAATACAACGGCTTAATGCCGATGCGATCGCGAATGAGCCAGAGGCGGCGCCGCTTTAGATCCCAGAGGGCGATGGCGAACATGCCGCGAAACTTCTGCAGACACGCGATGCCCCATTCTTCAAAGGCGTGCAGGATAACCTCGGTATCCGAATGATCCGTTTTCCAGCGGCGATGTCCGTTTTCTTCAAGCTCGCGCCTGATCTCGGCATGGTTATAAATCTCACCGTTGAAGACGATCTGCAGCGATCCATCACCGTTGCTCATTGGCTGAGCAGCGGCGGTGGAGAGATCAATGATGGAAAGCCGCCGGTGTGCCAGGCCCACGCGGCGGTCGGGCGAAATCCATACCCCGGCGCCGTCCGGGCCACGATGGATCATCGTATCCCGCATGCGGACAAGGAACTCCGGCGTCACTTCGAAGTTGCTGTTCTTGAACGCCAGTACGCCGGAAATTCCACACATGAGAGGTACCAAGCCTATACCCTAACAGCAGGTCTGTTATGGACGAAGTGACCGAGCAGGCGATCCGCGAATTCTGGGACACTCACCCATGCGGCGAGAGCCAGGTGGAAAGCCTCAACGCGGATCACGAGGCATTTTTTCAGCGGTACGATGCCTTTCGCTATACCCGGGAAGCGCATATTTTGCGGCGTCTGGATGCGATTGATTTTGAGGGTAAACGCGTTCTGGAAATTGGATTAGGACAAGGGGCTGACTCTGAGCAGATTATCCGTAGAGGCGCCATTTGGTCTGGCCTCGACTTGTCGCCCGAATCCATCACACGGGTTGCAACCAGGTTACGGCTTCGAGGGCTCCCTTATGAGCTGCTGGAAAGCGGCAACGCCCGGTCGATGCCCTTCCATGACAACAGCTTTGACATCGTGTTCTCCCATGGCGTCCTCCACCATATCCCTGACGTGATAGAGGTACAAAAAGAAATTGCCCGCGTGCTCAAGCCGGGCGGGCGCCTGATCATGATGCTCTATGCGCGCCGGTCGCTCAACTACCTATTGTCCATCTCGGTCGTGCGCCGGCTGGGTATCGCCGTCCTTTACCTGGCTCGAGTAAAGGGAACCGGCATCATCACCGGCCATATCGAAAACGCAAACAGGGTGGGTCTATGGAAGTACCTCAGGATGTCCAATTTCATCCACGCCAACACAGACGGGCCATACAACCCCTACAGTAAGGTCTACGATCTATCCGCTGTTGAGAAGGATTTTCCTGGTTTTGCGCTGGAGAAGAGCTATCAGGATCACATGCACGCTCCTCCTCTCCCTGCATCGTTTCTAAAACCGCTTGCCGGTGTTCTCGGCTGGCATCTCTGGGTACACTTAATCCCAAGCAAAACATAGGGGAAATTCGATTGCCGGAGCATGTCCGCGATCGCGGGAAACGAGCAAGATGGGCAACAACCGCTTGAGAATCATGAGCATCGTCGGCGCCAGGCCGAACATGATGAAGATCGCCCCGCTCCTGGCCGAGTTGCACCTGCATGAAGAAATAGAGCCGGTCCTGGTGCATACCGGCCAGCATTATGACTACAGCATGTCCCAGGTCTTCTTCGATCAGTTGCACCTGCCGCATCCGGATTACAACCTGGAAGTCGGATCAGGCAAGCATTACGCACAAACCGCGGAGATTATGCGCAAGTTTGGAGAGCTTGTCGAGCTCGACCGCCCAGACATGGTGCTGGTCGCCGGGGATGTAAATTCAACCGTCGCGTGCGCGTTAGTGGCTGCAAAGGAAAGAATTCCCGTCGCGCACGTCGAGGCCGGGCTGCGCAGCTTCGACCGGACGATGCCTGAGGAACTCAACCGCATCCTGACCGATACCCTGGCAGACTTGCTTTTTACCACGGAGGAAAGCGCCAACCAGAATCTGTCGAACGAGGGAGTCGATCCGGGCAAGGTCTTCTTCGTCGGCAATTTGATGATTGATTCCCTCATGAGGGCCATGCAACAGCCGCGGGTATCCCTGTTGCGCTCGGAGTTGGGCCTGAACCCGCAAGCCTACGCCGTCCTTACGCTCCATCGCCCTGCGAACGTGGATGACCAGGATCAGTTAACGCGCACACTAGACGCCGTCGCCCAGGTTGCGCAGCGGATTCCCGTCGTCTTTCCAGCGCATCCGAGAACGGCACGGAACATTGAAGCGGCACGAAAGGCGGTTGGGCTCCGGACGGTGAAAACCTGGAGCGGGGGAGAAATCGCTGGACCAGGTCTATGGATGATGCCACCTGCTTCCTATCTCGACTTTCTTGACCTCATCCAACATGCGGTCATGGTCATCACGGATTCGGGCGGAGTACAGGAAGAGACGACCTTCCTCGGCGTGCCATGCCTGACCTATCGCGACAACACCGAACGGCCAATCACCGTCTCCATGGGCACCAATAGGGTGGTCGGATGCGACCCTCGCCGCCTACTGGATAACGCTCTGGACGTCCTCGAGAACGGCGATCCCGACAGGTCTACTGTCTTGCGCCCCCCACTATGGGATGGCCAGACTGCTCCGAGAATTGTGCACATCCTCAAGGAGGCCTGGCAGGGCCATCGGGCCTGCGCCGCGGAGCCTGTGCCTCTGTGACGCAGAGCGCCTTAAGCGAGTCCTCCAATCTGACCCAGGCGCTGGAGGCGTTGCGCGCCTGGATCGAAACCAGGCAGTTCGCGGGATTTGAGCCCTTTGACTTGCTCAACTCTCCCTACCTGAGCGGGGCCTGGGCACGGAAAGCCTTACCCGCGATCCTTTTTATGCAGGCCGGCAAGCGTTTCGCCAGTCTGCGACTTCGCCAAACCCTGAAAATCGCCCCGAGCCGCAACCCTAAGGCTCTGGGTCTTTGCCTGTCAGCCTATTGCGATCTGGCGCAAGCCGGCTACGACGTCTCCACCGAGGTTGCGTGGCTCAAGAACGAGCTGATCCAGCTCCGTTCGCCAAACGAAGCGGAATACTGCTGGGGCTACGACTGGGACTACGTCTCGCTCCGCGGTTCGCGCCTGCCTGCCTTTGCCCCTAACTGTATCTCGTCCTACTTTTGCGGGACGGCCATGATGAAGATGCACAAAATCTTCGCTGACCCGGAGGCTTTGGAGATTGCCGAGTCGGTGGCCCGCTTTCTGGCTACCCGCTTGAATCGTTCCGTTGAGTCCCCGGACGAGCTCTGTTTCAGCTATACGCCTGCGGACAAAACGCAGATCTACAACAGCAGCGCGCTGGCCGCTGTTTTTCTGGCGCGCATAGGCAGCTTGCGGGAAAACCAGGAATACCTTTCCCTGGCGCACAAAGCCATGGTCTTTCTACAACGCGGCCAGCTGGAAAGCGGCGGATGGTTTTACGGACGGCTGCGCCGGCAACGCTGGATCGACGGTTTTCACACTTCTTACAATGTCTGCGCGCTGCTCGACTATGAGCGGGTCACCGGCGACCACACGTTCAAAGACGCCATGTTCCTGGGGCACCGCTACTACAAGGCCACCTTCTTCACGGATGACGGAGCACCGAAGTACTTCCATAACCGGACATTTCCCATCGATATCCACGCCTGCGCGCAGGCCATCCTGCACTTCATCGCATTTTCTTCCATCGACCCGCATGCCCTGGAACTTGCCTCGAGAACCTTCCACTGGACGATGAGAAACATGGCGGCTCCCGATGGCGCCTTTTACTATCAGCGCCATCGCCACTGGACAAACCGCGCGCTGTACATGCGGTGGGGGCAAGCCTGGATGTTGCGTGCACTGGCCAAATTGCTGTTGGCAAGCGCTTCGCCGGATCCGGTCCGGATCGCCAGCTAATAAAGATTTGCCGGTCCGGTTGGATTATGATGCTCGCGGGACGCAAAATGCGCATCTGGATCGACCTGGATAATTCGCCCCACGCCCACTTCTTCCCCCCTCTCATCAGGAGACTCGAAGATGCCGGCTACGAAGTTCTGCTGACCGCCAGGCGCTTCGGCCAGGTGGAAGAGATTGCGGAATCGCATGGGCTGCATTGCGTGGTCATCGGCCGGCACCGCACACCTCATTTCTTTGTGACACGGGCACTCGCTACAGTCGTGCGGGGCGTGCGCCTTGCCCTTTACGGTCGCAAAAACCGTCCCGCCATGGCGGTGAATCACGGCTCACGCGCCCAGGTGCTCGCCGCGTGGTTCTTGCGCATTCCGGTCATGACTATTTATGACTACGAATTCGTTTACTCGGAACTGTTTTCGAGAATGGCAACGAAACTTCTCTTGCCCGAGACGATCCCCTCCCTCACGCTGGAGCGCCAGCACGTAAACATGAAAAAGGTGATCCGCTATCCGGGTTTCAAGGAGAATGTCTATCTGAGCGGCTGGCACAACTCACCCGGGGTGATGGATGAGCTGGAACTGGATCCCGGCCGGCTGATTATCACGGTCCGTCCTCCCGCCACCTGGGCTCACTACCAGGATCCTTTTTCCGAAGTTCTTTTTCGTGCGCTGGTGGAGCGTCTGCGTGGAGATCAGGACGCACAAGTCATCGTGCTGCCGCGGACCCAGGAACAAGGAGAAAGGCTGAAAAGTTCCTACGGCATGCGCTCGGCCCCCTTCCGGGTCTCCGACAAAGCGGTGGACGCGCTCAGTTTAATGGCGCATTCCGACGCCGTTCTGAGCGGAGGCGGCACCATGGCGCGCGAGGCCGCCATCCTCGGGACCCCTGCCTACAGTCTGTTTGCGGGCAAACCCGGCGCCGTCGACGCAGCTCTCGAGCGCGACGGAAAACTGACCATCCTGAGAAAAATCGAGGAAGTAAAGAACCTGCGTTTCGAGAAAAGTGCCCGCACCTTCCGCTTCAATAGCGCGGATGCCCGGACGGGAGAGGTCATCCTGCAGCACATAATTGCCCTAGGAAGCTGACCGCACGGTAAGATTTTGACAGATAAGCGTCTGAAGCCGATTCTCTCTTTCAAGGGGATCGCTGAGTAAACGGACGCCGTCGCGGGATTTCAGAATGAGGAAGCTATCGTGAGGCAATTAATCGGGTTGGTGTTTCTGGCGACGAGTCTATCGCTCGTGGCTCAAGATCAGAGCGGAACGTGGCAACCGGATCTGACCCGCCTACAGACCTACACCTCTCACCGCGCTTCCAGTTCAGACCCAACCGGCGCCAATGCCGATGCCCGCAGGGTTGAGCCAGGTTCTTCGCTGACCCTTTTGGATACGGACGGCCCAGGCAAAATCTCACATCTGTGGTTCACCATCGCGAGCGATGAGCCCTACCATCTCAAGCGCATCGTCTTGCGCATCTATTGGGATGGCGAGGCAACGCCCAGTGTCGAAGCACCGATTGGCGACTTCTTCGGGTTGGGCCTGGGCGACTACTACTCCTGGCAGTCTGAGCTGCTATCGGTGGGAAGCGAAAATAGCCTCAACAGCTTTTTCCCCATGCCCTTCCAGCGGCATGCCAAGGTCACGATTTCGAACGAGGGCAAGCAGCCAATCGGCAGTCTGTACTACAACATCGATTACCAGACAGACTCCCACCCACTGCCCATCGGCACCCTGTATTTCCACGCGCAGTATCGCCAGGCCCAACCCAACCATGGATGGACCAACAACTGGACGAGCAACGGCGATCCGCTGGTGGATGACAAGCGGAATCTCAATGGCGAAGACAACTACGTGTGGATGCAGGCCAAGGGCAGCGGCCAGTTTGTAGGCGTCACCATGTCGGTTATGCAAAACCAGGATGGCTGGTGGGGCGAAGGCGATGACATGTTCTTTGTCGATGATGACGCGACCCCTGCGATTTCAGGCACCGGCTCGGAGGATTATTTCCTGGGGGCGTGGGATTTCGGTGGAAAGCCTTTCTCCTATCAGCTGTACGGAGCGCCGGTGGTAGGCCCGGAACTGGCGGGCAGCCGATCGAGCGTCTACCGTTTTCATCTCGACGCTCCCATCCCTTTCAGGCGGTCTTTCAAGGCCACGATCGAGCACGGAAACGCCAATCATCGTTCCGATAATTTCTATTCGGTTGCCTATTGGTACCAGGCAGAGCCACATGCTCCGTTTCCCCCCCTGCCGCCAGTCGACCAGAGGCTGCCCGTCGTGCAACAGGTGGGGGGACCAGGAAACGCCAACGCGATCGGCAATCCTGCGGGTACCTCCGCGAGGCCCGCTTCAGCGCCCGCGACTCCCCCGAGGTAGTCGCGTTGCTTCCCGGGGAACAGCGAGTTCTCAGACTGCTCGACGGTGAATTGGCAATCGTGCGGCTCTCGCCTGGCGCGGTGATTCCCTTGTGGCTCAGTCTCACCGCTGAACCCTTGGTGTCTGTCACGCGCACAGCGCATGAGCTGTCTATCATCTGTCCGGCGGAGAGAGTGCCTGCGGCACTACCGTGCGAATCTGGCTGGAGGGTGTTCAAAGTTGAGGGAAAGCTAGAGTTTTCAGCGGTGGGTGTGCTTTCGGCCATCCTCAATCCTCTTGCGGAGGCTGGCCTCAGCATCTTGTCCGTCTCCACTTTCGATACGGATTACGTGCTTGTTCGCGCCGCCATGCTGGAGGCGGCAAGGGCCGCGCTCCGCGAGAATTTTGCGTTGATCGAATGGAATCAAAGCTGACGATGGAGGACCCAATGACAGAGAAACAAAGCTTCCAGCGGTTCCGTGTAAATGAAGTCGCCCAATCGTTTCCGGATACCGCGGAGACTCTGTTGCTGGACACTTATCTCACGGATGAAGAGGCGGCAAGCTCCCGGGTATTTCGGGTCTACCGCGAAACGCCGGCGCATTACCATACCGGCTCCGACGAGTACCTCTATGTTCTGTCCGGCAGAGGCACATTCTGGATGGGAGACGTCGCGAACGGCGCCGAGTTCGCTCCGGGCGACTTGCTCTTCTTCAAGCGCCGTGTTGTTCATGCTCTGCCGCGTCATCCTCGAGGGGCCGGTCGTCTTTCTTGCCATCGATACGCCCAGGCGCGACCCGAAAGACATCATCTTTGTAAATCCTGCGGACGGCACCCCCGAAAGCTTCATTCGCGCACGCTAACTCGGCGAACAAGCCCCACTTAGTAATAGTTAGTTATGATCTACACTCTTTTGCCGTGACGAAGTCCACGGAACGATAGTTAGCCGTCCGGCAAAAGCTGAGCCCACCGGCACACGATTGGACCCCGCCCGCCCCACCCCCTGTGTACCCTGAACCGCGGCCGACGAGGCTATTTTGAAAAGCCTGTAAAAAGTAGTTGCATTCGACAGCCTCTTAATACATCCTTATGGAACTTTACAAAGTAAATTCAGGCCCGCGAAAAGCGCGCCTGTCGGCCCCAGAATCCCGCGCTTCTGTGAGGTTAGACATGCCATTTCTCCGAGAGCTGAAGAAATTCCTCGTCGTCCCTTCCTTCAACGTGCTGGTTGGCCGCTATCTATGTCTGTGTTGTCTCGGTTTGGCTGTACTACTCGGCACCGCTCCCCTGAGGGCAGATGTGACCGGATCCATTGCCGGTTACGTCCGTGACAGCTCCGGCGGTGTCCTTCCCAATGCAACGCTAACCATTACGCAGACTTCCAATGGCTATACACGTTCGGCTACCACGGATGGGTCCGGACAGTACACTCTTCTCGCACTCCCTCCTGGAACTTACCGCCTGACAGCCTCCAACGCCGGCTTCGAGAATGGAGTGGTGGAGAATATCAACCTCAACGTCAACGATGCCCTAAAATTCGACTTTGTTCTCAAGGTAGGCAACGTAAGCGAGACCGTTTCTATCGACGCCAGCACGGTGCAGGTAGATACCGCAAATACTTCGATGGGCACCACCATATCGTCGGCCCAGATTCTATCCATGCCGCTCAACGGTCGCTCATACCTCGATCTGCTTTCACTTCAGCCCGGTGTTGCTCCATCCAATACGATCAGCAGTTATAACGATCGATCGCCAGCCTCTGGCCTCTACGGATCCTCAGGCACTGTCTCCACTGACGGGCAGCCGGAGTGGGCCAATGCTTTCCTGGTAAACGGCGCCGAGGTCAATGAGACCAAGAATATGGGCGCCGGTATGATTCCGGACGCCGACTCGGTGGCTGAGTTCCGCTTGATTACCAACAGCTTCAGCGCTGAATACGGCAAGTTCACCGGGGCAGTCATGAACACCGTGACTAAGTCTGGAACGAACAGTTTTCATGGAACTCTCTTTGAGTTCTATCGCAACCAGAAGATGGACGCGATCAACTACTTCGACACCACGAAGGCCGAGTTGAAGCGCCACCAATACGGCGGCGTTCTGGGTGGCCCCATCTGGAAGGATCGGCTCTTCTCCTTCACTGACTATCAGCAAACGCGCCAGGTAGCCGGCGCCAGCACCGGGCTGGTGCAGGTTCTCAGCAATGATGAACGAAACGGTATCTTTTCCGACGCCATCCTCAACACGCCAGTCCAGGGCGATGCGTGGGCTGCAACCCTCCAGGCTCGCGGCGGCGGAATAGTCAACGGAGCAGGAGGAGCATGCCAGCCTCCGACTTGTACTCCGACCATGTACAACCAACTCGGTACGGCCGTAATGACCACGGACAATACCGGCGCTGAGGTGCCCGGCCACAACATCTCTGCCTATATGGACCCCGTGTCCAAGTCGACATTGCCGCTCATTCCCGCAGCAAATCAGCCTGGCGGTTTCAACTATGATGACTCCACCCACAAGGGATCGATCATTGATACCAACATGGCGGAGCGCATCGACTTCGTTAATCACAAGACCGGTGACTGGTCCTTCTACTACCACTACGACGATGCGACCGCGATCATACCCGTCTATAGCCAGGCCACCACGAGCCTGCCGACTCTGCCCGGCTTCCCAATTACCCAGCCGTCGCGCAATCAGCTCTTCGTCATGAGCAACACAAAAACCATCGGAGCTACGACGGTCAACGTTGCCCGTATCCAGTTTTTCCGCAACTCGGTTCACACCGCGGAACCGTCTACGGGTTCGGCCATTCCGTCGTACGCTCAGTACGGGTTTAATACCGACCCAGCCAACGGTGGCCTGGTCAACAGCGGACCCCCGGGATATCCTTCATCCCTGCCGCCCCTTTACTTCAACAACTTTGCCATCGGCAACAACTGGTTGAATCTCTATCAGCCTGAAACCAACTACGGTGTAGGTGACACGGTCAGCAAGACCATCGGCAATCACTCGCTCAGCTTCGGCGGCGACTTCCGCTACTACCAGCTGAATGCCCGCAACACCTGCGGACCCAACGGCTATTTCAACTTCAACGGAGTCGAGACGAATGCGGATGTCTCCGACTACTTTATCGGCGCTCCGACTTCCTTCATCCAATGCTCCATCCAGCTGCTAGACAACCGTAGCCGGTACGGTGCGCTGTTCGGGCAGGACTCGTGGAAGGCAACTCCCAGCCTGACGGTCAACTATGGCCTCCGCTGGGATGTGGCCAGGCCGTGGAGCGATGTTTACGGACGTCTGACCACGCCCGTTCCTGGAGAGCAGTCCGTGAAGTTCCCGCTCTCCCCTCCAGGCAACCTGGTTCCGGGAGATCCGGGAGTTCCGAGCACTATTTCTCCCACCCGTTGGACCAACTTCGGACCGCGTATTGGTATCGCCTACGCGCCCTCGGGCGGTCTCTGGGGAGCGGCGGGCAAAACCAGCATTCGTGCGGCCTTCGGGCTCTACTACCTGGGCGTTTCCGACAACGGCAACTTCGGCATTCTGGGCGATGCACCCTGGGGCCTCTTTTGGGTTTCGCCACAACCGACCGAGTTCGCAAGTCCCTACATCACCCGCCCGAATGGTGTCACGCAAGGTGAGCACTTTCCTTTTACCTTCCCATCGGGTCCCGGGCCGTTTCCGAACTTCCAGTTCGGCAATCTCATGCCTCTTTACGTGCCGGGTTACTACAACAAAAACAAGACCAACACGGCCCAGCATTTTAACCTCTCCGTCCAGCGGCAACTCGACAAGTCGACTGTCTTAACGGTGGCCTACGTGGCCACGCAAGGGCGACACATTGAACACACCGTAGATTTGATCTACGGCAATTCGGCACTCTGTCTATCGCTTGCGGGTTGCGGGCCGGGCGGCGAGGGTGGCGTCTATACGCAAAATGGCAACACGTACTACGGCACCTTTGCAGGCGCGATCGACAACCAGACCATTAGCCCCAACTATCACAACTCCAATGGAGGTCCAGTGGTGGCCTTTGCCCAGGCTACCTACGTGCAGAACTCCGGCAGCTCGAGCTACAACTCGCTGCAGGTTTCAGCGGAACGCCGTGCTCGCGACATCACCTATCTGCTTGCATATACTTATGCCAAATCGTTGGACAACGTGGGCGCCAAGTGGGACCCTCGCGATCCGTCTCGTGCATATGGTCAATCGACATGGGATATGAGGCATAACTTCGTGGCCAGCTACAGTTGGGCTCTCCCTTTTGATCGCTTCCTTGGATCGAACCGGGCTACTGAGGGATGGCGCGTGACCGGTATCAGCCGCTTCAATACGGGCTTCCCAGTGAGCCTGAAAAGCAGCGGCGATGTAGCTCTGACCAACATCGGGCTTGACTATCCAAATCAGGTGGCCTCGCTCAAAAAGCTGAATCCGCGTAGCGTATCCCATGCTTTCTTCAATACATCAGCCTTCGCCAATGACCTCACCTGCGGCTACGAGGATTGCGGCGTGACCGGCAGCGCGAAGCAGTACCTCTTCCACGGGCCGGGAACCATCAACACCGACGCGGGCGTGGAGAAAGACACGAAAGTGACCGAGCGAACGGCAATCAACCTACGCATCGAGTTCTTCAATGTCTTCAACCATGCCAATTTCCTTTCTAACTCTGTAATAGGCGATGCCAACAGCAGCCAGTTCGGCCAGGTGACCAACACCGCACCGGGTCGCATCGGTCAGATCAGCGGCAAGTTTATCTTCTGATCCGTCCATGAGTAGGATGTGTTATCAGCTCACGCAGGCTCCCGGCCACCGTCGGGAGCCTGCGCATTGTTTTGTGAGGGAATGTTTTCCGTGAAAATGACCCGCCTGACATGGTTTTTTACAGCCGCGATGATTTGTAACCTCGCACTTGGACAGGCGCCAGCCAAGAAGCACCTGCTTGTCCTGGGCGAGGAAAAGGGGTATCGCCACGAGTCGGTCTCTCATGCCATGGCGGTCATCGAGCATCTGGGCGAGCAGACTGGCCTGTGGGATACGACCATCCGCACTGACACAGAAGTTTTGACCAAGAAGAAACTCGAATACAACGCCAAGAATCTCAATGACTTTGATGCGATCTTGATGTTTACCGGCGGCGACCCGGAGATGGACGCGCAGCAGAAGGCCGACTTCCTCTCTTTCATCCACGACGACGGAAAGGGATTGATCGGAGTGCATAGCGCCGCAATCACCTGGGTCAAGTGGCCTGAGTTTGTAGACATGCTGGGCGGGGATTTCGATGAGCATCCCTGGCTCACCTTTGATGCGCCGATCATTGTTGAAGATCCCGCGTTTCCGGGCATGCAGCAGTGGCCACATGAGTTCGTCCTTCACGACGAGATCTACCAGGTAAAAGACTTTTCTCGCGATAAGGTACGCGTGCTGATGCGCCTGGATCCCTGCAAGCTGGACCTTAAGAACCCCAAGGTGCATCGGCCGGATCATGATTTCGCGGTCACCTGGGCCAAGTCTTACGGTAAGGGCCGCGTCTACTACTCCACCCTAGGGCATCCGAAAGACAATTGGGACGATCCCCGTCTGCAGAAGATGTACACCGAGGCCATCAAGTGGGCGATGGGATTGGAATCCGCTGACATCACGCCGCAGCCTGCGCCGGCCGCGAATCTGGCCTGCAAGTAGCGCTAAACTGATTTTGTAAATGGGGAGGGAGACAACCATGTGGAAGTTGCTCGCGATTTTATTGATAGCGGTGGGAACTGCTTCGGCTGAGGAGGTTCATCCGACTCTTGCGCTCGGTTCTCCTGCTCCCGACTTCGCGCTCCCCGGTGTGGATGGGCAGATACACAAGCTGAGCGATTATGCTTCCAGCCCGATCCTGGTAGTTGTTTTTACCTGCAATCATTGCCCCATCGCGCAGATGTATGAGAAGCGCATCCAGCAGCTGGCGACGGACTACAAGGATAAAGGTGTAGCTGTGGTCGCAATCCAAGGCAACGATCCCCAGGCCATCCGCATCGACGAATTAGACTCCTCCGACCTGAGTGACACTTTGCCGGAGATGAAGATTCGCGTGCAGTTCAAGCACCTGACGTATCCCTATCTCTACGATGGCGACACGCAAAAGGTGACCCGCGCCTACGGACCACAGGCTACCCCGCACGCTTTCATTTTCGATCAGCAAAGGCATCTTCGCTATGAAGGCCGTATCGATAACAGTTACCGAACGGAGCTAGTCAAGACCCAGGATGCGCGCAACGCGATCGATGCTCTGCTTGCCCACAAGGAAGTGGCGGTGAAGCACACTGGCGTTTTCGGATGTTCCACTAAATGGAGCGAGAAAGCGGCCGGGAGGGAGGCGGCGCTGGAAAAGATTAACGAGCAGCCAGTCACTGTCGAGATGATTTCGAAGGCGGAGCTAGCCAAACTGCGCGCCAACCCTTCCCATCAGATGATGTTGGTTGACTTCTGGGCGACCTGGTGTGGCTCGTGCATTGTCGAGTTTGCCGATTTGCAAGATACTCTGCGCATGTATGGCTCGCGCGATTATTCCGTGGTGACCATATCGGCCAATATGCCGGACGAGCAGCCAAGCGTATTACGTTTTCTCCAGAAGAAGCATGCGACCAGCCGCAATTATCTCTTTGATTCGCAAGATACCGCGAGCTTGCAGACAGCGTTTGATCCCAAGTGGGACTCTGCTGTGCCTTATACCATTCTCCTGTCAGGAGACGGCAAAGTGCTGTACAAGCAAATGGGCTCTGTGGACCTGCTCGAACTTAAGCGCACGATTCTGGCGAACCTGCCGTCGGACTACAAAGGCTTTAATCAATACTGGAAGAATAACTAGGCGTCCGGACATACTTTGAAAATCTGTCCCGCCGGCAGAACGAGGCTAAAAACAAGCCGCTTTCTCTGAGCTCAGGTAGAAAGCATGCGCGAGGACGCGGTATCAATCGCCAGGTGAATGGCTCCGTTTACCTGCGCATCGGGGCCCAGCGTACTGCGTAGCAACGTGGGTTGCACTCGCTTATCCCGCTGCGCGAGAATCTCCTGCGTTAGCTTCCACAAGGCGGGATGCATACCTACGCTTCCGCCTAGGACAAACAACGGGCAGTTGAGAACAACCGCCATGTTGTAGATCGCGTAGGCGAGCGTCTGCGCCGACCTTTGAAGAACCGTCTGCGCTAAAGCCTCCCCGGCAAGCGCATGATCAAATATTTGGGTGGCGACCAGATCTCTCGGAAGCTGGGTAAGCTCTTCGCGCCAGATACTATGCCATTGCGCCTTGATGCCCTCGCCTCCAACAACACTCTCGAGGGCTCCCGGTTCCCCACTTTCCACTGGCTTTACCGAAGTTCCCGGGACGAGCATATATCCGATCTCACCGGCAGACCAACTCATGCCATGAAAGAGTTTTCCGTTGAGCACGATGCCGGCGCCGATGCCAGTACCGACAGCAAGAAAGACAAAGTCCCGTATTCCTTGTGCGGCGCCGATTTTACTCTCTGCGATCGCGGCTGTATTCACGTCGTTCTCTACCGCCGCCGGCACGCCCAGGCTGGCTTCCAGCAATGCGCGCAGCGGAACGTCTCGCCAGCCCATGAGGTAGGACGTAGCCAGCACGACACCCTCGTCCACATCTGTAACGCCGGGCGCCCCGGCTGCAAATGCGCGCAACGAGCTTCGCGACAGATGCTTCTGTTGTAGAAGATCGTCCACGCCTTCTTGAATCAGGCGTACCACTACCTCCGGGTCACGAATGCCCGCAGTCGAAACCTTCCACTTAGCCAGGACTTCGCCATTCATGCCGGCAAGAGCAAGACGGAGGCTCGTGCCTCCAATATCGGCGCCTACGACATAGTTCGTCTCTGGCGCCATCGCTATTTCCTGCGGACTCCCACTGGCGCTGGAGGGTTCTTGTTGCCACATCGACTCAATAACCTCGGGTACGGATGAATGCACTGCTGGGCTTACCTTCAGGTGTTACGGCGCAACTACGGGCTGCCGCGCGCTAATACTCTCGAGCTCACGTCCTGCGGTCTCTGGAATGACAAAGCGCACAAAGACCAGGGTCAGAATGCAGAACACCCCGAAGATCACGAAGGTGAGCGAATTGCCCGCGGCCTTGATCAGAGACAGAAATGTGAGGGAAACCAGAAAATTGGAAGTGCCGAAACTTAGTGTGGCGGCAGCAACACCCCGGCCGCGCAATCGCAGGGGAAATACCTCAGAGACGAGTATCCACGCGATGGGCCCGATACTGAACGCGTAGCACGCGATGAAAGACATCAGGCAAACGGTGGCGATGATGCCCAACGACTTCCCCAGCGCTGCCTGATCATGAAAACAAATAGCAAGCACGAAGAGCGCAGTCGTCATGCCGCCAATGCCGGCATAGAGAAGGGGCTTCCGGCCTAGACGGTCCACCAGCACCAAGGCGATCACCGTCGCGAGGACATTGGTAATGGCAACCAGAAGCGTAGCGAAGATTGCATTTTTATCAGAACTGATGCCGGCGAGTGAGAATATCTGTGGGCCGTAGTAGAGAACGGCGTTGATACCGGTGGCCGGTGTCAGCAGCATAAAGCCGACAGCGATGAAGAGCGAGCCGCGCACTGCCGGACTCCAGAGCGCGCTCCATCGGCGCTCCATCGGCGTCAGCAGGCTTACGCGAATGTCTTCCAAGAACAGTTTCGCTCCCGCCTCATCGGTATAGGACTTGAGCACGGATTCGGCTTCAGCCAACCTGTTCTGCGCATACAGCCAGCGAGGGCTCTCCGGCACCGTAAGAACCAGGAAGAGAAAAAGCAGTGCGGGGAGTAGACCGAAAGCAAACATCAGCCTCCATCCCTGCGGTCCGGCAAACCAGTAACCCACCAGATCGGCCACGGCAATCCCTGAGGTGAGGGCAAACTGGTATAAGCCGATAAGCAGCCCGCGCGTTTTCGGGGGAGCAAGCTCGGAGACATACACGGGCGCCGTAACTGAAGTGAAGCCCACAGCCACTCCGAGCAGCGCGCGCGCAATGAACAGTACGTATACATTGGGGGATAACGGCGCAACGATAGATCCGGCGATGAATAGGATTGCCCCCCAGATCAGCGTTTTGCGTCTGCCGATGCGGTCGGCGACTGTGCCGCCCACCAGCGCGCCGATCATCACGCCGACGAGCACCGAAATGACCAGGACCTCCTGCATCACGGTCGAAAGATGGAACGTGTCGCGGACGTAGATCAAGGCGGCAGCGATGACACCCATGTCAAAGCCGTAAAGTATGCCTCCCAATCCAGCGATGAAAGAGACCCTGCGAATGAAGGCCTGATTCACGTACGGCTGGCTATTGGATGGGTCGTTCAATACGTTTCACCTATGCCGAATGATAACCTTTTACCACTGGCAATATACCCTCTTTTTAACGAATCTTTTCTAACAAAGTGCAGTTTTTCTTGTGCGAGGAAGGTCTCATGGCAGAAACCAAAAAGGAAACGCCGCGCTGGATAGCCGGCATCGAGCCGGCTAAGGAATTGCTCACCGCAACTGGGACCCAAATCCTGGAAATCGAGTGCCGGGAGCAGCCGGCACGCCTTCGCCAGCTACTCGGGGCATACGCGGGCGATTCTACCATTCAGGCTGAGCTCAGGAAGTTCCGCGAACTGGCTTTGAACAAGGGCCCTGTGCTGTTTATCGGCATGGGGGCTTCTTATTGTTCTTCCATCAGCGGATCGGTTCTGCTGCAGTCGCACGGGCGCCTTGCCTTCTCGGTCGATGCCGGAGAGTGGTTGCATTATGCGTCCTCGGTATGGGACGACGCGGCGCTTTCAGTCCTGCTTACCACCTCCGGCGAGAGTGCGGAATTGGTGGAACTCTTCAAGCGTGGCGGGAACCGGGCGCTCGGTCTGATCTGCAACAATCCCGCGAGCGCGTGCTGGCATCTGGCCGAAAACAAGCTTCCCATTCTGGCGGGACCGGAGTACGGCAACGCCACCAAGACCTACACCAATGCTACGGCAGCCGCCATCATCCTGGCCTCTGAGATGGTTGGCCGGCCATGGCAGCAGGAGGCTGAACGCGCAGCCGAGGTTTTCTCTGCTGAACTGGGTCCCATCTTTGCCATGCGCGGCGATCTGGAGAGATTCTGCAGAGGCGCGGCGAATACCGAAATCATCGGCCGCGGCGCGGCGTATGGGGGCGCCTTCATGAGCGCGCTCTGCATCCGTGAAATGAGCGGCCATCGCGCCGCTGCACACACCGGCGCCGGCTTTAAGCACGGGCCCAATCTTGACGTGGACGCATCGCATGTCGCCATCATCTTTGCCCTTGGCCGAGCCGCCGAGTTGGGCATCAAGTTGGCACAGGAATGTAACCGTCGCGGCGGCAAGGTAGTGCTGGTTTCAAGCGATGAGCACAAGGCCACGGACAAATTATTTCCCGTGAAGATCGAGGCTGTTCCAGAACCCTGGGAGGGCATCACATCGCTGCTGGTCCCGCAGGCGTTGACGCTGGCGATGGTTGAGCGAACCGGGTGCCGGCTTACTCCGCGCTTTCAATACGGCGTTATGGAGCAGTGACTTCGCGGGCGTAGGTTCAAACTCTGGCCTGATCTACCCCATGAAGTGAAACCGTCAGGTCTCTCCACTACGCTCCTCCGGACTTGCTTTGTATCAGGGCACGACTTTACAACTCGCGGAAAAACTCATGCTTGTACCGGGGCACCATTTTAAAGGCTGCGGCAAAACACACTCCACGAAGGGCACGGGTTTAGCCGTGCCGCAAAGAGTATGCGAATGGAGAGGGCTTTAGCCCCTGAGGTTCCCTGAGGTACGGTTTTTCAATAATTCGGGACAACTTTTGTGACCACTGTACTTCAGCACAAAGGCAGAGTGCGAAAGATGGGCGATCTCGTCTCGAAGGGCGCGGAAATACGTACCTCAGGGGCTGAAGCCCTCATACTCTGCGGCTCAGTATGGCACGGCTAAACCCGTGCCCTTCGTGGAGCGTGTTTTTTCCGCAATCTGTTTAGTCCCTGATACAAAGCAAATCCGGAGGAGCGTAGTGGAGAGACCTGCAGTTTTCATCGTCGTTTATGGCTCGTGTGGCAGGGTGAGGGTCGGGTTCTGATCAAAGAAGTTGACCGGGCGAATCAGGAAATCGTGCCAGAGCGTCGGCATGACCGGCCAGTCTTCCAGGCGGACAACATGGTGGAAGCCCAGCGTGTACCAGCCGACAATATCTGTGTTCTCGATGGAACGATTCGCCTTGGTCCACTCGGGTAGTCCGCGAAGCCCCTCGTTATTGGTGACGTAAGTGCCGGCAGCATAGCGTTCGTCGGCACGGTAGGGCGTAACCCACATCTGGTGCCCTGAAAACGCTCCTACCCGCTGGGCTGGGTCATCGAGTGGGATGCTCGAGATCGCCGTCGCTCCGGGCATGATCTCCCACCCGGTAGGGTATCCACGCGCGTCGTGCTGCGTTGGGTTGATGAAGTGCCACATGGCCGGATGACGCAGATCGAGGTCAAGGATGCCATCCTTTTCCTTATGAGCAATAGACGACTGTGCGGCCCAGATGACCTTGCGTGAATGGCCGGAAAGCGGCTCCTGCACCAGGCGGTCGATCATGAAGCTGTTGATTGGACCGTCGACATCCAGATCAAGCCGATAAGAAAAATAGTGGTCGTGATTGACGGCCAGCAGATTGGGCGCAACCAGTGTGCCGTGCTCCAGCTTGCCGGGCTCCTCGCTCATGGAGGGTGATACCGTTTCCTCTTTCACTCCTTCGGTTTCGACGATTCCGGTCGCACCCACCGCAACCCGGATGGTGCCATCCTGCTGAAATATCCAATCGAGCAGGTAGTCGTAGTTTCCGGCGACTGCGGCCGTGCGCAGCACCAGCTCGCGGCTGGGGCGGGCGCTGATCACATCTCCTTCAAGATGCCGCCACGCTGGGCCGTCAGTTGCGTGCTCGAAGAGGCATGCCAGTTGCGGCTTCAGAACCGGAGCACCCGCATCAGAAGGCACCAGGCCGGTAAAGTACTGGGCATGGGCCGGGCAATCGTCCGGACCAACGGGCTTGATCAGGCCTCCAAGAAGAAACTCTCCGGCATCGACAAAGGCGCGGGAGTCCCAGCCCGGGTTGGAATCCATGTAGGGCACATACATCTCTGAGAGTGATCCCTCGTACATAACAGAACGCAGCCGGTCTCCATCCTGGTAGCGCACGAGATTGATCACGGAGCCAACACGAGGATCCAGGCGAAAGCGAAAATGCCAGTTCTGCCAAACGACTTCGCCCTTGTCGATCGTATAGCTGGGCCCGAGCGGCTGGGTCACCACCAACGGCTTGGTCCCTGCGCGCGGTGTAGCTTCTCCTTCTTCGTAATTGATATCTCCCGACGACATGGGAACAGGATCGTTGTCGATTACCTTCAGGACCTTTTCGCTGGTAAGGTCAGCGAGGATATACACCCCTTCGATCGCACGACCCCAGGGATGGTAGACACCGTGTGAATCCGTGCAATCGCCAAAGCCGATACGGCTGCTTGTCTGCTCGGGAAAGATCATCCACGTGATAGGAATAGGTTCACAACGCACACCCGAAAGATCGGTGACCCCGTGACGCTTGAGCGCCGCAATGACGCGCGGGTCTTTCTTGACCACGTCATTCATGGTGTCCAGTTCTGACTCGGTAATGGGCGCCTGCATGCCAGGAACCTGATTCCAGAACTCGAGCTTGTGCGCGGTGATGTCGACCCGGGCCTCGATGGTCTTACCCTGGTCTTCGAGAATGACATCGGCCTCGCGCGGGATCGGGTCGCCCTGCTTCCAGGCCAGTACCTTGTCTTTGTCAGGCTCGTGCAGCAGTACGCTGGAGAAGAGGGTTTTGTCGGTTAAATGGCCGCTCTGCTGCAGAACATCGTGAACGGTCCAGTATTCGTCCGTGGTGAGAGCATCCAGTGGATGGTGCGGAACCCTGGTTTGCCCACGGAGCGAAGCGGTCATCATGAGAAGTACGACGGAAAAGGTAATCAGACTGGAGAGAGAGTTTTTGGCACTCATCATCAGTGGTTTCATGGGGTGGTTATGTCCTCGCAGAGTGGGGCCGGTTCCCGGATTTCCTGTGAAGTTTGTTGGCGTTGATGAACTTCATGCGGCTTTCCTCCGGATTTCCTGTACGCAGCTCTAGCAACGCCGGCGTTGCTTGGTGCCGCGTACAGGAAATCCCGGTTTCGGCGCGAATCCAAATCGTAGCACACTTCATAATCTTTAGTTACAATGATCGGCAGGCGGGCAGAAGGCGCCTGATTTTGCCAGGTGGTATAAAGGGTTGTTAAGCTTTGGGGCAGCGGAGAGGCCGCTTGCCCGCTTTATATGCCCCCTGGATCCACAACGCCTTAATCTTCTCCCATTTCTAAGTCGGTTTTCTTTGAAGAACGAAACTATCCCGGTCGGCAGGCCCTCACTTCTTCGCCACACCAACGCGCTTCGTGTTCTGAAGCTCCTGCGCGAGAGCGGCTCCTGTTCTAAAGCCGACCTGGTGCGCGCTTCCGGCCTGAGCGCCCCGACGATCACCAATGTGGTGGGCGATCTGTTGTCGGCCGACCTGATCAAACCTCTGGGCGAGGGTGAATCCAACGGGGGCCGGCCTCCCGATATGATTTCGTTCAAGGCGGAGCGCGGCTGCGTGCTCGCGGTGAAGATTACTGCCGACAGCCTCTCGTTCCTGCTTACGGACCTGAACGGGCGTGAACTCGACACCCAGACAATCCCGCTGGCCAACCGGAAAACAACCCCCGACGCCATTTGTATCTATATCGGGGAAGAGGTGCGTCGGCTGCTGCGCAAGTATCGCAAGAAGCGGGAGCAGTTGCTCGCACTGGTCGTGGGTGTGCCCGCCATCGCCAACGTGGATGAAGGGGTCGTGCTGTCGATCAGTACGCTGGAAAACTGGCGTTCCGTCCCACTGCGCGCCAAGCTGAACAGAATCGTGGAATGCCTGGTCATCATCGAAAACGATACCAACCTGGCCGCCCAGGGCGAGCGATATTGCGGCGCCGCACAGGCAGAAGAGACCTTCATCCTGATTCACATCGGCCCCAATGTGGGCGCGGGAATCGTCCTGGGCGGCCAGATTTACCATGGATCACAGTGGTCCGCCGGCGAAATCGCCTACCTCCGCTTACCCAATACTTCGCGCAAACGCCCCACCCTTCATGAGTTTGGTGAGCTGGATACGTTGCTGACCAGCTCGGGAATTCTGGAGAGCTGGCAAGAGGTAAAAAAGAAGCCCGGCCCGGATACAGCGGAACTGGAGAAGATGGACGCGTTGGCAGTCCTCGATCTGGCGCAAGCTGGGGATGCTCGCGCCGAAAAGATCGTCCAGAACCGGGCCAGCATCGTAGCGGACATCATCGTGAACCTCTCGCTCATTTTGAATCCCGGCCTCATTTTGTTGGAGGGAGAAGTGGGCAGCCACCCCGCACTCATCAACGCAGTGCAAAAGCAGCTGCAGGAGGCCGAGTTCGCGGTCACCAAAATCGGCGCGGGTAAGCTGGGGAACACATCCGTCCTCTGGGGAGCCATTGCGATCGCCCTGGAGATGATTCCTTCGGTATTGCTGCCACAGCCGTCGAGCTGATGAACCTCAAGGCAAAGTAATGATCGGGCCGCCATAATTCTCTGATCCGGTGTTGGTCATGCTCTTGGCGGCGAGTTCCGGATACTCAACCAGCGGAATCTGATGATCGGGCTTGTTTCCACACGCCCACTTCGGTTGCGTCGAACTTCCATGCCTCTTTGAGCTTGTGTACGTTGCCTCGATTAATCTGCGACAGCGGAGAGTAGTGGTCGCCTTCCGACTGGCCGCCATATACGGGCCAGTCGGATCGACGCGGCACCGGATTGGTCTTGCATGCCTCGGCCTGAAGGACGGCAGACGCCGGCCATACTATGGCGAAAGCCACGGCCCAAGCGCCAAGAATCCGGTTCATCATCGACTCCAAACTCTGTCCTAACCACGAACCGATGGGTGCCCCACATCTCGCTCGTTTTTCGCGAGATGTGGGGCACCCATCGGTCTTTCTGCACGAGGAAATCCCAGAGGAGATTGGTCCGCGCCCCCAGGCATCAGTTCTTGCCCAGCAGCCATGTGGTTGCATTTTCAATAAGGGTGTTCTGCACCGGACTGGTGAAGATCTTATCGCCGTGGCCCATATTCATATAGAGCATTTTGTACTGCGTGTTCGTCCACACTACGGGAATATCTCCCTCCGTCAACAGGCTCTTGATGCCCAGCGGGTAGTTTGCAGGGTCAAGCGTCAGCAGCACATGGATGTGGCTATCCAGACGAGGGCTGGGCTTCCAGCGATACCACTCATTCGTGGGCGAAACAAATGTCTCTGGTAGATTTCGGGTGACGGGACTGGTCCGGTCGTCCACAGTCAGCTTCGCCGGCAAGGGCGGCCAGCTGTTGTTGTCAAAGACGCCTCCGCCGATGAACGTCATAAACCATGGCCACTTGGTGGTTTTGTCGTTGTACGCGGATACGTGAAAGCCAAGCCACGCGCCCCCGCCCTTCATGTATCTCTCAAATGCCTCTCGCTCTGCCTGATTATGGGGAAACTCGTTGAGCCACACAACCAGTTGGTAGGACTTCAGATTTTTATCATTCAGATCTTCCCAATTGGTCGTTGCTTCCAGCGCGAAGTTTCCTCTCTGGGCCAGCGTCGCGAAGAACCGCAGAGCATCCAGTGCGAAGAGAACATGGTCGTTTTCTACGTTCAGGGAATAGAAGATCAATACCCGGGGCTGCGAGGCTTTGGCTTCCTGGGCGCCCCCGCGATTAACCGTCAGCATGGCAACGCACAAGGTCGCCGCTAGGAAATACCTCTTCACTGGCCCGCACCCCAGAAGATGGCGTTCCGGAAAAGCTGCGTGAAGTCCTTGTTCTGAAACAAGTCCGGGTGATGACCCATGAAGATGTAAATATTCCTGGCCTTGACGTGTTCGTTGGTCCAAACCACGGGATGGTCTCCCATGGTGATCATGCTCTTGGGGTCGTAGGTCGATTCATCGACACTGGCCAGAACATGCACGGTCGAACGGTTGGACTTGCTCCAGGTGTACCACTCCTCCTGCTGCACAACGAAGGAGGAGGGCAGCCCTTTGGTTGCCGGATGATTTGGATCATCCACTTTCACGGTCGCCGTAGCGAACTGTGCGATGTAGCTGGTGTACCGGATATCCCCCATGAAATGCGACCACCAGGGCCACATCGGGTAGCCGTCGAAATCGCCCAATAGCATGGCATGATGAAAGCCGATCCAGCCGCCGGTGCCCCGCGTGATGTAGCGTTGGAAGGCTTTCTTGGCCACCGGGGTCCAGCGATACGGCGGATAGTTGAGCTGTATGAATAGCTTGTACTTCGCCAGGAACGCATCGTTGATCGGATCGGTGTTGGTGATGTAGTCGACGGCAAAGTCATTTTCTTCAGCCAATTGCTGCAGCCACACTTTGGCCGCGACCACGAACTCATTGTGCGGAGTGTTCCCGGACTCTGCGATCGCCACCACGCGGAACTTGACCGGGTGGTGGGGAGTGTCCAGAGCATGCGCCGTGACAGCTGCGATCGCAACCAAGAGAAACGCGAGCGACTTCAAAGACCACTTCTTTAATTCGATCATCGCCTAGCCACACCTCGCTTGCCCGCAGGCAACAGAATCACCGTGACGTTGTTGCTGCTGAAATTGGCGACGTAGACCGTATGAGCCGCCGGATCGATACCGAAGGCATACGGAATCACGCCTACATCCACCTTCACGACCGGAACATTCGACTTGCCGTCGATCACGGTCACGCTGCCTGTGCGCTGGTTCGCAACATAGATCTGATCGCTCTCCTCATCGATCGCGAGAGCCTGCGGATGCGTCCCCAAGCTAAGGGTCTTGCTTACGGAATCGGTAGTCTCATCGATCACAGCCATCCTGTCGTTGCCGTAGCTCAGAACGTAGGCCTTCTTTGTTGTGGGATTTACTTCCACTGCGAAGGGAATGGGGCCCACGTCCACGGTGGACGTCGCATTGGTTCCCCCCTGGATAATTGTCACGCTGGCGCTGTCCTCGTTTACCGCGTAGATTTTGTTTGACTTCGTGTCCACTGCGATTGCCCAGGGGTGCTTTCCGGCTTGTACGGCAGTGGTCGCCCCAGTCGCTCCATCGATGACCGTCACATCCTGGCTCCCGTAATTGACCGTATACACCTTGTTGGTTGCGGGATTGAGGACAATGCCGCGGGGACCCTGCCCTACCTGGATGGTAGTGGTCGCATTGGTGGCTCCATCGATGACTGTTACGCTATGGCCAAAATTATTGGCCGCGTAGATCTTATCGGTGGCTGTATTGACCGCGAGCGCCTGCGGATAGCTCCCCACGTGTACAGTTGCGCTCACCGCATTGGTGACGCCATCAATCACCGAAACTGAGTCCGCACCCGCGTTGGTTACGTACGCCTTGTTGGTTACCGGGTTGACCACGACTGCCTCGGGGCGATCTTCCACATTCACGGTGGAGGTGGCGTGTGTCGTCCCGTCGATGATGGTTACTGAGCTGCTGCCGTGGTTCACGACGTAAATCTTGTGTGTTATCGGATTCGCCGCTACGCCTATTGGCGTGGTGCCCACAGGCACAGTCGCAATTACCGCCTGTGCCATCGACATCCGTGGAGTAACGGTGGTGGCGAGGATAGCTATTCCGGCGACAAAGAGGCACCTCATTTTTGCAGCCGCTGATTGTTGCGCGAGATCATAGGCGGGAAGCGTCTTTTACTGCGTACGTGAAGCGGTTTCGTTTGCGGGAAGCGGCAGGAGCTCTTTGGCCGGTGTGGCGGCAGGAAAGGCCACGTTGAAAAAGCAAACCATCATTTCATCGGAACTCTGCTGGCCCCAGGTGACTGTCTTGGTAGGATCAGGATTTTCCGGGTTCTTCGCCGAGTTGTCGTAGTGTGCCGTGCACTCAATCCTGGTGCCTGCCGGGAGCACAATCGGTTTTGCCAGGTTGTACCACAGCTGCCAGCGCCAGTTATAGTGAGGCACGTTGAGGATGGCTCGCGTCTCGCCGTTGGGAAACACCAGCCGGTACGACATGTCTTTGCCGCGCATATGCATGTGGGGATGCACACCCAACAAAGTCACCTCGTGGCGAACGGTAAAGGAGGCATCCACGCGGTAGTCGGGATCTCCCGGGGGAATCTTGAATTTCTCATTGCCCGCGGACAACGTCATTACGCGATCTTTTGGGGACTCCTTCGCCAGCACCAGCCCCACGTTCGACTGGTCTGTCGTGGCTTTCCCTTCTGGCATGTAATGCACTTCCAGCACAATGTCTGAGCCGGCTGGAATCAGTTTTGCCTGGCCGGGCTGAAACATGTCCGGCGGCTGGCCTGGAGCGTAACCCACCAGCCAGTCATTGGGCACGTCATCCTGGGGAGCCTTCTCTCCTGTCTTGGCGGGCGGAGCCTCAAAAAATTGTTCTTCCGGTTGCCCCTTGAAATAGTTCGATCCCGGTTTGCGGACATAGGCGACGATATGGTGCACGACGGAGCGATCGCTCGGCGCGGCCTCCACATCCTGAACCCACGTGTCCTTGGTAAAGCCGGTGGGCAAAATCACGTACTGGTATTCCAGGATCCCGGTCGCTGGAATAGAGAACGGCCGAGGCAGTTGGAAGACCTTGTCCGGCTTGGGGATGGTCCATCCGGTGACGAAGTCGACCGGCGGCGGCAGATCTTTGGGGTCGCCCTGGGGCGCACCCGCGTCCGCCCAGGCGGCGATGGTATCGATCTGCGCCTGGGTCAGCGAGCGGTTGTTCTCAAACTTCTCTGTGTGCCCATCTTCAAACCATGGCGGCATGGCGCGGGTCACCACCATTTGTTTCATCGCCAGCGCCCAGGGACGCGCATCTTCATAGGTCAGCATGGAGAAGGGCGTGCCTTCTCCAGGGCGATGACAACCCTGGCAGTGCTGCTGCACAATGGGTGCGACATCTTTGGAGAAGGTCACATGCGATGGATGGGTGACGGGGATCGTCGCATCCGGGTCTGGCTTGTGGCTTGCCATGCCGGCCATCTGCCCCAGCAGGCAGGCCGCAGTCGAAAGCTGCAATGCTACGATCGCCAATGCCTGCTTCATGCCGACTCCATCGTTGATTAATTAGGAACGATTCATTAGTATGTGCCATCAAGTATGGACCGGGTGCAATCCGCCAGGCAATCTTTTTTTGATTGAAGGGTAAATCGGAATGAAGCTCTTGCGCTATCTCACTGTTTTTTGCGCGCTGGCAGGCACTGCCTTTGCGGAGATGCCCGCCTGCTACAAGTCGGTAAACAGCGTGACCTGGCTGGTGCAGAATGTCGACTTGGCCAAAAAGGGTTGGATCGCGCTCGGCTTGTCTGACGTCCACGAATACCCGGATGTCGTGCTGACCGGAAAAGACCACGGCAAGCCTGTGAGGATGTGGGCCTGGGAGATCACAGGCCAGCTGGGAGACCTGACGGTGAACATGATTCAGCCGGCGGAAGGGCAGCTGAACGCCTGGAACGAGTTCCTGGGCAAGCACGGCGATGGGATCTTCTCCATCGTGCACGAGGTTAAGTCCCAGGCGGAGATGGAAAACGAAATCAAGCGCATGCATGGTCTCGGCGTCGGTGTTCTGCAGCAGCTGAGCCTCGAGCGGGATGGCAAGAAGGTCACCTATACCTACTTCGACACCGAGCCGCAGGGCAAGTTTGTCCTGGGGCTGGTTTACTTGCCCGGAGGCGCGCCGGCTCCAGGGCCGCCGGGAAAGGTCTCTCACCTCGCGCCGGTAGTGCGCGATTTAGGGCCCGTCTCGGCCTACTGGCAGAAGCTGGGGTTTCCCGCATTTCGCACGGAGCATGCGACTCCGCGGCAGGATTCTACTTACCGCGGCAAACCACTGTGGTTTGCGTTCGAAGTCGGCTACCAGCATTACGACCAGTTCAGTTACGAATGGATCAGCGCCCCCGCGACGCCCCCCAACATCTACGCCGACTTCCTCAAAAAGCACACGGAAGGCATTCAGCATTTGGGCATGCCGGTGGACGACTTGAATCAGGCGGTGGCCGAGTATGAGAAGCTCGGCTACCACGTATGGCAGTCGGGGGCCTGGGGCGACGTAGGCAAGAAGGACTCGGGCCAGTACGACTACATGGATACCGACTCCATTGGCGGCGTGAGCGTGGAGTTGATCCACGCCTATAAGTAGGCTCGGTCTGACCAGGATAGCCGCTGTTCTCTGGTATTCAACCGCCATGGTCGGGGCGTAGATAGGCGATCGTTTCTTTAACAGCAGGTAGGTCCAGGAAAAAGCTATCCTTCTTCGAGGAAAGATAGCCTATGACAGACTGGTTCGCACGCCCTGTCCTACACGTGACGAATGTTGAGGCCTCGCTCCTCTTTTACGTTAACCAGCTTGGCTTCACGAGCCCCTGGCGCTACGACGAGGACGGCAAAGCGCGCGTCGCACAGGTTGACCGGCTGGGCTGTGCTCTTATCCTGGCCGATATGTGGCCGGAGAAGATCGGCAAGGGGCTGATCTTCATTTCCCTGAACGTCGAGCCGGCGACGCACGATGCCGCGGTGGCCGCGGTAGACGCGTTACGCGGGGAACTCGAGGGCAAAGGCGTTCCGGTCAAGGAGGGTTCGTGGGGCTACCGGCTCCTGGTGGTCGACGATCCCGACGGCAATCAGCTCTTCTTCAACTATCCGGCCGAGGCTGCGTCCGGCAAGACTTCTGGAGATGAAACATAACCTGCAACCGCCGAGACTAAAACCAGTCCCGTAGGGACGACTGAGAGTAGCCCAGGACGTCAGTCCTGGGTAATATTTGCAGGATGACTCAGTCCCGCCAGGGACGGCTGAAAATAACCCAGGATGCAATCCTGGGCACCCTTAACCATTGCCAAAATCCAGGACACCAGGACTGACGTCCTGGGATATTCTCAGTCAATCTTGTCCAAATTAGCCTTTTTTGACTCTATCCATCCACCTCCAACCATGCCAAGGTGCGCCACCACCCTCAACTTTGTCATCCCGAGCGTACTCCGGATTTCCTACTACGCGGCGCTAGTCAACGGCCACGTATGCGGCTTTCCGTAGAGAAAGCCGCACGGGATTTATCGACACCACGAAGCCTGACAGGAAATCCGGAGGTAGCCGAGGGACCTGCTGTGCGCCCTTCCCCCAACTCCCTGCGCGCTGTCCATCCCCTCCACAAATGCCAAGGTGATGGACCGAACCACTGCCACCGCAACCAACTCCATTTCGCTTGTCCACGTTCTCTTCCACGCATTCAGCAACTTGCGCCGTCCAGAATGCCACTTGCGCGCTAATTTAGACAGCTCTGATTCTCAGCGCCACCCAGGACTGCGTCCTGGGCTACTTTCAGCCGTCCCTACGGGACTGGATTTTGGAGAGTGTAGTTCTCACGCAGACTCTATAGCCCCTCCCGATCAGACGGGTTCCCAAATGAGCTTGGCGTTGGTAAGCTCTCGAGCGCCGAGCGCCCCCAATTCCCGGCCGACGCCGGAACCCTTGACCCCACCGAACGGTGCTCGTGGATCCGAACGGACAAAGTCGTTGATGAACACCGCGCCGGCCTCAATCTGCGCCGCAACAGCATTGGCATGGGCCGCATCCTTGCTGCACACGGCCGCTCCCAAGCCGAACTCAGTATCATTGGCCAGCCGGATCGCCTCTTCATCGGTTTTGAAAGTGAAGAAGAGCGCGACCGGACCAAAGAATTCCTCCCGCGCAACCGGTGCGTCATGCGGCAGATCAATCAGCACCGTCGGAGGATAGAAATAACCAGGTCCATCAAGAGCCTTACCGCCGGTGAGCACCCGTGCGCCGGCTGCCTTTGCTTCAGAGACCTGGCGCTCCGTGGTCGCGCGCAGGTCTTCGCGCGCCTGGGGCCCCAGTTTCGTATCAGGCAAGAGCGGATCGCCGACCTTGAGCGCGGATGCCTGCTCCACAAAGGCTTTGATGAAAGCCTCCGCAACCGGCTCGGCAATGAAAAAGCGTTTGGCCGCAATGCAACTCTGCGCGTTGTTGGAGTAGCGTGAGGTCACCCCCAGCTGCACTGCCTTCGCGATGTCGGCATCCCCAAGCACGATGAACGGATCGGAGCCGCCGAGTTCCAGCACCACTTTCTTGCCGTGCAGGCCGGCTTGCTGCGCCACGGCGCGACCGGCCGCCACGCTACCCGTAACCGTCACTGCACGTATGCGTGGATCCGCGATAATCGCCGGCACCGCGCCACGTTGCACGGAGAGATTCACGTAGAGCCCTTCAGGACCATCGGCATCTCTCACCAGCCTTTCGAGCGCGAGCGCGCAGCCCTGCACGGTCTCGGCGTGCTTCACCACCACGGTGTTTCCCACCAGCGCGGTCGGGATGAAGAAGCGCAACACCTGCCAGAAGGGAAGATTCCAGGGCATGATGGCGAGGATCGGGCCAAGCGATTCGTAGACGACGCGGCCTGGAGTGCCTGGAATGGGTTCGGACTGGATATACGCGGCGCCCTCCTGGGCGAAATGAGCCGCACCAAAGGCTGCCTTCTTCACTTCTCCGCGCGCTTCACCGATCGGCTTGCCCATCTCAAGCGTGATCAGCCGCGCGTACTCTTCCACGCGGCTTTCCAGCAGGCTCGCAAGGCGAAGGAGAAAGGCCGTCCGCTCAGCGAGAGGCGTACGCGACCAATGCTTCCATCCGTCCCAGGCGCTCTGCAAGCGCAGCTCAACCTCGTCGGCACTGTGCTCCGGATAGGTGTCCAACAGCTCGCCGGTAGTTGGGTTTTTCGATTCGAATGACATAAGACCTCTTCGTAACAACCGTTTAGACTAAACGCACGTGTTGAGAAAACGATCAACACAGGTAGCGAGCACTTCTTCGCCCGGGCGCTTCCACCAGTTTTGCGCGGAGAAGATCTCGACCTCCTGCGGCCCGTGGTATCCGGCTCTTTCGATCAGAGAGCGAATGGATCGTAGATCGATGACTCCGTCGCCCATCATCCCGCGGTCGAGCAGAATATCGCGTGTCGGGACCAGCCAATCGCAGATGTGGTGAGCCAAAATACGCCCCCCGGCGCCTGCCCGCATGATCTGCTCATCCAGTTTCGGATCCCACCAGACATGGTAGACATCAATCGCAACGCCCACACCGTCGCCCAGCAAATCGCAAAGATCGAGCGCCTGTTCCAGCGTGTTTATGCAGGAGCGGTCGGCGGCATACATGGGATGCAGCGGTTCAATCGCCAGGGGCATGCGGCTGGCACGGGCCTGGGGCAGGATCGCGGCTATGCCGTCGGCCACCATCTCGCGTGCGGCGCCAATGTCGTGCGAATCCCCTGGCAATCCTCCTACCACCAGCACCAGGCAATCGGCTTGGAGCGCAACCGCCTCATCGATCGCGCGCTTGTTGTCATCGATGGCTGCAGCCAGGCCTGCTTTGTCTGCGGCGGGAAACATGCCGCCGCGACAAAGCCCGGTGACCCGAAGCTTGTTGGAGCGAACGATCTCGGCCGCTTCCGCCAGACCCGTCAGCTGCACCTGGTCGCGCCATGGCGCGATAGCGGTAATGCCCTGGGCCAGGCAAGCATCCACCGCCTGACCCATCGTGTACTGTTGGCGCACCGTGGCCAGATTGATGGACAGGTCATTGATGGACCGATCTTCGATGCTCACGCTGCTCACACATTCCCGCCCGACTCGTCGGGAGACAACGCCGGTACATCCACCCAGCGGCGCTCGGCCCAGCTTTTCAAGCCGAGCTCGGCCAACTGCACCCCTTTCGCTCCTTCCAGCAGGTCAAAGCTCCAGGGCTTGTTCTGCACCACGTGACGGATGAAGTCTTCCCACTGCAACTTGAAGCCGTTCTCGTAGACCTGGGTGTCGGGGACCTCGTCCCACTGCTCGGTGAACTTCATCGTCTGGGGAACGTCGGGATTCCATACCGGCCGCGGGGTGTTTACACGGTGCTGGGTGTAGCACCGGCTCAAGCCGGCTACCGCGGATCCATGCGTGCCATCGACCTGGAACGTCACCAGGT
Source organism: uncultured Acidobacteriaceae bacterium (assembly GCA_963824325.1). Taxonomy (GTDB): domain Bacteria; phylum Acidobacteriota; class Terriglobia; order Terriglobales; family Acidobacteriaceae; genus PALSA-350. Next base: position 97,816 of record CAWGPA010000030.1, on the reverse strand, counting down.
CATCCCGGCGTACCCGCACCGCCCAGGACGAATTGATATGCGCGATCACGCCGCCCTCAAGTTGAAACGTGGCATAGGCGGCGTCGTCAGCATCGGCCTTGTACACTGCCCCACTCTCATCGACGCGTTGCGTGATATGGGTTGCACCAATGCAGCTGACGGACTGCACCGCGCCAAACAGATTGTCCAGCACGTAACGCCAATGGGGCAGCATGTCGAGAATAATGCCTCCCCCGTCGGCTTTGCGGTAATTCCATGAGGGCCGCTGGGTGGGTTGCAGGTCGCCCTCAAACACCCAATAGCCAAACTCACCGCGCACGGAAAGGATGCGACCGAAGAATCCTGCGTCCTTCAGCATGCGGAGCTTGCGCAAACCCGGCAGGTAGAGCTTGTCCTGCACGACTCCACTCTTCACGCCATGCTTGCGAGCCAGGCGCACCAGGGAAAGCGACTCCTCGAGTGTTTCTGAGAGCGGCTTCTCACAGTAAACGTGCTTTCCAGCCTCGATCGCGCGGGTCAGCAGCGGAACACGCATCTGGGTCGAGCCGGCATCGAAGAAGATGGTGTCCTCGGGGTTGGCGAGCGCGGAATCGATGTCTTTCGCCACCCGCTTGATGCCATGGCGCTCCGCCAGGCTGGAAACCTTCTCCAGGTTGCGGCCTACCAGGATCGGGTCAGGCATGGCCCGGTCGCCATTGGATAGCGTCACTCCGCCCTGGTCCCTGATAGCCATAATCGAACGGACCAGGTGCTGGTTGTAGCCCATCCTTCCGGTGATGCCATGCATGATGATGCCGATGCGCCGACTAGACAAGGTCTGCTCCGCTTAATTTAGTTTCTAATGTTTGTTTCATAAGCCGCACCGGTTCGTCAACTCCGTCTACAGATCTGCACCCGTAACCTTACACGATCAGGTTTAAGCCAGCAGCTGGTTCACGGCGCGGTCCGATTCGGCGATGGAAGCGCGGTGGTCCATGATTCCGGAGAGATCGGAATTGGCGAAGGCGATCTTGCCGAAAGGAGCACGCCTCATTACCTCTCGTGGAGCGAGCTTGCCCTCAGATCCAAAGAAGAAGCCCGGCTGGCCGCAGAGATAAGCGTGACCCCAACGATTTACGATGATGCCGGCGATATCCCGCCGGGCGTCGAAGCCGCTGCGCGCAAACATCAGCGTCATCTGCTCGCGAATCAACCGCTCATATTCCGAGTAGGGTGTGCTCAGCAGGCGCATCCTGCCCCGCGTGCACTGCTGCGGCAACGGAACCCCCGGCTCGGTAAATGTGATTTTCATTCGGAACACGGTTGGGTCGTCGGGGGTAATCGTAGGCGGAACGTCCGCCCATACAGCGACTTTGCGGACCGCGAGCCAGGGGTAGACCCCCTCGAAACACTGGCATTCTGTGATCCCCATCTTGGCCATGAAGCGCCAGTTGCGCACCGCAACATTAATGACGCCGCAAGGCATACGGTAGAACTGCTGATATGCAGCGCGATAGTCTTCCGGTAGATCGGAAATGGTTCTCGCAGTTGTCCAGCCCGCGGACATGACCACCGATCGGGCGTGCACGGTGTGTAGCTTACCGTCCACAGCGTAACTGACGCGGACGCCGTCGCCCTCGTGATGCACATCCGCCACCGTTGCACCCAACCGTATCCGCACTGGCTGGCCATCGCGATCAAGCTTGGTGAAATCCACCGGGCCAAGGCACATGCCGGCCAAGGTATTGGGGCCAGGCATGGCCTCCGGGATCATGGCCTTCACAATAAAACGCGCGATGCCGGTGTTCCCGCCCGGGAAAATCTGCGGGCCAACTTCGTTCTTCCAGGGAAAAAGCACCTCCGGAGCGTAATTCGCGTAGGCGGAGTTCTCGTCGGCGGAAGAACCCGCCCAATCTGCCGCAACCGGCATATAGGTACGAATAAATTCGCGGGTCAGGCCGTCGCGCTGCATCAGGTGCTCCTCAAAGCTGATGCGGTCGAGAGCCCGCGAAATCTCATCGCCATCCACCTTGGGCGGAACAAATGCTGGACTGCCTTCGCGCGCCTTGAGCAGTTGCTGCTTGGTCGCCTCGGGTAGGGGGGCACCCGCCAGCTTTTTGCCCCATGGATCGAAGAGCCAGAAGCCCTCGGGATGGCCGTGACGCGCCCCAAAAAACATTCCGGAATTCTTACTACCCCGGGCATAAGGAAGGGTGTTTACGTCCAGTTCAGGCTGGCCACCGCCCCATTTCTGGTACTCCAATGGTTTACCGTCAAAGCCGATCGAATCGTAAAACCTCTGCGTGAGCGAAGCCGGCAGGGAAGGAAAATACGTGGCCGAGCCCTGGCCTGCGATCAGCCGGTGGCCATCCACCATAAATTCATTACGGCGGGCTTCCCCGCCGAAAATCGAGTGGTCTTCCAGCACCAGGCAGCGTTTCGACCGCCCGGTCTTTTCAGAAAAAAGATGAGCGGCTGCCAACCCGCTAATGCCACCGCCCACCACCACGCAATCGAAGGTCTCTCCGGTCGGGAGTGCGTTTTTGAGCTGGCCGGTATACAGCGCATCGCGAATGCCGTGGCCCGCGGTCATTACGGCATGGGTATTCCCGTTCGCGGTGGCGTAATCTCCTACGCCGCCGTAACCGTCCCAATCCTCTTTGGCCATCATGGCTGGAGCGCCCGCGGGGGCGGCGAAAGGACGCCCGTCGAGGAAATCTGCGCGAGCCATCTCCGCATCCATACCCAGTGCGCGATCTGCTGGCAAGCCCTGCGGTTTTTGCGGCGGAAATTCCACTTGGTTGTGCCCTCCGAGCGTGCTGCGGTGCTACACTTCGACCACTGTACTATAGAACGTTTCGTTACAAAGTTTCCCGATAACCCGGGAGCCTGATTTCACTTTCGAGGGTAGACGATGAGGCGCAGATGCTTCCTTCAACTCGCAGCCAGTACCGCTGCCGCAGCGATGGTCCAGCGCTCCTCTGCCCTGTGTTGTTCCGCCAGCCAAATCGCTCACCCCGTGGCAGCCGACGTGTTGTCGTTAACGGTAGGCGAGCCAGCCCTGGCCGGCTCTGACACGTTGCACGCGGGATTCGGCGCCGGCCGCCGTTCGGCCGTTGAGCCCGACCAGATGATCGAGATGTTGCTGGAGAAAAGGAGCGACGGCGCCTGTCAGTGGATCATCGATGGACAAGCCCACCCGGAGGAAGCTCTGTTACTGCAAAAGGGCCGGCGATATCGACTGCGGATGATGAATGCGACCGGTGGAATTCATACAGTCCACCTGCAGAACCACAGCTTTGAACTTGCCCGTATCCACCAGGCCCCGGTTTCTGGAATCTTCAAGGACACCATCCGTCTCGGACGTTACAGCGTGGTCGAAGCAGATGTCCTCTTAAGCCGCTCAGGCCCTTTATTGCTGCGTTACCCTAACAGTTAGCCGTAAACTGGAGCAACGGGGCAGTTGTGGCCGCGCTGATACTCCGCATCGACTCCCCAAGATCGATTCGCACGGGTTTGCGAAGAAGTAGGGCATCTTTCCATGTCAAAACTGACCGAACTCACAGACAACCGCTTTTCCCGTCGACGCTTTTTTCGTTGGACTGGTGGGCTCGCCGCCAGCCTTGGCGCCGCCAGAACGTTCGCTTCCCCGACGAAAGAAGAAGTGGAAGGGGAAGACTATTACGAGAAGCTGGGTGTGCCCAAGATCATCAATGCGGCCGGCACCTACACCACTCTAACCGCGGCCTGCATGCCTCCTTCCGTACTGGCGGCCGTACAAAAGGCAGCTCTCCACCCGGTGCGCCTGCATGACCTGCAAGCGAAGTCGGGCGAGTATATAGCGCAGCGATTGAAATGCGAGGGCGCAGTGGTCACGTCAGGTGCGGCAGGCGCGATTACACTCGCCACCGCGGCCTGCCTGCAAGCTGCCAACAGCATTTCGCCCATGGCCATGCCGCAGTCCATCGATGGCCTGAAAAACCAGGTGATCGTGCAGCGGGCGCACCGCTACGGTTACGATCACGCGATGTTTCTCTGCGGCGCGCGCGTGACGGAGGTGGTCACTCTGGACGATTACAAGCGCGCCTGTGCCGCCGGCAATGGCATCATGACCAATTTCTTCAACGCAGCGGAAGAGGAAGACGGCGAGGCCGGCACCGCGCAGATTGGTCGCGAGGAATGGCTCCGCGTCGCGCACGAGCACAATATCCCATGCCACATCGACGCAGCGGCGGATATGCCTCCTATTTCCAATCTATGGAAGTACACCGGCATGGGCTATGACCTGGTTTCTTTTTCCGGAGGCAAGGGCATGCGCGGCCCGCAGAACGCAGGCCTGCTGCTGGGCAAGAAACATCTCACCGATCTGGCACAGCAAAACAACAACCCCAGCGAGGGTGTGGGCCGCGGCATGAAGGTAGCCAAGGAACAGATTGTTGGCATGGTGGCAGCCGTCGACTGGGTTCTCTCGCATACAGAGGAGTCGATGCAGGGGGACTATCAAAAACGCGCGGACCTGATCATCGCGTCGGTCAAGGGCATCCCCTCCGTCACCACCGAGACGGTCGTTCCCAGGATCGCGAACCATGTCCCGCATGTGCTCATTCGTTTCGATCCATCCGTGCGAGGCATAACGACAGAAGAGGTTTTGACAGCGCTGCGCGAAGGCAAGCCCTCCATCGAACTCAACCCCAACAGCGGACAACCAGCCAACCAGGGCATTCCGTCGAACGCAAACACACTCGTCGTCGGGGTCTGGATGCTGCAGCCGGGCGAAGATGCGATTGTCGGCCGTCGCATCCGCGAGGCGCTCACCCGCAAGGCCTAGTTAACCGTCAGGTGCCTACCGGGAACAAAGCGCTCCAGGAAGGATCCAGGTAGAGCCACCTTTGGCTGCCGAACCAGCTTGTCGGTATATCAGGCACGTGCAGCAAGCCGTGGCCGCTCAAACAGACAAGCTCGGTCCCATTCCAGGCGAGGAAGTTCCGTGAGAATTGCCCCACACGCGCAGGATTGGTCAAGGTGCACAGGCAGACAGGACAACGCCTTCGTTGATCGCGCAAAGCCCAGCGGAACGCGAGAAGCAACGCCCAGAATGAGCTGAACACCTCAACGAGTTCGGAGGTGCCAACAGACATGGAGCTACTCGAGTACGCCAGATCGAGCGACCCAAAGTAAACGATGGGGACGATCAGGATGAACTTGGCGGACAGGAAAGCCCAGCGGCGAACTCTTGTCGTCCAAGGAACCCGGTTGCTATGTGCCGGGTATTCCCCGAGTGGCAGAGACGTGGTCGCAGGCAAGGCCAGGCAGGCCAGAAGCAGGGCAAACGAAAAGATCGACCATGGCTCCCGAATGCGTTCGGCGAGGGACTCGCACACGAACCAGTCGTAGCCGCCCTCTTTTCGAGCAACATACATCTGACGCCGGCCGTCTGGCCCGGCACGGAATACCGACCGCGAAGCATGGCCGAGTACGTATCCCTCAGTGTCAGACTTCAAGGCGGATAAATGTCGTTCATCCTGCAGTAGCCAGAGATCTGTACGGCCCGGGAGCCGCCAATATTCGTCCTCGATAACCCCCGCAATCATCGCCTGCTGCCCATCCACCTGCAGCATGTGGCCGAAGACGTGAGCATCCCCGTGGAAGTACTTGAGCCAGGCACTCCGGCTGATCACCAGTCTTGTGGGGGATTCAGCCGTGCCTCGAACTTCAAATGAGATGGGAACTCCCAGCAGTTGGAAGAGATTTGAGCTTGCACGAGCAATCGGGAGCTCAGTTGAGGAATCGGTCCCAATGGTGAGTCGCTTCGCCGCCAATCGATAGAAGGCAAGACCGGTAAACAGGCGGCCTGAGTTCCGCTTCCACGCTTCATAGTCTGCGAATTCCACGGTTGGGTAGGATGCGCTCTCAAAGCCGCCGCGTGAAACCATCACCAGGTCGCTCGCATCCCGATACGAGTTCGGTTGAACCACCTTCCAAACGCTGGGGCGCTCATATGCCATCAGCAAGCTTGCGACTGCCAAAACCGTAAAAGTCAGGATGCAGCGCGAAGGCATCCCCTGCCTGAACCACCGCCGCGACCCGGATTTCCTGCCACTCCGCGCTGGATATGGCAGCGTGTGCGGCTTTCCGTAAAGAAAGCCCCATGAAGCTCCCCAACGCCACCAACCTCTACAGGAAATCTGGGAGGGCGCCGAAGGGGTCTGGTTCCTTCTCAGCCAAAGCGCGTCTTTGAAAGCACCCAGGCTGAACGCGGTTATTTCCTCTTGGTGGTGCAACGCAGCCGGCCCATCGTTCTGATTGCAGATGTGCCAAACATGCCAGAGTTCTGCGCGCCATTCTTCGAGCCACTCTGCACGGGCTGCCCTGGGCACGAGGATTGCTGCCATCTTTAACATGCCGGTGCAGACGAACAGTGAATGGGCCAGCCCTCGCACCTTCATGCGTTCTCGACCTCGGGAGATGGGATCAGCTTGGTGAGAAGCGGGTAGCGCTTGGAGGCCGTGTCGAGGACCGTTCGGCCATTCCGGGTGAGCTTGTAGTACTTGCGCAACGGTCTTTGCTCGGCATCCGCAATCGACTGGCGCTCCCAGCGCGAGACAATCAAACCGTCCCGCTCCAGCCGACGCATCGCCGGGTATACGGTTCCGCTGGGAAGCCCCGTGACCTCCATCACGCTAAAGCCATAAATATGGCCGGCATGGATCGCTTGCAGAATCAGCGCAGCGGTATGCGAGAGTTTAGGTTCCCCTGCCATACGCGCATTATATCTATGTAGCAAACTACTTGACAAATCAGCTAAGTAGATTGCTACATAGGGTACAGGATCGGAGGACGCCTGTGCTTGAGGTAACCCACCTTTGCAAGCGATATCGGGGGATTCCGTCGATCGAGGACATCAACTTTCGTGTCCGGGCGGGTGAAATTGTCGGGTACCTCGGACCCAACGGATCGGGAAAGTCCACCACGGTAAAGATCATTACCGGCCTGCTTCAGCCGAACGAAGGAAGCGTCCTATTCGAAGGCAAGGATATCCGTGAAGATATGGTCGGCTTTCGCAGCACCCTCGGCTATGTTCCCGAAGAGGCGCACGTCTACACCTATCTATCCGGGTTGGAATACCTGCAGCTGGTGGGCAGGCTGCGCGGCCTGAACGAGAGCGACATCGAACGCAAGGCCACCCAGATGTTGAAACTCCTGGGGCTGGAATCCTGGCGATACTCGCCCATTTCTTTCTATTCGAAGGGTATGAAGCAGCGTGTTCTGATTGCTGCCGCCCTGATGCACGACCCTAAATTGCTGGTATTCGACGAGCCTCTCTCCGGACTGGATGTCGTTTCCGCGCGGCTTTTCAAGGACCTGCTGCAGGAACTGGCCGCGCAGGGCAAGGCGATTCTGTACATCTCACACGTTCTCGAAGTGGTAGAGCAGGTCTGCGACCGGGTGATCGTGATTGCGAAGGGCAAGATACTGGCCGACGCTGCGCCGGCTGAGCTTGCGAAAGTAATGCAGCTAGCCAACTTGCAGGATGTCTTTGCCCAGCTGGTTCAGCAGGAAGACACTCGCGTGTTGGCCCGGCAGCTAGTCGACGTGATGAGGGTGGGCGATGCATAGCCGATCCCCCCTGTTGATCTGGCAGCCGGCTGACTCCTTACTCTCGTCGGCAGGACAGAAGCAGTTCAAGCTTCTGGTTCGACATCTCCTTGACCGGTTCTTCAACAACGAGATTGTTTCCGTGGATGGGGAGACATTGCCGCTCATCATGACGGTCGCCTGGGCCATCGCACTGCCGACCCTGGTGGCCACCATCTTTCTGTTTCCTGCCTATCATGCTTTCCCGCCGAAGCCGCCCACTCCACCCTTCTGGGGCCGAGTCGCAGACCATTATGGCTTCGTGATGTATGCCTGGGTTGTCATGGGCGCAATCACCGTATTTGAATGGGACCTTCTGGTTCCGAGTGTATTGGATGTCTTCGTCCTTTCCGTCCTGCCTATTGCGGAGCGAAGACTTCTTCTGGCAAGAGTAGCGGCCGTCCTTACTTTCTTGGGGCTCTTTCTGATCGGCACAAGCTCACTAGGAATCATTTTCTTCCCCCTGGCTACCGAGCCACCTGACCCGTCGCGGGCATACGCTGCTCACTTCGTTGCTGTGACAGCCGCCGGCCTTTGCTCTGCCACCCTGGTCCTGGCTTTGCAGGGATCGCTCATTAGTCTCCTCGGTGCGCGGCTCTTTCGCGCAATCTCTTCGTTTCTCCAGAGTCTTGTCTTGATGGTGCTCTCGACCGTCTTATTTCTGTTCCCGATTTTTTCGCGATCTCTGGAAGCATTGATCCAATCCGGAAGCCCAGCCGTGCGCTGGTTTCCTCCGTTCTGGTTCCTGGGCGTTTACGAATCTATTTCGGCGGGGCCGGCCGCCTTGCCGGCCTTCACTCAGCTCGCCCATACCGGCTACCAGGTAACAGCTTTGCTGATGGCGCTCGCAATCGTCACCTATCCGCTCGCATACGCGCGCAGCACGCGTCAAGCAGTCGAGGGCTCCATCGCACCCACTAGCAGGAGCCTGCTTGTGCGGCCTGCCATCCGCCTTCTGCATGCAACGCTGGTACGGACGCCACCGCGGCGCGCCGTCTATCACTTCATAAGCCAGACATTGTTTCGCTCCCAACGCCACCGTCTTTACCTTGCCATGTACGCGGGGATCGGCATCGCGCTGGCATGTGTGTGGGTCGTCGTCTTACGAGTCGAAGGCGGTCATATCAGGATCGCTGTCTCGTCGAGCGGGGTACGCCTCGCTGTTCCGGCGCTTGCCTTCTGGATCGTCGCTGGCCTGTGCACCTCGCTCCTCTCTCCCGCTGATCCGGCAGGAAGCTGGGTCTTCCGGCTGATCCACGGAAAGGCTTCATCGGATCACCTGGCCGCTACCAAACTGTGGGTGTTGCTTTGGGCGATGACCACCACCCTCGGCGCGGTCGCCGTTTTGCAAATCATCTCCTACCCTCAACTGCGCGCGCCAAGGGAGCTGGTTACCCAGGTCCTGGTTGGCGCCGGTATTTGTCTTTTGTTGACCGATGCTTTTTCACTACAGACGGCAGCCATCCCATTTACCGAAGCGCGGGTGCCCCGCAACACAGACCTGGGTTTCATCCTGCTGCGCTACATTGTCTTTTTCCCTGCTTTGATAGTCGCAACCGTGAACTATGAATGGTGGATTGAGGTAAGTGCCAGCCACCTGATCGTCACGACGCTGAGCATCGTCACAGCGCACTTTGCCTTGCGCTACGTTCAGCGGCGAATAAGGAGGGAACGGGTAAGTGGAACGATTGCGCAGGAGGAAGGAGAGGTTTCCCGAGTGTTGGGCCTTAGCCTTTGAAACGCAGGAAATCCTCTCTGTTCATGACCTCTCGGCCTTTTCCGAGGCACTAAGCCGATGTGGTGACTTGATCCAGCTTTATATTGCTCACTCCGTCGCCGTAGAACGGATAATCCGTATAGCCTTTGGCGTCGAAGGTGTAGAAGGTATTGCGATCGTACTCGTTGAGCGCAAGCCCCAGCCTGATGCGCTTGGGTAGATCTGGGTTCGATAAGAAGAGGCGGCCAAAAGCAACCGCATCGGCATCGCCCTTATCTACCACTGCCTCTGCTGTCCCAGGTTCAAAGCCGCCGGCCGCGATGATCTTGCTATTGAAGATCTTTCGCAGTTGTTCTGCCGCGACCGGTCCCTGTCCTTCGGCGATAACAATATTTCCCTTGACGCGTGGCTCGACGACGTGGAGGTAAGCAAGTCCGAACTGATTCAGCTGCTCGGTCACATAGGCGAAGAGGGCATTGGGATTACTGTCCGACATGCCGTTAAAGCTGCCGCTCGGAGCTATGCGCACGCCCACGCGATCACCGCCCCACACACTTACCATTGCCTGCACGACCTCGAGCAGAAAGCGCGCCCGGTTTGCAATGGAACCACCATAGGCGTCGGTGCGCTGGTTGCTTCCGTCTTGAAGGAACTGGTCCGGCAAATAGCCGTTGGCCCCATGGAGCTCTACACCATCAAAGCCGGCAGCCTTGGCGTGCTCTGCAGCTTTGCGATAGTCCTCGACGATACCGTGAATCTCAGAAATTTCCAGGGCTCGATGTGGAGAGGGTTTAACCCAGCCGTGGGGCGTGGAAGTGAGGCGCTCACCTTCCTGCCAATACGACGGATTGACAGATGCCGAAACCGGAGCCGGCCCTTCCGTCACCTCAACATGCGACGCACGTCCAGTGTGCCAGAGCTGGGAGAACATCAGGCCACCCTTGGCATGGACAGAGTCCACAATCTTCTTCCAGCCCTCGACCTGCTCATCGGTGTAGATCCCGGGCGCTCCGAACCAGCCACGTGCCGTGGCGGAAATAGTGGTTGCTTCCGAGATGATCAAACCGCCGTCAGAAGCGCGCTGACTATAGTACTCACGCATGAGATCTCCGGGGATATCGCCGGGCTGTTCGGAGCGTGAGCGCGTGAGGGGAGCCATCACCACACGGTGTTTTAGCGTGAGCGGTCCGATGTTGAGCGGTATAAAGAGCGAGGACTTCGTCATCGTTAATCTCCGGTGAAAGATGTTTTGGGGCGTTGCGGTTGCCACGCGCACGGCGATCACTTCCGCCGCGCCAGACTCACTGCTTAGAGTGCGGGCGCCGGAAAAGTGATTCACACATTTCTGCGGGTTCAGGGTACAGGTTGCGAGGGGCTAGGAGATGCGTTGTGCATTGCGCGAGATATATTCGTCCAGCGAGGCATCCGGGCCGATGTAGTGAAACTCCTCGGCATATTGCAGCCCGTACTTTCCTCCAGTGGTGTGGTCGCGGGTGACAAACGCCGCCTGAATGAACTCCTTTGTCGCCGCATCGAGATCCCCGCTCAGGGCGGGTACGCGCAAACCCCGCGCCGTGAGGCTGTCTACAAGGTCCTTCACCATGTGCACGATCATGGTCTCGCAGGATGCAATCGCTGCAATCTTCTGCGGCAGGAAGTCTCCAATATCCACCACCCGGTTAACCAGCTGCGGTCCGCGGGCAAAGTAGTACTTCTCCGAAACCGCATGCGGTTTCAAGCCGGCGTCAAACTGTTCGGGAAAATCAAGTAGGCCGCTGGACATCCAGCAGGCGGCCTCTACCGCTTGCGCCGTAACATAATGGTCCGGATTTTCCTCGTAGTGACCCCACGGGTCGTAACTGAAAACCGTATCCACTTTCAGTAAGCGGAACAGGAAGATCAGCCGGCCGCGAAGTTCTGTTCTGGATACGTCGTCGAGACGGTGATTTCGGTAGCTCAGGTCGTAGGCCTTCTTAAAGCCAAGGGTCTTGACCAGTTGCGCCGTGTCACGCTCATTGGCCAGCACTGTCTCCCCCAGCGACAGGTGATAAGAGTCCTTCTCGTCATTGCTGGTGCGAATAAAGTAGCCGGTGTAGCCTTCGCTCAAAAGCTTCGCCAGCGTGCCCCCAGCGAAGATCGGACCATCGTCCAGATGAGGAGCAACCAGCGCCAGAACCTTTCCCCGATGAGGCTGGCCGGCGTTGCGTCGTTCGGTGACCACCTGGTCCGCGGCGCCGCTGAGAGTTTCCCCCCGTCCGCTGGCCCCCAACGTTGCTGCCGCAATCTCTAGAAATTCCCGACGCCGCACAAAACCTCCCTACCTTACACGTGGACGACTCCACATTGTTACAGGATACGGATACACAACTGCCAGGAAGAACACTTGACAGGTGTAGTATCTACATCGACATGCCGATTCAGGACCGGATTTTTGGCAAGCCGCTGGCGACGAGCGAAGAACGCGCCGAACAAATTGGAGTTGGGGCCGGAATCCCCATCTTCGGCCTCGATGCCTTAACCAGCGCGGCGTATGGCCCAGAGGCGGCTCTGGCTCTGCTGATCCCCCTGGGAATCCTCGGGACACAGTACCTGCTGCCCATCATCACCTCCATCCTGATCCTGCTGGTCATCGTCTTTTTCAGCTATCGACAAACCATTGCCGCCTACCCCAACGGGGGCGGCAGTTATACGGTGGCGACGGAAAACCTGGGTGAACGAGCGGGGCTGCTGGCCGCAGCGGCGCTGATGATCGACTACATTCTTACCGCGGCGGTCGGGATCTCGGCCGGCGTGACTGCTTTGACTTCAGCGTTGCCCAAATTACAGCCCCACACACTGGCGCTCTGTCTGGTGATCCTGGCCATCCTGGCGACGGTGAATCTGCGCGGGGTTAAGGACACAGGCACCGCATTCATCGTGCCCACATTTCTGTTTATCGGTACATTAATGACCCTGATCGCCGTGGGTGCCTACAAGACATTCGCAGCGGGAGGCCACCCACTTCCGGTGGCCACCATGCCCACCCCGTTGCCGCAAACGGTCCAGTACCTGGGCCTGTGGATGTTGCTGAAGGCCTTCTCCAGCGGTTGCGCGGCTATGACCGGTGTGGAAGCAGTCTCCAATGGTGTGATGGCGTTCCGGGAGCCCCGATCCAGGAATGCACAGTACGCGCTTACAGTCATCATCGGCATTTTGATCGTACTGCTCTACGGCACGGCATGGCTGACCAAGCACTACCAAATCATGGCCATGGACCCCGACGGCGCCGGATATCAAAGTCTGCTAAGCCTGCTGGTGACCGCTGTTTTTGGTCGTGGATGGTTCTATTTCCTGACCATGGGAAGCGTGCTGTTGGCCCTGGCTTTGAGCGCGAACACGGCTTTTGCGGATTTCCCCCGCCTGACCCGAGCGATCGCCTTGCACGACTACCTGCCGCATGTCTTCATCCTGAGAGGACGCCGCCTGTTGTTCTCGCACGGTATCTACGCGCTCACCGGCCTGACGGCAGTGATTCTAATCCTGTTCAAGGGGGTGACGGACAGACTGATTCCGCTGTATGCCATCGGAGCATTTTTGGCCTTCACGCTCTCCCAGGCGGGCATGGTCGTGCACTGGAAGAAGCAGGAAGGCGACCACAAGGGCAGGACATGGCACATGCTGGTGAACGGCACTGGCGCGGTCGCGACCGGGCTCACAACGTGCGTCGTGTTGGCCTCGAAGTTCAGAGCGGGAGCATGGGTAACCGCGCTGCTGGTTCCGACACTGATTCTGCTGATGTACTCCGTAAAGAAGCACTACACGCGCATTCGGGACGAAATGAGGGATATGAACCGGCTCAACCTGGCAAATCTGCAGGAGCCCTTGGTTGTCATTCCCATGGCAGGATGGAACCGAATCTCAGAAAAGGCCTTGCGGTTTGGCCTGCTGCTTTCAAAAGAAATCAAGGTTGTGCATGTTCACTCCGAGGATGAAGCTCACGGAATTGACCAGGACTGGGATGAAAAAATACTTGCTCCCATTCGCGAGCAAGGCATGCCGGATCCGGAGTTAGTGACCATCCCTTCGAACTTTCGCTTTGTCATCGCGCCCCTGATGGATTACATCTTGCACCTGGAATCGGAAAACCCAGGGAGGAAAGTGGCGGTCTTATTGCCGGAACTGGTGGTACGGCACTGGTGGGAAAACCTGCTCCACAATCAACGGGTCCAGCTGCTGAAGATATTGCTGCTGGTAAAGGGTAACCAGCGCATTGTGGTGGTAAACATCCCGTGGTATCTGTAGCCAAAATGCGTCATTGAGGCGCGACCCAGCCATCGGAGAGTTCCGCGCGAATCGGTACGGTTCCGATGTTCTTTTGCCCATACTCGGCAGAGACCACAAATTGCTGCCACCCGGGTAACTTGGTGGCAGGAGCCGCAGCCAGAACCCGAAGATAGTACCGGCTGTGCGGAGCGATGGTGGCGGGAGCAACGGGCGTGACCTTCCATCCATCTGGCGCCTTCACAGAGAAAGTTGCGTCGACGGATGAATCCAGAGGATTTTCGACGACCAGCGGAATGACCAGGGTTCCATCCACGTGGACTGAAACTTCTACAGGAACAATACGGGCCAAATGATCGAGTCCATGGGCCTGCCAAAACTTATGGTAATAGCTCCATGGGTCGCCAATTTCCAGGGTCGGTTCCGAATGCGTGGCTGCTGTAAATCCGGGAGCACGCTGGTAAGGAATGCCATCGGGCACTACGCCCTTGAACACATCATCGGTAACAGCGGAAGGCACGAGAGATTTCCCGAAAATCAGTTGCACGGGCCCGGTTGCAATTTTCGCTATCTCATCTGACGACGAACCTAGCGTGTTGCCGGCTATCTCGTTGGCAACTTTTGTACCGCCTTGCGACAGGTGATTGGTAAAGACCTCGGCAGCCAACGTCCCATAGCTCACGTGGCGCGAAGGAGAGATCTCTTGGGAGGAGTACTCCGGCCCCTGTCCACTGGAAATGTCGTGGGTCGAATTATAAAAATAATAGATCTTCTGCGGCTGCCACGGTCGAAGACCCTCCGTCAGATTCGCATTCTTGTCTGGGTTCGAGGCGGGAGAAACCTGCTCTGAAAATACAGTGGGATCTCCGGCCAGGTCGAAGGCCTCGGTCGCGAGCACGCCAGATGCCTGGTGGTCGGCATGGTTCTCACCTGTAGCGAAATCTGGGAGCCAGGTGAGAATCACCGATGGCTGGGTTATGCGAACAATTCGGACCAACTCGTCTAAGCAGCGGCCGTGGCCACAGTGTTCGAGGGAAGTCAACACGTTCTGGCTCACAGTATCGTGGCCACCCAGAAACCACACGTTTGTGATGCCCAGAGAGCCTACGGCGCGACGGGCCTCGATCTGGCGAATGTCACCCAAGGCCGCAGCCTGCTCCGGCCCCACATCGTTGTTTCCTTCGTCACCGGCAGTTTGGTACACCACCGCCACCCGCTTGTGCTTGTCATATATTTCGCGCGCCAGATAAGCAGTGGCCATCACTTCATCGTCGGGATGAGCAACCACCAGTAGGATGTCCGCTTTAAAGCGCGGATCGGGCGGCCGGTTGTTGGTGAGGTAGCTATCCGGCCTGGCGTCAGTTGCACTCTGGGCCCATGTAGCGCTCGAGATCAAAGCCGAGAAAAGTCCAATGCCGAAAGCAATGCGCATCGTCAAACTGAGTCGTGTCATTCGTTCCTCGCCTGCTAGAGCATTCTTGCTAATGGTGTAGACCAGGAAACTGAACTCGACGCGGCCGTTCCGCCAAAGAATGGCCGCACATAGCTGATCCCACCGGACCAAGGTATTAGCAAAAATGCGTTAATACAGATCTTCGATCGCCTTTTGTGACTCAGGCAGCACTTGCCCCCCATCGACGACGATCGTTTGCCCGGTGATATAGCCTGCTTCATCGCTCGAAAGAAAGAGCGCAGCGTAGGCGATATCCTCAACCGACCCGAGCCTGCGCGCGGGAATCGCTGAAGTCATATTGGCAATGTATTCCGGACCAAGGTCCTGGAGCCCTTCGGTAAGAATGTTTCCAGGTAGTACGGCATTGACCGTGATGTTGAGGGGAGCAAGCTCAATCGCAGCGGTGCGTATAAACCCGAGCTGCCCTGCCTTGCTGGCTGCGTAGTGGCTCCAGCCGGCATTGCCGGTGATGGGACCGGTGATGGAAGACGTGACCACGATGCGTCCCCTGCCCCTAGCCTTGAGCCCGGGCAGGCACGCCTGGACGGAAAGAAAGGTGCCCTTCAGGTTGATGTCCATGACCTGATCCCAATCGGCCGCACCTATATCGAAGAGGGACGCGGATGGGTAGATTCCCGCGTTGCAGCAGAGGATGTCAATGCCGCCATGCCGTTCGATCGCAGTTTGCGCCATGCGGACGTTGTCTTCCACCTTCGAAACATCCGCGCCTATCGCTTCAACAATCCCGCCGCCGGCTCTGATTTCCGCGGCCGTGGCCTCGGCCTGGGAGAGGTCCCGCGAGGCAATGAGAACGCGCGCTCCCTTGCTCGCAAAGACGCGCGCTATACCCTTGCCGATTCCCTTGCTGGCCCCGGTCACGATAACCGAGCGCCCTTCGATCGATGTCAGCATGCTCATCCATTTGTTTGAGGATGGACCCATCATAACCCTCATCCACCGGAGTAGCCCCGGGGTCAGCAAAGGGTTGTGGCGTCCCACCGCTAAACCCGGATCCTGCCGGCACCCCATGCAACCCGGCCAAATAGTGGAGAATCAAATACCTTTGTCGCCGAGGTCGCGACCCTTGCGGATTAGTTCGGGGGACAATATGGAAAAACGCAAAGAGCCGGCGAACGGCAGCCCGTACCGACTCAAGGTCAACCTCTGTTGCCGCGGCTGAGCACAACCAGGAGCGCGTTCAGACCGGCATAGCCGGTCTGGATAACATTCTGAACGGTGGCCTCCCGCAGGGGCATCTGTTTCTCGTCGAGGGCGATCCGGGAACAGGGAAAACAACACTAGCGCTGCAGTTCCTGCTGGAAGGTGTGAGGCGGGGGGAAAACGTAATCTATGTAACTCTTTCCGAGTCCCGAAATGAACTCGAACAAGTCGTCCGCTCGCATGGATGGTCGACAGACTCACTGCAGATTTATGAGATGGTTCCCCCCGAAGACGACTTGAATCCCGAAGCGCAGTACACCGTATTTCATCCTTCGGAGGTCGAACTTGCCGACACCATCACAGCCATTCTCGAGCAGGTGGATGCAACCAAGCCACAACGAGTGGTGTTTGACTCCCTCTCCGAGCTTCGTATGCTGGCGCGGGATCCGCTGAGATACCGGCGCCAGATACTTGCCCTAAAGAGACACTTTGCGGGAAAAAACTGTACCGTGCTGCTTTTGGACGACCGTACGGCGGAAGGGAGTCACGATCTGCAGCTGCAAAGCATCGCGCACGGAGTGGTGATGTTACAGAGCCTGGAGCGCGATTTCGGTATAAAGCGCCGTCGGGTAGAGGTTCGCAAACTCCGCGGGTCCCCTTTTCGTGAGGGATTTCACGACTACACCATCGAAACTGGAGGACTCTCCATCTACCCTCGCCTGATCGCTGCTGAACACAAGCCGGGTTTCCAGCGCAAGCCCGTTTCCAGTGGAATAGCGGAGCTGGATAGGCTATTCGGGGGAGGCATCGATACCGGCACCAGTACGCTGTTTATCGGCCCGGCGGGTTGCGGAAAATCGACCGTGGCATTGCGCTATGCTGTGTCCTCTGCGCGACGGGGTGAGAAGGCCGTCATCTTCACCTTTGACGAGGCTTTGGAAACTTTGATCGAACGGGCCAAGGGGCTTGGAATGGACGTGTCGCCGCTCCTGGCGGAAGGCACACTGGAGATCCAGCAAGTCGACCCAGCAGAACTGTCACCCGGGGAATTTGTTGCTCAAGTCCGCCGCTTGGTCGACGAAGAGAATTTGCGTGTGGTGGTGATTGACAGCATGAACGGCTTTCTTAATGCCATGCCGCATGAGCAGTTTCTTGCCATGCAGCTTCATGAGCTGCTTGCCTATCTCGGCCAGCAGGGCGTCGCTACCATTCTCACTCTGGCGCAGCACGGCTTCATCGGTACCATGCAAACCCCTGTGGACGTGAGCTATCTCGCCGATACCGTGCTGCTCTTCCGCTACTTCGAATATGCGGGGGAGATCCGCCAGGCGCTTTCTGTCATTAAGAAGCGAAGCGGCCCGCACGAACGAGCCATTCGCGAACTTGTCTTCGGTCAGGGGGCAATCTATGTCGGCCAGCCGCTTAAGGACTTCGAGGGCGTGCTTACTGGCCTGCCCAGCTTTATTCGCAAAGCTTCGCAGCCGGAGAACTCCCCTGCTTCCTGAGATCGTTATTTCGGGGCAAGACCTGCGCACTATCATCGTCGCCCCGACTGGCAAAGATGGTCGTCTCATTGCGAGTCTGCTCGAACGGCAATCCATGGCCTGTCATGTCGCGAACAGCGTTGACGCCGGCTGCGAAGCCATTCTTGACGGAGCTGGCGCTGCAATTATCTCGGAGGAGGCCTTTGTCGGAAATTCCATCGGCCCTCTTCTAGAGGTCCTAAGACATCAACCGTCGTGGTCGGACTTTCCGGTTATCCTGCTCACCGTCAGTGGACGAGTCACGCTCGAGAGTGAGCGCCTGCGGGAGTTGCGCAGGCCTCTGGGAAATATCTTCCTGCTTGAGCGGCCGATTCGTCCCGAGACTTTGCTTAGTACGCTGGAGATCGCCCTCCGAGGCAGGCAAAGGCAATATCAGATCCGTGATCAAATTCAACAGTACGCGCTCGCCCAGAAGGCCTTGCTTCGATCTGAGAAGTTGGCGGTTACCGGACGTCTTGCCGCCAGCATCGCGCATGAGATCAATAATCCGCTGGAGGCTATCACTAATATTCTCTACCTTATGCACGGCAATCTCTCGGCCGAGCAACGCAAACAATATCTTGTAGAAGCCGAACAGGAATTGGCTCGCGTCACGGAGATAACAAAGCAGACATTACGTTTTTATCGTGAACCTTCGCAACCGACCGCGACCGACGTGTCTTCGGTGCTGGATTCCGTTCTCCGGCTTCATGGCTCGCGTCTCAAGGCTGCGGGGGTTCATGTGAATCGCGAAATTCCATCTGAAATAGCCACAGTGCTTTCGACCCCCGGGGAGCTCCGCCAGATCCTCGCCAACATCATTGGAAATGCTACGGATGCTATGCGCCATGGCGGATGTTTGAGAATCCGGATCGCTAATCGAAAGCACCAGCAACCTGACGGCGGCTGCGTCCGGCTTACCATCGCCGATAATGGAGTCGGTATCCCGCCCGATGTGCTGCCGACCATCTTTGAACCGTTCGTCACTACCAAGGGCGAAACCGGAACCGGCCTCGGCTTGTGGGTTACATCAGAAATCGTTAAGAAGAATGGCTGGAAGATCCGTGTTCGCAGCAGCAGAAATCCCACCCGCCGCGGCACGGTGTTTTCCCTTGTGATTCCGGGGTCAGCGGCCGCTAGCTGCCGCTGATCTCGCAGCCGGGCTATGCGCGAAGGTACGGCTTCAGGTAAGTGTCCAAGTCGTGCTTGATTTCATCGGGATTTGTAACCTTGCGATGGAAATCGGCACCAGGCGCCGGCGGCGCAAGGCGCGTCGTCGTGCCTGGACGGAAGACACCTCGGGCAATCAACACGTCAACGTCGCTTTGAGGAAACATGGAGCTGGCCGCCTCGATACGCCCGAATTGATCGAACGCATCGCGCACCTTACCTGCGTGATAGGAGTCATAGGCGGAGGCGTAGAGATCGGCAAGGCTCACGAACGGACAGTGGCCAACGAAGCCCCGTTCCATCTCTGTAATCATGGTGGTGACTCCCTTACCGGAAAAGCAATTGAGTTGGTCGTTGGTGCGTCTTCTGATTTCCGTCACCCGCACCAGAGGATCGCCCTGCCTCATCTTTCACGTAGCGAAATGTGGGGATGGTGTTGAACATCTCGACTACCAGGTCAACGCTAAAGTCACCGCCGGTCTGGGCAAACAAAGGCAGTGATGTCACCTTGCCGAGCCGCTGGTAGAACACCAACAATTCAGGCGGGGCGGTCACCCCAGGCGGAGCGATACAGATGATGGCGTCCGCACCCAACTTCTCCGCATGCCTGGCATAGCGCTCGGTTTCTTTGAAATCTGCGGTGCGACTCTGCACGCCGATCACGATCGCGGTATTACCGCCGCGGGCAGTGGAGATGATAGTCTCCGCACCGTGCATCCTTTCTTCTTCCGTCAGCGTCGTCCAACCGCTGGCAATCTGCGGCCACGCCAAGCCATGCACGCCGCCGCGCCGGCAAAACTGCACCTGCGCCGCCAGGCCGTCGAAATCGACCTGGTTCTGCGCATTCACAGGGGTGAAGCCAATCGGGAAAACGCCTGCCAGCCGCCGGCGCCGGCTCTGCACGCATTACCTTTGGAACAGCTAACGCAGCCACTCCTAGCGAGAGAGCCCCGAGAAATTGCCTGCGATCCAAACCGGAAGCACCTGTCATGAATTCCCCTCTCCGCTGTCTTAATGCTGATTGAAAAAAATCAACCGGGCTTTCGCATCCACCGTGGAAGCGTCAACACCGGGAACAGATTTTAGGTCAGTCAAGCCAGTGAACTTCTGCGTGTTCCGCCGCGCAATGATGGCCTGCGCGGTGGTTTCCGGCACGTTCAGCACGATCTCCAGTTCGTCCGCAACGGCCGTGTTCACGTTGATTGTGGTCAGGGTGCGGTGAAGATAGTCCATGATGTCATCGAACTGCTCGTCCGTGCCGCTGGCTCCCCGGTCCACCATCTGCTGCACGGTGTCGTGCCAGTCGTCATAGCTCCTGGGCGTGTCCATCACAAGTTGCAGATTGTGGCACTTGGCACAGACCGCTTTGAACGATTGACTTTCTCGCGCCAAGCGAGGATCCGGAGGCGCAACCTCGGCGGCCGCGGCGAACAGGGCCGCCACAAGCAGGACTCCGCCCATGCACGCAGGCAAGATCGGGTTCGAGATAAGCGCCATGTGTGAACGACTACTTTGTGGGGACCGCGCGAGTGGGGGTCACACCGGTCAAGGTGATCGGTGCGCTACCCGGCATCGGCGTGACATGCGGACCAACACCCAGCTTTTCCGCGGTTTGGTAGTCGCCGAAACCATTGGCGAACTGGTTCGATACCCGCTGGGCGTGGCCATTGTCGAAGGTGATGTCCAGCAGTTTTTCGCTGTACATGGTGTGTCCATATTCATCCTGCATCTGGCCGACGATTTTATGCGTGCTCACCTCGATGATGTCGCCCGAAGAGGCGTAGGCGTACTTGCCGTCCAGGCCGAAGGTCATCCAGTAGGTGCCATTCGGAGTGTCGATGGTATCGATTTCTTTGGGATCATCGGTATTGGAGAAAATGTGAATCTTCTTAAAAATGCCGTCGGCAAGCCAGATTTCCTTTCCGTCCGGGGTCAACGCGATGCCGTGGCTGGGGCAGCCATGAGGGACGTGCGGACGCGGGTCCGCATTCCATTTCGATTTCCAGTCCACGCTGGTCACCTCGACTGACTTGATGACCTGCCCGGTCGCGACATCGGCGATCAGAAAGCCCAGGAAGTTGTTGTTGTTGGCGTAGATCCTGGTTGAATCCTTGTTAAGGACGAAGACACGCACATTGTCAGGGAAGCGGATGGTCTTGATGACCTTGCGTGACTTGACGTCGGAAATCGTCAAAACCTTGTTGTTGGGTGACATGAAGGCCGTCTTCCCGTCCGCGCTCAGGTTCAGGTTGTGCGAGTTGGGACTTTCCGGCGCTTCGAGCTTGCCGATCAGCCTGCCGGTCCTGGCGTCGACCTCGTACCAATAATCTTGCAGATCGCCTCCGACCACCACGATCTTGCCGTCCGGAGTGACCTGGGGACGCTCGCAGCACTTACCATCCAGCGTCACCGACCAGACCATCTTGTCGGTGCCCATGTCGATCGCACCCAACCGGCCGCGCGCCGCGACATAGATCAGGTTCGTGACCGGGCTGGCAGCGACTCCGGAGACCTGCTCGGGGCTCATGCTCCCCGCATACTCCCAGGTTGGAATCCGCTTGACGAAACGGTAGTTGTCGTTAGCATCGAGCACCACGATGCCAACTCCATTGAGCCACCCGGGCCGCTCGAGCGAACCCGGTAGCACGACATAGATCAGATGGCGGCCGCGGGGGCGAAAGCTGTCATTCACCTTGGCGGGAGCGTGTGGCCCGCTAGCAGTGGGCGTGGGCGATTGGGCCATGGCGGCGATCGCACCGCCCAGAAACAAAGCTGCTGAAAGACGGCATCGTGACTTGAGGTTGCTTTTCATTCCACCAAATGAAACGACTTTAAGCATGATTTTGTCCACGGATTTTTGTCGACGACCGGTCTGGACGTTGAAGGCAGAGCCAAGAGTACCACTGGGAACGGCGGTTAAGATGGGGGAAACGTAGTCACGAGGGAGCGCCTTGAGGACTGCCGTCCTATCCGACATTCATGGGAATCTCACCGCATTTGAGGCGGTGCTTGCGCACCTCAAGCAGACTTCGCCGGACCTGGTGCTTCACGGAGGCGATTTGGCCGACTCCGGATCCAGCCCAATCGAGATCGTCGATCGAATTCGTCAGCTCGGCTGGCACGGGGTAATGGGCAACAGCGATGAAATGCTCGTCCGGCCCGATTCGTTGGAAGATTTTGCCAGCCAGTCTTCGGCTCCCGCGGCTCTGTGGACGGCAATCCGGGAAATAGCATCCGCGACCCGCTCCGTTCTAGGAGATGGAGAGACTGGCGTGGCTGCGCGAACAACCGCTGGTGAGCACCCAAGATGCCTTCGCGCTGGTCCATGCGACTCCTGAGAGTTGCTGGCGGGCACCTGCTGACGAAGCCAGCGATGCCGATCTCCAAACCATCTACGGTCCGCTCGACAGGCCGATCGCTGTCTTTGGGCATACTCACCGCCCTTTTATCCGCCACATCGCCGGGCACCTCCGGCTTCTCATCAACACCGGAAGCGTTGGGCTTCCTTACGACAGTGATCCCCGTGCTTCGTATTTGCTCTTGGAGGGGAACAGCCCGTCGATCCAGAGGGTCGAGTACGACTTGGAAAAAGAATTGAAGACTCTGGCCTCCTGCGGTCTACCTGGAGCAGCGTGGACCGCAAAAATGCTTCGCACCGGCTCTCCGCAGATGCCATAGATCGCCACGTTTATTCTTGCCTTCCGACCTACCGGTTTGCGCCGGGCTGCAGCAGAGGCAGGGTCCGTTGCGCTCAAGTGAGTTTGTCAGAAGCAACTAGGTCGCACGCAGGAGTATGCAGGTAATGTCATCGTGTTGCGCTGCATCCCCTACGAATCGGTCAAGGTCAACCATGATGGTATTCACAAGCATAGCCGGAGTCAGCATCATGCCGGAGTTCAGCATGGTGATAAAGCGCTGTTCACCGTACTCCTGCTGAACTTTGTTCTCGGCCTCGATCACGCCATCAGTGAAAGCCGCGAGCCAATCACCGGGTTGCAACACTACTTCCCCCGACAGGTAGTGGGCGTCTTTCATGATCCCCAGCGGCACGCCACCAATCCCGAGACGCTCGATGGCGCCCAAACGACGACGCAGTATGGGATCGTTGTGTCCTGCGTTGACATAGATCAATCGACGCGATGCAGGGTCGAATTCGGCAATAAATGCGGTCGTAAAGCGGCGGCCATTCTGGCTATTGCTGCAGGCATAACGATTCATCCGGCAGACTAATTCCGGGAGGGAACCGTGTGTACCACTGAGAGTTTTTAAGCTTGCCTGAAATGTCGCCATCAACATTGCGGCGGGAATGCTTTTACCCGCCACATCTGCAATCGCAATCAGAAAAGTCCCGTTTGCTGAACCTTCGCTTGGGCGGGCAAAGACGTCATAGTAGTCGCCAGCAACGGTATTGGCCGGACGCGTAGTGAATGCGATTTCGAGTCCCGGCACGTGAGGAGGGCTTTCCGGAAGTAACCAGGTTTGGATCTCCTTCGCAATCTGTAGATCGCGCTTCATCACAACGCGATCAGCGACTTCCAAAATCAAAAGGACGAACATCAGAAGGCCACCGTAGAAGTGGAAATCCAAACCGAATACTTCCACGGTTCCCGATTTCGTATGCCACGACCATTCGCCACCCGGAACAAAGACCAGCACCAAAGCGACCAGCAATAATACCCGGCGGGCCGGCGTAAGCTTCTCGACGATCGCCCAGAAGAATTGGCTGCCCACACTCAAAAAGTGCCGGGTGTGGTCCACTCCTTCCACTCGCGTGGAATCGACCTCATGGGAGTATAGGCGGTAGCTGGAATGAGCATCTGTCCGAAACTGAGACCACAGCTGGCTGAGTTCCATGCCCTCGGTTACGCGTAGCCAAAAACGATTCACGCGCTCCGATAGATCATGTTTGTCCATGCTCAAGCTCCCCACGATCATTCTCTCCGCAACGGGGGTTCCCGGCAACGCACCTTGGCTCAGGTCGCGGAGTTCTTCTCGAACATTCTGCGCCGATAGTAGCAAGGACAATCACCTTCCACGAGCAACGGCCGCCTCAAACCCGCATTGCCGTGGTATACAGTAACGCGAAACCGGCACCGATCAGTGGGGAAGGAGCTCGAATTGTTGAATTGCAATTCTGGCTGCCGCCTTCGCGCGCTCTGTCTCAGGGAAGAAAATGACGGTAATCTCATCAAACCTATCAATCCTTGGATGACTCGGAACGGGAAACCGGAGTACCTCCTGGACGGGCGAGGACTTAAAAGAAAAGTGGTCTGGTTCAGTCGAAATCACAGGCTGCTGATCCAGGTAGAGCGTCGGCTTTCCGATAGAGGTCGAGTCGGTAAGCAAGACCCCAACCGCAACCCTACCTGGGATGTTGTCGTGGTTCTCGATGGTCACCTGAATTTCCCGGCAGCACGTCAACGGGAGAGCAGCGTCAAGGGTCTGACGCGCTTCCATGAGCAGCGGGACGAAATCGGTGGAGCGAATATTAACTCCCAACGGCGTCCCGTGGACCACGTGCGCCCTCAACCCTGGACCTTTGCGCGGTGGGCGGAAATACCAGTAAGGCCCATCGAATCGAATGACCAGCGGCTTGGTCATTCGAAGCCCCGGAGACGGAGTTCCGGATGGCGAGGGAGCAAGCAATTTCTTTTTTTGGGGAACCGGCCAAAGGATGATGCTTTCGTATCCTGAAAGCGCGGCGACGGAATTCCCGGATCGGCTTTTCTCCCGCGGAGCTGTTCTATCGGAGCTACGGTCTGAAGCAGACGCTGCATCCATCGCGTTCGAATAAATTCCATGTTGAAGCCCCAGAAGCAACACTGCCATCGTGATCACGACGGCAGTAAATGCTTCCCGGGTCAGGCGCAGTGCAGCGCGCGACCGGCTCGCCTTGTTTTCCAAAGTGTAGTCACGCGCAAGAGTCAGTTTCCATGCCAATAAGAATGCGCACAAAGCCAGCAGGATGCTGGCAGTAAGAGTCGCGTGTTTCTGCCATGCATAGAACGCGGCGTAGATGCAGAATGCAATGACCAAAGCGTGTTCATCCCGCGGCGGGTTTAGGAGGGATTGTGCAAACAACTCTCTTCCCTCCGTTTTCCAGCCGGGAGAATTTTGATCGATAGGACCGGCATCCGACACCAGGATCCGTTTGAGGCCACTCGCCATGATCGCCGCCCCCATTACCCCTAACAGGGCTGCGCCGATTGAGCCCCGCCGAGACAGCAGCACAACCGAAGGTATCCAAATCCAGCCCAGTGCGCCGGTGAGTGCGAAGAAGCGGAAAGAAAGTGGAGGGTTCATCCGGGAAGGAGACCAGACCAACCAGGTGGCTGCTACGCCTGAGAGCACGGCGGCAAAGACGTAAGCAATGGACGCCAGGAAAGCGACCGTCAGTGAGGGAGAGCGAACAGCAGTCCAGAGGCAGAGCAAAAGCTCGGCAACCACCGAGGTCAAGACACCGGCGACGATAAGAACACCGAGATAGGTTCCCGCTCTCCTCCGCCCCATATAAGCGCCCCTTAGCGTGCACCATCGGCTTTCGAGAAAACCTGCGCAGGATTTCTTGACGAGTCAAAAGCGCAAAGCGTACTCTCCTATCACTACTAGGAGAGTACCACCAAGATGGGCAAGCAAGTCGATCTCTTGCAAGGAACACTCGAAATATTGATTCTCAAGGCTATATCCCTGGGTCCTCTTCACGGCTACGGCATGCTGCTGCGCATTCAGCAAATCTCCGGTGAACGGCTTGAAATTCCCCAGGGTTCCTTCTATATCGCTCTTTATCGAATCGAGCACAAGGGATGGATAAAAGGGGAGTGGGGAGAATCGGAAAACAAGCGCCGTGCAAAATTCTACCGGCTTACCCCAGCGGGTGCACGCCGGCTTAAATCTGAGACCGAAAAGTGGTCGCAGATGACCGACGTCGTCAATACAGTCCTGTTCGCAACGCCTGAACAGATATGATCTTCTTCGCCCAACTTCGATCCCAACTTGGATCTTGGTGGAGCGCTCTCGTTCATCACACGCGCACCGACAACGATATTGAGGCTGAGCTGCAGTTCCATATTGACGCCCACACCCAACGACTCATTGAATCCGGCATCTCCGCACCCGAGGCTGAACGAAGGGCAAGGGTCGAGTTCGGGCGTGTCGACGTGCAGAAGGAAAAGTACCGCTCCGCGATTGGTTTGCAACCGCTGCACGAAATCGGCGGCGATATTCGCTACGGTCTCCGCTCCCTTTACAAGAAACCAGCTGTCTCACTCGTTGCAGTTCTTTCCCTGGCGCTCGGAATAGGCGCTACGACGGCCATCTTTAGCCTCATCTACAGTGCGCTCTTTCACCCGTTTCCATACGCCGCCGCCGATCGCATTGTGAACCCTGCGTTGATTAACGAGGCACATCCTGAGGTTCCAACTTGGTTCGCCCTCACACCGTCGCAGTTTGACAGCCTGAGCAAAGCCAAGTCTATCGAAAGCGTCCTCGGCTTCATGCTCGCTGGACTGACAGCGACTGGCGACGATCTTCCTGAAGATGTCCGAGTGGCTTACGTAACCAGCAATGCATCCAGTTTCTTCGGTATACCGGCAGAGTTGGGCCGAGGCATTCAGTCCTTTGACATGACAAACGGTGTGCCGCCACCCGATGTCGTTGTCCTCAACTACAAATTCTGGCAGCGTAAATACGATAGCAATTCCAAGATCGTCGGACACGTTCTACAGCTGAATCATCAGAATTACACCATCGCCGGAGTCATGCCGCGACGCTTCAGCTTCACCGAGACCGTGGGCACCGCTGACGTTTACATACCCTGGAGCGAAACCCGAATTTCTTTCTTGTTTCCGCTGATCAAGCTCAAACCGGGTGTGAGCCTCTCAGTCGCAAACGCAGAGTTCCAGTCTTTCCTGAACCAGTTCAAAAAAGAGACACCTAAACACTTTCCCGCACTCTTCCATGTCAGCGTTCAGCCGATTATCGAGCCGTATGTGCATCGCACAGGGCGCACCCTGGCACTCCTTTTTGCATCGGTGATCGTTCTGCTTCTCATTGGCTGCGCCAACTGCTCTATCCTCCTCTTCGCATATGGTGAGTCTCGCCAGCATGAGTTGGCTATACGTAGCGCCGTCGGAGCTAGCCGTTTCCGCATCGTGCGGCAACTACTGGTCGAGTCACTTGCCATATCGTGCGCAGGGGCGGCGATCGGTGGCGTTGCCTCGTTCTGGCTCGCGGGCCTTCCGCTCCGGCTTATGCCCGGCGCATTTCCTCGGGAAGCTGCCATCGCCGTAAATCTCCCCATCCTGGCTTTTTCCGCCGGACTTGCACTTATCACCGGTCTGCTCTTCGGTCTCTCACCAGCTCTGCACCTGTCGCGGCCAAACGTCTCGCAAGTCAACCAGAGCACTGCTCGGATCGCCGGCGGCAGTCGTGGGAACGGGACACTCAATCTCCTCATTGGGGGACAGATTGCCCTGACCTTGGTACTGCTCGGCTCTGCGGCAGCCGCAATCGCAGGCTTCATGAAGATTACTTCCACCAGGCTAGGGTACGATCCACACAACGTCATTGCTGTTGGCATCCCGCTTAAGAGAGATACCAGGAAAAACCAGGTGGAACGCGCGACCTACGTCGGTCAGCTTCGCGAACGTGTTGCGGCCGTTCCCGGTGTCATCTCCGTTGCGGTAACGTCGAGTGAGATTCCGCCGTCTCTACCATTCGGCGGGAGTGGAACATTCAGCCCATTTGAAGTCCTTGGCGGGCAATCACCGCAGGAACGGCGAGCAGTCTACTTCCTTGTCGGGTCCGAGTACTTCGCTACCCTCAAGATTCCTATGCTCAGCGGTAGGCTATGGAACGAAACCGAGAATCAGCATGGCGATTTCGTTGCCGTCATCAACGAAACACTCGCCCAGCGCGACTGGCCAAGGGGAGACGCGATCGGCCATCAAATCCGCGTTCCCTCGCTCAAAGACGATGGAACACCTCTCTCCGCGGCCTCTCCCCAGAGCGGTGAGTGGCGTCAGATTGTCGGTGTTGTCGCCGACTCAAAGAATAATGGGCTCGATCAGCCTACTGCTCCAGCCATCTTCGTTCCGTACACAACATTTATGTGGGATCACACTGCACTGTTCATCCGCACAGCAAATTCACCGCTCGCATCGCTCAGGGCCATACGAACCGCGTTGCGCTCCGTCGACCCGGAACAGCGGGCGGAGACAGAGATCGTGGACCTCGAAGAGCGGCTTCAGGGCGAACCAATATGGTTGCAGCAACGCCTCTTCTCCATCCTCTTCTCCTTCTTTGCCGTCCTCGCTCTCGCCCTCGCTTCGGTCGGACTTGCCAGCACAGTTGCGTTTGCCGTCACGCGACGCATGAAAGAACTCGGCATTCGTATGGCGCTCGGGGCGCAGCGATCACACATCGTGTGGATCGTCGTGAGAGCTACGATGGGGACAGTGGCCGGTGGAATCGCCGTCGGCCTTCTGCTTAATCTCTCTCTAGTAAAGGTGATTCAGCACTGGTCGCCTGGCAGCGTCTCTACTCCGTGGGTCCTCACCTGGGTAACGCTACTGCTTCTTATTTGCGCCACAATCGCCTGCCTGCTGCCGGCTAGGCAGGCAGCAAGTGTAGACCCCATAAAGACGCTCCGCTGCGACTAGGTTAAGCTTCACTTCTCATAGGATCCCAGGAGTCAAGCATCAAACGAACGCTCTCAGGTTCGTCTTTGCCAGATCCAGGATTTCATTGCCTTTCCCGTTGAGCATCGCCTTGACCAGGTAAACACCAAATCCCTTCGCCTGCTCGAAGTCAATCGTGGGCGGGAATGAGAGTTCATGCCTGGCCACTTTGACGCTCAACAACGCGGGTCCAGGATAGTCGAGCGCCGCGCGCACGGCTTCCTCCAGCTTTCCAGAATCCTCCACATTGCGCGCGTAGATACCGCAAGCATCAGCGAGTTTGGCAAAGTCCGGATTCACGAGGTCGGTACCGAAGCTGATGACTCCCGCAGCCTTCATTTCCAGCTCCACGAAACTAAGCGAGTCGTTCTGATAAACAATGACCTTGACCGGCGCTTTGAGCTGCTGCAAGGTGAGCAGTTCTCCCATCAACATCGCGAGCCCGCCGTCGCCTGAAAGGCTGACTACCTGGCGGCCCGGGAAGGTAACCTGCGCCCCGATCGCTTGTGGCAACGCGTTCGCCATCGAGCCGTGGTTGAAGGAACCTAGAAGACGGCGCTTACCGTTCATGGTAAGGTATCGCGCGGCCCACACAGTGGGCGTTCCAACATCGCAGGTAAAAATCGCATCTTCTGCAGCCAGCCGATCCAAGATCGCGGTAAGGTATTGCGGATGAATCGGCGTCTCACCGGGTTTGCCCGTTGCCAGGGAGTCCAGTCCTTCACGAGCCTCCTTGTACTGGTCTTGCGACTCTTTCAGATGAGCGCTGTTTGTCTTTTGCTCCAACAGGGGAAGAAGGCTGCGCAGCGTATCCTGCACCGATCCAACAAGGCCGAGGTCGACAGGGGTCCTGCGGCCTATCTGCTCACCGCGCAAATCCACCTGGATCACTTTCGCCTTGCTCGGATAGAACTGCTGATAAGGAAAATCCGTGCCCAACATCAGCAACAGGTCGCACTGGTCCACTGCATAGTAGCCGGAGGTGATTCCCAGCAATCCTGTCATTCCCACTGCATAAGGATTCTCGTACTCGATGAATTCTTTGCCACGGAGGGCGTGGGCTATGGGAGCCTTCAGTTTCTCTGCAACCTGGAGCAGTTCCGCATGGGAGCCTGCGCATCCGGCGCCTCCGAGAATGGTGACCTTGGTCGCAGCATTCAGCATTGCGGCTGCCCGCTCCAGCAAGGCAGGGTCCGGGCAGATCGTAGGCTGCATTGAATCAAGCGTCAGATTGATGCGTCGCAACGTCGCTTGCTTCAGAGCCGTGTCACCGGAGAGTACGATCACCGATACTCCCCGCTTGGCGAGCGCAGTCCTGATTGCTATCTCGAGCACCCGCGGCATCTGGCTCGGATGGGAAATAACTTCACAGTAGTGGCTGCAGTCCCTGAAAATGTGGTCGGGTTTGGTCTCCTGAAAATACTCGCTGCCCACCTCGCTACTCGGGATCTGCGCGGCGATCGCCAACACGGGCACGCGATTGCGGTGGCAATCGTAGAGGCCATTGATGAGGTGAGTGTTCCCCGGCCCGCAACTGCCGGCACAGACCGCCAGATTCCCCGTCAGGTGGGCCTCAGCCCCGGCCGCAAACGCGGCTGCTTCTTCATTGCGTGTATGTATCCAATCGACTGACTCGTGGGTTCGAATCGCATCCGTGATTGCGTTCAATGAATCGCCCGGGACGCCATATATGCGCTTCACACCGATTGATGCAAGCGTGTCGACGATAATGTCGGATATTCTCGCTGTTGCCATGAGTGTTCCCTTTTTACTGAAGGTGTCGAAAAAGGCTGATGGTTTTCTGATTCTTAACGCTCAGAATGGTTGCTCGAACCGGGTCCTCGCGCAGGCCGGGTGGCTCCAGCGTTGTTGGAAAGTTGTGCAAGTAACGGGGTGGCGGTTGGAGTGTTCCGGTCCAGTGAACCAAATACGGATACTTCGCCTCAATACCTAGCCTATTCCGTTTGTGGAAGAAGGGATTGTCTAAAAGTATCGAAATCTTGCGATTTATTTCATCGACCTGAGCTGGTGAAGCCTCGTGTGAGCATTGGAAAGAAACAGCAGGTCCCTCCACTACGCTTCGCTCCGGTCGGGATGACAATTCTGTTGCAGGGGCAGTATTTTCTCGCTGAAACTCTTGCGGGCACCACAGAATTGTCATCCCGACCGGAGCGAACCCGGATTTCCTGCTACGCGGTTCTCACCAACGTCCACGTGTGCGGCTTCCGGTAAGGAAAGCCGCATGAAGCTCGCCAACGTCACCAACCTCAACAGGAAATCCGGGGTAGCGGAGTGGAGGGACCTGCTGTTTTGCTGGTTCTCACGCAGACTCTTGTGGACGGACCTGCGGTTTCTTTTCCCAGTGCTAAGACACCCTCTTCAATTAGCCCCTGAGGGGACTTATTTCATCGCCAGTATTCGATATTCTTAGGGCTGGCTAGCAGGGGATGACGGGGCGTCGGGCAAGATGCGCAGCTTCCTATTGATACGTGGCCAATATTGGCGCACGACGTTTCCACAGAACTTCCAACCCTGGTCGGATGCGTAGCGAGTGAACGTACTTCCCACACCCCGGTCAGTTTCGGGATAGTAGGTGTTGGCCAGACCTTCGCTCGCCAAGGGCCCCAGCAGTCCGTCAAAGTTAATCACTCTGGCGCCCGAGTCGCTGCGCGTGTACACCAACCGTTGCGCAGCATACTTCAGGGTTTCCTTAAGCGACAGCCCCTTCCTGACGTAAAAGCGCGGATCTTCGTGCATGACAGACGCGATCAGGAAAGTTCCGAATAGATTATCCGAAGCGCTGCGAGCCATGTTGGCCCCAAAGCGCTTGGCGTAGCCGTCCGCCCCTTGCCCATATCCTGAAACACTATTGATGGCCTGGCTGAACCCGGCGGCCACCAGTGCCTGGCCGACAGTGGACAATGACACACTGTTGTTGGCTGCCAGTTTGAACTTCTCCCACGTCCCGAACGGCTCCACATTGGTCGCAAGGTCCGGAAAAACCCTCGATTTTTTCTGCAGCACTTGAAAAAGGGCGACGCTACTCTGTATTGGATTGGTCGGCGGTGGGACCGTTTGCGTTTGTTCGGCCGCGGGCGCATCCGGCAAGGTGCTGCTTTGCGTCTGTTGTGCGCGACTGCATGTACATACCAAAAAGCAGATCACTGCTGCCCACACAAAACGATGCATCCGCGCCTCCGCCAGCAAATGACCCTCCAAGCTGCGGGCATCGGCCCGTGCTAGCCACAGCACGGCGGACCCTTGACAAGGGATGAGGCCCTGAAACCCTGTCACGATTATGCCATCTGCGGGATTCGAGTTCCCTGTCGGAAGGCCAAATTGGCCTCGAATGTGGCTGGGGCTGAACTCTTTGAGTTATGGATCGATGATCGTGCCGTCCCAGACCGGGGATCCCTGTCGCGCATAATGACCCAGGCCGGTCCAGTCTTCGCGTGAAATGCCGTTCAGGTCCCATACGACCCGTCCATCACGCACCGTCAGCTCGCAAATCAGCTTCTCATTGCCTGCCATGCGTGCGCCGTTGGTATCCACAAACCCAAAATGCCCCTTCTCCAGACGCAGCACGGCCACATCCGCGTCTGAACCCACGGAAAGATTACCTAGTTCGTCATGCTTAATTTCATGCGCCGGGTTGGAGGTGGACATGCGGATCACATCATCGAGCGAAATGCCCAGATTCAGAAACTTCGACATCACATTCAGCATGTCTTTCATGCCCGAATTCATGCTGTCGTTATGCAGATCGGTGGAAATCGAATCGGGGATAAAGCCCTGGCGCACGGCCGGCTCCGCCTGGCGAAATAGAAAGCTGCCGCCGCCGTGACCAACGTCAAAGATGACGCCGCGCCTTCTGGCCGCGAAGAGATATGGTCGGACCTTGCCATTCGCATCCAGCATGGGGACATCTTCCAGGTACATGTGAGTAGAGATGTCGCCGGGACGCAATTTGCTCGACACCAACTCTTGATAGGGCCGCTGCGGACGGAAGGTTCCGAAGTCGACCATCACGGGGATGTTGGCGATTGTTCCCGCCTGGACCGCGCGTTCCACCGGAATCCATTCCGGACCGTCGTAATGAGCGGTCTTTACTCCGACAATCACCTGCGGATATTTCAGCGCCTGGGCCGCGGTTGCCTGCGGATCCATGTCGTCCAGGTTCTGTTCATACTTCGGCCGCATGCCGTTGCCAACAATATTGATGAAAGCAAGGATGCGTGTGATGGAGCGGTCGATTACCTTGTCTTTGAAATCGGGGAAATTCTTCCAACCCGAACTACCCGCATCCACGGCTGTCGTCACTCCGCTGCGCAGCGTAAATCCGTCGGGGTATAGGCCGTGATCGCCTACATAGGAGTGGCGCTCCCCCGTGCCCGCGTATAGATGCTCGTGGATGTCTATCAGACCGGGCGTCACATAGAGACCGGTAACATCGACCACCTTGGCTCCGGGGGCGCCCTGAATGTGCTCCGCGACCTCGGCGATCTTGTGGTCCCTGATCGCCACGTCGCGTACTGCATCGATCCCATTCCTGGGGTCGATGACGTGGCCACCTTTGAGCACCAGATCGTAGGACGATTGAGCATGACTTGCTGAGGAAGGCAGAAGGGCGATCAACAAGAAAACCTTGGACAAACGCGCCGGCCCGATGTACGCAGCTTGCTTACGAACGGCAGAAAAGAAATTCACAATGAGTATCCCTTGAACGATAGGCCCAGCGCAGTGGTTTGCCACAGCCGCTGTGGTTTGCAGCGGCTGTGTGGCGACGCATTGGCTCTGTGTGCTAAAAAACTATTTTTCCAGCAAGCTGTAGTAGCCGCCCACTGCTGCCGGAGCTGTTCTTTTGGGTGCTGGTCACTGTGCCAAAATCTCCCCATGTTGTAGGATCACTCGGGTCCCAACCACCCTGCATGTCCGAGTTCGGGTTGGACAGGTTGGGATGATTGAAGACGTTCTGAGCCTCAGCACGGAATTGGAACCTTAACCTCTCCCAAATCCCGAAGTCTTTGAAGAGCGATGCATTCACGTTCTCAAAGCCTGGGCCGTAGAGTGGATTTCGTCTTCCAGTGCCGTAGGTAAACTGCGCCGGATAAGCAAATGCCGAACCATCGATGCAGGCGCCAGTCGGGTTATTAATGTAAAACTTGGCACCGCACCTGGCTGAGGGCAAGTGCAACCAATCCGGCCGTTGCACGTTTCCATTCGGCTGGCTGACGTTGGCCTGATCGTTGTCCAGGTAGACGTTATAGGGTAGGCCGGTCTGCAGAGTCACGATTGCGTTTAGCTGCCATCCGCCCAGCGTGTTTCTCATTAAGTAGCTGGAGTCTGCGAACTTGGGCAGCTCATAGTTGGCAATCGCGACAAAGCGGTTGCGTATGTCCCAGTTCGAGCTCGCATAATCGAGGTTGATGTTGTACTGATCCATCGTGGTGCCGCCGTTGTTTGAGTTATCCGAGATGTCCAGGTCATGCGACCAGGTGTAACTGGCTTGGCCGGACAACCCATGCGTCAAACGCTGGCGAAGAATCGCAGTGAACCCGTTGTAGTGAGAATATTCGTCGTTTTGGATGGTGCGGATCCTGCCGAAGAGCTGGTTTGGGCGGCGGTCATTGATGTCTCCAACAGGGCCACCGGGCTGGGGCGAGTTGTTGTAGAAATCGCGATCAAGATGGATGGCATGCGACCCCAGGTACTGCAGCTCCATGCCGGCTCCTTTCCAAAGTTCCTGCCCCCAGGAAAGGTTCCACTGATAAAGCTCCTGCGTCGGTAGGTGGGGGCCCATGGTGACCGCATTTACGTAGGTCCCGGGAATGCCCGCCACGGGGGAACCTGCCCCGGCGCCCGGAGTGGGGTTGACGAGAGTCAAAAGATTGGTCGACTCACCGTTGTAGGCGACGGAGGCAGAGAGTGGATAGTTTTGTGTGGTCAGGGTGTAGGTATTCAGTTGGTTCGCGTTCCAGTAGATGCCGAAGCCGCCCCGCAGTACGGTCGTCTCCGTGGCCCGATAGGCGAAGCCAAGCCGCGGCGCCCAATTGTTATGCGTCGGGTTGATGAACTTGAAGCCTGGGGTAGGTTGAAACGTCGCAGGCGTAGTCGCGGTCGATGCGGGAATCAGTGCGGTATCGTCCGCATTCAAAATTCGCGTGTAGCCATTCAAGCTGTAGGGTACAGTCGGCAGCTCGTAGCGCAGGCCATAATTCAACGTGAGCTTGGGCACTACTTGCCAGTTGTCCAATACGAAGAACCCATCCCGCCATTCACCGATCGACCCTTTGGTGGGGAAAACCGGAGTAGTGGAGGACTGAGCCAGGCCCAAAACAAAATCGGCCGCGCCATAGCCCGTGCTTGTATAGCCTGTGTCTGCACTGCCCGGGGTTCCATTGAAGTTGAACAGGCCGCGCGCATCGTTTGCCGCTTCGCGACCGATGGTGAGCTTTCGCAGTTCGGCGCCGGCCATGATATTGTGGCGGCCGCGCGTGTAGCTCACTTCGTCGTAACCATCGATCGTTCGATCGTCCTGATACCAGTTCGCGCTGGTATTTCCCAGCGTGGGACCGTTGTTGTTGCCCAGAACGTCGACATAGAACGACGGTATCCCGGGATTGCCGTACACCGTGTCGGAATTAAACCCCGGGATCCCGAGCGCAGTTCCCGCGTCCTTTGGCCCGTTCACAGCGAAATAGTCCAGGCTGTTGGAGAGAACAGTATTGAGACCGATGCGGAAATCATTCACCAGGTTCGGCTTGAGGATATGCGTATAACCGATGGCGTAGTTTCGTGAGTTCGTCGGCCCGTAAGAGTTGTTGGTGGGAAAGTTAGAGCCGTTGACAACCGTAATGTCCTGCCAGTGATAACGGAAATAGAGCCGGTCCTTGTCGCCTATGTTTTCGTCAACCCGGTCCAGGGTCTGGGTGATCACGATGTTGTTGGGAAAGCTGTTTTGCAGGTTGTTTTGCACGCCGTCGAGGTTTGGCATCGCCATATATGCCTCCAGTTTCTGCGCGATCATCCCCGACGGACTGTTCAATTCAGCAGTTGGAATCTGGTTGTTAGGATAGGCAAGGCCGGTAAAAGGGTCAGTGATCGGTACACCCACCGCGGAGAAATCTCCCGCCCTCTCTGCAGCGGTAAGCGTCGAAGCAATCCCGGTAGCCTGCGATATCTGGTTGAGCTTCTCCCACGACCCGAAGAAGAAAGTCTTGTTCCGGCCGTTGTACAGTTTCGGAATATAGACCGGGCCGCCCAGATCGAACCCATATTGGTTGTAGTGGTTAATCAGCTTGGGACTGCCAGGCGCATCGAAAAAATCGTGCGCGTTCAGGGCTGTGTTCTGAATGTAGTCGTAGACCGCCCCATGCAGATCATTGCTTCCCGATTTGCTGACCAGGTTGACGTGCAGTCCGAGATAAGAGCCATACTGCGCCGGATAATTCCCGCTTTGCATCTGCACTTCAGAAATCATGTCCGAGCTTGGCCGGGCCGGAGCGGTGGTGATCAGGTTGTTCATGATCGAAACACCGTCGAGCGTCATGCTGCTCTGAATCTCACGTTGGCCGGCGCCGATGAAGTCCTCTCCCGGCGGCACGTTGTTATAGCCTGACGAGGGTCCGATGGTGACATTCGACGCGGTGGCAGCAATCTCCAGCGCGTTGTGCCCCATCAGCGGCAAATCCTGCACCGCCTTGGTATCAAAGGTTTCGCCGACAGTTGCGTCGTCGGTTGGAATCGGCGGTGTGGATGCCGAGACGCTTACGGATTGAGTCTCAGACCCCACCTTGAGCGAGAAGTCCGTGCGTACCGCCTGATCGATGGGCACAATTGTGCCTGTCTTGGTCAACTTGCTAAAGCCCGTCTGCTCGACTGTAATGTCGTAGGTGCCCGGAGGAATGAACTTGATCGAGTAGTAGCCCTGCTCGTTGGTGGTTCCTGGGTAGGCCACTCCCGTCGATTCCTCAACCGCCGTCACCTTGGCCCCTGCCAATGCGCTTCCGCTTGAATCGAGCACCGTTCCCACCACGGCCGTATTATTTGCTACTTGCGCGGGCACCGAAGCAACCAGGGCTACGATCCCGATAACTGTAATCAGCACTGTACGGAGGACAAACAGACGTTTCATTCTCTTGAGCTCCCTTCAGGTTGGGACGCAAATAAACATGCGGCCGTGGGAAACTATGATCTATGCAGCGCTTACACGCTTTTCGCGCTGCGAGTATGTCAAAACCGCTGGCCTACCTAACCCCTCCCAACAAGAAGGGCGGAGAACACCGCGCCAGGAATGGAGCGGCATACGAGATGTGAAACACATCTGACCAAAAACCCGATAGTCTGATTCTTAGGACTTTTTGGAACAAGAGTTAGGAAGTATCTGACTACACCAATCCCAAGCTGTCATGAGGCTGTTGCCATGTCTTCCTATAGGACAAATGCCCTACAAGAGCAGATGGGTCTATCGCGGTTGTTGGATCCTACCCAGGACTACATCCTGGGCTATTCACAGCCAGAGCCGTCCAAATAAGCGGATGGATGTTTAGTGTGCGGGTGACTCGCTGATTGCGTGGTCGGGACGGTCGGAGAAGAATCAGGTTGGCGATTGACTCCGTAGTGAGGGTCTGGTGCTTTGTATCAGACTTGTCCAAATTAGCTTTTCTTCGATTCTGTCCATCCGCCTCCACTCATTCCAAGGTTGGCCACCGCACTCAACTTTGTCATCCCGACCGGAGAGGACCTGGATTTCCTGGACAGGAAATCCAGGGTAGCGTAGGGGAGGGACCTGCAGTTTTACTCGGACCGCACGCAAATGCCGGCAAGTGCTCGACCGAGCCGATTCTCTACGCATGATTCGTTTTTCAGCAATGACTGTCGAAGTCAAAGACTGGGCGCAACCTACCTCACGCGTGGCCATCGCGGAGCGGATCTGGTTGAAGTGGCCCAACTACAAATGCACCAGCCCGCGTTGGATAGCGTAGATTGCCGCCTGCGTGCGGTCGCGGACGCACATTTTGTCGAGCACGCTGCTCACATGAATGCGCACGGTTTTCTCCGCGATATGCAACTCCTCGGCGATGTCACGATTGCTTTGCCCACGCGTGATGCAGGTAAGCACTTCATGCTCACGGGGAGTTAACTCGACCAGAGACGTCCGCTCCGCGAGGCGGTCGCGCGCAGTGGGCGGCAAATAGCGCAACCCTCGGTGCGCCGCAACGATCGCCTCGACTAACTCTTCTCCGCTCGTGTTCTTGGTCAGATACGCCATGGCGCCGTTACGGATGGCGCGATAGATATCCTCGCTGCCTTCGTAGTTGCTGAGGACTACGATCTTCGCCGTCTTCGATAACTTACGAATCGCTGCAATCGCATCGAACCCGTTCATGCCCGGCAAGCGGAGATCCATGACAGTGACGTCAGGCGTACATTTGCGGTAGAGCTCGATGCCGCCGGCTCCGTCGCTGGCCTCACCCACAATCACAATGTCACTGTGGCCGCTCAGGACGGAGCGCAAGGCCATCCGCGCAAGGAAGTGATCTTCGATCAGAAGCACCCGGATAGCCAATTGCGTCATCCTCCCTGGAGCTGCATTTGAAAGGGTACATGGACCAGTATCTCGGTGCCATTGCCGGCCGATGTCTCTACGCGCAGGCTTCCACCCAGCTTGCGTGCACGTTCCTCCATGACGGGAATGCCAAAGTGTCCGTGCAGAGCCGCGAGTTTGTCCGATGCTCGAAAGCCGCATCCATCGTCCTTGACGGATAGACTCAGCCAGTCCGCGTGGTACTGCAGGTGGACAGAGATGATATTCGGCAAGGCATGACGGAGAGCATTGGTCACCGCCTCCTGCCCGATGCAGACGAGATGATGGACGCAACCGGGAGCCAGCGCCACCTCCTGGCCCTCCACTTGCAACCGCATGTCGACGCCTTCTTTGGCGCTCAACGGCGTCAATGCGTTTGACAACGCGCTGGAAAGCGGCCCCGTCGCTTCCTGATTCTCTCTTAGATCCCACAGGATGCGGCGGGCCTCGGTCTGGCAGTGCCGAACCATGTTCCTGGCCAATTCACACGCTTTCGCGGCTGGACTTGTCTCGCTGCCCAGTAGACGCGCCGTTGTCTCCATCTGCCACGAGATGGCGGCAAAGCCGGCCATCAGTGTGTCGTGCCACTCGCGCGCGATTCGATTGCGCTCCTCCAGTACCACGCCGAGCTCTCCCTTGGCACGAGCCAACCTCCAACGAAACAAGCGCACAGCAGCGGCCGCGGCGAGGATGCACAGCAGCGCGTAAAACCACCAGGCCTGATAGAAATACGGCTGCTGATGAACAGCTGTGCTCGCTATCTTGTCATTCCATGCCGAGCCGGCATTGCGCGCGTCCACCAGGAACTCATAGTGGCCGGGA
The DNA here is from genome assembly GCA_963824325.1 of uncultured Acidobacteriaceae bacterium. GTDB lineage: Bacteria > Acidobacteriota > Terriglobia > Terriglobales > Acidobacteriaceae > PALSA-350. Next base: position 58,833 of record CAWGPA010000030.1, on the reverse strand, counting down.
GGAAGTTTGCGATAGTGTGCAGTGCGGGACCGGGTTACCGTCCAATCGCGGTCGTACCCATCGAGCTTGTAGCGGAACTCCATTTGCGCCGGATTCGCGAGATTTTGTGAATTGAACTGAAAGACCAGATCTTCGAGGCCCGGAGACAGCTCCAGTTTGTCCGTCGCCTCTACGTTGACATTGCCCAATACTGCCCCGGTCAACTGCGCGGGGTGAGCGGCTGGAAGCACCGCCCCTTCGGGATTGGTGTGAACCAGACCCTTGGCGGTGGCGAACCAAAGGCTGCCATCCTTGGTTCGGGTGGAATGTGGCTGAGCCACCCCAAGACATTCGCTGCTCGGCATGCCATCCGCCTTGCCCAGCAGCACATAGTCCAACCTGGTCCGCTTCTGTTGCGCCAGTTCTTCCAGTTGCTGTCGTTGCACGCGGACGACACCGCGCGAAGTGCCCATCCACAAAAATCCCTGGCCATCGTCGAGCACAGAAGTAATCGTGTAATCCACCACGCTGTTCAGAGTATTCAGGTGAAAGGCATGGTCACCCTTTAGCCAGTCGAGTCCTCCACCCTTGGTGCCCACCCACACGTTCCTCGCGTTGTCGATGGAGATGGACAACACGTAAGGATGAGAAAGGCCCTCCACCATGCGAACCTCATCACCTCGCACGCGATAGAGCCCCGCCGACGTACCCACCAAAATGGCCCCATCATCACTCAGCGTCAGGCAGGTGATGAGTTTGTCTTTGAGCAGGAGTACGCCTTTGCCTTTGGCCGGAACCCCGTCCGCGTAGTGCAGCAATCCAGTGTAGGTACCTACCCAGAAGCCGCCGTGTTTGTCGCTTAGCAGAGCACTCACGGCGTCGGTAAGCGACTCACGCCCCAGGAGGACGTGTTGAAAGCCGGCCCCGTTGTAGCGGAACAGTCCATTGAACCAGGTACCTATCCACACGTTCCCGGCAGCATCTTCCCCCAGGGTGCGGATCGCTGCGGAGTTTCCCGGCAGAAACTCGTGCAGGAATTTGCCCTGCTTAAGCCGGAATAATCCGTTGCCCCAGGTTCCTATCCACAAAGTCCCACTGCGGTCCTCAAGGAGCGCAGCGGGTTGCACCTCTCGCAGTTCTCGCGGCTCATCTCGCAGCGGAATCAGGGCCGCTACGCGCCACCGGGCCAGTCCGCCGCTGTTGAGGCCAATCCACAAGTTGTGCTCATCGTCTTCATAGAGCGAGCGCACGCTGTTGCCGGCCAGGCCATCCTTGGTGGTCCAGCAGGAAAACCGCGCACCCGACACGCGGCAAAGCCCATCGCTGTTCGTACCCACCCACATATTTCCGTGGGAGTCGCCGACCAGCGCAGTGACCTCGCTCTTGAATCCTGCCACTACTTCCTGCGTATATTCGTCGCCCGCGGTACGCGCGGCCTTGCCTACGGCGGGTGTCAGACGCACCAGCCCGTCACGCAAGCCGATCCACAGCACACCATTGCGGTCGTAGTAGATCGCAACCGCATCGCCCGTTACCTTGTGGTGAAGCTCATGGTGTTGCAGAAGATGTGTATGCACGCCCCGCGCCGTGAGATGAAAGACTCCGTCGGAGGTAAGCACAAAGAGGCCGCCGCGCCCATCTTCGGCGAACGGCGTGGTAATGTCGCCCGAGACCGGGCCGAGCCTGTCGAGCAGCTCGACAGATTGCGTTCCGCCGTGGACGGTGATCCGCTCGATTCCATCGTGCGTAGCTGCCCAGATCGTGCCGGTCGAGTCCTCGAACAGGCCGCGAATACGCTCCTGATGGAAACCTGCCTGCTCGCTCACGTTGATCGCGGCGCCCGCGGTCTGACGGATAATTCCCCGGTCGTCTGTACCTATCCAGAGGTCGCCGCGGCGACTTACCAGCAGCGAGTTCACGGCCTCGCTGGCGGCGGGGTCGGTTGCATCTACATGGATTGGGCTAAAGCGCAGACCATCAAAGGACGCCACCCCGCCGTAGGTGGCGATCAACAGCCGGCCGCCAGGCACCTGGGCGATGGCGCGCAACTCGCTCTGCGGCAGGCCGTCTTCTACCTGCCACTCCTGCTTTTGATATTCAGAGAGGGGGACGGTCGCCGACACGGCAGGCAGACAGGGGCTTAGCGCCAGCAGAAGAAACAACATCCGCCGCAACGGCCGGCGCCGTATACAGTCGCTACATCGCCGGTCGAACGGCAACGGAGTGGCAAAGTCCACATCAGCCATAAGTAGGGTAAATACCGATCCCCTTACCCCATCACAGTCACGACTCCATTTGCAACTTATTTCTGCCTCCGCGAGGCGGTCAGCTAGCCACTTAGCGGGTAGGCATCGCTCCTGCTTTGTCAGCTGCCGGGTGGTAATCCGCCTTGGGGCTTGCCATGAGTTGCAGAAGCGTAAACCCTAATATCGCCATCGCCAACCAGGCGAACCAATCGCCCAGAGCGAGATAGATCGTGGCATCGTGGGCCGCCGGTATCTTAGCCATGAGTGTGGCAAATGGGGCGGAATCGCTTCGCACTTCCGCTAAAATACGGCCTCTATCATCGCTTACCGTCAGATACCCGTTCTTCGCGGCGCGGGTAATGCTGAAGCCGTCTTCTACGCCGCGCATCACCGCCATGTGACCATGCCAGGAGCGATCCACGTTGAAGTCCCACGCAGGCACCAGCATCAAACCCACACCATCGTGGCCATAGCTACGCGAGGGTGCGGTGAAGTCCATGTCTTTACAGATGGCCACGGCCCAGGTTCCCGGAGTTTTCGGCAGGACCGTCAGAGTCTTACCCGCCGTTAGACTCGATTCAAAAGGCGGCAGTAGGTGGTGTTTCGCATACGTCAGCACCGGGCCGTTGGGAGTGTAAATTCTTGCCTGGTTGTATTGCGCCGGCGAGGCTACATTCACCTCACCCACCACGATGGTCGCCCCGCTGCGGTTGGCCAAAGACTGGAAGGTCGAGTCGGCGGCTTCGTTCTGAGAGTCGAGCACCACGCCGATCTTCTCCGGAAGCACGATCACCTGCGCACCGCGCGCAGCAAGTTGCTCTGCCCTGGCCGCGTAGAGATTGAGTAGCCTGGCCGTCTCCGCACCCTCGGGCGCTATACCCCGCGTCAGAGGCGATGAGCCCCACCTCCACTTCCCTTTGCGGACGCGGCAGCGCGAGGCGTATCTCTCCGAAGATCAGCACCGCAACGATGACGCTGAGCGCCGCAGTGACGACGTGCAATGCTTGCTTCGGCGCGGTCGTTCTCAGATGCAGGCCGATGGCGAGAGCCGCGGAAAAGAGCAGCAGCAGGAAGGTCATGCCCCAGGGGCCAGTGATCGAGGCGAGTTGCAGGAATGCCAGGAACTTGAGCTGCGTGTAAGCAAGATTGCCCGCCGTACCATGCACACTGATTAAGTTGACAACGTATTCGCAGGTGGCCCAAGCCGCCGGGAACGCAAGCATGGCGCTCCAAGCGGCGCCGCGCAAGACCAGTGCCCGGAAGAGCAAGGCTGATAAGACGAAAATCAGGGACTCCATGCCGTATATCGCCAACCACACGAAGAACGGCGTTCCCAGAATATGGAAGTAGCCCCAAACAGTGAGGCTTCCGGTCAGCCACGAGAGCCCGCCGACCAGCGCGGTGCTCCACCAGGAGATACGCAGGGCGAACCACAGCAGCGGCAGGGGTGCAAACCAGAGGAGGGGCCACCATGGGTTGAGTCCGTTGCCAAACCAGACCAGGATCGCCGTCGACAAAAACACCAGCAGCCCCGTAAGCAAGAGCGAAGATCTATTTTCGGATGCCATGGATGTACCTCCTGAACGATCTGTGACACAGAGAACGAAAGCCTGCTGCGGTTGTGGCAATGCGTCCGCCGAGATAGAGCATGACCAGCCCCTGGAGCAACGCTCCGGTCTCGAAGACGATTTCCCACACGTCATCTTTTCGGAAATAGCCGCTATCCATACCTTCCTGAATCAATTGCGCCATCAAGTTTGCCGTGGGCGACTTGCCCGCTTTGAAGTCGCGTGGATATTGACGGGAACCTTCGCGACGCTTGAGAAACATGAGTTCGAAGAGTCGTGGATTCTGCAAAGCGAAGTCCAGGTTGAGGTCAAGTATCTTCGTAAGCCGCTTCTGGATATCCGATGGAAAAGGCCCGGCTTTCAGACGGCCACTTAGCTCGTCAAAGCCCGTGTCCGCCAGGGCATTGAGAAGTCCCGTGCGATCGGGATAATGGCGATAAACGGCCATGGGGGTGATACCGACCATGGCAGCAACGCGACGCATCGTCACAGCCTCTTCACCCTCCTTGTCCAACAAGCTCCGGGCAGCCGTTGCAATCTTTTCCGAGGTCGATTCCGCGCTCATGTATACACTGTATACCACAAGGGCCATAGCCGATTCAATCGGCGCTTGGTGGCCGGCTCAAGGCGAAGGGTTTCGACGCGCGATCCAGGATCTTCAGTGAATCGGGTTCTGTGCTGTGATTTGGAGCCGGGCAGGCATAGGATTGGAGCTTGGAGGAATTCAGATGCAATACAAGAAGATCAATCTCGAATTGGTCGTGGTCGCCGATGAGGCCGAGGCAGTTGTCGCGGAGTTGAATGCCGCGCTCGATCAGCTGGAAGAGAAGCACACACTTTTCGGCGGTGGGATCGAGGCGATCGCTTTCAAGCACCGGGGAAAACGGAAGAGATCGGCACTTGCGCACACCGTAGCGGCAGGGGAGACAGTCGCCGGTGCCGTCAGGACTGCGCGCGAGAGCCTGGCTGTTGCCTTCCGCGCGGTTATCTAACGTAGCCCGTGGTGACAGCAAGGCCGCCTTCGAGAGACGGCTCGGGTTGAGCCTGTGCAGGGCATGTCACGCCCCGGGTTTGGCTTTGCCGTCCATGAAATTTCGCTGGATGTATCGAACTACGCCCAACTCGATCAGCACAAAGACAAATACCCCTAGTATTGTTACCGGCACTGCGATCAGCAAGACCGATCCGAGCCCTTGTCGGGGAATCCCTATGAGTTCGAGGCACAGAGCGGGAAGCCCAAAAAAAAGAGCGACGCTTCCCAACCGCTGCAGAAATGTTTTCTTAGAAGACTTTTGAAAATAGGTCATTTTCCACTCCACATTAGCTGCCAGGAGGGTAAGCGCCAGCTACTTGGCAAGCCTCAGCGGAAGCGAAACCCGTTATTACACCAGTAGTGGCTCCAATCGTGCCTTGGATGGACCCTTTTCGGGGGACCCTTTTCGGGGACGGACGGACTTCCCCTAATGGGCATCGCGAACACCAGCATAAGCGCGCCGCTTCGACTTTGTCAGCATGTTGTTGCAGTTTGTCGATCAAGGACCCATTGCGATCCTACTAAGCGGGCGCAAGTATTCGTCATTTTTGCGAAGGGCCTGCGGCAGGGCACGTCCGGATTATGAAATGTAATTCATATCCCGGACAGGGTAAATTTACCAACACAGCAGCATGATTGTGTGCATGACCCCACAAAAGACGGCTTCAACTGTGTGGTCGCTTTGCGATCTGCAGGCGGAGCGGTATGGAGAGAACCCGGCCCCTCAGACCCTAGAGTTAGGATCGATCCCATGGCGCGCCTACCTCGCGTGATCGCAGTCGACGGACCCCACCACGTGACCCAGCGTGGAAATGGGCGCCGGTTTATTCTCGACAGTGATGCCGATCGCGGTGTGTATCTCGATTTGCTCACGCAGAGTCTCGCACTACACGCTGTGGCGATGATGGGATACTGCCTGATGTCAAATCACGTCCACCTGATACTTGTGCCTGGTCGTGCCGAGTCGCTCGGACTGGCCCTGAAGCACGCGCATGGACGATACGCCTCCTACTGGAACGCCATCCATCACTCAAGCGGCCACGTGTGGCAGGGGCGCTATTATTCTTGCCCCCTGGATGAGAAGCACGTATGGGAGGCCTTGCGCTATACGGAGCTCAATCCGGTGCGGGCTAGTCTGGTGGCCGAGTCCCCATCCTGGATGTGGTCCAGTGCAGCCGCCCATTGTGCTGCTGTGCCCGACCCCGGGTGTCTCGTAATGCAACTGTGGCAGTCACGATGGAATTCAGCCAGTTGGCGAGCGTTTCTGGAAATAAAGGAAAGCGCGGCCGAACTAGCCGCGATCCGTTTGTCCACCCACACCGGACGCCCGCTCGGGACGCCGGAGTTTGTGCGCGCGCTGGAACGGTCTACACAGCGACCCTTGGCCCCGCAAAAACGTGGCCGACCACCACGGGCGATCTCAGACCCAAGGCAGAGCATCCTATCTCTGGATGCTTAGCAATCCCTTTCCGATAAAGTTCACGACCTGCTTCGCTGGCATTAGGGGAAATTCCGTCCCCGAAAGATACCCGTGGGTTCCGAGTTCCAGAGTGGAGGCGACGCTTGTTGTGCCGTTTAGAGTAGCGACTTGTTCGGTCCCTGTGTATATCCCTGCCCCGAAAGTGCCACCGCCCTTCCCGACAATTGCGACGGCCCACTCGCCTAGATTCGACGCCCAGTTCGACTTCCAACCCGGAAGAAGAGATAGCGGGCTTCCGAACTGCACGACCTTACCTACAGCAGAGTTGTAGAACTGCTGGATACACTGCTGCGTTTGTTGCTGTACGTTACTTGGGGCGATAGAAGGTTAACCGATCAAAAAAATAGAACCAAAGACGAACACTATCCCCACCGCCATTAGGACGTAGCTCGTGGGCAAAGGCCATGAGGGAGCGCTCCCGGAAGCGACGAGCCCCCGATAAGCCTCTACTACACCTGCTTGACGGGCTAGATATCCCTTCCATCCTTTCACGCGCACAACCAGATACATCCGCAACGCTATGCCGAGACTGAACACTATTACGCCGGCTATGCACCATAACCAAGTGTTTTTTAGCATGGAAAATGTCGCCGCCATTAGTTGATTAAATCGCTACAGTTAGTGCTAACGGGGATTGCGGTATACCCCGCAGTCAAGGCAGCCCCCTTGCCACCCACGCCTGGGCCAAACGTGATCGTACCAGTGGTTGGACCTCCCGGTGTGTGCGAAGCATCTAGGCCGATGATCCAGCCAGAACCGCCAAGGTCGCCACTTGGCCCGCCACTTAGTGCATTGATATTCCTGGCAGTAGACAGCGAAAATTGACCGCCCCCCTGCGCTCCAATGCCTACTCCCAACGTACTTGTATTTATGTTGAACGCTAGCCCTGTATTTCCTTGGGGATCGGCAACTATCTGAACTCCCGCAGAAGCAAAGAGGCCCAATATAAAGCCTGCCCCGGCGCTTCCTCCGACCCCTACTCCCACGGTTCGATTAGAGGCCTGAGCTGCTCCAATCACCGGAGCAGCTACAGCGCAGGCTGCGATATGGAGCAAGGTCGGTTTATTTGGGGCAATACCAAACGCACAAGCGGCGGGCCACGTCATACTGGTAGTCTGCGCCGTCATAGTGGCACCCTTGCATAAGACTGTAGTGCGAAGGCATCAGCCGAAAAAACGGAGAACCTGAGAGCGCTGTTGAGCCTCCGTTGCGAGAGCCGATAGCTTTTCGAGATTTGCCCTCACCGTCGCATCGTTGGAAGCCTCGGAGACACGTTTCGCTTCTTCCAGCAACGCTGATAGGTCGGCTCCCTGCAAGTACACGGGATCGATGTTCGTCCACGCAAGACGGGAGAGGATCGGATACTCAGGAGCCAACAGCGCACCATCGGGAGCTACCCCGCCACTGTGGAAGCCATATTCATCTTGCCATTTCCTGAACCGATCTTGATCTATCCCGATTGTGTCGTACACACCGGGGAACAAGCTAACCTCGGCACAGGCCAAGGGCTCAGAAGTTCCGTTCGGATGCTGAACGACACACACGTTGCCCCGAAGAGGCTTAGAAGCAGCGTCTCTAGGCATGTCCCATCGCGGGATATACTTCCTAGACATATTCCTCCATACGACTGCACACCCGATTCCCAGGACGACCAGCACCAATAACCCTGTACCCATGACAGTTTGCTTTCTCATGACGATCACCTATTGAGGAACCGGGTAGGAAGTGACCACTGTTGAGCAGTTGGTTGTGACGACAAGCCTATTTGTGGGAGTAGGCTGACCCGGACTACTCCAGCCAATGTTGTTCGTGAAAATCAGGCTTAGAGGCCAAATCATCGGAGGCGCGGTCCACTGCAACGTGTACGTGTTCTGTCGCGCATCACGCAACAACTGTGACGGGCTTCGCGTGCCCATGGTCAGAGTCGCTTGGTTGAGCAGTTGAATTGCCGTCCAATCGCCTGCGTATATCCCCGGCCCTTTACCCCCCGCCATGTGGTTTTGCATGATGTGCTGCTGACCGTTTGCGGCTGTGTAATTCAAGTTGTTCGGATTTGCTCCACTGCAAGGGTTTGCAGGATTCGCCGGATTATTTGGGGCAAGACCCAGTACACGAGCGGCCAACCCCGTCGTACACGTACGCAGTTACTCAAGCCCTCTTCATCAATTTCTCTGCGGTCTTAATGCTTCCCCAGACGATAAAAAAGTCGAAGAGTCCGAACGCCACGAGTGTCGCACCTCGGAAAGTATGGTTTGACAAAGGCACATAAAAGTTAAACGGTATCTGAAGTGCGGCCGAAACAGCCACCGTGACCCAATACCAGACATGCTCGTGAAGCTTCCATGTAGCTCTCAGCGTGATCAGAAGAATCGCTATCGAGATACACCCACTGAGACCAAGTTCGGGCTGGCCGAAGAAGAGCGCGATGGCAAAAACTACGACCTCGCACAAGATCAGCAGCAGGGCGAACTTTCCCGCTGGCGTAAGTCGGGCTTTCACACGCTCATCTGTACTCATTCATGGACTCCTGCCAAGCACCCGGAGTACGCCTTGTAGGTTTGATAGCCGTCGTAGAGAAGCGCTCCGGCGCTGACTGCAACTCCGACGATGGGGATAGACTCGCCAAATGCTTCAGCAGCGTCTTCACCGAGAGCTTCGGCTGTCTTTGCGGTAAGGGCCGCCTGCCCTCCAAGTATGCCAAACACTATTCCTGGACCGCTTTTATAGGCTGTGCTTACGCCAGTTGATGCCGCAGTAAGTCCAACCTGTGCGCTAAAAGCAATATTCGCTGCCCTTGCCGACCCGGTAACAAGGCCACCGCCAGGTAGAAATCCAGCGCCAATACCTGCAGCGTCGAGGGCGAGCGACACTCCGTTTCCATCATTCTTTAGAGCTTGTCCCAAGCATTGGCCCTTAGTTGGCCCGTTATTTGGGGCGATACCAAATGCACCAACGGCGAACACCGTCGTACATCTATACATTTCCATCATACCGTTATGATGAATGATCTCGTCCTTCGTCTGCTCTTGATCGTGGATGGTTACCGGAAGGGGCAATCGGTTCCCTCTTGGATTTTGCGACAACCGAGATAACCCAGAGCATCGCGTACAAATCGGCGATACCGATGGGCGCGATTAGGATTGCTGGAATCCACCTGGTAGTCCAAGGAAGGAACAGAATCAACGGAAGATGAAGAGCGGCGAGGATGGTCACGGTGATCCAAAACCATACATGCTTCCTCAGCTTCCATCTCATTGTGATGACGAGGCCAACCATCGCAACCGATACCATCGTCGGACGCGCAAGTTCAAATCTCCCGATAGATATAAACAAAAGCGCCAGAAGGATCGTTCCAAAGAAGACGAAAAGTCCTCCCCTCCACGACATGCGCATTTGTTTGTCTTCTTGCGTTATGACCTTGCCTAGTAGCATTTAGCAACCGCCAGACCAGTGCTAACGAGGTCCAGAGCTGTCGCTCCAATGGCAATGGCTTGCCCAGCGACAGGGATGTCCTCGATAAGACCCTTTGCAATTCCAAACCCGCCCACAGTCGCTTGAAGTCCAGTAACCGTGGTGGATAAAGTCGATCCTTGTGGCCCCTGCAAATCACTCCCTGCAGCCGCAGTCGAAATGATCCCCGCGGCAAATGCCGCTCTCTGCTGAATTTTTATTCCGTTAGAGACTCCTGCCGCTCCGTGGAACAGACTGAATGCCGCTGAAACAGTGCCACCTTCGGGCAGAATTCCTATTGCATCAAGAGCGGTGGTTCCAGCCCCTTTGAGAAGTGCTTGCGCAGTGCATGACTTGTACCAGGGCGTCCCGTTATTTGGGGCGAGAGCCTCCCCTCTGCATCGCGATAGGTCTAGCAGAGATTATCCTGAGCGCGTTGAGGTACATAACGAAGTACAAGACTGGAGGAATGAGCAACACAGCAACAAGAAAATCGATAATTGCATCCGTCGGATTCATGAGAAAGAGCACGACGCCCGAGTAGCAAACCGCAAACGCGACTAAAATCGCGAACAGCGCAACGGCCAGAGCCCATCCGTGCGCTAGTCGTTTGTGGGAAGCGCCCTGTTCCTCCCATCTCCTTAGCCACCAGATTAAGGGCGCAAGAAACATCCAGGGAATTGCAAATGCTAAATAGGGGCCTACAAGCTCGCCCGCGCTCTTCTTGAGAATCGCCGCAACCAAAACAAAGGGACCAAGTTCCAGAACTAGATACATGAAGATGCCCCATAGGAGCCAAACCCAAATGTTTTCGCGCGACCTCGAAATAGACAGTCTCATTACTCGCCTTCCGGAGTACAGGTAACCGCCTGCTTGATGCCTGGGATCACTTCGTCTTCCACTTGGTGAGTACCCAGATTGGTTAACACCGTTGCCCCGCCAAGTAAGGCGACGCCGCCAAAACCGGAGGCTACACAAGTTGCAGGTTCGAACGGGGTTGGTTCAAGGCACCCGGCTCCGATCAGGAAGCCTGCGGCCGCTACATGAACCCACGCAAGATTGAAGGATCCTGCTGCGTCACCTGCCGCCGATAATGCTTTGATCGCTCCCCCTAGGCGGGTTAAAGGGTCGCATTTCGGCTTTTGCGGTTGTTGTGGGTTATTTGGGGCAACTGATACGCCGCCGGTTACACCAAACGGAACGAATTCCAAACGGTTTACCTGAAGTGCCAGGTCAGTGATCTGCGTCGTGGTCGCGTTGACCTTGAAAACGAAGGGAGGACCTGGGTTGCCGCCACCGCTTCCGCCGCCGGGGTTTCCCGGATTGCCTGGATTGGGATACGGAATGCAGCCCTGGGTCCCCCATGATACGCAACCGATGGGGTTGCTTGGGCCGCCGGGGTCGCAGTTCGAGTAGGTGGGATCGCATGGACCGGTTGGCAGAGTATATAACCCGCTGGGATCGAGCATGCTCGTCGGATTGTTCAGCGCATAGGAGTATCGATTCATGCTCTGCGGGTTGGTCAGGTCGTAGCTGCCCATGTACGGGTCAGGCGCCAGCCAGCGTCCCTGGGCCGAGGCGTAGTTGCGGAATTGCGCGTGCTCGGTGTCGCTCTCCGCATCATGTTCCAGGCCAGCAAAGTGCAAATTATCCTGGTCCGCCCCGCTGTTGTTCACGGTGGCCGTGTAGCCATCGCCCCATGGCAATGAGAGGTAAGTCGAACCAGCCGAAGCTCCGTAGTTCGTCCGCATGCGCTCTGTGCCCAGCGTGTCCTGATGCTCAAAATAGGTCGTACCATCAGATGAACGATACCCGATCTGCTGGCCGTCCCAGTAGATCCGGCCCTCGGTGCCGCTGTTGTTCGGGGATAACCAGGTCGATACCCGTCGTCCGGCGTAGTCATAAGCGAACTCATTCGTGGCGCTCGCAGTCTGCACATGCACTCGCCGGTTCAATGCGTCGTAGACGTACACCGCCGTACTACCGGCATCGACCTTGAGGATATTCCCCTCCGCATCGTAGGTGTAGCTGTGAACGGTGTCGTTGGTCATGTTGCCTGCCGCATCGTAAGGATTCGTGGGATTCGTGGACAGACGGAACTGACACTTTGAAGAAAATGAAATCACGGTCGATACTTTGTAGTCCCCATTCCTTCCCTCGCAATTCTAGTCACGACGCGGTATCAATGAATCAGCTAACCGAATATTAACCATTATTTATGTTTGTACGCCGGGTGAGAGGTCTCTGGAGATTTGAGCCACCATGAAAAGCATTGGGCAGCGGGTCAGACTGCTCCCTGAAAACGTGCTCGTGTTATGGGACGATTAGCTCGAGTTGTTGCCGCTGATGTTCCACACCATTTGACGCAGCGTGGGAATGGGCGACGTTTCGTCCTGGGTTGCGATGCTGATCGTGCAGTCTACCTTAGCCTGTTGCGGGAAAGCCTTGAGGATTCGTGGACAGACGGAGAGATCCGAGTTGGGGGAAGTGCTGGTGTCGGGGACCGAAGGACACCCAGCCGACTATAGGAAGTGACCCTAAAGCGAGCGCGTCTTTCTGATTGCTGATCGACAGTCGCTAATGATCGAATACGAGCGTACATTGATTATCCTGCGCAGGACTTTTTGCCGATGCTATAGCAAAGCATGGAACCTTAAAGGGCAAAGAATGGAATTCCATGGACGCTGCTATATGCCAAGTTGATGGCGGAGGGAGAGGGATTCGAACCCCCGTTACCCTTTCGGGTAAAGCGGTTTTCAAGACCGCCTGTTTCAACCGCTCACACATCCCTCCGCGAGAGCAGCAGTGCTTCTAATGATACGACGTTAGCCGCGCATCCGTCCTGTAACCAGTCGTCGGCTAAGCCCCCACTCTCTCCGGGTATCAGGGACAGCGGTATACGGTGACCGCTGGGTAGTCGTAGAACTCCGTCAAGCGACCAGGATCTCCGCCCATATGCAGGGAGGGAAGACTTTATTGGCCGGCGATTTGGAGCAATTAGAGCGCCTGCCGGCAGGCTCACCCGGACGCCATTTACCATAGAAACGAGCCCGGAGCAGCGGTCGAGCCTGTCGTCTACCTGTTGGGCCGCGCCTCCAGCCACACGTCTTTCGAGAGAAGGGTCTAGCATCGTTCTAGCCAGATGACAGCCGCCCGCACCGCAAGCCGAAGGTCCTTTGAACGCACGCTTGCCAGCGCCAAGCGAACGATGCTGCTGAGCGAGATAGTCAGCCTGGCCATCGACAGCTTCCGCACCAACAAAGTGCGCGTCATGCTCACCTCGCTGGGCATGGTCATCGGCTCGGCCTCACTCATCCTGGTCTTTACCATTGGCTTGACCGGCAAGCAGTACATTCTCCGGTTGATCCAGGCCATCGGGACCAACATGGTGGAAGTGGAGTATTCGGGGGGCGGCCCGGGATCGAACGCACAACACGATTTCCGCAACGACTACCTGAAACGCGAAGATGAGACGGCCGTGCTTGAGCAAGTGCCGTCCGTGGCCTACTCCTCGCCCATGCTGCAAATGCATGACCGCATCAGCTTCGGCAATGGCGTGGTGAAAGATATTCTCGTTCTGGGCGTCGCACCCCAATACCGGCAAGTACGCAACCTGATCGTGATCGGGGGGCGTTTCTTCGATGAGGAGGACGATGCCAGCCATGCCAAGGTTGCCGTGGTAACCGAGGCCTTTGCCAAGCAGCGATTTGGCACCGTGGCGGCCGTAAATCGCTCCTTTGAGATCAAAGGCATCCCTTTCACGGTGATCGGTACTTTCAAAGAGGCAGTGGATACCCTGGGAGAAACCGAGGTTGCCGATCAGACGATCCTGATCCCTTACTCCGTTGCGCGCTACTTTACCGGCACCGATGACATAAAAATGATTTTCTTTTCCATTCGGGACTCGGGCGATGTCGAGCTGGCCAGCAAACAGATCGTGAGTGTCATCCAGTCCCGCCACCAACGCACCTCGGTCTATACAGCACAGACGCTGACCGAATTGCTGAGTACGGCAGCCTCGATCGCAAATGCCCTGACCCTGGTCCTGATGCTGGTATCGTCGGTCACGCTCGCGGTAGGCGGTATCGGCATCATGAACATCATGCTGGCGAATGTGCGGTCCAGGATCCGGGAGATCGGGATTCGTAAGGCGCTAGGGGCGACGTACCGCGAAATCAAGCTACAGTTTCTGATTGAGGCCGTCTTCATTTCGCTGAGCGGCGGCATCATCGGGACGATTCTAGGCCTGGCAGTTCCCTATTCTGTCCGGCTCTTCACTTCCTACCGCATTCCGATCTCAGGACTGTCCGCGATTCTCGCGCTGGCCGCGGCGACCGTGGTGGGCGTCGTCTTCGGCACTCTTCCCGCCACGCGCGCCGCGCAGCTGGATCCAGTCGAGTCCCTGAAATACGAGTAGCGAACTATAGCCACGCGCTGAAGAGACGTCCCGCGGTTCCGCGGACCGCGAGTTGATCGGTACGCCCACTGAAATAGCGCGCGTTGATCTCCGCGGCGCCGAGGTCCTCAAGGCTGTGGAAACGCGAGAACTCGGCAGCAATCTCGGGCGGCGTAAAGAAAAGCCGGAAGGGCTCGCCCGCTTTTTCTACCCTGGATGCAAGCGAGTCGTGCGCGAGTTGCTCGAGCAGTGGAAGAACCGCTCGTGGCTGTCCATAGTCCAACGTCAAGCCGCTTCCGAAAGGCTGGGCAGAGATAAAGTCGAGAGTTCCGCGGAAGGCTTCCAGAGTGAGGTATGGCACGACACCCAGCCACGCGAAGAAGGTGGGTCCGCGGTGGTTGAATCCGGCGTCGCCAAGCTGCGCCGAGAGGGACTGGCGTTCAAAGTCGACGGGGGTGTAGGTGACGCTCTCTGGAATAGTGATTCGGTTGCGTTGCAGCAGCTCGCGCTTCCACTGCTGAGTAGCCGGGTGGTCCACTTCAAAGACACGAAGTTTCGCATAAGCGTTGCGATAGGCGAAGGTATCGAGTCCGGCGCCCAGCAAGACGTATTGTTCCACGCCACCCTCGACCGCCTTCCTCAGGTTGTCTTCGGCATAACGGCTGCGGGCAACGAGAAACGCTCGAAGCGCGATCGAGAAGGGGCGGTCTTCTCGCAGCGGAGTCCGCCGCAGTTCCTCAGCGTAGGTCGCACCGAGGACCGCAACCGCCATCGGATCGTCAAATACCACGGGCGAGTCGTGAAGCTGGTGCGCCGCGCGGCGCAGGGCCACCCTAAGCGCAGTTCTCGATGGAATGGCCTGCTCCATCCTTTAGCCTACTGGCCCCCGCGCTGGATGACTTTGTAGCCCTGCGGAATCTCGAAGATGGCGGGATCCGGTTCGCTACGGTTAAGTTGAGTCACAGTCGTCGTTTGCTCTCCGGTGCGGGGATCTTTGTGGATGGTGAGCATGTTGAGACGCAGATCTTCGCAGTACCAGTATTCGTCGACCACCGTAACTTCCTTACCGCCATTCGCTTCCGCCGGGATGGTTTGTGTATCGCGGGTTCCATGAACCTCCACGCCCTCCATCCTGCGCGTCCCCAGATCTTCCTCCTTTATGTACTGGCTGGGGAGTGTGCTGCCGGCCAGTGGGATCGATCCTACTTCAGGAGGCACGGACGATGGCGGCCTGTTGAGGGTGCTTTGCCACGCGACACGGCTCTGGGGATCGATAAAGATGCTTGTCCTGGTCTGCGGGTCGTAGACAAGGATGGAAATGATCGGAGGCGTTGCGCCTTCCGAGGCCGGGATGAGCGGGCGCCGTTCATTGAAAATTCGTCCGTGCCCGTCTCTTGCGATCGCACTCAGCGTCCTGCGGTTCAACGTGGTTCCGTCCGGGAAAATTTGCACACTCTGCGTATTCACCACGGCAAGCAACGGGACGTGGGGAATCGGGGTAACGAAAACACCGCGTGTCTGTGCCGTGGCGACAGGAACCACTACCGCAAGAAAGAGACGGGTAGCGACAGTAAAAGCTCGATACAAGCGGGTCCACGCTCCGATTCAGCGTTGATGGCCTGACTAGATTAAGTCTCTCTGCGCGACGGCGCAAGTAGCTTGGGAGCGTGGGTCCGGCCGTGAATGCAGAGGGTCCATCCCGGCCGGCTGCGGTTGGGGCGTGGGGTCCGAGTATGATCATGCGGTGCCTTGGCGGATAATGATTTCGTCTGGCAATGCGTTTCCTTCAGGGCCTAATGGCTCCTGAGCGAGGTCAAGCCATGAAAGTCAAAGCAGCGGTTCTGCGTCAGGTAGGACAATCGGCTCCCTATGCTGTCTCGCAGCCTCTGGGCATAGAAACGGTGGAGCTCGCACCTCCCGGGCACTGGAGAGATTTGTGTACGCGTGCTGGCGGCGGGCTTGTGCCACTCGGATCTGTCGGTCATCAATGGATCTCGTCCCCGGCCTGTGCCCATCGTGCTGGGCCACGAAGCCACAGGCGAGATCGTCGAGGTCGGCGCCGAGGTACAAGGCTTTGCTGTCGGCGATCGCGTGGTCTTTTCCTTCGTGCCGAACTGCGGCCGTTGCGCGCCTTGTGCCAGCGGCCGCGCATCGCTTTGCGAACCAGGAGTTGCGGCCAATACCGCAGGCACCTTGCTGGGCGGCGGAAGGCGCTGGCTCGATGCCCAGGGCGTGACGCTGCAGCACCACCTCGGCGTCTCCGGATTTGCCGAATTTACCGTGGTATCCGCGCACTCGGCGGTTCGCATCGATCGCGACCTTGCTCCCGAGGAGGCTGCTTTATTCGGGTGTGCTGTCATGACCGGAGTGGGCGCTGTGGTCAATACGGCGAAGGTCTCCGCCGGCGAGAGCGTCGCCATATTCGGGCTCGGAGGCGTGGGATTGGCTGCTGTGCTGGGAGCTCGCGCTGCCGGGGCCAATCCCCTGATTGTTGTCGATGTGGCTACGCACAAGTTCGAACTGGCCCGTGAACTGGGCGCCAGCCATTGCGTGGATGCGCGCGATGCGAAGGCTATCGATTCTGTGCGCGAACTCTCGCACGGGGGCGTGCAATATGCGATCGAATCCGTTGGCAACGAGCAAGTGCTCGCCCAGGCGTATGCGGCCACGCGCCGCGGCGGAACCACGGTCAGCATCGGACTCCCCGCCACCGATCGCATGTTGAGTGTGCCCGCTTTTAACCTGGTGGTCGAAGAACGCACCATCAAAGGATCCTTCATGGGTTCGTCGGTTCCGTCACGAGATGTGCCTCGGTTCATTGCTCTCTATCGCGCTGGTCTTTTGCCGGTGGACCGCTTGCTCACGCACCGCCTGGGCCTCGCCGAGATCAACACCGGCTTCGATCGCCTGGCGCGCGCGGAGGCAATTCGCCAGGTTGTCCTGTTTTAGATCGCTCCCGGTAGTTTTGCTCCGCCTCTCTCGCACCAGGCGTCTATGACTCCACTCTATGACCCGTTTTTCCAGGCACGCCCCATGAATCGGCCGCTCTGACCTGAGAGAACGTGCAGGGCTTGGTCTTGATTCCGGATGCGCGCGTCCACGGAGACCAGTCTTGATAAGTAACGAACTATTTCCTTCTTACGGCTTGGGATGAGCGCGGTCCAATTCCTCTTTGCCTGCGGATTGGCATCCAGTGCTTGCCTGAACCATTTGGGCATGGATTGTTGCGGGCCGTTTCGATAGGCAGCGTCGAACTCTATCTCCACACGCACGCGATCACCAACTTTCGTGCCAGATGCCTTTCGCATGATGCCGTGAAGGTAGAGGTAGAAGTTTCCCTTCCCGTCCGGCATCATATTGGTCCGCCACACAGGTGCGGAATCGCCGTTGATGCGCACCAGGACCGGAAGGGGTTTGCGCCAGCCCGCCTTGAGGGCGTTCGCCTGCGACCCACTCACCCCGACAAAGGGATTGACGCCTCGAATCTCTATGACCGTATCCAGGCAAAGCGGCATGGGCTTTGGAACCAGATTATAGGGTGGTTACCTATCGGCGCGGCTTTCTGGTGGAATCTTCTGGACTTACGGTCGACATCGGGTTTTCATATAGCAGGGATGGGTTTGGTGACCTTGGTTTTGGCATTCATGGTTTCATCGATAGCGCTACGACTTGCTCAGGAGGGTCGACGTATGGCCTGGGTTCGCTTGCTTGCGGCCCTTATCCTCTTGATGCCCCTCTTCGTGCATAGAGCACAGGCGGAGACCGCACCACTGCCTCAGCTCCAATCCGCCGACCCGGTCGTTGCCGACCTGTTCCGCCGCAGCGGTTCCACTGGCATGGTGGTTGTGGTTGTCCGCGGCAATGAGAAGTGGATGCAAAGCTATGGTCAGACTTATCCCGGCTCCCACCAGAAGCCCAATGCTGACTCCTTGATCCGTCTCTGCTCTCTGTCAAAGATCATGACGACGGACCTGCTGGTGAAGCTGGTCGCCGATGGACGCGTATCTCTCTCCGACCCCCTGCAGAAGTTCGCCCCGCGCAATGTCACCGTTCCTGTACGCACGGTTCGTGGCCTGAGCGGGCCCCCGATCACCCTGCGCAATCTGGCCACGCACACCTCTGGCCTGCCGCGCGAAATCGCCTATCCGGCGGGGGATGCCGGCCATTTCACGTTTCCCGACTATAACTTTCGCTGGCAATGGCTCCCTGGGTATCGCCTGCGCTTTGTTCCTGGAACAGCCGCACACTATTCCAACATCGGCTTCGATTTGCTCGCGGACGCCTTGTCCGCCGCAGCCGGCAAACCCTACGCGCAGCTCTTCGCGGACCGAATCGCCAAACCTCTTGGGCTACGGGATACGACCCTGAATCCCACTGCCGGCGAGTGCGCTCGGCTACTCATCGGGGCCAGGAATGAAGGCCCCTGTAACGATACGACGGCCGCTGGCGGGTCGGGGGGTATGTATTCCACCGCGAACGACATGACGCGCTGGCTTGCCTATCTTCTCGATCTGCCCGGCGCCCCGATGCACCAGGACCCGTCCGCAACCGCGACGTATATCCAGGCCTCGGAACTTCGCTGGACACAGGGCCTGGGGCATGCTGGTGTTCCTAACGGCATCGGCCTTGGGTGGGTGCACCTTAGCCAATCGGACGATCCAGCCGCGATCATTGAGAAAACCGGCGGCGGCGCGGGATACACCACCTATATCGCGCTCAACCCCGGGCAGCACATTGGCATATTTGTCGCAGCCACTGAGGGCAGGCATGAGGGAGCTAATATTTTCCGCGAGAGCAACGATCTGCTCACGTATCTCGCGGGGCTCAGTCCTGTGCCGGGTGATTCTATGCAACTTGCTGCGGGCGAGAATCACTCCGATGTGCAGGTGCGCGAGGTGACCGTGCAGAAGCACCACAAGCATGCGGGCCCGGCAAGTCTTGCCCGGCAGGTTGCGCGGAGCAGCGTTATTGCTGCAGCAGTGCAGTAGATCGCATATTACCCGGCACTCTTTTTAAGAGCGGAAGGCTCTCGCCAGCTCAACACCTTCGCGAGTCGAAGTAGTCCTTGCTGAATCGCCGCCTCATCGTAGCCGGCAAAACCGATAAGCAATGCTTTTGGGTCAGGGCGCCTCAGGGTGAATCGGTCAACAGCCAGAACTTCAATTCCCTGATCTGCCGCCAGTTTCTCCGCTCGGCGTGAAGTCATCCCATTCTTCAGGAACCCAATGGTGTAGAGACCGGCTCTCACGTCGGAAAGTTCAAGCAACCCACTGAGATGTTGCTTGCTTCCATCGATCAATGCCGCGAGGCGGCCGGCGTACAGATTACGCATGCGCCGCAGATGACGTGCCAAATGCCCATCCACGATGAAGTCGCAGAGCACCGCCTGATCGAAAGTCGAATTGCGGAAATCTGTTCGATAGCGGAAGGCTAGAAAATAGTCCGCCAATGCTTGAGGCAAGACCACGTACCCCACGCGTAAGGACGGGAACAGTGTCTTGCTGAATGATCCGATCACGATGACGTTTCCATGATTGTCGAGACTTTGCAGCGCAGGCACAGGCTGTCCCTCGAAGCGGTACTCGCTGTCGTAGTCATCTTCAATCACAAAAGCGCCAGAGCGTGAAGCCCAATTGAGAATAGCCATCCGCCGTTCCAGAGACATGGTGACACCCAGGGGAAACTGGTGAGATGGAGTCAGATAGACTCCCTTGGCCTGCGGACAGATTTTTGTTCCGGCGGAAACGGACAGGCCTTCCTCGTCTACCGGCACACCGATGAGCTTGGCCCCCACATTGCCAAACGCCACGGTGGCCCCGAAATATCCAGGATCTTCCATCCATACCGGATCGCGCGGTTTCAGGAGAAAGCGCGCCAACAGGTCGAGCGCCTGTTGTATTCCAGAAACGATCACGATCTGATCCGAAGTGCATCGCACGCCGCGAGACGCGCGTAAATAGCCGGCAATCGCATCGCGCAATGGCCGGTATCCACGCCCATCCGCCTCGGTCTTCAACCATGACCTGAAGTTGCGCGCGCGGTCTGCCGCAAGACGTCCCCAGATCTCGGCCGGGAATTCGGCGGTGGCTGGATTTCCCACGCGAAACGGCCGGACACCCGAGGTAAAAGGCAAGTCGACGAACGGCTTTGGCCGTGTGAATTCCGAAATGACACGACGAATGTAAACCGGAGGAGTCGAAGTCATCCGCCGGGTTGGCGCAGGCGCCGCAATATGATTCACCCACGTACCTAATCCAACGCGGCAGGATACGTAGCCTTCGGATTGCAAACGTTCGAGCACGGTCACCACGGTTCCCCGCGACAGCCCATACTGGCTGGCGAAGTCCCTCGAGGCCGGCAGCCTGGCGCCAGGACCAAGCCGGCCTTCAAGAATGGCACGTCGCAATTCTGCGTACAGCCAAGTGGTGAGCGTTTGATTCTGCGGACGGCTGTTGAGAGTGAGTTCGAACGAGCTGATGGCTTTTGGCACCGTTTCCCCTTGGTCTAATGATATTTGCGGAGAATGGCTCTGTTTAGTGTACCAATGTTGCTCGTAGTATCGGTCCTGTTTCCCGAAAGATGTGTCGTCGAGGGCGTTCGATGAGCCGCAACCACTGGGTGTAACCAAGGTCCCCAACCAAGCAGGGTTTTTCGGTAACGTGACGGGTACACCACTGAGGCACTGGGCTACAACTACAATCGTCGCCGTTGCTACCCAAGGCGCATGGTGGATTCCAACAGACACGATATGCTCTTTTCAAGCAGTGATTCTCCTTAACCCGCAGCGATCCTTTCGGGGGAGGGGCTCGATGAGGAAATAAGGAGAATCGCTGTAACAGAAGAGTTGGTTACTTGTGGTTTGCAGCAAATGAATAATTGCAGTCTGCCAATTTTCTCTTGTTCACGCTTTCCGATATTAGTACGCAACACTGAATCACTCTAACTATGCATTACCTTCGCCCTGCCAGGTAACACTGGCGGGGCTTTTGCTTTGCGCCTCTCTTCAAAAGCATGCTCATTCCTAGGGGCACTTTTCGTGTCTCCCCTCGTCTTCTATAAGATGATCCCGGCGTGTCCACGGATCGCTGGAAACGGAGTTCGGATGAAACGGCTTGCCACTTTGTTCCTGCTTGGCTGCTCGGCGGCCCTTGCCTACGGTACAGCGATCACCCCTAACGTGTCCGCGGTCAAGGGGGGGCCCATCGCGGTGACGTCCTCGGCACAGTCGCTCACCATCAGCTGGGATGACAGCGCGGCTCAACACTGGCAAACGATCTTCTCGCTTGACTCGACAAAGCCTCTGATCACCGCGATCTCAGTGGATGGGCGCAATATCGTTGAACTGGCCAAACCATACTATCGATGTTCCACAGGAAAGCGCCGTGGCGGATGGGACGCCTTCTTTGACTTCCCACCGGCTGCCCCGGAGGGAACGCGGCAATTCCTGCTTGAGTTTCATCCGACCACAGTCACTGCCCAGACTGTGGGGAATCGAGTGGAAGTGACCTTCGATGGAGTGAGGCTTGGAATCTTCACTGGCTCACTCCGCTATACGTTCTATCCAGGCACTCCGCTCATGCAGCAGGCTGCGCTGGTCAGCACTCATGAACCGGACACCGCCTTCTACTATGACGCTGGATTGGAGATGACAGCGGAGCGGGATCGCCGGACCGGTCTCAATATGGAGTCGCACATCTCCTACTACGACGTTGCTGGGAAGCTACGGGAGATTACGCCGCCTTACGGGTCTGAACGTCACTCATTGGCAGCGCACTATCGCGCGGTGGCGGCCAAGATGGGGGCAGGGAGCATTGCCGTTTTCCCACCGCCTCACCGCTATTTTTTTGCCCGCGACTACACCACCAATCAGGGATACCTCTGGTACAGCTCATGGCGCGGGAGGGTTGGACTGGGGGTGCAGCAGTACCCCGACGACGATACCACCATCGATCCATGGATGAACGCGCCGCCGGATTCCGTTCAGGAAATGGGTTTGTTTTTGCTGCCTGGCGCGAAGGACTCGAGCGTAGCGCTTAAGGACGTTCTTGCTTATACGCACAACGATCATTTTGAGCATTTGGATGGTTTTGTCACCTTTGTACCGCATTGGCACCTCGCCTACACGGTGCAGGCTATGGAAAAGGGACTCGACTGGGAGCCTCCTTTCAAGCCGGTGATGAAGTCTATCGGGATCGACTCAGCCATGATCATGGACTTCCACGGCGACGGACATCCCGCCGATTTGACGGACCTCAGGCTGCACGAACTAGACCAGTACTACAAGGCCTGCCGGGCGCAGTCTGACCGGAACTTTCTGCTGATCCCTTCAGAAGAAGCGGATATCTATCTGGGCGGACACTGGGGATTGGTATTTCCTCACCCGGTGTATTGGCAGCAGGATCGTAAGCCTGGTGAGAGTTTCGAAAGCAACGATGACAAATACGGCAAGATCTATCGCATCCATGATGCCGAAGAGATGTGGAAGATGATTAAGGCCGAAGACGGGTTCGCTTATCAAACTCATCCGCGCACCAAGGGGTCGACGGGGTACCCCGATAAGATTTTGAATACTGCTTACTTTCGAGACAGCAGTTACCTGGGCACCGGTTGGAAGGCCATGCCGTCCGATCTGTCGTCGCCGAGGTTGGGGGAGAGAGCGTTCAAGACGCTCGATGACTTGAACAACCTGGGCTTGCACAAGCACATGATCGGAGAAGTGGATGTTTTTCAGATCAGTTCGTCGGACGAACTCTACGGGCATCTGAACATCAACTATCTTCGATTACCTGAACTGCCATCGTTCGATCACTATGACCGCATCCTGCACTCGATCGAGAAGGGGGACGGTTTTATCACCACCGGCGAAATCCTTCTCCCATCTACCTCACTGTCGGCGGAGGGTGATGCGAGCATCCGCGTCAAAGCAAGAATCTCTTCGACATTTCCTCTGAAAATCGCTGAAGTGGTTTGGGGCGACGGTGTGCATACCCACCGGCAGGTGATCGACCTGCAATCGACGCCGGCCTTCGACGTTCACGAGTACACCTGGCTGGTCGACACGCCGCGATGGACGTGGGCGCGGTTTGCGGTGTGGGACGTGGCAGGCGACGGCGCGTTCACCAACCCGATCTGGCGTGATCGGAAATAGACGCGCGGGCCGGCCCTGGGCTGCCGGTGCTGCGGCGCAATGTGGTCGATACAGCCGCCCGTGGGGCAGGCGAGGTTTGTGCGCAGTGCGTAAATAGGTAGAATCTTCTCAGGGGAAGGAGAAGGTCCTCTATGCGCATCGTACAAGCAAGTATCGGCTTGATCCTGGCGCTGGGCTGCGTCTGCTTACATGCGGACGAGAGCGATCCGCAAAAGGTCACCCTGGTGGGAACGGTCCATCGTGCAATGGCGATCGGGGCCGAGTCCACTGGCTGGATGGTGCAGGTCGATTCCGAAACCGTCATCGACGGGAAACCCATCAGCTCGATCGAAGTGAGTGATACCCGCAAGCCCAAGCAGCTTGAAGATCTCGAGAACAAGCGGGTGAAGATCGCCGGTAAGGTGGTCTACCGTCATGGCGTGGAAACTGGAGTCCAGCCCTACGTCGAGATCATGACCATCAAAGCGGATCCCGGGCCAGACAAGCCCTAAGGTCAGCGAAGGCGAAAGGTCAGGTCGCGGACCACGGGTGGCGAAAGAGAGGCTTCAGCAACGCTGAGGCCCGCTCTGAGCCACGGGTCAGGCGAAAGCCCGTTGCATCCCACTGCAGCAGTTCCTGGGTGCGGATGGCGATGTTGCCCAGCATCAGGCTCTCCACGATAGGCCTCTCGAATTCATAGTTGGTCGTCGCCGGCGGGCCTCCGTGACACGCCTTAATCCACTCCAGATAGTGAGCGGCGTCGGCTGCGGTTGCGCTTGGACCCAGTGCAGGCCGCGATGGCTGGAAGGGTTGGTCCTTTGGGGTCAGCGGCTGCCATGACCGGGCGAGATCTCCTTTCGGTCCCAAAAGGCGCGGCGGCGCCTGCCCCATATAAGCTGTCAGCAGCCGGCCTCGCTCGCCACTGTACATAACACCTTCTCCCCCCACGCTCATGTCCACATCAGGCGACATACCCGCAGGCCGCTCGGGCCTGATGCCACCGTCGTACCAGTTGAGCTCTACAGCAGGCTTGCCGGGCCTTGCGGGAAAGCGATAGTGCAGGGTGGATGCCACCGGATAGCAATCAGGAAATAGCTCGGTAGAGCTGGCATACACCTGTTCCGCGGGCCCCAGCCCGAGGGCACGTACGATGGTGTCAAACCCGTATTCCCCCATGTCACCAATGGCGCCACAACCGTAGTCGTACCAGGCCCGCCAGACAAAGGGGAGATACGCATGGTTGTAAGGCCGGAAAGGCGCAGGACCAAGCCACATATTCCAATTCAATCCAGCCGGAATCGGATCCGCGGTGACAGGGGTGCGCAAGCCTTGTTTCCAGAAAGCCGACGCGCGCGTGGTCCAGATGTCTACCCGGTCTACAGCCCCGATCGTTCCGCTCTGTATTATGTCGATGACGCGGCGAGACTCTGGCGTTTGCGCGTTGAAGATCGATACCGCTGTGGCGCGGCCGGTCTCTTTGGCAACGTTGGCCATCTGACGCGCCTCCCACACTGAGTGGGCCATCGGCTTTTGGCTGTAGACATGCTTCCCTGCCCGCATGGCGGCGATCGCGATCAGCGCGTGCCAGTGATCCGGAGTGCTCACGACCACTGCGTCAAGGTCTTTTTCCTTGCTCAGCAGCTCGCGAAAATCTTCATATGCGGCGCAGCCGTTATAAGTCGACTTAGCTTTGCTACCAGCGTAGAAGGCGTTCACGATGGATTGCGCAACGTCGCGGCCTGCCGTAGGGCCTGACAGGGACGCACCCCATTCGGGTTGCTGCAACAGAAGGCGGACCTTGTTGCGCAACTCGTTCGGCCCCCAGTCGAGATAGTCGCTGGTCTGCCGGTTCACGTCGCACACGGCCACCACCTGCACCTCAGGCATGCGGAGCAGGTCCATCATGACCCGCAGTCCCTGCGAGCCTACGCCGATAAAGGCGACTGTTAACTTATCGCTGGGACTGGGCTCGGCACGTCCCCAACGCGGGACCATCATTGCTGCCGTGCATAGTCCTGCTGTGGAAAGGAAATCGCGTCGTGTGGGATTGTGCATGTATCTCTCCGCGTCTCGCGCTACGTGCGGGCGGACTCACAACTAGATATTTTCGTGCGATCCAAGTTCACCCAGGACTACGTCCGAGGCTGCTCTCAGCCAGTCTTGGCACTTGCTGAAAACCAAATCAGCTGCGCCTCTGACTCTTTCAGCCACTAGCCAATTCCTCATGGAAGCACTACCCCACCCTTGTCATCCCGAGCGGACTCCGGATTTCCTCCTACGCTGCTCTAATCAACGGCCACGTATGCGGCTTTCATTAAAGAAAGCCGCATGGGGTCGATCGACACCACCAAGCCTGACAGGAAATACGGAGGTAGCCGAGGGACCTGCTGTGCGCCTTTCCCGAACACAACTGCGTAAGTAAGTCATCCGCACACCAAGCCCGATTCGTTCGCTAATTTGGGCAGCCCTGACTCTCAGCCGTCCATGTGGAACTGGTCCCCTTCCCTAGAAGACAAACTTGCCGGCGAGCTGCAAAATGCGCGGATTGTGCGCGCCGGTTACGGTAAGGAAGTTGGATGCAGAACAGTCCCCGTAGCAGGAGTTGTTATTCACCTGGCTCCACTGCGTGTGGTTGAAGACGTTAAATGCCTCGGCCCGAAACTCGAAGTGCATGTCCTCGTGCACCGCGAAGGATTTAAACAAGCCCATATCGAAGTTCGTCCGTGCCGGCAAATTGAGAATGTTTCGCCCCGCGGTGCCATAGGTGAGCCCTTGGGGGGCAGCAAAGGCATCGCTGTTCCACAGCCTGGGTCCCTGAACATTGGCTGGATGCTTCACCGCGACTGGACCATGGAGAGGACCTACGAGGTCAGGATACGACTGAATAGAACCAGGGTTCTGAAGAGTGCCGCTGCCATTGTTGCTGATCGTGTTGCCTGTCCCCGCATTATCCGCGAACGCACTGTTGTTGTTGATGCTGAAGGGGGTGCCCGTCTGAAAGCCTGTCAGATCTGAGATTTGCCAGCCGCCCAGCAAGGAATGCAACAATCCGGGCTGGGTGAACAAAGGAAGGTCATAGACCGCGCTAAACTCCAGAACCTGCCGTTCGTCAAAGTTCGAACTCGCGTAGCTCATGTGCTGGTTCAGGCCATTGACCATCTCTATATTGCCAGAGCCGTCAGAGGCGTCGTCGAGCGAGTGGCCGTACGTATAAGCAAGGCTGCCGCTCAATCTGCCGAAATAGCGAGTAACGCCGATCTGCACCGCGTTATACACCGATTGAGCACTGTTGGTGACGTTGTTGATCCCAGAAGTACCGATGTAGGGCCGGAAGGGATCCGCAGAGTTGCCACATGCCACGTATAGTCGGGTAGCTGCATCGCTGTTGATTGGCTGACCGTTCACTGTAGCCTGGGGTATGTTGTTGGGGCCCAGCGCTACCGAGGCGCAGTCAGCGTCTGAAATCGCCTGCCCCGGCAGGTACGGATTCTCTGTGGAACCAAGCGGCGTAAGCTGGTTCAGCTCGTGGCGAACCGGTAGATGAACGCCCAGGCTGCCGACATAGCTCACCTGCATCACGACGTGCTCAGGCAGCTCCCCCTGAACGGACAGGTTGTATTGCTGCACGTAGGGCCAGACTGCGTGAGTGGGGATGGCAATTACGCTGAGCGGGAAGCTCAGCCCTGCGCCGCCCGAGTTTTGGTATCCGATGTAGTTGTATTTGTTCGGAGTCTGCACCACCGGTGCGGTGCCCTCCAGGAACTCGGAGTTGCTCTCGTTGCCGTTGGTGTGTTCAAAGAAGATGCCGTAGCCGCCGCGCACAGCCAGCTTGCCGTTGCCAAAGACATCGTAGGCGAAACCCACCCGGGGCGCGGGATTGAAGAGGTGGCCCGACATGCATCCTGGAGAAACACCGTTGATGCCGCAACGAACCAGGCCGTTAAATTCATTGCCGCTGCCGGGAATGATCGCTCCCGCCTGCCCGGTGATTGAACCGTCGACGTCGATCGCGGGTGCATTGGCCGCACTCCAAACGCCAGGCTCGAAGTTGCCCGATTGATCGCTGATGTCCTTGTAGGTGCCGAAAAGACTGAAGCGAATCCCAAGGTTCACGGTCAGCTTCGAAGTGGCTCTCCAGTTGTCCTGGAAGAAGGGTTCCACGATTTTGTAACGGTTGTAGTACTTGGGCTGTGCGGAGGTCTGGGTAAACTGCCCAATTCTCGCCGTCAATAAGTCCGCGAATGCATTTCCTGTGGTAACCGCGGAAGAGGTGTTGAAGGTGACCGAACCCTGGTTGAACCCGACACTCGGTTCGTTCTTCTGGGCAAAGATCGAACTCGCTCCGAAGATCATTGTATGGTTGCGCAGTGTTTTGGTAAGCGTATCGCGGTAGCTATAAGTGGGGTTCGAGTTCTGCCAGGGGAAGTATCCCGTGTTCACCGAGAATCCGCCTCCATAGGCGGTACCACCGGTGACAGTCAGATTCGGCAGCACCCCTCCGTAGCCGTTGTCGAAAAACCCGTTTCCGGTAAAGTTGGTGCGGGCAATATTGGGAGTGGTATTGATTAAAGTGATGTGGTCAGTCGTGTAATCCGCGACGAATTCGTTGACCAGGCTGGGAGAGGCCGCATAGGTCAGGTTGGCTACCATATCGACGCCCGGACCGGTGAAAGAATTGGTCACCGTGGGAAAGGAATTCGATTGGAAGGTTGGCTCCGAAGTCGTCTGCTTCCACGAATCGTAGATGAAGCGATAGTATCCGCGGAACTTGTCATTGAAGACGTGGTCGATGCGGAAGAGCTCTTCGCGATTGGTAGTTAACTGGGAAGGAGAAGACTGATACAGCGACGAGGCGCCAGAACCGGAATTCGCCGCGGGAATAAGCACCAGCATCGCCTGCCCATTGGGATCTACGGGGACCTGGTTATTAAGGAAATATCCTCCGGTCGTGGGGTCGACCGGGCAGTTAGGAAAGTTTGCATCAATGGCGCTGCCTGGCGCCGGACACTGGTCTGAGAAGTCGCCGGTGCGTTCCGCGGTGGAGGGTACTACCTGGTTGAAAACTGTGGCGGGAACGTTTTCGTGGCGCCACTCCTGCGAGTAAAAGAAGAACGTCTTCATGGAGGCAGGCTTATAGAGCTTGGGAATGAAGACCGGGCCACCTACCGTGAATCCGTAGTCTTGTTTCTTATAGGTCGGTCTCGTTGCTTCAAAATAGTTGCGGGCGTTGAAGTCTTCATTGCGGAGAAACTCAAAGACATCTCCGTGAAAATGATCGGTGCCTGATTTGGTTTGCGACAACACCGTGCCGGAAGCGTTGCGGCCGTACTGCGCGCCGTAATTGGAGGTGAGGACCTCCGTCTCCGCAATGGCATCGACGTTGGGATAAACGTTGAGCGTGGAGTTGCTGCCGTTGTCCATCAGGCTCGAGCCGTCGACTTCCCAGTTGTTGTACTCGGTGCGGCCGCCATTCATGCTATAGGCCACGCTGCCGTTCACGCCGGTCTCGCCCTCGTCTTGCCCGGTCTGATTGATCACGCCGGGGGTGAGGGTCACCAGCTGGGTAAAGTTGCGGCCATTCAACACCAGCTGCGTGATCTGTTTTCCGGTAATGGTGAATGAGACTTCGGGCGACTCTGTCTGCACCGCGCCCAAGTCGTTGCCCACTACCTGCACCTGGGTGGTGACCGCACCGATGGCTAGTTTGGCATCGATTCTCTCGTTGCGGGATACGCGCAGGACAATACCCGAGGCCTCATACTGCTTGTAGCCGGGCGCCGTTATCTGCAGATTGTAGGTGCCTGCTTCCAGGGCGGGGAAAGTATACTCGCCCGAATTATTCGAAGTTGCGTTGTACGTGGTGCCCTGCGCAGCATTGGTGAGTATCACTTGCGCGTTGGGGATCGCGCCCCCACTCTCATCGGTGACCGCTCCGTTGATGGAGCCGGATTGCTGAGCCTGAAGCGCGTACGGCATGAATAAGAGCAGGCACGCCAACGCAAACGCCAGCGGAAAGCCTTGGTGTTTTGGGAAGAACATGGTGATAATGCCTCCAGTAGTCTTTCGGCTTGCTCTTACTTTTAGGGTCTGTAATGGGATAGACGGATAACAGCAGTGAGAAGGCTAATAGTAAATCGTTTTATTTCACTGTCAAGAAAAAGATTCCTGAGCCTGCCTCTGATTCTATTCCTGGCGCCCCAGGACCCTGCGCTGCAGCCCGCCACGATCTTCCGCCAGGGCGTGCAGGCCATGCAGAACGGCCAATTAGCAATCGCGGAAGAGGATTTTCGCAGCGTCATTGCCCTCGATCCGCATTCAGGGGCGGCCCACGTCAACCTGGGCGTTGCCTACATGCGTGAAAAGCGATGGGACGATGCCCTGGTCGAATTGCGCACGGCGCAGTCCCTCTCTCCCCATGAAGCTGGTATTCCGTTAAATATAGGACTTGCCCACTACAGGAAGAACGATTTCGCCGCAGCCATTGAACCCTTTGCCGCAAGCCTGCAGCTTGCGCCACAATCGCTCCAGGCGCGCTATCTTCTCGGGCTCTGCTACTTCTTCACCAATCAATACCAGCGAGCCGGCGACACCCTCGCGCCGCTTTGGGACAGGGAGTCGAATAACCCGAACTATCTTTATGTACTCACCATTGCAGCGGGTAAATCATCCAACGTCGCACTTGAAAAACAGGCTGCCGACCGGATGCTTGCCATCGGACAAAACTCGCCCGAGTTCCATTTGTATATCGGTAAAGCTTGGTTAGCGAAGGGCAATACGGAAAAGGCTATTGATGAGTTCAACATCGCCGCAGCGGCGCGTCCGAATTTGCCGCTGGTGCATTACTTTCTAGGCCGCGCCTACCTTGAACAACACGCCTATCCCCAGGCCGAAGCGGAACTGATGAAGGATGTCGCGATCGAGCCCGGCTTTCCTTATAACTACGAAGACCTGGGCCTTTTATATATGCAGCTGAACCAGGCGAACAAGGCTGGGGGCGCTTTTCATAGGGCAATTGACCTAGACCAGACGCTGGTTAATTCGTACGTCGGCCTGGGAAAGCTCGATCGCCAGGCCGGCCGTTACAGCGACGCGCTCGAGATGTTGGACCATGCCGTGGCATTGGCGCCCGAAAGTGCGAGCGTCCATTACTTGCGCGGGCAGGTGCTGGCAAAGCTCGGCCAAAAGGCTAAGGCGGAGGAGGAATTCAGTATCTCAGCCAGGCTGCTGAAATCCTTCAACGATCGCCTGCAGCAAGACCCTTCCGGAGACCAGGCCGCGGACGCGCAAGATGCCGCCCAGCAATAGTTTCTGGATAGGGGCTAATTCAACTTCCGCTTTCCTGACGAAGGACGGGCGGTCCCTGCGGGACTGAGTTCAACGGTGGGGTTCTCGCGCGGACACTAAAGCCCGTCCGCCGCTGAAGAAGCCGCCACAACGCTCGGGTATACTCCCAACCAATGGTTCGCATCCTTGCCGCCGCTCTTCTCGCTTGTACTATCTCCGGGCACGCTCAGCAGTACGACCTCGTTCTTCGCAACGGCCAAGTGCTCGATCCGAAAAACGATGTTGACGCTAAACGGGACGTAGCCGTTCTGAATGGCAAGATCGCCGCCATCGAACCGACGATCCCCGCAAGCGCCGCCAAACAATCCATAGATATCTCCGGTCTCTATCTCACGCCCGGACTCGTCGACATCCACGTGCACATCTTCACCGGACTTCGCCACAACGCGTGGGGCAACGGCGACCTCTCTGTGCCCGCCGATGTGATGGCCATACCAAATGGAGTTACCACCGTCGCCGACGCCGGCTCCTCGGGTTGGCGTGACTTTCCCGAGTTCCGGCGCCGCATCATTGATAATTCCAGAACCCGCATCTTCGCCTTCCTCAATATTGTCGGTGCGGGCATGGTCAATATCGACGATGCTGCCGAGCAGAACGAACACGACATGAACCTCGATGCGCTTTCGAAGACCATCGAAGAGAACCGCGACATCATCGTCGGCATCAAAACCGCACACTGGCAGCAGCCCAACTTCATCTCTGTCCAGAAGGCCGTGGAGGCAGGCCAGCGCAACCATCTGCCCGTGATGGTCGATTTCGGTTGGTTCGACAACAAGTCCTACGAGCAGATGATTTCGAGCATCCTGCGTCCCGGAGACATCAGCACCCACGTATTTCGCATGCCCGCGCCGCTACTCACTCCGCAAGGTAAACCTGCCCCCTTCATGCTGGAAGCGCGCAAGCGCGGAATCAAGTTCGACGTTGGCCACGGTGGCGGTTCCTTCACCTTCGCGCTAGCGGAGCCCATGGTAAAGAACGGCTTCTTTCCTGACTCTATCTCCACGGATTTCCACGTCGACTCCGCCACCGGCGTCATGCTTAACCTGCCGAATGTGATGAGCAAGATGCTCGCGCTGGGCATCCCTCTGTCCGAGGTTATTCGGGAATCCACCACCAACCCGGCCACTGAAATCGGCCACCCAGAACTGGGTCAGATCGCTGTTGGCTCAGTCGCCGATATCGCCGTCCTCCGCGTGGAGCACGGTAACTTTGGCTACGCCGATCTGGCCGGCGGGAAGGTGGACGGCAGCGAACGCATTTTGCCTGAAATGACCATCCGCGCGGGCCACATCGTCTTCGATCTCAACGCACGCAGCGCGGTCCCCTGGCGCGAAGGCCACCTCAAATACGCGACCCGGTGAAACGGCGGCTGGTCCTACTGGAAGAGCTTGAGCGCATTCAGCAGGGTATTGTAAACGCCCCAGGCAGCGGGTATCGAAACCACGAACCACGCAGCTATGATCAGGCTCGGCGATGTTTTGTTCCCATTTGTAACCATGAATGAATGCTCCTCCGGTTGCGACCCTGCTCAACGTGCTGCTTTAACCTGGCTGCTCGTGCTCTCCAGCCAATACTTCTGCGCCACTGGACGCACCAGGAGATTAGCGATAAAACCCACCACCATCAGGGCAGCCATGATGTGCAGGATCACCGGGTAACCCTGCTGTTTCGGCAAGTGGTTGGCGACGTAATGGTCGAGGACGCCATTGACGATGAGCGGCCCGACGATGCCGGCGGTGGACCACGCCGTCAGCAGCCGTCCATGGATCGCGCTCACGTGATAGCCGCCGAAGAGATCCTTGAGATATGCCGGAATGGTCGCAAATCCTCCGCCGTACATGCTGATCAGTACGCCCGCAATCAGCACAAAGAGCGGGACGGAATTCAGGTGCGTATTACCGGTAAAAGGAAGCGCCAGGTAAAGCAGCACGCCCACCACAAAAAACACAAAGTAGGTGGTCTTGCGTCCGATGAAGTCCGACATCGACGCCCAGATAAAACGTCCTCCCATGTTGAAGAGGCTCAGCAGGCCCACGAAACCAGCCGCCGCGATGGCCGAGACACGTCCTCGAAACAGATCCTGGATCATCGGCGACGCCTGCTCCAGGATGCCGATGCCCGCGGTCACGTTCATGCACAGGATGACCCACAACAGCCAAAACTGCGGCGTGCGAGAGGCAGCGTTGACGTCCACCTTGTGGGTCGATATCAGGGCCGACTGCGTTGCTTTGGGAACCCATCCCTCCGGCTTCCAACCTTCCCGGGGCACGCGAATGGTAAAAACACCAAACATCATGAAGACAAAGTAGAGACTGCCCATCGTCACCCAGGTGGCCGCGATAGGATGCGCGGACGCTTTGTAAAACAACATCAGCTTGGTCCCCAGCGGCGAACCGATCATCGCACCTCCGCCGAAGCCCATGATCGCGAGGCCCGTCGCCAGTCCCGGCCGGTCGGGAAACCACTTGATTAGCGTCGAGACGGGTGAGATATAGCCGAGCCCCAACCCGATGCCGCCGATAACTCCATAGCCGAGATAGATAAGCGCCAGAGAATGTGTCGCCGCGCCGGCGGCGGCCACCAGAAACCCGGACCCGAAGCAAGTAGCCGCGACAAACATCGCCTTGCGAGGTCCCGCCGTCTCAAGCCACCGGCCAAATAAAGCCGCGGAGAGCCCCAGCACCGCGATGGCGATGGAAAAGATATAGCCCACCTCTTTCAGGTTCCACACCGCACCGTCCGCGCCCTTGAGCGCCAGCAGCGGGTTCTTGAAGATGCTGAATGAGTAGACTTGGCCGATGGCCAGATGAATGGAAAGTGCAGCGGGCGGCACAAGCCACCGGCTGAAACCGGGTTGGGCAACAGAGACTTCACGATCAAGAAACGCCAACATGCGGGTCGTGCCTCCAACAGCGGAGTTCATCGGATGATTGGTTAGCGGGGACGGACTGGAAGTTTCGCACCTCAGTCGTTCATCAACGGGATGACATCATCTTCTATCACATAGGATGTGCGACCGGCGACTGGGTCTCAAACTCTCCTCTAACCGGCCTCGGCAGGCATTCGCAGGCCGGCGCTAGACTCCTGCCGGCAGGCCATCGCACAAATTGGTTCCTGTCCTTAGGTTCCCTATGCGAGAATTCCCAGGTCAATACTTAGGGCCCAACGTTCGTTATCTACCCCAGGAGCAACCCAGATGCCCGAAGAGCTGGAAAAAGTTCTGACCTTTGAAATCGAACGGGACGGGAACACGGCCATTGTGAAATGTCACGGCCGATTAGTAGCAGGCACCACCGAGGAGTTCTACCAGGGGGTAAAAGATCTATTACCTCAGACAAAAGTAGTGGTGGTTGACTTAGCAGAACTTACCTACGTGGATAGCTCTGGACTTGGCACCCTGGTGCGACTGTATTCCTCCGCCCGGAAACTGGGATGCGAATTCAAGTTGCTTCACCTTGGTAAGCAGCTTCGCAATCTGCTAAAGCTGACGAACCTGCTCTCGGTCTTCGGCCAGGTGGAGGACCACGGCATTACGATTGCTTGAATGTTATGAGATGAGCACGAGGGGTGCACAAAGGTGTTTTTGTCACTCAAGCTGAGGAGACAACTCCGTAGACTAGAGACGCCTATCAGGCCCTCCATGGCCCCTTATCCCGACTGCGTGGTACTTCAAAATTCGTCGGCCTTCGGCCCACCTAGCAAATACTCCCTGAAAGTCATCTACGGGTAGGTCCTAGGTCAGGGGAGACCGAGGATCTCCACCCAGTTAGCAGACTTGTCCAAATTAGCTTTTCAACTCTGTCCATCCGCCTCCACTCATGCCAAGGTGGGCCACCACCCTCAACTTTGTCATCCCGACGGGAGCGGACCCGGATTTCCTATATCGCGGCGCCGTCCAAGGCGACGTATGCGGCTTTCCCTTAGGAAAGCCGCACGAAATTCGCCAACGCCACGAAGCTGGACAGGAAATCCGGGGGAGCGTAAGGGAGGGACCTGCAGTTTCACTTGGCCCGCACGCAATGCTGACAGGCGCTCCAAAACCCAACCCGATTCTCTCTGATACCCACGCGTCCACACAATTAAGGGATTACCTGCACACCAAGCCAGGTACATTCGCCAATTTGGACAGCTCTGCCCAGTTAGGCATGCCGCCCACAGGATACTGTCCTCGCGGCGTCAGGCGTCCCCTCTTACCAGGCCAGTCCCGTTCAGCGCTCTGTTACCAGCCCATTTGTCGCATTCGCTCCAGGATGAGCGCGCTGTATTGATTCATGCGCGCAGGCCGTCGCTTCAGAGGAGCCGGTAGAATCGCGGCGAGCCGTGCCGCCTGTTCCCGGTCGGTATTCCGGGCCGCGGTTCCATCATAGGCATGACAGGCGGCATCCGCACCATAAATCCCGGGCCCCCATTCGACCACATTGAGGTAGATCTCCAGAATGCGTTGCTTGCCAAGAAAGAGTTCGGCCAGCGGCACCAGTGTGAACTCCGCGCCTTTGCGGAGGATCGAGCGGCCGGTTCCGAAGAACAGGTTTTTTACCAGTTGCTGTGTAATGGTAGAGGCTCCGCGGAAGCGGCCGCCCTCCAAATCGTCGCCGGCAGCAATTTGGATCTCGTGCCAATCGAAGCCATGGTGCTGGTAGAAGCGAGCATCTTCCGCGGCGATGACAGCGTGCTGAAGATTGGGCGAGATTTGGCTGAGAGGAATAAATTTGTAGCGTTTGCGATACGGCGTGTTGTCAGCCCAGGCCTGCAAACGACGCTGGATCTGCACGGTAGTCGTCGGTGGGTCGATCCACCGGGCAGACAGAAGAAGCAGAACGGCGAGCAACCAGAGAGACGCCAATCCGATGACAAGCCATCGAACAACTGATCGGAGGACCTCCTTTTGAAGCAAGGTCCTGGGGTGTGCCTGGGGCCATTTACTCACTTGTCAGGATCATAACCGGGGCAGAATTACTCCGTATGCCTGTTCTTGCGCGTTCCTTCACGTAAGGCCTCCTAACTCCTTATTAGTGGTCTTCCGTTTCCGGCTCACCGGGTTTTATCTTGCCGCAATCGGCGCCCAGGAAAGTGCTCGTGGATTTCGACCCCATCTCCCGCGTCTGACCATTCGTCGTCATCGTCGAATGGGATTCAGAGACGATGTGCTGAGAGTCCTGGATCGTCGCGCTCCCGCGCGTCACCATCGTCCCTCCGCTGGCAGTTTTGCAGGTCGCGGTAAAGCTATAGCCGTGAGCATTCTTCACGTTGTCGACCGTGCAGCCTTCGTGCGGCTTCGACATATTCCCTACCATTTCCTGCCAACTCTCAGGCGTGATACAGCTTTTGGACACTAACTGCCTGGGTGTACCGGTCCCCATATCCATCGTCATTTTCTTTTCCCATAACCCCATTTTTACCGGAGCGGCCTGGGCAAAGAGATTGCCGGAGTATCCGATAAACACCGCTATTAACAACAATGAGCGCATGAATTCACCTTGGCAGGGATTCTAGTGTAAAAGTAGGCAAAGCAGTAGGGGAAAGCAGGGCAGAAGGGACCCTGATGGAAACGACTCTAACGAACTTTGAATCATCCGCACCCGATGCCCGAGGCTCCCAGCCAGCGACGATTCCTTATTGCCATGATGCTGTTTGGCATCGTGGTGATCAATTATCTCGATCGCAGCAACATTTCCATCGTGGGACCGCAGCTTTCACGCGCGCTGAACCTGACGCCGGTCAAGCTGGGCGTGGTTCTGTCCGGCTTCGGCTGGACCTACGTCGCGCTGCAGATCCCTTGCGGATGGCTGGTCGACCGCGTGCATCCGCGCTACCTCTATGGCTGCATCCTGGGTCTGTGGTCGCTGGCTACGTTGTCGCTGGGTCTGGTCACTGGCTTTGTGGGCCTGTTGCTTCTCCGCCTGGCGGTGGGCGCATTTGAAGCGCCCGCCTATCCGATCAACAATCGCGTGGTCACCACCTGGTTCGGGGAAGACGAGCGCGCCGGCGCCATCGCGGTCTACACCTCGGGCCAGTACGTGGGCCTCGGATTTCTGACTCCGTTGTTGTCGTGGATTGACCTCTCCTATGGGTGGAGAGCCGTCTTTGCCGTCACCGGCGCGGTGGGGCTCAGTTGGGCCGTGGTCTGGTACGCGTTGTATCGCGATCCGGCAGATTTCAGCGGAGTTAACCAGGCTGAGATCGATCGTATCGCGGCCCGCGGAGGCATTCCCGACCTGAGCCAGCGCATCGGTCGGCAAAGGAGAACCTTCGCCTGGAAGGACTTGAAGCTGGTCCTGGAAGGACGGAAGCTGTGGGGCATTTACCTCGGGCAGTTTGGGATCAACGCGACGCAATGGTTCTTCCTGACATGGTTTCCGACATATATGGTCACCTACCGTCATGTGAGCTTCGCTAAATCGGGATTGCTGGAGGCGATGCCGTTCCTGGGCGCCTTCGCCGGTGTGCTGCTCGGCGGCTTTGTTTCTGACGGCCTGCTGCGGATAGGAAGCTCGCTGACCATGGCGCGCAAGCTGCCGATTATCGTAGGCATGCTGCTTTCGAGCACCATCGTGGTGGCTAATTATGTGAGCGACCCTCTTTCCATTAGCGCCTGCCTCACCGTTGCCTTCTTCGGCTGCGGCTTCGGGTCCATCACCTGGTCGCTGGTTTCGGCGGTTGCCCCGGTGCGCCTGATCGGCCTGACCGGCGGCGTCTTCAACTTCGTCGGCAATCTGGCGGCCATCGTCGTCCCACTGGCGATTGGTTTTCTGATCAAAGGGAACGATTTCACGCGGCCGCTGATCGCCGTTTCTGCCATGGCACTGATGGGAGCCGGCTCCTACATTTTTCTGGTTGGGAAGATCGAGCGCGTCCCCGACAAGGGCTGATAGACAGAATCACTCTATAGCGCCGCGACGGAACCGTCCTGGTGCCAAACAAACTCCATCGGTTTGGTGCCGCCGAAGGGATACTTACTCAAGGAGGCTTCGCTCAGCTCGAAGCCCAGCCCCGGTTTCGACGGCAAAGGAACGCGGCCATCCACCATGCGCATGGCAGGGAAGCCAAACCATTCCGCCCAGATTTTCTCCTTGTCTCCAGGTTTTACGAAGCTGCAGATTTCCTGAACCAGAAAGTTAGGCATGGCAGAATCCACGTGCAACGTCGCCAGACCGCCGATGGGCCCTTCGCAGGCATGAGGGGCCATGGAGATGTTAGAGATGTTCGCCATGGCCGCGACTTTCCAGAGTGCGGAGATACCGCCGACGTGATTGATGTCAGTTTGCAGAATATCGACCGCTCCCATTTCGATGAGCTCGCGGCAGCCATAGGCCGCGACCAGACGCTCACCGGTGGCGATCGGCGTGGTGGAGTGGCGGGCAATTCGCGCCATGGCCGCAGGATTCTCAGGAGGACACGGCTCCTCGACAAAGAGCAGATGCAACGGTTCCACTTCTTTGATGAGGATGGAGGCGACCGCGGGGCCCATCTTGGCATGAAAGTCCACGGCTATGTCGATGGAGTCACCCAGGCCTTCGCGCACGCGCTGCATCTGTTTGACCGCGCGATCGAGTTTGGCATTGGTCTCAATCCATTCGTAGTCGTGATCAGCTAGCCCGATCTTGAGACAAGAGACTCCGTCGTGCAGAGCGGTCTCGCGCAGGTGGGCCAGATCCTCCGCCGTACTAATGTTTTCGACGTGGTAGTAACCGCGGATGCCGCGTTTATCGTAAGGACCGCCCAGGAGCTGATAAACCGGGACGTTCAAAGCTTTCCCGCGAATATCCCACAACGCCTGATCGATCCCGGAGATGGCCGAGCCAATCAACGGGCCGGCACGATAGAACGTGTGCACGTACATGGATTGCCAGAGATGCTCGACCTGCATGGGATCGTTGCCGATAAGGAAGTCGCGAAAGTCCAGGACGCAGGACATGGCTGACTGGCCCTTACCCTCGAGCGTGGCCTCACCCCAACCGATCAAACCCGGTTGGTTTGTCTCCAGCTTGACGAAGACGTAGGGCCGATCCGAGTTGGGGGTAAGAGAAACTCCGAAGACTTTAAGGTTGGTGATCTTGATGCCGGAGCTCAGGTCGCGAAATGCGTCGCTTGCTAGCGTTGGACCATTGGGATCGATGGCGTACGAGGCGTCTCTCGCTTGACCGAGAAAGGGATCGCAGCCACATGAATCCACCAGATGGGAGCCGCCCACCGCCGCCCCTATTCGGGAGCCGGGCACCGCTGCCGCCATCATCGCTGCCGTTCCAAGAAACCTTCTTCGATTCATGCGATTCGATTCCCTTCGAAGGTTTTTTCATCTACCTCGATGCCTAATCCTGGGCTCTTCGGCAAGGCGAAGAATCCATCCTGTGGCGCCGCCCCAATACCCGGGGGTGATTGAGCGATGAAGAAGTTGGGCATGCTGGCGGCAGCGTGGAGTGCCGCGGCATGAGCAATAGCTCCGCCTTGATGCCATGGGGCAACAGCCACGTAGTAAGTCTCCGCCATGGCCGCGAGGCGGGTAACCCCGGTGATGCCATGGGTAAGAAGGTCGGGTCGCAGCAGATCGACCAGGCCCTCACGCAGCAGATCCTGAAAGGTTCCAGGATCGGTAATGGTGCGCCCAAAACCCAGAGGGACGACGGTTTCCTCTGAGATTTTGCGAATGGTTTCGAGATTTGAGACTGCACACGGCTCGTCGAACCAAAGCGGATGCATGCTCTCCACTTCCGCGGCAAGGCTGGCCGCGTCAGCAGGGGTAAGTTGCGCATGGGCTTCGAAGGCGAAGTCCGCAGTGGGGGCGGAGGCACGCATCGCTTTGAGGCGCGCCGCGGCAACGCGAACGTACTCGCTGCCCTGATTCCGGGCAGTGGGCAGCGGGACCGGGATGAGGAAGGCTCGGAAGCCCACGGTGAGTTGCTTCTCAAGGTCGCGTTGCAAAGCTTCGTCCGACGACCCGGAGAGCCGTGTGATGGCGCGCGCCTTGTTGCGCGTGGGGCCGCCAAGCACGCGGTATATCGGCGCCTTGGTGGCTTTACCCACGATGTCGAGCAAGGCAATGTTCAGACCTCCGCGTATCGCCGGAAGCGCTAGCCCATCCAAAGCCTGGTAGGCCGACGGAGCATGCCCCACGACGGCCTGGCTGGTTGCTTTGAGGTCAGCGGCGGAAAGCCCATTGCACTCCCCATAGCCCACCAGGCCGGACTGGGTGCGGACCTGAAGAATTACGTGAGAATTGCCGGAAGCGGAAGGATCCATCTGGAAGGCATGGATGTCCGATACTGGATCCGGGCCGGTGGCGATGGTGTCGGAGGATGGAGGCGGCGCGAAGCGGAGCAAAGATTTTCTTCGCGCCAGAACGCTGGATGTCAAAGCGATAGGCATGGGTGGCCTCGTTGCTATCTGGTTATACAGTCTCAGAAGGTCCACCTAAACGCTAGTTGCAATGGGCGTACGTTTTCACCGCAAGGAATGACAGTGAGCAGCAAGATTGTGCTATCCCGGGATACCTAAGAGGGCTAGTAATGAAAGAGGAAAATTAAACGAGACCTATGACCAGCAGCACCTTAGGTCTGGCTCGTGAGGAGCATCCAGAATGACCGCGGCTACGTCCAGCGTTTCTCGCCCTCCCGGCAAATTCTTCACCGAAGATCTTGATCTCGTGCCCACGATGATCCATGCGGCTGGTACCACAGCCATCAGCGTTCATCCGCTGCGGCGAAATATTGCCGTACTCGAGGGCTCAGGAGGCAACATCACGGTTCTGACCGGTGAGGACGGAAAGGTCGTCGTCGACGCCGGTTTCTCCGTATCTCAGCCCAGAATTGGGGCTGCGCTTGATTCCATCAGCCAGGATCCTATCCGGCACTTGATCAATACCCACTGGCACACCGACCACACAGACGGCAACCAATGGTTGCATGCGGCCGGGGCCGCCATTACCGCGCAGGAGAATACCCGGAAGCACCTTTCAGTGATGACGCGCGTAGCGGGCTGGGATTGGGACTTTCCCGCTCGGCCAGCCGGTGCTCTGCCCACCAGCACATTCGATACCCGGCACGAGATGTATCTCAACCATACAAACATCGTCCTCGAGGGGTACGGCAGCGCTCACACCGATAGCGACATTTCGGTGAGGTTGGTAGAAGCCGATATTCTTCTCGTGGCCGATACCTGGTGGAATGGCGTCTATCCGTTTATTGACTACTCCACAGGCGGCAGCATCGACGGACAGATCCGCGCCGCGCAACAGAATGTTGACGCCGTTACCGCCGATACGATCGTCGTTCCCGGGCACGGCCCGGTTGGCAACAGGGCAGGGTTGATCGAATTCAGAGACATGCTCGTGGCCATTCGGGAAAAGGTTGCCGGTCTGAAGAGACAAGGGATGACCGTCTTCGAAGTAATCGCGGCCAAGCCAACCGCCGCCTTTGATGCCAAGTGGGGGCAGTTCTTAATTACTCCGTCCGCTTTCACCGGGCTGGTTTACCAGGGCGTTTGATCGACATAGGGGGGACTGGAAACTCGGGTCCCCCCAACCGCCCAACCGCAGAATTTTCTCGTAACATTCCTGACCTTGTTGAAGACATTCGCGAACCCGCGTATATGTGAGCGTCATGGTGGCTCATCCCTGTTCGCCGAGGGTTGGATTTCGAGCTAAAGTTCCTGTGGTGCGCGCTGGCGGGGTTGTGCTACTGTCAGGCCCATGAAAATTACCCGTCGCCATCTTGTCAAAATGGGCTTGAGCCTGTCGACCGCCCCTTGGCTAATGCAGTTCAAAGCGCTGGCCGCTCCTTTTACAAAGATGGTCAAGATCACAGAGATCAAGACCCTGGGCCTCGACAACACTGGCGACGGCTGCCTGGTGAAAATTGAAACGGATGCCGGCTTGAACGGGTATGGCGAAGCCGGTTTTTCGGCGCAAGCTTGTCGCGCAATTATCGAGACCATGAAACCGGTGCTGATCGGCGAGGATCCGCTGGCGATCGAAAAGCATTTTTATGCTATGACGGGGGTGCAGCACCCTTTCAAGGCACACATCCCCACGATTGGCGGCGTAGATATCGCACTGTGGGATCTGGCCGGAAAGATCCTGGGACTTCCCGTCTACAGGCTACTCGGCGGCCCGATACAGAAGGAGATCCCAGTGTATGGGCACGGCATGATTGCGAACATGCTTGACAAAGGCGAATGCCAAGCGTGGGCGGACCGGGTTAAGAGCGAACCCGACGGTTTGACCTGCTTCAAATTTAACGCGCTCGTTCGCGCCGGCTCGACCGCGCGGGCGACCGGCTCTCCTGCCGCCCCGGCTGTCGGCGCAACGCTCGTCAATGCGTTTCGCACCTCGGGCAAAGGCGGATTTCCGTACAGCACGACTCTCGATGGCATCGATTTTCGTAGAGCGGGGATAGGCTACATGAACGTGCGTGAGGCGGTAGGCGGCGACATCGACATCGCGATGCATTGCCTGGCGCAGTTCGACCCGCGTAGTGCGATTGGGCTTTGTAAGGCAGTCGAGCCTGCCGATCTTTTGTGGATCGAAGATCCGCTCCCTACGTTGTACTCGGAGGCCTGGCTGGAGCTGAAGCGCTCGACCAGGGTGCCCGTGCTTACCGGGGAGCGGCTTGAATTGGTGGGCGCGTTCAAGCCGTTTCTGGACAACCAGGTGGTCGACGTGATTCATCCGGATATGGCCTACGCCGGTGGCATCACGGCCTGCCGCGACATCGCCAAATACGCCAGCCTGACACGCACCCCTGTTGGCTTTCATAGCGGCCCTAGCTCGCTGGTTCAGTTCTACGCGGCCATGCATGTCGCCTCGGCCACTTCGAATTTGTTCAAAGTAGAAAACGTCCTGGGGGCCTTCCGTGGTCACAAGGAAGATATGGCACTGGGAGTTAAACCTGCGCTGCACAATGGTAAGTTCCTCGTTCCCGAGGGACCTGGGCTGGGCCTCGAGATCAACGAGGATTGGCTTAAGTCGCATATGGAAAAGGGCGAAACCTGGTGGGGGTAGCCATTAGCGAGCGGAAGATTATTCATTCAAGTTGGTTCAGATCCGTATCGGGAGCAGGGTGACCCAAGGCACGGCACATGGCAACGATCTGGCCTTTGTGATGAAAGGCATGCGTCAGCACATGATGAAGGACGAGTGCCGGGGTTCGGACGGCGACGTCTCCATCGGAGAAATGAAGCTCCGTATCGCCATTGAGTTGTTGCTCTGTCAAGGTCGACAAATAAGCATGGGTCGATTGACTCACTTCCTTCTGCAAGCGTCTTACATCGGCGAGCGCCGGGCATTCCCCAGTGGTCCGATCGGCGTACGGTAACCCTTGGAGCGTGTGAACCCAAAACCCTTCGCAGTTGAAAACATGAATCGTTTGTTCCCGTAGCGTGTGGAAACCGAAGCCGGATACTGGCCTCACATAGTCGTCTTCGGGCATTGTGGATAGGTGATCCAAAACCAGACTGAGACTGGCGTGAGTCCAGCCGTGGAATTTTCGAACACCGTCGACGGTAAACATTGATCTCTCCTTACAGGCTCATTACAGAGGCGGACTTGAGCGCCTTGCTCCCGAACCGCGTCTGTTAACAAGGTATTTACGTCATCAAGTCATCAAGGGCTAAAGCGCATGAAAAAATTAGGACCTTTGGAGTTTACGATTTTGGGGGCTATCACCGGGGCCGTGGTTGCGAGCGGGTTCCATGGCTTTCAACAAACCACGGTAGTTCATGCACAGGACCAGTTCACCACATTCGCCGGTTGCGTGAGCGGCGTCCCCAAGTCCTGGGGAAGCTTTATGGGAGCTTCCTCCTATGGCCTCGCTTTCCAGGACGATAAGGGCACAGTGAGATTCGTACAACATCCCGTTTGCGGTAACTCTGTATCCGAGAATAGCGCGCCCGTTCCAAGCCTGGGTCTGGAAGTTGTGCGCAGGTGATCGCCGAATTTGTCGCAAGCGAATTCGCAAGCAGTGCCCGTGGCTTTGCGGTACCCTGCCAAGATGATGCAAAGAAATGATTGGCAGGCACCATGGCATCGTTGAGTGTGATGTTACTCGATGAATCGGCGAAAGTGCCCACCGTGGCTCATCCCGGCGAGGACATCGGATATGACCTCTACGCCAGCCAGGATCACACCCTGGTTCCCGGCCAGGTTCATCGCGTCCATACCGGCGTGGCTGTTGCCGGCATGGCCGGCGGATTGCCTCTCGGGTTTCTGGTGCGCGATCGCTCGTCCATGGCGGCCAAAGGTGTGTTCACCCACGGCGGCGTGATCGACTCGACTTATCGGGGTGAGATCGTGGTGCTCATGTCCACCCTGACCGATATTTACGAGATACGGTCGGGAGACAGGATCGCGCAGTTGGTTCCAACTCCCGTGCTGACCGGATCGGTAACAGAATCGACCGAGCTGACGAGCGGCGCCAGGGGAAGCAAGGGCTTCGGCAGCTCCGGGCGTTGATGCTCCTACTCATGGGTTGTGTTGCGCACAGAGCCCACAAACAGATCCGACCTGTCGGTCGCAGAATCAATTGACGTGGATGTTCGTAAGGCATTGCTGCCATTGTAGGTACAGGCAAAGCTCGCGGGGAGCGTGCGTAGCTTGTAATCCTCTGGCAATGGGCCAACCGTCCCAGTGCGCTGAACGGCCCGCACGCATGCGTAGTCTAAGGAATTCCAGCCGCTGGGCTTGCCTATTCTCACATTGCTGAGAGAACCATCGCGGTTCACATCGAACCACATCTCTGCCGAGTTTCCTGCAGGAACGTTGGCATCGACATGCTCATAGCCACTGAAAGTCTGGTGGAGCCTCTCGGTCATTTGCTTCATGTACAACTGAGAGGGTTCGGCAGAATTCGCAACGGATGCATCTGTCTTTTGAGCTACTTGCTGACCATCTTGCTGGTGATAGGAGCAGTCGTAGATAACATCCAAACTGTCTTTGGTTCCCACTTCCGGCGGCCCAAATGTCGTGACTTGCTGCACTGCGTTCACACATGACAAGTCCAGCGAGGGATATCCGCTTGATGCAAACAGCGAGACGCTTTGTGGAGAACCCTCGCGTGAGATCGTGAACCCAATGACCGCGGTGGCTCCCGCTGGTGTGTTAACGACCATGGATGGACTCAAGTTCCGGGCGATCCTGCTGTGAATCAGGTCTCCATACAACTTGAACGGGGAAGGGTGCTCCACCTCCACCCGGGCTTTTATGGGAGCATCTTTGCTG
Organism: uncultured Acidobacteriaceae bacterium; assembly: GCA_963824325.1. GTDB lineage: Bacteria > Acidobacteriota > Terriglobia > Terriglobales > Acidobacteriaceae > PALSA-350. The sequence goes on along the minus strand of CAWGPA010000030.1, from coordinate 14,001 downwards.
TCGAGCTGTGCTGTGGAGCTGTTCGTCACCGCGTGCTGACTCGTTGTTACCGAATAGAGCGAGAATCCTCCCCAAGTGAGAATTACGACCCCTACCCCTACAGGAACCATTTGCTTAAACGAGAACGCGGTCCAAGGAGGGAAATACATTCGTAGCCGTGGAGGATTGAGTACTGCTCTCAGCGCCTCTACGTCGTCGGCCTGATATGCCTCATTCGCCAACTTGGTGAGTCGTTCGCAGCGTATTCGGTCCTGCTCGTCAATTGCCAGGTCAGGATGAACGCGTTTGAGAACTCGAATCCATAGCTGCTTTAATTCTGGCGACGGCGTGCCCATGCTGTTCTCTCGGTCTCTTTAGCTGCTTCACTAGAAGATGGGCTGCGCTACAGCCTAAAGGACAGATCTATACAGGCAATCAGGAAACAGAACACGTCCTAGCCCCGATGCCTGGTGATGAACAGGCCCGTTATCTGCCAGACGAAAGACGGTGAAGAGCGTCCTCGTTGGCCCTGTTCACGGGAATTAGCAAACATGCAATGGCTGCCGGCATCTTCCTTCGTGCCTTTGCAGCGGCGCTCTCGACCTGGGCTTGGCGGCCTCGGTTTTCACGCTATCCGCCGTTTCCAATTCCACATAGTACGGTTAACCGCCTACAGGTACAACAGCGTTCCTAAGCAGCTTCGTTACCTTTGCGTTAGTTGTCACATCCAGCTTGGTGGTTAGCGCGGCCATGCACTCGAAGCCCGGCAATTCGCCCTGGCCCGCCATTCATGAAATCGCCGATCTTGACAGCTCCTCTCCGAAAGTTCACACTGGCATAGTCTAACTATGCAAGCAGACGGAGAAGCAAAATGTCCCGCGACGAGATCCCACCGGGCACCCTCTACCTCCTGATTCTCAAGACGCTCGCCGTGCGCAAGAAACTTCACGGATACGAGATCGCGGAATCCATCGAACAGCAATCCGAAGACATCCTTCAGGTCGAAGAGGGATCCCTTTACCCGGCGCTCCAGCGCATGCTCGTCAAAGGCTGGGTGGTAGCCGAGTGGGGTGTGACGGCGGGCAATCGCCGCGCTCGTTACTACACCCTCACCGCGGATGGAAAGAAACAACTCGCCCTTGAACTGGGAAAGTTTCAGCGCATCATGGGCGCAGTCACCAAGGTTATTCAGACGGCATAAAGAGGAGCGTATGAGCCTGCCGGGCGAAATCAAGCGCCGCATCCAGATGCTTTTCCATCGCGACCAGCTGCAACGCGATCTAGAGGAAGAAATGCGGCTCCATCTCGAACTGAGCAGCCAGCGGCAAATGGATCGCGGCCTGCCGCCTACTGCCGCCGCGCGCGGCGCTCATCTCAAGTTCGGCAACACCGCCCGCATCAAGGAGAAGAGCCTTATGGTCTGGGGATGGGAAACTCTGGAAAGCTTCTTGGCCGACATCGCCTACGGCACGCGTGCCCTGCTTCGCAGTCCCGCGCTCACCATCGTCGCGCTGGCGTCGCTCGCTTTCGGAATCGGCGCCAACACCGCCATCTTCAGCCTTCTCGATGCCGTCCTACTGCGCTCGCTTCCGGTCAAGGATCCTCAACAGCTGGTTGTACTCGGCGAAGGACGCATGCGCGGAATCGGCAACGACATTGCCTTCACCGAGCTCTTCTCCAATCCCTTCTTCCGACAATTTCGACAACGCAGCACCGTCTTCTCTGACGTTGCCGGCATCTTCAGCCTGAGCAACGATGGGCACGGCTTCGTGGAAGGCAGCAATGAATCTCAGCCCATCTCCGTCCAGCTGGTCACCGGCAATTACTTTCCGCTGCTCGGCGTTCACGCCCTGATCGGCCGCACGCTGAACGATGCCGACGATCACTCCGAGGGTGATCATCCGGTAGCCGTCGTCAGCTATGCCTGGTGGAAACGCGCGCTCGCCCAGGATCCCAACGTCCTGGACAAAAAAATCAAGCTCGGCTCGGTTATCTACACCATCGTCGGTGTAGCTCCACCGGAGTTCTTCGGCACCAACGTCGGTGAGGCTCCCGAGGTCTGGCTACCTCTCTCCATGGTCAAGGTCGTTCCACCCTATTACGGCGGGTACACCAACAACTTCAGCAGGTCGCTCAACCTTATCTGCCGGCTCAAACCCAGCGTCTCTCTTGAACAAGCCACGGCCGAGACCAACCTGCTCTTCCAGCAAATCACCCGCAGCTTTCCCGACGCAAAGCTCACCCAACTCAATCTGCAAAAGCTCGACAAAGCGCACGTCACGCTCACGCCCATGACCACCGGGCTATCTTCGATCCGCTCGCAGTTCTCTCCAGCACTCAAGATCCTCATGGCAGTCACGGCACTGGTACTGCTGATCGCCTGCGCCAACATCGCAAACCTGCTGCTAGCCCGCGCCACCACCCGGGCCCGAGAACTCGGCATCCGCCAGGCCCTCGGCGCGGGACGCACACGCATCATTCGTCAGCTGTTGACGGAAAGCCTCCTGCTCGCCTTCGCCGGCGGTGCGCTAGGCATCGCGCTGGCCTCAATCTCCAGCCGCATCCTTCTGCGCATGGCCTCCGACGGTCCCGCGGCTATCCCTCTCGATCTCTCCATCAACGGCCATCTGCTGCTCTTCAACCTCGCCGTCACCATCGCCACAGCCTTGATCTTCGGAACCATCCCAGCCCTGCGCGCGACAGGGATTCAACTCACCGACAGCCTAAAGGCCTCGCGCACTTCGCACAGCTCCGGCAACAAGAGCCGGCTCGCGCAGGCCCTCATCGTTTCCCAGGTGTCGCTCTCTCTCATTCTCCTGGTGGGCGCCGGCCTCTTTCTCCGCAGCCTGGTCAATCTCAGCAACGCCGATACCGGGTTCAACAAGCAAAACGTTCTTCGCCTGCAAATCGATTCCAGCTCCATCACTGGCGAGCCCAATCAAGACGCTTTCTTTCACCAGGTCGAAGATCGCGTCAGCGCGCTCCCCAACGTGCGCGCCGCCAGCTTCTCCACCTTCACCTTCGGCCCGGAAGGCAGTTGGAACTCACCTATCCTCACAGACGGCATTGGCCTCGAACGGAACATCCACGCCAGCCACAACAACATCGGCAACGGCTACTTCGCCACCATGGGTATCCCGGTCATCGCCGGACGCACCTTTTCCGCCTCCGACACCAAGACCTCAGCCCATGTAGCCATCCTGAGCCAGCGAATGGCGAAAACCATCTTTCCCTCGGTCAATCCCATAGGCCGCCGCTACTACATCGACACCATGGGACCTGAAAGCGCTGTCGAAGTCGTGGGTATCGTTGGAGACGTAAAAAGCGGCGACCTCATCGAAGGCCCCCGCCTGATTGACTACCTTCCCTACACGCAATACGCCTGGGGCTTCGGCGACTTTGAGGTGCGTTACACCGGCGACTTCGCTGCCATGGCTAACGCAGTGCAGCAAACCATTCACTCGATCGACCACACCGTGCCCATCAGCGACGTCACTACACTCGACGAGCAGGTATCGCGCACGTACACCAACCAGAGGTTGGTCGCCCAGCTCTCCACCTTCTTCGGACTGTTAGCCGTGCTTCTCTCCGCCATCGGCATCTACGGCTTGATGTCCTACGTGGTCAGCCGCCGCACCAACGAGATCGGCATCCGCATGGCCCTGGGTTCACCAAGATCCAATGTGAGCTGGCTAGTCATACGGGAGATCATTCTCTTAGTGGCCGCAGGCATCCTTATCGGCGTCCCGGCCACGCTCGCCGCTGACCGCCTGGTAGCCAGCCTGCTCTTCGGCGTCAAAGGCACCGACCCAACAAGCCTAATCGCAGCCGTCCTTCTTCTTCTGGTTATCGCCACAGCAGCCGGCTACTTCCCCGCCAGAAGAGCCTCCAGAGTTGACCCCATGGAAGCGCTTCGCTACGAGTAGCCCGCGGGATTTTAATCCTTACGGCACGACTTTAAAGGCTGCGGAAAAACTCATGCTTTGTGTCAGCGCACGACTTTACAGGCTGCGGAAAAACTCATGCTTTGTATCAGGGCACGACTTTAGTCGGGCCGTACACGCCACAACTATGAGGGCTTTAGCCCCTGGGCCTTTCTTGGTGTACTGGCGAAAAAACATCATTGCACTGCTGAGAATCTCAGTGGTGAATCAACCAGGCGACACCAACCGCCACCAATCCTGCGCCCCAGAGCCAAGCAGCAGAAAGGTGCAGGCGGCGATTCCACTTGGCGATCACTTCGGCACCAATATAAGAACTCTCTCGCGAAAGACCCAATTCCGTCCGGCTAACGAAACTCCCCATCTCAAAGCAAATAAACACGCAGGTCACGCTGTCCCGAGTCCACAAAGCCCCGCAGCCCAGCCTGCCTACCGAGTGCTACAATCCGAGGGATTCAGCTCCGACAGAAGACTCTGGACGTTCTTGATAACGGAGCCGATCCCCAGATTGGCAAATCAGGTTCAGAACTGTGGGAGCTCTCCGGCATCCTCGCATAAGCACCTCGGTCTTCGGTTGAACGGGCTAACGTCCATACGGAGGATTTGATGCCATGACTCAGGCTGAGATCTCGAATCGACTTCCTCTCACCTTCGAACGCGAAGTGAGCGAAGCTCCCGGCACGGTGGTCTTCCGTTTCTCAGGACCCTTCACCGCGCGCACAGTATTTGAATGCCAATCCCCCGAAGCCGTGAGCAAGCTGTTCGATTTGCAATTGATGTTGCCCACCGGCGAGCCGCCCACCATGAACATCTTCGACCTTACCGACGTTCCCTACATGGATTCTTCGGGACTGGGCATGGTCGTCAGGCATTATGTCCGGTGCCAGGACAAAGGTGTTCGGTTCATCGCCACCGGAGTGAGCCCACGCGTCCTGGAACTGTTCAAGCTCACCAACGTGGACGCGGTCATTCCCATGACCGCCGCAGTGGAGGAAGCGAGTTAGTTGGCGCGTGGCATCGGTCACTCTGCCGTCCGCCTGCTGTGAAGGTGGTAGCTGAGCCCGACGGTATACATCATGTTGTCGATGCCGGGGTTGCTGGGCACCTGGCGGGCATTCGAAAAGTGAAAGTCGCCGGCGCCGAGACGAATCTCCCACGCACGCGTGAGACGAAGCTCCATCCCCAAGCCCGTCTGAAGCGTGAAATTCAGGTAGGTGCCATCGCGCGAGAGAGCCTTCTGGGTGTATGCCACCACGCCGCCCTTGGCAGTGAAATAGGGCTTCCACACCTTGCCGTTACGCCAGAGCATGCGCAGGCCGATCGGCGTGACCGCAAGGCCCGGTACCGTCGTGTATTGGTGGCTCAAGGGATCGCCGAATTCATCCTCCAGTGCCGGCTGACGCAGCAGGGTAATTGGCAGAATCTCGGCAACGTAATCCATGCGTGCACCGGCAAAGTTGCCCCACGTGTGCCGGTCGTACTCAACGCCGGCGACATGGATGTAGCTCCACCAACTGCCAGCCTGGAGGTCCCAATGGCCAAAAGACGATGCTTCTTCAAAGGTGATTTCAGATTCCGGCGCCGCCGTTGGTGTGGTCGATAGCAGTGTAGCCGCGCTCGCGGGCGCAGCCAGACGGGGAGCCCATACAATGCCCGTGGAGATACGCGCGAAGTCGCTGGGGAGACCGGGAATTCTGTAGTACGGGAATAACGAGGTGCTGTTGAGTTTAAGAGCGAAATTGGTATGCTCCCAGCCGCCCTCGACGCGCAGGCTGAAGTGCTTGCTCAGAGGCGTGTCGATTCCGCCACCAGCGTAGACCGTGAAAGACGCAAGCGTCCCCGCGGCTCCGTTTGCGGCCCAATTCTTGTTCAGCCACCCTTCGCCGAAGAGCATCTTGCCGAAGATGCTCTCGCGCCCCATGCGGTAGCTATATTGGCCGCCGGCGGTGGGAAAGTGGGCGTGCTGCGGCGATCCCAGGTTTGTGCCCTGGTAGTTAGCGTAATCGAGAACGAAGCGGAGATTGTGCCATGCGGGGAAGGCGGCATTGCCGCTCCACCCCAGCAGCGGCTGCCGCGAGCCAGGCACTCCGTTGAAGGAGTTCGACAGCACGCTAAAGCTGCCGGAAAGCTGATAGGGCGCGGTTGCTGTTTGGGCCTCTCCGGCCCACAGCGGCAGACACACGATCAGCATAACCAGTGGTGTTCGCATAGTGCGTTGGCCGGGGTCACCTATAAGCGAGCGGAAAGTGTGTGCGTCAAGCAGGAGCTTCAGCGAACCTCCATGGACTGAGGACCGGGCGGGAAGTTTCCCTGATCCTATGATGCTAGGCGAATCACAAGGCACGGACCTAACCTGAAATGACTTCATTCAACATTTTCTTGCTGGAGTTCGCGTTGTGCGACGCATCGAAGGGTTTGCTTGCGCTCGTCTTTCCGACACTCACCTGCCCCGGGTCTTGCCCGGGACTTTTCACCCGACGCTCACCACCACGGCTCTTTACCGCAACACTTGAGCTGGTTCGATTCTGCAGCACACATCAGGTCGACGCACTAGAATGTCGACGTATTGTTAGACCTGCGATGTTGAACGGAGGAATCATGAGTATTGCAACCGGCGCCTCTCCCATCCGGCCCCAAGGGCAACTTGCCGGACAGACGGTCGTCGTGATCGGCGGCAGCGCCGGCATCGGGCTTGAAACCGCCCGGCTCGCGCGTGCCGAAGGGGCAAAGCTTGTCCTCGCTGCCCGCAATCCCGATCGCCTTCAGGACGTAGCCGGCGAACTCGGCGCGCTCCGTGCAGTACCCTTCGATGCCACCGACTTCGAGCGCCTGGCGCAGTTCTTCGGCGAACTGCCCTCAATGATCGACCACGTATTGGTCACTGGCCCCGGTCCCTACTACGCGCCGCTGGCCGAATTCGATTTCGAACGAGCACGCCGCGACGTTGAGGCTCATCTGTTTCTTCCGATGCAGGTCGCTCGTCTCGCTGCAAACAAGGTTCGCCCGGGAGGAAGCCTGCTCTTCATAGGCGGCACGGGGGGCCGCCGCACGGCGAAGGGATTCGCGCTCATCTCGGCGCTCACCGCCGCGATGCCGGCCCTGACAAAAAATCTGGCGCTCGAACTCGCCCCTATTCGCGTCAACCTCATCGCCGCCGGGTTTGTCGACACGCCCTTGTCGGCGTCGCTCCTCGGCGATCAACTGGACGCGCGTCGCGAGCAACTGCGCACCACTCTACCCATCGGCCGTGTCGTCGGCCCAGCTGATATCGCGGCCCTGGCCGTCCACCTCATGACAAACACAGCCGTCACCGGAGCAACCTACGACATCGACGGCGGCCAGCAGATCGTCGACGGGTGAGCCCGTGCCGGGACGCGGCGCTTACTAGCAGGGACTCTCCCTTCCGGGCATCTGGTTTGGGAACGAGGTATAGCTTGCCCACCACCGTGCGCATTGGTAAACGGACTGACTGTCCCCATGTTCGCCCCTGTTTCCGTTCTAAGAGAGCATCGGCCTACTATATTTAAGGGAATTGGCCCTTTTTGGCGGAGAAATCCGCTTAATGAGTGAAAGACAATTTCGTAGCCTGAGTAATGCCGTTGGCCTTTGAATTCGGACAGGTCGAGCTGCACAGCAGTCGCAAGAATCGTAGGCAAGGCCCGGACCCTTTCGCAACCTGCGTTATAGGGGATTCGAACGTATGGGTACGCACCCGGAGTTGGTTGAGCATGTGTTCGGAACCGCCCTGTTGCTGGAGCCCGAAAAGCGAGCAGCTTACCTGGCGGAGGTGTGCGCCGATAACTTAGAGCTAAGGCGCGCAGTGGAACATCTGCTCGATCAGGACGCAAAGGCTGGAAGCTTTCTTGAGCATCCAGCTTTCGATTTCTCTCATGCTGCGTTCGTGCGTTCTCCCGGTGCGGTCGATACCGCCGATTCAATCGGCAAGACTGCGCCGTCCCCGGCCCTGGGGCGCCTTAAGAATGGATCCATCCTGATCGATCGCTTCGTCATCGTCCGCTTCATCGCAAAAGGAGGGATGGGAGAGGTTTACGAGGCGGAGGACGGCTTCTTACAAGGCGTGCACGTCGCCCTGAAGACAATTCTTCCTGACATCGCCGATGATCCAGCCTTCCGGCAACGCTTTGAACGGGAAGTATTGTTGGCGAGAGAAGTAAGCCACCACAATCTCTGCCCGATCTATGACATCTTTCATTGCCAGGAACCGGCGGCCGCTTTTTTGTTCCTGACCATGAAACTTCTCCCCGGCGAAACCCTGGCCGCGCGATTGCGGTCCACTACGCCCATCTCGATTGTCGAAGGAATGGCAATCCTCAAACAAATGGCCGCCGGGCTCGCGGCCATCCATTCTGCCGGCATCGTTCACCGCGACATCAAGCCCAACAACATCATGCTCGATGGCGCCGGGTCCAATGTGCGGCTCTACATCACCGATTTTGGACTAGCTCGCGCCCATGAGGCCGAGCCATCCCTTTCCAGTAAGGGTTTGATCGCCGGAACACCGGACTATATGGCTCCGGAGCTGTACCTGGGGCAGGCGCCTTCGCAAGCCACTGATCTTTTCGCCTTTGGTGTTGTTCTGCACCAGGTCTTTACCGGGCACAAGCCGGTTGTGTCCCCGGACGGCGGCTCGGTCACCATCCATTCCCGGTTGAACGCGTCCGGTCTGCCGCCGTTTTGCGTCCAGCTTATTGTCGAATGCCTCAATCGAGATCCGAAGCGAAGGTGCCAGGCCTTCGAGTCCGCTCTGGACTCACTTCAAGTCAGCCACCGCCCCGCATCAGGATGGACACGCCGTCAGTTTGCCGGCGCGGCCGTGGGCGCTTTCTGTTGCCTGGCCGGCGGCGCCTGGTGGCAGTGGGATAAGGTGGAAGACCTGCTGCGTCCGCTGCCCAGAAAGCGTTTCGTCGCTCTATTGAATTGGCCGCAAACCGCTGACAACCAATTGATACCGATGCTCACCAGCGTCTTGACTGCGATCAAAAGTGAGCTCACGCGCTTCGAGACCCTCGACAGGGATCTCTTTGTGATCTCGCCCGAGGACGCGAACATGAGCGTAACCGGCATGACCCATCTGAAAGAGGTCTGCGATCCTCTGGGAGCAAACCTGGTGCTGGCCGCTTCTGCTGTACCCGGGATGAAGGACTTCCAGCTTATTTTGCGGGTGCTGGATCCAATCACAAGTCAGCCGCTCCGAGAGAAGAAACTCGCCTGCGCTCCGGCAGAGATCACCTCGCTCCCGGGTAAAGCGGTTCACGCCGCGGCTACGTTACTCGACTTAGCCTCCTATCTGAGGAACGATGCGGCAGCAGAGCCGGCAACGCATTCTGCTGCCGCCTTTACTGCCTTCCAGTCGGCTGAAGCCGCTTTCAAGCGGTCAGACCGGGCCTCGCTCGATGCAGCCATAGACGGCTATAAGCAAGCGATCGAGCTCGATCCCCGCTACGCACTTGCTTATGCCAAGCTGGCCCAGGCCTACGCAAATTTCTTCGCGAACGAGCGAAGCCCTGCTGCGCTCACGCTTGCTCGCGGTAATTGTGAGGTCGCGCTAAGGCTTGAGCCCAACCTGGTGGACGCACACCTCGCGTTGGCACTGATCCTGCAGTGGTCCGGGGAGGAGCAAGAAGCTCTGCATGAGCTTTCCAGGACCTTATTGCTCGACCCATCCAACCCCATGCCGCTGGTGTGGCAGGCGCAGATTTACTGGCGGCTCAATCGCTGGGAAGAGCATCAGAAAATCCTGGAGAGAGTTCTGAAGGACCACCCCAATGACTGGCCGGCTTACAATCAGCTCGGCGCCGGCTTCCACGAACAAGGAAAGTTTCAGCAAGCCATCGAGGCTTTTCGGGTGGCAACTCTGGTTGCGCCCAAAAGCCCCATGGCCTGGAGTAATTTGGGCTCGGAATATATGCAGATTGGCCAGTTCGCCGAAGGCACGGAAAGTTTGCGACGAGGCCTGGCCCTCGATCCAACCTCTGACGACGCAGCGGCGAACCTCGCCCAGGCGCTTCGCTCTCAGGGCAAGTACGAGGAGGCGCTCCCATTCGCGCGCAAAGCCGTCGAACTCAATCCAGCGCTCGATACCAACTGGCTGGAACTCGGTGATTGCTATTCCACCTTGCGCAATCACCAGGCCGATGCAAAGTCTGCCTACATGCGAGCCGCTCAAGAGGCGGAGCGCCACCTCCTGACGGATCCAAGTGATGGACAGAGTTGGATGTTGCTTGCGCTTTACCAGGTGAAATCGGGTAGCCCCCACAACGCGCTTTCCTTGATCCAGAAGGCTGAATCTCTAGGCGCCCATGACATGGATTCACAGCTCAGCAAGACAAGGGTATTGGAGCTCCTCGGAAAACGTCAGCAGGCGTTGACTACGCTGGCCGCGTGTTTCCAGAAAGGCGCCACCGATCTTCAGCTCTTACCATTTCCTGAGCTTCAATCATTACGTAAGGATCCTGCTTATGAACGTATGCGACGCTGAGACCTGCCCCTGCCATAAGCGGCAGTTGCTTCGTACCGGCCGCGTTTCCTTCGCTGGCTGGTTGCGAGAGAGTGGAAGGTTGGATGGCTTACCGGCAGGTGCGCGAGGCCGGGCGCCGGAGTGGGAACCAACGGCACATGGGCCTTAAATAACTGTGGTATAAGGTTGTGCAATCGTTCAAGGGATACCTGGCTCGATCCCGCTGCCTATCTCTTGGCATGATGTTGATCACTTAGCGTAACTCTTCCCAGATCGCGAGGTATCACAATGTCAGAAAAGCCCAAGGTTATCCAACTGAACACCAACGAAGCGGAAACGACGGAACACCTGGTCGACTTCGCCGATTTTGGCGCCGAGGTGATATGGACAAACCACTCCACCCATTGTCCACACTTCGAAATCATCTTTAAGGGTCCCAGTCCAGCCAAACCAGATGACAAACTCTCTGGAACACTGGAACAGCCCGTATCCATTCGTATGCCTCAGGAAAAGGCGGAATTTAAATATAAAGTTCATTACAAGAAAAAGGATGGCACTCATTGTCTACATGGCCACGAACTTTCCATCCGAATCTGTCCGGGCGGCCGCCCTTGTTGAATTCGAATTCTACGATGAGGGAATGGAACTTTACGGTTGAGGGCACAGACGGAGTAACCACTAAATATTTAGAGTAGGGTTTACTCCGTCTAGTCCCTTAGCCCTAAATTTGAATGATGAACCCGCGGGATGGAGTGCTGCGCAGTCGAGAGCCAAGCTGGCCAAATGCAACCAGCACGCCCGCGATTCTCACTCTTTCTTTATTTCTATTTGGCAGTGCTCTTTTTCTACCGGGGTTCTTGCCGATTTGCCTCACGGCCACCATTGGAAGCCTGGCCGCATTGCCGGCTTACTAGCTGGCATCCGTGATCGCATCTGCTCTTGAACATGTATTCAGCTAGCCAACAGCAACGGATCTAACTGTTTCTGACGCCACTTAAAATCGTAAAATGCGCCGGCTTGCTCTATTTCTCGCGATCATTCCCTCAACTGCATTCACTCAGACGTTGCTACAAGCCAAGATCGCTGCCATCGCGCAACACGCCCATGGAACCGTTTCCGTCGCTTGTCTTCTACCAGGCACCACACTCAACTGCGATCTCAATCCACATAACCATTCGCCCATGCAGTCCATGTTTAAGTATCCGCTAGCCCTGACAGTCCTTCACCTGGCCGATACAGGCAAGCTCTTCCCCGACCAGCGACCTGGAGAGAATGTGAATCTCACCCTCGATCGAATGGTTCGATTCCTCCCTGAAGACCGCATTCCCCACGCATACAGTCCTCTCCAGGATCGCTATCCCAATGCAAACGTGGAGGTACCCTTGCGCGAACTCATCCGGCTTGCTGCTGGAGAAAGCGACAACGGTGCCACGGAAACTCTACTCCGAATCATCGGAGGACCTTCCGTAGTCCAGAGCTATATTCACTCTCTGGGAATCACCGCATTCCAACTGATCGATAGCGAGCATGATCTGGATCGAGACGAGTCTCTTCAGTATCGGGACTGGATTGAGCCTGCCGCAGCGGTACAACTGCTTCAGCGCCTCGTCCACAATCCTCCGTTGTCGCCGGTGTCGAATGCTTTTCTGGTAAAGACGCTCACCGACTCTGTTACCGGCCCCAACCGGATACGCGCCGGACTTCCTGCGGGTACTGTTCTCGCCCACAAGACTGGCAGTTCCGGGACGCATGGAGGGATCACCGCCGCCACCAACGACATGGGGCTTATCACGCTTGCCCGATGGACGTAAGCTCGCTATCGCCGTTCTGGTTACAGATAGCCGTGCGGATGAAGCCACTCGTGATGGCGTGATAGCTCGCATTGCACGAGCTGCCTACGATGAAGCGATCATGACTCCATAGCGAATCTTCAGCAGTGACAAATATCGGTTCGCGCCGCGACTATGTATCCTTATCTCCAGTCCGGAAAACTCGGTCCATCAATCTTCGTCTCTGGCAACACGAATTCCCACACCACTGCTTCGGTAGGTCACGAGCGCCTGGCCCATCGCTGGAGCCAGGTTTCGCGACGCAGAGGGGATCATGGCGTGTGTATCCGCCCAGCAGCCTCCCCGCGGGAAACAATGGGGGTTACGCCGTCTTCAATGCCCCGAGATGCCGGCTAAGTCCTTTGTTTGACGAAGGTGCTCAAATTTTATTTTTCCCGCCCCCATAAGCTACTTAGGTATTAGCCGGCTACCAGTGAGATTTTCTTGAGGCGTGCTCCGACAGAAAGCAGGATGTGCTGCGGCTCATTCGCCGAGCAGAATCTCAAATCATCGGAGTCCTGCTTAGGCCCATCCCGCGTTATTTTGTGACAGGGATCGGGTGCGCACCGGACAGCGTTAGACCTGTCCTTCGCTCGCACTTAGGCCTAGACTGCCGGCAACTGCCGACCAGCGAGAGGTAACGCGAGAACCGCCCGCTGTGCCGAAATCATCTACTAACAGGATATAGCCGCTTCGGAAGCGGATTTGGTAACCGAGACTGTTTTCTGGTTATCGTTTTGGCGGTTACTTGAGCCCGCTGGAAGGTTTCCCAACTCACCTAACTCAGCGTCTTCCGGCCGCCGAATCGGTTCTCATACCAACTGCGTACGCTGAACTCGTTCAGTATAGTGACGTCCTCGCCGTTCGGGCCGAACGCATCGATTGATTGCTGGGAGTGATCAGCGTACTGCGCTTCTCCGCCGTGCTGCACCATTGGCGTTCCGATACGCCCATTGATGAACTCTTGCACGGGGAGGACCTTGGCCCCTCGAAGGTGCGGCTGACCTAGCAACATCTCAACTGCAGCCAAGTTTCTATGTGGCTGTTTGACGTCAATAATGTCGTAAAGGTCGTAATCGCCGTGAATGTACGACCCCTGAAGTTTCAGGCACCCATAGTGCTTCGACCTGCTATCAGCCTCCACCTTGTAAACACTGCCAACCAGACTCTTCATGGCCGTCCAGGCCACCTTGGCCTTGCCGAACCGCCCTGGACTGAACGCGCCGGTCTGCATGTTGGGATCTACCACTAAACCAGCCAAGCTGTACGGCGGCACATCCCTATCGGCTGTCTTCGCTTTACAGTCGATTCGCTTTGGAATATAGCCTGGCCGCCCGATGTACTGCAGCGATGCGACATTGGTCCGCCGCACTAGAATCCAGACCTGAAAGTGGCGGGCGGCCTCCAGGAATGCTGTCTTGTCTATTGGGCGCATACCAGGCTTCTCCATTCTTCGCTTTCAGTCGCAAAAGTAATAGGCAGATATCTGGGTCCAGGTTAAGGACGGGGTCGTCTCCTCGAAGGGAAAGAATCCTGGTTAACGGCTTATGGCAGTTGGGGCAGATCAAAACACATGCTCAATACTGGGAATTTCTCGGATCCTCGGCAAAACTAAGTGGGGCTTCTCTCCGTTGACGGGCTGTTACACCGGATTCGAGCACAGAGCCCATCCACACCGACACTATCCGGTTTATGTACGGACGGGTGGAGCCCCTTCACCCTGCCGAGCATTTTACATGGTGATCCCTGGGGCGGGTCATCCTGCAAAACGGGG
>CAWGPA010000029.1:0-513973 GCA_963824325.1 uncultured Acidobacteriaceae bacterium | reverse complement strand
TCCGTCAATTACTATCCAAGCAACAACTCGGAAGTCATCGATGTCGTCTCACGGTTTTAGTACCTGAATGTCGGCTTCACGGAAGGGATTCGGTTGCGCTCACCCGTCCGAGCTGAAAAGGTCAACTTCCGCAAAGCGCGTTTCCCGTTACCCAGCGCATGGAAAGACACGAAGAGGATGAAAACGGACTTTTTGCTAGGGCTCGTCAGCGATGATGTGACTGGCCGGATAATGAGAATTGAGTGCATGGCAACCGTTATCGGAGGATGAATGGCAAACACCAAGTTCCTTATTGAGCAGGCGTACTCTGCATTCAACAAGCGGGACATCGAGGGTGCATTAGCACTGATGACGCAAGACGTCAGCTGGCCCAAGGCTTCGGAGGGCGGCAAGGTTGTCGGGAAAGAAGAGATCCGCGCCTATTGGACTCGGCAATGGGGCGAGTTCGATCCCCACGTCGAACCGCTTGCAATGACCGAGGAAGACGGAGGCAAGACGCGCGTCAGGGTGCACCAACTCGTCAAGAGCCTTCAAGGGGATGTTCTTTCGGACAGCGAAGTTCTCCACGTATTCACTGTGAACAGCGGTCTTATCGCAGCCATGGACCTTGGGGATGAGGCCGATTCGACCGCCGGTCCGTCTGCCGCATTCGCCCATCGATCCTAACTCCCGGCATTCAGATGAAGTTACCTGGAACCCCGTCTTCAGCCAGCGACCAAGACGCTGTTCGAAGCAAAAAACGGTCGATCACACGGGACGAGCATCACGTCTATGATGAGGAGGCAATTACAAATCCGCTGGGGGCACATACACCATGCTTCAGAACACTGGGTCGTTGAGAATCCTTGTTGTCGGCTGTGGAAACATGGGCGCATCGCATGCACGCGCATTTCGAAACATGCGCGGAGTGGAGATCGTCGGCTTGGTATCGCGGGGCGAAAGCAAACACCACCTTGCCACGAGCCTCTCGCTCCAGGTGCCCCTCTTCGAAGATGTCGGCATGGCGCTGGCCAGTCTCGCACCTGACGCGGTCTGCATCTCGACCTATCCAGATACACACGAAGCTTTCACGCTGGCCGCATTCGAGGCCGGGTGTCATGTCTTTGTGGAGAAGCCACTGGCCCCCGGCACGGCGGGCGCCCGTCGCATGGTTGAGGCGGCACAGCGCGCAGGCAGGCAACTTGTCGTCGGATATATTCTGCGTCACCATCCAACGTGGCAGAAGTTCATCGGCCTCGCGCGAACGCTGGGCAGTCCGCTGGTTATGCGCATGAATCTCAACCAGCAGAGTTCGGGCGCGGAGTGGCAGGTGCACCGCGGCCTGATGGCGTCCTCTTCGCCCATCGTCGACTGCGGCGTGCACTATGTGGATGTCATGTGCCAAATGGTCGCAGCCAGGCCAGTAAGAGTTTCTGCAATCGGAGCCTGCCTCGACCCAAGCCTCCCCAACGGCCGCTGTAACTACGGCCAACTGCAGATCGTCTTCAGCGATGGCTCAGTGGGCTGGTACGAGGCCGGATGGGGACCGATGATGAGCGAGACCGCATTCTTCATCAAAGACGTAATCGGGCCTCGCGGCGCCGTATCGATCCAGAACATTCACTCCGACTCGACCGGCGCGTCCGCCAAGGTGGAAGACCACGTCCGCGCCAATGCCATTCGCGTGCATCATGCCGAGCTCACACCATCCGGTAGCTTTGTCCGCCCTGACGAATGGCTAACGCAAACTGACGAGCCCGATCACGACGAGCTCTGCCGGCGCGAACAGGAGTTCTTCATACGGGCCATTCGCGAGCAACTCGACCTGACCTCGCACTTGGAGGACAGTATCGCAAGCCTGTCGATCGTGCTCGCCGCCGACCAAGCCATGCAGACCGGACAGTCGGTCGATCTCTCCAACTTTGAATTCTCCCTTCATCCCACCGGCGCCTAGCCGTCAGAGTGAACCTCATGAGGTGGAACGCCGCAGGGCCTTTATCAGATGGCGATGTACGGTAACGGAAACCCTTCCGGAAGAAGTCATTCGGAGTGGAGTGTCGTGATCGGATCGAGGCTCATGGCGCGCACCGCCGGGATATAGCTGGCGGCGAGTGCGACAGTGGTAAGTACAAGGGTGACGCCAGCGAAGGTGGGCAGATCGGTAGGCGACACGCCGTAGAGCAGTCCGGCCATGAGGTGAGAGACGATGAGCGCACCGGCCACACCCAGCCCGGCGCCGGTGGCGGCCAGACTGAGTCCCCGCCGCAGGACCATCTTGAGGATATTGCTCCTTTGCGCTCCCAGCGCCAGGCGAATAGCGATCTCGCGTCTTTGTTCATTCACAACATAGGAAATAGTCCCGTAGATTCCAAGCCCGGCCAACAGCAAGGCAGTGACCGCGAAAGACGCCACCATTTCCATCGAGAATCGCCTGACGGAAAGCGAGGTGGAGAGCACCTCATCCAGGGTCTCCGCATGGAAAACCGGAAGTTGTGGATCGATGGACTGCACCTGCTCCCGCACTTGCGCGGAGATGGCGGTGGGATCGAGTTGTCCGCGAAGAAAGATGGTCAGGTCTTTAGTGGGACGCTGGTACACGCTGCGGTAGATCTGCGGAATTGCCAAGTCCGCCAACGATTCCGTGCGCGCATCCGCAATCACACCGACGATCGTGGTCCAGGCCGGCTGGGCAGAACTCAACGTCTCGCGGGAATCCAGGCGCAAACGGACGCGTTTGCCAAGCGGGTCCTCGCCCTTCCCATCTTTGCCTGGCCAGTACATGCGAGCCGCGGCCTGATTGATGACTGCAACCTGCGGCGTACCCTCAAGGTCCTGGTCGCTGAAAAGGCGTCCGCGCAACAGCGGCATGCCCAACAAGTGGAAGTATTCAGGCGAAACGATGGGACCATCGATCACAGGAGCCTCATTGTCCATGGTCTCGATGCCTTCGCGGATCAGAGGCAGCGGGCTGGGATGGCTGTGGCCCAGGGGAAGAGCGGCCACGTCCCCGACGCCCGCTTCTTCTACGCCCGGCAGGGTTCGGCTGCGGCGAAGAATTTCTCGGACCAGGACCGATTCCTGGCGGGCGGTTCGGTAGATATCCGCAGCGGGATCATTCGGCCCCGGTAGCCAGGTCTGAATGGCCATGACGCGCTCGGGATTGAAACCGGGCTGCACCTTGAACAAGTCCCAGAAACTGCGCAGCAAAAGGCCCGCGGCTACCATAAGCACGAGAGAAAGCGCCAATTCACTGACGACCAGAATTTGGCGGGCGCGCGAACGTCCAAGTGAACCGATTGACCCGCGTCCTTCCTGCCGAAGCGTACCGATCAAATCGAAGCGGCTCATGAGCCAGGCGGGAGCAAGCCCAAAGACGGTTCCGGCCGCGACGGAGACGGCGAGAGCGAACACCAGCACCCCCCAGTTGATCGCTATGTCGCTTAGGTGTGGGAGGCTCTCCGGAATCAACCCGAGCAGAAATTTCCTGGTGAAGAAAAGAATCGCAAAACCGGCGATCCCGCCAACCAGGAAGAGCAGCAGACTCTCGGTGAGAAACTGGCGGATGAGGCGCGTTCTTTGCGCTCCAAGAGCCTGGCGAACCGCCACCTCACGACCTCGCCCACTGGCCCTGGCAAGCAGCAGATTGGCGACGTTGACGCAACTGATCAGCAAGACCAATCCCACCGCTCCGAACAGCAGAATGAGAGATTGGCGAACGCTGCCGACCACGCTTTCGCTGAGCGGACTCAGGCGCACGGTCCATGCGGCCTGTGGCGGATACTCCGCCGGATATTGCTTTTTCAGTGATTCAACCAGCGCATCGATGTGCCCCTGCGCGGCCGCAATCGAGACACCGGGTTTCAGGCGCGCGACCGCGCGACCCTGCAGACGTGTGCCGCGCAGCGGGGGCGGAAACGGCAGACCGGCCATGCCAGCCGCCAACCACGTTTCCGTTTTCCGCTCCTCGCTGGTTGAGCCCAGATCGCGAAAACCGCGCGGCATGACGCCCACAACGTGATAAACGTCGTTATCGAGTCGCAGAGCTTTGCCCACAATGTGCGGGTCGGCTCCGAATTCTCTCCTCCACAGCTCATCGCTGATCACGGCCTCTAAGTTAAAGCCGGGAGTAGCATCGTGGGGATCGAAGGTGCGACCCAACTGCGCCTCTACACCGAAGACCGCAAAGTAATTCGGCGTAACATGCTTGTAACTGAGACGCTCGGGCTGTTCGCTGCCCGTGAGGTTCACGTCTGCACCGGTGCCGGAAAACGACACGGACTGGAAGATCCCGGAACTCTCGAGGTCTCGCCACTCAGGAACAGAGATCCCGATGTTCTGCGCGCCTACGCCGGAAAGATCGTCCTGGATGCGCACCAGCTCGGCGGGGTTTGGGTACGGCAAAGGGTGCAGCAGCGTGGCGTCGATCACGCTATAGATCGCGGTAGTGGCTCCGATGCCCAGCGCCATGGTAGCGATCGCAATCAAAGAGAATCCAGGCGATCTCAGAAGCATGCGAACCGAGTAGCGCAGGTCGAAGAGCAGATTCTCCATGAGGGGCAAACTTTGCTCGGCGTGATGGTGTTCCCGTATCGCTTCAGCCGAGCCAAGCTTGATTGCGGCCTGGCGCCGCGCCTCGCCGGATGACATGCCGGCGCGCAGGTTCTCCTCTGTCTGGAACGTAAGATGCGCGGCAATCTCTTCCCGCAGGCGTTGATCGGCACGCCGCCTGGTCACGAAATTCGACAGGCGTATCAAGTGGCGTCGTAGAAATCTCATGCCAGGTCCTCCGCCTTAGCGTTGAAAAAGCGCGCGATGATCGCCGCGGTTTGCTCCCAATCGCGCGTCTCTGCCTGCAGTTGGCGACGGCCAGCCGCCGTGAGTCGATAAAAGCGCGCTCGGCGGTTGTTTTCCGATGCTCCCCATTGCGAGGCGATCGAGCCTTCATGCTCCAGCTTCAGCAGCAAGGGATACAGCGTGCCCTGATTCACATCCAGAAGATCTCCGCTGATCTGCTCGATGCGCCGGGCGACACCGTAGCCGTGCTGCGGCCCAAGCAGGTCTAATGTCTTGAGGACCATCAGGGCAAGCGTTCCTTGCAAGACGTCCGGCTTTTCCTTCATCGGGAGTTCTACCTCTAGGTTTCCAACAGGAAGAATGACATGCTTCCTCTTGGAAAGCAACAGGAACTTTCTGGGAGCCTAATTTGCGGTCGGCTTGTCGATATTGTCGATCACGATGACTTCCAGCGGCTCTTTCTTCGGCACGAGCCTGAAGCCCAGCGGTTTAACACCAAGAAGAAAGGCCGTGGCCGTGTCAATGTCATTACCACCCTGCGAACTGGTAGGGATCACCACCGTGAAATCGAAGCGGCCGTTCAGGCCAGTTTCGTCAACAATCTGCCGGTCCTGGATAAAGTTCATCAACAGTTCGGTGAACTCGGGCATGGTGGTGTGAGAAAACTGCACTGCCGTAGTGCCATCCTCCAGTTCCCTGGGAGAAACGAGGATGTTGTTGACGCTCGGGGCGCTGACATTGATCTTTGGAGGGCTTTTGTCGACGACGAGGGCGTAAACCGGAAAGTCCTTTTGCACGATGTGCACCCTGAAGCCGAAGCGCTCTGCGAGTAGCTTCCTGAGCATCAGCCGCTGCTGATCCGTGCTCGGCAGGCCCGGCGCAGCCGATTCGCCGGTCACGTCAAATCGGAGTTCGTCCATCCAGGAAGGCCCGCCGTCGATTTGGCGCCGCCGCACATGGTAGGCGAATTGAATCAGGTCGGCAACCGTGTTGTCTCGCGCCTGAAACAGGCGGGTGCGCAATGAATAGCCCCTGTTTTTCGCATCGGGCGCGCTGGGCTTGATGGTGGCAACTTCAAAGGATGGGTCCGCCGTTGCCGACATCGTAGTCATCGTAGACAAACCGGAATACGTCCAAAGGGTTTCCGGCGTGGTGAGGGCAAAACTCACCGGGAACGACTGGTTGCCCTGTGTCCAGGTCCCTGCGATTGATTTGCCGTCGGCGCTCAGTTTGCCGCGAAACGTGATTTCGCCAATCGCCGCGGTCAGGTCAGGCGCCCGGTAGGTCGTCGACAGCAACGGAAGCGCATCGGCCGACCTGTCAATAAAACTAATGGATCCGCGCAGGGCCCCGTTGCCGGCATCTGCGATCCTGAGCACAATGCGCGGGCTTTGGCCAACGGGCAGGGTCCCCTGCCAGGTTCCGGCGATGCTCTGGGCATAGGCAACAGCCACAGCGCTCAGTGAAATCATCAGAATGGCGCTACTTCTCAACCAGATCGAGAATGCATCCCTCTTCAAAGTTCTATCCAAGCGCATACCCCAAGGACGCTCATGCCCACCAATTCATTCGGAGAATTTTCATCCTGTTTCCAGTGATGCAGTTTGATGTTGCGACCTCGCTTTGGAGACGGATAGCATGGCTGACGTCGCCCGGTGAATCCATAGATTGTCCGAATTCCGAAGTAGTAACAAAGGCTGGGGTTGCGTTGGTGGCGGAGGCAATCGATGGTCTCGTCGACGATCCTTAGGAAGCGGGCAAATCGAGGCGCTAAATGGAAGAATCACTCGTTTTCGATCCTAATAGGGCAGCTGTGCTCAGCATGGATCTGCAGACAGGGATCGTGGGGATTTATGCGAAGGACGATCCTCTCTTGCCAAACCGGGCCGCGAAGGTTCTGGAAAGTTTTAGGAACCGGAAGGCAAGTGTAGTTCATGTACAAGTCGGCTTTCGTCCAGGACTGCCGGAAGTTAGTTTACGTAATCCGCTCTTCGGTGCCCTGAAGCGGTCGATCCAGCATCAGCAGTTCTTCCAGGGACCCACCGGCGCGATTCACGCGACCGTGGCTCCGCAAGCCGATGACATTGTCGTCACCAAGCACCGGATCAGCGCCTTCGCCGGCACAGACCTGGAAATGATTCTGCGGGCAAGGGAGATTGACACCCTGATCCTGTTTGGGATTGCGACGAGCGGGGTTGTCCTTTCCACCTTCCTTCATGCGAGCGATAACGACTATCGCCTGATCATTGTCAAAGACTGTTGCGCCGACCTGGATACAGAGGGTCACAGCTACTTGGTCGAGAGATTTTTCCCGCGCTTAGCTACTGTGACGACCAGCGATCAGTTGATCAACGCGCCTCTGTAAGTCAACGGATGGCCGCGCGCTCTTTAGGATCCCTCAGGGAACATAGACGAGGAACTCCGGCATGTCCGGAAGCTTATGAATGAACGTCCCTTTTTTCTTGCCGTCGGACGAAAAGCGCCGCACCCGCAGCTTCTTCCGCTCGGCCACGTAAAGATCGCCGTCGGGGCCGACGGCGAAGCCGGAGGGAGCGTCGAGCTTTCCGTCGATCACCACGCGCGCCTTGAGCTCTCCGCTCGGCGGCGTGGACATCAGGTCCAGCGCGAGGATACTGCCGGTGCCCGAGGCGCCGATGTAGAGCGTCTCGCCGTGCAGGACCAGGTGCACGGGCGCCTTAAGCGTTCGCCCTGTGATGTGGGCCAACAACTCCCCGGACGGCACATTGAAGACCTTCACGGCGTCGCCGGCTTCGTCCGCCACGTACAGATGCTTCCGGTGCACGACGATGCCGCGGACCGAGTGCCGTGGCTTGCCGTGCTCGTCGAGCACCACCCTGAGGCCCAGAGGCGGTGGCACATCGAGCGACGCGCGGTCACCGTACTCGGGAAGGCTCCCCTGGCTGGACGCGACGAGCGTACCCGGGAGAAAGTTCCCGTCAGGATAGTGCTTGCGAAGGTGTGCGGCCACTGGTGCGGGTTCGCGGGTCTCCGGCTCAAGCGACACCACGGTGTTGGTATCCTGGCTGGAAACGTAGATGCGGCCATCATCCCCCAACTCCACGTCGAAGGGGTGAACCATCGCCGCAACCTGCTCGGTCGTCGCCAGCACCTCCTTGAAGCGGAAGGTGTCGCCGTGCCGATGGTAGAGCGCAATGTGGCTATCCTTGCGCCACGCGCTCGCGATGTAGAGGTCGTCGCCCACCAGCGCGAAGCCGCGCGCTATGTGCAGCGCCTGCGCCGCCGTCGATGGATCGAGGAGCAGCGGATGAGCCTTCCGCGGAGAGCCGTCGTCTTCGAAGACGCCGATGTTGTCGACGCCGTGCCTTGATTCACCCCGATAGCTGATCCACCACACGATTCTGTTCTCCTGAACACTATCACTGCATCGTCATTACCAGCGCGATAACGTGCAGCTTTTCAGCCAACGCGCCGCCTGCAGCGAAAATTACGCCCACCCAACTTGACCCATGCCCACTCTAACGCCAAATCACTGCTGTCGCTCCGCGGCTGCGATCTGTCCCAATGCGATCGCTGTTTTGGAACGTTGATTCAAGCTCAATGCCAACCCATGTTTGTTCGCGAGATCACGCAGCTCGATGTAGGTGGACTGCCCGGCATCCCGTGCCACCTTGGTTGAGACTTCGAGAACGCTGCCACTCGGCCACTCCCAAAGCTCCAGACTCAACTTGCCAAACGGCGGCTGCGTACGCGTTGTCCAGCTGGTTGATTGAATGTCGGCGACACGTTTCACACGCTTCCAGTCAATCTGGACCTTCGACCCATCCAGAAGTCTTTTCTGTCCCTCGCTCAGCAGTTGAAAGAATTGCTCGCCTGTCTCCGGCACCTTCGCAGCAACATACCTCTTCTGTACAGAAAACGACTGATTCTCGACGCCATCGTTCAAATCCACCTCACACTTGTAGCGGTCGCGATCGCCGGATGGGTCGAGGAATTTCTCCCCGGAAAGAGGTCGCAATTTTGCCGTGATATCGATTTCCGCACCCTCCCTTAAACGGAGAATCACGCCCTTCGCGAGCAGATCAAGACCCGGTACATCATAAAAGTAGACACGGCCATGAGTCTCTCCACGGGCCCCAAGCCCTGGAACCGCAGCCTGCACTTGCGTCGGGGAAAGGAGAAGTTTCACCTCCTCGGTGCATGTTTCCTGTCCATGCAGGCTGAAGGCAACCAGGAACGTCGCCATCAGAATTAGAGTAGAGCACGCCACCGAACCCATCTCTTCATCCTACCTGTCCTGCACGTGAGCCGGAACCTCCTGCAAAACGGGATTTGCGGCAACTTGCTTCTGCCTGGACCCTCCGGCTGGGAAACTCACCGAAAAATGCGACTTTGCAGGCATTTGCCTGAAAAGCCGACGATTCGGCTATGTGGTCCCCTTCGAAGCCGAAGGTCAGACCTGTCTCCGATTCGTTAACATAAATGCGGTTTTCGGTAATGATCCTCGGAGCAAGGCAAGGGCAACATCGAATGGAACCACCGTCCCTGCTCATGCGTACATCCGATACAAGTCCCGGGAACCCGAGGAGAATACACGCGGAAGCACAACGAGGGGGAACATGAACGCCGATATACGACTCGCTCTACGGCAATTGCGAAAAGCGCCTGGATTCGCCTCTACCGCCGTGCTCACCCTGGCACTCGCCATTGGCGCCAACGCCATCGTCTTCAGCGTACTGAATGCGTTGATCCTGCGGCCGCTCAAAGTGCCGCACCCTGAGACGCTCTTCATGGTGGAGCGAGCCTACGGGGCAGATACCGCCCCTTCCCACTCCTATCCGGATTACCGCGACCTGCGGGACAGGAACCACAGCTTCGACTCGCTGATCCTCTACAACATCATGGGCGGCGTCGGACTCGATACCGGTCACGGAAACCCCTCCGTAGTCTGGCCCTACACCGTAAGCGGCAATTACTTCGATGCCCTGGGCGCGAAGCCCTATCTCGGCCGATATATCCATGCTTCCGAAGAGCATGGGGCCAACAGTATGCCAGAGATCGTTCTCAGCTATGCGCTCTGGCACACCCAATTTAATGGGGACCCGGCCGTAGTAGGCCGCACCGTGCGCATCAACAAGTATCCCTTCACGATCATCGGCGTTGCCCCGCCGGACTTCCGCGGCACCGAACTCTTTTTCGCGCCCGACCTATGGGCGCCCGTCGTCAATTCGCAGCAACTTACCGACTTCTTTTCCTTCGAAGAGCGTGGCAACCATAACGCCTGGGTGATAGGGCACCTCAAGGCCGGAGTGACTCCGGCCGCAGCCACTTCAGACTTGAACACCATCGCCAATTCGCTGGCGAAAGCCTATCCCAAATCAGACGATGGCCTGAAATTTTCCTTGTCCCGCCCCGGACTCGCCGGAAATACCCTGGGCAAACCCACGCGTGCATTTTTGTTGGGACTCATGCTCCTCGCAGGTCTTATCCTGCTTGCCGCCTGCGCTAATCTCGGCAGCCTCTTCGCCGCGCGGGCAGCCGATCGCTCGCGCGAAATCGCAGTCCGTATGGCTCTCGGATCGCGCCGCCAGCTCATCCTTCGCCAGCTCCTCACTGAGGCCGTTTTACTTGCTTTGGCTGGAGGTATCTGTGGCATGGCAGCCGCCGTCGTCATTCTGCGCACCCTCAGCACCTGGCGGCCCATTCCGAATATCCCCATCAACATCCCGGTCTATCCGGACGTGAACACCTACGCGCTCGCCTTTCTGCTGGCTGTCTTGAGTGGCCTGTTCTTCGGCCTGGTGCCCGTCCGCCAGGTTCTGCGCTCCGATCCCTGGCAGGTCATTCGCTCCGGCAGTACGACCGTCGCCAGCGGTCGCCGCTTTACCCTGCGCGACCTTCTGCTGGGTTTGCAAATCGCCATCTGCTCCGTCCTGGTCACGGCTTCGCTCGTCGCCGTGCGCGGCCTGGTTCGCTCGCTCGAAAACAACTACGGTGTTAACCCTAAGAACGTAATGCTGCTAAAGACCGATCTGAAGATGGCTGGCTATGATGGCGACAAGCGCGTGCCCATGCAGAAGCGCATGCTCGAAGCTGCCGCAGCCATCCCCGGTGTCACCGCCGTCGGGTATAGCGACCGCCTTCCCCTCAGTATCGGCGGAGGAGATTCCACCGTATTCACTGACGCCACCACCGATTTCCGTCCCACCAACGCTGCCGCCGATGCCGAAAATTTCCAGGTCTCCCCTGACTATTTCCGTGCTGCCGGAACCGCACTTCTGGCCGGCCGTTCCTTCACCATGCACGATGAAGACAAGGCTCCCGTGGTGGCGGTCGTCAATCGCGAATTTGCCCGCAAGGTTTTCGGGTCCGCCGACAATGCATTAGGCAAGCATTTCAAGTTCTGGGGCGGCAGCAACCGGGCCGAAGTGATAGGCGTGGTGGAAGACGGTAAGTACCAGACCCTTACCGAAGACCCCAGGCCCGCCATGTTCTTTTCCTTCCTCCAGCACGCTTCCAGCCAGACCTGGCTCATTGTTCGATCGGACCATAACCCGCAAGGCATCGCCACGGCATTGCAACGCTCGATGCACAACCTGGATCCGGCGCTGCCGCTCGAAATCAGATCCTGGAATAGCGAGTTGGATTCCGCCCTCTTCGCCGCCCGCGTAGCCACTGTTTCGCTCGGCGTGCTGGGCGCGCTGGGCGCGATGCTCGCCATCACCGGAATCTTCGGCATGGCGGCCTACACCGTCAGCAAGCGCCTCCGTGAACTCGGTATCCGCATAGCCCTGGGAGCCGATCAACGCAAGGTGCTCGGCGCGGCGCTCGGACGTACTTTCCGGCTACTCGCTATTGGATCGATAGCTGGCATGATTCTTGGTGTACTAGCAACCAGTGTGCTTTCGTCTATCGTGTACCAGGCCACGCCAAAGGATCCCGTCATCCTCGGCGGTGTGATTCTTACTATGCTCTGCGTAGGCGTGGTCGCTGCCTTGGTCCCCGCTCGACGTGCCCTCGCTGTTGATCCGATGATTCTGCTCCGCGATGAATGAATGGAAGCAAAACAACTCACTCGAGTGTTTACGAATGCGGCGGGGTTCACTTGAACGAATAACCGGCTTCTCCGGCAACGCCGGCAAAGTTCGGTAAGTTCACCCGTCGTCTCCTCTACTTCGTGGTTCCGCCATCGATCCCGCTATAGGGATGGAGATATTGGGGTGAGACTGGACTCAGGCCCAATGGAGGCAGGTGGCTACCCGTTTCGATAAACACTCTGCGGTCGATCTCTGACCGGAATTCAAAGTCGAGATAAAGATCTGGCATTTCCTGAGCTCGGGTAAGACTTGCGGCGGGCCCCATATAGAGGAGCGCATTGCCCCGGCTTCCCGACACCCTGGTTTCCATATCTGCCTTCGCTTTCGCCCTTTCTGCCTCCGTCGTGTTTGCCAGACCCATTGCTGCGGAGGATAGGAAGCTACATCCATGCGCAAGCAATTCATATGCGAGACTGCTTTCGCCGACCGAGATGGCGAGTGCGGGCTGTGGCCAATCGTGCGCAGTCTGCTCGAAGCAACGAGAGCATAATCCTTCTTCGTATCCGGTATGGGGAGTGACCACGAAAAAGGCGTCAGGTCGAATGCTGTCGACTTGTTCTCGCAGTGATCCATAACCAAGGTGAAAGGTTCCATAAATCACAAGCGCCTTCTTGTTCTTATCCAGTATCTGTGTCCTTATGATCTCGGCAGGATATTGATCACGCTTGGCAACATGTGGAGAGTAGTCTTCCCTGGTTTTGACCTTCGACCAATCAATGGGGGGATCGCCAAGCCAGACATGAATGCGATGTTCGGGGGGTAGCTCAAGATTCACCGCACGAACCTGAGCATAGAAGTTGATGTAACCGATGGCCGTGACTGTTGGGCTCCAGCCAACGGTGTCGCTCCACACCCTACGCAACTGCTCATAGGGAATATCCTCCCCCGCGAGGTAGCGGTCAAGAGTGTTCTGCTGCGCGGCGTCTCCAAACTCCACAACAACATTGCCGACATCCTTCGCGAATCGTTTGTCGCGGATCAGCGCGGTGAAGAAATCCTCCTCTTGCGCCAAGCCGTGAGAGTCGCCCAGTCCGACCAACGGATGAGACTGAAATGCTGCAAAAATGCCATCTGTCGCTGTACAGACCATCAGCGGCTGTGTGCTCGGCGACGACGGATTCTGGGCCGCGGCGGCAGAGGGCACCTGGCCCAGAAGGACCGTAGGGAGCAGCAGTAGCATGAACGAGCTGATTGTTTTCACCAAGCTCTCCGTTTCTTCAGGACCGGCACTTGTTTCTCAAATAGCTCGGAGTTTTCTTACCCAATGGACGCGTTCTGGCCTGCATTTGCTCGAAGCCGCCAAGCGCCAAGCCTTATATCTCTTTTCCAGGATGTCAGTTGTTTCGCTCCGCTCCCACCGGCTTCGCCAGACGGGATGTTGAGATAATCTAGTCCAGTTGAGGTGAGAAGATGAGATGTCTGCCAGCCGTTCGCCTATTTGTTTGCTGCATGACGATGCTTTCCCTGGCGGCAGGAGAAGCCCAAAATACATCCCTTCTCAATCCGGCACCTTCTGGCCCGAACGTCCCTTCTCTCGAACGCAAAATTGAGATGCTAATCCGCTCGCAATTTTCTGTGCCCCCGGAGTACGACATTCTGCTCGGGGCCAGAAGCAAGAGCAACATGGAAGGCTATGACACCCTGCCAGTGACCTTCATTCATGAAGACAAGCGGACGACGGTTGAATTCCTTGTTTCCGGGGATGGTTCGACTCTTGCCCGACTTGAAAAATTCGATCTAAATAACAACCCGTTCCTATCAATTGATACGGACGGACGGCCAGTTCGCGGAGCACCGACGGCCAAGGTGGAAATAATCAGCTTTGATGATCTTGAGTGTCCTTATTGCAGCATGTTGAATAACGAAATTCTCCCAGCGACAATGGACCACTACCAGGGACTCGTTAAAGTCGTCTACAAAGACTATCCGCTCCCGAATCATCCTTGGGCTTTGCATGCCGCCGTCGATGCTAACTGCCTTGCTACCCAAAGCACCTCGGCTTATTGGTCTTATGTGGATTTTGTTCACAACCATGGGCATGAGATCAGCGGAGCAAGCTCCAACCCAGCAAAATCATTTCTCGATCTTGACAATATTGCTGATACCTTCGGGACGAAAAGTAGCGTGAATGAAGCGCAATTAACGATGTGCATGAAAAAGCAGGATGGCTCTTTAGTAAACCAGTCTCTCAAGCTCGGCGCTTCGCTGGGCGTGAATGCAACACCCCAGATATTCGTCGATGGGGAGCGGCTTCCGAGTGGCGCTCAACCGATTGAAAAGCTATGGCCCGCAATCGATAGGGCGCTCAAGGCGAAAGGAATCCAGCCACCTACCAGCAAAGCCCTTAAAGTAGAGCAGCCCTAGAACTTGTCCAGTCGATCCCGCGACTCGTGTTTTTCAGGGGAACTGTGCACGGGCGCTCGTCGAAAAACGGCACCATTCCGCTCGACTTTGATAAGCATCGCCAGAATTGCACAGGTCTATTTCGACATCGACAGCTACCTCAGCCGGAAGTTTGACCTTCATCTTGTTGGTTGGCCACAACCCGCATGTTTTCTCCGTGCGAAATTTGCGAAATATGCGACGTAAGCGAATTATTCCGGGTCTTGCATTGAGTCCTCAGTGGTTGTCTCCCCGGTTCTCGATTCGTCTTCAAATTCTTGTTCATCCATCGATTCCGGTCCTGGAGTGGCGGACCAGAGGGTGGAGGGCCGACCTCCGCTAGGCCGAGTGCTTGGGTGGATTGCATCCAGGGATACGAGTTGTTCGAGTGCGGCTTCAATGCGCTCGGCGCTGAGATGACCGTGAAAGAGAGCGCTAATTTGCTTTCTGGATAAGCCTTCGGGAGATGCGTTGATGGCTTCGTGGATACGATCGGCGTTGTGGTCGCCGGTGGACGTGCCGAAGAGGACGGAGGACCCTGCGGCGCAATAGTCCCATACGGCGAGGGCGGCCTGCAGATGCGGCAGCATGATGGTGGAACTGCAGTCGAGAACGGCGTAGATGGCGCTGAGGCGCAAAACCTGAGCTTCCGCCCGGCTGGTAGCGGCGCCGTAGAGACCGGGACGGACCTGGCTCAGGGCGGGATAGCACTGGTGCCAGAAGTCTCGCGCCTGCACGTCGCGGGTAAGGCACACGCTGCCTTGGTTGTGCGCCCAATCGAGAGCGTGGCGAAGTTCAGCGGCGATTGCGGACAGGTCGTCCGCACCCAAGTTACCGCCATCCGGGAGGCATTGGCTGCGTTGCACCGCAGTCCAGAGGCAACGGTTGGCAAAGCCGTTGTGGGCTTCTGTGGGATGGAGATGCTGTGCGAGTTCGCGCTGCGTGATGTGGGCGATGAGGCTGATATGCGTCCCGGTTGCCTGGATCGGCCGACGGCCATCGAGCGCACTCAGGTCGCCACTATCCCAGGCACAACGGAGCAGGGGGGAAAGAGAGCCTTTGGCGCGCCCCAGGTCGTGGAGAACAGCGGCGAACTCTTCCGAGAGTGCGAGCAGGCGGCGGTCTGTCGCGGGCTGCTGATCGCGCAGGTCATGGAGAAGGGCCGCGGGCGTGAGGCGGGCGCTGGTGACGCGTTCGGTGACCCAGGGGCGATCGACTTCAGAGAAGAGACGGCGGACCTGGTTCCAGCTAGTCCCCTTGCGGGCCTTACTGGATTCGCCGACCAGCACGACGAAAAGATTGAGGCCATGGCGAGTGGCATCGACCAAGCAATGGGGGCCGGGACCAACGGCGTTGCCAAAGGCAACCAGAAGTTGGAGAAGGATGGCAGCCGGATGAGCTTCGGTGTGCGGGGCGAGAGCTCGTGCGGCCGACCCGGCGACACCGTAGAGGGCGGCTTGGCCGAGTACCGGGTTTGCGGATAGTTGGCGTGGTGGTAGCGATGGTTGCGGCGGCGGATCTTGCCCAGGTGTTGGATCTGGCTCGGGTTGGGGCGGCTCGGATGGGGCATCGAGAAGCTCGCCTCGCCGTCGCCGCAGCTCTGCGAGGGTGAGAAAGGCAGAAGGCTTTAGGTCATGGAGTCTTAGCATAATTAGACACTATTACGGTTCCGTTATTTCCTTCAAGAGCAGGAATTCAGTTTGCTCCAACTAAATAGTTACTGCGAAGTAAGTTACTAAAGGCCTATAAGTCATTTGGTGTATTTTGACTCTTTTGTTGTGACGAATCCGGCGCGACAGCGAATAAGATCAACCTATCATTGAGTTGTGCGTCCAAGCATGGTTTAAGCATTGATTTGAGAATGCTTCAAGCATCGTTTAAGCATTGGTTTGAGAATGCTTCAAGCATCACTTCGATAACCCCGGCAGCGCGTCCCCACGAAGGTTTGAGATCGCCGGGAACCCCGAAGCTGCGCGGCGACCAAGACCATTTCGTTCGAATTGTTCTTCGTGGTGTTGTGTCGACTGCGTAATGTCGGCCGAAGTTTTGGGCGTCGCGCCTTAACACCGCAACGAGTATTACTGCTGACATACAGTCGAATGATGGTTCGCAAAGGTTTGCCTGCAGGCCAAGGATCCCACGGAAGGTACCGTTGTACAAGAACCCTTGGTAAAAAAGATGAGGATGACCGGGTAGTTAACTAAGAGTTACCCCTGTGGTCTCATGATAGCCGCACGTCGAAGGGCGCCTGCATTGTCACCTTTACCCACTGAACAGTAGCTGTGTCTTTTTAAAACGATGAGATGCCCGTCTCGAATTGCCTTTTTTCGATAGCGGCTGATGGTCATGGGTTGGCACTCCAAGAGCGGCGCCAGCTTATGGCACGGTAGCATGAAGGACGAGGCCGTTAGCTGGCGTTGCAAGGACCGCGCGATCTTTAAAAAAATTGTGTAGCCGGCGGGGACGTTGGGATCCGCTACAGGTGGAGATTTCTTTGGCTCCAGAAGCTTTATGCGCAGGCAGGCCGCCTTTTCTTGAGCAGCTGGTAACCGGTCAGTATCGTCCAGAGTGGTAGTGTGGCGACACCCATGAAGGAAGAAATGGGGAGAAGCTGATGAAAAAAAATATTGGCAGGGGAAATCACTTCCTTGATATTCTCTGGGGGCGCTTGGGGTATAGCGAGCGAGTCCGGAAAATAGACATAAGCGATTCCAACGAAGCAAACCCCGGTAAGCACAAGACCTAATCCAACTATCACTCCAAACCATCTCTGCCAGGCTGGAAGGGCCCCGGATAACCGCCAATTCACAGCGATGAGCCATGCTCCCAATATCCCTTGTGGAAACATGTAAAGGCCGTTCGACACAATCTTCCCACCGACCCCGAGGAGTACAAGGAGAACGACAAAGATGACGGCCCACACCCCTGTGGCGAATGCGGCCTTGCCAAGCCCTGGTGGAGTTTGGTCTGCGAGCGTTCGCAGCCCAAAGATCGCGAAGAGGAGTAAGAGAAACTGAAGAGCAACTCCGAAGTCGTGAGTGTTGAACAGCATCCAAACCCGGTCGGATGGAATCCAGCTCACACGCGTCGTCACGGCAATCATTAGCAGGCCGAAGGAGGCGATACCGATGACTCCACTGGCAATTGCCGCCCATCCTGCTTTTCGATAGGAATTACTTATTGCGATCGAGGTGTGTGGAAGCATGCGATTCATTGTCCTTTCGACGGGAGCTTGCCTGCAGGCCAAGGATCCCACGGAAGGGAGCGTTGTACAAGAACCCTTAGTAAAACAGATGAGGATGGCCGGGTAGTTAACTAAGAGTTACCCCGGTGGTCTCGTGGTAGCCGCAGGTCGAAGGGCACTGCGTTGTCTCGGCGGGAGTGTTTCGTTCATTGGCCGAGGAACCGAAACTCTGTGGCGTCCCCTTTACCCACTGAGCGGTAGTTGTGGTTTTTCACGATCTTGAGATGGCCATCGCGAATTGCCTTTTTGCGGTACCGGCTGTTTGCCACTCGTGTTCCGTCGGCTTTCTCAAAGTATCTAAATACGCTGCCTGAAGAACGGCAGCTAATAGGTAGCGGTCGAGAGGCCACTTACTCAGTTCCTCGACAGAAATGCGCAGAGATCGTTGGTTAAACAACTGCTCGCGCCAAGCAGATACTTGCTCATAGGTGAATGTTGTTTTTTTCTGAGCTTCGGAAGCCATGTGTTTCCTTGAGTATCTCTGGATATCTTGAGTATCTGTGTATCTGTATGTCTGTGTAACAGGTACTTATTGGATAGAG
Organism: uncultured Acidobacteriaceae bacterium; assembly: GCA_963824325.1. Taxonomy (GTDB): domain Bacteria; phylum Acidobacteriota; class Terriglobia; order Terriglobales; family Acidobacteriaceae; genus PALSA-350. Next base: position 495,956 of record CAWGPA010000029.1, on the reverse strand, counting down.
AACGAACCATCCTCCCAGCCGGGCGCGAGCGGCCTTCGTCCTTATGCGATCTGGGTTTATACCCTTGCACCTGGAGGACCGGCCGGGTACTGCCGAAAGGGGGATTTTGGGGGGCCGGCTGAGCATCGCCCTCAAATGTACGGTATGCCCATATGCAGGGGCTGTCAAACGAGGGGCCACAATATATCCGAATCCTGGCCCCGGGTTCTGCCTGCCAACTGGCAGAATTTTGTGGATATATTCGCCTTTTCTTCGCCTATACTGTTCTCATGTTTCCCGGACCCGAAAGCGCGAAGCTCGTCGTAGTTCAGTGCAAGGGCTGCCACGAAAATATTCCGGCGCCCGTGGAGGGTATGCCGGCGCAACCGATCGCTGCGAGGTGTCCACTTTGCCATGAGCATAGGCGATATCTACCGTCGGAGGTGTTCCTCGGCCGGCTTTCGCACCTGATGATCCGGAAGCCGGTACGGACGGCAGATGGGCGGGTAGGATGATGACGCCTCGGTTCAAGGGAAAGCCCAACTTCGACTTCTCGGTTCCCTGCCCGCATTGCGGTTACACGATTCAGCCGAACGAGAGGATGCTTGTGGCATCGCTCACCATCAAGTGTCCGAAGTGCGACGAAGTGTTCGACGCAATGGGTGGCCGGAAACCCATCAGCACTTCGTGAGGGCGGCTCTCGCCGCATGGCATCGATCATCTCCATTGTGACCGCTGAGTGTCCCCTATTTTCCGCCCAAAACCGTGTCTCACTATTGGGGTGCACTACAACTACGGACGAGTGTCGCAGTGGGGAAAGCTAAGCATGTCATCGTCGATTGACGCGAGATAGAGACCATTAAGCGCGAAAAGCATCATTCCTAGCAGTACAATTTTGATTATGCATTCGTCCGTCGTTCAAAACCTTCTTTGCCCCGTTTGTTATCAGGGTCTGAAAGCAGCCAGCACTGGTCTGTCATGCAAGACGGGCCATTCGTTCGATTTTGCACGGCAAGGTTACGTGAATTTGGTCCATAACAAGCCTTCTGTTCGTATTCGCTGACTCTGCCGAAATGGTGAGCGCACGAGCTGCGTTTCTAGGCGCTGGTCATTACCTGTCGCTTGCCAAATTAATTGCAGAGCTATCGAAAGATCATGCTGCCGGAGCACGCCTCGTGATGGAGGCAGGTGCTGGGACTGGCTATTACATAGCGTGTGTCCTTAATGCCTTACCGAAGAGCTTAGGACTGGCAATCGACTTGTCGAAATATGCAGCTCGCCGCGCTGCCAAAGCACATGGCCGACTGAATGTGGCTGTTGCCGATATCTGGCAGGGGCTACCTCTGAAGGAGCGCTCCATGGATTTAGCGCTAAACGTCTTTGCTCCGCGCCCAGCCGATACACTTTTCCGCACATTGCAACGCAAGGGGAAGCTAATCATCGCAATTCCGACAAATCAACACATGGCCGACTTGCGAGATTCATTGAGCCTCCTGGACGTGGATCGCAATAAGGAACTGAGGGTTGCTCGCGCACTCGATCCATTTTTCAAACAGTTGGAGCACCGCTTCTGTCGGTGGAATATGGAATTGAGTCACGCGCACATAGCGTATCTGGCAGGGATGGGTCCTTCCGCCCGGCACATCAATCCAGCCACATTAGCTAGCAGGATTGCAATGCTACCGGCTATTGTGTCGGTCACGGGTGCGGTAGAAGTTCGTGTCTACGAGCGTCGTCCAGCGTAAGACTGCCAGCATAATCAAAGCGCTGCCAATGCGCGTTCATGCTGGGTGATAGGGTCCCATAAATTGCTTGGCAGGCCGCGCCCGGCAGGGGTCTCCGGCTATGCCCGTTTGAACGCTGCGAAGGCCCGGACAGTGGGAGACACATCCGGTTCAGGAAAACGTCAAATGATGAAGTGGTTGACTACCGATAGCAGCCACCACACGATGACCGAGAGGCACACGGCTGTCGTTAAGTAAACCAACGTCGTGGTGACACGGTAGATCTGGTGACACGATACCTATTCCCTGCGCAAGGGGATTCATGGTGAATAGGTATTATGTCACCACATCCACCGGGCACGTCTGCCGCCCTTTGAAGCAGGAGCGCCGACGCAAAGGACGAGAGTCCCTCTACCTTTCCCCCTTTGGTTCGGGGACTCTCGTCTTAGGCTGGAATCACCCGCTTCCAGTCTCAAGCGATTAAGACATGAAAACCTTAGCGAAGGTTGCTTGAAGCATCGAGAGCGAAGTGGAGGGCGATCGCCTTCGTCCGCTCGTCAGCCAGATCTACATTTGCGATGGTCGCTGCCGGATCATGCAGGGAGCGCCGAAGCAGATAAATAAGATTGGCAATCGCTTCCATGGAGTCTCTGACGTCTTGGTCCATTCTGCACAATAGACGCACTGAGGAACTCTGTCTGAGCATTTCGCTCACACTTGATCTTCGGCACGTTCGACACGGGCCTGCTCGCTACGTCGCCCTCAGCAAACCAGCGACGGCATGCCGAAGCAGCTCCGGCTTATAGATATTAGGCGCGAACGTCGTTGTACCCAAGTGGCGCTGCTCGCCGTCGTAAGCGAGAGCCAAAACTTTGATGTCTGGGTGCAGCTTACTGGCCAGAGCGATCAGTTGTTCCGCCGTTGAGTCCGGCACGGATTGACAGAAAATCAGAAGATTGTATAAGCGTTCCCGCAAAGCCTGTGGCGCGCCTCTCGGGTCAATTGTGACAACCTCCCAGTCCGACAGCAGCTGGGCTCGTGTATTAAGGAGAGGCTGGTACTCTCCCACCAGTAGGATCGCGGCTCGCATTTGCATTCTCCTTCGGAATCTTGCCATGGGCCCGAAAAGAAGAAGAGTCACGCGGAATAGACGTACAGAATTTTACTTCGGTCGCAACACAGGGGGCGCGTCATTTTGCGCCAATGGAGGGGACTGAACTAAGTCGAAATTGGTCTTTTCCTCAAACCGCGCAGTAGAGACCCGTGCCGATACCGACCAACAATCGAGGCGGCATCTTTGGATCCAGGGCGACCTTTAGCAGCCGGCGCTCTTCCTTCTCGCTCGTGTTTGGGAAAGGAGGGACGGCCCTGACCTGCGATTTATTTGCGTTTAGTGTTTGTAAGCTATTGATTCTAAAAAGTGAAAAATCTATCTCCGACACACTGCGAGGCTGTCCCCCCATTTCCTCCTTCTGCGTTCGCGTGCGGTCAAAGGGCACCCAGGGCTGCCACCCTGGGGCATTCTCAGTTATGCACCCAGGATTACATCCTGGGCTACTCTCAGCCGTCCCTCCGGGACTGGTTCGATACACCATGATGGCCTATTATTTTGCAGCAAACGCTGTTACAAATAGACGAATGAGAAAGGGTTTACTCGGATTCGCCCAGAACGATGCGTTTTAGAGATGGTGGTTACTCCGTCCGTCCCGTTAATATCCGTCCCGTTAATATCCCGTTAAGACGGAACCGTCCCTTCAAGCAGCTCACGCTGCTCGAAGAAATGAATACAGGGAAAGGCGGCACGGGAAAGTCGAGACCGACCGAACGTTATTTGCAACAGTAACCGTTGCACGAGAGTAAAACGTCCCGTCTGTCCCGCCTTGGGGTTCCGATTGGTGCCTGGCATGACTAGGCTAGCTTTCTTATTCCAACCAACTGCGTACCTGAGCTCAGCGCAATCGCCAAGTGGACGGCCGCGCAAGCGTCCTCAGCGTAGATGATGGCTTGGCGGAAGCGGGAGAACTCGCGAGGAATACGGTAGGTCGCTTCGTATTGATTTTTCTTTTCCATGACGTCCCTCCTTGTGCAAGGCCGCTCACCTACTAAGGCGCAGCCACCCGGCAAAAAGGGCAACTTGCAACCAAGAAAAATGCCTGGAGAACCCGGCGGCGCGGCGTTGCTACTTGCGGCTGACGCCTGGACCGTATCGAAGATTGAGGCTATGAGCGTGTGACGCTATCACCGGGCGCCGAGGAGCGCTGACAACCAACCTTCGCGTGGCGTCATCTCACGCCAGCATGCAATTGTCACTGCCCCGGCCCGATGACCGGGGCGACTTTTTTGTGCTGTCAGCCGGCGAGCGCGTATAGTCCAGCTCTGGCGCCAGTCTGGGTTCTTACTTTTTTGCCCTATACCCTGGGCACTTTCAGTATTGTTGGACGTTAATTCGCTTGGGGTTAACGAGGTCCGCTGCCGCGGACGGTGGAGTCCTAGACCATTATCTTGATCTTTCTCGTTCGCATTATCGAACTTATGTTCTTCACGGGGTTGCCGGTTGCGGGATCACGATCGTGGCGAGCTGGTACTCAATCTTCAAAGAAGAATTCAAGCCTGATACTGACTCGCCTGGTGACCCGGCTAAGCTCTCCGTTGCAGTCGTTGAGCTACCAATAAAAGCAGCTCTGAGGGATAGGTGAAGGCGTCAAGGACCAGTACGTCCGCGCCATCTGCCAGGTTGACGATTCTGTTCAGATCGAAATCGCTAAGGGATGAGAGGACGACCAAGTCGAACTTTCGGCTGCTGAGCACGATTTCAGCTACCCGCGGCGACGCTGATGCAGCATCGTATCCTGAATATTTCAGGACCGCGCAGCGGCTCTCGAGAACAGCCAGGTCCGGTTCAACGCAGAGAATTTTGCCACGCATCCCGCCTCCAAGAGCATGGGGGAACAAGCAAGAAGTATATCAAGCAGCAGCGATCGAGAAGGCAAAGGCGTCAGGCCCTAGTCAGGAATGGCCTAATATGACGTATGCCCAATGAGCTGCCGGCAAGGGGCATAGAGTAGGAGGAACCAATGGTTTGTCCGCAATGCCTTGAGCAATCGCAAGGGGTTTCCCACCGAGATTATGATTAGTGTTGGCAGCTTCGACAATGAGATAGAGCCTGTTTTCACATTCCCAGAGGTATGCCTCAGTCGTGGCTGCTCGATGTTTACCCTTCCACTAAGCGATCTGCTCACGATCAGGAAAGCTATTGTTGCCTGATCCTTCGGATATTCTCTATGAGGACGGAAGGCTTTCTGTCGGCACACTGGTGAGCGGCCTCAAGTTCGCGAAGGTCGGATCTGCTGTCGGCTTTTGCTGCGGTTAGGAAACAGCGCAGACAAATGGAATCGACGGTCCCGTCCGCATTTACGCGGTGATAAAAGTCGCCTTCCATGCTCAGGACACCGTAGAAACTGTACTGGTTAGTCTAGAGGCAAGAGCTCAACAGTATGCGCGCCAAAGTGCGCCGGTTTTGATCGCTTAGCCAGCTACAGATCTAAACTCGTGCCAGTGGTCGCGCGAACGGGATGACTTTGGGGCTTACCGGCCGCTTAACGGTTTCGAACCGCTGCACCACTTCGAGTAATCCTAGCGCAGCCAGCCATTTTTTCTGATTCTCTGTCATGGTCGGGATTATTAAAGCTCCCTTTTGTCTGCGCTACCATCAAAGCGGCATGATACGAATCTTTCGCGCCTTTAACCTACGACGTAGGCCGCCGAGTGATTGGGTACTCATATGCTTGGCCCTATTCCTTTCGACCCTCCCAACCGAAGAAACCCCATCCCATCCCCGGCTTAGGTAATGCTTCGCGCCAGGGATGCAGCTGCAAATTTTGCTAGTAGGCAGGGCGTGATGGTGCTCATAGACTCCCTGCAATGCCAGACGAGACTTATCTTGTGCGAATGAAAGCCCCGAGCGGGGCGCTCCAGCATGTGCGCGCTGCTACCGTAGAATTCTACGGCGATCATCTCGTGCTGCTGGATTCGCAGGGTAAGCTGGCTGCTCTATTCATGATGGAAATAGTCGAAAGCTGGAATGTGATTAACGACGAGCCGGTTCACTCTTCCAAGTAGCGCATCGCACGGCGCAGATAGTCCTGTTCTAGATCATGCGCAATGCCAAGCGCGGCAAAGATGTGAATGGCTGAGAGATCACCCCGACATGGGACGTTACGGCTCCAACTACCCCTATCGCGCCTCCTGGACCTTCTACGGAGTCGGAGGCAATCTTGCGGAAGACGCCGTCTATCCGTTAGCGCCTGAGGACGGCGACGGCAAGCCCTGGATGGTGCCGAGAAATATACGCTTCAAGCGGACTCTCGAAGACATTCGAGAATTGTTTGACGATCATTGCGTGGGCTGTGTTGTTCTCGAATGTAAACGCGATCGGTTCTGTGGTGATGAAACCAATCTGTGGATACGTTACGCTCAGGCGCGCATTCAGCTTGTCGACAACCCGGCATGGTCGTATAAGCAACGGCAACTGATTCGTGAAACGGGTCTGCTTCAACAATCCTGAAATGGGTAGTTGTTAAGGGGGTAGAGGGAGGCTCGTCCATGCGCTTTCGCTGACGGTTAGGCAACCAAGGCTGCGTTGGGCGACATCTCAAGGCTCAATCAATCACCCTATGCCCTTTGGCGGACACCCAAGGGGCTCTTTTTTGGGCAACCTGTTACATCAGACCGGAAGGCTTTTCGATAGCATCCAGTTTGCCCAGCGTGCGCGACAGAGAGGGTCTGGCACCGTAACCACCGCGGACAAGAAATCGGCATCGTATCAGTTGGGTGTTGCTTGTCGAATGACACAAGTTAGCGCCGGACGATTTGAGGCCTCACCGCGAGCTGCAGTGGGCTGAATTCCAACCGCAAGACTCACAACCACAGCTTATCGCCCTGCATGGCTGCGACGCGTTGCATGTACAGGTGGAGTAGAAGCTGAATCAGGGGAGACGAACATGAAAGCACTGGTCTATCACGGGCCGAAGAAGGTGTCGATCGATACCGTTCCTGACGCCAAGATTGAAAAGCTGACGGATGTGGTTGTTGAACTCACGACCACGAATATCTGCGGCTCCGACCTCCACATGTACGAGGGGCGCACCGATGTAAAGAAGGGAAAGATTCTGGGGCATGAAAACCTTGGCGAGGTGGTTGAGATCGGCAAGGCCGTCGACACGGTCAAAAAAGGCGACAAAGTGGTGCTCCCGTTCAACATCGGATGCGGCTTTTGCGCCAACTGCGAGCGCGGACTCACCGGCTATTGCCTGACCTGCGCCGATCCCTCGGTGATGCCGGGGATGGCGGGCGCAGCTTATGGCTTTGCCGGGATGGGACCGTATGAAGGCGGCCAGGCGCAATACCTGCGTGTGCCGTACGCCGACTTCAATTGCCTACAGCTACCCCCGGATGCCACGGAAAAGGAAAAAGACTACGTCATGCTTGCTGACATCTTTCCTACGGGTTGGCACGCGACGCGGTTAGCCAACCTGGAGCCTGGTCAATCGATCGTGATTTATGGTGCCGGTCCAGTCGGCCTGATGGCAGCCATGTCCGCACGCATTCAGGGTGCTGCGCAAATCTTTGTCATCGATGGCAAAAAAGACCGACTCGCCCTCGCCAAGAAGATCGGCGCAACTCCCATCGACACGATGGATGGCGAAGTAGGCGATCAGATTCGCGAGCTTACGGGTGGCTGGGGCGCGGATTGCGGCGCGGAATGCATTGGCTACCAGTGCCACAACGCTTCGGGTAAAGAGGTACCGAACCTGGTAATGAACTCGCTGGTGGACGCGGTGAAAGCGACGGGGTACATCGGTGTGATCGGTGTGTTCGTTCCCAAGGACCCGGGCGCCCAAGACAAGCTCGCCAAGGTGGGAGAGATTGCATTCGACTTCGGCAAGTTCTGGTTCAAGGGGCAAAGAATGGGCACCGGCCAGTGCAACGTAAAGATGTATAACCGCCGCCTGCGGGAGCTGATCCATGTCGGCAAGGCCGATCCTGCGATCATCATTTCGCACGAGCTTCCACTCGAAGAGGCGCCAAAGGCGTATAAGCATTTCGATGATCGCGATGAAGGCTGGACCAAGGTCGTTCTCCACCCGAACGCAGCTTGAACTGGTAGTGGAGCCGCGGGCTCATCGTTCGCGGCTCCGTACATCGGGGAAGTTTCGGGGACATCCATAAGAAAACCTGGTGACGGACGGAACGTTTCGGCGTTCCGGCTTAATGGCAGGGTAAACGTTCGGTCTGTCACCAGGTTTTGTCGGTCGACTTCCCATCAAGGCCGAAAACCTCATAGCTCGCCTTCAGGTGCCACGGAACGTCCAGCCCGTGCAAGCCATTCACCTGCTCCGCCAACTCCATGCGCTCTTTCGCATCCTTTGGAGTGACCACTTCCGCAGAGCTCGTAGGGGGCACGGCTTGCGATGGACGGACAAGGGACGGACGGAATTTCCCCTAATGAGCGTCGCGTGCAGACTGGAGCTAACCCAAGACCAAGCGTCTTATCTCCAGATGCTTGGCGGCGGCCTCGCTTGCATTAGTGGAAATTCCGTCCGTCCCCTTGTCCGTCCGTCCTCCTTGTCCGTCACCGATGATCATGCTTCCACGCGGCAATCCCCTTGGCACCGCGTCGGCCATTCGACCAGTGCTGTCAGTGGAGCGGTATAAATCGGCCCGTCTCGCCAACGATTTCACGGCGCTCGGCGATAGTCCGTAGGGCAATCCAAGTAAAGTCCAACATTTTGAAAGCGAAGGGCGAGATCCGATCCACGAGTCACCATCCTCTAGAGCAACGCTCAGCTAAGGACCGTCCATCCTGAGCTACGGGCTTTCTGTGTATCGCCGGTCCGGTAGTCACAAGTGTGATGCAAGATTTCGACACGGGGTAGTTGGCATTCACAACGAAGTTAGGTCATTGTCACACTGTTCGGTCACCCTGATCTGGGATCTGGAAGAGAAGTAAAGATACCTCCACTCTTCGGATGCTCATGTCTTCAGCAAACAAATTCCCTTGCGCCGACTAACCTACTTATTCCCCGCCAGGAACCAAAGAGTGTAAACCAAAGAAGGCGCAGCAACCTCTTTGGGGTTCCGGGCCTCTTATAACCCCGAGAGGTAGCTATGAAAGTAGTAAGTAACGCAATTCGGCCAATGCAGTTCCTCGCTGTACCAGCGCTTCTGTCTGTGCTTCTGATTCCCAGGTTTGCGATCGGGCAAGATCAAAGTACTTCCAGCGCGACGAGCCCCGATAACGCGGCCAATAACAAGACGCACATGACGACCGCCGATCAACAATCGGAAAACACCTCCGATCGGCTGCTCACGCAGAAGATCCGTAAGTCGATCATTGCCGATAAGTCTCTGTCGATGTACGGACACAACGTCAAGATTATTACCAAAGACGGCGCCGTCACGTTAAAGGGTCCGGTTCATACGGACGAAGAAAAACAGAATATCGGCGCCCTGGCCGCACAGGCAGCCGGCGGCCCGGACAAAGTCACGAATCAACTAACCGTTAAACAGTAGTGCTTGAGCGCCTCGAAGCGCACGAGAAGGAGATCTATATGGCAGGGAAAAACACGGCAGCTTTTGGGATTTATTCAAACGAAGTAACCGCTGAGACCGCGGTGGACCAGCTCATCGCAGGCGGGTTCTCAAACGATGACGTCTCTGTACTGATGTCTGACGTCCGGGGATCAAAAGACTTCGCGGCCGAAAAGAACACGAAGGCTCCTGAAGGAACGGCAACGGGTGTGGGTGTCGGCGGCATTGTAGGAGGAACGTTAGGATTGCTCGCAGGCATTGGTGCGTTGGCGATTCCAGGCGTAGGCCCTCTCATCGCTGCGGGGCCGATCATGGGTGCGTTAGCGGGTCTGGGCGTTGGTGGCACGGTGGGCGGTCTAGTAGGTGCTTTGGTCGGCATGGGAATTCCGGAATACGAGGCCCAGCGCTACGAGGGGCGAGTCAAAGCCGGCGGGATTCTCGTCTCCGTGCATTGCGATTCCTCCGAGGAAGTCTCCAGGGCAAAGGACATCCTTAAGGCGACCGGCGCTGAGGACATCGCCTCCGCCGGAGAAAGCTCCCACGGAGTGGACTCTAAGATTAAGGATCAAACCTATGTAAAGGCAGAACCTGTCGGTACGGTGCGCACGTTGGACAAAGACGTGATTGTCGATGACATGCCGCGCAGGGTGAGCTAGACCATACCAATCCTTTTTCAAGAAATGCACCCCGTAAAACGGGTGCATTTCTTGATTCACCGCCAGCTCTTTAGCAAAGAGCCCGTTACCGAATGCAACGATCCTGGCCGCGGCGAGCACACAGGCCAGACGCAGCGTCGCAAATGCGGTGACAGGATACATATTCACCCGAGTGGATCGGTGGGCATGTTACGTGGGACCGAGACAAGGGGTCAGGATTCCTAGCCCTCCAGAAATTGTTGCAATAGGTCTCTCTATCTCACAACATGATCGCCACAAGCGACGAATCGACAGGCAGCAACCTGCTTCACCGCTGCAAAGCGAACACCACATTGACGTCAGTTTCTACCTCAACTGGCTTGCCCTCCACCAAATAGGGCGTATAAACCCACTGCCGCACTGCATCCATGGCAGGCTGCTGCAGCATCGCCGGTCCGGCGAGCACTTCGAGCCTCTTGTAATGACCGTCTGTACCGATGACGCCATTGAGGACTACTGTGCCCTGCACGCCCTGTTGTCTTGCCGCCACCGGATACTCGGGGGCCATTCTGTTGATTAGATGGTCTTGAGCGAACTCCTCCGCCACGTCTATACGAGCCGTCGCAGGCGACGCACCTACTGGAACGGCTAAATCCGAAAAGCCCGCCGAAGCCAACCCCTCGAACCTTTCGACATGAATCTTTAGCCACGGCCGCCCCCCGAAGAACAACTGCATATCGTTGGCAAGGTAATGACCATGAACGAGAACAATATGCTCAAACAGCGTTTGACTCGTCTTATTGGGACCGCCCGAGAAAAAAAGAACCGCGTTTACCGGAGCGAAACAGTATGATGTGGCATTTTGCGTCGTTGTATTCGCGCCACGATGAATTAGTGCGGTACACTGCGACGCCTGCTTGCCGAAACTCCGTTCATAATTCTTGAGCACGATCTTTTCCGAATTTTCCAGCGAAGGGACCGGCTGCGCAATCATCGCCCTGATAGAGCTGAGCGGCCTGCCCGGCCAATTCTGGTTACCGGTCCTGAAGACTCCATGATCGGTGCCATACTCTTCCGCCGATACGGAAGGGCTGTGCAAAGCCAACCGGTACTGCTTGGCGCCCACATACCACTCCTCGTAGGTACCTGCGTCGGTCGACTTCCCATCAAGGCCGAAAACCTCATAGCTCGCCTTCAGGTGCCACGGAACGTCCAGCCCGTGCAAGCCATTCACCTGCTCCGCCAACTCCATGCGCTCTTTCGCATCCTTTGGAGTGACCACTTCCGCAGAGCTCGTAGGGGGCGCGGCTTGCGATGGAGGGACGGATGCCGGCGGTGCCGGAGTCGTCACCGCCTGGGTCAGAACCAACAGCAGAGCAACACCAAGGTGAAACATAGTCATGCCGCGAAACGCCTCAGAAAAGAACAAGGGACTGCTTACGATCTCCCCCAGGTCTTGTCGCTGTAAAGATTAGCCGATTGCCCTGATTGTCTCGTACCAACTTTTGTGGGACGCGCTGCCCCGGTCGGATCGCAGGGCCGGTGGCAGAGCTTCATGATTTGGTCAGTCTGAAAACGCCGAAAGAGATACCGGCGATACGGTACTCCATGGTCTGGCATCCGCGCTTCGAAAGCGATCCGCTGCACATGTGGCTCAGAGAGAAGGTGCGTCAGATTTTTCATCCTGCTCTTTCTTCCTAGCAGGTGAATGCTGTTGTGCCGGCGGGTGTCGAGGAATGTGGCCGGAGGTTGGGCTCTCAACTGTCGCCCACAGGCCAATTCACTCATCCGACGACAATAGGTGCTACACTCGCGCTATCCCGCTATCCGGCGGACTCTTCTCCAAATTTCGTGTTTGCGAAAGAGTTATGCAGACGGCCTCTGAAGAGCATATTACTGTTCCCCGGAAGCTGGCTGGGCGGCGCTACGACAAGGTCTTCTTCGGCTGTATGGTGGTTCTGCTGCTGCTAATTGCTTTCGTCGGGTTTGCCCGCAGCTACTACCTTGCCGGGGTCTTTCGCGCACATCTACCGGCTCCGATCCTGCATATCCATGGCGCGCTGAATACCTCGTGGATGCTTCTTCTGCTAGTACAGGCATTTCTGGTCTCAGCAAAGAAGATCAAGTGGCACATGACGCTTGGGATTGCGGGCTTTTCTCTGGCCGTGGTGATGGTTGGAGTTGGGTTCGTGGTTTCGGCTAACCAGTTGCACCGGTATGCGCACGATCCTGGCATTCTCAGCTTCGAGACGATTCCGTTTCTCGAACAGGTCAGCTTTGCCGTGCTGGCTGGGGCAGCGTTCGCTCTGCGCAAAAAGGCTGCAGCGCATAAGAGGTTGATCCTGCTGGCGACCATCGTAATGATGGCGGCTGCGTTCTCGCGCTTTCCGGTGCAAGTCGCGGATAACGAGAAGTTCGCCGTCTACGGGATTTATGTGCTGCTTGGGTTCATGGTGTTGTACGACGTGTGGTCGCTCCATCGGGTGCATGGAGCGACGGTTTTTGGCGTTTTCCTGATTCTCGCGTATTTGAATTTTGCCAAACCGATTGGACAGACAGCAGCGTGGCACCGGTTCGCCCTTTGGATGCAGTCGTTCAACCTTTGACGCGCACCTGAGACCGCCAGGGGAAAAGAGGGACGGGAAAAGAGGACGGCCTGACCTGCGTGATTTATTTGCGTTGAGTGTAGAGGGAAATCGCGCACCCCGGGCTGCCCCCCCTTCTGCGCTTCTGCGTTCGCGTGCGGTCCAGGGCACCCAGGGCTGACACCCTGGGGCATTCTCAGTCGTCCCTTCGGGACTGGTCTCGATGGGGTTATGCACCCAGGATTACATCCTGGGCTACTCTCAGCCGTCCCTCCGGGACTGGTTCGATACACCATGATGGCCTATTATTTTGCAGCAAATACTGTTACAAAGCGACGGGGGGAAAGAGGGACGGCCTGCAGTGCGTGATTTATTTGCGTTGAGTGTAGAGGGAAATCGCACTCCAGGCCGTCCCCCCATTTCCACCCGCTCACTGGAATTCCCAAATGACCACCGAAGCTGGACAACGGTCGCGGCTCATGAACTCGTAAGTGGACTACTAATCGACATGGTGGTTCTTGGCATATTGATCTAGCCATGCAGGGGGATCGGGCTCATCTCGCCCGCTCACTTTCACGTGGAGTACTTGCGCCCAGCGGTATCCCCACATGGGTCCGTACTTGGTGATAAAAGTTTCCGGAACCGAGTATGCGTGGTCTTGCAGGGCTTCCGTCAAAGTGACAAAGCTGTAGCCACGCTGCTTGAAAAGCGAGATGACCTGTTCGATAGTGTCTCCGTTCAGCGGGCTATCGTGTAGGAGCATGACGTGTGGCGGATCATACCCGAATACCTGCCTGTCCAGCGCCGTATACCAGTCAATCTCTGCTCCGGTGTAGGCAATATAATCGGCCCGGATTTTTGCTGCCGCTTGCCCATCATGGCGCGCCAGAGCTAGTACGTAGGTTTCGTTAAATTTGTAATCGGTGTTGTCGATTGTGCACGGAGCCAGGCGGTAGCCGTGAGCGGACATAAACGCGGCGATGGTATCGTGCTTTTCTTCATTATCGCCCGTGTGGTTGTATGGAAACCGAAGGAACTTGGGTTTGCGAGAAACGCTCTTTAAAAGAGGTCCGATCGTGGCTTCGCCTTGCGTGATCTCTTGCTCCACTTGTTCTGCTGACAGAGAGTTCACATCAGGATGGGAATACATGTGGTTTCCGAGATCGAATCCCGGCCTTATCCACCCCTGGAGTATCTTCGTACTCGGCTGAATGCCGAGTTCTTGAACATGTTGTTCGATCACAAACCCAGTCGCCGGTATATGTTGACGAGCGAAGGCTCGAAGTATCTTCTCGTTTACCCGCACGGCTCTCTTCGCATCGCTGGGGTTAAGGGGCTGCGGCTCGCCCGACACGAACGGAAGATCATCCACTGTCATCGCAACTGTGTGAGACTGCGCTTTTGCTTCGCACGGGACAAGGAGAACACACGAGACAATGAGTGCAAAGATACTCGACTTCATCATCAGAAGAGGATAGCGTGTCCGGTTTCGGGGACGGTCAGGTGAGTTCCCCTGTAAAGTCTCGTTTTCGGTAAGTTCTCTACCAGAACCTGGTGGCAATTGCGCAAATTAAAAAGGAAAAGACTTACAGTCTACCGTATCTTGTAGTAGATTGATCCTGCCATGCGCCTGCCGAAGCTGACCAAGTTAGAGCTCCAAATCATGGAGACATTCTGGAGCAAGGGGCCTTGCTCCATTCGCGAGTTGCTGGAGGCATTCCCCAAGGACGAACGGCTGGCCTACACAACCGTTCAGACGGTGGTCTACAGGCTCGAAGCAAAGAGGGCAATCCGGCGCACGAGCAAGTTCGGCAATGCGCATGTCTTTGAGGCAGTCGTTTCACGGGATTCCTCGCAGCATCGAATGATTGACGATCTGGTCGCGCTGTTCGGCGGCAGGCGATTGCCGATCGTTACGCACCTGATCGAATCGGGAAAACTAACTCCGGAGGAACTGCGCGACGCCCGCGCCGCGCTGCGAAAGGCGACGAAACGGAAGAAGCCGGAATGATCGCGAACAGCTTTGCAAACCACTTGTGGCAATCCTCGCTGTTTGCGGGGATGGCCGGTCTCCTGACCCTGCTCTTGAGAAAAAACCGGGCGCATGCGCGATATTGTCTGTGGCTGGCGGCTTCGGCGAAGTTCCTGGTCCCTTTTTCGTTACTGATGCTGGTGGGTGGGCTGCTTGGACGGCATTCGCCGGTCCTGCCTGCACCGACGCGCGTACCAGTTCTCGTCGAGCTGGTGAATGAGCCTTTCGTGGCCGAGGTTCCGTCAGGAGCGGTAGCGATGCCGCACGCGTCGAAATCGGCGACTCGTCTTGTTCCGATGCTGGTTGCCTTGTGGGCGATTGGCTGCGGCGCTTTGGTGTTCTCGTGGTGGATGCGATGGCGCCAAATGCGTGCTGCCCTCCGCGCAGCGTCGCCGGTGCCTTTGGGGATTGCAATTCCTACCCTGTCTTCGGCATCGATCCTTGAGCCTGGAGTATTTGGCGTTTTCCGTCCGGTGTTGCTGTTACCTGACGGGATTTGGGATCGCCTCGCGCCCGCGGAACTTCAGGCAATTCTCGCTCACGAGTTGTGTCACGTTCGCCGCCGCGACAATCTGGCGACGTTGATGCACATGGTTGTCGAGGCTGTGTTTTGGTTTCATCCGTTGGTCTGGTGGCTGGGGGCCCGGTTGATGGACGAGCGCGAGCGGGCCTGCGACGAGGAGGTGCTGCGGATGGGGAGCGAAGCGGAAGCCTACGCGGAGGGAATCCTCAAGGTTTGCGAGCTGTATTTGCAAGCGCCGCTCAAATGCGTAGCCGGCGTGACCGGGGCGAATCTCAAAAAAAGAATCGAAGCGATCATGGCAAACCGACCTATGCGAAACCTGAGTCTGCCAAAGAAGGTGGGATTGGTGCTGGCGGCAGTCCTGGCGATCGCGATTCCGGTGATTCTTGGCATCACCAACGCGTCTGCACTGCGAGCACAGGCTCAGTCGATCCCGAAACAGGATATAACTGGCACCTGGCAGGGCAAATTGATAGTGCCCCAGGCGCCTAATGGAGAAATACGAATTGTCTTCAAGATACTGAAGGCTGACGAGGGCGCTCTTAAAGCGACGTTTTACATGATTGACCGGCCCGTCCCGGGCTTGCCTGCCAGCGCGGTCGCGATGCAAGGCTCGAACGTTACGATAACGATTCCAGGAATCGGGGGCACCTACGAAGGCAAACTGGATGCAGACGCGATTACCCTGACGGGAAAGTGGACCGCGGGAGGAATGCCGATGCCTCTGACCCTGGCGCATGTGAAAGACGACGCTGCGTGGGAAATCCCGAAGCCACCGCCTGCACCGAGAATGATGGCTGCGGATGCCGATCCGGTATTCGAAGTAGCCACTATCAAACCCAGTGACCCGAACCGGCCGGGGCGGAGACTGTTCTCTATACGGGGTACCGAGGTACGCGCTGTTTACACGACAGTCAGCGACCTGATCGTCTTCGCCTATGGGGTTCATGCCGGGCAGATCAGCGGCGCGCCTGCCTGGGTTGAGTCGGATACGTTCGATATCACCGGGAAGTCCGAGGGCGGACAGCCCAACCCAAATCAATTTAAGACGATGCTTCAGAAACTCCTGGCGGATCGGTTTCAGCTCACGCTCCATCGTGATAAGAAGCAGCTCACGGTGTACGCGCTGACGGTGGGAAAGAACGGACCCAAGCTAACCAGGAGCGAGGCCGAAAGTCCTATCCCTAACCTGATTTTCAGGGCCGGTAATTGGCCTGTGCGGAACGCCACCATGGAGGAATTCGCAGGCGTCATGCAAGCCCACCTGGATCGTCCGGTGGTGGATCAAACCGGGCTGAAGGGACGGTTCGATTTCCAATTGCAATGGACGCCCGATGAGACTCCGTTGGCGTCACCTGGCGGGCCGGGCGAAGCGCCGAAGCCTCCTGAGCGAACCGATTCGTTACCGGATCTCTTCACGGCCATTCAGCAGCAGTTGGGGTTGAAGGTGGAGTCAACCAAGGCGCAAGTCGACGTTTTGGTGATTAATAAAGTCGAAAAGCCTTCGGAGAATTAAGGGTCCGGTTCGCAACTGCTCCGATTCAATGGCGCTGTCGACCAGCCCCTGGGATTCGTTCATCCTCGCGGCCTTCAACTTGCATCGCGAGAGGAAAAGAGGGACGGCCTGACCCGCGTGATTTATTTGCGTTGAGTGTAGAGGGAAATCGCACTCCAGTCTGTCACGCATCCCCCTCAGGGGTATCCTGGCGCGAGGTTTGTCTGCAATGTGGCTTCAGGTGACCCTTTTTGCTGGGCGATTGCGCTTTAGTGAGTGAGGGCGGTTGGTGAGACGCCTTCCGATGAGGAGGCGGAACATGCAAACCATTAACCAATTCGAAGCGACCTACCGTGTCCCTCGCGAGTTCTCCCGCTTCCGCCAAGCCATCATCTACGCTGAGGACGCTTGCGCAGCCGTCCGCTTGGCGATTGTGCTGAGCTCAGGCGCGCAGTTAGTTGGAATAAGACAGATAGCCTAGTCATGCCAGGTACCAGTTTCGGGACACACTAGGGGATACGATACCTACCCCCCGGCAGAATTGCTGCGTTGGGGGAAATCCATTCCGCCAAGTCAGGGGAAATCTCCGTTTCCCCTTGACGGTTACCTATCATAGATGTCACCAAAACTTAAACCCGTGTAGGTTTTGGACTGATCGCTAATCTATCTCCGACACACTCCCTGGCTGGCCCCCATCCCCCCATTCCCCCCTTCTGCGTTCGCGTGCGGTCCAGGGCACCCAGGGCTGACACCCTGGGGCATTCTCAGTCGTCCCCTTCGGGACTGGTCTCGATGGGGTTATGCACCCAGGATTACATCCTGGGCTACTCTCAGCCGTCCCTCCGGGACTGGTTCGATACACAATGATGGCCTATTATTTTGCAGCAGATGCTGTTACAAATCGACGAGACCAGCACCTGGGATTCGTTCATCCTGGCGGCCTTCAACTTGCATCGCGGCCGAGCACGCCCTCCAGACCGCCGAAGAACTTCTGCCAGCCGTAGTTTGCACCCTGATACGCGGCCTGCTGATCGGGACGGAAGCCGGATTGCTCCATGCGGAGATGCGTGCCGCCCTCCGCTGGAGTCAACGTCCAGAGAACCACCCATTGCAGCCCGCCGGCAGCATCGCCAACACCCCAGTTGTAAGACAAGCGTTGCAGTGGTTCGACGACCAGCACCTCGCAGTCCACGATACCGTTCCAGTTCGGCATGGGCTCGGCGCGGAATTGGAACTTGCGCCCGACCACCGGCTCGAAGTCGTTGTTCATCATCCATTGCGCAAGCAGCGGGCTCTCGGTAAGCGCTCGCCACAGCTTCTCCGGCGGGTGCGGAAATACCCTCTCGACAACAAGGCTACGCGGACACTCTGCTGGATTCGTCCTGGATTGCTGGCTCATTTCCTGGGTCATGGGTCCATCCTTTTCAGTAGATTTTCGAGTTGATCAAATCGGTCGCGCCAGAAGGCTCCGTAAAGATTGAGCCAATCCACCATCGGCGCCAGCGCGTCGGGCCGGGCACGATAGTGGGTTTCGCGTCCCGCGCGGCGATGCCGTACCAGCTTCGCCCGCTTCAGGACCGTCAGATGCTTGGAAACCGCGGGCTGGGACACGCCCGCATGGCGGGTCAATGCGTGGACGGTCTGTTCGCCCTGCCGGGTCAGCTCCTCGAAAATGGCCCTGCGCGTCGGATCGGCAAGAGCGCGGAACACGGGATTGGCATTGGTCGCCTTCACACCCAAAACCATAACCAAATGGCTATGGTTTGTCAAGAGAGACGTTCATGCGCTTATGAGCGATTTAGCGCCAACTGAGCGCTGGGGCGACAGTAGTCAGAATTGCCTCCATGACATGCGCATTGTAGGCAACGCCGAGTTGGTTGGGGACGGTTAGCAATAGCGTGTCCGCTTCCGCGATCGCCTCGTCTTTCCTAAGCTGTTCGATCAGCACATCCGGTTCGGCAGCGTAGCCACGGCCGAAAATCGCCCGTGTGCTTTCTTCAAGGAAGCCTATCTTGTCCTCTTCCTGACCTCCGCGTCCGAAATAGCCGCGATCACGGTCGTCGATCAATGGGAAGATACTGCGGCTGACCGAAATGCGCGGAGTTCGAGCGTGGCCAGCCTCCTTCCAGGCTGCGCGAAAGACGCGAATCTGCGCCGCTTGCTGGATGTGAAACGGCTCACCGGTCTCGTCGAATTTGAGGGTTGAGGATTGCAGGTTCATTCCCAGCTTGGCGGCCCAGGCAGCGGTCGCATTGGAAGCTGCTCCCCACCAGATACGATCACGCAATCCTTCGGAGTAGGGCTCAAGACGCAGCAGCCCTGGCGGATTGGGAAACATCGGACGTGGGTTCGGCTGAGCGAAACCCTTGCCCCGCAGCAGCTCGAGAAATTCTTCGGCATGCCGGCGGCCCATGTCTGCATCGTTCTCGCCTTCCTTCGGGCGGTGGCCAAAATAGCGCCACCCATCGATCACCTGCTCGGGAGACCCGCGGCTGATTCCCAGCTGCAGGCGACCGCCAGCGATGAGATCCGCAGCGCCGGCATCTTCCGCCATGTAATGAGGGTTCTCATAACGCATGTCGATGACCGCGGTGCCAATTTCAATCCTCCGGGTCTTAGCACCGGCCGCCGCGAGCAGAGGGAACGGTGACGCCAGTTGCCGGGCGAAGTGATGAACACGGAAGTAGGCTCCGTCCATTCCCAGGCGCTCAGCCTCTACGGCGAGGTCAATGGACTGTAGCAGCGCGTCGGCCGCCGACCGCGTTTGTGACTGCGGTGACGGTGTCCAATGGCCGAATGAGAGGAAGCCAATTTTCTTCATGCAAGATAAGTCTACTGTTCTGGTTCGGCTCTGTACTCCATTTCCAGGTGAAACTAGTATCCGTACGGTCACGCCTTGTCAATGCGACGGCGTTTAACATTTACCTATATGGAAGCCCACGATGACGAGTTAAGAAGATTTGAAGCGAGCGGCGCCCCGCCGCTTCCGGTCGCGGACGACCTGGGTTATATCGAAAATGACGGAGCCCGTATCTGGTATAGCGCATACGGCATCGGCCCACCTGTGATCCTGCTGCATGGCGGTCTGGGCCACAGCGGAAATTGGGGATACCAGGTTCCAGCTCTGATCGCGAACGGCTATCGCGCGGTTGCGATCGACAGCCGCGGTCACGGTCGCAGCACTCGCGATGAACGGCCGTACTCCTATGCGCTGATGGCATCCGACGTGCTTGCGGTGATGAACGCCTTGCATCTTGACCGCGTCGCCCTGGTGGGTTGGAGTGACGGCGCGTGCACCGCATTGATTCTGGCGGCGCAATACCCGGCACGCGTTGTGGGTGTCTTCTTCTTTGCCTGCAATATGGACCCGGCCGGCGTTAAACCGTTTGAACCCACTCCAGCACTGAACCGTTGTTTCTCGCGCCACGCTGAGGACTACAAACAGCTTTCAGCTGAGCCCGAGCAGTTTACACACTTCGTGGAAGATGTCGGATTGATGCAGCGGACGCAACCGAATTACTCCGCGCAAGATCTTGCGAAGATAAGTGTGCCCGTTAGGGTCGCGCAAAGCGAGAGGGACGAATTCATCAAACGCGAGCACGCAGAATATTTGGCCCGGACCATTCCAGGCGCATCATTCATCCTTCTTGAGGATGTGAGCCACTTCGCCCCGTTGCAGCGTCCAGAGGTGTTCAATACGGCAATGCTTGCATTTGTAGGCGAGGTTCTGCAGCAGACCTAAGCCGGATCTTTCACAGTTACAGAGTGTCAGTTGAAGTCTTGATTGGAAAGCAGCAGAACGGGGGGTTAAACAACTTTTCGACCGAGGTCTGACGGTGAGTCAGACCCCGGTCGTTTACGCATAAACGACTACCGGTGATCCCAGTCGTGGTGGTCACCGTGATCTTCATGACTCCAGTGGCCTTCATGGACTGCCCAGCCCTGTTGGTAGTGGTCATAGTGAGGATGGTTCCAGTATGCGCCCTGATAGGGAGGCCGCTGCCAGTTCCCACGTCTCCATTCATACCGCCCTCCGTTCCATGCCCAAAAACCGTCGGTCCAAGCATAGCCAGGGCCCGGCATGGGTCCCCGGACCTCATACCGCAGAGGTGGCGGAGTACGGCCAATGTAGATGCCCGTTTGAGCAAATGCCGGAACCGTAACTGCCGAAGCCAGGATCGCGCTCACTATCCATTTTGCTTTCATTGTCTTTCTCCTTAAAGCAACCACCTATACAGTCAGACCCTATTCCGGCGAAAGGTTTCGGGCTATACCGCCTTTGTCCGCAAAGATACGAGGCAACCTTATTGGTAGTCCCGTGGCGACATGGGTACTGTGTTCGCCTGGTTTTGAGTCATTGGCCCTTGGGTGCGAACGGAAATCCAATGAAACGGAAATCGAATGAGAGGAGAATCTGAAGTCGTTACTGCACCCTGACCCCGCCCCCTCCTTCTTGACGCGAAGCGGCACTTTTTGTAGGGTTGCATAATTCAAGTAGAGTTTAGTGGGCCGACGCTGCAGGCGGCTAACGCCAGCGGCAGACTTCTTCGGTGCAGATGAGCCTTAGCGCACGCGACCGGGAACTCGGGATGGGCCGGCAAATTACCCGGCGTGATTTCATGAATGGGGCAGCCATGCTGATGGGCGCCTCCATGATTCCGAGTAACGCCATGGCCGGCGAGGGACAAATGCCGGAGCCACAGAATCGGCCTGGCTACGATCCCCCCGTATCGACAGGCATGCGCGGGAGCCACCCCGGATCGTTTGAGACAGCGCACAGTTTGCGGGATGGCACTTTTTGGAGCAAAGCCGGCAAGCCAGTCGAACTCCACGAGAAATACGATCTGGTCGTGGTCGGTGGTGGAATCAGCGGGCTTGCCGCGGCCCATTTCTTTCGCGAACGCTTCGGCAGTGCGGCGCGCATTCTCATTCTCGAGAATCACGACGACTTTGGGGGCCACGCCAAGCGAAACGAATTTCATCTCGGCGGAAGACTCTCACTGCTCAATGGCGGAACTCTCGAGATCGACAGCCCAACTCCCTATAGCCGCGAAGCGAGCGGATTGATCCAGACGCTCGGCATCGATCCACCGGCTTTTGAAAAGAACTACACCGATCGAAACCTCTATCAGTCGCTGGGACTTTCCGCGGGGATTTTTTTCGATAAAGAAACCTTTGGCGCCGATAAGCTGGTGGTCGGCGTGCCCGGACACAGACGCGGCGCCGGCAAGGACAGCCCTGAATCCACCTCCTGGCGAGAGTTTCTGGCCAGAACTCCTCTGTCTCCGGTGGTGCAGCGCGACGTGGCGCGGATTCAGGAGGCCAACGTCGACTACATGCCGGGCCTAACCTCTGCACAGAAAAAAGACCGGCTCTCCCGGATAAGCTACAAGGATTTTCTGCTGAACGTGGCCAAGGTTGATCCCGGCGTCATTCCCTTCTATCAGCGGCGCACCCATGGCGAATGGGGAGTGGGCATCGATGCTGAGCCCGCGCTCGACTGCTGGGCCCTTGGGTTGCCGGGATTTCAAGGCCTGCAACTAGAGCCTGGCGCCGCTCCGCGGATGAGCTACACCGCCGCAGGGTATGCCAATGGCGGATCCTACCGGTTTCACTTTCCCGATGGCAATGCATCCATCGCCCGCTTGCTGGTGCGCAATCTGATCCCGCAAGCGGTGCCGGGGACGAGCGCGGAAGATGTAGTCACTGCACAGGTGGATTACAACCAACTCGATCGCGATGGTTCTCCGGTTCGGGTTCGCCTGAACAGCACCGTGGTGCGCGCGCAAAATGTAGGCGACCCTTCTGCCGCCCAAGGAGTGGAAGTCATGTATGCCACGGGCAACCAGGTCTTCACGGTGCAGGCGGGCCATTGCATCCTCGCCTGTTGGAATATGGTGATTCCCTACCTGTGCCCGACGCTGCCGGCGAAACAGAGACAAGCCCTGCATTACCTAGTGAAGGTGCCCTTGATTTACACCAGCGTTGCCATTCGCAACTGGACGTCGTTTCAAAAGCTTGGCGTGCATAGCGTTAACGCCCCCGGAGCCTATTGGCTGGGAGCCAGTCTCAACTGGCCCATGAAGATGGGCTCCTATGCAACCGCAAGCAGTCCGCAGGAGCCTATCCTTCTGCACCTTTCGCGAACCCCGTGCAAGCCGGGATTAACGGCGCGGGATCAGCAAATCGCCGGACGGAAGGAGATTCAGGCGACCGCTTTCGAGACCTACGAGCGTACCCTACGAGATCAACTGCAGCGCACGCTGCAGGAGGGTGGTTTCGATCCTGCGCGGGATGTGGAAGGGATCACGGTCAATCGTTGGCCGCATGGCTACGGTTACGAATACAACCCGCTCTTCGATCCTGAGTGGCCCGAGGGAGAGCAGCCGCACGTCGTGGGGCGGAAACAATTCGGACGCATCGCAATCGCAAATACGGACTCCGGCGCGACCGCCTACACCGATGTTGCCATCGACCAGGCACTGCGGGCGGTGAATGAGCTGCTGGCAGACGAAAAGCATTCTTAGCGTGGTATGCACGGCTACACGCGGATCAAAGTGGGAAGGATAGCCTCATGGGAAACGACGATCAGAGCAAGGCTCACGATAAGGAATTGGGTATGCGATGCCCAATCTCACGACGCGATTTCTTGAACGGCGTGGCGGTTGGAGTGGGCGGCGCATTCGCGGGGTCTATGCTTCCAGGTTTACCCTGGACGGCCGAAGCCGCCACCCAGTTGGCGCAGAATGCCCCGGGATATGACCCACCGGCACTCACCGGTATGCGCGGCAGCCATCCCGGATCCTTTGAAGTGGCGCATTCCGTGCGGGACGGAGCGTTTTTCGCCCACGCCGGACAAATCTCTCAGACCGGCGAGGCCTACGACCTGGTGGTTGTGGGGGCGGGAATCAGCGGGCTGGCAGCCGCTTATTTCTATCGCAAGCTTGCGGGTAATGGTGCGCGCATACTGATCCTCGACAATCACGATGACTTTGGCGGCCACGCCAAGCGCAATGAGTTTCGTCCCGGCGGCCGTCTGCTTCTGGCCAACGGTGGCACGCTTTCCATCGAGTCGCCGTTCCCCTACAGCCCAGTTGCCCATCAACTGCTCTCGGATCTGGGGATCGATCCGCCGGCACTGGAGGCGAAGTGTGTGGACCGGTCGGTCTATCGGGGCCTGAAGTCGGGGGTGTTTTTTGATAAAGAGACATTTGGCGTCGACCGCCTGGCGGTAGGGAGCCCAGGAGGCCGCCGGTCCGGGGGAGACTCCGCGGCCGCGTGGAGCGAATTTCTGCTGAAGACGCCACTTTCCCCAGAGACGCAGAGCGATATCCTGAAAATTCAGACGGCAGCCGTCGACTATATGCCTGGCCTCTCACAAGGCGAGAAAAAGGACCGGCTGACGCGCATGAGTTACAAAGACTTCCTGCTGAATGTGGTCAAGGCTCATCCGGCGTCAATTCCCTATTATCAAACGAACACCCACGGCTTATACGGAATCGGTATCGACGCCGTGCCCGCACTCGATTGCTGGGCCATCGGCTTCCCTGGCTTTCAGGGGATGGGGCTGGATCGAACGCCAACCGGCGGTCGATTGAGCTTCACCGCGTTAGGGGCCGTAACACCGCAGGAGGGCGAGTACACGTTTCACTTTCCTGACGGAAATGCCTCCATCGCGCGGATGCTGGTGCGCTCTCTTATTCCGGCTGCAATACCCGGTCACACAGCGGAAGACATTGTGACCGCGGGCACCGATTACGGCCAGCTCGACAGCGGCAGCTTCCCGATCAAAATTCGACTGAGCAGCACGGTGGTTCGGGTTCGCCATCTGGGAGATCCCGCTTCCGCCAAGGAAGTGGAGATAACGTATTCGACGCCGCAGGGGCAGCTCTCCGCTGTACGCGGCAAAGCGGTGGTCATGGCTTGCTGGAACATGGTCACGCCCTATCTCTGTCCAGAGCTGCCGGAGAAGCAAAAAGAGGCATTGAAGTACGGATCAAAGGTGCCGCTGGTGTACACCGTGGTGGCCATTCGCAATTGGTCCTCCTTCTCGAAGCTGGGGATCCAGCGAATTGCGACCCCCGGGATGTACCACACCTCGATCGGGCTCGACAGTCCGGTCAGCATCGGTTCCTATGAATGCTCCAAGAAACCTGAGGACCCCATCCTGGTGCGCATGCTGCGTACGCCATGCCATCCGGGAAAAGACGCGCGCGAGCAGCAACGACTTGGACGTTACGACCTGCTGAGCACATCGTTTGAGACGTTCGAAAGGAACATACGCGATCAGCTGCAGCGTGTGCTCGGCCCGGGCGGCTTCGATTCTTCGCGCGACATCGATGCGATCACCGTGAATCGCTGGCCGCATGGATACGCCTACGAGTACAACCCTCTATGGGATCCCGAGTGGCCCGCGGGACAGTCGCCCTGCGAGCTCGGCCGCAAGCAGTTCGGCCGCATCACCATTGCCAACTCCGACGCCGCGGCTGCAGCGTACACCGACCAGGCGATCGACCAAGGACACCGGGCCATACAGGAAATTTCCGCGTACGAAGCGAAGATTACCGCGGACGCCTTGGAGCCGCAGAGGCCCCTGGGTAACGAGGGGCGACTGGTAACGCGAAGTTCGTAGCACTGCACAACCGCTTCGCAGGCTGTAATTGGGGCGGCTGTCATTCGGCCTGGTTGCCAGCGCCTGGCTGCGGAAGGGGAGCAGAGGAGAGACCACGGGAATCCGTTTCAGTCTTCGCGCTGGTAGGCCAGCCGGTCATAGCTTACCGGCGCCAGGCAAAGAATCTACTCAAGCCACCGCTTAGCCGACCCAGGTTGAGGTCATATTTTTCTTGACATATAAGACGGGTTTTCTTACGTTTATTTCTATACCACGGGCTTTAGTATCATTCTTGATTTTCAGAAAGGCACCTGGCCCCCCGTCCCCGGCCAAGCGTGTGGACTGATCGCTTCAAATCTCCAGCGATGCAATAAGCAAGCCCCCGTTGATTCATAGGTATTCTGGCAAGCAACTGCGTGTTCGGTAATCGCACCCTTCTCAACAAAGTGTCTGTCGGGAATTTTCCAATCGCGAGTCGCCAAATTATTTTGCGTCACCGGTTTCCGCAGTTTTGTCGATTCCCAACGTGGAGAGTACTGAATGAGTTCTGGAATCAAGCTGACTACAGACCGCCGCGCAGTGCTGTTCTTGTTATTCCTGCTGACTGGCCTCAGCCTTCACCTTCAGGCGCAAAACTCTGCAGGCAGGATCATTGGAACCGTTACAGATACACAAGGGGCGGCGATCGCGGGGGCCCAGATCACGGTCGTCAATACCGGCACGGCCATCACGCAGAAGACCACCAGCAATGGCCAGGGGTATTACCAGGTACTCGAGCTGCCGGTGGGCGCGTACACTGTCTCCGCCGAACACGGAGGCTTCGCCAAAGAGGTTACGCCCGCACAATCGCTGGATATCAACCAGTCCCTGCGGGTTGACCTGCACATGCAGGTCGGTTCGGTATCCGAGACAGTGGTCACCGACGCCACCGCCACCCAGGTGGAAACGGTAAACCCGACGATAGGCGGAACGGTGACCGGCGCACCCATTCAGAATCTGCCGTTGAACGGGCGGAACACGCTGGATCTGGCGCTGACGCTCCCCGGCGTAGTTCCGATTGCCGACGATATTGGCACATATGGGACCAGCAACGGCGGGTCCAATGGATTTGCGGGGATCAGCATCGCAGGCGGGCGGGGCGACGCGGTCACCTATTTACTCGATGGCGGACTCAACAATCGAGTGACCAGCAACCAGGTTGTCTTCAATCCAAATCCGGAAGCGGTGGAGGAGTTTCGCCTGCTGGAGAACAACTACACCGTAGAGTATGGCCGCAACGGCGGCGGCACGATCTCCGAGGTGATCAAGTCAGGAACGAACTCTCTGCATGGTAGCTTGTATGACTACTTTCGCAACGACGCGCTGAATGCGAACGACTATTTCGATAAACAGCAGGGGAACCCAAGGCCGGTGCTCAAACGTAATCAGTTTGGCGGCGTGATCGGCGGCCCGATCATCATTCCCGGTCTAGTTCACGGAAAGGACCGCT
This sequence comes from uncultured Acidobacteriaceae bacterium, assembly GCA_963824325.1. Lineage (GTDB taxonomy): Bacteria > Acidobacteriota > Terriglobia > Terriglobales > Acidobacteriaceae > PALSA-350. The sequence goes on along the minus strand of CAWGPA010000029.1, from coordinate 469,293 downwards.
TCTTTTTCTTCTTCGGCTATCAAGGTCAACGGCAGACGCAAACCGTCAACCAGGGATTTGTGACGACCTACACGCCAGCAGAGTTGAACGGTGACTTCTCTCAATTCAACGACTCTGGTCCTGACCCGAATGTGGTGGCGTTTCTTCAGGCAAACCCCTACTACCAGGCAGATCCCGCCAAAGCAGCGCAAGCGATCATTGATCCGACGACCATCGATCCGGTGGCGCAGAACTATATCAAGGGCAACCTGATTCCCACGTCTTCGACCGGGCAGATATTTCCTCGAGGCGGCGAGACCGATAACGTCGACCAATATCTGGGAAAATTCGATTTCTACGCCACCCAGTCCGATCGAATCTCGGTGACGATCGGCGACAACAAGGAGCCTGTTCTCAATCCGTTCTTCGGCGCCAACGTCAATGGGTTCACGGCCAACTCAACTACCTCTGACAACTTCGTTAACATCGGCTACACCAAGACGATTTCTCCGACCAAGCTCAACGAATTCCATGCCACGGCACAGCGCTTTTACCAAACCGTGGTTCCTGCCAGCAAGCAGCCTAACCCTGCGGAACTGGGCGTGGCTATCCAGTCGGACGATCCCTTCGGACCGCCGAATCTCTACTTCAACAGCGGGCTCTCCATTGGCTACGACCCCAACGTCAGCCGTAAGGCTGACAACACCTATGCCTTCAGCGACACATTCAACTGGAGCCGAGGCCGGCATACCCTCAAGTTTGGTGGACGGTTTGCGATCATGCAGGAAAATTCCGTGTATGCCTACCAAACCAACGGCAGCTTCTATTTCTATGGGCCGGGCAGCGTTGGTTCAGGCAATGACCTGGCGGATTTCCTCTTTGGTGCAGCGGATGAGTATTATCAGGCTTCGAAAGCGCCCAGCAATGAGCACCAAAAACAATATGCCGTCTTCGGCCAGGATGAATGGAAGGCGACACCACGTCTAACTTTGACCGTGGGGCTGCGATACGAGTACACCTCGCCGGAAAAGGATACGCGTGGGTACAGCTTCACCATAATTCCCGGTCTACCGTCGCAACGATACCCGGATGCTCCCCTGGGCCTGGTATTTCCTGGAGATAAGGGGGCGCCCTCGGGATGGTACTACCCTGACTACAAAAACATCGCACCCCGCTTCGGCTTTGCCTGGGATCCGTATGGCAATGGGCGCACCAGCCTGCGCGGCGGCTTTGGTATGTTCTTCGACACACTGAATGGATGGATGTCGGACTGGGCAACCGACGAACCTCCGTTTGCCGGCAGCGCAGATCTTTACTTTAATCCGAGCGGCAACGCGGCCAACACCCAGTTGGCGGACCCCTACGGAACAGCAGGCGCACCCGATCCTTTTCCTTCGCAGATCCCTCCCCCATCAAATCTGAATTTCAATGACGAGGGCCTCATTCCGTTCGGCAACGGAAACAATAACTTTGTCGATCCCCACCTCAAGACACCGTATATCTACCAATACAATCTCGACCTTCAGCAGCAGGTGACGAGCGGCATGATGATGGAGCTAGGGTATGTCGGTAGCTCCTCACACAAATTGCTGACTTGGCTGGACGAGAATCCCTTCGTCCTGGGAACCAACACCCGCATTCTGAACCAGGGGCTTGACTCGCCCAACTTCGGCTACATCACCACATTCGCCGGACTTAACGATGCCAATTACAACGGCATGATTGCCAGCCTCACCCAGAGGGAGATGAACGTTGCCCAACTGGGAAAGATGTTCTTCACCGTGGGCTACACCTGGTCACACAATCTGGATAATGGCTCAGGGTTCAACTCACGTAACACCCAGATTGCTTCGTACGACCACCATGCCCTGTACGGTAACTCCGACTTCGACATTCGGCAGCGACTAACCATCAGCGGCGGGTGGGATTTACCCTTTGATCGCGCATGGGCGAATGGACCGCATCGACTTACCGAGGGCTGGAGCCTCTATCCAATCTTCTTCGCGCAGTCCGGTATTCCCCTCGATGCACTGGCTGGCCTGCATCAAAGTCAGGATGTGCCAGGCCCATCGGGCGCGGGAGATCGTGAAGTGGTGCGCGCCAACCAGGTCACCCCGTCCATTCGTACATTCGATCCGCACAAGATGCAGACATTCAATGGTGTTACGGCGAATTACTACTTCGACCCCGGCGATTTTGATGTTCCGACTTGTTTTGGCAGCTCCGCCCTTCCCGGTTCGGGTGATCCCGCAGCCTGTCCGGCGCCGACTTATGGCAGCTTCACCAGAAATTCCTTCTACGGTCCGCGCCGGGTTAACCTCGACCTGGCTATGGAGAAGTCAACCAACCTGACGGAGAGTTTGAAACTTCTCTTCCGCGTGGAAGCGTTCAACATCGCGAACCACGCCGAGTTCCGGCCGCCGTCGTCCTCTTCCTTTGCCTCGGGAACATTCGGGCAGATATCGGGAACATACGACCCGAGAATTCTCCAATTGGCTCTACGGCTGAAGTTCTAGGAACCCCGAGAGCTATGGACGAGCAGGAAGACAAGCAACGGGGCGGTTGCCCCATCCATCGCAGAGATTTTCTCAATGGCGTCGCGTTAACCATCGGCGCTTCGCTCTTTCCCATGGAGCATTTGTTCGGGCAGGGAGCAGGTGCAGGCCCCGACTCGTCCGCGGAGGAATACTTTCTCGCCCGAGGAATTACGCAACAGGATGCACGCTATTATCCGCCGGCTCTGAGCGGCATGCGAGGCAGCCATCCTGGTTCGTTCGAGGCTGCGCACGCTCTGCGTGACGGTCGATCTTCGACGACTGCGCTCAACACCGATGAACACTATGACCTGATCGTGGTGGGCGGCGGCATCAGCGGCCTGGCCGCGGCGTACTTCTATCGCAAGACCGCGGGGGCGAAAGCCAAAATCCTGATCCTCGATAACCACGATGATTTTGGCGGTCACGCGAAGCGGAACGAGTTCCAGGCTGAGAATCGCTTACTGCTCGGCTACGGTGGGACGCAATCGATTGAAGCTCCGGCACGTTACAGCAAGGAGTCCATCGGTCTCCTCAAAGAGCTGGGTGTCGATGTGCAGCGCTTCTATCAATACTTCGATCAGAAGCTCTATGCATCGATGAAACTGCAGGCCGGGATATTCTTTGATCGCGAGACTTTCGCAGAAGAAAAACTGGTCCTCGGCCCGGATCATGGGGAGGACTATGTGAACTCGCTCGTCCCCGTGGAATCGGTTGCCCAGATGCCGATCGCCCCCCAGGCGCGCAAGGACATGGTGCGTCTTCACACAGAATCCATCGACTACCTGCCCGGCCTGACGCCAGAAGAGAGGCGCGAGCGACTGGCCACCGTAAGCTACAAGGATTTCCTGCTGCAGATCGCGAAGGTCCATCCGGACGTGGTCAAGATATACCAGACACTTCCTCATGATCTTTATTGTGTTGGCATCGACGCGGTATCGGCGATTGACTGCCGGCAGATGGGCTTTCCCGGTTTCAAAGGAATGACGATCGCGTCGCGACGCCACCACCGACAAGAAGAGGAAGAAGGCGGCGAGGAGCCGTATATCTTCCACTTTCCTGACGGGAACGCATCGATTGCGCGTTTGCTGGTGCGCTCTCTTGTACCGGGCTCGGCCCCCGGCAACACGATGGAAGACATCGTCACCGCAAAGATGGACTACACGAAGCTCGACCACGCTTCTTCCCCGGTGCGTATCCGGCTGAACAGCACGGCGGTGCACGTGAAGAACCTGGGCGAGACAGTGGAGGTGACCTACTCGCTTGCCGGAAAGCTATACAACGTTCGCGGAAACGCGAGCGTGCTCGCCTGCTACAACTGCGTCGTGCCGTATCTCTGTCCTGAGATGTCCGAGCCGCAGAAGGAAGCGTTGGCGTATGCGGTCAAGCAACCGCTCGTCTACGTGAATGTCCAGATCCGTAACTGGACGGCCTTTGCCAAACTGGGCGTCAGTGGTATCTATGCCCCCAGCAGTTACTTCAGCACGACCATGCTGGATTTTCCGGTCTCCATGGGCAGCTACAAATTTCCGTCTTCTCCGCAGGAGCCTTGTGTGCTGCACCTCTTGCGCACTCCGTGCAAGCCTGGCCTGACAGCGAGGGAGCAATTCAAGGCCGGGCGTTACGAACTTTTCACCACTCCTTACGAAGTGTTCGAACGCCAGATTCATGATCAATTGAACCGCATGCTTGCGGGTAGCGGGTTTGACTCGTCGCGAGATATCCAGGCGATCACGGTAAACCGCTGGCCGCATGGATATGCCTACGAATACAACGGTCTCTTCGAGCCTCAGAACCGTCCCGCCGCGGAACGACCGTGCGTTTTGGGGCGCAAGCCATTCGGCAGGATCACGATTGCCAATTCAGACTCGGATGGCCACGCCTACACCAACATCGCCATCGATCAGGGATATCGCGCGGTGCAGGAAGTTTTCTCGTTGAACCAGAATAAGCACGGAGGCTAGTTTCGTAAATCGCCCAGACCGCCTGGGGCCTATACGGAAGACAACCTCGTCGGAGAGACGAGTGTCGGGTTAGTTGTTGGGCGGATGAGTCTCATGCTTGGGTAGTTGCACGAAGTGATAGCGCAATCCACTTTATTAAGTAACTACGGTGGTATGCCCGTCAGCAGGGAGAGGCGATTGAGAGAAGGCGCCGGATACAAGAGCGAATTTTCCGACCTTACGCTGGGTATGAGCCGAAAGATCGACCGGCGCGATTTTATTTATGGCGCTGGAGCCGGGCTTGCCGCATCGCTAATCCCCGGGTCGGCCCACGGCTTGATGGCCGAACCGGAGCCAGCACCGGAAGCTGCGACAACCCAGAACCCGTACCCGCCGCAGCGCACCGGCATGCGCGGAGACCATCCTGGATCGTTCGAGGTGGCGCACCAGATGCGCGACCAGCGCTCCTGGAATCTAGCCGGAGCGTTGAACCCGGACGAGCCCTATGATCTGGTCGTGGTGGGTGGTGGCCTCAGCGGCCTCTCGGCGGCGCATTTCTTCATCAAGGAGGTGGGCCCCAGGGCCAAGGTACTTGTTCTCGATAACCACGATGACTTTGGCGGCCATGCCAAGCGCAACGAGTTTGTGTACAACGGCCGCACCCTGGCAATCAATGGAGGCACACTGAATATCGAGTCGCCTCAGCGTTATAACCAGGCCGCTCTGCAGCTGCTGCTGGATATCGGCATCGATCTCGACCGTTATAAGGCCGAGAACGCCAGGAATCATAATCTTTACAACTCGTTGGGACTTAAGCCTTCCTATTTTTTTGATAAAGAAACCTGGGGCAAAGATCAACTGGTAGTAGGTGGGTTCGACTACGAGGAAGGTGTAGGGCGTGTTTTTTCCCAGCAGTTCCTGGCGAAGACGCCGCTCCACGAAACTGCGCAGAGAGATATGCTGCGCCTCTTCGACGCCAATCAGCCGGACTATATGCCTGGTTTGACCTCGGCCGAGAAGAAGCTACGCCTGGCGAAGATGAGTTATAACGACTACCTGCTGCAATACGCCAAGGTCGATAAGCAGGTCATCTGGTTCTTCCAGAATGTGCCGGCGGGTTTTTTCGCCGTGGGTACGGATGCAACCCCGGCGCTCTTCGGCTGGAACATGGGGCTACCCGGCTTTCGCGGACTGAAGCTGGACCCGATGCCCGACGGAGTACTGGCCGATTTGCCCGGCGGCCAGCATGGGCGGCAAAAAGAGAGCGGTACCGCAGTGCACTTCCCTGACGGCAACGCAACCGTAGCGCGTCTCCTGGTGCGCAAGCTTATTCCAGATGCCGTTCCTGGTAAGACCATGGATGATGTGGGTATGGCTAAAGTGCGCTATGACTGTCTTGATCGCTCCGGCCAGAGTACGCGCGTCCGGCTCAGCAGCACGGTAGTGAATGTTACCCAGGAAGGTCCCGAGGCGAACCCAACCGGCGTGGTGGTGAGCTACGTAACCGGCGGCAAGACTTATCAGGTTAAGGGTGCGGCCGTGGTGATGGCCTGCTGGAACATGATCATTCCCTACCTGGTGCCGTCGCTTCCGGACATTCAAAAGAAGGCGTTGGCAGACAACGTCAAGGCGCCGATTGTCTACACCAGCGTGGCGTTAAAGAACTGGCAGGCATTTCAAAAACTTGGCGTGCGCAGCGTAACCACGCCGACCATGTATCACACCAGTATCGCTCTTACCGAGGCTGCCAGCCTGGGTGAATTGCGCCATGCGCAAACGCCCGCGGAGCCCATTGTGTTGCACATGGTGCGTACGCCCTGTTCGCCGGGGCTGACGCGTAAAGACCAGTACCGCGCCGGGCGGTACGATCTGTTAAACACCAGCATCGAGATATTCGAACGGAACATCCGCGATCAACTGGCCCGCACGCTGGGTGGAGGGGGCTTCGATCCGGCGGAAGATATCATTGCCATCACTGTGAATCGCTGGCCGCACGGCTACTCCTATACCTACAGCAGTCTTTACGATCCGCTGGAGTGGGTCTACACCTCATCGCCGGAGCGCCCCTGCGTAATCGCGCGGCAACCCTTCGGAAGAGTTACGATCGCGAATGCCGATGCGGCGGCCAGCCCGCACACGGACGCGGCAATTGGGGAAGCGTATCGTGCGGTCACCGAGGTCGTGGATCGGCGATCGATGCCGCTGCTGTCCTGAGCGCCTGTGACTTTATAGATCTTTCGTGTGAAACCCTCGACCTCAAACAAAATCGTCATTCTGAGAGTCTGTAACTTTATTGATTTTTGAAAAATCCGGTTCTCAAATCAAACGGGTTTAGAGTTATAAATTGTCTAAAGTAGCCAAAAAAGTCACAGGCTCTGAGCGTAGCGCCTCACAGATCTATAGCGTGACACCGTGCTGTAGCGTGGAGTCGAAGGACCCCGGCGACGCTGTCTTACCCACTGCTGCTCGGGGCTTTCAACCACGGAACCTCGAGAGCCGGATCGACTGTGGTACGCGCTTGATGGTCACGTCCATGTCTTCATGCACCGTAATCATCTTCTAGACTAGGCCGAAGCGCGTCCGCCCGGTGCGGGCTTCAGTGGTTGAAAAGCTCCAAGCGGCAGTGGGCAAAATGGGCACCGCCGGGGTCCTTCGACTCCGCGCACCAGGCACTCTGTCACACGATAAATAGGTGAGGCGCTGCGCTCAGGATGACGTTTTTGTTTGAGGTCGAGGGTTTCACACGAAAGATCTATAAAGTCACAGGCTCTCAGTATGACGATTTTTGTTTAAAGTCAGGGACATCACGCGAAGAAATCAAAAAAGTCACAGGCCGTCAGGATGACGATTTTGTTTGAGGTCCAGGGTTTCACGCGAAAGATCTATAAAGTCACAAGCTCACAAGGATGACGATTTTGTTTGAGGTCCAGGATTTCACACGAAAGATCTATAAAGTCACAAGCTCACAAGGATGACGATTTTGTTTGAGGTCCAGGGTTTCACACGAAAGATCTATAAAGTCACAAGCTCTCAAGGATGACGATTTTGTTTGAGGTCGAGGATTTCACACGAAAGATCTATAAAGTCACAAGCCCTCAGGATGACGATTTTGTTTGAGGTCCAGGATTTCACACGAAAGATCTATAAAGTCACAAGCCCACAAGGATGACGATTTTGTTTGAGGTCCAGGATTTCACACGAAAGATCTATAAAGTCACAAGCCCTCAAGGATGACGATTTTGTTTGAGGTCCAGGGTTTCACACGAAAGATCTATAAAGTCACAAGCCCTCAGGATGACGATTTTGTTTGAGGTCCAGGGTTTCACGCTGAAGAACTATAAAGTCACAAGTTCCCCCCGGCGCTCGACGAGGAGGATCAGCTCCATGGGTTTTCGTTCGAGGGGGATGCTGCGTGGGTCTTGAAACAGTTCGAAACGCCGCAATCGAGCCGGAAACGCTTGAATTCGTAGACGGGACCGGCCACGGAAGCCCCCTCCGCGGCAGAAGTATAGCACTCACTCACGGATAAACCGCCTGCTTTGAGGCAGCTGGCGGTTCACCAAAACTTCACCTCGACTTCACCCTCCGTCCCTTGCGACGGAGCGAGCCGGCGGAGTTATCTCGGGTTGCCGGCGAACCCGGCCGAGGGAGATGAGGGAAATGAAGACGACTTGTAGATGGTGGCTGCCGGCGGTGGCTGGGCTGGCCTTGGCGTTGACGACAGTTCCAAGTGCACTGGCGGCATGCGGCCAGCCGGCAACGAAGGGGCATCCAGCGTCCTGGGATGTATTGCCGGGGGGCACTCAGTTGACGATGGCGGCGTTCGGGGGCAACTTCCGCAATGCGGGCGAGGAGGTGGACCCGATCGTGGGCATGTGGCATGTGACCTTCACCGCGCAAGGGAACGGTAAGGAGGGTCCGCCGGACAAGACGCCCATTGATAACGCCATCATTGTGTGGCATAGCGACAAGACGGAGATCATGAACTCCGCACGGCCGGCGCAGGATGGAAATTTCTGCCTCGGAGTGTGGGAATCACTTGGGGGGTGCAAGTACAAACTCAGCCACATTGCCTGGTTGAGCAACGACACGACCAACGCCCCTGAAGGGATCGGGAAGCCACAGGGCCCGACTCATTTTATGGAAGAGGTGATGTTGAGTGAAGATGGCAAGAGCTACTCGGGAACATTCACGCTGGATGCCTACGATACTTCATTTAACCCCGTGCAACATATCGTCGGCGTGATCAAGGGGACACGGATCACAACGAGTACCACGATCGAAGATCTGATGTGAGGCGAGCAGTTTGCGGACAGCGGGGCGGCGGGGTTATTGACCCGCCGCTTCCCGTCTGGATGGGTGCGGAGCGTGGCTGGGGGGAGACATGTAATACGATAAAAGCATGAAGATTCTGGGTCGGAAAGCTGCGCCCTTATTAGGATGATCATTCAGCAGCGTCGTGTAGTCGTAACCGGGGTTGGCTTGGTAAGCCCGGTGGGCATAGGTACGGAAGCTACCTGGAAGGCTCTACTGCAGGGTGAGTCGGGCATCGGTGTGATCACGCTTTTTGATGCCTCGGGGTTCAGCTGCAGAATTGCCGGGGAAGTCAAGGATTTCAGCCCCGAAGAATTCATCGAGCGCAAAGAAATCAAGAAGATGGGCCGGTTTATCCAGTTTGCCCTGGCGGCTTCAGAGTTCGCCGTGAAGCAGGCCGGCCTGGATATGGCGGCGGAAGATCCCGGCAAGGTCGGGGTGTATGTAGGCAGCGGCATCGGCGCTTTCGAAGTAATTGAGCGGGAGCACAGCAAGTTGCTGGCATCCGGTCCTCACCGGGTATCCCCCTTTTTCATTACCGCGACCATCGCCAATCTGGCTGCCGGCCAGATCTCGATTCGCTATGGCGCGACCGGCCCCAATCTCACTTGTGCCACGGCGTGCACCACGGGCGCGCACGCTATCGGCGAGTCTTTCCGGGTGATTCAACGGGGCGATGCGGACGTGATGATCTGCGGTGGAAGCGAAGCCGCCGTCACCCCGCTTTCGGTTGCCGGTTTCGCTTCCATGCGTGCCCTGTCCACGCGCAATGATGATCCAGCTACCGCCTCGCGTCCATGGGACGAAGGCCGCGACGGGTTCGTGGTAGGTGAGGGCGCGGGGGTATTGATCCTGGAAGAATACGAGCATGCGGTAAAACGGGGCGCAACCATCCTCTCCGAGCTCGTGGGCTACGCCGCGAACAGCGACGCCTATCACACCAATGCTCCACCTGAGGATGGCCGGGGTGTCCGCCGGGTCATGCAATTAGCCCTGCAGGATGCAGAGGTCGACCCGAGCGAAATCAGGTATCTGAATGCGCATGCAACTTCCACGCCCCTGGGCGATCGCGCCGAAGCCAGAGCGATCTGCGATACCTTCGGCGAGTCAGCCAAGAGCCTGCTGGTGAGTTCGACCAAGTCGATGACCGGTCATCTGCTGGGCGGGGCGGGCAGTCTGGAAGCGGGTATTACGGTACTGGCGCTCCGCGATCAGATTGCTCCACCCATGACCAATCTGCAGAATGTCGATGAGGCTTGCGGCTTTTGCCTGGTCAAGGACAAGGGGCTCGCGGCGAAGATGGAGTATGCCATGACCAACTCCTTCGGCTTCGGGGGCACCAACGCCTCGCTGATTTTTCGCCGGAGCCGTTGAGGGGACTGCTTCGGTCGAAGGCGGCGTCATCAGAGGGCTGCGTGAGAGTCAACCCTAACAAATCTGTCCCGAAGGGGGAGTTGTAGGGGGGAGGGCGCACCGCAGGTCCCTCGGCTTCGCTCCCACGGCAGGCCGGGGCAGGCGGGATGACAGGGTTTAGGGCGGTGGCTCACCTTGGCATGGGTGAAGGTGGATGGACAGAGTCGCAACCTGTCTCGAATCGCGAAATGTTCTAGTCTATAGCTCATGAGCCAAGAGATTTCACAGCCGAACGTTATCCTGGTGCGCACGCCCGAGTACCGCGAGGGCTATGCCAACAGTGTTCAAGTGCAGAAGAGCGTTTGGGACTTTCGACTCACCTTCGGCACCGCTTATCAGGAAACAGCCGAGCAGATCACCATCAATACCTTCCAAACCGTTTACCTCAGCCCACAACAGGCCAAGGCGCTGTGCAGTGTGCTGGAACAGAACCTGATCCAGTATGAGCAGACCTTTGGCGCCATCTCCCTCGAACCACGGCCCCCGATCATGCCTCAAGGCCCAGTCCACTAGATTATGTTTGCCGGGAAGAGGAGGAGGGACTCGTGGCCGTACTTCCCCGACAGCCAATACCGCTCGACCGTCCACTGCCCCTCAGGTTCATCTTTCCCCTGCTCTTCGTCGGCGTCTACCTCGCGCACCTGACCCTGCTGCGCCTGCCTTACTACTGGGACGAGGCGGGTTATTACATTCCCGCTGCCTATGATTTCTTTCGCACCGGCGACGTGATTCCGTCGACCACCCTGGCCAACGCTCATCCTCCACTTCCCTCCCTCTACCTTGCCCTGTGGTGGAAGTCGGGATTTACTCCCACCGTCACTCGCACCGCCATGTGCCTGATTACGGCCATCGCGCTGCTCGCCGTCTACCGGCTCGCAATCCTGCTTAATGGCCGCCCATGGGTGGCGGCTACGACCACTGTGCTGACCGCGATCTACCCCATCTGGTTTGCCCAAAGCACCCTGGCGCACGCGGATATGTTCGCCGCCGCCGCAACCCTGTGGGGACTTGTCTTTTTCTTCGACGGCCAACGCCCGGAACGCCGCCCTCGGATCCTATGGGCAGCAGCAGCCTGCTTTGCCGTGGCCGCATGGTGTAAAGAGACGGCGATCATTACACCGCTGGCGATCGCGTTGTGGGAGCTATGCCTGGCGTGGCGCCGCAAGCCGCAACAACGGGCCCACCTCCGCGCTGGACTGGTCTTGCTTACCCCGATCATTCCCCTGGTGGGTTGGTTCGCCTACTATCGCCACCGCACCGGGTATCTCCTGGGCAATCCGGAATTCCTGCGTTACAACGCTACGTCTACGCTCTCGCCGCTGCGCATCCTGTTGGCCTTAGCGCATCGCCTCCTGCAACTCACCGCCCACATGAACATGTTCGTGCCCGTGCTGTGCATGCTGGGGGCTATGCTCCTGCTTCCCTTGCGGGAACGCGACGGAACCCAACGGCCGCGCATCTCGCCGCCCGACCAGGCCATTCTTTATGTGGTCATGGCGGCCAATATCCTCTTCTACTCCGTGATCGGGGGGGCTTTGCTGACGCGCTATCTGCTCCCCCTGTATCCGCTGATTCTGCTGCTGTGCGTTTCCACCTTTTACCGCCGTGTTCCGTACTGGTGGGGACTGAGCCTGCTGACCGCGGCCGCCTTTCTGATCGGGTTGTTCGTCAACCCGCCCTACAAATTCGCTCCCGAAGACAACCTGAACTACGCCGATGTCGTCCGCCTGCATCAACAGGCGATCCGGCAAATTGTGACCCACTTTCCCGGGAGCACCATATTGACCGCGTGGCCAGCCAGCGACGAGCTCACCAAACCGGAGCTGGGCTATGTGAAAAAGCCGCTGTCGGTGGTTACGGTGGCGAATTTTTCCCTCTCTGAGATAGAGAAGGCGGCTGCCTCCCCTCAGGACTTTAGCGTCGGCTTCGCTTTTTCGACCAAATTCGATCCGCCGCGCCTGATGCTCGACCTGGGTGCACGCAACGAGGCCCTGGACACCCGTTTCTTCGATTTCCATCGCGATCTGGCGCCGGGTGCGATCGCCCACCTTCTGGGCGGCCGCATCGTCTGGCGCGACGACCGCCAGGGAGAATGGGCCGCTGTCCTGCACTTCAATCGCCCGCAGGTAGCGAGCTTGCATACAGATGTGGTTACGAGCAGAGAACGATAATCCCCGGAACCATACCCCCGGAACTATACTGATTGGGTGCTCCCCCGGCATCTAATGCGTGTTTTCCTGGTGGTTGTGGCTGTTTTTGCGTCCTTTGCAATGAGGGCGCAGAGCCCGGCGCCGGACCCATCGCCTGGACGGCTCATCCTGGTGCTTCCCTTCGACAATCGCAGCGACCAGCCGAACCTGGACTGGATTAGCGAAGCGATCCCGGAAGTGCTGAACCGGCGTCTTGCCTCGGCCGGATTTCTGCCCATCAGCCGCGATGACCGTCTCTACGCACTCGACCACCTGGGGTTGCCCTCCACCTTTCAGCCCTCGCGCGCCAGCGCCATTCGCCTGGCGCAGACACTGGATGCGGACTACATCATCGTGGGATCTTTTTCCACCACCGGCGCCCGCTTTCAAGCCAAGGCCCAGGTGCTGAAGGTGGGGTCGCTGCACATGTCCACGGCGATTCAGGAAGAGGCGGATATGCCCCACTTGCTGGATGTGCTGAATAGCCTTGCGTGGGGGCTGGCGAAGCAACTGGATCCGCAATTCGCGGTGGCCCGGAACACCTTTGTCGCCGCCGGCGCCGGCCTGCGGGTGGACGCCTTTGAGAACTATATCCGCGGGCTCGTGGACCCCGATCCCGACGAACAGATCCGGCACCTGAAAGAGGCGGTGCGACTGGACCCCACTTTCTCTCCCGCGCTGCTGGCGCTGGGCAAGGCCTATTTCGCGAATCAGCAATTCGAACTGGCGGCCACCACCCTGGGACGCCTGCCGCGCAACGACCCCAACGCCCGCGAGGCCGACTTCGATCGCGGCCTGGCTTATTTCTATCTGGGCAGTTACGTCAAGGCGGAAGACGCTTTCGCTTTTGTAAATCACCAGCTGCCGCTGCCGGAAGTAGTCAACAACCAGGGTGTAACAGCCAGCCGCCGAGGATTAGACGCTACCTCCTTTTTCCAGCAGGCGGTGGCGGCGGATCCCAATGATCCGGACTATCAGTTCAACCTCGCCGTAGCATTGAGGCGCAAGAAAGACGTAGCAGGAGCTCAGCGGGCGATCGCGCAAACGCTGAAGCTTCGTCCCTCCGATACTGAAGCAGAAGCCTTCCAGGCCACCCTTCGCGCTGAGCCGCAGCATCCTTCAACTCCTGCCGCCGCGGCAAGCAATCGGGTCAATGCAGCCTTTGATCCAACCGCGCAGGCCGAGAATCTGCCCCTGGAGCGGATCAAACGGAGCTTCAACGAGGCGTCCTTCCGCCAGGCTGCCCTGGAAATGGAGCAGATGGACGAGGCTCGCCTGGCCACCCTGCCGCCGCAGAAGCACGCAGCCGCGCTCACCGAAGCGGGAATGCGTTTCTTCAACCAGGGATTGATCCTGGAGGCGGAGCGCGAATTTCAGGCTGCGTTGGTGGCCGACGGCGGTAACGCGGACGCCCATGCCGGGCTGGCTTTGGTAAGGGAGCGAGGAGGCGACCTGCAGGAAGCGCGCGCCGAGGCCGACGAGTCGGTCAAAATGAAGCCGAACGAGACCGCTTATCTGGTCTTAGGCCGGCTCGACTTGCAGGCTAACCAGAAAACCGCGGCGGCCGCGGACGTGACCGAGGCGCTCAAGCTGGAACCGCAGAATTCGGCCGCACATGCATTGCGCCAACAGATCGAAAGCAAGGGGCAGCCGGTTCCATGAACCGTTTCCTGCTGGCGTGTTCGGCACTCATTCTGAGCTGCTGCGGAACATTCGCCTGCCAAGCCCAACAAAGCCAACAGAAACCGGAAGTGGTGGTAATCCACCTCGACGACACCATTCAGCCCATCAGCGCGGACTACATGGCGCGAGGACTGGACTTTGCCGCGGCCCAGCATGCGAGTGCGGTACTGATCGAGATCAATACACCGGGCGGCCTGCTCGATTCCATGCGCCAGATGGTGAGCAAGATCCTCGCCTCGCCGGTGCCCATCATCGTCTATGTCGCACCCTCCGGTAGCCGGGCCGGATCGGCGGGATTTTTCCTCCTGGAAGCTGCGGATATAGCCGCGATGGCCCCCGGCAGCAACGCCGGAGCGGCGCACCCCGTGGTCGAGGGAGGAGCCAAGCTCGACGACATCATGAAGCAGAAACTGGAGAACGATACGGCCGCATTTCTGCGCTCCTATGTCGCTCGCCGGGGACGCAATGTGACAGCGGCCGAAGACGCGGTGCGCGCTTCCAAGTCCTACAGCGACCAGGAGGCTCTGCAACTGAAACTGATCGATTTGGTTGCACCCGATGAAGCCGACCTGCTCAACACCATAGACGGCCGCACCATCACCCGCTTCGACGGTTCCAAGATGGTGTTGCATACCCGCGACGCGCGGCTGGTTGCGGTTGAGCCAACCCTGCGGGAGAAGATTTTGGACCGGCTCACCGATCCCAACCTCGCTGTGCTGGTGCTGGTGATCGGCGGACTGCTCATCTATGTGGAGTTCAATACCCCGGGCACCATCATTCCCGGAACCCTGGGCACAATCCTGGTGCTGCTCGCGATCTTTTCCCTGAACCTGCTCCCGGTGCGCTACACCTCGGTGATGCTGCTGGCCGCCGCGTTTGTATTGTTGATCCTGGAAGCTCATTTCGCCACCCATGGGATTCTGGCGGCAGCAGGCATCCTCGCCCTGGTGATTGGAGCTCTTACCCTGGTAGATGCACCGATACCCGAGTTGCGCGTGCATCTGGCCACTGCCCTGGGCACTGGCCTCGCCTTCGGTCTCATCACCGTCTTTCTCTTGCGTCTGGCCCTCAAGGCGCGGCGAAACAAGTCGCGCATGGGAGCGGACGCCATGATTGGACAGATCGCGGTGGTCATGCAGCCGCTCGCGCCCAGCGGCCAGGTGATGGTGAATGGTGAACTCTGGCAAGCAGAGTCCGCCACTCCCGCAGCAGCGGGCGAACAGGTGCGCGTGCGTGGGTTGCGCGATCTTACGTTATTAGTGGAGCGGGTTCCCTAGACCTTCACACGACCGGCAGCCACAGGGGCTCCTGTACAATTTAAGTTGAGCGAGGCCCCCACATATGATGGGTATTGGCATTCCAGGCCTGATTATCATTTTTGTTGTTGCCATCTATCTGATCAATTCCATCAAGATTCTCAGAGAGTATGAGCGCGGCGTAGTTTTTCGCCTGGGACGCATTTTGTCCGCGCCCAAGGGCCCGGGCGTCATTCTCATCTTTCGACCTTTCGATCAGATGGTGCGCGTTTCTCTGCGCCAGGAAGTGCTCGAAGTGCCACCGCAGGATATTATTACCCGCGACAACGTAACTTTAAAGGTAAATGCGGTTATTACTCTAAAGGTGATCGACCCCTCGCGGGCGGTGATCGAGGTGATGAACTACGTCTACCAGACTTCGCAGTTTGCGCAGACGACCTTGCGGTCAGTGCTGGGCGAAGTAGAACTGGACGAACTGCTTTCCCATCGGGAAGCACTCAACCAGAGGATTCAGAGCATCATCGACCAGCACACCGCGCCCTGGGGCGTGAAGGTAGTGAGCGTCGAGGTAAAGCAGGTGGACTTGCCGGAATCTATGCTACGCGCCATGGCCAAACAGGCCGAAGCCGAGCGTGAAAAGCGCGCCAAGGTGATCCATGCGGATGGTGAATTTAGCGCCGCCCAGCGCCTGGTCGATGCCGCCGCCCTGCTTGCCACCCAACCCATGACGCTGCAGTTACGGTACTTGCAGACGCTGACCGAAATTGGTGTGGAAAAAAACACGACTATCGTCTTCCCCCTGCCATTGGAGATGATGACAATTTTCAATAAAATGGGAGAGATGCGGGGGCCTGCGACGGTTGCCGGCACTCCCGAAGTCAAGCCGGAGAAATCGCTATGAGATCCCTGCTCGATACAGAAGAAGAGGAAGAAACCACAGCGCGGGAAATTACGCTGAGCACCGCGTCCCTGCTGGGTATTTTCTTTGGCCTGGTGTTGATCTGTGGCGTGTTCTTTGGCTTTGGCTACTCCCTGGGCCGGGGAACAGAACAGGGAGCACAAGCTGCTAGCCTGCGCACCGGGCCGGCAAGCAGCACCTCCGAATCAGACGACGCCACGACCGCTGCGAACCAGCAGCCGGCACCGCCGTCGGCGCAAGCGCAGGATCACGCTCCTGCAAAAGCCGACGTGCCGGTTGTCGTCAGACATGCAAAAGCTGATGATACCGAAGCCGCGTCCGCTGAGGACGCAACACCGGCGCCGCCCAAGCACGTGAGCCAGGCGCTGGTTGCAGCCGAGACGGCGGCGCAGCCAAAACCCTCGGCACGCTTAGCGCCCCCGGTTACGGTAGCCGCGCCCGCTGCACCAATTGCTGCTCCGGCTCCTGGGAGTGGCAAGCCGATGGTGCAGATCGCGGCAGTTTCCCGCCAGGAAGATGCCGATGTCCTGGTTTCTGCTCTGCGTCAGCGGGGCTATGGAGTGGTGGTGCGCAGCGAACCTCAGGACAAGCTCTTACACGTCCAGGTGGGGCCGTTTGCTGACCGCACGCAGGCTACGGCGATCAAGCAAAAGCTGCTCTCCGACGGATACAACGCCATCATCAAGCAGTAGGCGCTGAGGCGGCCTGCCTCTGATTCCCTACGAAGGACGGGTTTAGTTGCCTCCCCACATCCATTGCGGCAGGGATGAGGTGATGGCCGCTCGAACAGCTGCGGCGAGTTGCTCGCGGTTGGCAAATTGCTGGGGGTAAACAGCCGGGTGAAAGGTCAAGTGCGCGGTTCCGGGCTTGATGCGCAGGCTGCCCTTGGTCATCATGTGCTCCGAACCCCAGATGGAGATGGGGATGATCGGTGCGCCCGACTCCATCGCTAGATAAAACGGTCCCTTCTTGAAAGGCAGCAATCTGCCGTCGCGCGAGCGCGTGCCCTCGGGAAAAGTAGAGATATTGACCCCGGAAGCCAGCACCTTGTTGGCGGCTTGAACGCTTTCCCGCGCCGACTCCAAACGTCCATCGCGGTCCACGGGGATAAAGCCGGCCAGCCGCATCCCGTAACCCACCAGGGGAATCTTGAGCAGCGAACGCTTGATGAAGAAGGCGGTGCGAAAGGGAAGAAAAGGCAGAATGATCGGTGGATCGAGATTGGAAACGTGATTGGACATGAAAATACAAGGCTGCGCGGGTATACGCTCGCGGCCTTCCACCTGCACGCGAATGCGCGCCAGCTTCACCCCAGCGCGCACCACCCTCATACTCCAACGATAGAGCGGACCAATATCCCCGGTTAGCAATGCCCAGGGAATGCCGATAGAGCCAACGGGCAGGCCAAGAACTACATATGTAACAAGCATGGTAACCGAACTGAGCATGATGAATTATCCGTGACGCAGAATCTCAGACCCGGCTCCGCTGCTCGAGAGACATGGGCAGCTTCTCATAAATGCCATCGAAGCCGCCGTTGGAGAGGATCGCTACCACGTCCCCCGGCTCCAATCGCGGTGTAAGTCCCTGGACGATGGCGTCCGCGGTGGGATAGAAGGTGGCGTCGTGGCCGGCGCTCGCCAGCGCAGCGACGACTTTTTCCGGATGCATTCTCTCCGGCTCGGGAATGCTCTCCTGCTTGAATACTCCGGCCACGACAATACCATCGGCCAGGGCTAGGCTCTCCACCAACTCGCGCTCAAACACATTTCTGCGCAGCGTATTGGAGCGGGGCTCAAGCACTGCCCAGAGTCTCTGGCCCGGGTACGCGGCGCGCAAGTGCCTTCAACGTTTCCCGTATCGCGGTTGGGTGGTGGGCGAAATCATCGACGACGGTGACTCCCGCGGCGACGGCGCGCACCTCGAGCCTGCGCTTCACGCTGCGGAAGGTGGCCAAGGCTTCAGCGATCGCAGACGGCTCGATTCCCTGCCCCGCGGCCAGCGCAGCAGCGGCCGTGGCGTTGAGGGCGTTGTGCTCTCCAGGCATGGGCAAAGTTACCTGCAGCCACTCCTGACCGAAGCGGAAAATCTTCCAGCTAGAGTTGCGGCTGTCGTGGGTTAGATCTTCGATCCGCCAGGTAGAACCGGGTTTGAAGCCGTAGCGCTCGACGGAGCAAAATGCACGGGCAACACACTCATCCACGTTGGCACTGCCGTCGTAGGCCACCACCCGGCCGCGGCGCGGAACCAGGTTTACCAGCCGGCGGAAGGCGGTCTTGACCGCATTGAGGTTGTCGTAGATGTCGGCGTGGTCGAACTCCACGTGGGTCAGGATCAGGGCGTCGGGAAAATAGTGCATGAACTTCGGCCCTTTATCGAAGAAAGCGGTATCGTATTCGTCGCCCTCGAGGATGAAGGCCTTGCCCTCGCGCACGCAAAAACTGGTGCCGAAATTTTCTGCGATGCCGCCGATCAGGAAGGATGGCGCCATCTCCTTCTGGCTCCGCGAAGCGACTTCATAGATCCAGGCCAACATGCTGGTGGTGGTGGTTTTCCCATGGGTTCCCGCCACCACGAGCGACTCCCTTCCGGGAAGAAACTCATGCTGGATGGTCTCGGCCAGAGAGCGAAAAGGGATGCGCTGATCGAGGACGTATTCCAGTTCCAGATTGCCACGCGAGATCGCATTGCCCACGATCACCAGGTCCGGACGAGGCGCGAGGTTGGCTTCGCCATAGGGCTCCTTGATCGTTATTCCCAGGGCATGAAGAAGGTCAGACATGGGTGGATAGGCCGCGGCGTCCGAGCCGGTTACGCGATAGCCCCTTGTCTGCAGCATGCCGGCCAGCGACGCCATCGCCGAGCCGCAGATCCCGATCAGGTGAATGTGCTTCTCTTTTGCCATAGGATTATTTCTCAGTCGCCCGTTCGAGAAAGCTCAGCAGCGGTGTGCGCACCAGGTCCAACTCGGCTTGGATACCGAAGGCGAGGGTCACATTGCGGCGCGACACGTGGCCGGAGCGGAGGCCAATCGCGATCGGTCCCTGAAACCAGTCCAACACCCGCAGGATGACATCGTCTAATATGCTGTTTTTCTGCCCCGGAGCCAAACAGTCCAACATCTCGCCAAATATGATTCCGGTGACCCCTTCGAATTTTCCCGCCAGAATCATTTGTCGCAGTAACCGATCTAATTGATAAGGCTTCACGTCGCGGTCCTCTAAGAAGAGGAGCTTGCCTTCTGTCCGCGGCGCATACTGGGTGCCCAACGATGCCGCCAGCAGGGTGAGACAGCCGCCGTAGAGGACTCCGGTGGCCTTTCCGGGAATCAGCGTGCGCAGGCCCGAAGTTTCGCCGACGAACCAGCGCTCACCACCCAGCGCCGCCAGCAGGCTGGGTTCATCGACTCCGTCGGGCACGGAGAAATCGCCGGCGACCATGGGCCCGTGGAAAGACACCAGCCCGATCTGGTCCAGCAGCCAGGTCTGCATGCAGGTCATGTCGGAATGGGCGATGAACGGCTTGGGATGCTCCCGCACCAGCCCCAGGTCGAGGCTTTCCAATAGATAATTGGAACCGTAACCTCCACGGCTACATAAGATCGCGGCCACGGCAGGGTCCAGGAACGCGGCATGGAGATCGTCGAGCCTGGCCTGCGCGCTGCCGGCAAAGTAATGATTGGCCTTGGAGAGCGCTTGCCGGCCCACCGAGGGGACAAAGCCGAGACGGTTCAGGGTTTCGACTCCCTTGGCGAGTTTGTCCGGCTGGGGATAGCTGGCGGGCGAGATCACCGACACTCTCGAGCCGCGGCGCACGGCGGGAATGGTGAGGTTGCGGACCTCCAGATCGCGAATCTCAAGGCCAGGAACTTTCACCATGCCTCTCCAAAGCAGACCAGCTGCGCCGGACCGGTCAACAGGATTTCGGAGCCTCGCTCACGCCACTCCACCGTTTGCGCTCCCCCTGGCGCGATCACGCGCAACACCGGTGGGGCGGAGCGCAGGGCGATAGCGGCGCTGCCCGCAGCGCAGGTGCCGGTACCGGAAGAGGAGGTGGGGCCAACGCCACGCTCATAGATGCGTATTTCGATTTCATCACGTCCAGTCAGCTGCACGAATTCCACATTCGTCTGATGGGGAAACTGCGGGTGGCTGCAGATTTCTGCTCCGATTGCCTGCCAAGTCGTGGCCCTGCACACGGAAGTCCGGCGTATCGACGAAAATAACGAAGTGCGGGTTGCCGGTTGAGACCACTGCGCCCTCGATTCGTGGGCCGCCGGCGAGCTGCACATGCCCCGCATGGACGTCAGGGACGCCCATCGAGGAAGCGATGCGAAAATCCGGCCCGGTGCAGGCATCGATACGGCAGATACGGCGGCCGGCATCGGTTTCGAGCACGATTTCATCGCCCGGCCCGGCCTTGGTCTCGTAGGCCATCCACGCGGCGACACACCGAGTTCCATTGCCGGAGATTTCCGCGATCGAGCCGTCGGCATTATGCAAGCGGATTTTGCCCTGGCGACCTCCGTCCCAGGTCAGGAACTCCACCCCATCCGCACCAATACCCTGGGTGCGGTGGCAGAGCCGCCGCGTCAGCTCATCCCTGGGTTCGGTGCCTGCGAGAGCCTCCTGAACCACCAAAAAGTCGTTTCCGCAGGCGTGTGCCTTCACAAACGGAATCACTCGTCCTCCGCGTGATGATAGGCGCGCAGTTGACCGATGACCGGAGAAGCATGCCATTTGAAGTTAAATAGGTTCAGGTACATTGCTTGAGCGTGATGCTACCATCGCGCGGCGACCCTTGTGAGTCCGCATTGCTGGGGCCGGTGTAACCACTTTTGTTCTTGCCGCTCTAGTGGACAAATTGCGAATGGTAGATGCGGGCACAAGGCTGGCCGGTAGAGCAGATTACGTTGCTCATCTCCAGCCCTTCAGGGTGGCGCTGAATGGCTTGCGAGACTACATCCCCTTCGAACGCGACCACGGTGGAGACGCTCCGTGCCGGAGCTTCCAGGGCGCGCTGCCAGGTCAGGTAATCGCCTTCATTCACGATGCGGCGCAATGGAATGGCCGCTTGCTGCACTGCCCCGACATCGCCTGAGACACGCATCAGAATCAACCCGTTGCCGGGGATGCCAAGGAGAGCATTCGCCAACGCAGTTTCAAACGCGAGGCGGCTGCGCGAATTAACCACTGCCTCCTGAAAGACCAACGGGCGCGCTCGCAGCAGCACCACGCTATTTGCTACCACCAATAGCAAACTCGCCAGCAACGCGTAGCGGCGCACCCGGTGCAGACGAGAGAGCAGTACAGGGATCAGACAAGCCGTAAAGAGGGCAAAGGCGGGCAGCAGTTCCATACCATAACGCGTGTTGTACCAGGAGAAAGGCCGCCAGGTGGGGATGAAGATGGGCACCGACCCATAGGCCACCGAATAGGCATAGAAGGGTAGTGGCAACCACAACAACAGCACCGGCCAGATCTGCCTTCGGCGGAAGGCCCACAATGCCGCTAGCGTGCCCAGGGCGCTCAGCCAGCACAGCTGGCGTCCGAACCGTAGCGGCGCCGCGCCCAACTGCGCCGCCTTAAGAAAATATAGCCCCGAAACGCGCAGGTTGTGAACGCCCGGATGGGGCGACCCACCAGGGGGCGTGGTTCTGGCTTCGATGGCGTGAGCTGAGTAAGGACCACGCATAAAATCCAGCGGATCACCGAATTGCTTGGCGTTGTAAGCCAACCACAGCGACGGAGCGGCAATCAGCAGGGCGGTAAACAACACCCAGGCACCCGCCTCCGGTCCTCGCCAAGTCACTCGGCGGCGAGCAGCGAGCAGCGCCCAAGTGGCAAAAAGCCACGCGGCGGCCGCGTACACCCAGCCGTCGTAACGGGTAAAGATCGCGCCCACCAAGAGCAGTCCGGCGCGGATGAGGAGCTGGGCAGCTGAAGCTCCGCCGGGCGATTCAGTGTCCCCCCGGAGAGCACGCTGAAACTGCACGATCAGCAGCACCGCCCAGATCATCTCGGCCAGGAAGAGAGGCTCGGTCATGGCCGTGGTGGCCATATAGAGCAACCCGGGGTTCAGGCCGTAGAAGGCCACAGCCACGACCGCGGCGGGCATATCCAGCCACATGCGAGCCAGACGGTAGATCCCGGCACATCCCAACACGTAACTGGGTATGGAAAGACAGGCTCCGGCCAGACCGCTATGCCACCAACTCCATATTCCAGACGAACGGCAAAAGAAGAATGTGCGGCAGGGGCAGCCAGACAGACCCTAGCTGGCGGAAGCCGGGGGTAATGGAATCGAAGACGCGACGGGCAATGTGCAGATGCGCGACCGCGTCACCGTAAAGAAGAAGCGTGCCGTGGCGGACGCAATAGGCGAGGGCCACGAGGCCCAAGGCCAGAGCCGCCCACGCCACGAACATAGTCTCCCGGCGGATAGCCTCCGCGGGACCTACCGCGGCAATCGGTGGGGTGGCTCTCAACTCAGTCAAGATGAGAGAGCTCGCGGAAGAGAGCGAAGCGTTGATCGATCTCCTCTCGCGTGAGCGCTTGCACACGCTCTGTACCGAAACGCTCCACCGCAAACGAGCCCATCACGCTGCCATAAAACATGGCGTGTTTAAAAGTCTGCAGTGTCACCTTCGGCTGCGAGGCAAGATATCCGAAGAACCCCCCGGCAAAGGAATCACCCGCACCCGTGGGATCCACGATCTTATCCAGCGGCAGGGCGGGGGCACGGAAAGGCAGAGCCGAACGCTTTTCGCTGGCACCGTCCAGTGGCCGGTCACCGAAGAACGCTGTGGAGCCATACTCGCCGTGCTTGACGATGAGAGCCTTCGGGCCCATGGCGAGGATCTTGCGCGCGGCGAGCACCAGGTTGTTGTTATCGGCCAGCAGCTTGGCCTCTCCGTCGTTGATCAGCAGCGCATCGAGTCCGGTGAGTACTTTGGCCAGGTTCTCGCGGTGGCCGGTAATCCAGTAGTTCATGGTGTCTCCACCCACCATGCGCACATTCGGCATTTGCTTGCGAACACTGCTTTGCAGCACCGGGTCGATGTTGGCCAGAAACAGGAAGTCACTATCCTGATAAGCAGCCGGCACTTTGGGCGAGAAGGTCTCGAAGACATTGAGGTCGGTCTTCAGAGTCTGCGCCTCGTTCAGGTTCTTCATGTAGGAGCCGGTCCAGTGGAAGCTCTTGCCTGCGGTGTGCTCCAGGCCCTGGGTATCGACCCCGTGGCTGGTGAGCACGGCCTCGTGTTCGGCGGTGAAGTCTTCGCCCACTACGGCGATCACGCGCACGTTGGTAAAGTAGCTCGCGGCCAGCGCGAAGTAAGTTGCCGCGCCGCCCAGACACCGGTCGCGCCGGCCCTCCGGGGTCTCGATGCTGTCAAATGCAACACTGCCTACGACAAGAATGGACATGGGTTCTTTCTGCTTCAGAGTCTTTCCCGGAAAAACTCGCCGGCTATGTTTTACGACTGTACTTGCCTAACAACGGGAGCCAGCTTCTCGCGGACTGTCTTCTGGGATAGCTTCCGGACTGGTGAGGATCGCGAACTGCAGTGCGGTTGTGCAGGCGCAGGTGCGCTCCCGAGGCATAGCTGCAACAGCGGCGCGTACCGCAGTGGCGGCGTTGGCCGAATTCTGATGCAGTACGGCGACTACCTGGTCGACGGTGACAGCATCGTGACCATCGTGCCAGCAATCGTAGTCGGTGACCATGGCCATGGTGGCGTAGCAGATCTCTGCTTCGCGAGCCAGCTTGGCCTCCTGCAGATTGGTCATGCCGATGATGTCGGCGCCCCAGCTGCGATAGAGATTTGATTCGGCGCGGGTGGAAAACTGCGGGCCCTCCATGCACACGTAAACGCCGCCTTGTTTGGCGACGACGCCGGCGCTTTCCGCACCTTGATGGATTGCTTTCGAGACCGTCGCACAGACCGGATCGCCAAACGCTACATGGCCTACGATTCCGTTCCCAAAAAAGGTGGAGGGACGCAGCGAGGTGCGATCGATGAACTGATCGGGAACCACAAACTCGGTAGGCTTATGCTCCAGCTTGAGCGAACCGACGGCGGAGACGGAGATGATCCGTTCCACCCCGAGCTTTTTCATAGCGAAGATATTGGCGCGGAAGTTCAGCTCAGTGGGCAGGATGCGATGGCCCCGGCCGTGACGGGCCAGAAAAACCACCTTTCGCCCTTCCAACTCGCCGGCAACGAATACATCTGAGGGATTGCCAAATGGGGTAGTTACCTCAACCTCGTGAGGATTGCTCAGGCCGGGCATGGTGTAGAGCCCGCTGCCGCCTATGATTCCGATTTCCGCCTGCTGCAAACCCGGCTCCGCACGCGCCCTGACCCGGTTCGCGTCTCTGGGGAATGAATTGAGATTCCCTTCAAGTATACAGGGGGGCTGAGACAAGAAACCTCTGTGCCCTCCCCACAACGCTACGGAGCTTTTTTGGGTTTTGTATCAGGGCACGACTTTAGTCGGGCCGTACCAGGCGCTTGATGAGGGCTTTAAAACCCGTCTGCGTGAGAACTACCCTCTCCAAAATCGAGTCCCGTAGGGACGGCTGAGAATGTCCCAGGACGGACCCGGATTTCCTGTGCAGTTATGGTGGAACCAAGGAGCCTGGCTGCGGCTTTCCGCAAAGAAAGCCGCATACGCAGACCTGTCTAAAGCAGCGTGCAGGAAATCCGGGGTTAGTCCTGGGTGAACCTGGGCCGCACGTGAATGCCGATTGGCAACATGGCTGGCTGTCTCGACATCGCGAACAGTCCGTTGCCAGAAGTAGAAGTACCCAGGATTACATCCTCGGGCATTCTCAGCCGTCCCTTCGGGACTGTTCCTTCGACACTCATTTGAACCCAGGACTGCCCCGGATTTCCTGCACGCTGCTCTAGACAGGCCTGTGTATGCGGCTTTCTTTACGGAAAGCCGCACGAGGCTCCTTGGTTCCACCAAACTGCACAGGAAATCCGGTCCGTCCTGGGCTACTTTCAGCCGTCCCTACGGGACTGAATTTGGAGAGGGTAGTTCTCACGCAGCCCCTGCCTACAGCTCATCCGGCACGAAACGCTTGCCCGCGATAATTCTGAGGAGTCCACGGCGTTTTTCCGTTAAGGCGCAAGAAAGCCCAGGGGCTTAAAGCCCAGATCTTGCTAAACCTTTACGGCCCGACTGAAGTCGTGCCCTGATACAAAACATGAGTTCTTCCGCAGCCTGTAGAGTCGTGCCTCTGAGATAAAACATCGGATTTGGATGTATCGCCTCGGTACGCTTGGCATCAACTGCTAGTGCAACATGGACGCCTTCATCAGGCCGCAACTGGCCATCATGCGGGTCAGGTGCGTGGTCAGTTCGTCGGCGGGAGGGCCGGCATGCGCTGCTTGCTGCGTATCTCCCCCCTCGCTGCGCCCCAAAGAAGAGGAACTGCAGTTTGCGCGCCGTGGTGAGATCAAAACTTTCGCTCACGAACACCTGGTTACCCTGGCGCACGATCAACACCGGCCCTTCACTGGCGTTGTAAACCTGCTCGGTAGAAGCAGATTCCGAATCCCGATCACGCACCACCCCGGAATATTTCTTGCTCAATTCACGCCCGTAAAGCTTGGCGAATTCCGTTGCCGCGGCTTCGCTTCGCCACGCCGAAAGATAAAGCAGCGCCACGGAAGAGGTCGCTGCCTGCTGCTCGGGAGTGCGTGCCTTGCGGCTCTGCACCGCGTAGTAGAGGCCACCCTTCCATTGCGGGGTGAGCATCGCGGCTTCCTCCGGACCGCCGAAAAGCTCGGTCAAAATGCGCACATCGAGCTCGCCCATCACGCCGATGTCGTAGGGCTGGTAGTCAGCTTCCAGCAGCCCGTGCACGTCGGGCATGCGCAGCAGAGGAACCGTCGCGCCTCGTTCATAGGCGCGCGGGTTCATAATTTCGTAGCTGGTCGAGGGCGGCCGGTCCAAGACCCCGGCAAAGGCAAACCGCGCGCCTTTGTCCTTCAACAGCCTTTGCTCAAATCCCAGACCGTCCTTATAGGGAAAAAGAAGTGATTGCTGCAAGAGCAGAGGCGCCCGAGCCATGATCGGCGAACTGTCGGACGTATCCGTGTCGTCTTTCGGGGGGGTTCGCATCACGTCCGGTGAGGTGAGCAGACTCTTGCCCGTAGGCTTCAGCGTGTAGTCCACATAGACCGCCATGGCCTGCCCTTCAAGGACTGCATCGCGGGCCGTATCCCGCTCGTCGATCTCCAGGCGCTGATTGTCTTCGGTAACGTTCTTGGAAATCGTATCCGGATCTTGCGGCTCCCATTTGTCCAGATCCGTATGCTGGTCCTGCAACGCGTGGGTTAGCTCATGCGCCATGACCGGCTTCTGCTCCTCCGGCGAAACCCAGTCCAGTAAGTTCACAGTCTTGGTCTTGTTGTCGTAGTAGCCTGCAATCTGCTCCTTCAGCAGGCTCACCAGGAAGGGCTGCAGCTGAAAATCCCGGTCAAGCAGACCAAACTTCTTGAGCACGATCTCTTCGCGCTGCATGCGCTTCGTGTCCTTATCATCTTTAAACTTTTCCAGAATGTACTTTTCTACCTGGTCCCGGCTGATGAGCCGCTTCTTTACCTCATGGTGGACCTGCAGCTGGGTGTCGTCACTGGCAAAGGTAAGGATTTGGTTCAGCGAGCGAAAAAGCTCCTTGGTCTGCTCCGGAGTGATACGGGATTCCTTCTTCGCCTGGGGCGGCGTCGGCTGCGAGCCCGGCGAGGTGTCCTGGGAGAAGGCATAGACACTCAAGGAAGTTAAGACCAGCGCAACCGCGAGGGGAGCGCACGACTTCTTCCACCCCAGGTTCTTGCAGATAAGCTTCATTCTTCGTCCTTTTCCGGCTTCCCCCGGATTTTCTGTGTGCTGGTGGGCGTTGGTTCCAGCGCAGCGTACAGAAAATCCCGTCGGCCTTGCGCTGCGCCGCACTCGCTCTGCTGCAAGGCTATAATTTTATTGTGCTTTCCGCTATGAGCCAGCCCCAACCCAATCCCGTAGCCGACCCGCTCACACCTCTCGGGGCAGTCCAAGAGTCCGGCCCCCACCCCGTCGACACTGTTTTGTTTGCGGCACTCCGGCCGCAAGAGGCATTGCTCGAGCCCGTCCTGCACTGCGGCACGTTGACGCCCCGTGCCTTTGACGGCGTGGCAGGCGAGATGGATTCCCTGCTACATTCCGCAGGGGTAAGCGATCTCGGGTGGCGAGGCAAGATTCTGGTGACTGGCAGCGACCGCCTGCGCTGGCTGAACGGCATGGTTTCAAATACAGTGCAGTCGCTCCCCGAAGGAGAGGGGAATTACAGCTTTCTGTTAAGCGTACAAGGGCGTATCCAGGGAGACTGCTATGTTTACCGGCGCTCCGGCGATCTGCTGCTGGATACAGGCTTTGACCAGACCCCGGCCCTGATGCGTCATCTCGATCACTTCATCATAATGGACGATGTTGAGTTGGCAGACGTTAGCCAGCAGTGGACGGCCTTGTCGCTGGCCGGACCGGCTGCGGCCAGGGTGCTGGCAACGCTGGGTTTCTCATCGGCCGCTCCGGGCGTGGACAATGCGCGGATGCATTCGGCCCGGATCGGGGAGGCGCCCTGCACCATCATTGAGGCTTACCATGTTGCCGTTCCACGCTTCGAGCTGTGGTTTGCCCCAGAGCATGTGCTGGCCGTCTGGGAGACCCTGCAGGCCGCCGGAGCCACTCCATGCGGGCTCGAAGCGATGGAAGCCCTGCGCGTGCTGGAGGCAACTCCGCTCTACGGGATCGACCTGAATGATCGCGACCTGCCCCAGGAAACGGCCCAGGCGCGCGCGCTCAACTTCAGCAAGGGTTGCTATCTGGGCCAGGAGATCGTGGAACGCATTCGTTCCCGGGGTAAAGTAAACCGCCAGTTCCGGCAATTTGCACTGCACGGCGAACGGCCTTCCCAGTTGCCGATGGATTTGAGGAGTGGCGAACAGTCCGTAGGCCGCATAACCAGTACTGCCTCGTTAGCGAGCGCCGGCCTGCCGCAAGAGTTCGCGCTGGGTTTTATCCGCATCGAAGTGGTAGAACGCAATGCCGAGATCACCTTTGACGGAGGGGTGGCAACCGCGCTGGCCGCGCCGCCCGTGATTCCCGGGGCTTCACCCAGCTAGCTGAACCGAACCCGAGCCTGCCCGACAAGAGTCAATGTCCATCAGTATCAGGCAGCGTTACAAACATGATTGGAAGAGACTATGCGCGAGAAAGAACCGCAATTCACCGTAACCGATCGCCGCAAGTTCACCGCCGAAGGTGAGTTGCGCGAAGGAACGGCCAGCGAGAGCAGCGCGCCGCCAGCCGTCGCTGAGCAAGCCAAGCCGGTTGTGACCCCGCAGGCAGCCGTCACCACCCAGGCGGTGGATGCGGAATTCGATGAGCCGGATGCGCTGGCGACGGACGATGAGGAAATCATCCCCGAGCCCACCGCGGCAGAATCCGCGCAGCAGCGGCAGGATTACCATGCCTCGGCGCGCCGCCTGGACGATATGTTTCTCAAGGCCAATCCAGGCCAACCTGCCGTACCCGCGATGAACTTCGATCGCCTGGTGCAGTCGCTCTACATGACCGCGGCGGTGCAGATGGGCGCCGGCTCGGCACCCAACGAGCAGCCCCGCATCGACATCCTGGGGGCACGGCAAAGCATTGACATGCTCACCGTGCTGGATGAGAAGACCAAGGGCAATCTTACTGAGCCGGAGAAGCGGCTGTTGCAGAATGCGCTCTTCGATCTGCGCATGTCGTTTCTCGAGATCACGAATGCCATCGCCAGTTCTGCCCAGCGGCCTCCGCAAGCGGGCAAACCGCACTAACGCATTTTTGCTTTCCGACGGAGTGTCTCATACAGCCGGCAGAGATCACTATTCTTGGCAGTGGCACCTCGATGGGTGTGCCGACCCTGGGCTGCACCTGCCGGGTCTGCACCTCTACTGACCCGCGCGATCGCCGCACACGCCCCTCCATCGCTGTCACGTGGGCTGGACATCGGGTGGTGATCGACACTGGACCGGATTTTCGCATGCAGGCCCTGCGTGAGGGCATCGATCATGTCGACGCGGTGCTCTATACCCACTCCCATGCCGACCACATCCTTGGCCTGGACGATTTACGGCCACTCAGCTTCAGGCACAAGAGCAAAATCCCGCTGTATGCCGATGACGCCGCAGCCACGGTGATTGAACGGATATTTGATTACACCTTCGACCCCAATTCCCCGTATCCCACCCGTGCCCGGGTGGAAATGCATCGCCTGGGAACTTCCGTGGAGGTCGAGGGGGCGGTCTTCCAGCGCGTTCCGCTCACCCACGGCAGGCTTGAAGTCGCGGGCTTCCGCTTTGGCAACGCCGCTTATCTGACCGACATGAACGATATCCCGGAAAGCAGCCTGGCTCTGCTGGAAGACCTTGATGTGGTGATTCTCGATGCCCTGCGCAAGACGCCGCACTCCAGCCACGCAACCCTGGAACAGGCAGTTGGATTCGTGGCGCGGATGCAACCACGGCGCGCGTTCTTTACCCACATGTCCCACGATCTGCTGCACGCCGAAACCAACAACGAGCTTCCAGAGCACATCCAACTCGCTTACGACGGGTTGCGCATTCCTTTCGAGATCTGACCATGCACGTCTTCCGCAACCTCGGCGAGATTCCCCCAAGACTTCGGGAGCACGGTGGTTAGTATTGGGAATTTCGACGGCGTCCATGTTGGCCATCAGTTCATTCTGGAGCGGCTCAGGCAAAGTGCCGCGGCGCGATCATCGCGTTCGGTAGCGGTTACATTTGATCCCCATCCGTTGCGTTTTTTGCGGCCGGAGACGTGCCCTAAGCTCATTACTCCACTGGAGACGCGGCTTGAGCTGTTGGGAGACGCCGGTGTAGACGCAGTCCTGGTGCTGGATTTCACCGCGGAGCTCTCGCGCATGCGGGCCGCGGAATTCGTCACAACCATCGTGTGTAATGCGTTGCGAGCGGTCGAGATCCATGAAGGAACCAACTTCCGTTTTGGCTACCGCGCAGAAGGCGGCATCGCCGAACTGAGCGAACTGGGCCGCGCGCTTGGTTTCGAGGTGGTGATCCACGGCGCGTGCCAGGTGAGAGGATTGACCGTTTCCAGCAGCAAGATCAGGGAATTGCTTTCCCGGGGCGAACTGCGCACTGCGCGTACGCTGCTGGGGCATGGTTTCTTTATTGATTCCACGCCGGCCCGCGGACGCGGAATCGGCGGGACGCTCACGGTTCCCACCATCAACCTGGCGCCCTATTCGGAGTTGCTGCCGCCGAACGGGGTGTACGTCACGCAGTTGCGTGTCGATGGGGAATGGTTTGATGCGGTGACTAACGTGGGCAATCGGCCAACCTTCGGCGCAGATTCCTTTGCGGTGGAATCGCACTTGCTGAATTTTCATCCACTTACCTTGTCGGACCAGACGCCCTTGAGGCTTCTGTTTCATCGCCGGCTTCGTGAAGAGCGGCGCTGGCCCTCTCCTGAGGCATTGAAAGAGCAGATCATGCGCGATGTCGCGCAGGCGAAGCGTTACCTACGCCTAATGCGTTTACTGGGAAAGTAAATCGCGCATCCGGCAAAGAAAATGCCCATCTAAAGCCCAGATTCTCTGGCGTATTAACGGCCCGACTAAAGTCGTGCCCTGATACAAAACATGAGTTTTTCCGCAACCTGTAAAGTCGTGCCCTGATACAAAGCCTCGAGCAGTGACTACCGGTAAACTCACGTATTCCGCGAAAATGATTTTTTTGGGGTTGCTTCAACCTGGATTTCTTTTCGGAATTGCTAAGAAGCCTTTGTGGGCTTCGCCCATCTTTTTCGGCCCACGTACGCTCCCACGGCAGGCCGGGGCAGGTAGGCGAACGTGGGGCACCCGTCCAGTCCCTAATGGGTTTTGCCAGGAGACAGAGCCCTCACTGCGGAGTGGGGACTGCGGCGGGCTGGCTTGCCGGCCGGGTGGTGGTCGTCTTCAGGGCTACATTGGTTGATGGGAGCGGGCGCGTATCTCCGGCAAAGTGCTCGTTAGGCCGGTCGGCGATCGCCACCTTCATGAAGTCCATCCACAGCGGGAGCGCCGCGTGGCCGCCGCTCTCTTTATCGCCCAGCGACTGCCGGCTGTCGTAGCCAACCCAAACCCCGCAGGTGATGGAGGGAGAGAAACCGATAAACCAGGCGTCGTTGAAGTCGCTGGTCGTCCCGGTCTTGCCACCCAGCGGATGATTGAGCTTCCCGGCCTCGGCGGCTGTGCCGCCCGGTTGCATGACCGACTTGAAAAAGGTCATCATGATGCGCGCCGTCTTCATGCTGGTGGACTCGATTACATTCGCCGGGCTCTCCGAAAGCGTGAGCCCATCCGAGTTGGTTACCTTGCGGATGAGATGCGGTCCAAGGCGCACCCCGTCATTGGGAAAGCTGCTGTAAGCCGCCACCTGTTCCTGCAGCGTAGCCTCAACCGAGCCCAAGGCCACGGGGAGAAAGGGCGGAACATTGCCGCTCAGGCCAAACTGGTGCGCCGTAGCGATCACCTTGCGTATACCGACACGCTCCGCAAGCTTGACTGCGGGGATGTTTCGCGAATCGGCAAAGGCATGCACCAGCGAGACCGTGCCTTCGAAGGTGTCGTCGTAGTTGTGCGGCGTGTAAGGACCAACGGCGGTCGAAAACGTAACCGGAGCATCGACAATACTCTCCTCCGGACGTGCGCCTGCATCCACCGCAGCGGTATAGACATAGGGTTTGAAGGAAGAGCCGGTCTGCCGCTCGGCCTGCGTGGCGCGGTTGAATTGCGACAGGTTGAAGTCGCGGCCGCCGACCATAGCTAATACTTCGCCGGAGGTATTATCCACCGCCATCAGAGATCCCTGGATGCCGGAATCCTGCTCCAGCACTGCATGCAACACCAGGTTGGAATCGGTCGAGGTCACGAGGTGTACGTAGATAATGTCGCCCGGTTTAAGAAAGTTCTCCGCATCCCGCTGCTTGGTCCAGGCAAAATCATCCGGCCCTAAGATCACCTGCTGCTGCCCGATGCGCGCCGTCACCTGGTACGGCAACACATTCGTCACCAGGGCATGCATGTACGATCCCGGCTTGGTTGGCTGACGCCAGTCCGGATGACGGAAATCGTCCAGCGACCCTCCAGCCGCGACCACATTGAGCAGGTTGCCCTTCCATCCATGGCGCCGTTCCAGTGCGGCTAATCCATCGAGCACAGCGGAATTGGCTGCCTGCTGCAAGTCCAGATCCAGAGTGGTGTAAACCCGTAAACCTTCTTCATGCACCTGCTCGCTACCAAACTGACGTTCCAGTTCGCGACGCACGTCTTCCACGAACCAGGGAGCAACGCTGTTCGAGGGAGGCTCTATATGCAAACCCAGCGGTGCGGCCTTGGCGGCGTTGGCTTGGGCGTTGGTGATCACTCCGTCTTCCAGCATGGAGTTGATGACCATGTTCCGGCGGCGGAAGGCGCGGTCCGGATTCGCGATGGGAGAATACGCCGTCGGGCTCTTAGGCAAAGCGGCCAGCAGTGCCGCTTCCGGCAACGTGAGGTCACGCGCGTGTTTGCTGAAGTAGTATTCCGATCCAGCCTCGAATCCATAAACACCCTGGCCTAGATAGATCTGGTTGGCGTACAGGGTAAAAATCTGCTCCTTGGTGAACGCATGCTCGATTTGAATGGAGAGAAAGATCTCCTGCAGCTTGCGGCCGAAGGTTTGCTGGCTGGAGAGGAAAAGATTCTTCGCCAGTTGCATGGTCAGGGTGGAGGCGCCCTGGGTGCGGCCATTCGAGGTCAGATCGTGATAGGCCGCGCCCGCACGCGGAAAATGTTGACTCCCCAATGGCTCTCAAAGTTCTTATCTTCGATCGATATCACGGCTTGGCGCAGTACGGGCGGAAGCGCTTCATAGGGGACCACGATGCGCCGCTCCAGGGCAAAGGATCCAAAGACGCGACCGTGAACGTCGAGCAGGTCGGTTGCGGTGATCGGACGGTATTTTTCCAGGTCCGCAATCTGCGGCAAATCGACGGAGTACACCAGCATGAGGCCGGTTAACGATCCGGCAATGATGGCGAGAGCCATCAGCGCGAGAAAGGTGATGCTGCCTGCCAACTTCATAGGCACGGACGCGTGACGTGCCCGGCGCACGAAAGCGATCAGCGCCCGAAGATGGAGCTTGCCCAATCAATGATAGATCCGGACTATGCGCTCTTCTGTTTCAGGATATCGAGCGCCTTGGTCAATTGATCATCCGACTTAGGAGTTTTCGTCTCGCCTGCCTGGTCATCACTCGGCTGGCTGGAGGCGACCACGACATTCGGGCGTCACCGCCTCGTCCTGAATCTTTTTGCCCAACGGCGAAGCATACTTGGCGACGGAAAGGATCAGCGCAGCGCCATCGGGAAGCTCCATGGTCTTTTGCACGGAGCCTTCACCGAAGGTTCTGTCTCCCACCACGTCGGCTCGCTTGTTATCGAGAACCGCCGCGGCGACAATCTCTCCCGGTCCGGAAGTGCCATGGTTCACCAGGACCACCAGGGGGGCTCCGGTAATGAACTTGGAGCTGTCGGCGTTAAAGGCCTCATAGGTATATTTCTGTCCGGAGAGGGTGGCAATGGTTCCCGACTCCAGGAAGAAGTTGGCCAGGCGCACGCCCTGCTCCTCATCCCCTTCGGCAACGTCACGCAGATCCAGCAAAATCTTCTTGTTGCCGTTCTTCTGCATCGCCTTCAGGCGGCTGGCAATTTCCGACACCCGCTCTTTGCTAAGCACTCCCGGCTTGAGGTAAAGGATGCTGCTGCTCTCGTACTGGGTCTCTCCCAGGGGAGGAGCCGCGGATACGGTGCGGGTAAGAGTGATCTTGTCCGGCTCCGCCTTGCGCGGCCGAACCAGCGAGAAGGTCACCGTGGTTCCCGGCTTGCCTTCGAGCAGCAGGCGGATCATCACCAGCGACATTTCCCGGGTGGAATGTCCCTCGATGGCCTCGACGATATCCCCGTCTTCGATTTGTTCCTTTTCCGCCGGGCTTCCGGGCTCCACAGAAACCACGGTCGCGTATCCGTAGCGCTTGGAGATATTCAATCCAACCTGTGCCGAACCCTCATTGCCGTGCTGCTTATACGCCTTGTATTCGTCCGGGGTCAGGTAGCTGGAGTCTGGATCGAGCGACTCGAGCAGCCCGTGCAAGGCGCCGACGGTGACTTTGGTCATGTTGGGATCGGAGACATAGTCGGTCTGAACCTTCTTCAGGACCTCGCTGTAGACCTCCATCTCGGGGTAAGCGCCATCCTGCTGCGAATCCGCGCGCACACGGCTCGGGCCTAATCCACCGAGAAAGACCAACGCCACCAACAAGATCGATACACCAAAGACTGCACGGGTAAAGGTTCGAGACATAGCTCCACTTTGGACCAAAAGTATGGTCTAAACAAATAATACTACTGGGTTAGACGCAGCCAGGAACCAATCGGGGGACTATACGGGAGGGGTTTTGGTGGCGGCGAATGGAATCGAACCATCGACCTACGGGTTATGAGTCCGTCGCTCTAACCATCTGAGCTACGCCGCCCCATGTTGATTCTACAACAGTTGCGCCTGCTGTTCACCCAGCGGTTTGCGAGCGATCACGATGCGCAACGGGGGAAAGGTGTAAAGCGGATTTCCCCACCGCCTTTCGACCATCAGGCTTGCCTTTCGCAGTTGTTCAGCGTATTCACCGGTGAGCTTGTAATCGGAGAGAATCGCCTCGCCGCCGGGTTTCAGTACCCGGACGATCTGCTGCACGGCCTGGCGACGGATTTCCGGGTCATAGATGTTGTGCAGGCACAGGTTGGAAAGGATGACGTCGAAGGTTCCGTCAGGAAATGGCATCTCCTGCGCGGGAACCCCCAGTAGCGTGCAGCGATCGCTGATCTCCTTCCAGCTCCAGGTTGTGTAGTGTAGCGGATTCGGAGTTGCCGCCCATGTCCACGTTGGACCAGATATCGATGCCTGTCGCTTTTCCGCCGCCACGGAGCAGTTTTGCTGCTCCCGCCAACAGCAGGCCGCGGCCACAACCAACATCCAGCACCTGCTCGTCACCGCGCCATTTGTGCAGCGAAAGCATTCGATCCCGATGATGGTATTTGCCAACTTTTACGTAGAAGAGAAAGAGCAAGCCTTCGATCAAGAGCAACGTGCCCGTGCCGATGAGCATTGGGCGGGGTAGGAAATCGACCTGCCCGAGGTGAATTTGGTGAGGCCCAAAGATCCCAAGTAGAAGGCAAGCCGCGCCGATGAGGAAGAGATTGCGCAAGACGTTGGGAGCGTCTACCCCGTAGTCAGGCTTGCTAGTCTTGACGATTGCCACGGGCACGCCTCCATCCGTTCATTCGTTGCGCCGGTTATCGATCGAGGACGCTTCCGTCTGCTTTACGAACGTCGGTCTTGCCGAAATCCATTCCCTTGAACAAGAGAGGTTCACCGGTCGCCTTCGCCAAGGCATAGGCGAAGCAGTCGCCAAAGTTCAATTGGGCAGGATGCCTTCCTTTGCCGAAATCGAGGAACGCTTGCCGCGCTAGATGTGCCTGCTCAACTGTAACCACCTCAATAACGATTTCGGCGCGCCTAAAAAACATATCAAGCTGGCGTCCGGCCTCCGGGCCCAGTTGACCTTCTATTACCAGGGATAACTCAACAAAGTTCGCCGCACTGATGCTGCAACGGTCAGCGTCATGAATCGCCTGAAGAAAGCGGTCGCCTTCCGGTTCTTCAAAGAAGATGGCGCTCACCGCGGAGGTGTCCAGAATCATTTCGGAAGACCCCGTTCGTCGTACAGGAATTCCGCGTGATCAAGATAAGCACGCTTGATGGACCCAGCGGCACGTTGCGCAATGGCGCGCAGTTCTTCCACCGAAGCCTTGCGCTGACGGCTTGGCAGGCGCTCGAAGCGTTCTCGCAGGGCTTCGGTCACTACGCGGGTCATGGTTTCCCCCGTTTCCTGGGCTATGGCTGCGGCGAGACGGTGAGCCTCTGGGTCTTTTATGTTTAGTGTCCGCATGGTTCGCTTCTATAAATAATCTATTTTTCTACCATTCTACCTCAGATAGGGCGAGGCTGGGTAAACTACAGGACGGCTTTACACTTGCGTCTAGTTAAATGGGTGCCTACATGTCTTCTTTCCAATCCGGACCGATGCCCGGCCTGCGCATTGTGCGCAGCGGTGAGTTGGACAGCAATACTCCGCAGACCCCGGGCATGACCCGGGCCGAGGCCATCTCTTATGCCCGCGTGGGCGCGCAGAAGCTTTGGGCAGGCACGGTCGTCGTCCACCCCAACGCGAAGACCGGCCCCCATCACCATGGGGAGCTGGAAACGGTGATCTACATCGTGCGCGGGCGCGCCCGTTTCCGCTGGGGAGAGCATCTCGAATTTGTCGACGAGGCCGGGCCGGGAGACTTTGTCTACGTCCCTCCCTTTGCGCCCCATCAGGAGCTGAACGCGCGCAAGGACCAACCGGTGGAAGCCGTCATCGTCCGGAGCGGCCAGGAACCTGTGGTCGTCAACCTGGATATCCCGAGCCCCGAAGACGAGGCAGACGGGCTGGGATCCGACCCGTTCCACTCGAGCGCATCATGAGTGAGCGCGTGGTGGCGGTCATTCGGGCGCGCCTTGCCTCCACCGGGTGCCGGGCAAAGTGCTCCGCCCCATCGCGGGTGTTCCCATGCTCGGCTGGGTTATCGGGGTCGATGCCGAAGAGGACCTCCTGGCCGCCGAGCAAGTCTTAAAACGACAGTACCGTGAGCAGCTCGTCCCCACTTTGACGCTTTCGCGAAGGGCCTTAAGTCTGCCAAGATAGTAGGGATGACCGCACCCATTGCTACCAACATCTTTGCCGACCGTATCGGCCGCATTGAGATTTCGGCCACCATGGCCGTTACCGCGGAAGCAGCCAGGCTGCGCTCCCAGGGCGCCCAGCTGGTCGACTTTGGCGCCGGCGAACCCCATTTTGCTACCCCGCGCCACATTAAAGACGCCGCCATCGCGGCCATCGAAGCCAACTTCACCCGCTACACGGTGGTTGCCGGCATCCCCGAGCTCAGAAAGGCCATCGTGCAGCGCCACGCCTGCGACTTCGGTTCCGATTACACCCCGGATGAGGCCGTCTTCACCACCGGCGGCAAGCTGGCTCTCTTTAATGCCATCCAGGTGCTGGTGGACCACGGCGATGAGGTGATTCTGCCCGTCCCCTACTGGGTCTCGTTCAAGGACATCATTCAGTACGCAGGCGGCAAGGTCGTGTTTCTGCCCACCGAAGAATCCGAAAACTTCCGCGTGACCGCAGATGCCATCGAGCGCGCGATCACCCCGCGGACCAAGGCCATTATCCTGAACACGCCCTCGAACCCGGCGGGTTCCGTCGTCTCTCCCGATGACCTGGAACGCATCGTAAAGCTGGCCCACGCGCGGGGAATCTTCCTGCTGCTGGATGAGTGCTACGTATACCTTCAATATGCTGGCGCTCCCGTCTCCGGCGGTTCCTTTGTCGAGGCCAAGGAGCACGTCATTGTGCTCGGTTCCCTCTCCAAGACTTATGCCATGACCGGTTGGCGTGCCGGTTTCGCTCTCGGACCCAAAGCCCATCATCGCCGCCATGAGCAAGCTGCAGAGCCAGTCGACCTCCTCCACTGCGGCGTTCGTGCAGAAGGCTGCGATTGCCGCAGTCAGCGGTCCCCAGGAATGCGTGGCCGAGATGCGGGCCGATTATCTCCAGTTGCGCGACCGCATCCTGGCCGGATTAAGGGCCATTCCCGGCATCACCTGCACCCAGCCGGACGGCGCGTTTTATGTCTACCCGAATGTGTCGTCCTTCCTGGGCAAGCCGGGCGCGAAGACGGCGACCGAGCTGGCCACCCGCCTGCTGCATGAAGCGCACGTGGTCACGGTTCCCGGGGAGGCATTTGGCACCCAGGAGCATATCCGGCTCTCCTACGCGGTTGCGCACAGCGACATAGAAGAAGGCTTGGTCAGAATGAAAAAATTCTTCTCCAGCCTTTCCTAAGCACCCCTACGGGATCAGGAGCAAATGACAACTAAAGTCGAGTTTCGCCCGATCATCCTGGCCGGCGGCAGCGGAACGCGCTTCTGGCCACGGAGCCGCCGCTGGCGCGCAAAGCAGCTGCTGGTGCTGGATGGCGCGCGCACCATGATCCAAAGCACCGTGGATCGTCTAGGCACGTTGGCCACCGCGAACGAGCTTTGGGTAATCACCAACGATCTGCTTTCCAAGGCCATCTCCGAGCAATTGCAGACCATGCTGGGGGAGCAGATCATCTGTGAGCCGGTGGCGCGCAACACCGCGCCGGCAGCAGGCCTGGCGGCGTTCCTTATCGAGCGCACCGCTCCCGAGGCGGTGCTGGGCATCTTCCCTGCCGACCACGTGATCACCAACGAGGAGAAGTATCGGGCCACGATCGAGCAAGGCATCGCCCTGGCCGCAGCAGGAGAAAACATCGTAGTACTGGGGGTGAAGCCTGTCCGCCCAGAAACTGGCTACGGCTACATCGAGACCGGAGAGGCGTTGCAGAACGGGGTCCAGCGTGTCCGCCGCTTTACCGAGAAGCCCAACCGGGAGCGGGCCGAAGAGTTTGTGCGCGCCGGCAGGTACTACTGGAATAGCGGCATATTCCTGTGGACTGCGCGTACCCTGGCCAACGCCATCCGCGAGCATGTCTCAGAAACTGCGCCCTTTCTACAGCGGATTGCCGACGCTTATGGAACGCCGCGGTTCGAGCAGGTGTTTCGCGAACTCTATCCTTCCTGCGAAAACATCAGCATCGATTACGCAGTGCTCGAGCCTCGCTCGGCGAAGGGTGAACACCATTCGAACATCTACTGCCTGCCGGCGGAGTTCGGCTGGAACGACCTGGGTTCCTGGGATGCCCTCTACGAACATCAATTGGCGCAGGGTAACGCGAGGGAAGGCAACGTGACTGAGGCGCGCGGCCTGGTGGCGATCGACGCGCGCAACAATTATGTCTACAGCCCGGAAAAATTTGTCGCACTGGTCGGGGTCGATGACCTGGTAGTCGTGGAAACCGAAGACGCCATTCTGATCACCACCCGGGAGCGTTCGCAAGATGTACGCCGCGTTGTCAGCGAGCTCGCCGGAAAGCACGACGAATTGATTTGAAACAAAAACCCGTCCATTTCGGCACCGACGGCTGGCGCGGAATACTCGCTGATGACTTCACGGATGAAAACGTGCGTGTCGCAGCCGGGGCCATCGCCCACTATGTTCGCGAGCACGAGGATCCAGCGCGCGGGCTGTGCATCGGCTACGACACTCGCTTTATGTCACAACGCTTCGCGCAGATCGTGGCCGAAGTGGCCGCTGCTGGCGGGATCCCGGTGCGCATCGCTGACCGCATCACCCCCACGCCGGCTCTCTCCTACGCGGTAAAGCATCTGCGCGCGGCAGGCGGCGTGATGATCACCTCCAGCCACAACCCGGCGGAGTGGAACGGGGTGAAATTCAAAGCCAGCTATGGCGGATCGGGCAGCCCGGCGATCATGACGGCGATCGAAAGCTATCTGGGGCGAGAGCTGCCTGTAGCCGCGTCCAGCGGATCTATTGCGGAGGCTGACTTCCTTAGCCCCTATGTCGAGGCCATCTCGATCTTTGCCGACCTCAAGAAGATCGCCGCGGCCCGGCAAAAATACGCCATTGACTGCATGTACGGCGCAGGGCGAGGCGTACTGGCCGGCATTTTCTCCCGCTTGGGTATCGATCACGTGGAGATCCGCGCTGAGTTGAATCCGCTCTTTCCCGGCATCCAGCCGGAGCCGATTCCGCCCCACATTCGTGCGCTCGAGGTCGCTGTGCTGGAGCATCACTGCCAGGCCGGGTTTGCCACCGACGGTGACGCGGACCGCATTGGCGCGGTGGATGAGGAGGGACGGTTCGTCGATGCCAATAAGATCTATTGCCTCTTGTTGGAGTGGCTGCTCAAACGTAAGCAGTGGCCGGGCGATGTGGCGCGGGCCTTCAATACCACCAAGATGCTGGACCGCATCGCGGCCCGCTATGGGCGCAAGCTTTACGAGCATGGCATCGGCTTCAAGCATGTGTGCGCATTGATGCTGGAGAAGGACATTCTCATCGGCGGCGAAGAATCGGGCAGCATCGGGATTGGCCGCCATTTGCCGGAACGCGATGGGCTGCTTAACGCACTGCTGCTGGCCAACATCATGGCGGAGGAAGGCCGGACGCTGGGCTCGCTGGTGAATGCGTTGCAGGAGGAATATGGCGAGCATTACTACGGGCGAGTTGACTTGCATATCCCGGAGGCGGTCAAGCAATCGGCCATCCGCCGCGCAGCGGCCGGTGTGAAGGAGTTTGCGGGTATGCCGGTATTGCGCATGGAAACGCTGGACGGTTTGAAGTTTTATCTCGACAATCCGGAACCTCAATCCGCGGAAAGCTGGTTGCTGCTGCGTGCCTCAGGCACCGAACCTTTGTTGCGCATATACGCCGAGAGCGGCTCGCGCGCGTCGCTGAATGCACTACTCGAAGCGGGAGGAAATTTTGCTATGGGAGACGGTGCATGAGCAAGGTAAGAACCAAGGGTCTGCTTTTTGATATGGATGGAGTGCTGATCAGCTCGCTGGGGTCAGTTGAGCGAAGCTGGCAGACTTGGGCAGAACGGCATGGGCTCGACGTGCGGGAAACAATCAAGACCGCGCACGGCATGCGAGCCATTGAAACCGTGCGTACGCTTAGGCCCGATGCCGATCATGAGGCAGAGCTCAAAGTGATTGAAGATCTCGAGGTCGGGGACAATGAAGGGCTCGAGGTCTTGGAAGGCGTGACCTCGATTCTGGAATTGCTGCCACAGAGGTTTTGGACCATCGTCACCTCGGCCACGGAACGGCTGGCACGCAGCCGCCTGGCCTTCGCCGGCGTTCCGGTGCCGAAGCACATCATCACTGCCGACATGGTGACGAATGGTAAGCCGCATCCTGAACCCTATCTCAAGGGCGCGAAGATTCTCGGACTGGCGCCGGCGGATTGTATTGTGATTGAGGATTCGTCCTCAGGGGCGAGGGCTGGCCACGCTGCGGGGTGCAAGGTTCTGGCCACGACTTTTTCTCACAGCATTCAACAGCTCGCGGTGGCAGATTGGATCGTCGAATCGCTGGCTAAGGTAAGGATTAGTATTCTGCCCGACGGTGAAGGCCTGGAGTTGGAGTTCGAACCGCTGAACCGCTCTCTCTAAGCTCCGTCCTAACCACAAATGACATGCTGCGCAGATGTCCGCTACCCTGGACCCGGTTTTCGGCCCTATTGGCTGAGCACGTTAAGATTCGTGGAATCCCAC
The DNA here is from genome assembly GCA_963824325.1 of uncultured Acidobacteriaceae bacterium. Lineage (GTDB taxonomy): Bacteria > Acidobacteriota > Terriglobia > Terriglobales > Acidobacteriaceae > PALSA-350. The sequence continues at coordinate 427,648 of CAWGPA010000029.1, read as the reverse complement.
ATCTCGCAAAAAACGAGCGAGCTGCCCACCCGTCATTTGTGGCAGGGAAAAATCCCGAGGGCGTTACTTCTACGACCTATGCCGGTGCTGTCTTGAACTGCACTGCGCGTCGTAGAGCTACTCGTGCCAGCAAGCGCGTGGAGTCGAGGGTCGGCAACGGAGAATTTTCGTCGTTCATGAGCAAGGGAATCTCGGTGCAGCCGAGCACCACGGCGTCGCAGCCCTGCTCTTTCATCTGTCCGATCACCCGCTGAAACGTGGCTACAGCCTCCGGCTTGAAGACGCCATAGACCAGCTCATCCATGATGATGCGGTTGATCTCTTCGCGGTCCTCCGCGTTGGGGCGCACATACTCCAGGTCGCGTGCTTTCAGCTTTTCCGGATAGACGTCGCTCTCGACCAGATAACGAGTGCCGGTTAAGCCCAGTCTACGGAAGCGGCGACCGACGGCCTGGGCGGCAACGGCATCAGCGATGTGCAGCCAGCGCAGTGGTAAACGTTCCTGAATAAAGGGCAAGCCCTGGTGAATTGTGTTGTCCGGGCAGATAAGGAAATCGGCACCTAAGCTCGCCAGCTTGTTAGCAGAGGAAAGCATCAGTTCACCCACACCCTGCCAGTCACCGCGATAGATACATTTCATGTACTCGCCCAGCGAATACGTATGCATCGATATCTCCGGGTGCTCATGCGGCCCGAGCAGGTCCGCACCCCCTAAACAGATAGATCGATAACAAAGAGCGGCTCCTTCAGCAGAGCAGGCCACTATACCGATGTGCTGGGACATGCGTCGATTTTACAAGGATGGTAAAGCGGTTTCACGATAGGTGCTTCACACGGTTCTTTCCGCAAGAAAAGTCCCACCTTACCCAGGCCGATGGGACACAGTAGTGGTGAAACCGCTCTAAGATAGCAGGGATGCGCCTGCGTGCAGCGGTCAACCTTCTGGCCTGGAGTCTCCTCTTCGTGGCCCCCTGTCTTCGCGCCGAAACCGGGGCAGAAGGCTGGCTTCGTTACGCGCCACTGCCCCCGCCACTGGCGCAGCAATACAAGCTCCCGCAGTGCATCGTCACCACCGGCAAGTCTGCCGTCGCCCACAGTGCCGCCAATGAACTTGCCCGGGGGCTGCACTCGATGCTCGGCAGGAACCTGCAGGTCTCATCCACGATCTGCGCAGACGGCGCATTCCTCCTCGGCACTCCGCTGGAGATTCGGCGTCTTCTTCCCACCTGGAAAGCGGACTCCCCGATTGCGCCCGACGGTTTCTCTGTTTCTCAGTTTTCCGCGCAAAACCGCAACTACTGGGTGATCGCCGGCGGTAACGACCGTGGCGAACTCTACGGCGTTTTCCAGGTGCTGGAGCAGGTCGCTCAACAGAAGTTCATCGCGCCTGGCAGCGAATCGCCTTCTTCGCCTATTCGCTGGGTCAATCAGTGGGATAACTTTGACGGAAGCATCGAGCGCGGCTATGCCGGGCGCAGCATTTTCTTCGACAATGGCCACGTCCGGCCCGACCTTAGCAGGGTCTCGGAGTATGGACGCTTGCTGGCCTCGGTCGGCGTCAACGGGGCCACCGTCAACAACGTTAACGCTAACCTGCATACGCTCGACCCGGAGATGATCCAGGAACTCGCCCGCATCGCCGACGCGTTTCGTCCCTGGGGCGTGCGCATGTCCCTGTCTATCGATCTTTCAAGCCCCCAGGTAGTAGGTCATTTGCGCACATTCGATCCGGTGGACCCGGCAGTCGCCGCCTGGTGGAGAACGAAGGTCAATGAAATCTACCGTGCCATCCCCGACTTCGCCGGTTTTGTGATCAAGGCGGACTCAGAAGGCCGCCCCGGACCATCGCAATACGGCCGCACTCCCGCGCAGGCGGCAAATACCGTGGCCCGCGCGCTCCAACCGCATGGCGGTGTGGTGCTTTATCGCGGCTTTGTCTACAACAACCATCTCGACTGGAATGACCTCAAGGCCGACCGCGCCCGAGCCGGCTACGACAACTTCCGCGCCCTCGACGGCAAGTTCGAGCGCAATGTAGTGATCCAGATCAAGCACGGCCCCATCGACTTCCAGGTTCGCGAGCCTGTCTCCCCGCTGTTTGCCGCCCTTCACCACACCAACCAGGCCATCGAACTGCAGGTGACGCAGGAGTACACGGGGCAAGAACGCCACATGGTCTTCCTCGTCCCCATGTGGAAGTGGGTGCTGGACACCGATCTCCGCGCCGAGAACCGCAGCACCCCAGTCAGCGAGATTGTGGAGGGCAAGAGCTTCCATCAGCCTCTGGGTGGTTTTGTCGCCGTAGCCAACGTTGGCCTCGATACCAACTGGCTTCATCACCCGATGGCTATGGCCAACCTTTACGGCTTCGGCAAGCTGGCGTGGAATCCGGACCTGACTACCGAGGAGATTATCGACTCCTGGACCCGGCTGACCTTCGGCAACGATCCCAAAGTCAACTTCATCGTCAACGGCTTGCTGGAGAACTCGTGGCGAGTGTACGAGCAATACACAGGTCCGCTGGCCATTGGGGGCCTGACCAACATCATCAGCGTTCACTACGGCCCCGGTATCGAGTCCGCCGAACGCAACGGTTGGGGGCAATGGTTCCGGGCTGACAAGAAAGGCATCGGCATGGACCGCACGGTCGCCACGGGTACTGGCTACATCGGCCAATACCCGCCTGAGCTGGCCAAGGTTTACGAGTCTCTGGAGAGCTGCCCCGACAGCCTGCTGCTCTTCATGCATCACGTTCCCTACGACTACAAGCTGCACAATGGCAAGACGCTGGTGCAGTACGTCTACGATTCTCACTACGAGGGCGCCGCGGTGGCTGGCTCCTATCCGTCGCGATGGCGGACGCTGCATGGCCTGATCGACGACCAGCGCTACAACGAAACACTCGCGCTCTTCGAGTACGAGGCCGGTCACGCCATCGTGTGGCGGGATGCGGTCACCGCATGGTTCCAGAACATCTCCGGCATTCAAGATAAGCTGGGCCGCGTGGGGCACTATCCTGACCGCATCGAAGCCGAGTCCATGCAGGCAGACGGATACACCACCGTCAACGTCACTCCTTGGGAAACCGGCTCCGCAGGCAAGGCAGTGGTGTGCAATCGGCCGGCTCCTTGCACACTCACCACAAAACCAGGTAGGCCCGAAGGGACCTACACCATTGGCGTGCGTTATTTCGACTTGCGCACCGGCGCCTCGCAATACGAGCTGCTGCTGAACGGCAAGTCCCTGGCGCACTGGACGGCGAATGCAATCCTACCTCCGGCCGTTGTCGATCCCCATCTCGACGGCAGCACCAGCATGCTCTTCACCGTTGCCGGGGTTCACCTCAAGCCGCGCGATACGCTCAGTCTCCGCGGAACGCCGGATCAGGGCGAACCAGCGCCAGTCGACTACATCGAAATAGAAAAACAATAGGGGCTACAAATCAGATAGGATCAGGTTCCGATAGCCAAGCGTGAAAATCGAGATCAACTTCCGGTACCTGATTCTGCTTGGCGCGACCGCTGCGCTGGGTGGCGTGCTCTTCGGCTTCGACATTGCGATCATCACCGGCGCCGGTCCGTTTTTGACGGAGCATTTCGGGCTGAATGACCTGGAGCTGGGCTGGGCCTTCAGTTCCCTTCTCTTTGGCTGCGTGCTGGGGTCTCTCGCTGCCGGCAGGTTTGCCGACCGTTACGGACGAAAGCGAATCCTGGTTGGAGTAGCCGTGCTGTTCGCGCTGACCTCGATCGCGACCGCGGTGGCGCCGTCCTTTCCCATGTTTGTTACCGCACGTTTCGTGGGCGGGCTGGCTGTCGGAGCCGCCTCCCTTCTCTCCCCCATGTATATCTCCGAGGTTTCGCCGCCCTCGGTACGAGGACGCATGGGCACTCTCTATCAGCTGTCTATCGTCATTGGCATCCTCACTTCCTATGGCATCAACTACCTGTTGCGCAATAGCGGCGTCAACAATTGGCGCTGGATGTTCTTCACCGGCATTTTTCCGTCGGTGGTCTTTTTTGTCCTCATGCTCATAGCGCCGGAAACGCCACGCTTCCTCATGATGACTGGCAAGAAGGAGGAAGCCTTTAATCTGCTGGCACGAATTTCAGGCAGGCAAAGCGCCGGGCTTGCCATCGCGGAGATGCAGGCAGCCGTTCAAAAAGGGGGCGGCTGGCAAGCGTTGCGGCGCCCGGGCGTGAAGCGCGCGCTCAGGGTAAGTTTCTTCCTGGCTATTCTGATTCACGTCTCGGGGATCAATACCATTGTCGATTACGCGCCGGCTATCTTTCGCTCCGCTGGATGGAAGATTGATGGCGCGCTCCTATCCACGTTTCTGGTCGGGGTGACGGAGTTTGTCTTTACCGTCGCATCCTTCTGGATGATCGACCGCTATGGCCGCAAGCCGCTATACGTCATCGGGTCGATTGGCATGTGCGCGGCCCTGGTCTCGCTGATGGTGACGATCGCCACGAATCGATTTCACGGGCCGCTGGTGCTGGTGCTGATTCTTAGTTATCTCGCCTTCTTCTCTTGCTGCATCGGGCCGGTGTTTTGGACGCTGCTTCCCGAGATCTTTCCCACCGATGTGCGCGGTCTGGCAATGACTGTGCCGGTGCTGACCCAATGGGTCGCCAACGCTTTGGTTGTTCTGCTCTTCCCCTTCGCCTACCACCAGATCGGGAAGGTGGTCACGTTCGGATTTCTCGCGGCCATGGCGCTTGCCCAGGCCATCTTTACGTGGTTCTTTGTGCCCGAAACAAAAAATAAACCGCTGGAAGAGATTGAGGAATTCTGGAATTTAAAGCAGGGCGCGTGAGTACGGGAAGCAGCTTCGCTCCGGTCGGGATGACAATTCTGTTGGCCCACAAGAGCTTCAGCAGAATACTTGGTTCAGCAAATAAAATTGTCATCCCACCGAGCGAAGCGTAGGGCCTGTGTTTCTTCCAGTACTCACGCATTCTGAACTTCAATTGCGAAACCGCTCTAGCCGCGGTTGGGAACTACGCGCGATTGCAGGCGGGTGATTACCGTCTGTGGAACCAATCCCTCGACCGAGCCGCCGAGTTCAAAGACATTCTTGATCAGGCGCGAGCTCACGTAGGAATATTTCTCGTCGGCCATCAGGAAGACGGTCTCCACATCCGGCGCCAAGCGCCGGTTCATCAGCGCCATCTGTAGCTCATATTCGTAGTCGCTGATCGCGCGGACACCGCGCAGGATGGCCTGGGCACGCTGCTCCAGAACAAACTCCACGAGCAGACCGTTGAAGGTCGCGACCGAGACATTCCCAAAGGGATGTACTGCCTCGGTGATCATCTCAATTCGTTCGGAAACAGAAAAGAGCGGCGCCTTCTCAGAATTCTTGAGAATCGCGACCACCAGGTGGTCGAAGATCTTCGCCCCGCGCGCAACCAGGTCCAGATGACCGTTGGTCAAGGGGTCGAAGCTACCCGGATAAATGGCTTTGACTGTGTTCAAGACCAGCTACTGCCTACGCACAGGTACCTTCACCGCTTCGACCGCCTGGGCTGACCCATTGACCGGAACCGCTGGAATGTCAGCCGGCTTCACCCCGGTAAGGCCGAGCTTCTGCCGTAGTTGGCCATCGATGCGGGCGAAGATTTCCGGATGGTCTTTGAGAAAGCTGCGCACATTCTCCCGGCCTTGGCCAATGCGCTCGCCTGCGTAGCTATACCAGGCGCCTGACTTCTCCACGATATTCTGCGCCACGGCAAGGTCGAGTACATCGCCCTCACGAGAGATGCCTTCGCCATACAGGATGTCAAACTCAGCTTCGCGGAAAGGCGCGGCGACTTTGTTCTTGACCACCTTGATCTTGGTGCGGGAGCCGACGACCACGTCGCCTTCCTTAACGGCCGCGATGCGGCGAATGTCGATGCGCACCGAGGAGTAAAACTTGAGCGCACGGCCACCGGTCGTCGTTTCCGGATTGCCAAACATGACCCCGATTTTTTCGCGGATTTGATTAATGAAAATTAATGAAGTGCGCGATTTAGAAACCGTGCCCGTAAGCTTGCGCAGCGCCTGCGACATCAGTCGCGCCTGCAATCCCATGTGCGAGTCGCCCATTTCGCCGTCGAGTTCCGCCTTGGGTACCAGAGCAGCGACCGAATCGACGACCAGCACATCGATGGCTCCGGAGCGCACCAACGCTTCGGTGATCTCCAGTGCCTGCTCACCGTAATCAGGCTGCGACACCAGCAGATTGTCGACATCAACTCCCAGCTTCTTGGCGTATTGCGGATCGAGCGCGTGTTCCGCGTCAACGAAAGCAGCCATGCCACCCGACTTCTGCGCTTCAGCGATGATTTGCAGCGTGATCGTGGTTTTGCCCGACGATTCAGGGCCAAAAATTTCGATCACCCGGCCGCGGGGAACACCGCCCACGCCGAGCGCGGCGTCAAAAGAAATTGAGCCGGTGGAAATAACGGAGATGGGCACAATTGCCTCTTTGTTGCCGAGGCGCATGATAGAGCCCTTACCGAATTGTTTTTCAATTTGTGCTAATGCCAGGTCAATGGCGCGGGAACGATCGTCTGCCATGGGGGGTCTCCAGTGGGTAGGTACGTTTACTCAAAAGCGGGCGGCTTGTAGAGGATCATACACCGCTATCGCTGCAGCAGGTCGACCGGTTGGTGGATATCCCGGACGCGAAAGTACGAAGCGAGCGCCGGATGCTTGTGAGAGACAGCCTGATACATCTCCCAGGCAATGCGGCGATAGGAAAAATGTCCGGCCGGCGCGGAACGGAGCTCTGCGATGTACAGGGCTTCGGCGAAATCCATTTTGAAGAGAGCGCGGGTGCGCGTGCCCAGCGGTAGCACGTAGCGCGCATTCTCGATGAGGCCAGCCTGTGCGACCTGCTCGAAGACGGAGTGGGCGTGGGTCATAGCGGCGTCGTATTGCGGCAGCAAGCCCGCCTCAGCCAAACCTTCAGGAACTTCATAACCGTGAGCATGGGTGAACGGCTGCAGGATCTGGACGCAACGGCGGTGGCGGTGCATATCGCGGAAGCCGCCGATATCCATGAGAATGTCAAAGCGCAGTCCCTGGCCTGCGGAGAACTCACGTAGAAGTTCGTCATGGCGGCCGCGATGCCGGGCGCCGATGGCGATGATCTCATTGCGGCGTGCCTCTTCGAGAGCGGCGACCTGGCGTCCGATCTGGCGATAGGAGTAATGGCTGGCGCCGTAAAGAAGCGTCGTGGCGAGATCGATTTCGAGCGTCTGATTGTCAACCAGATCGACCGGGCCGGCCGGCGTTTCGATGGGCGCATCCTTCATCAAGGCAGCGGCCGCCTCTGCCAGTTCAACTCGGGTGGCCAGCAAATAGTCATTCGGCGCCGCGTACTTGACCAACGTGGGAGCGGTTTTCACCTCACGGGTCAGCACACCTTCCGCACTGACGCCAAGGGCAGGGTCGAGGGCCGCGATCTCGCGCTGCAATGCGCTGAGTGCTTCACCCTGTACATTCCAGGCCGAACCGGCGGCCGCTTCCCGTAGGCGCTCACCCAACTGTCGAACCTCCTCGTGAGGGTCGGAGAGCAAGCGGGAAATCTGGGTCTCGAGCGTGCGCGCGTTCACGATCTGGCCCAGAGAAGTGTTAGTGGCGAGCGGAAGCAGGTAGCGGGAGACGTCGAATGCACGGGCCTTCAGGGTGCGGTGGAAGGCTTCTTCCTTCATCTCTGCCGGCCGCGCGGTGCGCCCTTTCAGATGCTCAAACATCAACTCCGTGCTGGAGTGATACTCGGCGAAGAGCGCCTCAATAGCCGCCGTGAAGGCCTGACCGCTAGCGGGGCTCAAGGAAAAATCCGGGAGATACCAACCGCTCTTGCGGAAATTCTGATAGCGAGTGGAACGCTCCTGGCCATCCCAGCGTTGCTCGTCGACCAGGATGATGGCCGCCAAGAGCGACAACCGCTCGATGGCGAACGCCACATGCGCCAGATCCGCAATCGAGCGGTGGCCATATTGAAAGTAAAACGTATTGAGGAAATGCTCGGCGCGCTGGGTGGAGATTTCGCGCAGCGATTCCTTCATGGAAAGCGCGGAGCGCGAGTACTTTGCCATGGCATAGGCCAGGACTTCAGGGTCGGCTCCATGCACCGCATAAACCTCAGTCTGGTTTCGGGATGCTTCGGGCAGGACGGGAGAAGGTGTAGTGACGATTTCGCTCTGAGCCATGGTTACGCTTCAGGATAGAGCATTCCCGCAATCGTGTGGGGACACGGTACCTTCGCTTATAAGAGAACCATTGGCGGCGGGCTTCCGGGAACGAACTAGGGTAAGATTGGGGGGACAACCGCGGTGCGGATTGCGCCTTTTACGAGTGAGTTCGCTCTTATGGCCACGAGCCGCTATTCCGATCCTGACCAAGAAGCATTGTCGGTGGTAAACCACCGGCCTTACGCGTTGCCCAAGCGTCCCTGGACGATGATGCAGCGCTGGAATGACCTGCTTTTTGCCCACTGGCCGATTCCCGCTGCCAAACTCGAATCATTGCTACCCCCGGGCCTGCAAGTAGACACGTTTGATCAATCCGCGTGGGTGGGCGTCGTTCCCTTCTGGATGGACCGGGTTCAATTGCGCGGGGTACCCAGGATTCCCGGGGCCAGCCGCTTTCCTGAGTTGAACCTCAGAACCTATGTTCGGGAACGAAATACCAATCGCGCCGGGGTGTATTTCTTCTGCCTGGAGGCTTCGAACCCGCTGGCGGTTATCGTGGCCAAGGCCGTCTTCCACCTGCCCTATCATTGGGCCCGGATGTCGATCAAGACACGCAGTGAGCGGGAATTCACCTACCAGAGCGAGCGTCTTTTGAGCGCCAAACCGGTGCGCTTCCGGGCTCATTATCGGGGCTTGGGGAAGTTACGTGCGATCGACCAGGGCCGGCCGGGCACAATCGAGTACTTTCTCACGGAACGCTATTGTCTCTTCACCACCAACCGCAGCGGACAACTGCTGCGCGGCGATATCCACCACATGCCTTGGCCGCTGGAAGCCGCGGAGGCAGAGATCGAGCTGAACGACCTGCCCGCCATCTACGGGATTGAAATCCCACAGACGGCGCCGCTGCTGCACTACTCGCGGGAGCTCGTGGTCTATCTCTGGTCGCTCGACAAAGTGTGGGGCAAGCTGCCGGCTCTCGAGGCCGCGGCGGTACGCACCGCCGAGATCGTCTAATCACCTTCTGCCTAACTCCGCTCCTGTGATGCTGAAACCTTGTTCAGTATTTCTTACTAAAGCCTGCGTCGCTCTGCGACCGCGACGCTCTTCTGGTAACCTCACTCTTTCGCCTAGAGCCAACAAGGAATCATGGAAAACTTAGAAGGCAAGACAGCATTTGTTACCGGAGCATCCCAGGGGATCGGCCGCGCCTGTGCTCTGGCATTGGCAAAGACGGGGGCCCGCGTCGCGCTGGCCGCGCGCAATGAGGCTAACCTCGAAGCCGTGGCCGCTGAGATAACCGCGGCTGGCGGGCAAGCCAAATCCTTCGTGATGGACGTGGCCAGCGAAGCTTCCATCCAGGCCGCTGCCAAGGCCGCCATTGCTCATTTCGGCAGTGTGGAAATCTTGGTCAATAATGCAGGCATCACGCGGGACACTCTACTGCTGCGCATGAAACGCGCGGATTGGGACGCGGTGATGACCACTAACCTGACCGGCGCCTTCCTACTGACCCAAGCATTGTTGAATCCCATGCTACGTGGTCGATGGGGACGAATCATCAACATCAGCAGCGTGGTGGGACGCACCGGGCAGGCGGGACAAGCAAACTACGCCGCCAGCAAGGCCGGGCTGATCGGATTTACACAGTCGATGGCGCGGGAGCTGGCCTCGCGCTCCGTTACCGTCAATGCCGTGGCGCCCGGGTATATTGAAACCGCCATGACGGCGGCGCTGGAGGAGAAGCAGCGCGAAGCGTTGTTGAGCCATATCCCGCTGGGGCGGCCGGGCAGCGATCAGGATGTCGCCCATGCGGTCGCTTTTCTCGCGTCGCACCAGGCCGGCTATATCACCGGGCACGTGCTGGACGTAAACGGCGGCCTGTTCATGAACTAGCCTTCGAACCGTTTTTTAATGAACCATCGCGGATACAAAATTCCAATTTCGGAAAAATATGATTCACATCGTGAAAAAAAATCTTGCTAGTCGTCTCTTCGGCGTGTTAACTATGCTGCCAACACCTGGAAATGTGTTAACTGCTTCTGGTCCATTGGGGTGAAAGTGTGAACGAAGGTCGTTGCTTATGAAAATTGGCATTACCATTCGCGGATACCGGTTGCAGAAGGGTCTTTCGCAAGGAGATATCGAGAAGCGCACCGGTCTGTTGCGCTGTTACCTGTCGAGGGTTGAGAACGGACATACTGTTCCCTCACTTGACACTCTCGCCAAGATCGCACAGGCCCTGGATATCCCACTGGCCCAGTTCTTCGCTGAGGACTCGCTGGGCCGCGAGATGAACACCCAGAAGCTGACCGACGACGAATTGCGGTTTTTAACCCAAATTCGGCGTTACGCGACCAACTTGAACGACAGCGATCGTAAACTCCTGTTGGCCATGGTTAAGAAGTTCGCGGCGACTGCCGTTCGCTAGCCCTAGCGGGATCTAGCCAGACCGTAGCCGAAAGCCAGCAGCAACACGGTCATACCACCATAGGCCGCCCAGGAGCGAACAGCGAATTCGCTCCTCGCCGAGCCGATTCGCGGCACCAGCGGTGCTCCCAGGGCAAGGCCGCAAAGAAAGCCGCCCAGGTGGGCCATATTGTCAATCTGAATGCTGGTGCGCAGGAACATCGTGGTGCCCCCAATCACAAAGTTCAAAAGGGCGAAGTAAATCACGCTCCTGCGCAAGCGGCGGATCTCCTCCGGCGGCACCGGCAACAATTTCGCCTTGAGCAGCAAAATGAGCACGCCGGCAATCCCAAAGACCGCGCCGGAGGCGCCGGCACCAACAATCTGTGGATGCACCGCGGTGCTGAGCAAATTCCCTGCTACTCCGGTCAGTACATAGACGGCAACCACTCCGGCGGGGCCGAGTAATGGCTCGCCCAGCAAACCCAGATTCCATAAACACCACATGTTGGTCGCCAGGTGCAGGAGGCCAATGTGGACAAAAGCGGCGGTGAGCAGACGCCACCACTGCCCGCGCTCGAGCACGTAGACGCCAAAGTTGGCGCCCCAGTGCACCAGTTCCGCGACAGTAGGGTTGCTGGGGGAGACACCCCGCAGCACCATGGCCAGGTAGACGGCACAGTTAATGCCTACGAGGGTGTACGTGGCCGGGGCGGTGGCCCAACGGTTGCCCCGGGGGCGCCTCGACGGAACCGGCTGAATCGGCTCCGGATCCCCGTCATAGCCGGGCATTCTGCCGTAGGAACGAGGGTCAACGCGGCCTTCCGGCGGCAAAACTTCCGCTGGAACTTGCGACGGCCTGTCTCCTCCCCAGTTCTGTGCCATAGGGCTAAGCTATCCTGAGCGAGGGTCGCTGACAAATCGGCGCTCCGTTCGTCCTACCCATTTCATCTATCCGTTGTGCGGAATGTGCGGGACATGATTCTTACAAATTGCGACGAGGGCAGGTTTTGAGTGGAATATAAGCAGGTGAAGCGGGCCCTTTTGAGTGTTACGGATAAGACCGGCCTGGTTGATTTCTCCCGCCAGCTGGCCGGCATGAACGTAGAGCTGGTTTCGACTGGAGGTACGGCCCGGGCCTTGCGCGACGCCGGGCTTGCGGTACGCGATATCTCCGACCTCACCGGGTTCCCGGAGATGTTGGATGGCCGGGTAAAGACGCTGCACCCCAAGGTCCATGGCGGCATTCTGCACCTGCGGGGCAGCGAGGAGCACCGGGCGACGGTGGCCGCGCAGGGAATCGAGCCGATTGACATGGTGGTGGTGAATCTTTACGCCTTCGAAGAGACCGCCCGCAAACCCGGGGTGGCCTTCGGCGAGCTGGTGGAGAACATCGACATTGGCGGACCGTCCATGGTGCGATCGGCAGCCAAGAACTTCGAGGACGTAGCCGTGGTCACCGCGGCGGCAGACTACGAAGCATTGGCGGCTGAGATGCAAGCCCACCAAGGCGCCCTTTCACTCGAAACACGGTGGAGGCTGGCGCGCCAGGCCTTCACCCTTACGGCATCGTACGACTCGGCCATCGCCGTGACGTTCAGCAGGATTGCAGCCAACCGCGAGCATGACCCCGGCCTGGAACCGGTGGAAGAGGCAGCTCATTTCCCGTCCACGCTCCTTCTGGCTTACTCGAAAACGGCAGACCTGCGTTACGGGGAAAACCCGCACCAGGGCGCAGCACTCTATGCGGACGGCTCGGGTACCGGGGTCGCGGCGGCGCAGCAACTTCAAGGCAAAGAGCTTAGCTACAACAACCTGGTTGATCTGGACGCCGCCTGGGAACTGGTCCACGAGTTCGAGCAGCCCGCCGTGGCCATCATCAAGCACAGCAATCCCAGTGGAGCGGCTGTCGCTTCCTCCGTGCTGGAGGCGTACCAAAAAGCGCTGGCCACGGATCCCGTCTCCGCCTTTGGCAGCGTGATTGGCATCAATCGCGAGGTCGACGAGGCGGCGGCGGAAGAAATTGCCAAGCTCTTCGTGGAGGCCATTGCGGCTCCATCGTTCAGCGAAGCCGCCAAGGCAAGATTCAGCACCAAGAAGAATCTGCGCTTGCTGACGGTAAAGCACACGCCTCCAGCCAAGTCGGTCAAGCAGATTTCCGGAGGACTGCTGCTGCAGGACGCCGATACCGAAGACGTCTCGGCAGCGGGGCTGACGGTGGCTACCGTTCGCCAGCCGTCGCCGGAGGAGATGGAATCACTTCTTTTTGCCTGGCGAGTGGCTAAGCACGTAAAGTCGAATGCCATTGTGTACGCGCGCGATGGGCAGACCATCGGGGTGGGCGCGGGCCAGATGAGCCGGGTGGATGCGGCGAAGTTTGGCGCCATGAAGGCGTTGTTGCCACTGACCAACTGTGTTGCTGCTTCCGACGCGTTTTTCCCCTTCCCCGACGGACTGGAGGCAGTGGCTGCTGCCGGGGCCACAGCAGTAATTCAGCCTGGGGGTTCGGTGCGTGATCAGGAGGTGATCGACGCAGCCAATCGACTGGGCCTGGCCATGGTCTTTACCGGAACGCGGCACTTTCGCCACTAGAGCAACGGGGAACCGTTGATGGCCGTCCTGTCCCTGAGTATCAGGTCAGTTACGGCCACATGGAAAAGCGATGGAACGGTGCACAATCCGCTATGACCAGGCGCCGGGAAAGTAGTCTAAACTTAGTAAGGTTCGTGTTAGGCAGGCAGTACGTTAGTGAGACAACCAAAGTAACGGTGAAGCTCCTGCAGTGGGACGAATTGGGGAGTGTTTGGACTTTTTGCACAGGGTTACAATCGATCGGAACCAGATGCTGCGCTGCGGCGTCACTGCACGCGCATATAACAAAAAAATGCGGGTTCCTCTGCACCGCGTTTGGACCGCCGGCGTCAGTTCAATGCAACGGAAGCCCGGGCACAGGAACTCCCATAAATGACCAACAAGCCGCAGCCCTCCTCTAAAACTCAAGCGACCCTCTTTCACGTGGCGCTTGCTTGTGCAGCCATCGCTACTCCAGCTTCCGCCCTTGCCAGCCCTCAGGCGGGTGGCGCTGCGCAACAGAATGCGGCTCCGCAAAGCGCGCCGGCGAAGCCCGCCGATGCCGGGAAAGTATTGACCCAGGCCAAAACCGGGCCTGCCACAACCACGCAAAAACCACCGGACCGCTCTGCGGCCTACTACCATTTCGGCTTGGCGCATATGTACGAGGAGATGGCCACCAATTACGGCCGCCCCGAGTATGCGACGCGCGCGATTGAAGAATATAAGCTGGCGCTCGACGCCGATCCCAACTCCAAGTACCTGAACAGCGGGTTGGCCGAACTTTATCTCCGCACCGGCCGGGTACGGGATGCCGTGCTGGCGGCGCAGGACATCCTAAAGACCGAGCCGGACAACCTGGAGGCCCACAAGCTCCTGGGCCGTGTCTACTTGCAGTCCCTGGGAAATGTGCAGAATGGCGGACCTTCGGAGAAGGTGCTGCAACTGGCCATTGCCGAATACACCAAGATCGTGCAATTGCAGGCCAACGATATTGAGAGCCGTCTGCTCCTCGGTCAGCTTTACACTTTGGCCCACGACACACCGCATGCGGAAGAGCAGTTTAAGGCAGCCCAGCGAATCGATCCCAATTCAGAAGATGTAGTGCTGAACCTGGCCCGGCTGTACAGCGATTCCGGCGACATGACGCACGCCATCCAGGTGCTGAGCGCGGTGCCGGCGGACGACCGCACCGCCAAAATGGACTACGCGCTGGGCATGAGCTACGACCAGCTGAAGCAGAACAAGAACGCCATCGACGCTTACAGTAAGGCGTTCGACATGGAACCGGATAACCTGGACGCGGAGAGGGGTCTGGCGCAGGCGTTGTTGAATGACAACCAGCTCAGCGCCGCGCTCAAGCACTTTGAGGCCATCTCGACCGCGGATCCGCAGGACGCGCAGACCTATGTGCGCATCGCGGAGATTGAGCGCCGGCAGGGCCACTACGAACAGGCACTCACCACGCTGAAGAAGGCCAAGGCTTTGGCCTCGGATTCGGTCGAACTGGGCTACAACGAGGCCTTGACCGACGACTCGCTGGGCCACTACGACGAGGCCGCGCAAACCCTGCAGAACCTGGTGAAGCAGAGCAGCCACCCGGACGGGCAGTACTCCGATGGTGAAAAGAACAATCGCTCCATCTTTCTTGACCGTTTGGCCAACGTCTACAAAGAGCAGCAAAAGACAGATCAGGCGGTACAGACCTACCAATTGATGGTCGCGATGGGCGGGGATTATGCCGAGCGCGGGTACCAAGGGCAGGTGGATGCTTATCGCGATGCCAAGCAGTACGACAAGGCAACCCAGGTCGCGCAGCAGGCCGCGCTCGCCATGCCGAAGGACAAGACCATCCAGTTGATGCTGGCCAGCCAGCTTGCTGATAGCGGCAAGGTGGAAGAGGGGATCAAGCTGGCCAAGGCGCAGCTCCATGGCGACAACGGCGACCGCGAAGTGAACCTCGTATTAGCGCAGATCTACACGCGCTTGCGACGCTGGAAGGAAGCCGCCGACGAGATCGATGCCGCCGAAGCGCTTTCGACTAAGCAAGACGACAAAATCTACATTTACTTTTTGCGCGGTGCGCTCGATGAGCGGCAGAAGCACTTCGATTCCTCCGAAGAGCAATTCCGCAAGATCCTGGCCATCGACCCGGATAATGCCATGACCCTCAATTACCTGGGCTACATGCTGGGTGATCGCGGAGTCAAACTGGATGACGCCCTCGCGATGGTGCAGAAGGCAGTGCAGGAGGAGCCCCAGAACGGCGCCTACCTGGATTCCCTCGGCTGGGTGTACTTCAAGATGGGGCAGTATGCGTTGGCGGAAGCCAATCTGCGCAAGGCAAGCGAGCGCATGGGAAGCGATCCCGCGGTGCACGACCACCTGGGCGAGCTTTACGAGAAGACAGGGCGTCTGAAGATGGCCGCCACACAATGGGAGCAGAGCTTGCAGGAGTATGCGCGCACCGTTCCCGCGGATGCCGAGCCTGCCGACGTGAGCAAAGTGCAGAAGAAGCTTGATAGCGCACGGGTCAAGCTGGCTAAGGAAGAATCGGCGGGCGCCAGCCCGAAGCAGTAAGTGACGCTCGCACTTCCGCCTGGCTGTTCTGTTCCTGATGACGCGAACGGCGCGCTTGCTCAGCGGGTGCATCCAGAAGCGGCCCATCCCTATCGCACCCCTTTCCAGCGTGATCGGGCGCGGGTGATCCACGCGCGCTCGTTTCGCCGCCTGGCAGGAAAAACTCAGGTCTTCACCCACCGCTACTCCGATCACTTTCGCAGCCGGCTCACCCACACCATGGAAGTCGCGCAGATCGCGCGCGCCATCGCCAGTGCACTGAAGCTGAACGAAGATATGACGGAAGCGCTGGCGTTGGTACATGACATCGGGCACCCACCCTTCGGTCATGCCGGCGAGCGAGCGCTGGACGAAGCCATGCGGGAGTTTGGCCTGCATTTCGATCACAACCTGCACGCGCTACGAATCGTCGAGTATTTTGAAGTTCGCTATGCCGCCTTTCGTGGCCTGAATCTCACCCTCGGCGTGCGCGAAGGCATCGTCAAGCACTCACGGGATTACTCCGAAACCGAGCACCCGGAACTCAGCCCTTATTTCCTTGGCCGGCAACCGCCCCTGGAGGCGCAGCTTATCGATCTAGCCGATGAAATCGCCTACCTCACGGCCGATATGGATGATGGCATGGAGGCGGGGATGCTCCATGCGCAAGATCTCCGCAAACATGTGCGCATCTTCGATCAATCGTTGTGCGCGGCGGAGCGTGAGTATTCTGCGGCTCCGGACAATCTGCTCTCCAATGAAGCCCTGAAGAGGATGCTGAATACGCTGGTCGGCGATCTTCTGCGCGAGACTGCGCACCGGGTGCGCGCCGCTGGGGTGGTCACGCTGGAGGATATTCGCCGCTCGCCACAGCGGCTGGCGGCGTTTTCCCCGGAGATCGAGGAACTTCGCCGTGAGGCGAAGCAACATCTCTACGCCAAGCTCTACAGCAGCGAGGAGTTGCGACGGGACCTGCAAGAGGCGGCTTTGGTGGTACGGAATATGTTTGCCCGCTGGGTCAACGATCCGTCACTGTTGCCGATTGCCGGCCAGTCCCAGCTTGCCGGGCAAGGCGTGCCCCGGGTAGTCGCGGACTACATCGCGGGGATGACGGATAACTACATCCTGCAGCAGTATGCCGACTGGAACAAACATCAGTAACAGATCATTCTGTGCATCCCCCTAGGGGTCTGCCTCTCGTTTCCTCGCAGAGGACGGGTGCTCCACATCTCGCGAAAAACGAAACGAGAGGCCGCAGCTTACAGGTTCGTAATCTGCATGGGGCTGAGCGTTCCGGTGATTAGATCGCGGAAGGCTGCGAGATTTCCGCAAAATCTTCCCAAGCGGTCCACGTGTGCTTCCGGCTTCAGGCTCAATAGCAGGTTCTTCAGGCATGGGCCGACGATGAACCGGAACACGTGCGACCAGGGAAAGGTCCCTTTGCGTGCAAGATAGATCGGATTGGCCACTTGCGCGTAACCCATGCGCACCCCGGTCGTCCGCCCAATCTTGACGCTGAGGTGCACTCCGCACGCATTTGAAATGTGCACGACCGAGCCGAACTTCGCCAATTGCCGCGAGATGTCCCAATCCTCGTACCACCCATACAGGGGAAGCGTCTCATCGAAGCGAAGTGCATGCTCCCGTATGGGAGCCATGCGTAGACCCATATTGCATCCGTAAACACAGTACCTGGGGCTTATCTGTTGCTCGCATTCCGCGCTCCTGTCGCTGGCGAGAATCAACGTTGCTTGCTCTACCGTGAGACCGGGTCCCTTCACATCGTCTGCCAGCACCCTGCCGGTGGAAGCCACTACATCCGGGTTGTCCTTGAAGAAGCGCTCGGTGATCTGCAGATAGTGTGGGTCAAGATAGAAATCATCATCGATGAAAAGCAGAATGGAGCAATCCCAAGCCAGGCTAAGAATTGCATTGCGTTGGCGGGTAAGCCCCAGCTCCGCCTGAATGAACGTAACGTGTGGAAATCGAGCCGGCGCGTCGCCCACATCCGCCGGCTCTGCGTAAGCCACCAGGATCTTGTCCGGCTGCCTTTCCTGCCTGGCCAAAAAAGCGATCGTTTCAGCCAGGATTGCGGAGCGACCACGGGTAGCAATGCCAACCACCAGGGTCATTCGTGTATCAGCAGTACCCAAGGGCCTTTGACTTTCCATTGTTCCTTTCGTGATTACGCTTACCCAGCGCCCCAGGGTGGAAGCTTGACCGGAACTGCCCATGGAGGCGCGCCCGGCACATGAAGCTTTCTGCGATACACTTTGCCGCCGCTCGCAACATAGAGCGTATCGAAATCATGGCCGCCGAAACAGAGGCTGGTACCCGCGGCGTTACCGGGCAACGGAAGAATCGCCGCCACGCGCCCATTGCGATCGAATACCTGGACTCCCATCCGCGTGGCTACATAGGCTCGTCCCTCGCGGTCCATACCAATTCCAGCCGCACCGCTGTCGTCTGCCCAGGCGGGAACATAGAAATCGTAGAACGCCTCTCGAGCGTCGACTGTTCCATCGGAGCGGACACGATAGCTCAGCCCGGTACGCGAGAGGCTCTGGGCCACAAACAGCCAGAGACCGTCGGGTGAAAGAGCCACTCCGGATGCTCCCTTTAGAGCTTTGTCCAACCGTACTTTTTCTCCGCTTGCCCGGATGAGCCAAAGCTCATTTTCCAGAGTGCGGGTTTTCGTCACCGCATAGATATCACCGTTGTTACGAACAGCCAGGCCCTTGATATTAAGGGCTTGGCCAAGTATCTTGGGTTGCCCATGCGCAGCGCGGTCCATAGCCTGGACGCCGCCCTCGGTACGGGTCACGTATAGACGCCCGTCCGCCCCAAAGGCAAACGCGACATCCGCCGCCTGACCGCACCGCATAGGCTTCCCATCGGAAACAATCTCAGAGATCTTTTCCGCGCCCTGGGCCGGGTAGAAAATCTTCCCTTGCGGATTTGCAGCCAGACTGGTTACAGATGCGCAGCCATCGGCGGCAAGCTGCCAGTCCTCTCCTGGCTGCAGGATCGCCTGGAGTACTGGATTGCCGGGCTCTCTGGACCGAATAGGCGCCGGCCAATCTCTCCAGAGCCAGCGCATCGCTTCCGGGAAGAGGGCTGCGGCCTGGTTGCCGTTGTGTGTTCCCGCACCCCAGGTGTGCCGAACATCATAGCCGGCGAACTCCAACGCCCGATTCATGGTCTGGTTCGACATCCACCAATCACCCATCTCCGGGCCGCCCGGCCATTCATCGTGCAAGCCGTCCTGCATAAAGATGCGCAGTGGTTTCGGATCGGTCTTGCGCACCAGCACGTAGTACTGCTCTCCTCCCCGCATGCCCACGTAGGTGCCGATGGAGCTGAAGACCCGTCGAAAAGCATCCGGACGCTCCCAGGCGACGGTGAAGGCGGCGATTGCACCGGTGCTTCCGCCGCCGATGGCGCGGTCGTTGGGATCGGTCGATAGCCTGATCGCTTGCCCCTGGGGTGTCGTGTGACGCTCTACTTCCGGCATCACTTCCTCGATCAGGAAACGAGCCAGGCGGTCACTGCGGCTGTCGAATTCAAAACTACGGTCGAAGCGAGGATTCTCCGGTGAACTGGCTGAGGCCACGACACCCGGAGAAACACCAATGGCGATCGTGATCGGCATGGCATGCTGGGCGATGAGGTTGTCAAAGACAGTTGCGGCATTGAAACCGAGACCATCGAGGCCGACATAAACACAGGCCGGCTTGTCCCCTTGGTACTGCGCCGGCACATACACCGTGATTGTCCGCGTTGTACCGGCGAAAATCTTCGAGTCTGTCAGGTCGAACTTGAAAGTTCTTCCCGCTGGAACGGAAGAATTGGGTTGCGAATCCGGCCCTAGCGGGTAGTTATCGGATGCCGGCGGCACGGTCTCATCAATCGCCGGCGGAGCGTTCGGCGTTTGCGAGAAAGCCTGCAACGAGCCAACCAGGAACATTGCTGTGCTTAGCGTGTATCTGCACCAAGCTTTCATTGAACCGCACTCTCCTTTAACGGTCTCTAAGGCAGCGCATACCCCAGAAGTTGCCCGCTCGCTTTGCCTTCGCAGGCGGCATCGTGGCTGACGAAATTGTCCGTGCCGGTGTTGCAGCGGTAAAGAGGTACCAGATTGAGGCCCGCAACCGGCTTGGCGTAACCGTAACCGTTGGTGCCGAGGATGAGAGAACCCCCGCAGGCGGGATCGAGGGAGACAAAGTAGCCTGTGTACCCGCTCTTACAGCCGAAGAACGGCAAGGTAGCGCCCTGCTGCGGACTTTCGTAGAGATGTCCGAGCGTAGACTGCAGAGTAAAGCCGCCATTCGGATCGATCCAGCCGGTCGTGACCTCGTGAGCAGTTTGATTGAAATATTGATTAAACGCCTTTAATGGCTGACCAGGCACCCACGTGGCCGTTGAGATATCCCAAAAGGCAGTGTTGCCCGAAACACCAGCCGTGGTAGGAGATGCATTCCATACCGGAGGCGGATTTGAAATGGATGTATACAACGTTATCGTGGGATACGAACCGACATTCAAATTGCCATACGAATCGCGCAGGAAGGCGGCAAGAAAATTCGATTCGTAACCCATGAGATTAGTGTCGATGGTCGTGAGCATCTCCCAAGGGGTACCACCGCTTACGAGTGAGTCATTGGGGATGCGGTACAGCTGGATGCCGTACTGGCCCCGTTCGAGAACCCCTCCGGTCGTCCATAAATCTCGGGTTGGCAGGTTGAAGGCGGCGTACCAATAGCCGGTCTGCGGGTCAAACGCCATGTCTCCCCAGCTAGGGTACTCGTTGTTTGGGTCGATCCCTTTGGTGGTTAGAGTGCCCACCGCAGTAAAGTGGACTCCATCGGCTGAGTCCGCTTCGACATGACGGGTCGCCGTGCTGTAGTCCTCATAAAACATCCGGATCGCGGATTTATGATCGCTGTTATAAAGAGCCGGCTGGCCTACACCGTAGTACCCCAGCACTTCCGGGGAGATGACCGGGTGAGGGTATTTTTTCCATTTGAGTCCGTCGTTGGAAAATGCAACGCCGATGTTGTTGTTCAACCCCTCGGAAGAGTTGGTTCCCACGTAATACATGGCATAGCTATAGGTCTTGCCATTGCCCAGGGGATTGGCGAAGGAGCCGCCAATAACCTTTGGATTGCAGATATATCCAGAGTCCCATGCGTACTGGGTTTCGCCCAAGACGGGGACTGGCGCATCATGCGTGCCGTTCGTCAGATTGAATGACTGGTATTCAATGGAGTCTGATATCTGCGTCCTGTCAGACGCGTTGTCATCCGAGCCACACCACCAAAGCTGCACCATATTGCCCGTCTGTATGGCGGAAGGAGAATAATCATAGATTCCCGCTCTTCCAGCTACAGAACCGGCAGGCAGATGCTCGAAATGAACGCCGCACCCCGCTGTTGCAGCAAGAATTACCCCCAACGCGAGGAATGTCCTCGCGACTCTCTGCACTTGAGCCATCGGCCGCTATTGAACCTTGCCCTGGGGCCGCAGTTTGCGCAGCTCCTGCGCACACTCGACGGCATTCAACGCACAAAGTTCAAGGTTGTCCGCAGAAGCCCACAGCCACAAGCGTCGTGACTGCGAGGCACCGTCCTCATCGAAGCGGACGCGGACGGAGATATCCTGGTCGCCGATGGAGTTGAGGTTGCCTGGGGCATCGGCATCGCCAAGAATGACTTCCAGATGAGGCGCGGACAGCGTCGCCTCAATCTGCTCCAACGTCACCTGGCGCTCGTACTCAACCGCAATTGAGAACGTATGACCATGGAAGACGGGCACGTGGATCAGCTGCAAGGAGAGCTGCGGCAGCCGTCCGCCGGATAGGAGCGCATAGTGCCGCCGGATGCGTGCTTCGCTGTCCGCCAGGTTGACTTTGGCAGCTTCGCCAAACGCTGCAACGGTATTGAAGGCAACCTGGACATCGTATAACTCGAGCGGAATATTCTGAAACGAAAGCAGCGCGACTGTCTGCTGGTGCAACTCGTCCAGCGCCGCCTTTCCATACTCCGAAGCCGGCTCCATCACGGTGGCTGTGACCTGGCGAATGGCCCCGGCGTGTTGCAAACGCTCAAGCAACAGGGCGAGCACCAGGGCAGCGGGGTGAGCCGAAACAATAGCCGGCGTATGCAGGGTTGGCGTGCCGGCTACCGCCGCTTCGCCCATCGCTTCCTGTACCCAGGGCGCGCACACCAGCACTCCGGCTTCGCCCTCCAGCGCCGCGGAAAGATCGACAATGCTGGAACCGGCCCGCTGCGCTGCCTGCCAGTGGCGGCGGGTTAACTCGGCTGTCCCAGCGAAAAACGTGAAGTCGATGCGCTCAAACGATCCCGCCGTGATCGGCTGGATAAACGTCACCTCATCGCCTACCGCTTCCAGTTGCCCCAATGCTTGCTGGTCATCCATCAGCGCGAACTCGGCGGCGGCAAAGCTTGATTCGGTGAGCGCTTCGTTGAGCTGTTTGCCGCGAATCGAAGCGGCGCCAACAATGGCAATGTGATAGTTGGTGGTCATCAATTAACTTGCCTACCCGGGCTTTTCATGGGTGAACTGGTGGTTGGGATGGAGGGTGCGAAGGCGGCAAGGGAGTCGGAGAGGCCGCTTCGCCGACGGTAACTGCCTCCGGGCTTGTGAGATGCCGGTTGGCCGCTTTGTGGCGCCGCTGCCAGGAGTAGGCTGCACGGGCGAAAATGCCGGAAAACATATAACAAAAGGCCAGCAGAAAGAGAACGATCTGGGAGAAAACAAAGGTGGCGTAGATGGCCAGCCCGATGAGCACGATCCGTTGAAAGGGATGGCGATCGGTCAGGTTGATTTCTTTCCCGCTCCAGAAGCGCCAGGTACTGACCATCAGCAGTCCGACCATGAACACGAGGGACATCCACATGATGGCGACTCGCCAGTTAGGCACCGGCGTTCCGGAAAAGAAATGGACTACAGCGGCAATCACGCCGGCGGCCGCAGGGATGGGCATACCCACGAAGTATTTTCGCCCTGGGCGGCCCGGATTGGTGGGCACCGGGTTGGCGCCGATATTAAAACGCGCCAGTCGGCCCGCGCCACAAAGCAAGAAGAGAAAGCAGACGAATGCGCCCCACTGCACCACGTGCTGCCGGCGCACGGGATCCATCGCCGTGGGCAGCATCTGGAAACCCCAGGTGAAGGCCAGGAGGCTGGGAGCCACGCCGAAGGTAATCACATCCGCCAACGAATCGAGTTCTTTGCCGAAGTCGCTGGTGGTTTTCGTCATGCGCGCGATGCGGCCATCGATGGCGTCAAACGGGATGGCAAAGCCGATGGCCAGCGCAGCAAAATCGAAATGCCGCGGCTCCTGCACAGATCCCTGCAGACTTTGCATGATGGCGAAGTAGCCGGCGGCGATATTGCCTGCCGTGAAGAGCGACGGCACGATGTACATGCCGCGGCGCAGCCGGCCCTTTCTTTTGCGTTCCGGCAGCCGGATGCGGTCGGGCAGCCTGGACACTTGGCCACTCAAGCGAAACTCTCCGCCAGGACGTCGTGCGATCCCTCATCCTCTGCCGGTTGTATATCGGCCAGGACCGAGGCGCCTCCCTTGACCCGCTGGCCAAGGGCCACACGGAGGTGCGCATGCCCAGGCAACAGAACGTTCACCCGGGAGCCGAACTTGATCAGGCCGACGCGTTGGCCTCGCTCTACAAAATCGCCTGGTTTGAAGCGGAAGACGATGCGCCGCGCCAGGATACCGGCAATCTGGCTGAAGATCACATCGAACTCATCCCCTTGCATGGTCACCACATTCTGCTCGTTCTTTGCTGACTCGGGATCGAGCGCGTTCAGGTGTTTGCCTTTCTGATACCGGACTTCGCGCACGGTGCCGGCAATGGGCGAGCGGTTGACATGGACATCAAAGACGCTGAGGAAGATACTCAAGCGAATGCGCTCCCCATCCAGCGTTTGAATACGCGCAACCTCAGTAATTTTGCCGTCTGCAGGGGAAACCACCAGGCCTGCCTCGATCGGTACCGGGCGCTGGGGATCGCGAAAGAACCAGAAGAAAAAGCACGCCAGCAGAAACGGCACGACTGCCCAGATCCAACTCCCGGTTACCAGCCATACCAGAACGGCAGCCGCGATAAACCCAAAACCATAGAAGTATCCGTCACGCACCATGTATGAGACCAAACCCTTGCAGAATTATAGAGGGTGACACGGGCAGGGCAGTTTCGCAATTGGTGTTGATGGAAGGCATAAGCTTTTCCGTGGTCCCGGCGCGCCGGGACCAGACCTCGCCATTTTGGTCAGGCCAAAGTAATTGCGAAAACTGCCTTAGGTTGTCGCCTGAGCATCCAAGGGCGCCTGCAGCAGCACGGCGTCTTCGATTGGAGCGGAGTAATAGGCGCGGCGGTGTCCCACGGCAGAGAAGCCGTGGCGCTGATAAAGCGCCAGCGCGGCCGCGTTTGATGCCCGCACCTCCAGGCGGATGCCCAACGCCCCGGCGCTAGCTGCCCACTGCTTGCAAGCCCGGATCAGGGCACTCGCAATGCCTTGCCGGCGATACTTTTCGTCCACTACGAGCCCCTCGATTTCGGCGGGTTCCAGGTGTAAGCAGCTGGCCACGGCAAAGCCGGCCAGATTGTTGTCGCTCAGCGCGACCAGGGAGCAGCGGGTCAAACTTGTGGGTGGGGTCGGAAGCGGGGCGGTTGGTGGGGCGGGGTGCGGCATCTCCTCGTAGTCGCGCCGGGTCCAATGCGGAGCTTCGACAAACCTGGTGGCGAGCCCGACCACGTCATTGATGTCCTGCGCCGTCATGGCGCGGACGCTAAAGCTCATGTCGCAACCCCGGCTTTGGCGGAAAGGAAAACCTCAGCATCGGATCGGCGGAGATAGTTCGCCTGCAGAGTCTCGATGTCATCAAATTTACCCGCCCGAAACCGGCCGAGTGCGAAACGGAGCGCCTCGGCAGCATCGGGAGGCTGCACGTAGACTGGCCCGCAGATGGCCAGGGCGGCACAGGCGGTGGTGGCCGCGGGGGCATCTCCGGCAACACTCTCGTCGCAAACCAGCACCCCCGCTCCGGGCTGTTTGGCCAAAGCCACCGTCTCTGCTCCGCTCAGAAGCACCTCTCCCAGATTATGGCCGCCCTGGTATTCACCCACGTAGTACTCACCCCGGCCCGCGTCGACGGCGGCGAGCACATGGGGCAAGCCACTGGCGCCGGCGAGCAGCGCCAATCGCGACACTGCAAGCAGGGGGACGGCGGCGCCTTCGGCCAGGCCTTTGGCCGTGCTTAGACCCACCCGGATGCCGGTGAAACTGCCGGGCCCATTCACCACCACGATCGCCTCGATGTCCCGCAGCGTTGCATGCTGGCTCTCGAGCATGGCGGCGATCTCGGGAATCAGGCGCGCCGAATAGGTTCGCACGGCAAGGGTCGCAGTGGCGAGAATCTTGATGTCTTGTGCCGTTGCCGCCCCAAGAGCCACGCTGGCCGTGCTTCCGCAGGTATTCAGGGATAAGAGCATAACCTTAGACCCCAGCGATCGGATCCTGGCAGATTTCCAGCAGGACGCCGTTCGCTGCCGAGGGATCCACCAGGAAATGAAGCCGGCCTCCGGCCCCGATCTCGATCTCCTCGGAGATCAGCCGCACGCCGGCTCGCTTCATCTCCTCGAAAGTGCCGGAGATGTCGTCCACGTGGAGCGCCAGATGGTGCAGGCCTTCTCCATGCTGCGCAAGAAACTTGCCTAGATCGGTCGCCTTATTCAGTGGTTCGAGCAGGCGCACCCGGCTTTCTCCCAGCGGGATCATCACGCTGCGCACATCCTCCTCCCCTTCTTCTTCCTCCAACACCGTGAGACCCAGGGATTCATACAAGCGCCGGGCCTGCTCTATGCTGTTAACCGCAATGCCCAGGTGATCGATCTTTGCCATCGTTCTCTCCTCTTGTGAGTTGCTCTACCAATTCGGGTACCAGTTGATAAGGATCAACTTCCCGGCGCGCAACCTGGTGACTGATCGCCGCCAGCGCCTGGTCGCTCAGGCCATGTCCGCGCACGGTGCGCAGCAGTTCATGTGAAATCATTTCCATCACACGGGCTCGCCAGTGTGCCTCCCGCCGGACGGTCAGCCTTCCCTCCTCCGCCAACCATGACCAGAATTTATCCACCGCCTGTTCCAGTTCGTCCAGGCCTTCGCCCGTAGTAGCAATGGTTCGGACCACGGGCGGAATCCAGCTTCCGTGTTGCGCCGCCAGCGATTGCAACGATCGCACTTCCTTTTCTACCCGGTCGGCGCCGTCGCGATCGCTCTTGTTGACCACGAAAATGTCAGCTATCTCCATAATGCCTGCTTTGATGCTTTGCACGTCGTCGCCCATGCCGGGAACCAGCACAACGATGGTGACATCGGCCAGGCGCACGATATCGACTTCGTCCTGGCCGACACCCACGGTTTCGAGCAACAGGCGTTGCTTGCCGCTGGCCTCGATCACGGCGGCAACCTCCGCCGAGCTGCGGGCGAGGCCGCCCAACGAGCCTCGAGTCGCCATGCTGCGCATATAAAAGCCGGGATCGCCATCGTGGTCGCGCATGCGGATGCGATCTCCCAGGATGGCTCCCCCGGTATAGGGGCTGGTGGGGTCGACGGCAACCACTCCGACAGTCGCTTGCCGCGCACGATATCGGCGGGCGAGGCCATCGACCAGAGTACTCTTGCCCGCGCCGGGAGAGCCGGTGATGCCGATGCGCACCGCGGAGCCGCTGTAGGGGAAGCAGCAGGAAAGAATCTGCCGGGCGGAGGGGGCGTCATTCTCCACCAGCGAGACCGCTCGCGCCAGGGCACGTATGTCTCCCTGGCGTATCCGCCTCACCAACTCCGCCACGTCGTTGCTGTCGCTCTTCATCCTTCCCGATCATACGATTGCGGAGGATGGATGGGTTCCAAGTCGAGATCGCGGACACTGCAGATCCCTCGGCTGCGCTCGGAGCCTGTGACTTTATAGATCTTTCGTGTGAAACCCTCGACCTCAAACAAAATCGTCATCCTGAGCTTAGCGCCTCACGGACTTATCGCGTGACACTGTCCTTGTGCGCGGAGTCGAAGGACCTCGGCGGTACTTAACTTACCCACTGTTGCTCGAAGCTTTTCAACAATCGAAGCCGCACCGGGCGGACGGTCAAGGTCTTTTTCGGGGGGCGAAAACCAAGAACTTGCTAGCATCCTTGCTATGTCCGGTCTTGAACAGACTTGGTGACGGAAGACGGTTACACTGCACGAAAACCAAAACTAGAAAGTGCGTACCGCGGTAGACCCTGTTTCCGGCTTCTGTGGTTAAAAAGCTCCGAGCAGCATGGGTAAGACAAGCACCGCCGAGGTCCTTCGACTCCGCGCTCCAAGGTCTGTGTCACTCGATAAATCGGTGAGGCGCTTCGCTCAGAGTCTGTGACTTTATTGGTTTTGCGAAAAAACCGATGCTGAAAACAAAAAACTTAGGTGCTTCCAAAAGCACGAAAAACCAATAAAGTCACAGACTCTCAGGATGACGATTTTGTTTGAGGTCGAGGGTTTCATGCTAAAGAACTATAAAGTTACAGGCTCTCGGGATGACAATTTTGTTTGAGGTCGAGGGTTTCACACGAAAGATCTATAAAGTCACAGGCTCTCGGGATGACAAAGGGGAGGATTGTCCACACCTCAGACTCTGTTAAGTGGATGGAAAAATTCAAGCCCTCGATGCCGGCTACTAATCCTTCGTAGTCTGGACCTTTGTCATCCCGAGCGCAGCCGAGGGATCTGCAGTGTCCGCGACGTCAACCTGGAAGCGTGACACCCTTACTTGTTGAGGATTTCGCGGGCGATGATCAGGCGCTGAATCTCGCTGGTGCCTTCGCCGATGGTGCATAGCTTGACGTCGCGGTAGAACTTCTCTACCGGATAGTCCTTGATAAAGCCGTAACCGCCATGTAGCTGCACCGCCTCATCGCATACCCTCACCGCTACTTCGCTGGCCATCAATTTGGCCATGGACGATTCGAGCGTCGTCTTTTGGCCTGCATCCTTCATCACCGCGGCGCGCAGCGTGAGCAGCCGCGCGGCGTCGAGTTGGGTCGCCATGTCGGCAAGTTTCCACTGAATGCCTTGAAACTCCGAAATGGCCTTGCCGAATTGATGGCGCTGCTTCACGTAGCGGCGAGCGGCGTCGAAGGCCCCGCGGCCGATGCCCAGCGAAAGCGCAGCGATGGAGATGCGGCCTCCGTCCAGAACACGCATGGAGTCGATAAATCCCTCCCCCTCCTGGCCCAGGAGATTTTCGCTCGGGATCTCGCAGTCTTCAAAAATAAGCTCAGAGGTGTCGCTGGCGCGCAGGCCAAGCTTGTTCTCTTTCTTTCCCGCGCGAAAGCCCGGAGTTCCCTTTTCTACCACGAAGGCAGAAAGGCCGCGCGTGCCCTTACTCTTATCCGTAACCGCGATGATGACAGAAACATCGGCATAGTGGCCGTTGGTGATGAAGGTCTTGTTCCCGTTCAGCACCCAGCGATCCCCCTTGCGTACTGCGCTGGTGCGGGCGCTTCCGGCATCGGAGCCGGAACCAGGCTCGGTCAATCCCCAGGCCCCGAGCCATTTGCCCGATGCCAGCAGGGGAATGTACTTGCGCTTCTGCTCTTCGTTTCCGGCAACAAAAATATGATTGGTGCAGAGAGAGTTATGCGAGGCCACGATAATCCCGATGGAGCCATCGACGGCGGAAAGCTCTTCCACGGCTAGCGCATAGTCCACATAGCCTAGACCAGCGCCTCCCAGTTCTACCGGGAAGATCACGCCCATGAGGCCCATCGCGCCCAACTTCTGCACCACGTCCAGCGGGAACTCGCTGGCTTCGTCCCAGCGCAGGACATTGGGAGCGATTTCGCGCGCGGCAAACTCGCGAATCTCCTTGCACAACTGCTCCTGGTCCTCGGTCAGTGCAAAGGAGTGGGTTGGGGTAAGGGCTGTATCGGCTGCGTGGGCACTCATGGCGTGGGCTCCGTCGTCTGAACGGTTAAGGCTCAGTCGAGTAAACCCCTGAGTTTATCACCCTGGTGTTCACAGCACGCTGAGCGCTTGCTGCAAATCCTGGAGCAGATCATCGGCATCTTCGATACCTGCCGAGATGCGCACCATGCCGTCCGTAAGGCCGATTTTGGCCCGGCCCTCTTCGCCCAGCGCCGCATGCGTCATGGTAGCGGGGTGCGAAATAAGCGTCTCCACCCCGCCCAGCGATTCGCCGACGGTGCATATCTTGAGCCGGCGCAGCACGGAATTGGCTCTCTCCAGAGAACCAGTCTCGAAAGTAATGAGCGCGCCGAAGCCGGACATCTGCCGCTTCGCCAGCTCATGCTGGGGATGGTTGGGAAGGCCTGGATAAAAAACCGCGGGGATCTTCGGGTGCCGCGCGAGATACTCGGCGATGGCACCCCCATTCACTTCGTGCTGCTTCATGCGCACGGCCAGCGTCTTGACGCCGCGCAATACCAGAAAGCATTCGAAGGGAGAGAGAATGCCTCCGGTGCATTTCTGCACGAAGGCAAACGACTCTTTGTGCTGCGGAGTGGTCCCCACCAGAACGCCCCCCAGACCATCACTGTGACCATTGAGAAACTTGGTGGTCGAGTGCATGACGATATCCGCGCCCCACTCCAAGGGCCGCTGGAAATAGGGCGACATAAAGGTGTTATCGACGCTCAAGTCGATCGCCTGCCCCGCACTGCGCCGTTCATCACAGAGGTCGGCGATGGCGCGGATGTCGGTGATCTGCATCAAGGGGTTGGTGGGGGTTTCAATATGCAGCAGCCTGGTGGTGGGCCGGATAGCCTGCCGCACCTGCTCCACGTCAGTGGTGTCGACGTAGGTGAAGAGGATGCCGTAGTTGGCGATGATCTGATCGAAGAGCCGCGGCGTTCCCCCGTAAACATTGGATCCGCAGATGACGTGGTCGCCGGTCTTGAGCATGGTGACCAGGGCTGCGATGGCCGCCATCCCGCTCGAAAAAACGTGCGCCGAAGCGCCGCCTTCGAGCGAGGCCAGGTTCTCTTCGAGCGCCGTGCGCGTGGGGTTTGAAACCCGGGAGTATTCGTATCCGCGGTGCTTACCGATCTCTTCCTGCGCATAGGTGGATGAGGCGTAGATAGGCACGTTGACTGCGCCGGTTGCGGCATCTGCAGGCTGGCCGTCGTGGATGGCGCGGGTGGAAAAGCCGTGGCGGCTGGTGCTCACAGACCGCCCTCGAAGATCTTTTTCGATAAGTAACGCTCGGCGGAATCGGGAACCACGGTGGCCACGCGCTTCCCTTTGCCCAGGCGGACAGCGATCTGCACCGCCGCATCCACCGCCGCGCCACCACTCGAGCCGGCGAGCACGCCTTCCTCTGCTGCCAGCCGCGTGACCATGGTGAATGCCTCCGGATCTTTAACCATAACGACCTCGTCGCACCACTCGCGGCTAAAGGTCTGGGGGATAAAGGAAACGCCGATTCCCTCCACCTTGTGGTGACCCGGCGGTCCCCCCTGCAAGATGGAGCCCTGAGTCTCGACGGCGACGGTCAGAATGCCCGGGTGCTTTTCCTTAAGAAAGCGAGCGACCCCAGAGAACGTGCCACCAGTACCGACACCCGCAACAAAAGCATCCACCCGGCCCTCCATCTGCTCCCAGAGCTCGGGGGCAGTGGTGGCATAGTGGAAGTCAGGATTGGCGGAATTTTCGAACTGGAGGGCGGCGAAGGAGCCCGGGGTTTCCGCGGCCATGGCCCGGCAGCGGCGGATGGCGCCAGACATAGCCTCTGCCTCCGGAGTGCGGATGACCGTAGCGCCAAAACCGCGCATGAGGATGCATTTCTCTTCGGCAAAGCCCTCGGGCACAAAGAGTACGACCTTGTAACCGCGATGCACGCCTACCAGGGCAAGCCCCACCCCGGTATTGCCGGCGGTCGCCTCGAAGATAGTTGCGCCCGGCTGCAACAGCCCGCGCCGTTCGGCGTCCAGAATCATGCCCAGCGCGGCGCGATCCTTGACGCTCCCACCGGGATTGAATAGCTCAAGTTTTGCGTAGATATCGGCTGCCCCGGCGGGCAGGACCCGGTGCAGGTGCAGCATGGGGGTGGACCCCATCAACTCCGTTATATCTTCAGCGACATGCAGCGCACGAGCTGCAACCTCACGAGTAAAGGGGGACATAGGCCAAGTGACAAGTGTACCAGCCGGAATTCAGGCTCAATTGGCCGCCGCCGGCGAGCCATTCTGCGGCGCCACGCTGGCCTTCTTTACATTCGGGTAGTAGCCCGTCTTGGTGCGAACGATCAGCTTGTTGTATCCCTTGGCCTTGGCTTCCACGTGAACCGAGCGGAAACCGCCCTGGTTGATGGGCTTGGTGGAGTGATAACCGATGGTGTATTGCTCGCGGATATCCTTCGCGACTTCCCCTGCGATGGCGTCCACCTGGTCCAGGTTCTTAGGGAAGAAGGAAATACCGCCGGTCTCATTCGACAGCATCTCGAGCGCCCGCTTGGCACGATGCGCCTCCCGGCCGCCGCCAGTATCGTCATAAAGCAACCCGATCGAATAAACGATCGGCCCTTGCAGATCCTGGATGCGGCGCACCGTCTCTTCGAGCGTGGTGCTCGAAGCATTGTCTTCTCCATCCGTGATCACCAGCAGAACCTGCTTGGGACGCTTGGCATTCTTGGTCAGGTAATCCGCCGACGCCATGATGGCGTCGTAGAGGGCGGTGCCTCCCTTGGAATCGATATGCGAGAGGCCGTCACGCAACTTGTTCACGTTGGCAGTGAAGTCCTGATCGATGTATGCCTCGTCGGAGAAGTTGACCACGAAGCTCTCATCATCCGGATTCGAATAGTGCACCAGATCTAGTGCAGCGGTATTCACCGCCGCGCGTTTGGTGCGCATGGAGCCGGAGTTATCGACCAGGATTCCCAGCGATATGGGAATGTCCTGGTGCTGGAACGAGGTAATGGTCTGCAACACGCCGTCTTCTGAGACCTTGAAATCGTCCTTCGCCAGGGTGTTCACCAGGTGCTGCTTGTCGTCGAGCACGGTGGCGTTCAAGACCACTTCATCGACATTGCGCTGCAGGGTGTATCTCCCGTTATCGCGACCGATTACCGCCGGATTCTCGGGCTGCTTGGCGGCGCCATTTCCAGCCCCGTCCGGCGAGGGCACGGGATCACGATCGACATTGAGCGGCAGCTGTTTCTCCGCGGGTAGCTGGGAGGCAGACGGCGGAGGAGCCACTTGCATCAGGGCCGGGAGCGGCGAGCTGCAAAGCAGGAAGATCGGAATGAACAGCCAACTACTGCAAGGGCGCATAGTATCCGGTACGGGCGTGAACGGTGAGCTGGGGCAGCCCCTCGGGCGGAACCAGCTTTACCTTCAATTTACGCCACTTCCCGTCCCGTTTAATATCCTCTGACCGATACCCCAGCACGTATTGATTACGTAATTCGGCGCTGATCTTGGTAGCAATGTCGGCCATGTCAGCAAGATCGTCCACCCGGAAGAGCTGGCCCCCGGTCTCCTCGCTCACGTCGTGCAGCAGAATGGGCCCCAGTTGCTCTTCGCGCGTGGGAGCGTACTGGTCGAAGATACCGATGGAATAAATCTGCACGTCGGACTCACGGACCACCGCGCGCACTTCGCTTTCCGTATACCGGCTCCGGTTGTCGCCCCCGTCGGATACCACCAGCAGTGCCTTGCGCTCGTTCTTGGCCTGCTTCATCTTGTTCAAGCCGAAGTAGATAGCGTCCAGCAGCGCAGTGCGATGGCCAGGCTTCACGGTCAGCAGGCGAGACTCGATGTTGTCCACATTGTTGGTGAAGTCTGTGATCAACTCGGGCCGGTCGTTGAAGCCGATGACAAAAAACTCGTCCTGCGGGTTGGCCGTGCGCAGAAACTCCAGAATGGAGTTTCGGGCACGGTTGATCTTGTCTGTCATGCTGCCGCTCAGGTCAAAAATAATCCCGATGGAGACAGGAGCATCTTCGGAGGAGAAACTCTTGATCTTCTGCAGAGCGTTGTTCTCGTAGAGGAAGAAGTCTTGCCGCTCCAGGCCAGTGACCAGGCGGTTGAGCGGATCGGTCACGGTAACCGGCACCAGTACCAGGTTGACATCTACCCGGATGCGCTCATTGGGCCGCGCCGTCATGGCCTTCTTGCCCTCGAGCGGCGCCGAGACAACGGGTGTCTTGGCGTTGGGGTCCGGTTTCGCGTTGGGGTCTGTAGGCGCGATGGGCGCGGTGGGCGGCGGAGGCGGTGGATTTACGTGGACGTCGTTTAAGGGATCCTGGGCCCAGCTAACCCCGGAGAGCGTGAGCCACAAGGTCACCAGGATGGCAAGCTTGACCGTCATCCACACGCACAGCCTTCCCGGAGTGCGAACCCTGTGTGAAAACCCGCGAATGGCCCCAGCGCAACCATTAATCCCCATTCTGCGCTCGCCAGAGAGCGCCATAATCCCAGCCCTCGTGTCTCCGAATTTCCTGCAGCGTGGCGCCAGACAAAATTGCTATGCGGCTTTCTGTGCGGAAAGCCGCGTACGGCTCTCTCGTCCCAAGAAACTCCGCAGGAAATTCGTGTCCCACTGCTTGTGTGCAGGATGGTAGCACGTCGATATGAAACCTGCGTCCGCCTTTTTCAACGCGGATTTGATAATGCAAATCGCTCATTTCAGGTGTTACCTCCCGTGGGACGGGCAGCTCAGGAAGCGCCGGCGCGGCCGTCCTGGTCAGGTACAATCTGGCAGGTATAAGAGAGCAAAGCAATTGGCAGCGCAGCTTGCGCTTGCCGATGTCCGGAGCTGGACCCCAAAAGCATGGCCCGCATTTACCCTTTTCGCGCATTGCGCTACAACCCGAGCCTGGTCCGGATGGAAGACGTAGTAACCCAGCCCTACGACAAAATCTCTCCAGCCATGCAGCAGGCTTACTACCAGCGTAGCCTTTACAACCTTGTCCGCATCATCCTGGGGCTACCCGAACTATTTGACGAACCTGGTAGCAATGACGTCTACACGCGCGCAGCACGAGATTTCGCGGACTGGCGCCGTATGGGGATTCTGGCCCAGGAGAAAGACGCCTGCATCTTCGCTTATTCGCAGCGGTTTACCGTGCCCGGCGGCGACGGAGAAATCCGTGAGCGCCGTGCCTTTATCGCCCTGGGCGAGGTATGTGATTACAGCCAGCAAGTGGTTTTCCGTCACGAACAGACGCTTTCCAAACCTAAGTCGGACCGGCTGAATCTGCTACGCGCTACGCGGGCCCACTTCGGACAGATTTTCATGCTCTATTCGGACCCAGCGCTCACCGCCGAAAAGATCCTGTTCTCCGGCCGTGCGGCGCCGGAGATCGAAGTGACCGACGAGTTCGGCGTGACCCACCGGGTGTGGAAGGTCAGCGATATGAGCACCATCAACATCCTGCTGGGTGCCATGGAGGACAAAAAGCTGATCATCGCCGACGGTCACCACCGCTACGAGACCGCCCTGGCCTATTCGCTCGAGCATGCCCCGCCCAGCGTGACCCGGACGGAGCGGAACCTGGCCAATACTACCCCCCATCCGGCTTACCCTGAAGCTGCCGTCATGATGACCTTCGTCAATATGGACTCGGCCGGCATCACCATTCTGCCCACCCACCGGGTGGTCTTTGGGCTCAAGGATTTCGCCCCTGCCGCGTTCCTCGAGATGGCCAGGAAATACTTTGAGATTCAACCCGTACATACGGAGGATCCGGTCCAGTTGACCAGGCTGTTGGCCCGCCAACCGGGCACGGCTTTCATTGCCGCCACGCAACTCGGCTGTCACCTGCTCTCCGCCAAGCCCGAAGCCGTCGCCCAGATGCTAAGTAAGCTGCCCGAGCGGCAACGCCGGTTGGACCTGGCGCAGTTGCACTCCCTGATTTTGGAGCAACTGCTGGGCATTACCCCGGAGGCGATTCGCGATCAACGGAACCTGCGCTATGTGCGCGATGCCGGCGAAGCTACCGAGCAGGTCGCACGCGGCCAGGCCGACGTTGCCTTTTTGACCAATCCGATCACCCTGGGTCAGTTGCGCGAAGTCGCCTTCGCGGGCGATGTCATGCCCCAGAAGTCGACTGACTTCTATCCCAAACTACTGAGCGGCCTTGCCATATATGCGCTGGATTGAGAGGCTCTGCTGCCTCGCAATGGGCCCTCTTTTGGCGCCTCTGCTCGCCGGTGCGCAGACAACTCCACCGCCGCCCCCTCCTCCGGCCCCTCCGCCTGCCCAGCCCTCTGTGGTCAAAACGACGACTCGCTTTGGGGTGGTGATCGACGCCGCCCATGGGGGCTCCGACAGCGGGGCGCGTTTGTCTGAGCACCAGCAGGAAAAAGACCTGGTGCTGACGTTATCGGTTCGGCTGCGCTCTACCTTGGCCGCGCATGGCATTTATGTGGTCACCACGCGGGAATCCGACAGCGCCATCCCGGCATTGAGCCGCGCCGAAGCGGCCAACCATGTGGGAGCGGCCGCCTGCATTACCCTGCATGCCACCACCAGCGGGAGCGGGGTGCATCTCTTTACCTCATCTCTAACCCAAATCCCGCTCACCCGTTTTCTGCCCTGGGACACCGCCCAGGGCGCCTATGCCGAGCAGAGTTTGCGGCTCTCGTCGGAGTTCGACTCCGCGCTAACGCATGCAGAGATTCCGGTGACCCTTGGTCGCACCGCCTTGCAACCCCTGGACAGCTTCGCCTGCCCGGCGGTAGCAATAGAGCTGTCGCCCTTGAACCTCTCTGGGAAAGTCACCGCGCTCACCGACCCTGCGTACCAGGACCGTCTTGTGGCGGCGCTGGCCGCAGCCCTCGAACAATGGCAGCGAGACTGGAGGCAACAGCCATGATCTCCCGCGGGCAACGCATCCTCTTCTGGACTCTCCTGGTCAGCTCGGTGGTGATGGCGGTGGTCTTGCTGCGCATGCGTGAGCGGGCCATGGACCGCCTGCTCGCCTCCGCCGAGAGCATGCCGCTCAATCCGTCGGCGGGCCGCCCTGCGCAGAGTGTAACCATGATGATTGCCAATGACATGGACGGCTCGCTGCAGCCCGCAACCCAAAACCTGGCGCTGCCGGTCGATGGCAACGCGCGCGCCCACGTGATTCTGCAGCACCTGATCCTTGACTACGCGCGGCCCGGTAGCAAGCACCCCATTGCCACCAACAAAGGCGTAAACGGGATCTTCTTCATGACCCTTCCACTGCAAGCGAATCAAGTCATACCGGACACTCAAGCCATCGTCGACCTGAGCTCATCGTTCGTCACCGAACATCCTTCCGGCATCGAGCCGGAGACGCTCACCCTGCTTTCGATCCTGGGCACGCTGCACGCCAACTTCCCCCAGATCTCGCAGGTGCGTTTCCTGGTGGATGGGCAACAGCGCGACACGCTTGCCGGGCACGCCGATCTGACCCGTGTTTATCTGGCCAACGACGCTCCCGGAGTGAAGCACCTGTGAAGATTGGTGTATTTGACTCCGGTTTCGGGGGCCTGACTGTGCTGCGGGCGCTGCTGCCTTTGCTTCCCCAGGCTGAATTCCTGTATCTAGGCGACACGGCGCGCCTGCCGTATGGCTCAAAATCGCGCGCGACCATTGTGCGTTATGCGCTTTCCAGCACTCGCTTTCTGCTCGACCAGGGCGCGGAATTTCTGGTGATTGCCTGCAATACCGCCAGTGCGCTGGCGCTGAAAGAGATTCGCGAGTCGACCACGGTGCCGGTCGTGGGAATGATCGAGACCGGGGCCAACGAGGCGCGCAGCCAGTCAAAGACGCGCGACATCCTGGTGATCGGGACCGACGCAACCATATCCAGCCATGCCTACGCCGCAGCCTGCCGGGAGCGAGGCCTGCGCGCCATGGAAAAAGCCTGCCCTCTGCTAGTGCCACTGGTAGAAGAAGGCTGGGTGGATCACCCGGTTACGGCGGAAGTGGTCCGCATTTACCTCACGGAGCTGTTGCAGCAGGCCCAGGAGTCGGATCTTGACCCGGACACGCTGGTGCTGGGTTGCACGCACTATCCGCTGCTGCGGCCAATGATGGAAGCGGCGCTTTCGCCCGCCATCCGGGTGATCGATTCGGCCCAGGCGACTGCAAGCCAGGCAGCGCAGCAACTGGCCGGCCATCGCTTCGCCGGCGTACAGGCGGGAAACTCATCCTGCAGCTGCCGCTTTTTCGCGACCGACTCGGTGGCCAAGTTTCGCAACCTCGGCAGCCGCTTTCTGGGCAGCCCGATTCACGAGGTCGAATTAGTGGATCTGGGTGGCTGATATATCCTTAATCCCGTTGCATGGAGAGAAGAGGAGCAGTCAATGACGGATCTTAAGGGTCAGACAGCAGTCGTTTTCGGTCTGGCAAACAAGCGCAGCATCGCCTGGGCGATCGCCCAGAAGCTTTCTGAAGCCGGGGCACGGATTGCCATCTGCTATCAAAACGAACGCCTGCGGGTTGAGGCCGAGGCGTTGGCCGGGGAGCTGCCGGATGCAGCTATCTTTGAGTGCGATGTTTCGAGCGATGAACAGATCGACAAGGTCTTTGCCCAACTGAAGGATCGTTACGGAAAGCTCGACACCCTGGTACACAGCGTTGCCTTTGCTCCTGCCGAGGAGTTGCACAACGATTTTCTGTTGACCAGCCGCGAAGGCTTCCGGGTGGCGCACGAGATCAGCGTGTACTCCCTGATTGCGCTTAGCCGGGGAGCCGCTCCCTTGATGACGGATGGCGGCAGCATCATCACCATGACTTATCTCGGATCGCAAAAGGTAGTGCCGCGCTACAACGTGATGGGCCTGGCCAAAGCCTCGCTTGAGGCTACAGTGCGCTATCTCGCCGCTGACCTGGGACCGAAGAAGATTCGGGTCAACGCGATTTCCGCGGGCCCGATCAAGACGCTGGCGGCTCGCGGCATTGGTGGGTTAGGCGAAATGCTTAAGGTGCATGCCGAGCGTTCGCCCCTCAAGCGCAACGTGGAACCGGCCGAAGTGGGCAATGCTGCGTTGTTCCTGGCTTCGGATCTGTCGTCGGGGATAAGCGGAGAGGTGCTGTACGTGGACTGCGGCTACAACGTGATGTCCTTCAGCAGCTCGGAGCTGGTGCGCAGCTAGATCTGCAAGTGCCTGGTTCCCTCACAAAGTGACGGGTGGCCCACATCTCGCTCGTTTTTCGCGAGATGTGGGATAACACTGATGTTTACCGCTAAGTCCGTCGGACGAATCGAGAGTCAGAGGGAGAGAGCCGTGGTATCCCACATCTCGCGAAAAACGAGCGAGATGTGGGGCCACCCGTCCTTTGTTGCTGGTGCAGTTTTCTAACCCCGCCCAGCCAGCGACTCCGCTTGCAGGGTCACCAACTCCGTCAGATCCTTCTTTTCCAGGCCGTGCACTTCCTTGTTGAAGGCATCCACCTTGCTCGACCAGTTCATTGAGCAGAACTTGGGGCCGCACATGGAGCAGAAGGCGGCTTCCTTGTAGTAATCATCGGGCAGCGTCTCGTCGTGCATGGAACGCGCCGTCTCCGGATCGAGTGACAGCGCGAACTGCTTGTTCCAGTCGAAGGTGTAGCGCGCGTAGCTGATCGCGTCGTCACGGTCCTGCGCCCCTGGACGATGCCTGGCGACATCGGCGGCATGGGCTGCGATGCGATAGGCAATCATGCCGTCCTTCACATCCTTCTCATTGGGCAGTCCCAGGTGTTCCTTGGGCGTGACGTAGCACAGCATGGACGCGCCATGCCAACCGATCATCGCCGCGCCAATCGCGCTGGTGATGTGGTCATAGCCGGGTGCAATATCGGTGACCAGCGGTCCCAGGGTGTAGAACGGAGCACCGTCACACAGCTCTACTTCTTTTTCCACCTGCTCCTGGATCTTGTCCAGAGGCACATGGCCGGGGCCCTCAATCATTACCTGCACATCGCTCTTCCAGGCCGACCTGGTCAGCTCGCCTAAGGTCTTCAACTCGGCAAACTGCGCCTCGTCGCTGGCGTCCGCAATGCAGCCCGGTCGCAAACCGTCTCCCAGGGAGAAGCTCACGTCGTACTTGGCCATCACCTTGACGATGCGATCGAAGTGCTCATAGAGAAAATTCTGGCGATGATGATGGGTCATCCACTGGGCCAAAATCGCCCCTCCGCGGCTGACGATCCCGGTGATGCGCTTGGCCACCATGGGCACATATTGGATCAGCACACCGGCATGGACGGTGAAGTAATCCACCCCCTGCTGCGCCTGCTCTTCAATCACTTCCAGGTACACGTCGATGTTCAGATCTTCAAGCTTCTTGACCCGGTTCAGCGCCTCGTAGATCGGCACCGTACCGATGGGCACGGGACTGTGGCGCAGAATCGCCTCCCGGATCTCCGGGATATTCCCGCCGGTTGAAAGGTCCATCACCGTATCGGCGCCGAAGTTGACCGCCGTGTGCAGCTTGTCCAGTTCTTCGCGGATATTCGAGGTCACCGCGGAGTTGCCGATATTGGCATTGATCTTGCACTTGGTCGCCACCCCGATCCCCATCGGTTCCAGCTCCGGGTGGTTGATGTTGGCGGGGATAATCAGCCGCCCGGCTGCGATCTCATCCCGGATCAATCCCACCGGGAGCTTTTCCCGCTCGGCTACGAAGGACATCTCTTCGGTAACCTGGCCGCGGCGGGCAAAGTGCATCTGCGACACGTTGCTATCGCCGGTCCGAGCCGCTTCCAGCTTCCGCTTTACGATCCAGTCCGCGCGCGGCTTCAGAATCTCGTGCGTCGGGTTGACCGCCGCCTCGTGGTTGCCGTTTCCATTGCTGCTCATATTCGAATCGCCTCGTATAGGGGTTTGGATGTTGGATGGGGTGTTTTGGACCGATCAGCGCACTCGAGAAGATTATACGTTCAGATGCCAAATGGCCGCGCTTGACGGAAGCGATCTAGACTCCTACCCTTGTAGGAAGCGATGAAGATACCTCCGCAGACACTCCGCATCGGTGCGGCCGCCGTAATTATCCTGGGCACCATCATCTACCTGGCAATCACCGGGGTTCAAGCGGACAAGAGCTACTACGTCACCATTAGCGAATTGCAGGCCATGGGTAACAAAGCCTATACCCGTCACCTGCGGGTAGCCGGCGATGTGGCTGCCCATTCCATCGAGCGCAGCGGCACCAATGCAAAATTTGTGCTCTCCGAGCAGGGCCATACCCTGCAGGTCAGCTACCAGGGCGTTGAACCCCCGCCGGATACGTTCAAGGACGGCTCCCAGGCGCTCGCCATGGGCACCTACGGGCGGGATGGTGTCTTCCATGCCACCGAATTGCAGGCCAAGTGTGCTTCCAAATATGCAGCTGCCAAGCCTGCACCCAACACTGCTTCCCTCAAGACGCCGGCTCCCGCGGTACCGGCCAAGTAGAACCCAGGCCCTCCCATATACTCCACCCGGATTTCCTGTGGAGTTTGTTGGCGTTGACGAACTTCATGCGGCTTTCCTTAATGAAAGCCGTACACGCGGCTATGTCAGAGGCAGCGCACAGGGAATCTGGGGAATGGGATGGCATCCACGCTAGCGCAGCTCGACCAGGTATCGCGCCTCTTCGGCCGCTTCGCCGCGCTGCGCAAAGTGTCTGTCAGCCTCGCTGCCGGCCGTTGTTACGTTCTGCTGGGAGAAAATGGCGCCGGCAAATCGACCCTTTTGCGGGTGCTCGCGGGGCTGCTGGAGCCAACCCTGGGCACCGCCCGCATCTTCACCGCAGGCAAAGCGGAAGAGATTGCCCAGCAGCGGGCGCGCATCGGCTACATGAGCCACGCCCCAATGCTCTATGACGAGCTCTCAGCCACGGAAAACCTGCGCTACTTTGCCGGCCTCTACCGCACGTGCTCTTGCCTGACGCCGGAGGAGGCGTTGCATGCGGTGGGACTCGATCCCGCGCTTACGCGACCCGTCGGCCAGTACTCGCAGGGCATGCGCCAGCGTACTTCCCTGGCCCGGGTATTGTTGCCGCAGCCCGAGCTCTTGCTGCTCGACGAGCCTTTCTCCAATATGGATGCCGCCAGCGCGGGAAAGATGGTAGCCCTTCTCGGCCGCCTGCGCGGGGCAAACCGCACCGTCGTGCTCACCACCCACCAGAGATCGCTGGCCGAACCTTTGGCTGATTACTTCCTGATGATGGAGGCCGGGCAGCTGGTCTCCACCACCGAAGGGCCCGCCCTCCACGCATGAAGACCAACGCCGCCCGCATCCTGGAGAGCCTCGCCATTCCTTACACCCTGCAGGAGTACGAGGTCGATCCCGACGACCTCTCCGCAATTGCCGTAGCGCGAAAGATCGGCCTTCCGGTGGAGCAGGTCTTCAAGACCCTGCTCACCACTACCGGTCCTGACCAATATGCCTTTGCCGTCATCCCTGGGGACGCGGAGCTGGATTTCAAGAAGCTTGCCCGCGCCGCCGGTGCACGCAAAGTCGAGATGGTTTCGCTCAAGGATGTGCAGCCGCTCACCGGCTATATTCGCGGGGGCGTCACCGTCTTCGGCGCCAAGAAGGACTTCCCTGTTTTTGCCGACGAGACCATCGAGCTCTTCGATTTCATTTCGGTTTCGGCCGGTCAGCGCGGCGTCCAGATCCTGCTCGCGCCCCAGGATTACCTGCGCGTTGCCAAGGCTACGGTGACCGGCCTGACCAAGGAGCAGATGCGCCTGTGAGTTATCTCCTCATCCACCTGGCCAAAGACCTGCGCCTCGAATGGCGATCGAAAGACGCCATCAATGGCATGCTCTTTTTCGCCCTGCTGGTGGTTGTGCTGTTCAGCCTGGCTTTTGATCCCACGACTTCAATCTCACGCCAGATCGCCGGGGGCATCCTTTGTGTTGCGACCTTGTTCGCTTCCGTGACTGCGCTCAATCAAGCGTGGTCGCGTGAACTGCGTCACCAGGTGCTGGATGCGCAACGCATGGCGCCCGCCCCGGCTTCCTCGCTGTTTCTGGCCAAAGTGATTGCCAATTTTATTTTCGTGAGCGTGGTGCAGATCATTCTGGCGCCTCTCTTTGCCATTTTCTACAACCTGCATCCGGTGGGAGAAACGTGGCTGTTACTGTTGGTTCTGCCGCTGGGAACCTGGGCGCTGGTGGTGAATGGGACCTTCTTTGCCGCAGTCTCGGTCCGCACCCGGAATCGCGAGTTGTTGCTTCCCTTGCTGCTGTTTCCTATTTTTATTCCGGCACTGCTGGGCATGGTTGAGGCGACGACCGCCATCCTGGTGGGTGATTCCGAACCAGGACTATGGATCCAACTTCTCGCCGGCTACGATGTGATCTTCACCACGGTTGGTCTTTTGCTCTTCTCCACCGTTCTCAATGCGGAGTGAAGGCACTCAGCGTCTGCCCACCCGTCCCTTTGTTGCCGGAACAGTTTTCTAGTGGAAGGACCTGCGGTTTCGCCAGTTGCAAGCTACGCCCTTCACGGTTTTACAACAGTCACGGCGTAGTCGGCTGTCTGTGAGCCGTCAGGCGAAGCTACATGGACCGTCACTGGAGTCGACTTACCCTTAAGCGAGACAGCATTGGCCTGCCCGGCTTTGGCTGGTTGTCCATTGATGGTGAGTGCGCTCGATCGTGAGGACGTCGGCTCAACCGACACAGATGCAGAGGAACTGTTTTTGGCCAGAGTCGCAGTGTAGCTTTTCACATTAGGTGAGAAGGCCGGCTTCAGCACCGCGCCGTTGAAATTGAGCAGCGTAAGGCCGGCAATCTTGTCGACGGGAGCCGGAAGGTAATGAGCTTTGTTGACATTGATTGCGACCCAGTCCGGATCATGGATGCGATCGCCAATGGTGACTTGCAGAAAGCCGGCAGGCCGATAGGACGGGACGAGTACCGCGTCTCCCTTATCCATTAAAGATTGCAGGGCCGATTGCAGGTTATCGAGGTACTTTTCACCGATCAACGGGCGATCGTTGTGGCCAGTCATGAGGTGCGTGACCTTACCGCGAAAGTATTCCCTGCTGGTCTTGACCGTAGCTAGATACGCATCAACCGGGGACTGGCTGAACTGAAGCCAGAGTGCGTCGGGAATGGTGGGCGAGTTGCTGCCGTAGGAGTCGCCAGTGAAGAGGTTGCCGGTCTTCTCGTCAAAAATCACGATCGAGCCCGGCGTGTGCCCCGGAGCGTCGTAGATTACCAGCGAGCGGTCACCGAGGTCGACACGGTCTCCGTTGTGCACCGACTGAAGATTCTTTGCGATCACGTCGTCGGCGAT
Source organism: uncultured Acidobacteriaceae bacterium (assembly GCA_963824325.1). Taxonomy (GTDB): domain Bacteria; phylum Acidobacteriota; class Terriglobia; order Terriglobales; family Acidobacteriaceae; genus PALSA-350. Next base: position 384,631 of record CAWGPA010000029.1, on the reverse strand, counting down.
GCCGCGGCTCTTAAGTAGACGCTCCGTCGCCGGCCGGTCCGCTTCCCCAATGCGTTCCACCGTGTCGGCGATGAACTGGTCGGCCTGTCCGATATGATCGCCGTGGCTGTGGGTGAAGATGGGCAGGATGGGCAGGCCTTCGGTGTACTGGGAGAGATATTCGCGCAACTTGCCACGCCCCTGGCCACTATCGATGAGCGCGTAAGCCTTCTCGCCTTTCACCAGGAACATCTTGTCGTTGTCAGAGTCGCGGATCATGCGCACACCGGGCAGGATCTCTTCCGAGACGTAGGCGGTGTAGTCCCGCCGGTCTACGACGTACTGAAAATTGGCAATGGGGCTGTTGGTGTGCCCCTCATCCATGGCGACTGCGCGTATTGTGTAGCCGGCCTTCAGGCCGTGATCGCCGTCGTAAATACCGCCGATAAACAGCACCTTCAACGGATCGTACACTGGACTTTTTGACGTCGGCGTGCTGCCGTCCCAGGTGTAATGGATGGTGGCGTGGGGATCAGTATCCATCAAAGTGACGGATTCGGTGGTGGGAAAGGTGCCCGGCTCAGGAAATGCGGTCGGCGGGTCTAGCCTGGGGCCGGACCCTTGCGGCTCGGGAGGCCCAAACTGCGCGTGCAGAGAAGGGGCAACACAGAGAAACATAACCAACATCAGTCGACGAAACAATGGTGTGCCTCCAAATGAACCACGACTACGATGTCATTTTCAACTTGTAAACCCGGTGCCCATTTTCCCAGACCAGGGTATGGAAGAGCTTCGGTGTTGTATTGGCTTTCAATACGGTGAGAGTTTCGCGAGCAACGCACTTGCCGGCAAGCCTGGCTGCACCCGGATTTCCTCCCTGGGAGATGCCAGCGCCGTGTCCATCGCTGCAGGAGCAGTCGCTACCAAAGAACAACTTGTCTTTATGCCGCTTAAGGAAATCAGCAGTGAAGGAAGGGTCGCGCGTGAGCGCGTTGTTGCCCGAGTTCGCCGAAAGATCACCAAAAAGGTTTGGATAATCGGAGAGCCATTTGTCGGTAATGCCTCCGCGCACAATGGGCGTGCGGGGGTAGTCCTTGTCGTTGGCATAATCCGCGCTGACGTTGGCCCAAAAAGCATCGCAATGTCCGACAAAGGTGGTCTTGGGAAACTCCTTCAGCACTGCGTCAAAGCGTTTGAAGCCGGTGTTGAACACGCCTTCGGTGGGGGTGTGCGGTACTTCCTGAAAGTGGATGGTCACGGGCACATCAAGCTCGGCGGCTGCCGCATAGAGCCGCTTCATCTCCGGTCCATCCGCTTCGACATGAAACTTCACTTCGCCGAAGCCGTGGGCTCCACCCTTTACTGCCTCGGTCAACAGCTTGACCGCGTCGGGCTCGGACACGTTAGTGCTGGCGGAGTAGCCGGCAAAACGAGTTGGCTCCTGAGCCATGAACCGCTTGCAGTCGTCTACCCCGGTAAGCCGCGCCAACATATAGGCGGCCTGACAGCCCGATCCGTTCAGGTGAGCAAGGTTCGCGTCAATGGTAGGCCGGGGATGGAAGTGACAGTCGATCACTGGGCTACCCCAGAGGTTCGCCGTCTCCGCCGGCAGCTGCGCCTTGACGATGCGTCCCGCTGCGACCGCGACCATGGACGTAAGAAATGCTCTCCGATTGATTCCCATTGAGGCGCGCTCCTTTGCGCGATTCACTCCCGAGCGAGTATATCTGCCGATCTCTGTTATTTGTCGTTGGCCAGGATCAGGTTCATGAGTCCGCCGTCGATGGCGGTCTCCGCGCAGCCCGGCTTCAGGCGCGAACTTAACACCTGGAAAGTGTTCGCATCGAACGACGCATCATCGGGAATATAGCCTGAGTTCGCCATCCCGTTGGCCAGCGTTACCATGACCGTGTTTGCCATGGGTGATTGTTCTTTCAAGCGTCTGCCAATGGTGTTGTATAGCTCTGCGTCGACGGAAGCCAACGCCACGTCTCCTATACGGAGCACTCCCAGGCGGATGTGGACCGGATCACCGTCCTCATAACTGCCGGGAGCGCCTTCACGCACTTTGTCGAGCCGCTGACGGCCGGGACAGGTTGCCATATCCTGGCCGGCGGAGATGACAGGATCGGCCTGCATGCGGGTGGTGTTGGTCATCACGCGAATTACTTCTTCTCCGAGGAGTACGCCCTCGCTGTCCATCACGCGTTCGAGCGCCTCGCGAACGGCCGGGTCCAGCGGGTGTTCTGTCACCTTGCCGTCACGCAGAGGGGCCTCCACCTTCTCACGCGTGAGAACGTTGCCGGTGATGGGCACGCCGCTGCGCGAAGCCAAGGCGTTGGTTGCCGCGCGCAAATAGAGGGGGTTTTGATCGCCGGACGCGCCCTGGACAAAGACCGCGACCATTTTGTCACCGTAAGCCTGCTCGACGTAGCGTGAGGTGGCTCCTGCGAAATCGGCGCTGGTAAACCCTGCCAGGTATCCGTTCACTGGATGCATCGCGTAATCGATATAGGCGGCAATGGGCTGCCCTTCCGGGGTCTCGAACTTTATGACCGCAACCGTTTTGTCGGAAGATCCGTTGAGGTTTGGGCCCTGAGTCCACAAGCGGGTTGCCGGGTCGATCACATCGCGGTTGACGTTGAGATAGGAGAAGCCGGTGCCGAAGCCCATGCGTGCCGGCTGCAAGTGTGCTTTGGCCTGTTTCACGGCGTCGAGGATTTGGTCCACGATGGGCGGCGGTGGGGCGTTTGGATCGGGGTGGAACATGCCCGGCCCGGGGCCGCCTGGTCCCCAGCCGCTGTGGGTGTGCGTGGCCGACATGATGATGTTCGGTATGGGGCAGTCGAGTTCTTTGGCGATCTGTTTGGATGCCGTCGTCCAGACGATTTCAGGAAGCCCGGCCTGATCGGCGCCGATTAATGCGGCGCGTGTCGAGCCATTGTCGAGAACGATGGCGCGCACGTACAACCGTTCATGCGCGTACTTGCCGCTCGGCGGGTTGGCTGCGTCCGGCGGAGGTGTGATGTCCACCCGGGCTGCTCCCACACGGAGAGTGGCCGCCATGGCTGTGGCAGATAGAACGGTTAGGTTGAACGCTAGCAGGCAGGGCAGAACGAACTTCCGCTTGATCATGGGTGTGAGATTCGACCTCTTATGGATGGGGGGATTACACCCCTCGCACAACCAATCCACAAGGTACTTCCGGTATCGTCGCCGCTCTGATTGGCAACATTCCCGGAATGTGTAGCTTATGCAGCGGACATCGTCTCTGTATCGCAAGGTATGATACTGCTGACCGGGCAATAGACGATCCACCTCCGCCAGCCCGGGCGGTGGCCAACCCGCCGAAGAATATGCAAAAGACTTGTGGGATCATAGGAATAGACGTTCAGTAAAGAGATAGCAGGGGGAAGAGATGCGGACGCCCGAGAACCAAGTCAGGGATCCTGGTGAGCCGCAACCGACTGCCAACGGGGCTGGTAAAAGTTCGATTTCGCAGGCCGTTGACGCCGCAGCCGTGCGTGCACAGCTGGAAAGAATTCTCCTAAGTGCCCCGTTTCGCAACAGCAAGCGGTATCCCGCGTTTCTGCGCTACGTGGTGGAACAGGAGTTGAGTGGTGCGTCCTCTGAATTAAAGGAGCGCACGATTGCCATCGATGTCTTCGGCAAGGACCCTTACTACGATCCGGCCGCGGATCCCGTGGTGCGCATCTCGGCGGGGGAAGTTCGCAAGCGGCTAGCGCAGTACTATCAGGAGGTCGCGGATCCGGCGCAGTTGCGCATCGAACTGCCGGTCGGGTCTTATCGTCCGGAGTTTGTTGCACCCATACCTGCCCACCCGGCTGCTTCGGTATTGCCCATACCAGTTCCTTCGCCTGCCCCAGAGCAGATCCGCGTCGACGAGCCACCACCGACAAGTAAGAGAAGCTTGGTCGTGGCGAGCGTTGTCGCGCTATGTGCGGTTTTGGCCGGATTGACCTGGGCTTTTGTCGCCGGTAGACCGACCGCGCTGGATCTATTTTGGCGTCCAGTCATCCAGCAGACTCATTCAGTGATGCTGTGCCTGGGACGCAGCGACTTCCGGGCCGGAGATCCGCCGGCCGGATCGTGGCATCCGACCGATCCGCACCAGGTCGCCGTAGCCTGGTGGGATGCGGAGACACTTGCGCGACTGGCGGGGCTGGTGCAATCGAAGGGCGCTTCGCTCTACCTTTTCCGGGAGGATCAGGCGACCTTCAGCGATTTCCAACAGAGGCCCGCGGTTCTGATTGGCGCTTACAACGATCAATGGACGCTGGAATTGATGTCTCGCATGCGCTACACATTCCAACGGACGGGCCAGATCCAATGGATCGCGGATCGCGACCGCCCCTCGTTCCGGGATTGGAAAAACGATCTGGGACAGACAGACGGTCAAGGAAACCTGGCACTCAAGCAGGACTACGCCATCATATCGAGAGTCGAGAATCCGAGAACGGGATTCATCACAGTCACGGTGGCTGGACTTTGGGGCTATGGAACCCTGGCGGCGGGACGGTTCCTCACCGACCCGCAGTATATGCAGGACTTCTGCAGGCGCACCGGCTTTAAACTCGATAAAAACAATATGCAGATTGTGATTGGCACTGAGGTCATCCAAGGAAAGCCCGGGCCGCCCACGGTCTTAGCCGCCACTTCCTGGTAAAGGCCTTCGCCAGGCGAAGTATCATACCTCGCGATACCTGCGTTCGTATTTCAGTTACCGAAATTCCTGCTGCGCACAAACCCCACATTCCAGGATCTTTGTCGAAGTGCTAGGGGACGCTACTGCCAGTACCTTGTGGGGCTTTGGGGGCACGGGTGTAATGCCCACATGCAGAAATCCCCACAAGGAGAACACGGTGAAACGAATTCTAACCATTAGTTCGCTATTTTTCTTCGCCTTCGGATCCATGAGCTATGCCGCCAATCAAGAGTCCGGATCGGTAAGTTTTCCGAATACTGTTCGCGTCGGCACCAACAACTTACCTGCAGGAACGTACAAGATTCACTGGCAAGCGGGTTCGAGCGATGCTCAAGTCACGCTTTCCGGCAATGGACACCAGATTACCGTTCCCGCAACCGTCGCTCCCGCCACCGGGCCTGACCAGGTTCTCGAACATCGAGACGGCAGTGGCCAGGTGGTCGACGGGTTCACAGTGAAGGAAACCAACTTTACCCTCAAAACCCCGTAGAACAGCTTCCTTTGGCGCCGGCCTATACCCGGCGCCAAAGCATAACAACCAGGAGATCTGCATGACTCCCTAACGCAGTCCCGCAGGAGTCTGGTCTTGTGTGTGAACCCACTCAAGCACACAAGACCTTAAACCCTGGACGGGTGCCCCATGTCCGCACCAGCGTACATGGGCGGAAATAAGATCTTTTTCGAATGCTTTTACTCCATCTGCGACGGTGTATCGGTGAGATGAGGACTATGGGAGGGCTTCGCCCATCGTATTCAACCCATGTACGCTGGTGCGAACATGGGGCACCCGTCCTGTCCCGTAAGGTTCTGATATGACACGGTCCTGGGCATCTTCACCAATTCTGCGAGTGTGAGATCCTAGCTCACAGAAATGGAGAATCGATGAAGGCATACCTTGTTTTTACACGTGATAAGACACTCGACAAGAATGAGATGGCCACCTACGCAAAGGAGGTCCCGGCGACTTTCGCCGGTCATGACTTCAAGATTCTCGCACTTTATGGCGCGTATGAAGACCTCGAGGGGGCTGCAACTGAGGGTACCGTAATCCTTGAGTTCCCGAGTACTGAGGCAGCAAAGGCCTGGTATAACGGTGAGCCCTATCGCGCGGTTCGTGAGCATCGTTTCAAAGGGGCGAACTATCGCGTGACGTTAGTAGAAGGAACCAGCTAACTCAGTCGGCAGTTGGCTATGATCAGCGTGATATCGTCATGCTGCTCATGTGGGCTGAACTTCTGTATCTCTTCCACCACCGACCCCAGTAAACGATGGGCGGGTAACTTGCGCCGTTGCTGCAACGAATCGACCAGGCGCTCCTCTCCGAACTCTTCGCCCTCGACGTTGCATGATTCGGTCACGCCATCGGTGTACAGCACGAGCGTGTCGCCCGGGTTGAATGGGGACTCCGCCGCCGGGCAGTCCCAATCCTTGAATAAACCCAAAACCGTTCCGGTCGAGTGGAGTCTTTCCACCGCACCGTCGTGGCGCAGCAGAAGCGCCGGCAGATGCCCGCAGTTCGCGTAGCGCAAGCGTTGTTCGCGCTCGTCGTAGTCAGCGAAAAAGAAAGTGGCATAGGCACTATCCGCCGTGTTCTCGTAAAACAGCCGGTTCACCGACTGCAAAAGAAGCTGCGGCTGTTCGCGGGCCAACGCAAACTGGCTGCGCAGGTTGGCCTGCAGATTGGCCATTAAGAGCGCTGCAGCGATTCCCTTGCCGGAGATGTCGCCAATCAACAGCCCAAGCCGATCCTGTCCCAGGGCAAGAAAGTCATAGTAATCGCCGCCGACATGACGAGCCTGGATACAACTGCCGGCGTAGTCGAGACTTCTGAAGGCGGGAAGCGTTTGCGGAAAGAGCCTGGCCTGCACCAGTTTGGCAATTTCCAACTCTTGCTGGAGGCGCCGCTCAGCTTCCAGCTTCTCCGCGACGGCCTGCCGCTGGGCCTCGATCTCGCGGTTCACCCCGTCGGAGGCGAGCAGTTCGAACGTGTTCCCATCCCCATCCGAGAACATGGCCGACGCTCCACCGAAGAGAGACTTCTGTGGGGGATGATGAAAGCGGACCCCGCGGCTACTCCATTGCTCGAAAGTCGCGTTGATGTCCTCGGAGACAAATGCAATCTGCGTATGCCGGCCAATGTTCTTGTAGTTCTCCGAGCCCCGTTTGGGAGCGACGAGGGCGAGAATCGCACTGCCATCCGGGGGAGCAACAGCCACCCAGCGGCCGGCGAACTCAAAATGGGTGTCGGCAACTACTTTGAATCCCAGCTTGTCCACGTAAAACTGCAAGCTTCGATCATGATCGCGAACGAAGACAGTGGACTTAAAGATACGAAGATACGGGCTCTCCGGCTTCAAAGTGTGCCTCCCGGGATTCGAGCGTGGCTTGTCATTTCCTAAGGCGCAGGTTAGCAGGGAAACCAGGATGAACATCAAACTTTGACCAAAATGCTATCAACAAGCCTCGGGAAAGTGAAAGGCCGGCCAAACCGCCAGGCCCTCCAGTCTCCTGCTGTTTTGCCGAGCCGGTTACAGAGGGATTCCCCTAGAACTTCTATTGATGTATGCTCGCTTGCATAGAAGTTCTATGGGGGCAAGCGATGAAGATCTGGCGCCGGCTTTTTCGACGCGGTCAGAGCGATGCGATACTCCAGCAGGAGATCGAGCAGCATCTGGCCGAAGAGATTGCGGAAAACATCGAGCGCGGCATGCCCGCAGACGAGGCGCGGCGGCAGGCATACCTGAAGTTCGGCAATCCCCGCCGGGTGCGCGAAGAACTGTGGCAGCAGAATTCCTTTGCGGTGGTGGATACTTTTTGGCGTGATATGCGCCAGGTGCTTCGACGCCTCAAAAGGTCACCGTCTGTTGTGTTGACGGTTATGGTCTCGCTGGGGCTGGGGATAGCGGCAAACGTCTTCATCTTTTCCGCAGTGAACAAACTGCTGTTGCAAGAACCGCCGGTCGGGCATCCGGCAACGTTGCTGAATGTATATTCGGTGCTCGACCATGGCCAACGCACAGGCCCATCCTCGCTGACGACGTTTGACGATCTGCGTGAGCAGGCAAAGTCTTTCTCCGGTGTAGCGGCCTACAATAACTTTCTCCCGGCCACGATCGCAGGCCAGGGCGAGCCCGAACGGGTTTGGGGACAGAGTGCCACCAGCAACTTCTTCGACGTTGCCGAGTTGCCGATGGCTCTGGGCCGAGGCTTTCATAGCGGCGAAGACCGATCGCCGGTAATCGTGCTGAGTTATGGCCTTTGGCGCCGCCACTTCGGCGGAGATCCCGCGATCCTGGGAAAGACCGTCTCGCTCTCGGGGAAGATATTCACCGTGATCGGCGTTACCATGCCGGGCTTTCGTGGGATCCACCGGCTCTTCAATATCGAGTTCTGGGTGCCGCAGGGTGAACGGGAACAACTGGCGGCCGATAAGGTGAGCGGTATGGATCCTCGCAACGTGGTCCTGCTGGACGTTGTCGCCCGGTTGAAACCCGGGGTGAGCCGGACACAGGCGCAGGTGGAGTTGGACGCTATGGCGCGGCGGTTTGCGGCTGCCTATCCAAAGGAAGATGAGGGGCTCGGTTTCCATATCGAGCAGGCGGGCAGGATGTTACCGAGCGCGAGAGCCGTCTTCGCAAGCTTTCTGACGGCGCTGACGGTGGTCGCCCTCCTGGTGTTGTGCATTGCCAGCTCGAATGTCGCGAACTTGCTGCTGGCGCGGGCGGCGGCGCGGCATCGGGAGATGGCGGTGCGCATTGCACTGGGAGCGACTCGCTTCCACCTGATACGGCCCATGTTGTTAGAAAGCACGTTGATGGCGTTGAGTGGAGGTGTATTTGGAGTGGCCCTGAGTGTCGTAGGGCTTCGCGGTCTTACCGCGTTTCACCTACCTTTTGCCACGCCGTTCGATCTGAGTTTGACCATGGATTGGCGGGTCATGTCGTATGCCTTTCTGTTAAGCGTCGGAACAGGGATGCTGTGCGGAATCGCGCCGGCGCTCACTGCATCGCGCCCGGCAGTGCCGAACTCGCTAAAGGGAGAGAGCACGTTGCAGCGTCCCGGCCGTGCGTGGACCCTGCGAAACATGCTCGTGGTGCTGCAAATTTCGTTGTGCCTGGTGCTGCTCTGCACGACAGGGCTTTTTCTCCGCAGCCTGCGAAAGACGGCGGAGGTTGATCCTGGATTCAGTACGCGTGGAGTGTTAATCATGTCGATCGATCCGGTGCATAACGGGTATACCGAGCAACAAACGCCTCTGCTGTTGAAACGCCTTGGGGATAGGGCAGCGGAGGTACCGGGAGTAAATTCGGTAGCGTGGACGGACCATGTTCCGCTTTCGTTCTATGGCCAGAGCAGCGAATTTCACACCGCTGCCAGAGAAGCGCGCGCCGGACACGATCCACTCGCGGATGTCTACCAGGTGAGTTCCGGCTATTTCGAGACCATCGGCATACCGTGGATTGCAGGACGCGATTTCAATACCGTCGATCCTGGTGCGCCCAAACAGGCTGTGGTGAATGAAGCCTTTGCGCGGACGATATTCGGTGCGGGCAGAGCAATCGGCGAGCGGGTAACGAGTGAGAAGACAACGTATGAGATTGTAGGTGTGGTGAAGGATGCCAAATCGCAGACGCTCGGCGAGGCGGATCAACCGATTCTTTATCGCTCTTTGGAACAGAACATCGGTTTGGCCGCGCCGACTTTCGGGTTTTCCCTGCTCGTGCGCTACGAGGGGAATGCACCGCAGCTAAGGACGGCGGTGCGAAATGAGATCCACGCACTGAACCCACAACTAGCCATCTTCAACGAGAAAACGATCGAAGAGCATTTGAGCGATGCGCAGATTCTTCCCCGCGTCTCGGCGGCGATGTTCGGCTTCTTCGGCCTGGCAGGACTATTGCTGGCGGCGGTCGGTCTATATGGCGTGATGAGTTACTCGGTAAGCAGCCGCACCGCGGAGATCGGTATTCGGCTCGCGTTGGGGGCAACGCAAAGCGGGGTACAGCGGCTCATCGTTCGACAAGGAGTGCTGCTCTCGTGCATCGCCATGGGAATCGGACTGCCGCTCGCATGGGTCGCGTCGAGGGTCGTAGCCGGAGTGTTGTACGGAATTGCGCCACACGATTGGATCACCTTTACTACGGTACCTGCGTTTCTGGCAGCAGTGACGCTGCTCGCTTGCTGGATTCCCGCACGTCGTGCGGCAACCGTAGAGCCGCAGACCGCTTTGCGGCACGAATAGGCCATTCGAATGTTAAAGTTCTGACCGGTCATCACCCCTGTCCCAGCTCCGCCCGAGAGCGAATCTAAAAAACTTCAGATAAAAACATCAGCTTCTGTCGATTTGGGTTTCCCTCGTTCGACATATAGGCAGGAGGAGACAACGATGATTTCAAAGAGGAGATTCGCCAAGAGCTTTATTGTCGGAACTATTTTGGCCCTCTCGATCCTCGCCGCGGCTGCCGAAACCCCTACGATGACAGCCGTAATGACAAGTAGCGGTGGTGCAATTCCTCGATGCGGGGACGGCCTGAAACAAAGTAATAGTAGGATGCGGAAAACCCGCGAGAAAACGGAAATACGGTTCCCCTACAAATTGAAAAGGAGATTGATTCCCATGCGGTTCCTAAGCATCTACCAAGCCCCTGAGCACACAACAGCACCAACGGAAGAGGAGAAGATAGTGATGGGCCGGTTTATCGAAGAAGGGATGAAGCGCGGCATACTGCTTGCCACCGAAGGCTGCATGCCAACTGCGCATGGGGCACGGGTTCGCCTCTCGGGCGGCAAGCTGACAACGAAAGACGGCCCGTTTGCGGAGTCTAAGGAGGTCATCGGCGGATTTGCCCTTCTCCAGGCCGATTCAAAAGAGGAGGCGCTTGCATACGTAAGAGAATTTCTCAACGTGGTTGGAGAGGGCCAGTGTGAACTGCGGCAGCTTTACGGCTGAATGGGCTTTTACGCTTTGATTGCTCAAACACGCTACCGGGCCTGAGCCAGTAGCCTGATAGAGAGGCGCGGGGCACACGAATCGTAGCTACGCAGGCTTTCTCCGCATCGCTCGTATTCAGCCAGGAGATTCGGATCACTTCCGAATCTCGCGGACTATTCTGCGCGGAAAGTTCATCCTTTTTGACGGGCGGATATTTGCTCCCTACGCCGACTGGCTAAGAGCTCGCCCACTCTTTAACTCCCACGCTTTACGCAGATCCTCGCGGCGCGCCAGCACGTAAGCCTTAGCCTCCTCGAAACTGCCGTAAACACGCCGGCCCTTGATCATATTGCATGGACGACAGCAGGCCACAAGGTTGCTGGGGTCCTTTTTGCCCTTGCGAGCACGGGGAACTACGAAATCAACCGACATGATGAGAGCGTTCTCAAAGCTGGCCATACCGTCCAGTCCACAGTAGCGGCAACGGTACCGATCCCGTTCCAATACTTTGGTGCCCTCGTCCAGCGTTACCGGCTTGGCTACCAACGTTAAAGTGGTAAGGTCCAATGGCATTTAACACCTCCCTGATCGATTTTTTTGTGCTGGGCCCCTTTTTTTGCGAACACGGTCCTGCCTCAGCAATGACACGCATTGGCGTTTGCTATACTCCGGCGAATGGGTTCTTGAGCGCAGTTCACCACTCCAGAAGTGCCGCGCAGAACGCTTGTTTCGTCGGTTTGTTACCAGAGATAGGAATCTCCTGAGAACGAAACCGTCGCCCTTGATACGGTCGAACGTCTGGAGAACAGGTAGCCGCCTCCTCTCCGCCAAGGGTGAAAACGTTCCATTGTCATGGATCGTTTTTCGCCGGCGTGAGTTTAACGCGGGTTCGCAATTACTATCGCCTGATATAAGGTCGCGAGGTGTGGTTTTCCTTGGGAGAAAACCACGAAAAAAGCTTTCGCCTCGATCTACACCAATCGCGAAACCCTTGGAGCGATGGAGTTGAGGACTGATCTCTCAAGGCTCCATTTCAAAAACGCCATCCAGTCTATACCTATCTCGCCCGTTCGCGATATTGGTGAAACAAATTATCGGGAACGCTCCCGCTGCCTCAGCCCGCAGATGGATTCGGTCGAGTTGGGGAGGGAGGAACCAAGCCTTTGCGCTTGACTATGCCGAGAGCTATTTCGTTTTCAAGGCCTGCACTGGATCAAGGTTTGAAGCGCGCACCGCCGGAACCAGACAAGCCAGCGCCGCCACTAGCAGAAGAGTCACGGTCACGGAGAAGAAGACTGCTGGATCGAGCGGCTCGGTCTGATACAGCATGGACCGGATGAGACGCACGACTGCAGCGCCTGCGCCGAGCCCGAGAATAAGCCCCAGGAGCGCAGGCCGCAAACCATCAAGCAGCATCAGCCATAGCACTTGTTGCCGTTGCGCCCCGACCGCGATACGAATACCGATTTCAGCCGTGCGTTGCGTTACCAGGTAGGCCAGCACACCATAAAGGCCAACGGCGGCGAGCAACAACGCGATCATGGCAAAAGCCAAGACCAAAATCGAATCGAACTGCGAGTCAATGGTGGATTTACCAATCGTTTCTCGCAATGTCATCACGTTGGAAACGGGCAAATCCGAGTCCATTTCACCGATGAGCTTCTGTACCGGCAGAGCAAGCGTCTCCACATCTCGTGCCGAACGAATGACAATCGTGGCTGCGCTATAGCCATTGCCATAAATCGGCTTGTATATGGTGGGATGCACTGGCTGAGAAATGGACCAGCGCGCGTCGCCAACGACGCCAACCACCTCGTAGACCTCGCCGGTTGCGCTGTCATGTATATGCCTGCCAATCGGATCCTCACCCGGAAAACAGAGCTGAGCGGCGGACTGGCTGATGAGAGTGACGTGGGCGCGCTGCAACCGCTCACCGGAGGTAAAGATACGACCGTGCACCAGCGGAATCTGTATTGCCGCAAAGTATCCTGGCTCCGCGCCGCGCACCATCAAGCCGAAGCCCTCGCCCTTGGGTAGCGGAGGGTGCTCGACGACGCTCACGATATGGTCGCCGCCCCAGCCCTGCCCCGGCGCGGTGGTCACTAGCCCTGCCGCTTGCACTCCGGGCAGCGAGCGAACGCCCCCGACGAGGCGCTCAAAGAAAGCGACCTGCTCGAAGGGCTCTTTGTAGCGTGCTTCCGGCAGGCTGAGATGCATGGTTAACACGTTGTCTTCGGGCACGCCAAGACCGGCATTCCGCAGCCGCTCATAGCTCTTCATCAGCAGGCCGGCTCCTATCAGGAGAACCACGGTGAGGCTGACTTCCAGTACTAATAAAACCTTGCGCAGGCCGGCGCGCGTCCGTCCCGCGCCGTGTGCCCGCGAGGATTCCTGTAGGGAGGCGAGAATCTGCTTACTGTCCCGGCCAGCGGCAGCTATCAGCCCGGAGAAGAGCGCGCAAAATAGGATTGTTCCCAGCGTCGCAACCACCACGACTCCATCGATGCGAATGGCTTCAACACGGTTCATCGTGTCCCGGGCGCGCACCAGCCATGCGAGTGCTCCCCACGCCAGCAACAATCCCAGGGCGCCTCCGGCGGCTGATAGCAACAAGCTCTCTGTCAATCGTTCCACCAGCAAACGCACCCGTCCGCCGCCCAACGCCGCGCGAATGGCAAGTTCCTTGCTCCGCGCAGCGGTTCGCGCCACCAGCAGGCTGGCTACGTTGAGACAGGCGATCAGCAGCAAACACCCAGTCGCGGCGAGCAGTGCGTACAGCGAGGTTTTGTAGCCCTGAACCGAGTCGTCCAGCATCGTGCGCCCGCTGACCCCGTCGTGAACTCCGGGCGCGTTATGGTCGACTTTGATCTGCCTTTGCGCTGCGTCGAGTTGACTGACCAAACCAGCAAGAGTTGTTCCGGGCGCCAGGCGCGCGATCACCAGGAACTCGTGGTCCGCAAAAGTAGCCATCTGCCATGGCGGTGCTTCGTGGCCGGCGGCGGTCCACACTTGCACAGTATTGCCGCCAAACGAGCTGGAATAGACAAAGGAGGACGGCATCACTCCGATAACCGTGTAGGGTTTGGCATCCAGCCAGATTTTCCTGCCCACGATAGCTGGATCGCCGCTATATCTCCGCTTCCAGAAGTTGGCGGAGAGGATGACGGTAGCCTCGGCGCCGGGCTGGTCGTCGGCAGCAGTAAACGCTCGCCCAATGGCAGGCGCTATCCCAAGCGTGGGAAAAAAATTCCACGAGCACCACGCGGCATCGATCTGTTCGGGAAGTTTTCCTCCCTCGGCGGAGACGTTATATTGCTGCCATGGCGACACCATGGCCAGTTTCGCCGTCCCTGCCGCGGAGCGCTGCCATACGGCAAAGCTGCCTGCAGCCACGGGTGCATAGGGGTTAACCTCTTTCTGATCTCTTGAGTGTTCAAAAAGAGAAACCAGCTGCGAGGGATCTTGATAGGGTAGCGGGTTTAGCAACACGCAGCGCACAACAGTGAACAATGCAATGTTGGCGCCGATGCCGAGGGCCATCACAACCACCGCAATCAGCGTAAATCCTGGCGACCTGGACAATGTTCTCGCGGCATACTTCAAATCGCGCAAGGCGCTGTCTACGAGGGTGACGGAGTTCTGTTGCCATACGCTTTCGCGCACCTGCTGAGGACTTCCAAATTTCAAGTAAGCGCGACGCCTTGCCTCCTCCGGTGACATGCCGCGTGCGATGTTTTCATCGATCTCCTCCGCCAGGTAGAGATCGATCTCTTGCACCAGGTCTACATCAGCCCCTCGTCGGCGCCAAAACGTGCGCCAGCTCACTGCTCACCTTCTTCGACGATCCTCTTCTCGCCCATAACCAATCCGATTGCACGCGCCATCTGCCGCCACCGGTTGGTCTCGTGAACAAGCTGCCGTCTGCCGGCCACCGTCAGCTTGTAGAACCTGGCTTTGCGATTGTTCTCGCTTGTGCCCCAGTAGGAGGAAACCCAGCCGCGGTCTGCCAGCCTGTGAAGCGCGGGATATAACGAGCCCTGCTCTACCTCCAGCACATCCTCCGAAGTTCGCTCAATCACTTTGGCGATGGTATGCCCGTGCGCGTCCCCGGTGAGCAGCGTTCGCAAGATCATCATGTCGAGCGTCCCCTTCAGCATCTCCGCGTTCGACACGTTCTTCTTCGCCGTCATGCATCTCTCCAATAGAAGTTCTATGGGAACCATAGCATATACCACTAGAATTTCTATGTAAAGAAATGCCGAGTTGATCAGCGCTACTGCTGCGACTCTCCTGCAAATTTGTGGATTAGCCTTGACAGAATATATGCATTTATATACATATACATCATTGTGCATACATCGATGCTCCAAGCCCTGGCAGATCCAACCCGACTCCACATCATTGAGGTGCTCCGGGATGGCGAGCATTCGGTCAACGACATCGTTGGCAGTGTCGATATCGACCAGTCCGGCGTATCACGGCATCTTCGCATCCTGCAGGAGACCGGGTTCGTGCGTGTACGCCCTGAAGGGCAAAAGCGGTTCTACTCGCTTTGCCCTGAACCTTTCAAGGATCTTGATAACTGGTTGAGCCAGTATCGGCAACTTTGGGAGGGTCGTCTAAAGAAGTTTGGAGAAGCCCTCACACGCAAACGTGAGGAAAAAACGATCGTTCTTCAAAAAAGCAAATTATCGAGGAGAGAACTTCATGAATCAAAAAGCGAATAATCGGCGTGACGGCAAAGTTGTCATCGAGCGCACGTACGCGACATCGATCGAGGCTGCCTGGGAACTATGGACGACCGAGCAAGGAATCGAATCGTGGTGGGGTCCCGACGGATTTTCGGTAGAGGTTCACGAGCTGGATCTGCGCCCCGGTGGGGAGATGCGGTATGCCATGACCGCTGTCGAAGCGGCCCAGGTTCAATTCATGAAGGGGGCAGGCATGCCTTTGACAACCGAGGCGAAGCTGACCTACACCGCGATCGTTCCAGAGAAAAGCATCGCCTACACTCACAGGACCGACTTTATTCCTGGCGTTGAGCCATACGACGTCGGCAACAAGGTGGAGTTCTTCGCAGAAGGCGATAACGTACGCATGATCCTAACCCTCGATCCAATGCATAGCGAGGAGTGGACACAGCGAGCCGTGATGGGCATGGAGAGCCAACTCGGGAAGCTCCCTCGGGTCATTGCCCACCGGTACGCGAGATAGCCGTCCTGGGTTCAGCGGGCTTGCGGAGATCTCTCTGACGCCCGCTGGCCCATTCCTTACCCGTACGCACGTCCTAGGCGCCCCTGAACTATGGCTAAGAGTCATATCCGGGGCCGGCAGACGACCCGCACTCTTTCCATAGTTTTTCCCAATTCCAGATCCCGGCCATTACCTCGTTGGGCAACGGGAACCCCAGCTGATGCGCGAGCATACACACTTGGCCGCGATGATGAGCTTCGTGAGCAACCATGTAGCACAGCATCTCCGGGCCAACCGGCCAAGGCTTCGCCCAGCCGTCCCGGTGAAACTTCTCTACACGGCCCTCACCACCGCCCAGAGCCTCAGCAAGCATCTCCGCGCAGCGGGTCGCGCTCTCAGCCAATCCCGCCCGCGCCTGCTGCGGTGTGCAGTGCACGCGATTGAGCGGTGCCGGAAGCTTCAGGTGCGGGGCAGTAAGCCTGATCCACTTGGAGCGCATATTGTGCATGTGGGTGAAGATCGCCGCGATGGTGCGGACTTTGCCCGGCGGCTTGGCTCTCCAGACGGTAGGGTCAAGACGCTCGATAAGAAGCTGGTTCATGCGATCGTTGGCGGCAAAGATCTGGACCGCGGCTCGGCCGAATTGAGTGTGAACCTTGGGTGGACGTGTGGCCACAGCTCAACTCCTCGACCCATCATACTTCCGGGCCGCCGGCCATCCTCAATCGACGATTTGGCCATCCCGCATGCGTATCGTTCGTCCGCCATAGGCGGCGGCTTCCTGATCGTGAGTGATCATGAGAATCGTCTGGCCAAGATCTCGATTCAGCCTCCTCAGGAGTTCCAGAACTGCAGTCGAATTCTGGCTGTCGAGGTTGCCGGTGGGTTCGTCAGCCAGGAGAATGGAGGGCTCATTGACCAGGGCTCGCGCGATGGCTACCCGCTGTTGCTGGCCGCCCGACAAGGCACGAGGTTTGTGTTTCATCCGATCGGCAATCCCTAAAATATTGAGGATCTCAAGAAACGCCGGGCTGAAGTTCATTCCTCGCCCACCGATGTACTGGACGATGCGGATGTTATCTTCCGCAGTGAGCGTGGGTAGCAGGTTGTACTTTTGAAAGACAAAGCCCACCGTTTTTTTCCGAAGTGCGGCTCGCTGCGGGCCAGACAAGCTTTCCAGGTTGCTTCCCCCGATGCTCACGGTGCCGGATGTTGGCGACGTAAGCGCACCCAAAACGTTAAACAGGGTCGATTTGCCAGATCCTGAAGCGCCTACGACGGAAACAAACTCGCCCTTTTCCACCTGCAAATTCGCTCCCTGCAGCGCGTGCACGTCGACGTCTCCAGCCCTATACGTCTTATAAAGATCCTGCACCTTGATGATGGGCTGTTCACTCATAGGAGAGAGCCTCCGTCGCATCCTGTTTGACCGCTCGCACTGCGGGAACGATGACCCCGAGCAGTGCGCCACCGACAGCGATGGCGCCGGCGATCGGCCACCAGCTATAAACAGTCTCCTGGGTGAGACTGGCCGGTACTGCGTATCGCATCAGCCACTGTGTCACATAGGTCAGCAAAATACCAACGAACGCTCCTATCAACGAGAGCAAGAGCGTCTCCCGGACCAGCAGGCTCAAAATAAATCCGGAGGAGGCTCCCACAGCCTTAAGGATGCCGATCTCACGAGTTCGCTCAAGAACCGCGGTATACATAGCCATGAACACGACAATGAAACCTACCGTGACTGCCACGCCAATCACCACGCCAATAAAGCTACGCAGCATGCCGACGCTGTTAATCGATAGCAGGGATGTGAACTCTTCCATGGTGTAGATGGGATAACCAGGCAACTTGGCGCGCAACTCCTGCAGCACTTGCTGGACATTCGCTTCACTGTCCGCCTTGACGTAGATCTGGCTCAGACGGTGGGAGTTGCCCATGAGTTCCTGAAGAACCGGAAGACGCACGCAGATGCGGGCCAGCTTGCCGGACTCGAATATTCCAGCGATGGTCCATTCGTGATTGATGAGCTGCACTTTGTCCCCGACATGGAGCTTTTTCTCCTTGGCGTAGTACTCGTCGACAAGCATGTCCTGGTCGGTCTTGAAGGGTCCGCCTTGCAGATAGTTGAAGCCGCCACTCATCTTCGAAAACGCATCGAGGTCCAATCCGGTGATCGAATCGAAACCCGACAACGGTTGGATAGCCGTTCCCGTCGCTAGTGCAACGTGAGGCAGTTGGGCAAGAACACGGACAAGGGAATCGCTGATGGGCGCCGTGCTGAGCCCAATGATGGAGGATCCGGGAGGGCGGATCATGATATCCGCACCGACTCCACGAGCACGCCGCGCCGTCCCGTCCAGCGTTCCATAGCTGACGCCGACAAGGGTAAGGATCATCGTGACTTCTACGGCGATCGCAAGGACGCTTAAGATCGTGCGCACCGGGCGGTGGGCTAGGTTGGAGAGAACCAGTTTATTTATCAATATTTATCAAGGCTTCCGGACGTGTCGGTGACTGCCTTAAGTCTACCGGAACATTGCACCGTTCATTTGGAAGACCGGAGACAGGCGGAAATGGTGCCTGCTCTGTCAATGCAGTGAGCTGCAGGACCGAAATTGCCGCGGCAGATTTGCCGCCCGGCTGGTTCATCTGGTCCCATGGAATCATGCTCAGGAACAGATGGACACTCGCGATTATTTTTGCTTCGGCGGTCCCGGTCACTGGAACGGCGCTTTCTCAGAACGCCCAAGACCCGCTTCAGGGACTGGTGGAGACGTCGGCGCGCCGCCTACTCATCGCCAAGGAAGTAGCGCTGGCGAAATGGGATACAGGAACACCGGTCGAGGATGCGCCCCGCGAATCGAAGGTCATAGCAAGCGCGGTGAAGGATGGCGCAGCGATAGGCCTGGAACCGGCATCGGTGGAAGGCTTCTTCCGCGCTCAAATCGAGGCGAACAAGGTTGTGCAGTACGCATTGTTAGCAGACTGGCATCGTTCTGGTACGGTGCCCGCCCACGCACCCATCAATCTGGTGGTGACGATCCGGCCGCAGCTGGACCAGTTGCAAACCGCACTGATTGCAGAATTGAAGGACACCGCGGCCGTCCGTGCGAGCGCAACCTGTCCTACTGAAGTCGCCCAGGCGGTCGGCAAATATGCGATGGCCCATAAGCATGACCTTGGTCCACTTGAAGAAATAGCGCTCGACCGTGCCTTGGCCGCCACCTGCCGGTAAATGCTCTGTTCTGCCAGAGAAGAGACACTTAGAAGTTCAGCGCGAAAGCATAAAGAGAATCGCCCGAGGCAGCCAGGACATACTGGCGGCCGTCAAGCATGTAGGTTTCCACTGCATTCGATACCTGGCCGAGGTGCGTATGCCACAGCGGCTTTCCGTTCGCCGGGTCGTAAGCGACCAGGTTGCCGTTGCCATCGCCGCCGAAGAGCAACTTCCCCGCGGTCGTCGTCAGGCCCGTATTGCCTGATCCCTCTCCGGCCGAAACCTGCTGATGCCGCCAGGCGATCTTGCCCGTCTTGTAATCGATCGCTGTTATAAATTTCCCCATCGATCCCACTGACTGCTCTTGAATGCCATTAAGGCCCTGCAAAGCCCTCACGTTCGGTTCGGTTCGGTAGAAAACCGAATAGTTCTCGTCGGTGGCGACATAGAAGAGCCCGGTTTGCGGATCATAGGTAGGCGGTTGCCAGTTCACGATGCCGTCGGAGTCAGGCGACACTAGCGCCCCGCCAGGCGATGCGTCCTTTTCCGGATTCCGGACAGGATGGCCTGTCTTATCGAGTCCGGTCGTCCAATTCAGCGAGTCCGCAAAGGGCGCAGTGAGCAAATGCTCGCCGGTCACGCGGTCGAGAACAAAGAAGTAGCCGTTCCGGCTGGCATTGAGCAACAGCTTGCGCGGTTTCCCGTTGAATTCCCCATCGACGAGGATGGGCGTCTGGCCCGCATCCCAATCGTGCGTGTCATGCGGCGAGGGCTGGTAATACCACGCGAGCTTTCCTGTATCCACATTCAAAGCTACGATGCAGGACGTATAAAGGTTGTCTCCTTCACGCGTCACACCTGAGAAAGCAGGGGTCGGGTTGGCTGTTCCAAAATAATAGAGGTGCAGCTCGGGATCATAGCTTCCTGGAACCCACGGGCCCGCGCCGCCATGACGCATCGAGTCCAGATTCGGCCATGTCTCAGAGCCAGGATCACCCATCTTCTCCGGTTCGGTATAAAACTTCCATTGCAGCTCGCCTGTTTCCGGATCAAAGGATTGCAGGAAGCCTGGAGCATCCAAATCATCGCCCGTACCGACAATCAAGTGGTTGCCGATGACAATCGGCGCCATGGTGGAGAAGTATTGCTCATTGAAGTCGGAGATGACCTTGTGCCAACGCTCCTTGCCGGTTTTGGCGTCGAGCGAAACCAGGTAATCGTCAGGCGTCTCGAAGTAAAGCCAGTCCTTATACATGCCCACGCCGCGGTTCCCAATGTGGGTTCCGCCCTTGGTCTTCCAGTAGTAGTGCCACAGCACTTCTCCATTGCGAGCGTCGACCGCCCAGACATTGTCAGGCACAGTTACATAAAGGATCCCATTCACTTGGAGGACCCCGCCAGAGATGTGGCCGGCGCCGCGTACCGGAACTGCCTCATCAATTTCACCGCCGACGATCGTCGGCGGGTTTCCGGGCCCGGGTCTGGAAAACCGTCCGGTGGCGCTCATTCCGGGAGTCAAATGGCTCACCCATGCAAGCCCCAGGTTCTTCACATTCGCCTGATTGATCTGCGTCAGGGGACTAAAACGGCGGCCGGAATAGTCTCCGGAATAAGTCGGCCAGGAATCCGTCGCCGGCTTGGTCAGCGTCGCTGGATCGAGCCCCTGGGCCGGCGCGATGCCAGCCATGGAAACCAGGGAAATCACAACCAGGAGAGTTCTTGTCTTCTTCATTTCAGCGTCACCAGGTAGGCAGTCAGATTATGGATGTCATCGTCCTTCAAGGTGCGAAGCATATCCAGGTGCGGTTGCAATGGATTTTTAATGACCACCTTTGGATAATCACCCTGGCGAGGGTAACTGTGATAATTGCCATCGGCATCTATGAGTGAAACGATGAAATCATCAATCTGATACAACTTACCCTCCACGGTTTGCCCGCTACGGAGGGTGACAGTCACTGTTTTCCAGGGAACCGCGGAAAACTGCCCCATGGGCTCCCCCGACAGCATCGTCCCTTGCAGGGCCCTTATGTCAGTGTACTTGGCGCCGATTCCAGCGAGGTCTCCCGACACGGAATGGCAGGTGGCGCATTTTCCAGCTCCATTGAAGTAGGCTTCGCCGGCCTTCGCGTCGCCCACCAACGGATCCACCGTGCCGGTGGTTGCGGCCCGGCCACCAACCGGCGCGCTGTGAATAAAGGCGGCGATGCTGGCAATCTCTTCTGTCGAAAGATCAAACTTTGGCATGCCCTTGTCTGGCCGCCCGTTCTGCACCACCGGCGTGATCAGTTCCCCATTGTTATCGTTCAACACCAACTCACTGCGGATCAGATTAGGACCGCCTTCGCCACCGCGCGCGTCGGACCCGTGACAAAAACTACAATTCGCGCTAAAGATCTGGCGGCCGCGCTGGACAACGGCAGGATCGGCTGGCGCCCGGTGCGGATAGGCCGAAGGAGGGGGAACTCGAACAGGAGGGGCGCCGGGCGTCTGGGCCGGGGCTGGAGGAGTTGCTTGATTGGCACCGGGTTGCTGGACCGGAGCGGAAACCGAAGGCTGCTGTGCTACTAAGGCAGCCGCACCAAGCCCCAGTAACGTAAAAAGGACAATTTTCACCCGATGCAAAATAACCTCCAACCTGAGATTGCGACGAACCGTAGGACTTGCCTATTTATCTTATCGTCGCAGCCGTTCCGAGAACGGCGACCGCATGCCTATCCTTCATGCCTGTTTTCATGTAAGGAATCTGCGCCAATTGTATCTAATCGTCTCTCCACGTGGTCGTGGCGCCAGCGCAGCACGGGCTTAACGCATCAGTGTCCCTCGCCGGCATGGCGGGCGAAGGCCCTGGCATTCTTGGACTGGAGATTTGCAGGGTAACGAACCAGGGCAAAGCGGTCTTCGATGCGACTGCCTCGGTCTATGATGACGACCGATCCCGGGTCATTCCGGGCTGCGATACGTTCTATCGTTGGGTATAAGGAGAATCGCTTTGCGGGTCTTGCCGTCGCCCGGGCCCTGATTCCAGGCCGCAGGCGGTGTCACAACCGGACGGTAGCAGCGTCTTGGATCTAGGCGTCAGTGGGCCGCGCATCTGGAACAACAACGCTAACTTTAGTAACTTCTCTCTGTTCGGCAAATTGCCGTGCCGTGCCTTTGGAGACTCTCTCGAAGTGCCGTCTGATGTAAATGTGCAGTGTTTCTTCCGTCTTGGGCGCCACCATTTCAATGCCTCCAGCCGATCAGCAGTTCTATATGTCAGCAGCGATTCCCGTCGTTCCCTTTCATCGAATCCCTCCCCCGAAAGAATCGATGAAAAGTCTTCTCAGAGAATCGCTGCTTGTTGGTAAGCATAGCGATTCCAGCGAGTTGTGCCATAGTTCTTGGGTGACAGCACGGTCAATCGTAGTTGTATGCTGGCCGCCCGATCGTCGTCGGCGTCAAACCTTTGGGGGACGGGCAGCCGAGCGATTTCTGACAAGACGAAACAGGTTGGCTAAGTTCATCAGCCTCAATCGCCTCCGAGTTCCCTGTCAGGCCATGCGATCGGTGTGTTTCAGTCGCCTGTTAGGCTAGAACGTATCGATGAACGAGACCATCCTGATTCACTTCTCCGGCCGTGACCGGCCGGGTCTTACTACAGAGCTAACTGCAATCTTGGCCAGGTATGACGCCTGCGTGCTGGATATCGGACAGGCTGTCGTCCATGAGACTCTCTCTCTTGGCCTGCTGGTCGAGATACCGAGAGGCGAGAGCTTTCGCGGCTTGCAAGATACCTTGAAGGCAAAGTCGAAAGAACTGCAACTGCGTGTTGATTTCACGCCTATCGCGAAGGCAGACCTGGATGACTGGATCTCGTCGCAGGGCAGGGATCAATTTATCGTCACCATTCTTGGCCGCGCGATTACCGCGGACCATCTCGCACGGGTAAGCGCTATCATTGCGGACCACGGTTTGAACGTGGACCGCATTGAGCGGCTCTCCGGACGTTTGTCGCTCGCAGTGCACACTCCCGACGCGAATGCCTGTGTCGAGTTCACGGTGAACGGGAATTCCTCTTCCGAGACGTCGATGCGCGCGGCCTTTCTTGCCACAGCTCATGATCTGAAAATCGACATCGCCTTCCAGCGAGAGAGCATCTTCCGCCGCAACCGTCGGCTCTTTGCCTTCGATATGGATTCCACGCTGATTGAAGGTGAGGTCATTGACGAGCTGGCAAAATTAGCTGGTGTAGCCGACGAGGTGGTAAAGGTCACCGAATCTGCCATGCGCGGAGAAATCGAATTCCAGGAGAGCTTCCGTCGCCGGGTGGCGCTGCTCCGCGGGCTCAAAGAGATAAGGGTTCGCGAACTGCTGGATACCATCCCCTTGGTGGAAGGGGCCGAGCAGTTGATCGGCACGCTCAAGATGCTGGGCTACAAGACGGCGATCCTCTCGGGAGGGTTCAACTTTTTCGCTCAGCATCTGCAGAGGCGTTTGGGGATCGACTATGTCTTTGCCAACGATCTGGACATCGTGGATGGAGTGGTGAGCGGAGAGGTGCGGACGCCGATCGTCGACGGCGCACGCAAGGCCGAGTTGTTGCGGCAGATTGCCGGGCAGGAAAATATCTCGCTCGACCAGGTCGTCGCGGTCGGGGATGGCGCCAACGATCTCCCCATGCTTGGAATCGCCGGCATGGGTATCGCTTTCCGGGCCAAGCCGCTGGTACGACAAACCGCCAGCCACGCTGTATCGTTTCTAGGCTTGGATAGCCTGCTCTACCTGATTGGTGTGCGCGACCGGGATTTGCGCAACTCTGCGGACTGGACCAAGCCCTTGTCCCTTGCGGGAACTAAATAATTATTAGCGATAGCTGACCTGCCAATCAGTCCAGCCGAGGTCATCCTTCATCGGCGTGAGATTGAAAGGTGGGAAATTCATCGTATGCGTGCTCCTTGTTACGGCGAGTGCAAGCGCCTCTTTACGGCCATTTATCTCCACCGCCAAGAGGGTGCTATTGCCATAGGAGATGCTGTGTAGGACTTTGTGGCTGGTGATGCGGCCGTAGTCGCCGGATCTGCCCCAGTCGACGACAAAACGGCCGTAGGAATAGCCATCCTTCGCATATCGCTCCGTGTGCTCTTGCCAATCGGGATCGTTATTCCAGATGCCAAACGCTTTCGAGAAGTCCTGCGCTTCGACCGCGGCGAAGAATTGGTTTACGCGATGTTCCGCGGGCAGATTCCAACACAGAACCACAGCGATGCCAGTGACAACACAGAAAAGAAGAGCGCCTATCAAGAGATTTCGGCGCCTCCTGGTAAGAGTTCGGTCGTAGGTAGGTGCGTCTAGCAGGGTCATCGGCGTTTCCCAGGGAGTTAGATCCCTGCCTTTATCAGACACCAGGGAATACGCGAATGTTCCTTCGCTTCGTGGACGGGAACAAGATCTTCGCTCTAATGGCTCTAGTGCGGAGAGGGGCCATCGGGCAAAGGCTTCGATGATTTCGGCGAGATGCTCACGGGCGGGCGCGTTTGCCGGTGCTGAAGAGGCGCCTTCCGGTTGGGCATTGTAAGCTTTGATGAGCTCGTCCGTAATATCGATGTTGCTAGCCGCGTACCAAACAACCGGGGAAGCATCCGATCCGCGCTCGATCACGGCCGAGTAACCATGCTGCTGCGAGAAGGTTTGCAGAAACGTGTAAACCTTCTGTGCTACTCGTTGAAAAACCTGCTCGGATTCGCTTTGTGAATCGGTTTTGAAGTCTTCGGCTTCGCGCTGAAGTTCCTTCTCTTTGCTTTCCAATGACCGTGCGCGGCTCCCTCTTTCCGCGTCACTGAGATTGTTGCTGGTGTCCGCTAACTGCTTTCGCAGACTTTCGACTTCGTCATTGAGGGTCTGCAACTGCTTCTGCTTAGGAGCGTATCGCGTCTCCAGTGCACTGAGATTCTTCTTCGCCTCGACGGTTTGAAGCACCGCAGCGTTGAAGCTGACCGTAACGATGTTCTGCGGTTTGACCTCCCCCGCAGATGCTTGTGCGTGGCCCACGCTGGTCACGCACAGAACGCACAAAAGCAGCAGGGATATTCTCCATCGAGTCATCGCGGCCTCCATCGGTTTGCCGTTTGTCTACTGGGTTACATTCTCGACAAAATGAAACTTGAGAGGAGTTTCCCCAAGCGCAAAGATTCGATGCGATCTGTGGGGATCGTTGTGGAGCGCGGGGTGAAAGCTATCTGTCCCGAGAGCTGCAAACGTGAACTCCGATGAAATGATCAGCGGGCTGGCTGAGGCGTGTTCGGTGTCTACCGGGATGGGGGACGTGGCTAACCTGAATGTTGACGGCATGTAGGGCCAGGATGACAGTCGGCCTACATCCGACGACATCGTTGCCAACGTGTAACGCGGCGAGGAGAATGGGGCGGGAACATACCGGTTTTGGAACGTGCCTGGACGGTCCGGCAACGCTCCAGCTTTCCTGGCTCGGGAAGCCGGCGACGGATAAAGCCGCCACTGAACCAGGACGTTCGTTGAGCTTGCACCGCGGCTCCGATCTCTCCTCCCCGGGAGAAGGCCCATCGGGGGGGCCGTCGGCGTGAGGCTTGTGGCATGAACAGGATTTGCGACCTGCGCACCGTCGAAATGACGGGCATCCACAACAGGTCTCGAGAATGGCCCAGTTCTGATTGCTGCCGCTGTAGCCAGCAGGATAATGAAAAGGGCGCTGGCCAGGCCGAGGTTGCCTAGCCCGGCTGTCGAAGGCGAATTGAGCGGAACGCCCTCCTTGATTGCTCGCGCGATGAAACGCTCCCGCATGCCTTTTGGCAAGCGCTCATTCCGGCGGGTGAAGGCGGGCGACAGAAGGAGGCATACATCTATCTTGGCCATCTCATGGATGCGATTCCTGCAAGAGATACATTGGAGAGAGTGCTGGTGAAGTTCCGCCAGTTCCAGTCCAGTAAGCTCATGGCTGATAGCGAGCGCACACAGGGATTCAAAATAGTTGTGGTTCGACGTCATCTTGACTCTCCCTTCACGGCCGAAGAGACATCTGCGCAGAAAGCTTTCCTGAGTTTTTCAAGGCCGCGATACAGATTGTGGCGCACCACGCGCACGCTCTCCCCGGTCCGCTTGGAGACCTCTTCTGCGGTAAGGCCTTCGTAGTAGACAAGCTCAATGGTCCTGCGTTGTCGAGGCTGGAGTGCGCTCAACACCTGCTCGACCAGGACGCTCATCTCCGGCAGCGAATATCCCAAGGAACGTTCCGTCAACGGAAAGACTGCAGGTAAGAGTTCATCAAAAGGGTCAGTGTCAAAAAAGCGATTGGCTGCAAGTGACCGGCGGCAGTTGGAGATCCTCTGGTATGCGAACAGAAAAAGCCAGGTCTTAAAGCCGCCCTTTTCCGGGTTCCACTGCTGGATGGATCGAAAGACATCGAGAAAGGTTTGCTGGACTGCATCCTCCGCTTCGGCTTCATTGCGCAGGATGCGTCTCGCGATTCTGAAGAGGCTGGAGGCGTGCCGTTCAAACAGGACTGTCAAAGCGTCGGCATTTCCACTTTGCAACTCACTTGCTAGTGCCTCATCCGATAGGAACCTCTGCCGCAGTAGCCCGATAAGGGATATGCCGGCGGGCGTGGCATCGGTGCCGGCATCAGAGACACACGCCTCGGAAAAATCCGCCCTGGGCGGGACCGCGCCGAGCACCAGCCTTGCAATCCGTGAACTCACCTTATCCCCCGCCCAGCCTTTGAGTAAAAACTAATCGAAAAGCAATCATGCCAACTATATGTGTATGCACGCAAAGAACCCGATTTTCCCCACCGTAACGTTATTTTATTTTTGTTTGTCGCTGGGGTTTGGCGGAGAGTACCGTCCGATCATTGGTTACGCGCGTCATAAACTGGAGCCTTGCTGTCGCTTATGCAAAGGAGGTTTACCAGCAATGCAAGATGTGTTGAAGGAGCAAACAATCAAGCCACGAACGATGCTTCATATCAGCGATGGAGAATCAGTTGCGGGAACACTCAGGCCATCCGGAGTGCCCGGCGAAGTGCGGATTTTCGGTGATCTGATGTATGAGGGGCCGGCCCCAGCCGGACTCACCGACGCGGAATGGTGGGACAGACGGGCACGATTCCACTCCGAGTGCTTCGGCCTTACTCTCGCAGAAGCCGGTCAGGGTGTAAGAGCTTTCGAAGATTCACTGAACATTATTCCCAACTACGATGAAACTGTCCTTTGGATGGACCACCGTCTCTCCGATCAGTTGATTCTGATCATGCTTCTCGAGCGGTTCTATCGCTTATATCGGGGAAGATCCAGTCTGAGCCTCATCTGCGTCGGCAGCTATCCGGGGATGGAAAACTTCGTCGGACTTGGTCATCTCACGAGAGAGCAGCTTGCCTCGCTCGCTGATACTCGTTCTCCTGTCTCGGAGGCTCAATTCACCCTGGCAAGGGCCGCATGGAACGCTTTTACATCACCGGTACCAACGGATGTCGAGCTTCTCCTCGCGCAGGACACCTCCGCGCTCCCGTTTCTTGCAAGGGCCTTACGTCGTCATCTGGAGCAATTTCCTTCTGTCGAAAATGGCTTGTCGCGTACCGAACAGCAAGCGCTTTTGGTTCTTCGCGAACAGGGTCCGCTACCTGCGCTGCAACTATTCTTCGCTGTTCAAAAAATGGAGGATCCCCTCTTCATGGGAGATCTCTCCTTCTTCGCAATTCTAAGAGAGTTGGCATCGGCACATTTCCCTCTCGTTCGGTTGGAGAGCAATGCTGGACTCGTTACATTGACTGAAGTCGGCAGCCGCGTTGTCGATCTCCAAGACGATCACGTCCATTTAAACGGGATCAAGCGATGGCTCGGAGGCGTTCATCTGACGGGCACTGATGCCGTTTGGCGCTGGGACAAGGCTCGCAATAGGATGCGCTTCGCGTAATCACGCAAATACTCACCGCTGGCCCATATGCGCCAACTTGTTTATGACGTTTTTCGTCAAACTCCCACAAAATCGTCATTCTGAGAGCCTGTGACTTTATAGATCTTTCGCGTGAAATCCTCGACCTTAAACAAAATCGTCATCCTTGTAGCGCCTCACAGATTTATTGGGTGACGCAGCGGTTGTAGCGCGGAGTCGAAGAGCCTGTGACTTTATAGATCTTTCGTGTGAAACCCCCGACCTCAAACAAAATCGTCATCCTTGTAGTGCTTCACAGATTTATCGCGTGACGCAAGCGGTTGTAGCGCGGAGTCGAAGAGCCTGTGACTTTATAGATCTTTCGTGTGAAACCCCTGACCTCAAACAAAATCGTCATCCTTGTAGCGCCTCACAGATTTATCGCGTGACGCAAGCGGTTGTAGCGCGGCGTCGAAGGACCTGTGACTTTATAGATCTTTCGTGTGAAACCCTCGACCTCAAACAAAATCGTCATCCTTGTAGCGCCTCACAGATTTATCGCGTGACGCAGCGGTTGTAGCGCGGAGTCGAAGAGCCTGTGACTTTATAGATCTTTCGTGTGAAACCCCTGACCTCAAACAAAATCGTCATCCTTGTAGCGCCTCACAGATTTATCGCGTGACGCAAGCGGTTGTAGCGCGGAGTCGAAGGACCTGTGACTTTATAGATCTTTCGTGTGAAACCCTCGACCTCAAACAAAATCGTCATCCTTGTAGCGCCTCACAGATTTATCGCGTGACGCAGCGGTTGTAGCGCGGAGTCGAAGAGCCTGTGACTTTATAGATCTTTCGTGTGAAACCCCTGACCTCAAACAAAATCGTCATCCTTGTAGCGCCTCACAGATTTATCGCGTGACGCAAGCGGTTGTAGCGCGGAGTCGAAGGACCTGTGACTTTATAGATCTTTCGTGTGAAACCCTCGACCTCAAACAAAATCGTCATCCTGAGCGCAGCGCCTCACAGATCTATCGCGTGACACAGTGCTCTAGCGCGGAGTCGAAGGACCCCGGCGGCGCTTATCTTACCCACTGCTGCTCGGGGCTTTCAACCACGGAACCTCGAGAGCCGGATCGACTGCGGTACGCGCTTGATGGTCACGTCCATCTCTTCATGCACCGTAATCATCTTCTAGACTAGGCCGCAGCGCGTCCGCCCGGTGCGGGCTTCAGTGGTTGAAAAGCTCCACGCGGCAGTGGGTAAAATGGGCACCGCCGGGGTCCTTCGACTCCGCGCTACCGGCGCCGGCCACGCGATAGACCTGTGAGGCGCTGCGCTCAGGATGACGATTTTGTTTGAGGTCGAGGGTTTCACACGAAAGATCTATAAAGTCACAGGTCCTCAGGATGACGATTTTGTTTAAGGTCGATGGTTTCACACGAAAGATCTATATAGTCACAGGTCCTCAGGATGACGATTTTGTTTAAGGTCGAGGATTTACACGAAAGATCTATAAAGTCACAGGCTCTCAGGGATGACGATTTTGTTTAAGGTCGAGGTTTCACACGAAAGATCTATATAGTCACAGGCGCTCAGGATGACGATTTTGTTTGAAGTCGAGGCTTTCACACGGAAGATCTATATAGTCACAGGCGCTCAGGATGACGATTTTTCGGGAGGTCTGACGTCAAAGCATGCTGAACAAGTTAGCGCTAACGGCGCGATGGCCAGGGGTTTGAGAATTGGGGATTGTGCAGGAAGTCTTCATCGGTGAGCGACTCCAGAAATGCTTTGAGGTCACTACGCTGCTGAGGAGTGATCGTGAATCCTGAGACGAAGGTGGACTTGTTAGGATTCTTGCTGCCGTCGCCCGCGTTTGGACCTTCAATGACAATTCGTCCCCCATGGCTGTAGTGGTCGAAAACTTCGTCAAGGCTACGGAGACTCCCGTCGTGCATATAAGGCGCACGAACGGCTACATTGCGCAGCGACGGAGGGCGGAATTTACCCACATCGGCGGGATTGTGGGTGAACTCATAAACGCCGAGGTTGTCCGCGGGGTAGGAGAGTTTCCCCGCGAGGTTATAAAGACCGTTGTTTTGAAATTCAATGCCGTGTCCATCGTCCGTTGTTTGATAGATGGTTTCGCCACCGAAGGTGAACCCGCCGTGGCATCGGGAACAACTCAGCGGGGCATGGAAAAAGAGGTCTTCGCCGCGCTTGGCAGAGGCGGAGATGGCATTCTCTTCATGGCGGTAGCGGTAGTGGTCGTAGGGAGAGTTTCCGGAGATGAGCGTCCGCTCAAAAGCAGCCAGGGCCTTGCGAACATGAACGAACGTGTAGGGGCCTGAGTCGCCAGGAAAGGCTCTGGGAAAGAGTTTTCGGTACGTAGGATCGGTAGCGATCACCTGCAGGAATCGATCGTTCTTCTGGAGTAGTCCGAGTTCGATGGGGTGGTCGTTGAAGAGCGGGGTTACCGATTGATCTTCGAGCTGGGTGACGGTGGGGTTGGCCCAGTTGAAGACCGCGAACCATGCAACGTTGGCCAGGGGCATCACGCGGCGTGGGTGAGACTGCCCCGTCACGCCGACGGCCACGGGTCGCTGATCGGTGAAGCCGAATTGCTGCATGTGGCAGGTGGAGCAGGAGCCTTTGCCATTCGCAGACAAACGCAAGTCATAAAAGAGATAGCGGCCCAACTCGACCTTCGCAGGCAGCATGGGATTGTCGGCAGGGACCGGAGGCGCGGGAAATCCAGTAGGCAGATTCCATTGGAACGCGCTGCCCGACTGGTTGGCCAATGCAGCTGCAGCGGCGAAAGCTAATAGCAGGAATATTCCGGCTATCAAAGAACATTTGCCCCATGACGAATTTGCGCGAACCGATTCCGTGCGGCTACCACAGCACGAATCACTGCGATTTCGAGAATCCATACTCATGCATGTTTGGGCTGTACTTCTTTGGTTTACATTGTTGCTTATGAAGAGTGCGTCGGCAAAGGTTCGTTGGCAGGTCGCGGCCTATTTAGCTCCGCTTCTGGTGGTTGCCGCCCTGGTCTCTGGAGATCAATTAGCGACGTCCACAACCGTATACGCGGCTCAGGATGCAGTTCGCGGCGCCGGCGGCGCTTAAAGTCGAGGGAGCTGTGCCGACTCCGCTATCGCTCACCGCGGAGGACCTCGCGAAGATGCCGCGCGCCACCGCTACCCTCTCCTCCGACGGGACAACCACGACCTACGAGGGCGTGCTGCTGTACGACATCCTGGTGAAGGCCGGATGGCAGTTCGGCCGCGGGATGACGGGCAAGCCGATGGCCAGCTATTTGGTTGCGAGCGGGAAAGATGGATACGAAGTGGTGTTTGCGCTGCCGGAGATTGATCCGCAGTTCTCCGGAGCCAAGGTGATTATCGCCGACAAGGCAGACGGTGCGGCACTGCCGGCACGGGAGCAGCCGTTTCGGATTGTGGCTCCCGAAGACAAGATGCATGCCCGATCGATCTATTCGTTGGTCAAGTTGGAAGTGGTCCGGCTGCGGCCATAATCGCCGGAGCTTCGGCAGCGTCTCCGATACACTCTTGTCATGCTTGACGTCCATCCCCCTCATAAGGCAATTGGCAACGCGGGTGAATTTTTCCTGCACCTCTTTACCATCACCATCGGTCTATTGATCGCGGTGGGTATAGAGGCTGCCGTGGAACGTCACCAGCATCGTGAGCTTGCCCGCGAGGCGAGGGAGACGATGACGGAAGAAATTCGCAAGAATGCGCAAAGCACCAATGAGGCAGTAGGAGAGATCGCGGGCGAACAGAAGAAGATAGCGGAAAACCTGGCAGCCGTCCGGAAAGTGCAATTGAATCCGAACGATCCTTCGGCCAACGACCTGAAGCTCGATATCAGCTATGGCAGCACAGGGCTCGAGGATACGGGGTGGAAGACGGCGCAGGCCACGGGAGCATTAGCTTTCATGCCCTACGCAGAATCGAAAAAGTACAGCGCTATCTACGGAGTAGAGCAGCGTTTCTTCAGCGCCAGGACCAGCTTTCCGACGACGAAGCTCATATTTTGGGCACGATCCAGAAGTTTCACATTGGAAAGGGCAAACTGAGCAAAGAGGCGGCTGATGCAATGGCGGAGCAGTTCGGCATCTGGCAAGGCCATTTGTTGGCGGTGAAAATTGCGGCGCTCGTCCTGCAGGAGCAACAGAACGCCTTCTTAGAGGGCAGGGAGCCGAAGCACCAGATGTCGGAACGCTTGTCCGACTAACGATATCCGTCCATCTGTCTCAGGCCCGGGAGTCGCGATGGTCCGCTCGATCAATGATTGCCCCCGTGATGGAGAACGATCCGCCCCACCGCCGTAGCAATCAGCAGCAACCCCGCCAGCGAACAGCGTTAGCCTGGTGAGCACCCGCCAGATGCGGCTCTCAGGGGCAACCCCTCGTTTGGTCTTAAGGCTGTACGCCTGCCCCAGTATTCCCGACATCACTAGAAAAAAACCTAAGGCTAGCAATAGCCACGTCATGGCTGGTCCTCCATCGCTCTATCACCTTACAGCTACGACTCACAGCCCGCTTCGCAAACGGCCGGAATCTTCATTTTCGCATCCACGCGACCGGGGGCAGAAATGATCTAAACTGTTGGTGTCGGCACTAGGAGTCGCGTGATGAAGATCTTCCGCTGGGTCTGGCTTGCA
The DNA here is from genome assembly GCA_963824325.1 of uncultured Acidobacteriaceae bacterium. GTDB lineage: Bacteria > Acidobacteriota > Terriglobia > Terriglobales > Acidobacteriaceae > PALSA-350. The sequence goes on along the minus strand of CAWGPA010000029.1, from coordinate 352,010 downwards.
CTCACCCTTGGCCTGCTTGGCTACGGCTTTTACCAAGGCATGTATGTGGCGCCCACCGAGGCTACCATGGGCGACATCCAGCGAATCTTCTACTACCACTTTCCTTCGGCAATGATGGCGTTCTTTTTCTTCTTCGTCAGCTTTGTCGCATCCATCGTTTATCTCGCCTCCCGGCGTAATCATCCCCAACGGGCGCTGGCCGCCGATGCTGCCGCCCTGGCCGGAGCGGAGATGGGAATCGTCTTTTGCACCCTGGTCCTGATCCAGGGCCCGCTTTGGGCCCGGCCGGTGTGGGGCATCTGGTGGACCTGGGATGCGCGCCTCACCACCACCCTGGTTCTTTGGCTCATCTACGCCAGCTATCTGCTGCTGCGCAAGTTTGCCGACGGCCCGCAGATGCAGACCCTGGCCGCGGTACTGGCCATCTTTGGCTACGTCGATGTGCCTATCGTCTACTACTCCACTACCTGGTGGCGTACCCAGCATCCATCTCCGGTCATTGGCGGGGATGGCAGCCTCGATCCAGCGATGTGGACCGCAGTCCTGTGGAACCTGGCTGCATGGCTGGCCTGGGGGATCCTGCTTGCCGGCTGGCGGTACAGCATAGAACGGCGCCGGCAGATCGCAGAACAGCACGCTGCGCTGCACGCTCTCGAAGCCAGCCTGGAAGTCACGCTTTAGATCATTTTTGCTAATGATCTAGACCAGGAAACTGAACTCGACGCGGTCATTCCGCCAAACCGGGGCCCCCGGGCACGCGGTCTTTGCGTGCTTGGGGTGGAAAGAATGGCCGCTCATAACTGGTCCCACCGGGCCATAGTATTGGCAAAAATGCTTTAGAGCAGAAGGAACTCATGGCCCATCGTCATCTCATTCTCGCCTACGTCTTTACCATCCTGGTCCAACTTGGGTATGCGGGATGGGTCGGGCTGAAATACTGGGAAACGCGAAAACTGGAGCGCGAATTCCCCCCTTACCCGTCGACGCCCAAATAGGCCTTTCTTGAGTCCTTCCGGTTCCCTAACGAAGGCCGAGTGCGTCACGGCACATGGGACGGCGGCGGCGCTTGCCTGACCTCTTCGCCCATCAGCTCTCCCGGATGACTTCCTCCCAACAGCTCTTCTTCCGGCTCGATGTGCACCAGGACCTCGGCGATCTTGGCCACCTGCTCCCGCACCTGGTCGGCGACGGCGTGCGCGATGAGGTGCCCCTCGCGGACCGTTAGATCGCCTTGCACCACCACATGCAGATCCACGTAGTAGCGGAAGCCCACTTTACGGACAAAGCACTTTTCCACGCCAAAAACCCCCGCCACCGACTCGGCCACGCGGCGAACATGCTCTTCAATCTCCGGGGCGGGGGCGGTGTCCAGCAGCTCGGCGACCGGGCGGCGGAGTTGCTGCCAGCCCCCGAAAAGGATCACCGGAGCGGCGCACAAAGCAGCCCAGTCATCGGCCGTCGGGTCGCCCGTCCAAAGCGCGGCCGAGATCCCGACAAAGGCAAACGCCGAGATAATTGCATCGCTGAGATGATGCCAGGCGTCCCCTCGCAGGGCTGAGCTCTCAATTTTTTGGCCAAGTCCCGCGACATATCGTGACAGCAAACCCTTGATCGGAACCACGCAGACCAAGACCCAAAGCGTGTATGCATGGGGGAGCTTGTGCGGGGTGCGAATCAGGTCGATGCTCTCCGCGGCGATGCCGATAGCGGCCGCGATCATGGCTACGCCTACGACCGCCGCCGCGATCGGGTCCGCCTTGCCATGCCCGTAGGGGTGATCCTTGTCCGGCGGCTTGATCGCCAGCCGCAGTCCGTAATAGACAACCGACGAACTGATGACATCCAGGAACGATTCGATTCCGTCGGCCAGCAGGGCAAACGAATGCCCAATCAGTCCGGCTACGCATTTAACCAGCGCCAGGGAGAGGTTGATGACGATGCTGAGCAGGGAGGAGCGCAGCCCGCCTTCCACCATCTCTTCGGTTGTCGGCGAGGCCGTCATGGCTGCATTGTCTCTTATTTCCCTGCTCGCTGGGAGCGTCCATCAAGGCCGAAACGGGTCACGTTCCCAATGGATGGCTTTTTTTTGAATCCAACTTGCCCCATCTGGACGATCCTTACTAAACTTAGCTTGAACTCAAGCGTTTCACGATTGCTGTGACCCGCCTCAGGTGAAGTGGGGCTTTTTCCCGGCGAAAGGCTCCGGGCGGTATCTTCACTGGAGAGACCTATCGTGAAACCGCTTCGGGACCCGGAGGCGTCCGTTGTTGCGCTTTTTAAAGCTCGCTCTCATTTTCGAACTATCCACGGTACTCGGGCTTTCGATACTGACGGGGCAGTTTTTTTACCGCGCCTACAACAATTCCAGTCGCGAGCATCTGCCGGTTAGTTTTCTGGCCGCGCTGGTCATGCTGGTGCTGGGCACACAGCAGACTGCAATGTCGTTTCGCCGGGAAAAACTCAGGCTGGCTTATGGCCGTCCAACGGTCAAAGAAAAGCTTCGTCTCAAAGTGGCCTACAGCACGCTGACGCTGCTGCTTTTTATCGCCGCCGGTGTTTTGCTGGTCATTCTCAGAAACCACCTCCAATAGAGCATTTCCCCTTCTACTCTGCGCAAGGGAGCGTAACGAGGTGCGGCTTTTCTTGAACAAAAGCCGCGCCTCGTTGCCTTGCATCGTCGAAGTGGAAAGACTTTATCGGCTCGCGCCGACAGCTCTTTTGGGGCGGGGAACGACCGATTGCGGTTTTCTGGGCTGCCGGACATCCTGGTGCAACTCCGCCGTGCGCGGCTGGGCACCCTGCGATGACTGTTGGTCCATCCATTCGTCCAGACGAGACCGCTTAAATCGCCAGCGATTGCCCAGCTTGAACGCGGGGACGAACCCGTCTGAAGCATATTTGTAAAGTGTGTCGGGACTAATGCCGAGGTAGTCAGACGCCATGCGAATGTCCATCACTTCGCGAACTTCATCCCTCGCCGGTGGTGTTCTCATCGAAGCTCTCTCCTCTGGGAACTGCGGGACCGGGCGAGACTACATACCCGCCGTTGTGCTTATACCGCGTTTTCACCCTATAACACAAGAAATTATCGCGCTTTGCTCGAGTCTTCCGGGTTTTACGCGGTATCTAGTGGATTTGTTTAGTTCCGGTAGGAGCGTAGCAGAAATCGCGCGCATGGGATGCATTACTTGCGGCATGCGCGCGGTTACCAAGGACATCGTATCGGATCTGATCCCTACAAACAGGATCGTTCATCCTGCACTTTGTGTATCGTCCATATGTTCTTCATTCATCAGCGTTAACTGTGGAAATCGTCTCCGCCCCGCCGCCCTTATCGGCTACAACTCCGGTTGCAAACCGGCGGCGAGGGCAATCAAGTCGTCACCTATAGTGCGCGTTTTCGCGATCGCATCCTCGAGCGGGATGTGGGTAATCTCCGTACCCCGCAGCACGACGAGACGGCCAAACTTGCCCTCGTGCACCAGATCGATTGCAGCTGAGCCGTAGCGGGTAGCAAGCATACGGTCATAGGCGGTTGGAGTTCCCCCGCGCTGGGTATGTCCCAGGTTCACCGAGCGTGTTTCATAGCCGGTCTTCTCCTCAATCAACTCGGCAACGGTTTGGCCAATTCCAGCTAGACGTGCGTGCCCGAAGGCGTCCACCTTGGAGCCGAGTGTGGCTTGTTTGTCGCCACCGGGGATCTTCGCGCCTTCCGCGACCACGACGATGGAGAATAACTTGCCACGCTCGTGGCGCTCTTTGAGAATCTTGACTGCCTGATCAATGTCGATTGGCTTTTCGGGAACAAAAATGACATCGGCGCCTCCAGCGATGCCAGAGGTGATCGCAATCCATCCGGCGTCGCGTCCCATGACCTCGCAGACGATCACTCGATTGTGTGCTTCCGCGGTGGAGTGCAGCCGGTCAACGGCTTCGGTGGCGATGGAGACGGCGGTGTCAAAGCCAAAGCAGGCGTCGGTTCCGCTCAAGTCATTGTCGATGGTCTTCGGCACGCCCACGACCTTGATGCCCTTCTGGACCAAAGCATTGGCTACGCCCTGGGTGTCATCGCCTCCGATGGTAATCAGCGCGTCCAGCTGGTTGGCCTTGATGCTCGCCAGGCATTTGTCGATGCCACCCTCCATCTTGCGCGGGTTGGTGCGCGAGGTGCGCAGGATAGTGCCACCCAGTTGCAGGATTCCAGAGACAGTGTCAATCGTGAGCGGCATGGTCTTGTTTTCGACCACGCCCCGCCAGCCCTCAATGAAGCCGACAAACTCATCGTTGTGATGAAAGATGCCTTTACGTACAGCGGCGCGGATCACCGCGTTCAGTCCGGGGCAGTCGCCTCCGCCGGTGAGGATTCCAACTCGCATTGTGCTTCTTCTCCTAGAGTGCCTTGTGAATCATACTGCTGACTTCACCAGAAGGAAACCGCCCTCTGTTCTAACGAGACAAATCTCACTCGAGCAGCCAGTTACCCCAAATACCTCTAGTGATAGAAGAGCTTGAGCACGTCCCGGGCTGGGCTGCTGCAGGCTACCGATGGGCGGTAGATTCGTCGTGGTAGAAGGCGGCGATCTCTGCGGCATAGCGGTCGGCGACCACGCGCCTGCGCAATTTCAGCGTGGGTGTCAGCTCACCGGAATCCATCGACCACTCGTCGGGAACCAGGTGGAAGCGTTTGATGGTCTCGAAGTTCGCCAGACCTTCATTGATGCTGCGGACGAGAGCATGGTATTCCGCTTGCACCGCTGGATTCGCGACCAGATCGGCGCGCGAGGAGAAGGCGATTCCCCGCTGCCGCGCGAGGTTCTCAAGCGCGGGAAAGTTGGGCGCAATCAGCGCGCTTACAAATTTGTGCCGATCGCCCACCAACACGGCATTCGCTACCAGCACGTTTGCATTCAACTTACTTTCGATCGGCTGGGGAGCGATCATTTTGCCGCCCGATGTCTTGATCAGCTCCTTTTTCCGGTCGGTGACGTAGAGAAATCCATCCGCGTCCTGGCGCGCGATATCGCCAGTGTGGAACCATCCGTCGGCTTCGATCACTTGGGCGGTAGCATCCGGTTTGCGCCAATAGCCGGCAAAGACAAAGGGCCCCCTCACCAGCAGTTCGCCGTCGTCAGCGAAGCGGCATTCCACTGACTCGATTGGCTTGCCCACAGAACCGATGCGGTGATCCTGGGAGTTGTTCAGAGCCAACACCGGCGAGGTTTCCGTTAAGCCGTAGCCTTCGAAGATGCGAATGCCGACGTCGGCGAACCAGCCCGCGGTGTCTACGCCGAGCGGTGCTCCTCCGGCGAGAAAGTCGCGAACCTTGCCTCCAAACGCCTGCTTGACCTTCTTGAAGACCAATCGATCGGCCAGGCGCCAGCTCAGCGACGAGGGAGTTTGTCCCTTGAGAATCTGCTCCCGGTGGCGGCGCCCGGTAGCGAGAGCCCAGGCAAGAATCTTCTTGGTGGCTGGCTTGCTGCCGGCACGGCGCTGGACCTCGTCACGAATCTTTTCGTACACCCGGGGCACGGCGACAAAGACTGTCGGTTGAATAGTGGTAAGGGCCCCCGGCAGACGGTCGAAGTGTCCACAATAGGCAATGGTCGCCCCGTAGCAGAAGAGAGCGTAGTCGAGATGGCGAGCCGTAATGTGGGAAAGGGGTAGGAAAGAGATGCAGGAGGAGTTGGAACTCCAGGAAAACGCGCGGGTAGAGTAGTTCAGGTTCGAGGCGATGTTGCCATGGGTAAGCATCACCCCCTTGGGCTCGCCGGTAGTGCCCGAAGTATAGATGAGGGTGGCCAGATCCTCAGGCTTGACCGCGCAACTGCGCAGCCAGCGATCCATGTCCACCCCAGCTGCGGCAGCATCGGCATTTTTGAGCAAAGAGGAGAGCGGTGTACTCTCCTGGTCGTCGATATCGTCCATGACGACGATGTGTTCAAGCTGCGTCCGGCTGCGGATGGAGGCGATCTTGTCGTACTGGGCCTTGGTCGATACCACGGCAATGCGAGCGCCTGAATCGATCAGCAGGCTGGCGATCTGTTCGGCGGTGAGTGTGGGATAGATGGGTACGTCCGCCGCGCCCAGCGCCAGTGTGGCGAAGTCCACCACCGGCCACTCCCAGCGATTTTCCGCCAGCAGCGCGATGCGGTCCCCCTTGACCATGCCCCACGAGGTGAACGCTTGAGCAATGGCATACACGCGAGCCATGAGTTCTTTGCTCGACATGGGGTGCCAGTTGCCTGCGGCGTCCTGCCACAAAATCGCGCGTTCCCGCTTGCTGGCAGCAATCAGCGCGAAAACATCCACTAACGTTTCAAGATTGAACATGAACGGGGTTCATTGTACCCCGCGCTCACAGAAATGATGATGAAGCGGCGGTGGGCATTCGCTTGGAAGAAGGGACACAGCAGGTCCCTCCACTACGCTCCGCTCCGGTCGGGATGACAATTCTGTTGAGGGAAATGGCCTCAAAACCACTCAGACAAATGACTGTCAATGGTCCAACAGAATTGTCATCCCGACCGGAGCGAAGCGTAGTGGAGGGACCTGCTGTGTTTTCTCTACCGGAGACTGAAGTAAACCCCCGCCACAATACGGCAGGGATCTTCTGTCCCGTGTCGTGCGCCTACGCCTGAGGTAAAGGCGTAAGGCGCACGAAACGAGAGGAAAGGTTGGACCAATCCGACAAGATCCAGTGCGCCCGCGTGCTGGCGGTCTTTTCCGCGTGCAGCTGGATAAGCTCACGCAGCTCCTCGCCCGCAGTCGGGTCGAGCTGATCGAGAGGCTCCGGAGCAAGAAAGCTGGTGTGGTAACGAGTCTGAGAGACAAACGTGCCGTCTTCATCGAAAACCCAGGCCAGTCCGCCCGTCATCCCCGCGCCAAAATTCTGCCCCGTGGAGCCGAGCACCGCCACCAGTCCCCCAGTCATGTATTCGCAGCCGTGATCGCCGACACCTTCAATCACCGCCAGCGCTCCTGAGTTGCGCACGGCAAAGCGCTCGCCCGCCCGGCCGGCGGCGAAGAGCGAGCCGCTGGTAGCCCCGTAGAGAGCGACATTCCCGAGGATGACGTGCAGCTCGCTTTGCCGCGCCGCGCGCCCTTGCCCGCGAAGAATCAGTTCCCCTCCGCACAACCCCTTGCCCACGAAATCGTTAGCCATGCCCTCCAGCACCAGCTGCATGCCGGGAACGGCGAAGGCTCCGAAGGATTGGCCGGCAACGCCGGTCAATTTAAAGCTAAGCGGCGACTCTGCCTCATGCAGCCCATGCCAGACCAGTTCCCCAGCCAGTCGTGCACCGAGGGTCCGATGCTTGTTGGCGATGGTGGCCTCGACCGAAAAGGGCTGATTGGCCGCGCGAGCGGCCAGTGCCGGCTGCACCCAGGCGTTATCAATGGCGGCATGGTCGGTGGGACGCCGATTGCGCTGGCCTTGCCACCGTACCGGCCCCTCACCAGCCGGGGCCAGCAACGCACTCAGGTCGAGTCCACCGGCAGCGCTCACCTGCTCCAGCAGATCGATGCGTCCGGTAGCTGCCTCGAGCGAGGGCAGGCCGAGCGAGGCCAACAGCATCTGAATGTCGCGCGTTAGCTCTTCGAAAAAGCGCACAACATTGGCCGGCTTGCCGCGGAACTTCGCCCGCAGGTCGGGCCTTTGCGTGGCAATGCCAGTAGGGCAAGTATTGAGGTGGCACTGCCGAGCCATGTCGCAGCCCAGAGCTACCAGTACGGCGGTGCCAAAGGCGAATTCATCGGCTCCGAGCAGCGATGCGATGAGCACATCGCGGCCGGTCCGCAGCCCGCCGTCGCAACGCAGCCGCACCCGCCCCCGCAGACCGTTCTGCATCAGCACTTGCTGCGCTTCAGCCAGCCCAATTTCCCAGGGGTTGCCGGCATACTTGATGCTGGAGAGGGGCGACGCGCCGGTACCGCCCGGCGTGACCCGCAATGACGATATAGTCCGCGTAGGCCTTCGCCACCCCGGCAGCTACCGTGCCTACCCCACACTCCGAGACCAGCTTGACCCCGATAGCCGCGCGCGGATTCACGCGCTTGAGGTCAAAGATCAGCTGGGCCAGATCTTCAATGGAATAAATGTCGTGATGCGGCGGAGGGCTGATGAGCGCGACCCCCGGTTGTGCATGGCGCAGCCGCGCAATCAACTCGGTCACCTTGTGGCTGGGCAGCTGGCCGCCTTCGCCCGGCTTGGAGCCCTGGGAGATCTTGATCTCGATCTCCTCGGCGTGGGCGAGATATTCGGTGGTGACTCCAAAGCGCGCGGACGCCACCTGCTTCACCTTGTTATTAAGGATCGCGGGAGCTCCGGGATAGGCCGGATAGTGGGTCGGATCTTCTCCACCTTCTCCAGTATTGGAGCGGGCGCCGAGCTGGTTCATGGCCTCGGTGATGGTCTGGTGCGCCTCCGGGCTAAGCGAGCCCAGCGACATGGCGGACGCGATGAAGCGGCGCACGATGGTGGGGGAGGACTCCACCTGGTCCAGCGCCAGCGGCGCCGCGGCAGGACGAATCTCCAATAGATCACGCAGCACCGTGGGCTTGTTCTCGGTCGCCTGGGTACTGAAGGCCGTCCAGGCTTGAGCAGGCGAAAGTGCCGCCCCGCCCGCACCGCGAGCGCTTCCGGTCACGATCTGGAGAGCCTTTACCGTCTGCGGCTGCCAGCTGTGCGGCTCGGCGCGATCGTCTTTGCGGAAACGAACCCATCCATAGTCAGGCAGGACTTTGGCTTCCCGCTGCGCAACCGGCGCCTGCGCCGTAGCCGTCGGCGGCTGCGAATCCTGATTCACAGCATTCACCAGCGCGGGTTGGCTGTCCTCTTCCTGAGCTGCGGCCCAGCGATCGCGCACCGCGACTTCCAGCTCGGCAAAGCCGATGCCGGAGATAGGCGACGGCGTTCCTTCAAAACAACGCTCCACCACCTCGTGGTCGAGGCCAAGGATGTCGAACAGATGGGCGCTGCGATAGCTGTCGACGACGGAAATGCCCATCTTCGACATAATCTTCGCCAGGCCGAGGTCGAAGGCGTGCAGCATGTTGACTTCGCCCTTTTCCGGATCGAGATTGCGCGCCGTCTCCAGGGCCAGCCAGGGGCAGACCGCGCCGGCTCCGTAGCCGAAGAGGACCGCGGCATGGTGCAGGTCACGGCAGTCGCCTGCCTCTACCGCCAGGCCGGCAAAGGTACGAACCCCGGCATGCACCAGGGCATGATGCACCGCTCCCGTCGCCAGGGCCATCGGGATGGGAAGAAGCTCGGCCCGTCCGCCCGGTTGGGTGATGGTGCGATCGCTGAGCAGCAAGATGGCGGCCCCGCCCCGAACCAGTTCGATGGCGCGCGCGCATAGATCGTCGATGGCCCGGCGCAGGTTGCACGTGGGTGCAAACACGCAGTCCAGAACCGCCAGCGGCATCTCGTCGGCCAAGGCATGCTCGCGATTGCGCAGTGCATGCATCTGGCCGAGGGAGAGGAAAGGCGACTCCAGCGAGAGGCCGGGAATGCGCGCAGTGGTATTCAGCAGGTGCGGCCAGGGGCCGAGACGGGTGTGCAACTGCACGACAATGGACTCGCGCACCGGATCGATGGCCGGATTGGTCACCTGGGCAAAGCGCTGGCGGAAGAAGGCATATACCGGCCGCGGCGCATGGGCCAACGGCGCCAGCGGCGTATCGTCGCCCATCGACCAAACTGCGTCCTTGCCGTCGCTGGCCATGGGGGCCAGCACCATGCGGACATCTTCCCGGGTGTAGCCGAATGCCTGCTGCAGCTGGGTCAGATCCTCCAGCGGCGGAGTGAAGGCGGCGGGTTCCAGCGGAGTGTCCTCCACCAGCGCGCCGTAGGTGGTGAAACGGTCGAATTCCTTCAACAATTGGTCGTCTTCGAAGAGTTGGTGTGCGCCCAGGTCGGCCACCAGCATTTCGCCCGGGCCGAGGCGGCCGCTATGGATGATCCGCTCCGGATCAAGATCCACCAGCCCGGCTTCCGATCCAGCGACCACCAGCGCATCTTCGGTCAGGAAAAAACGGCAGGGGCGAAGGCCATTGCGGTCCAGGGCGACGCCCACCAAGTGGCCGTCGGCAAAGGCCAACGCCGCAGGGCCATCCCAGGGCTCAACGCAATCGGCGTGATAGCGAAGAAATGCCGAATCCTTCTGCCGGCCGGCGGGAGGCAGCAGCATTCTCACGGCTTCGGCAACGCTGCGTCCATTGCGCGCCAGCAATTCCACCACCTCGTCGAGGCTGGTCGAGTCCGATCCATCTGCAGTCAGGATGGGGTGACATTCCGCGGGAATAGTAGCCGCCCGGGCGTCCATCCGGCCCCGGTTGCCCCAAACGGTATTGATCTCTCCATTGTGAGCCAGGGTCCGGAGGGGCTGCGCCCGATCCCACGAGGGGGCGACGTTCGTGGCATACCTCTGGTGGAAGATGGCGAAGGGGGTCACGTAACGCGAATCCGCCAAGTCGGGGTAAAACTCAGACAGCAAGCGCCCGGCACACATGGCCTTGTAGACCATCGAATAAGACGAGAGCGAGCAGACATAGCCGGCAGCTTTCGCTTCGCGCTCGAATTGCTTGCGCGCCAGGTAGAGGCGGCGCTCAAAATGAGCGGAATCGCTGGCCGTTACTAACACCTGGCGAATCACGGGAATGCTGGAGAGCGCGATCTCGCCCAGAACGTCTTCGCAGGTGGGCACCACTCGCCACGCAAGCACTTGCAGCTTTTGCGCAGCCAGCGCTTGCTCCAGGGCTTGCTGGCCGGCACTCGATTCACTGGGAAAAAAGACTACGCCCACCGCCAGCGGCAGCTCGGCATCGAGCGAAACCCCAGTGGACGAGAGTAGAAACTCCCGCGGGATCGCGGTCATGATGCCCACTCCATCGCTGCTTTTGCCGTCAGCAGCAATGGCTCCGCGATGCGCCAGACGAGCCAGCGCGGTGAGGGCTTGGGTCAGAATTTCATGCGTGGGAACATTGCGCAGCGTAGCCACGAAACCGACTCCGCAGGAGTCGTGGTCAAAGCGAGGATCCAACAGGGTAGGGGTACAGCCAAGCTCCAGCGTCTTTGAGGCAGAGAAACCCATACGTAACTATAATCCCCGTTTCTGTGACAAGCACCTGGCAATTAAATTTTCTTTCGCACCACAAGGGGCAACGGCGGAGTTTTCAACGACGGTTAACCGCTGTAGCCGTTGAAGTACGCTTTTCAGAACTGTAAGTTTCGGAAACTCGCCTGTACGAAGGGCACGGGTTTAGCCGTGCCATAGATGTCGCCTACCGGCGACGGCTTTAGCCGCCGAGGTACGCTTTCCAGCACTGCAGGTCGTACTCATCCACCACACCGCCCAAAGAGCCGTAACGTCCACGTGACTTTTCCTTTAAAAAAAGGCATCCATTCGTTGACAAAGGGACTCTGTATATTTATACATGTGGATGTATTTTTATGCACACCGAGCGCGGCCTTCGGCCGCGCTCTGACTTTGCAGCAAAAGACAGCCCAGGATGGACAGCTGTCATCGGGCTGCAACAAGAAGGAACGCATAATGAAGCAGGATCGGCACAGTGCAATTCGTGAACTCGTCGCCGGCGCGCCTATCGGCAGCCAGGATGAGCTACGGCGCCGGCTGGTCAAACGCGGTTTCGAAGTGACTCAGGCCACACTCTCGCGCGATATACACGAGCTGCATCTCTACAAGGGACCGAACGGGTATGCGGTGCCGAACGGCGCAGCGTTGGACGAAGACGACTCCCTGCCCGGGATCAGCGAAATGCTGAACAGCTTCGGACTGAGGGTGAAACAGGCGCTCAACCAGCTGGTGCTGATCACTACCGGCGGGAGTGCGCAACCGGTCGCACTGGCGATCGATGGCGAAGACTGGCCGGAGGTGGTCGGGACCATCGCCGGAGACGATACGGTGCTGATCATTTGTCCTGACCAGAAGCGGGCGACCCAGTTGCGGGAACGCCTGGAAATCATGATCGGATGATGGACAAGAAATCAATACAAACCGCGGTTGCTGGAGTCAGCGGCTACGCCGGCCTGGAGTTGGCCCGTCTGCTGCTGCACCACCCTGCCCTGAAAGGGCGGCCGCCGGTCTTCGTTGGCCGCGACGCGGAAGCGGTCCGCTTGACGGAGATACATCCCCAGCTAGCCGATAACAACGGCAGCTTTGGGTTGCTGGTTGAACCTTTCTCCTGGGAACTGCTGCAGGAACCGCGGGGTCGAATTGCTTTTTCTGGCCACACCGCATGAGCAATCGCGTAGCTGGGTGCCGGAAGCACTGGAGCACGGATTGCGCGTAGTGGATTTGAGTGGAGCGTGGCGCCTGCGGGAGCCGGAAAATCGTGCCATCTATAGCTTCCATGATGCCGATACGGTTGTGGCCGAGCGGGTACAGACCGGGAGCGTCTATGGTTTGCCGGAGCTGCATCGGGCGTGCATCCGCAAGGCGCAACTGGTAGCCAACCCCGGATGCTACGCCACCTCGATCATTCTGGCGTTGAAGCCGCTGGTGGCCGCGGGCTGGGTGGACCTCGACCGGGGGATCATCTGCGATTCGAAGTCGGGCGTCTCTGGCGCGGGCAAAGCGCCCAGCGCCACCACCCACTTCATGTATGCCGCGGACAATCTCTCCGCCTATGCAGTCTTTGGCCATCGCCACATGGGAGAAATGCTGGAGCAGTTGGGCCTGGAGGAATCGCAGATTATTTTCACACCGCACCTGTTGCCGATTCCGCGGGGGATTCTCTCCACCACCTACGTGACCTTCCGGGAAAAGAAGGAAACGGCCGAGGTGGAAGCGTGCTTCCGTGAGTTCTACGCGTCGAGCCCCATGGTGCGCGTGAGTACAAAACTGCCGCAGATACAGTATTCGGTGCATACCAACTACTGCGACATCGGTTTCAAGCTGGCAAAAGACGGGCGGCGATGTGTGGTTGTTTCTTGTTTGGACAATCTGCTCAAGGGAGCGGCCGGACAGGCGGTAGAGAACATGAACCTGATGTGCGGATGGGACGAAGCGGAGGGGCTGGCATGAAATTCGTGGTCAAACTCGGTGGTTCGGCCCTGGAAGATCAGGACCTGTTGCACGGCTGTGCGCGTGCGATTGCCATGCTGGCACAGGACGGCAACCAGGTCGCCGTGGTCCACGGCGGCGGCGCGGCGTTGACCCGCACCCTGAAGCAGATGGGCAAGAAGAGCGAGTTTATCGCCGGCCTGCGTATCACCGATGCCGAAACCCGCGATGCCGCGTTGATGGTGTTGGGCGGCCGCGTGAACAAGGAGCTGGTAGCCGCGCTCGGCGGCCACGGCCAGGCGGGCGTCGGGCTTTCTGGGGGTGATGGGCTCATCTTTCGCGCCCGGAAAAAACGCACCACCCCGGATCTGGGGTTTGTGGGCGAGATCGTGGCCTCGGATACGCGCTGGCTCGACGCCATCTGGAAGATGGGCGCGGTGCCGGTGATCTCGAGCCTGGCCCTGGGCTTTGACGGCGAGTACTACAACATCAATGCCGACGAAATGGCCTCCGCCTGCGCTGTCGCCTGCAAGGCCGATGCGCTGGTCTTTCTGACCGACGTGCCCGGCGTGCGCGGAGCCAACGGCGAGGTGATGCGCTGGCTGAGCGTGGATCAGATAGCCGGCCTGACGCGCGAGGAAGTCATCAGCGGCGGCATGTTGCCCAAGTTGAATGCCTGCCGCGAGGCGCTGTTGGCTGGGGTGAAGAGAGTGCGCATTCTGCCGGCGGATGCGGCAGCAGTATTACCCGACCTGTGTTCGACGCGGGTACTTCAAGGGACTGAGGTGATGGTGGCATGAAGCTCGAAGCAATACAGGCGGCGGAGGCTAAGCTGCTGCTCCCCACGTATGAGCGCAATCCGATTCTCTTTGTCGACGGTTCAGGCATGTACCTGATCGATGACCACGGAGAGCGGTATCTCGATCTGCTCAGCGGAATCGGCGTCAACGCATTGGGCTATGGACACCCTGCGGTGACCAATGCCATCGAGCGGCAGAGCCGCAAGCTGGTGCATATCTCGAACCTGTACTTCCACGAAGGGCAGGCGGAGCTGGCGCTGCGTCTGACGGAGAGGAGCGGCCTCGACCGCGCCTTCTTCTGCAACAGCGGGACCGAGGCGTGGGAAGCAGCGTTGAAGCTGGCGCGCGCCTACTCCGCGCTGAAGCGAAGCGAAGGCAAGGCCATGGGTACCAGGTTCCTGGCGCTCGAAAACAGCTTCCACGGGCGGACCATGGGCGCCGTATCCACCACCCATAAGGATAAGTATCGCGAGCCCTTCCAGCCGTTGGTGCCGGGAGTGGACTTTGTTCGCTTCAACGATGTGGATCACCTGCGCGCCAGTTTCTCGAACGAGGTCTGCGCCATATTGATCGAACCCATCCAGGGCGAAGGCGGGATCCGTCCTGTGTCGCAGGAGTTCTTCGCTGCCGCACGCGAGCTTACCAAGTCGACGGGCGCTTTGCTGATCGCGGATGAGATTCAATCCGGCCTGGGACGTACGGGCAAGTGGTTTGCCTATCAGCAGTTTGGTATTCAGCCGGATGTGACCACGCTGGCCAAGCCACTGGCCGGCGGCCTCCCTCTGGGAGCCATGCTGTGCAGTGAGGAAGCGTCACACGGCATCCACCCCGGCCTGCATGGAACCACCTTCGGCGGCGGTCCGCTGGCTTGCGCGGTGGCCATCGCCGTCATTGACACCATCGAGCAGGAAGATTTGCTGGGCAACATCGCCAAGACCGGCGCGTACTTCAAGCACCAGTTGCATGACGTCGCGGCCAGGCACGAGAGCGTGGTCGATGTGCGGGGCATGGGGCTGATGCTGGCCATGGACCTGAACTCCGCCGACCTGGCCAAGCGGGTGGTGGCGAAGATGCTTGAGCGCCACATCTTGATCAACCGCACCAGCGAGACCGTGCTGCGTTTTCTACCGCCTTACATCATGGGGCGGGAGCACGTGGATATGGCGATCTCCGCATTGAACGAAATTTTGAGCGAAGAAGGTGCGGGAGCGCCCAGTATGGCGGCGGCGCATCAAAACACAGGGGGGCCACGGAATGGCTAGCAAAACTTTACTCGTCGAAGAAAAGGCAGTACATCAGGAGAGCAGCATGCTGGCTCAAGCTTCCGTGACGCTCGCAGGGCGCGATCTGTGCTCCATTGCCGATCTTTCACAGCGGGAAATCGCCGCCATCATGGAACTCGCGCATGCCATCAAGGCGACCCCGGGCGATTATCGCTACTCTCTCGACGCGCGGCAGATGGTGATGTTTTTTGAGAAGGCCTCCCTGCGCACACGGCTGACCTTTGAAGCCGGGATGAATACCCTGGGCGGTTCGGCGATGTTCGTGGACCAGACGCAATCGCCGCTCGGCGAGCGCGAATCGCTGGCCGATATCGCTCGCAACGTCGAGCGCTGGGTGAGCCTGATCGTGCTCCGCACCTATGCTCACGAAACCATCACCGAGATGGCCGAGTACTCCAGGGTTCCGGTGATCAACGCGCTCAGTGACCTGGAGCATCCCTGCCAGGCGCTGGCCGACTTCATGACCATCGAAGAACGCTTTGGCACGGCGCGCGGGGTGAAGTTCACCTACGTGGGTGACGGCAACAATGTTTGCCACTCACTGATGCTGACCGCGGCCCTGCTGGGCGCGGACTGCACTGTGGCCACGCCCAAGGCGTACGCGCCGAAACAAGACGTCACTGCCCAAGCGCGCAAGATCGGCGAGGAGTCCGGGGCAACGCTCACGTTGACCCAGGATGTAGTAGGTGCGGTACGCGGCGCCGATGCGGTGTACACCGACGTTTGCACCAGCATGGGTTTTGAGCATGAAGTGACCAAGAGGGCTCCCATCTTCAAGCCTTACCAGGTAAACGAGGCATTGATGGCCCACGCCGCGCCCCATGCAGTGTTCATGCACTGCCTGCCGGCGCATCGCAATGCCGAAGTTACGGATGCAGTGCTCGACGGCCCGCAATCCGTGGTCTTTGAGCAAGCGGAGAATCGCCTGCACGCTCAGAAGGCCTTGATGGTTCTGCTGCTGGGCGGCGGCCTGGCCGGCGTCCGCAACACGGCGACAAATTAACCAACAGCCAACATTCGCGGCCGCGAGCCTGGTCTCTCATATTTCGTAAGGAGTTTCGCATGTCAAAAAAAGTTGTTCTTGCTTACTCAGGTGGTCTCGACACCTCGATCATTATTCCTTGGCTCAACGAGAACTACGGTATGGATGTAATCGCCATGATTGCCGATGTAGGCCAGGGAGAAGACCTGGACGCCGTGGTAGCAAAAGCCTATGCCACGGGCGCCAAGAAGGCTGTCGTGCTCGATCTGCGCGACGAGTTCGTGCGCGAGTACGTCTATCCCACCGTACGCGCCGGCGCCATCTATGAGCACAAGTACCTGCTGGGCACTTCGATTGCACGGCCGGTTATTGCCAAGCACCAGGTGGAAGTAGCGCTCCAGGAAGGCGCCGAAGCAGTGGCCCACGGCTGCACCGGCAAAGGCAACGACCAGGTCCGTTTCGAGCACGCCTACCAGGCGCTGGCGCCGGATCTGAAGGTCATCGCTCCCTGGCGTGAATGGACGCTGAAGTCGCGCGAGGACTGCCTCGACTATGCCGAAGCGCATGGTATCCCGGTCGCAGCCAGCCGGGAGAAGATTCACTCCCGCGACCGCAACCTGTGGCACATAAGCCACGAGGGTGGCGAACTCGAGAATGCAGGCAATGCACCTTTGCCGACCACCTGGGTAATGACCCGCTCGCCGCAGGAAGCACCCGACCGCGAAGAAGTGGTAGAGATTGGTTTCGTCGAGGGCAAGCCCGTCTCAGTGGACGGAATGCAATTGGAACCAGTGCAGATCGTGGAACTGCTGAATGAGATTGGCGCGCGCAATGCCATCGGCCGCATCGACCTGGTGGAGAACCGCTTCGTCGGCATCAAGAGCCGTGGTCTCTACGAGACGCCGGGCGGCACACTGATTACGACCGCACATCGCGAGCTCGAAGCATTGACCCTGGACCGCGAAGTGATGCACTACAAGCAGCAGGTGGCGCTGAAGTATGCCGAGCTGGTCTACTTTGGTCTTTGGTTCACCCCGCTGCGCGAAGCCCTGGACGCCTTTGTCGACAACACCCAGAAGCACGTAACGGGTTCCGTCAGCCTCTCGCTGTACAAGGGCAACATCAGTGTTGCGAAGCGGCATTCGCCGTTCTCGCTGTACTCTGACGATCTGTCTTCCTTCACCATGGGCGACAGCTACGATCAGAAGGACGCCAAGGGCTTCATCCAGATCCTGGGGCTGCCTGCTCGTACCCGGGCGCGGCTGCTGCAGAAGAAAGAGGCTCACCAGTGAAGATGTGGTCTGGCCGCTTTCGCGAGCCACTGGATCACGACTTCGAACAATGGCAACGATCCCTGGTATTTGACTGGCAGCTGCTTCCCCAGGAAGTAGCTGCCAGCAAAGCCCACGCGCGCACCATTGCGGCGGCGGGCATCCTCTCAACGGAGGAACTGGAGAAGATCGTGGCCGCGCTCGACGCGATTCGCGACGAGTATGGACAGCGACCGCCCAGCGACATCTACGGCTGCACGCAAGCGGAAGACATTCACCACTTCGTGGAGCTGGAACTGGTAGGACGCATCGGCGATCTTGGTTTCAAGCTGCATACCGGCCGCAGCCGCAACGAGCAGATTGCGACCGATCTGCGCCTGTACGTGCGCGAAAAGTGCGCTGCGATCGCCGGCCACCTTGCAGACTGGTCGCGGGCTTTCACCGTCCAGGCGCAAGCAGCGGGTGACGCGGTGATGCCGGCCTACACGCATCTGCAGCGCGCCGAACCGGTGTTGGTCGCGCATTGGCTGCAGGCGTATGGGGAAATGCTGCTGCGCGATATAACGCGCCTGGGGGATTTAAGCCGTCGCCTGAATTATTGTCCACTGGGTTCTGGAGCAGTAGCGGGCGCGACCCTGAAGCTGGACCGTACGATTGCCGCGCGCGAGCTAGGTTTTTCCGGGCCCACCGCGAATAGCATGGACGCCACCAGCGACCGCGACTTCGCACTCGAGTTTTTGCAGGCGCTCACGCTGATTGCGTTGCACGCCAGCCGCTTTGCGGAGGAGATCACACTGTACGCCACGGCCGAGTTCGGATTCGTTGAGCTGCCGGAAGCATTTTCGACCGGATCCAGCGCGATGCCGCAGAAGAAAAATCCGGATCTGACGGAACTGGTGCGCGCCAAGGTGGCCCGCATCAATGGCGCGGCACAGACGGTCACCATGTTGCTCAAGGGTCTTCCGCTGGCCTATAACAAGGACCTGCAGGAGAGCCAGGAGCCGCTTTTTTCCGCGGCGGATGCGGCGGAGCGGATGACCGCTTTGCTGGCCAGGTTTACGGCCGCGCTGCGCTTCAACACGGCGCGCATGCGCAGCGCCTGCGAGACCGGCTTTCTCAATGCGATGGCCGCCGCCACCTACCTCGTGCACAAGGGAGTTCCCTTTCGCAAAGCGCACGAGAAAATCGGCCTGGCGGTGCGTTATGGTCTGGAGAGGGGTTGCGAACTCGATGGCCTGACGCTCGACGAGCTGAAGCAGTTTGGGCCGGAGTTCGAAGCCGATTTTTATTCGAGCATCACTCTCGATGCCACGGTGAACTGCCATGACGTGATAGGCGGCACTGCGGTCGGGCGAGTACATGAGGCGTTAGGCGCGCAGAAATCAAGACTTTCTGCGGCCATGGGACAGATAGATGGAAATACGTAAGGCGCGGCTTCAGGATGCGTCCAACATATACGAACTAGTGAACAGCCTTTCGCAGGATGGCACTCTACTGCGGCGAGCCTTCGCGGAGATCTGCGAGAACGTGCGCGACTTCACCGTCGCGGAGTCGGCCCAAGGTATCTTTCAGGGCTGCGGCGCACTGCATCTCTACGGCCCACATCTGGCGGAGGTGCGCTCGATCGTGGTTCGTCCGGAAGCTAAGAGCAAAGGCACCGGCGGCATGCTGCTGCAATCATTGCTTGATGAAGCCGAAGATCACGGCGTGGGCTGTGTCTGTCTCTTTACCCGCATCCCCGATTTCTTCTTCCGCCACGGCTTTCGCGTGGTGGAGGATCGAGCAGCTCTGCCCGACAAGATTTATAAGGACTGCCAGAATTGCCCCCGGCTCTACCGCTGCGATGAAGTGGCGATGGCGCGCGGCCAGATTCCTAAGGTCTCGATCCTGGGAACCAGGATCGAGGCTGAGCAATTGGTGCGCTTAACCGGGTAAGCTGCATATCTATGGGCAGCCCGTACCTGAAGTTTCTACCTATCAGGAACCAAGCGGGTCAGTAACCGGTTCTTCGTGCGGATTCGTTGACCATCAAGTTTTTTTATGACAGATCCGAGGGAATCAACGCCCGCTTTTTCGCGGTCTCCTCTGCTGTGTCCGGCACGCTGTCTGTGTCTTCATCACGCAGCCCGCGTAGCCATGTAGAAATTTCTTCTTGGGAAAGAAAGGCCGGGAGCGCTCCTGCATACTTCTCAAACGAGTTCTTGCTGCTTGGAGGCATCAGTGGCAATCTCCCATATTCAATTGTAGGCTTATCCTCAAAGAGATAATCTATTTTCCGAGTTGCACCCGACCCAGTCTCTTCAACTGCTGTGAAGGCGTGCCCGTGATGGGTGCGAATGGCAAAGGCGCCCCTGCCGCGTCGGATCGTACAAGCAAGTACGCCTCACCCTTGCGGACTGGCAGCTCCAGGATGGGTTCTGCGCTCTTAAGGACGACCTTTCCCCGCCCATCCATAGCTTCCACCGGTTGAGTCGGCCATGGATTGCGGATGTGCAAAGTCGACGTTGCGCCGGCTTCGATGCCGACCGTAGTGGGGACACCTGCCCGCACCTGCACATCGACCCGGGTGCGATCGCGCACCCAAACGCTGCCCTCAAAATCCCATTGGGATGGCGTTGCCGGCGCGATGCGGATCAAGCCGTCATAGTCCTGCACCAGGGCCTCCGCGAGCGCCAGCGCTACGACGCCTTCCTGCTCGACGTAGAACTCTCCTTCGGGGCCACCCCAATTGGCGAAGCCGTTTATGTAGTTTTGGTATCTCTCGGTCAGTGCGATCAACGTCGATCGCACTTCATCTGCCGAGGCCGAGCCGCGCAGCCTGCACGGGATCAAAGCTCCAGTCCTGGTGAACCGGGTAGGGGCGGGTGGCATAGGTGGATTTCGCCAGCGCCAGCATGGGCGAGTTGTCGCCAATCAGGTTGTAGGGCCACACCGGCTCTAGGCCGATGTTTTCCTCGTTATGTGCAATCGCCGCTGGATCATATGACTCGGCGATGACCGTTTGCTTTCCGCCGGCGCTGGATTTCTCGGCTTGGGGAAGAGGAGGAATCTGCTTTAGCTCCGCTTCCAGTTGCTGCGCCAGCTGGCCATCGGTGTGCAGCAGTTTCGCTGCCTCGGCGACGACGGGAAAGAGTGCTGAGCGAGCCGACAGATCCGTGGTCGGGTCGATGGTGTCCCACTCTTGTTCGTGTGCATTCGACGGGTGAGTATGCATTTTGCCATCCGCGCCGCGCGTTTCATACGCGAGCAGGAATTGCGCGCTCGCGACCATGACGGGGTAGTTCGATGCTAGAAAGGCGCGATCGCCGGTCGCCAGATATTGCCGCCAGATCCAAAGCGAAACTTCAGCAGCCGTGGATAGGGTGCGCGCGTTGTAATACGGGTGCGAGGCGGCATCGCAGTTCAGGCCGATGATCGCGGCTTCAGAGGGATTCCACTCGGGCTCGTACTCAACACCAGGTCCGTTGAAGCGCATCGTCTCCGGCACGCAGATACCCGGACGGCCCGCCATGTGATGCAATGTCCAGTCCTTGATATTGGCGAGATTCTCGCGATACAGGCGGAAGTACGGCGCGTTCATTTCTGAAATACCGGCATCGATATTCGCGGCGACCTGCATGCGAAGATTCCAGTGCCAGAAGGCAGCTGGATCCCAGCGGTGAAGATCCTGCACCGCGGAGAAAAGGTCGGCGATACCGGCCTGCGAACCAGGAAATCTGCCGCCGCTCTCGGCCGCAGCGGTATAGAGATACAGGTTGCGAAGGTTCTCCAGGTACTCTCCGGAACCATCCTCCGAGGTGAGCTTGATGAGCCCGGTGCGATGCCAGAACGCGTGCCACCAGGCGATGTGTTCCTGGGGATCAGAGTTCGCCAAAGCGCCGTCGATACCAGCCAGTTGGCTTTTCAATCCGTTGTAGCGAGGACTCGCGACCATCACCCGAAAATGTCCGTCTTCGGCGGGCTTGAAGGTGACCGTTACCGAGCGGGGACTGCTCACCGCGACCGACACAGTCGCGACCCGTCGCGGTGATGGCGGCGAGGGCTCCGAATGTCTCGCCGGTTGCTCCAGGACCGTAGTGGTCGATCCAGGTTTGTTCGAGCATACCCACCCTGTTGACAGCCGTGGCATTCGGCTTGCGGGGCTCCCAGAGGCGAAGCGTGGCAGTCTGCGCCACATTTGGATCCGCACCAGTCACGTCGACTACGAATGTATCGGTGGATACCTGAACGTAGGCGATGAGGGTGATACCGCCGCCGTGCTCAACCAGAGATCCGTTGTATAGGTCGAGACGGCCGCTGAAATCTTTGGCCGAAGTAAGCGCGGCAAGGCCGGGTATTACGAGCTGACCTGGAGAATCTCGATGCGGCAGGGTATCTCCGCGGTTCAGTTGAGCAGTGAATCCTCCCGCAGCCCACACCGCGATGCCCAGCCGCCCGTTGCCCATCGGCATCGCTTCAGCAGGCTTAGCGTTTGGCTCACCCAGCACAATGTCCGATCGGCCTAACAGCCCCGCGGCGTCGACCGCAAAATGTCCGGCCTTCCATGCGGTCGTCGGAACACGGTGCTCGCCCTGCGCAAGGGTGTTCGGCTCCACGGAGCAGGCGAGACCGAGTAGGACAACAAGATAGAACGAATGCCGCGATGCTAGACGCATCCTTCTGGTTTACCACTTTGTTTCGAGTGCAGCCAGAGAAGCTTGGCCAAGCTGAGTGCTAAACTTGCGAAACAACGGAGGCAAGCCGGCATGCGCAGCAAGGGTGTATTAAGGAGTAAGGAATCTGGGGAGACATCCTCTGAGGGATTCGCATCCACCTGCAGCGTCCTCGCGGTAGGACTTTTTGTGCTTACCTTTGTATTTCAGAACTTCATGATTCCCTCATCCTCGATGGCGAGCACGCTTCTGGCCGGCGATCATGTAGTGGTAGAGCGCGAGACGCTGGCGCCGGCTGCAAAATGGGCGGGCTTCCTGCACTACCGCGAGGTGCATCGTGGAGACATTGTTGTCTTCTACAAGCCAACCGAGGAAGCCAATGGCGAACACATATTTGTCGTGAAGCGGGTTATCGGCATTCCCGGCGATCGCATTCATCTGCGCAACGGCATCGTCTACCTCAACGGTGTCGCCCAGGATGAGCCTCAAGCAGCCAAGCCTACGTCGGCGAACTACGACCCTTACGTGGATGACTTCCCTTCAGTGAATCCCTCTGCCGAGCCGGGAGTGACGGCGGAGTGGTCCGCGAGTCTCCCCGCTCACATGCAGGGCCCGGACCTGGTCGTACCTTCCGGCAATTATTTCGTCATGGGCGACAACCGCACCAATAGTATGGACAGCCGGTTCTGGGGCTTCTTACCGCGGCAGAACATATTAGGCCGCCCCCTCTTCGTCTACTGGTCGATTGCGACTCCCGAATCGGGTGTCGATGAGGTTCCCCTGGCGGAGCAAGCGGAATCCACCCTTCATGAGTTCATTCACTTCTTCGATGAGACTCGCTGGAGTAGGACCTTTCACCGGATTCAATAAGTACGTTGAACTCAGCGGACGGCTTCAGCCTCTGCGTGAGAACTGGAAACGAAACCGCAGGTCCCTCCACTACGCTGCGCTCCGGTCGGGATGACAATTCTGTGGGACCACTCACAGCGATTCCCCTGGCCTGCGGTTTCGTTGCCAGTTCTCACACAGACCGCCCTTCGTTAGAATTCCCACTTCGGGACTTCTTCCCAAGACGGTTCCAGGAGCACTCCGCAGCTCGCATTTCTTACATGCACCCCCGTTGGCTGACGGTACCTTTGTAACAGTGTTGCGTCTTTCTAACTTGCATCTCAAGCTAACAGGAGAGTTTATGAAAGCCTTTTGTGTGATACTGTGCAGCCATTCTTTCATCAACCCCACATCCTATCCGCGGACCAAACGCTTCTATGTCGGAGCCGCTCACGGCGAACAGGGCGATTCACACAGCATCCGAGTTGAACCCGGGATTCCGCGTCCTGGGTGTCGAGCATAGCGACCTGCTAGCCCCATACGCGTTAAGCTAATCTTGCAACAGCAAGGTGGCCGATGCGAAAAGAAATCGTTGGACAAAAGGCGGATGCGGCGGAGACGCAGACCGCTGCCGAGTGGCTTGATCTAACCTCGATCGCTCGCGTACAGCTCACATCAGAAGATCCGGCCTTCCCGATCGAAAACGCTCTGAGCACCAACCCAACGCTCAATGAGTTGGGCTGGCGCGCTAACACTCCCGGAGCACAGACCATCACCATCCTGTTCGACGTGCCGCAACGGATTCGGCGGATCGTCGTGCATTTTGTCGAACGTGACATGGAGCGCTCCCAGGAGTTTCTCCTGCGCTACTCTTCCGCGAAAGAAACAGATCGCGAAATTGTTCGCCAGCAATGGACCTTTAGCCCAAATGGCTCCCCGCAGGAGCTCGAAGACTATGCGGTCGAACTGGAATCTGTGACCAAGCTCGAACTTGTGATCGATCCTGACCGCGGACGCCGGAACAGCGTAGCCACACTCAGCGCATTACGAATAGCATGAGGGTTTCGTGAATCAGTGACCTTTCGCAGTCATTGATGAGCACTCGCATTTCCAGAGCATGCACGAATCGCTGCATTGAAGAGCTTCGCTGCCTGGTCGGCCAACTCGGATGACGCCAGCGGTAGCACGATGGAGAATGCGCTCGAGTCAGTGTCCTGGATGCCGTTGACCGTTCTGGTTTGGGCAATTTTGTGATTCGGCTCTGTGATTTGAATCCAGGGAAGAGTGCAGGAGCGATCTTCCTCGCACAGAACGCGGGTGTTGATATTCAGCTGCGCAGGGACCGCGCGAAGAGCGTGGACCGCACCCGTGCTGAGATCGTTAAGGCTAAAGCGATATTCGTAGACAGCATCGTCTTTCAGCTCACCCGTCTGCTCCAAATGAACTCGCCCCAAGCTCCTGTGCTCGATAGCGCCTGAATATCTATCCTGAACGGCGACGCGAACTGTCACCTTGCATTCTTCTATCTCGAAGAGATGGATGCCGGCGTAGAGAGTGCCGTTATAGGAAACCCGCTCGTTTTGATCGTCGACGTAGGACTGCGAGTATGTGAGCAGCGAACCACGTTGTTGTTCCGTAGCAATGAACTTCAGGAGTTCGCCGCTCTCCGGAGTCATTTGTGCTTCCACTTTTATGCAGGATAAGTTGGCGATAAGAAAGAGGGCGAAGACCGCATACCGAACTAAACTCATAAGCGCCCGTGCTGCCAGTGACCGAACAACTCTGCCGCTAGTTTAACTCTCCTTTTACGTCCCGGCAGGTGGGTCAAAGCGTTGCTGTCCACTGTTACCTTCGGTTGAGAACGAAGAATACCGCGGAGTAGGCGCCGACGCTGCTTGGATGTATTGCCAAGCTTCGGCCGGTCTCCGCTGGAGTGGAGACCGGCCGGCTGCAGCGACATAAGCTGCCACGTGTTATGTCGCTGCGTGTTTCAGTTGAATTGCAGTCTAGTGGTGACCGCTGCCACCACCGTGAGGGGCGCCACCGCCGCCGTGATATCCGGGCAGGGCATGTTCATTCCCGCCATCGTGGGGAGCATTGCCTACGTGGCCGTGGGCATCATGTGCTTCGTTAGCCTGAAAGTGGTTGAAGGGCTGTCCTCCACGTGGGGGTAAGGGCCCATGATAACCGTGATGCGGATCATAGCGGTTGTCGACGTGGCCATAGAAGCCGTGAGGGCCGTGGAACCAGGGCCCGGCTCCAATAAACACACCGCCCGCAAACCAATCCGGTCCGTAATAGCCGTAGGGTGCGCAGTCATATGGGGCGTAGTCGAAGTACCCGTAGGGGCACACCGGCGCCACGCCAATGTTGATGGAAACCTGGGCCGGGGCCAGGCTTGCGCAGCTTAACAGGACAGCTGAGAGAGCCGAAAAAGAAAGAGCTTTCCAGTGGGACATAGTTTCTCCTCGGTCTCAGTTAGACGTTGAGCCAGAAAAGCAAGTTGCCTCTACGAAGCCCCCTCCAAAGGCGTGTTCCTGCTTAATGGTGAAAGGTTGAGTGAGGCTGGACAGCCGTTAAGAGAAAGGGACATTCGAGCGGCACATAGATGCCCTCCTCACGAAAAACTGTCTGCTTGCCGTGACTTGAGGTTGTGTGCAAATTGCCACTCATATTCTTTTCGGCTTTACCCGCGCACTGGTGTGGCAGTGACTCTCCCCTTGCACTTCGACACCAGTGCGATCTATTATTTGTGTAGAAGTAGAAGGGTAGACCACACATGGCTGACGAACGGCTGGAATTGCCCCAGGGCACACTCGATCTCCTCATCCTGAAAGCACTGGCGCTGGAATCTCTGCACGGTTGGGCCATCTCGGAACGTTTGCAGCAGATCTCGCGCGAAGCTTTGCAGGTGCAACAGGGCTCCCTCTATCCGGCTTTGCACCGACTGGAGCGACGCGGATGGATCAAGGCTCATTGGGCGACGAGTGAAAACAATCGACGCGCCAAGTATTACGAGCTGACCCGCCAGGGCAAGAAGCAATTGGAAGCGGAGACATTAGCGTGGCGCAAACTGGCAGCCGCTATTGGCCTCGTCCTCGATGTAGCTGAGGGTAGCTAGTATGTTGAGCGACCTGCTCTATCGGCTTCGTGCCCTCTTCCGTCGCAAAAGCGGTAGACCGCGAATTGGAAGAGGAACTGCAGTATCACCTGGATCGCGAAGCAGAAAAATATAGTCAAACCGAGCCTACTCCAGACCTGGCCATGCGGCGCGCGAAACTTGCACTCGGCGGAACGGAACAAGTCACACAACAATGCCGTGAGGCACGCGGCACGAAACTGATGGAAGACCTGGTCGCAGGATCTGCGGTACGCCACGCGCCAGTTGCAGAAGTCCATGGGCTTTACCTGCGCCGTGATCCTGACGCTGACTCTCGCGATCGGCGTGAACTCCGCGGTCTTCAGCTTGCTGGATGGCTTTCTGCTGCGCACCCTGCCCTATCCGCACCCGGAACGTATCGGCGTTCTGATGACGCACATCGAAGGCAGCAGCCCGCGCAACGGACAGTACGTGTCGCATGAGGAGGACAGCCAGGACGGCGCAACCTGGGAGCTGTTGAAGTCCAATGTGAACGCAGTGACGGTTGCTTCCTGGGGCGGTTCAGGAGGCGTGAACCTGCAGGCCGGCGCTTCTGCAGGCAATGCTGTCCGCTACGTGCATGAGGGCCGCATTTCGGCGCGCTACTTCGAGGTGCTCGGGATTCCACTGTATCTCGGCCGCACCTTCACCGAGGCAGAAGACCATCCGGATGGCCCGCAAGCAGTGGTGCTCAGCTACGCCTTGTGGCAATCTGCCTTCCATGCCGACTCTGGAATCATCGGGGAAACCGTCCATCTGAAGGGCGAGCCTTACACTGTCGTCGGGGTGCTTCCCAGCAAAGCGATCATTCCGGGCGCTGCGGATCTCTTCACTCCTCTGCGGCCGGCAACTACCGGCGAGTGCGGCGGAGACAACTGCGGGATTGTGATGCGGCTGAAGCCGGGAGCGACCTGGGAACAGCTCTCGGCCCAGCTCAGCCACCTGCCCAAGCCCGGCTACGTCGAGCGCCAAGACAAGGCCTGGTTCTATGCAGTGCCGATGCAGACGTTACCTGGGCGTCGACATGCGGCCAAAGGTAGAAGCCTTGATGCTTGCCGTTGGCTTTATTCTGCTGATCGCCTGCGGCAACCTGGCGGGGCTTTCGCTGGTGCGGATCGCCCAGCGCAATCTCGAAGTCGCGACACGCATGGCGCTGGGAGCTTCGCGCGCACGCGTCCTGTGGCAACTGTGGATAGAAAACCTGTTGCTCGCAGCGATTGGAGGAGCTGCCGGGCTGGGACTGGCGTTCACCTTGATTGGCATAGCAAGAAAGTTGCTGCCCGATGAAATGGTTCCCATTGGTGGCTTTGGTCTGGATAGCCGGGTGCTGATATTTACCGCCGCTGCCACGCTGCTGACCAGCTTATTATTCGGCGCTATGCCGGCATTGGAAACGCGCAGGTTGGACCTGCGGCAGACGCTGGCGGCCGGCACGCGCGCCGTGGCCAGTCGGTCCGGGCGGATTCGGCAGTGGCTGATTGGCGCAGAAGTCGCGCTGACGGTGGTGCTATTAGCAGGCGCCGGTCTGCTGGTGCGCACGCTGGTGCATCTGGAAACGCTGCCACCTGGTTTCGACGCGACCAATGTAATGACCGCTAAAGCGTCTCTGAACGCGGGGCACTATAACGATCCCATCGCGTTCGCGAACCTGCTGGACAAGAGTCTGACCTCCATACGAAGGATTCCCGGGGTGGAGGATGCCGCAGCCGGCCTGAGCGTTCCCTACGAACGCGGGCTGAATTATTCGCTGACCATTGTGGACGGCCCACAGGCAGGCAAAGGCATCAGCTCAAACCTTACCTACGTCACGCCGGGATATTTTTCCACGCTGCGGATTCCCCTCCTGATGGGACGAGGTTTCGTATCTGGCGATACTTCCACTTCGCTGCCGGTGGCCATTGTCAACACAGAGTTCGCGCGCCACTTCTATAACGACCGCAACGCAGTTGGGCGTCATTTCCAAATCTACGGCGGCCTAATCAAATCCACCATCGTCGGCGTGGTCGCGGACGTGCAAAAGAAGCCGAGTATGTATGGAGACGCGCCGCTGGCGACCGAACCGGTGATCTATCTGCCGGCTGCCCAGACACCGGCATCGATCGTAGCAGCCGGGAACCTGTGGTTCCAACCTTCGTGGATCGTCCGCACACGGGGTCCAGTATCCGGGTTGACGGACGCCATGCAGCGAGCGTTATCCGAAGCCGATCCGGACCTGCCCTTCTCCGGCTTTTACTCGATGCGGGACCTGCTGAACCAGCGATTGCAGGTGCAGCATATCGAGGTGACGTTGCTGGGCGTTCTGGCTGGGTTGGCGCTTCTGCTTTCCTCGATCGGCATCTATGCCCTGGTCTCCAATCTAGTGGTACAGCGAACACGAGAAATCGGCATTCGCATTGCGCTGGGCTGCACATTGCGGCGAGCTATCTTAGCAGTCGGCTCTGCCGGAGCAATCCCGGTGGGCGGCGGCGTCTTGGCCGGCCTTGCGCTGTCATTCTTTGCCCTGCGGGCGTTACAGAGCGAGATCTATGGTGTTAGCGCTTACGACCGTGTGACTCTAGTGAGCGTCCCTTTACTGCTGGTGGCGATCGCAGTGGTAGCGAGCCTCCTGCCGGCACTCCGTATCGCCAAGATCGATCCCGTGGAGACGCTGCGAGCGGAATAGAGGAGGAGCTAGCAGAACCTAGCTCCGCAGGGAATCTGTCCTATAGCAGAGCCCAATAGAAACGGGACGGACGCCCCAGGTTCGCCAACGTGCCTATCGCAGCAGATCCTGTTCTCGGGCTTCGATGGGTCGAAAGCCCCGAGCAGCATCGGTAAGATGAAGACCGCCGGGGTTCCTTCGACTCCGCGCTACAAACCTTGCGTAACGCGACAAATCGGTGAAGCGCTCCGCTCAGAACCTGTGACTTTATAGATCTTTCGTTTGAAACCCTCGTCCTCAAACAAAATCGTCATCCTGAGCGAAGCGCCTCAGGGATTCGCGTGACACAGCGCCTGTAGCGCGGAGTCGAAGAGCCTGTCCTGAGCGTAGCCGAAGGAACCCCAGCGGTGCTCATCTTACCCAGTGCTGCTCGGAGCTTTTCGACCACAGAAGCCCTGAGAACACTATCTGCACTGGTACGCACTTGACACCCAGCCACAGGCTCTTGGTGACGCCAATGCAAAGCGTGCTGTCGAGAATGTAATATGTCCGCCGAACATAACAAGATGCTAGCGAGTTCTTGGTTCTCGGCCTCGGGGAAGGCCGTGGCAGTTCGCCCTGTGCGGGCTTCGGTGGTTGAAAAGCTCCGAGCAGCATTGGGTAAGATGAGCACCGCCGGGGTCCTTCGACTCCGCGCTACAAGCGCTGTGTCCCGCGAATAATCCCTGAGGCGCTTCGCTCAGGATGACGATTTTGTTTGAGGTCGAGGGTTTCACACGAAAGACCTATAAAGTCACAGGCTCTCAGGATGACGATTTTGTTTGAGGTCGAGGGTTTCACACGAAAGACCTATAAAGTCACAGGCTCTCAGGATGACGATTTTGTTTGAGGTCGAGGGTTTCACACCAAAGATCTATAAAGTCACAGGCTCTCAGGATGACGGTTTTGTAGGAGTTGTGACGAAAAACATCCAAAAAAGGTTAGTCCGAGACCCTAAGCACCCACGGGCTGGAGAACACTGTACCCCCGCTCGGGTAGCGGACACCGATTGTCTGCGCTCCAGCGCCCTCCGATTCACCATCTTTTCTTTCCTGGTTTGCCCCCCAGCCTCTACACTTCCGATGCATACAAAGAGGAGAGCCCATGGCCCTGCACAACACTGAAGAACTAAAAGCCGGCCCAACCAGCCAACTCGAGTCCGAAGTCCTGAACGACCAGACCCAGACCTACGAGTTCCCTGAAACCAAGCAGGACCCGCAAACCGCCTACCAGACCATCCACAACCAGCTCATCCTCGACGGCAACTCCGGACAGAACCTCGCCACCTTCTGCACCACCTGGATCGAACCCGAAGTCATGCACCTAATGGATGAGTCCGCCGACAAGAACATGATCGACAAGGATGAATACCCGCAGACCGCAGCCATCGAAGAGCGCTGCGTGCACATGCTGGCGGATCTGTGGAATTCCCCTGAGGCCGCGAGCACCATCGGCTGTTCCACCACCGGCTCCAGCGAAGCAGCCATGCTCGGCGGCCTGGCTCTCAAGTGGAAATGGCGCAAGCGTCAACGCGCGAAAGGAAAATCCACCGAAGCTCCGAACCTCATCATGGGGCCGGTCCAGGTCTGCTGGCACAAGTTCTGCCGCTACTTCGACGTCGAAATCCGCGAGGTCCCCATGGAAGGCGAACGCCTTCTGCTGACTCCGGAAGAAGTGATCAAACGCTGTGACGAAAACACCATCGGGGTAGTCGTCACCCTCGGAGTGACGTTCACCCTGCAATTCGAGCCGGTGCACGAGATCAGCATCGCACTCGATAAGTTGCAAGCCGAGACCGGGCTCGACATCCCCATCCACGTCGACGGAGCCAGCGGCGCCTTCCTCGCCCCCTTCATACAGCCAGACCTACTCTGGGACTTCCGCCTGCCGCGGGTAAAATCCATCAACGCCTCCGGCCATAAATTCGGGCTCGCCCCACTGGGCGTCGGCTGGGCTCTGTGGCGCGAAAAGCAAGACCTTCCCCAGGAACTGATCTTTGAGGTGAACTACCTCGGCGGCAACATGCCCACCTTTGCGCTCAACTTCTCGCGCCCGGGCGGCGAAGTCATTTGCCAGTACTACAATTTTCTGCGTCTGGGCAAAGACGGCTACCGCGAAATTCAAAACGGTTGTTATGAGCTAGGCCGCTATCTCGCCGAAAAGATCGGTGACTTCGGGCCCTTCAAGATCATTTACAACGGCGACGGGGGGATTCCCGGCCTGTGCTGGGAATTGAAAGACCCCGCATCCTCGAGCTTCACCCTCTATGATTACGCCGATCTGTTGCGAGAACGCGGCTGGCTGGTTCCTGCCTATTCCATGCCTCCAAATCGTGAAGATCTCGTCATCCAGCGCATCCTCGTGCGCCACGGATTTACGCGTGATATGGCCGAGGAGCTTCTCCTCGAAATGCAAGGAGGCCCTGGACGACTTAGCCCAACACCCACCCGAACCCACGTCAACGCTCGCGCTTGCCGGCGCCGAAGCGAGCTCGCACGACCACTCCGGCCGATAGACGAGACGAGCTACCCGCATGGGCCATGGTATCGTTATGCCAATCCTGCGGGTAGCTTTCAATGAGCAACTGTAGCGGCGATCGCACCACGACTGGACTGTGGTTCGCGGCCTGACAGCTCCCGCGACTTTTATAACTCGGGGAAGCTTCACATGGGTCAAAGAAATCTCTCGCTTCGCTACTCGTTGGCCCTGATCGTTCTGGCCTGTTTCATTCTCTGCGGTTTTGCCCAGGCCGCTCCGCCGTTGCTTCTGCGCAATCCCTCGCTCAGCGCAGACAGGATCGCGTTTCTCTACGCAGACGATATTTGGACGGTTTCCCGCCAGGGCGGTGAAGCGAGGCGGCTCACTTCTATCAATGCGGTCACGGAAGGCCCCTATTTTTCTCCCGATGGCAGCCGGATCGTCTACTCGACCACCCAAGGCGGTCTCAACGACGTATACGTGGTGAGCGCAGAGGGAGGAGTTCCGCAGCGCCTTACCTGGGAGCCGACCGGCAACCAGGCCGTGGGCTGGACCCCGGATGGTAAGGATGTTCTCTTCTCCTCGGGGCACTCGAGCTACTCAGACTTTCCCCGGCTGTATCGCACCCATGCCGATGGCACCGGATCGCCTACTGTTCTCCCGCTGCCCAGTGCGACTACGGGCACTTACTCCGCGGATGGGAATACGCTGGCCTACGTGCCGGTAGCGCAATGGCAAAGCGCCTGGAAACACTACCGCGGCGGCCAAACCACACCTGTGTGGCTGGTGAACCTGAAGACCCTTGACCTGGTGAAGATTCCGCGCGAGAACTCGAACGATTCGAGCCCGGTATGGGCGGGCAACACGGTTTACTTCCTCTCCGACCGCAATGGCCCTGTCTCGCTCTTCAGCTATGACATCAACACCAAACAGGTGCAGCAGGTGGTCGACAATCACGGTTACGACTTAAAAACGGTGAGCGCCGGCCCGGGAGCGCTGGTCTACGAACAGTTTGGCTCGCTGCACCTCTACGATCTGGCCACACACCAGGAACACGCTGTGCCCATCACAATCCAGGGAGACCTGCCCGCGCTGACTCCGCGCCTAACGGCGATTCCCGCGAAGGAGGTAGAAAATGTCGCGGTCTCGCCAACCGGCGTGCGGGTGGTGGCGGAGGCGCACGGCGACATCTTTACCCTGCCTGGCGAGAAGGGCGATATCCGCAATCTGACCAAGACGCCGGGCACTGCCGAACGGGACCCCTCCTGGTCGCCGGACGGCAAGTCCATCGCCTACTTCAGCGACGCCTCGGGCGAGTACCAACTTTATATTCGCGACCAGGACGGCCTGCAGCCGCCCAAGGTGATCGATCTCGGCCCCGACCCCTCATTCTTCTACAGTCCCCGCTGGTCGCCTGACTCCAAGCACATCGCCTTCTCTGACAAGCACCTGCGGCTGTGGTACGTCGACGCAGCCGGGGGCAAGCCGGTGAAAATCGACACCGGCCTGCGCGGTGGTTTTGGACCTTCCACCGAGATCTCGTGGTCACCGGACTCGCAGTGGATCGCGTACACGCGCGATCTGGAAAACCAGTTGCACGCGGTCTTCTTCTACTCGCTCGCCACGCACACAGCCACGCAGATCACAGATGGCATGAGCAACGCCGCACATCTGGTCTTCGACCCCAACGGCAAATATCTCTACTTCACCATCTCTACCAATAACGGCCCGTCTGACGCCGGCATCGACCTTTCTTCACTCGACCGCGCTACCAATAGCAACGCCTATGTGGTTGTACTGGCGCGTGACGGCGCCTCGCCCGTGCCGCCGGAAAGCGACGACGAGAACAAGAAGAAGGACGACGACAAGAAAGACGCTGACAAAAAAGACGATAAGACAGATGCCGGCCAGGATAAAGATGCGGCGAAGGGAGACGAGAAGAAGGACGCTGACAAAAAGAAGGATGAGAAACCGAAGCCAACCGTCATCGATCTGGCTGGAATCCGCAACCGCATCCTCTCGCTACCCATTCCTTCCCGCAACTACGTCGGGCTTTCTGTAGGCAAAACCGGAGTGCTATTTCTGGCTGAGGGCGATCCAGTGGGGCGCGCCTCGTCTGGCGATGGGCCGCCGATCCGTTCGCTGTGGCGCTTTACTACGGAAAAACGCAAGACGGAAGAGATCCTCAGCGGGCTGGACGGTTACGACGTCTCCTTTAACGGTGAAAAGCTCTTCTACATGCGCGGCGACAGCTGGTTTCTGGCTCCGACGGCGGATCTCAAGCCCGGCTCCCCAGACGCGCCGCAGGGCAAGCCGGTAAACAACGGCAGCATGTTCGCGATGGTGGATCCGCACCTCGAGTGGAAGCAGATGTATCGCGAGACCTGGCACATCGAACGCGATTTTTTCTACGATCCGCATCTTCATGGACTGGATCTACCAAAGATTGAAGCCAAATACCAGCCCTACCTCGACGGGCTTGCCTCGCGCGCGGAATTCACCTACCTCTCCAACGAGATGTTGGGAGAGATTGAAGTCGGGCACATGTTCGTACGCGGACCAGGGGGCCCCAAAGGCGGACCAAAGCCCGGCTTGCTGGGCGCAGACTACACCGTCGACAACAACCGCTACAAATTCGCCAAGATCTATAACGGACAGAACTGGACCCCTGTCGCTCACCGCTCCGCTTACGCTGCCGGGCATCAACGTCGTCGAAGGCGAGTACCTGCTGGCCGTGAACGGCCGCGAGTTGCACGCGACAGACAACCTCGACAGCTTCTTCGACGGCACGGCGGGCAAGCAGACGGTCGTACGTGTTGGTTCCAAGGCAGATGGCAGCGACGGCCGCGACGTCACGGTAGTGCCGGTGGACTCAGAGAAAGGCCTGCGTAACATCGACTGGATCGAGTCGAACCGGCGCAAAGTCGATCAGCTCTCCGGCGGCAAGGTCGCCTATATCTACATGCCGAATACGGGGGGCGCCGGCTACTCTAACTTCAACCGATATTTCTATGCCCAGCTCGATAAGCAGGCTGTGGTGCTCGATGAGCGCTACAACGAGGGCGGGTTTATCGCCGACTACGTCGTGAATGTGCTGGGCCAGAAAATACTCAGCGGTGCGATCGCGCGAGACGGCGAGCCTGTTCACGACCCGGTGGGCGCGATCTTCGGCCCCAAGGCAATGATCATCAATCAATCGGCCGGTTCGGGGGGTGATGCGATGCCCTGGTATTTTCGCAAGGCAAACCTGGGCACGCTGGTGGGCGTTCGCACCTGGGGCGGGCTGGTGGGGATCGGCGGCTATCCGGTGCTGATCGACGGTGGCAGGGTTACCGCTCCTCGTTATGCGATCTACGGTCTGAATGGCGAATGGGAAGTGGAAGGCCATGGCATCCCGCCTGATGTGGAGGTGGAAGAACTGCCGAAGGACGTAGCGGCCGGTCACGACTTGCAGCTGGAGCGCGCCGTTTCTATCGTGCTTGAGCAGCTGAAGGAGCATCCCGTGCCGACCCCGGCGGTGCCGCCTTATCCCAACTACCACCAGCACGACGACGTCGGGGGACGCTGAGCGCAAGCGCCATGCGTTCGCGCTGGATCATCTGCGGCCTGTTGTTGCTTACGCTCTTTTCCTCTGCACGTCGAGGCCGCGCGCAGACGGCCGTTGCTGCCGTGCAAAACGCGCCGCGTTACAACCTCAGTGTCACGGTTGATGAAGTCAGCCTCACCTTTCACGCAGCCGATGCCCACGGCCTGCCCATTAACGACCTGAAACTCGATGAACTAAGAATTTTTGACAACGAAAAGCCACCGCGCAAAGTCCTTGCCTTCCAGTCCCTGGAGAACTTTCCCATCCGCGCCGGCTTCCTCCTGGATACGAGTGATTCCGTGGAGGGATATCTTCCTCGTAATCGGGCGATCTCCATCGAATATGCGCAGCAGCTGTTGCGGCAACAAACCGACCAGGCCTTTGTGATGAACTTCAACTACCTGGCAGAAATTGCACAGCCTTGGACCAACAATCCGGCTGCGCTCACTGCAGGCCTTCGCAAGTTCACCCGGTACGGCCAGAGCCGCATCGGCGGCACAGCCATCTTCACGCGCCATTTATCAGGCATGTCTTAACCAATTCGACAAAGTCGATCACGCAGCGAGCGGAAACTTCATCCTGCTCTTCTCGGATGGGGAAGACAATGCCAGCCGGACTGATCTTAAGCAGGCCGTTGACATGTGTCAGCGCGCTAACACCGCCATCTACGCCTTTCGCGTGGAGTCACCGTACAGTTCTTCCTCAGGCCCAAAGACGTTGACCGAACTAACGTCGCAGACTGGCGGCCGCGTTTTTTTCGATGACGACTCCGATGTTGGAATCTATAACGACCTACGCACTATCGAGGCGGACCTCCGCAATCAATACCGCGTTGTGTATAAGCCGGAAAACCTGAAACACGACGGCTCCTTCCACCGGATCGATATGCTGGGCCCGGAACGGGCAGGCAACGTCATCGTCCGCTCCGGCTACTACGCTCCGGCCCGTTAAGAGCGCAGCAGAAGCCGGCTGTACCTGGCAGCAATTTATAAAATTTGATATTTTTGGGTCCTTTTTAGGATTTGCAGATCAACGGGGGCGGACAAAGGGGTTCAAGGGGGCCTTTTTGATAGGAAAAGGAATGCCCAAGTCTGGAACGGAAGTGAACAGCGGGACATACGGCAAGGCGGATTTCGAGGGGTTGGAGCGGTTGGCGAAGGTGGACTGGCTGGGGACGGGGTTCGGAAGCGGATCTGCCATCGGGCCGGTCGCAGGGGCGGATTTCTTCTCCGAAGAGGCGGCGAGACGGTTGGGGATGAAGTTTTCCATGGCGACGATCATGGAAATGGCCTTGACCTGGCCGGTAATGCTGCCTCGGGTCATTTCGGGGCTGAGGTTTCCGATTTCCCAGAGGCGGCGCAGTACTTGTTCGCGGTCCAGGTTCAGGTGGTGTTGCCCCTCCGCCTCTTGCTGGACGAGTTGTTGCTGCACAAGCATGTAGTCGCGGACATGGGGTTTGGATTTGGTGTCGGCGGCGGAGTCTGGGTTGAGGCCGACGGCTTCGGCGGCTTGACGGTCGGTCATGGCGCCAGAGAGGACCAGGAGGGCAAAGGCCATTTCCTGGTCGGTGATGGGGTCGCTTACTTTGTTTTTGGGCATAGGTGGCTCCTAAGATTTGAAACGGGAATTTGAGAGAAGCTGTGGGTTGAGGTTTTACTGCTCGGGGAAGCAGGGTGGGACGAATAAAAAATCCCGCCGGGGCGGGATGCTTGGATTGCTTATTTTGAGACAGGGATCGAGCGTGCCACCGGACAGCGGTAAAGCTGTCCTTCGCTCGCGCTTAGGCCTAAACTACCGGCAACTGCCGACCAGCGAGAGGTACGCGAGAGCCGCACGCTGTGCCGATATCGTCTACTAACAGGATATAGCCGCTTGGGAGGCTGATTTGGTAACCGAGACTGTTTTCTGGTGATCGGTTCGGAGGTTACTTTGGTTGATCGCGCTTCGGCATTTGCGTGCGGTGCAGTTCACCCAGGACTGCCGTCCTGGGGCATTCTCAGCCGTCCCCTTCGCGGACTGATCCGCGGTTTCAATCCTACCCGCTTCACACAATCAACAAATTACCGGCACCCAAGCCCAAGTTATTCGCTAATTTGGACAACTCTGGCTGAGGCAGCCCAGGCAAG
Source organism: uncultured Acidobacteriaceae bacterium (assembly GCA_963824325.1). GTDB lineage: Bacteria > Acidobacteriota > Terriglobia > Terriglobales > Acidobacteriaceae > PALSA-350. The sequence goes on along the minus strand of CAWGPA010000029.1, from coordinate 315,160 downwards.
ACAACCACTGAGCAGGATGGTCTCACGCACACACTTCATCCGTGAAATTACATATCAACCGCGCTGTCAATGATAGCTTCCCCCAAATCAAGCCCGTCCTGCAAACTCCCGGTTCTCCGTGGAAACCTTCACTTTCTCCCCTTCTTTAATAAAGAGGGGGACACGGATCTCAAGGCCAGTCTCCAACCGAGCCATCTTGGTCACGCTGCCGCTCGAGGAATCGCCCTTCACTGCCGGTTCCGTGTAGGCAACATTCAACTCCACGAACATCGGCAACTGTAAACCGATGGGGTTGCCGTTGTAGATATGCATCTGCAGCAAGGCGCCTTCGACCAGCAACTCGAGCGCATTCCCGACCAACCCTCCGCCAAGGGTGAGGGTCTCGAAGCTTTCCTGGTCGAGGAAATGAGAACCGTCCCCGTCGCTGTATAGATAAGACGCCGGAACCAATTGCAAATCCGGCTCCTTGAACTTGTCGCTGGCCTTGAAAGTCTTTTCAAAGACCGCGCTGGTAAGCAGGTTGCGCATCTTCAGGCGCACCAGCGTCTGACCGCCTCGAGCCGTCGGAGAGTTTACTTCGACATCGAGACAGGAATAGGGGATATTTTCAAACTCGAACACAGTCTTGCGCTTGACGCTGATCGCGTCCATCAGTGCGGCCATAAGCTCCTCATTCTCCTCTCAAGTATAAAGTGCCCAATAAATTTCAGGACCAATTGTCCATTTCCCTGCTCCGCGAACGACTATCTTACGTATCACGGAGGAAAGAGAATGAAATACCTGTGCATGGTTTTGGTGGACGAGAAGAAGCTGCACGCCCTCTCGGAGAGTGAGTTGCAAGCACTGGATGACGAGAGCCTGGCCTTTGACGACACTCTCCGCAAGAAGGGTCACCTGTTAGCGGCCCAGGCATTGGAATCCGTAAGCACGGCCACCATCGTGCGGGTTCGAGGGGGTAAGGTGTCCGTCACCGATGGGCCCTTCGCCGAGACCAATGAACAGATCGGCGGCTTCCTCCTGATTGAGGCGCAGGACCTCAACGAGGCCATCCAATTGGCTGCCAAGGTTCCGGCAATCCAGCTTGGGGGCATCGAAATACGCCCGATCAAGGAATTGAACAGCAGCAAAGCCGCTCAATAAGGAGCAGATCGATGTGCCCTTTATGTATCTCGTCCATGGCCCTTACGGTGGCCGGCGCAACTTCGACAGGAGCGGTAAGCACGTTCATCGTGCGGCGATTCGCTCACATCGGCAAGAAACCAACCACACATCAACCTGAGGAGACACTGCATCATGACGCCGAATCTGACCGAACGCTCGAACGTGGTCTCGCGCGCTGAATGGCTGGCAGCGCGTAAAGAACTATTGCTCAAGGAAAAGCAGCTAACGCGGCAACGCGACGAGATCGACCGGCAGCGCCGCGCGTTGCCCTGGGTAAAGGTGGAGAAGAAGTATGTTTTCGATGGACCCAACGGACAACAAAGCCTGGCCGATCTTTTTGAGGACCGAAGCCAGCTCATTGTGTCGCACTTCATGCTCGGCCCCGGCTGGAAAGAGGGTTGTGTGGGTTGCTCGTTCCGCTCCGATCACGTCGACGGCGCGCTGACACACCTTCAGCACCACGATGTATCGCTGGTGACCATCTCGCGAGCACCGTTGGCAGAGATCGAGGCCTTCAAGAAGCGCATGGGGTGGCGCTTCCCCTGGCTCTCCTCGTATGGCAGCGACTTCAACTACGACTATCACGTGTCGTTCGCAAACGAGGAAGCGGCGACGGGCAAAGTCTATTACAACTATGACCGCCGGGACTTCGTGAGCGAGGAACTCTCGGGCCTCAGCGTGTTCTACAAAGACGAACACGGTGATCTGTTCCACACCTACTCCACCTACGGGCGCGGAGACGAGATGGTCGATACCACGTACATGTATCTGGACCTGACGCCCAAGGGCCGCAATGAAACCGGCCCTCATTACAACCTGGGCGATTGGGTGCGGCACCATGACCGGTATGACGTCGCCGGGGTGGTGGATGCGGGTGGACGTTTTGTAGCCGCCCAGGCGGAGGACGCATCGTGCAAGTGCGGCGAATGAATGTGGCTCGTTCTTCAGGCGGCTCCAGATATGATGGAGGTCGATCAGGAGCCGCTGATGGGTCTGCCGCAGAAAGCCGAGGACGATGCAGCGCGTGCGCGCGCGACGGTGGATGCGGTTTACCGGTCCGACTCGCGCCGTGTTCTGGCGACGCTCATCCGTCTGTTGGGCGACTTCGATGGCGCGGAAGAGGCGATGCACGATGCCTTCATCGCGGCGGTGGAACAATGGCCGCAACAGGGGATTCCTGCGAATCCCCGTGCCTGGCTGGTCTCCGCCGGGCGATTCAAAGCCATCGACGGCATGCGCCGGCGCGCCCGGTTCGACGCAACCCTGACCGATTTTGCGCAACACCTGGATGCAGTAACCAGCAAACCTGCAGAATGGGATGAGCAAAGCATCGAAGACGACCGGCTAAGGCTGATCTTCACCTGTTGCCACCCTGCCCTGCCGCCAGATGCCCAGGTCGCGCTAACGCTGCGCGAGGTGTGCGGCCTTACCACCGAAGAGATCGCACGCGCCTTCCTCACCGCCGCCCCCACCATCGCCAAGCGGATCGTGCGCGCGAAAGGCAAAATTCGCGACGCGCGCATTCCCTACGAAGTGCCTTCTGAAACCGATCTGCCGGAGCGGCTCGATACAGTGCTAAGCGTCATCTACCTTTTGTTCACCGAAGGATATTCCGCATCGTCCGGAGGGTCGCTTACCCGGCCGGATCTCTCACTGGAAGCGATCCGCGTGGGACGGTTGCTGGTAGAGCTACTGCCGGAGCCGGAGGCTATCGGCTTATTGGCATTGATGTTGCTGCAGGAATCGCGACGCGACGCGCGTTCATCGGCGGAAGGGGAGGTGATCCTGCTAGAGAATCAGGATCGCTCACTCTGGAACCAGGAACAGATTGCAGAAGGATCGGCGCTAGTGAAGCGCGCTTTGTCATCGCGGCAAATCGGATGCTATACGCTGCAAGCGGCCATTGCGGCAGTGCACGCCGAAGCCCCCAACGGCGCGGCGACCGACTGGGCGCAAATCGTTGGCCTGTACGATGTGCTGCTAAGCGCGCAACCATCCCCAGTAGTTGAGCTGAATCGTGCAGTGGCGGTGGCCATGCGGGATGGGCCTTCGGCGGGGCTCTCGCTGATCGAGGCAATTCTGCAACGAGGCGACCTCGAGGACTACTATCTGGCATACTCCGCACTTGCTGATCTGAATCGGCGACTAGGGAAAACAACGGAAGCACGCGCGGCATACGAGCAATCGCTGAAGCTTGCGCGGCAGGAGCCGGCAAGGCGATTTCTCGAGCGACGATTAGAGGAAACGAAAAACGAACGCAGGAAGTTCGAAGGGGACGGAATGGCCGGATGAAGCTTAGCGATCTCCGCCGTCACGCAATTGCATCTTCTCTTTTCCCGGAGACTACGCTACGCCGGGCGATTGGCCGCATGGGCTTCATTCAAGCCGATCCCATTCGATCCCCGGCGCGGGCGCAGGATTTGATTCTGCGACATCGCGTCAGCAACTACCGCGCAGGCGACCTGGATCGAAAATATCGCGCGCTGAAGCTGGAAGAAGACTACCTCTACGCGTACGGGTTCATGCCGATGCAGACCTGGCAGCTGCTCCACCCCCGAAAACGGCGCGGGCTCACCCGCTCAGAGCAAAAGGTGCTCGACATTGTTACCAATCAAAAGCATCTGCACCCTCGGGAACTGGAAGCACACCTGGGCAAGAGCCTGGAGGTCAATGCGTGGGGAGGATCTTCGAAAGCGACAACCCGGTCCCTGGAGAGGCTTCACTATCTGGGCCTGATACGCATCGCCGGCCGGGTGAAGGGCATAAAACTATATCAGCGCGCAACGATCACCCACGAACCACTTGACCCGGCGGAGCGGCTTCGCCAGTTGGTGTTATTAATCGCGAGCATCCTAGCGCCGCTGCCGGAGAGCAGCCTGCGCGCGGCGGTCCAGCATCTGCGCTATTCCGCTCCAGACCTCGCCGGAAGAAAAGGTGCGGTTGCCTCTCTCTTGAAGTCTGGGGCATTGGAGAGCAGCGTAGCGGACGGAGTGCGCTACGTGTGGCCCAGCGGCCGATTCAAGCGCAGCGAGCCGCCAGAAGTAGTTCGCTTTCTCGCGCCCTTTGATCCGCTGGTTTGGGATCGGCGGCGATTCGAGCACTTTTGGGGCTGGCCCTATCGCTTCGAAGCTTACACGCCGCCGGCGAAACGTAAGCTCGGGTATTACGCTCTGCCTTTGTTATGGAGAGCGGATGTGATCGGGTGGGTGAATGTCCTGGGCCGCGGCAACGAACTCACAATCAATGCGGGCTTTGTCAGCGGGCAGCCACCTTCAGAGAAGGCGTTCGATGAGGCGTTCGCAGCGGAATCGGAGCGGTTGCGCTATTTTCTCTCCGCCCAGAGCGAGGGAAACTAAAGTCCCTCTTAGCAGCGAGTCCTAATCCACCACCGTAATTGTTGTGTGGTTGGTAGCAGTGATCGATCCGCTGGTGGCAGTGAACGTAACCTCATAGCTGCCCGCAGTGGTTCCGGCATTCCCACCGCTGCTTCCTCCCCCACCGCCAATAGGCGCGGTTGTCGACCCGCCTCCCCCACCTCCGCAGCTGCCGAGCCCGAAGGTAAGCAAAAGACAGAATAGAACCAACATCAGGCGCCTCGGTGCTCGCCGTTGGGGTAGAACCCCAAGCAATACACAGGCAAGCATGGCATCGCCGACCTTTCCCCACGCGAGACGTCCGGCATTCTTCAAAGCGGCATTCGAAGGCGCGGTGGAATTGATCGTCAGCGAGCTTTCCACAGCGATACTGCTGTCTACAACCGACACGGTGCCCGGATTAAACGAACAGGTTGGGATCTCCTGCGCTCCGCTCGGGCCGGTAACGGAACAAGCAAGAGCTACCGCGCCGGTAAAACCATTCTGGCCCATAATCGATACGGTAATCGTCATCGGTTGGCCCTGGGGCGTCCCGGGAGCGGTCTGGTAGTAAGCCAAGCCAATGCCAGGAGGTGGCGGCGGCGGAACGGCCACAGTCACCACCACCGGAGCGGATACCGAGGGCGAGTAATTACTGTCGCCAGAATAGCTGGCGACAATAGAGTTAGTGCCGAGTTGTAGAGCAGCTCCTTGAACATTGAATCCCGCTGTGAACGAGTAGCTTCCTCCACCGGGACTTAGTACTCCTCCTACCGGGGAAGTACCCAACACGGTGGACCCTAGATTGAATGAGACCGTACCAGTCGGAATAGCGATCACCGAACCAATGGGAATCGCGATCCCCGGGACCAGGGTTGCGGTCAGATAGGTGGCGCTTGTCGGGGCGATATTCGACGAGGGCGCAGTCAGGGTTGTGGACGCGGAGGCTTTTGTGATCGTGAACGTAATTGGGGCCGCCGCGCTCTGGTTGAAACTTGGATCGCCGGCGTAACTGGCCGTTAATGTATGGACGCCTGCGTAGATATAGTGGCCGGGTGATTCTGCGATCCCGCTACTATCGATCGCAACGGATCCGCCCGGGCTAAAACCGTTCGGCCCAAATGAGTCAGTGAAGGTGACGGATCCGGTAGCTCGCGCGGTCGGACTCTGCTCGTTCTGCTGCGAGGAAGCGATCGGCCTTGCCCACACGGAAATATAAGTACCAAAAGGAACGCTCTGGCCGGCGATGGAACTTCCCTGACCGGTCGGGCTGAATATATCTGCCCCCATAGCAAGGACACTATTCTCTGGATTGACGGTCAGTTGGATGCCCGACGAACGGCTTGCCGAGAAAACTCCGTCTCCGCCGTAGCTTGCAAAAGCGGTATAGGTGCCGCCAGGAAAATCAGTGTATCCGGTGACGCTGGCGCTCCCCGCATTGAGCGGAATCGTACCTTCTGTTGAGTTGCCGGAAACGTTGCTGTTATTGACGATGGCCACGGCGCCACTGGGCGTTCCACCGGCGCCCGTCACCGAAGCACTCAGGTTAACGCCAGTGCCATGGGTAATGGTAAGCGGGCTGCTGGACCCATTGATGGCGAAGCTGGTCGTCGTTGCCTTGAAGGTGACGCTGCCCCAGTTGTTCACAAGCTGTAAGACATCAACGCTTCCCAGCCCCGTAGCCAGATCGTAGTTTGTCTGCGCGTTATAGCCGGCGAGAAAATTGTTCGCTTCACATCCGGGAGAGCTGGTTGCACAGTATACCGAATTGTTCCCGGTACTTACATCGTGAAATGCGGATGCGTGCTGGGCAGCTATCGGATAGAGAACAGAAGCCGCCTGTCCCTGTGGCCCATACTTCTGAACCAACAGCGCCATCATGCCTGCAAATGCCGGAGCTGCAGTTGACGTGCCGCCGATAGCGCTTACACCTTCGCTCGCGGTGGGCCCTACAGAACAGGAGTCGAGGCACACCGCCCACGCGCTATAGTGCAAGCCGTTGCCGGCGAACAGCGATACGTCGGGCACGTCGCGCACTCCATCCTGTGGTACGCCGGGGCCCACTTGCCAGGTTGGTTTCGCGTACCCCATCAGCGCGCCGCCTTGATTGACCGGATTACAGACGAAGCTGCCGCTGCTGGCGACGGTTGCATTGATACAGCCACTAGCGCCGCCACCGGCCGCGATGATATTGGGTTCACCGGACGAATCCTTAGTAGGAGAATTCTCCGCAATCGAAGTATTAACGGTGGTCGAGTCGTTCCAGGGAATCTCCGGTATATAACTCAGCGCCGATACGCCACCGGCGCCGTTTGTCATACTCCAATAGGTTGGGACGTTGGCTGCTTCCTGATTGAAGTCAGTGCCCCCTACAGCGATATTGTAGGGCGTCGAAGCCAGCCCATTCACCTGTAGGCCATTCAGCGCCTGGGTTTGCAAATCGGGATTATCGCAGCCGGCCGACCCGCTGTCACCGCTGGACACAGTGACGGTAATGCCCTGAGCAGCCGCCTGCTGCCAACTCGCGAGGGCAAAACCGTCGTCGAGATAAGCCTCGCACTGACCGAAGCTGACATTGAGAATGTTGACCTGGTTATCTTCCAGGGCCCGCAAGATCGCCAGGTTTACACCCTGCTGGAAGCTCGAGTCGGCTGCAGTGTAGAAATTGATGGCCGCACCCGGAGCGATGGCGCCCGAAATTTCGATATCAAGCAACGCTTCGGCTTCGTTAGCGTCAGGCTGTAGTCCTTGTCCGACTGGATACTCGCCGGCGTACACCACATTGGGCGTGATCGGCGGCAGGCCGAAGGAGGCACGATAGCTCTCCACATCTCCCGGCCAGAGATATGCATCACCCACAATGCCGATGGTCACTCCCTGCCCGGTGAGCGCTCGGCCCTGACTGTCCTTCAGCAAATAGACGGGGTTGACGTCATAGATCGTGGCTGCATCTCCTGGCGCAACCAGAAGCTCATATTCGTTGTTGCCCACCGGATAGGTAAAGCCGGGGCTGAACTTGTTCGCTTGGTGGGTCTTGAAGTTGTATTGGACCGGACGCGGGGAGGTATGTTGTGGCTTGGCGCGACCGAAGTCACTCAGTGAAGAGATGCCGGAGATCGCTGGAGCAAGAGCAGCCGGAATGGCGGCGTCGGTCGAAGCCGCGTAATGCTCGTTTCCCTGGATCACATAGCGACGGACCGAGGTGTGGAAGGCTCTATTGATCTGGCCCACATTCCCCGAAAACTCAATCATGGTGCGGGCCTGGTTGATCTTGTCGACCGAGAAACCCTGAGACTGGAGCCAGGTGGTGATCGAAGCTATGTCTGCGTCCACAAGGCCATACCGCCCAAACTGGGCCGGGGTAATGAACTTGTGGTAGGCCGGCGAGGAGGGATCCTGCAGCGAATCGAGAAAGAGCCGGAGGGTAGTCTCCTGTGCCGGGCTGCGCTTCAACAGAAGAAGCAACCTTCGGGCTGCCATCGACTCGGGCGCGGCGCCTGCGTCATATTGCTGCGCCAATGAACGTGTGCTTCCCCTCAGAACGTAGAGCGCTGCGTCATCGATCGGCGCAGTGATCAGCGGCTGTGGCGACGTACCCACATTCGACTGGGCAACCGATGGAAACGCGAAAAAAATGCCGGCAAGAACAAAGCCAACGGCGCCCAACACGAGTGAAAACCAAGATCTATGCAGAAAGCAGCGTGCCATGAGGTTCAAAAAGCCAGTTCGATCTGTTGGCCCGCCGGGGGAACAAGCGAACGATCGAGTCGTCACTTCTGAAAGAACTCTACACAGATATCTCGGTGTGACAACGTCGGTCAAGCCAATTCGCAGCGGGTGGTTCACTTTGGTCATGGGGCGTTCGACCAAGACCTTCGCAATGGAATCGGAGCGGATGGGCTATTTCTTTTGTCGCCAACGCAACTGACGTCCTTTACAAAACTTTACTGGGCTTAACCAATCTTTATCGCGCGTCCCCTGCGGCGGTGCTGAAATCGGAGTGTGCTTTCTCACTTCAACCGCAGGCGTAAACGATGCTACGATCTAAAGCCGAATTCACCCGCCACATCATGCTGAACGTTGCCAGTGTGCTGCCTCGCGGCGACCAACAAGTGGGGGATGCCGCATGAACGCCGCCCGCGAGCGCAAGCTCATCCGCATCCTGCACCTGATCCTGAGTATTCCCATCCTCGGCTTCCTGTATGGCCCGGTATCCACCATTCCGCCCGCGGCGTGGTTCACGCGGTTCGTTGCCATGCCGGTCGTCATCCTCAGCGGCTTCTGGCTGTGGCTGAAGCCACGGGCTTTGCGATGGCTGAAGAGCCGGTACACGCGCGAGATTAATTCCCGTGCCGGTGCAACAGCACAGTGGTAATCTGCCGCCACTCGTCATCCAGCGAGGTTTCCGGATGAGGCTGGTGCGCCCGCTTGTACCAGTACCCCGCGTTCTCCGAATCCCCTTCCCTGCGGTGGAGGTAGGCATGAACCCAAGCGGCCTCTTGTCCTGACGTGTCATCCTGGGCTATGTCATGGGCGCGATCGAAATTTCCCCGGGCATCCCACCATAGAGCCTGCAGCAAGGGCGACAGGCCCGCCGGAGGTACTCCTTCGCGCAGAGAAGCACGGAATTCTTCAATCGTCATGGCGGCATTCTACGCCGCTGGTGAGCAGCAAACCTAAACCACGGATTCTTCCCCTTCCCTTCCCACTCAGGGATTGTCATCAACACAGCCTAGCCGTATAGTTAGATATGCGACCTCAATGGTCGCATTTGGCAACACCGGATTTCCTGTACGCTGCGCTGGATACGACTGCGTGTGCGGCTTTCATTAAGGAAAGCCGCATGAGATTCGTCGGCGCCAACAAGCTCTACAGGAAATTCCGGACTTTTTCCCCCGGATCGCGAGGACGACCCCTACTTTTATGCCCCGCACGCTTGCACCGACTGCGCTGAGCGATCTTGCCATTGGTTCCTGTGCGACCCTGGCAACGCTCGAGCTCCCCGAGGAAATCCAGGGTCAGCTGATGCATCTCGGCTTCGTCCCGGAAAGCCGGGTACTGGCGTTGCGCCGCGCGCCGGCCGGCGATCCGACCGTGTATTGCGTGGATGGAGCCGAAGTCGCTCTGCGCAAAGAGACAGCCAAGTTTATTTCCGTCCATAGCGTTTTCGTGGCCGTCCGAAAGGACGCGCGATGAGCCATTGCGAACCCGGCGGCGGCGTTGCCATTGAGTCCTCCCAGTCCAGGGTGGCGGGCAAAATCAGCACGGTTGCGCTCATCGGGCCGCCAAATTCCGGTAAGTCGACTCTTTTCAATCGTTTGACCGGCCTACGCCAGAAGGTGGCCAATTATCCCGGGGTCACCGTAGAGCAGCATTCGGCTCGGATGAGCGGTATCGGTCATCGCGAGTTGACCCTGATCGACCTGCCCGGGATCTATAGCCTCCATTCCTATTCTGAAGATGCCCGCGTCGCCGTCGATGTGCTGCAGGGCAACATGCCCGGCACGCCGGCTCCGGACGCAGTTTTGCTGGTACTCGATGCATTGCAGCTGAACCGCCAGCTGATGCTGGCCGCTCCGGTGCTGGCCATGGGCCTGCCGACGCTGGTGCTGCTGAATATGTCTGACCTGATGACGGCGCGCGGGGGTGAGATCGATCCCCTGGCCCTGGCCCGCGAGCTCGGCGCCCCGGTGGCCCTGATCAGCGCCAGCAAAGGCACCGGATTCGATGCCATCGCGCGCTTTCTGGTCCGGCTTTCTGAGCCACCCGAAGTGCGGCTCCAGCCCATGCAGCTGCCGGTTTTGCAGAATGCCGCCTCCTGCCATCAGTGGGCTAGCGGGGTAAGCTCGCGCACCAAGTACAAGGCTCCAAACTCGTCGAATTGGACGCGCCGGCTCGACGCTGTGCTGCTGCACAAAATCTGGGGACCCCTGATCTTTCTGGCCGTCGTCATCGGCGTCTTTCAGGTGGTCTTCGCCGCCGGCCTGCCGCTGAGTGATTGGCTCACCGAGATCTTTACCAAGGCGGGCGCAGCGGTAGTCAGCTACCTGCCTGTGCACTGGCTGCAGGTACTGCTGCGCGATGGAATATGGAATGGCGTGCAGGCAGTTTTGGTTTTCCTGCCTCAGATCCTGCTGCTCTTCCTGGTGATCGGGGTGCTCGAAGACTCCGGCTACCTGGCGCGCGCCGCGCTGATCGCCGATCGCGTGATGCGGTCCATTGGATTGAATGGCAAGGCCTTCATTCCGCTTCTCTCCGCCTACGCCTGTGCAGTGCCGGCGATTATGGCCACGCGGACCATTGAAAACAAGCGCGACCGGTTGGCGACCATCCTGGTGGCCCCGTTCATGACCTGCGCGGCGCGCTTGCCTATCTATACGCTGATCATCGCCGCGTTTATTCCCAACCGGCCCATCCTGGGCAACTTCTTTGGCCTGCGCGCGGCGGTGATGTTGAGCCTTTACCTGCTTGGCTTTCTGGCTGCTCTGGCCACTGCGCGCATCCTCAAGTCTTCTATTCTCAAGGCGAGTGCGGCGCCCTTCATCCTGGAATTGCCACAGTACCGGTGGCCGACACTGCGCTCGATCGGGCTGCGGCTACTGGATCGTGGAAGGGTCTTCGTTCAGCAGACCGGGACAGTAATCCTGACGGTTACGTTTGTCCTGTGGCTGCTCAGCATCGTGCCCTTTCATCACGGCAGTATCGCGCCGCTGACCGAGAGTGTGATTGGAAAGCTGGGCCATTTCATCGAGCCGGTGATACACCCGCTCGGCTTCAACTGGAAGATCGGCATCGGGCTTCTCTCCTCGATCATCGCGCGTGAAGTGATCGTGGGCACCCTGGGAACGCTCTATGGCGCCGATCCCGCCACCCAGTCCATCGGACTGCAGGCGGCATTGCGGCACGATATGACCATCGGCGGCGCTATCGCCCTGGTCGTCTTTTTCGCCTTCGCCATGCAATGCACGTCGACCCTTGCCGTGGTGCGGCGCGAGACCAATAGCTGGAAATGGCCGGCTGTGCAGTTCTTATACATGACGGGACTTGCCTACGTGGCGGCATTTGCCGCCAACCAGATCCTGTCGCGCATCTTCTAAGCCATTCCCCAGCGCTGTTTGGTTTTAACCGGAAGCCGCTGACCGGCTTCGCAGTAGAAGTACACCGAAGCAAAAGAAGTAAACGTGGTTTTCCGCTAAAGAAAACCACTCCTCACGATCCTGGTGAGGCAAAGCAACTGTGAAGCCGGTCTAAATCTGCGAAAATAGAAGTGAATCTAAGAAAACAAGAGACTGAATCATGATTTCTGTCAGCGATGTAACTATGCGTTATGGAGCCAAGCTCCTATTTGAAGAGGTTTCGGTCCAGTTCATTCCCGGGCGCCGGTTCGGGCTTACCGGTCCGAATGGCGCGGGCAAATCCACCTTCATGAAGATCCTGTCTGGTGAGTTGGACCCGCAGAAGGGCACCGTGGTGCGGCCCAAAAAGCTCGGCGTACTGCGCCAGGACCAGTATGCGTTCGATGCCTACCGGGTGATCGATACCGTCATTATGGGCAACAAGGGGCTGTGGAAGGCCCTGGAAGAGCGCGATGCAATCTACGAGAAGGCAGAGCTGACCGATGAAGACGGCATGCGCCTGGGCGAACTGGAAGGCATTGTGGGCGAGGAAGACGGCTACACCGCCGAGAGCGATGCCGCCATCCTGCTGCAGGGGTTGGACATACCCGATGAGTTCCACGAGCGCAAAATGAGCGAATTGCAGGGCGGCCAGAAGGTGCGCGTGCTGCTGGCCCAGGCGCTTTTTGGCAAGCCCCAGGGTCTGCTGCTGGACGAGCCGACGAACTCCCTCGATCTTGACTCCGTGCACTGGCTGCAGAACTTTCTGCTGGAATTTGAGGGCACGCTCATCACCATCTCGCACGATCGGCATTTTCTGAACAGCGTGTGCACCCACATCGCGGACATCGATTACGAGACCATCATTACCTACACCGGCGGCTACGACGACATGGTGCTGGCCAAGACCCAGGTCCGCTCCCGCCTGGAATCGCAGAATGCCCAACGGGAAAAGAAGATCGCGCAGTTGAACGAGTTCATCGCGCGCTTCTCCGCCGGCACTCGTTCCAGCCAGGTGACGTCGCGTAAGAAAGAAGTGGAGCGGCTGCAAACCACCGAGCTGGCGCGCTCGAATATCCAACGCCCTTATATTCGTTTCGATCTGCTGCGTCCCTCGGGCAAGCACATCCTTGAATTCGAACACCTGAGCAAGTCGTACGGAGATCAGCTGGTCATTAAGGACTTCGGCGCGGCCGTATTACGCGGCGAAAAGATCTGCCTGATGGGCCGCAACGGCCTGGGGAAAACGACGCTGCTTAAGTCTCTGCTGGTGAAGATGGACCAGGCCGAGCCCGGCTTCGCTCTCGATCAGGGAACAGTCAAGTGGGGACATGAAGCGCAGATCGGTTACTTCCCTCAGGACCATACCGGCTCGATCGAAAAAGGCATGACGGTTTCCGACTGGCTGCATCAATTCGATCCCCGCGTCACCAAGGAAGACATCCGCGGCTTGCTGGGGCAGATGTTGTTCAGCGGCGAGGAAGGGTTGAAGAAGACCGAGGCGCTCTCCGGTGGCGAGGCCGCGCGGCTGATCTTCTGCCGCTTGATGCTGCAGAAGCCGAATATCCTTATTCTCGACGAGCCGACGAACCACCTGGATCTGGAGGCCATCAACGCGCTGAATATCGCCATCCAGCGCTATGAAGGCACGGTGCTGCTGGTTACCCACGACCACGATCTGATCGACGAAGTGGCTACCCGGATCTGGCACTTCGATCAAGGCGCCATCGACGACTTCAAGGGACCCTACGCGGAGTACATGACCGCAACCGCCGCAGCCCGGTAACCCTGTCCCTGCCAAAGACCTTGAGTGCCCCACATCTCGCTCGTTTTTTGCGAGACCTGGGGGACCACGGATCTACTTTTTCTTCCTTTGCGTCCGAGAGCTGCCGGGCTTAGAGCAGTGGTATCCCACATCTCGCAAAAAACGAGCGAGATGTGGGGCACCCGGCGTTCGTAACCAGTTCAGAATTTTATAAAGGACAAATCGGACTTGGCCCCAATCCTCAACGCACAGGGAATCTCGAAACAATTCGGGGCTGACCCGCTGTTACGCAACGTCGCCTTCACGGTCGAGGAGCGCGCCCGCATCGGGCTTATCGGACCCAACGGCTCCGGTAAGTCGACGCTGCTCGGCATCCTTGCCGGTGAAATCGAACCCGATAGCGGAGAGGTTGCGACCCGCAAGCGCACCCGCTTGGCCTATGTGGCGCAACAATCGGAATTCGCCGAGGGCACCACCATCCGAATGGTCCTTGAAGCCTCGCTAAAGCGCATCGCCGTGCCGTCAGCAGAGTGGGAAGGACGCATCGCGGAAACCCTGGGTCGCGCCGGCTTTGAAGATCTTGCCGCCGATGCATCCCGCCTCTCCGGCGGCTGGCGCAAGCGCCTGGCCATTGCCGAAGCCCTGGTGCAGCACCCCGATGTGCTGTTGCTGGACGAGCCCACCAATCATCTCGACCTGAGCGGAATCGAATGGCTCGAAGCCTTACTCAACAACTCCTCATTTGCCTGCGTGGTAGTCAGCCACGACCGCTACTTCCTGGAAAACGTGTGCACAGAAACGGTGGAACTGAACCGCGCCTACCCTGATGGGCTGCTGCGCGTTAACGGTAACTACAGCGCGTTCCTGATCAAGAAAGAAGCCTTCCTCGAGGCCCAAACCAAGCAGCAGGACGCCCTGGCCAACCGTGTACGCACAGAAATTGAGTGGCTGCGCCGGGGACCGAAAGCGCGCACTACAAAATCCAAGGCCAGGATCGACCGGGCCAACGAACTCATCGGCGAACTGGCGGATGTCTCCAGCCGCAACCGCACCGCGACGGCCTCCATTGAATTCTCAGCCACCGACCGCCAGACCAAGCGACTGGTGGAACTCGAAAACCTAAGCTATGGCTTCAACGGACGCACGCTCTTCGCCGGCCTAAACTTCGTGCTCACCGCGGGCATGCGAGTGGGCCTGGTGGGGCCCAATGGCAGCGGCAAGACGACCTTGCTGAAGCTGCTGCGGGGCGAACTTGAACCGCTCGATGGTGGAATCAAACGCGCGACAGCGCTGCGCACCGTGTACTTCGACCAGAATCGCATTCTGGAACCAGACGTCACGTTGCGCCGGGCACTCGCTCCGGACAGCGATTCGGTGATCTATCAGGATCGGGTGATTCATGTGGCGTCCTGGGCGGCACGATTCTTGTTCACCGGCGATCAACTCAATCAACCCGTCGGGCGGCTGTCAGGCGGCGAGCGCGCGCGTGTTCTGATCGCGCGTCTCATGCTGGAACCGGCCGACCTGTTGCTGCTGGACGAGCCTACCAACGACCTCGATATCCCGACCCTCGAGATCCTGGAAGAAAGCCTGCTGGAATTTCGCGGAGTCCTAGTGCTGGTTACGCACGACCGCTACATGCTCGACCGGGTCTGCACCAGCGTGCTGGGACTGGACGGGCGCGGAGGTGCAGAGCGCTTCGCCGACTACGGGCAATGGGAGGCGTGGCAGGCTGAACCGCAGCAGGTTGCAAAGCAGTCCGCTCAGCAGGAAAAGCGAAGCCCCGCTGGGAAGAAGAAGCTCTCGTATTTGGAAGCGCGCGAGTTTGCCAGCATAGAAGATCGCGTGACCGCCGCGGAGGAACTTGTTGCCCGAGAGCGCGCGGTGGTCGAAGATCCCGCAGTGGCCACCGATGCCGTACGGCTGCAGGCAGCCCTGCTCGCCATGGAGCAAGCGCAACAAGCACTCGATGCTCTCTATACACGCTGGGCGGAACTCGAAGCTAAGAGCGTGTGAGCGTACGCATGCCTCCTACGGCACAACGTCGGTCGCGCTGGCAAAGCTCAACTGGTGAATCGCCAGCCACGTTTGCGCGTAGGCATTCAGCGCATTCAGGCTGGTAGTCCGGTCATCCTGCAAGGCACTCAGGTAATCGAGCAAAGCGATCCCGCCGTGATTGTAGGCAAACTCCGCGATCGATAAGACATCTTTCGCTTCGGCGAGATAGTGCCCGTTGTAGCGGTCGGAAAGCACCTTGGAAGTGGTGTAGGAAATCCAGGCCTGGTCTACATCGGAATAGACCTGGTTTTGCGCCGCTACTTCACCGAACCGGCTGGCCTGCGCCTGAAACTTACTGGTGTCTTTATTTCCCTGGTTACGGTCGAAGATGCGGATGGGAATCGTGACATAGAAGCCATAACTGCTCTGCGTGCCGCTGTGATCGTACTCCCCTTCCAGTGTGGGGTCGGTTGTTCCGTTGGCATAGGCAAGTTTCACATTCGCATCCGCGACGTGCACGGCGGCCTGGGCTGCATGATAATCCGGCCTTTCCGCCAGCGCTTTTTGCTCCAGATCAGTCAGGTTGCTCGACAGTGCCGGTGGAACAAGATCACCCGAAACATCGAAAGAGCGGCTCGGCTGTTGGTAGCCCATCAACGTCTGCAGCTGATCGCTGGCCTGCACCAGGTTCATCTCGGCGCTCGACTCATCTGATTCGAACTGTGCCAGTTGCAGATCCAGGCGTTCGTAATCCAGCTTGCCAATGTCACCCGCATCGTAACGGTCCTTGTTTATTTGCAGCTGGCGCCGAAAGCTGCTCAGGTTGTCTTGCGCCAGTTTTAAAGTCGCTTTGGCGAGCAGCAGGTTGGTGAAGCTTTGCCTCACCTGCAGAGTCGTCTGCCTTATTTGATCGTGATATTGCGCATCCGTCTGCGCGGTCTGCGCCCGTGCGCTATCCAGGCGCCAACGGCGCTTTTGCCCGCGCTCAAAGAGCCGCGACAGTTGCAAACTATAACCGTAAGGAGTGGCGGAGCTGGCCGAATTCGAGAGATCGGTGCCATAGAGCGAGAAGTCCGGATTCTGGCGCAGCCCGGCCTCCACCTCCTGCCCTTTCATGGAAAGGAGATTCTGCTGGTACTGCAGCAGAACCGGGTTGTGCGCCAGGGCCATATCCACGGCCTGCTGCATGGTGATCGGCGCTGTGGGAGGAGGAGGCGCAGGGACCGCTGGAGCTGGCGTCGGGGCCTGCGCATAAGCGCCCTGCCCAGCGGCAAATCCCATCCAGAGCAACAACGCGAGTGTACTTAGTCTGCGGGAGTTCAATTCTCAAACTCCGTTTCCGGCGTCGGGAGCACGTCCCGGTCACCCGCGATCCATACATAGAGCGTTGGCAGCAGAAAGACGCTCATTAACAAAGCGGCGATCAGGCCGCCCACGATGACGATGGCAAAGGGACGCTGCGAATCCGAGCCGATGCCATGCGAGGTGGCCGCAGGCAACAGTCCCAACGTGGCCACCAGCATGGTCATCATGATGGGGCGAAGTCTGAGCACGGCGCCTTCCACCGCGGACTCCTCGATCGAGTGCCCGCGAACGCGCAACTGGTTGATGTACTCCAGCATGATGACGCCGGTCTGCACCGATACGCCGAAGAGAGCGAGAAAACCAACCCCGGAAGAAACGCTGAAATTGGTGTGCGTGAACAGCAGCGCAAGCATACCGCCGACCGGAGCCATGGCAACGTTGCACAGAATCAGCAGAGCCCACTTCGCGGAACGGAACATGGTGTAAAGGATGATGAAGATGATTGTGATGGTGATGGGCAAGACCAGCGCCAGGCGCTTGTCCGCTCTCTTCTGGCTTTGGTATTCACCCGCCCAATCCAGATGGTAGCCGGGAGGCAGCTTCACCTGGGCGTTGACCTTGGCGATCGCTTCCTCCACGGTGCTGCCCAAATCGCGGCCGCGAACGCTGTACTTAATGGCCACGTAGCGCTGGTTGGCCTCGCGATAAATCTCCTCGGCGCCGTCTTCCACTTTGACCTGGGTCAATTGGGCCAGAGAAACCCGTTCGCCCGAAGGAGCCAGCAGGCGGATGTCTTCAATCGCCTCCTGCGTGTCACGGTATGGCTTCTGGTAGCGAACCACCAGGTCGTAGCGCGCCTCGCCCTGCAGCACCTGGCTGACCGCGCCTCCGCCCACCGCGGTTTGGATGGCATCCTGCACGTCAGCCACGTTGATACCAAAGCGCGCCGCTGCTGCCCGGTCGACCACGTAATTCAAATTGGGTTGGCCGATCACGCGGAAGATTCCGAGGTCCTGGATGCCTGGGATCTGGCTCATGATGCCTTCGATCTGTTCGCTCTTTTGCTCCAGCAACTTCAGATCATCCCCATAAAGCTTGACCGCCAGTTCGCCTTTAACGCCGCTGACCGCCTCCTCCACGTTGTCCGAGATGGGCTGAGAAAAGTTCCATATCACCCCCGGCATCTTGTCCAGTTCGCGATTCATGGCGCCGATCAATTCCTCTTTGTTCTGGTGGAAGACAGGCCGCCACTTCTCTTTGGGAAGCAAATCCACAAAATATTCGGTGTTGAAAAAACCCGTCGTATCGGTGCCGTCATCGGGCCGTCCCACCTGGCTCACTACATCCGTAACCTCTGGAAATGCGGCCAGAACGACGCGCGCCTTATCCATGGCGGCAACGCCCGCGGTAGGGCCGGTGCTTGGAGCCAATGTGCCGCGGACCCAGATCGCGCCTTCATCCAGGTGGGGCAGGAACTCCGAACCGATCACTCCGCTCAAACCCAGAAAACCTGCCAGCAGCAACGCGCACACAGCGACGCCGACAGTAACGGAACGATGTTCAATGGCCCAGGTCGCGGCATGGCGGTAGCGCTCGGTGAGCCAGCTCATCACCGGGTTATGCCATTCGCGCGCACCCTTATAGAAAAGGAAACTCGACAACACGGGTGCGATCAACATGGAGAAGACCAACGCACCCAGCAAGGCAAACGCCACCGTCCAGGCCATGGGCTTGAACAATCGCCCTTCCACTGCCTGCAAGGTAAAGATAGGAAGGTACGCAGTCACGATAATGCCGATGGCATAAAAGACCGGGCGCTGCACTTCGTGAGCGGCCTCGCGAATTTGCTCGCTGGGGCTGCTGCTATCCGAGCGCCGGCGGCCGAGATGACGGACGATGTTCTCCACCATGACCACGGCGCCGTCGACCACCATGCCAAAGTCGAGCGCGCCCAACGACAGCAGATTGGCCGGGATATGAACCAGATCGAGACAGATGGAGGCAAAGAGCAGTGAGAAGGGAATGGTGAGCGAAACGATGAGTGCGCCGCGAACATTCCCCAGGAAGAGAAAGAGAATGATCACAACCAGGATGATGCCCTCGGTCAGATTGTGCAGCACCGTGTGCGTGGTGTAGTGCAACAGGTCGCTGCGATCCAGAAAGGGAACGACCTTGACTCCCTTGGGCAGTATCAGATCATTCAGCTCTTTGACCTTGGCGTGGATTCCCGCCAGAGTCGAATCGGAATCGTCACCTTTCTGCAGCAGTACTATGCCCTCAACCACATCGCCGTCGTCGATAACCTTGCCATCGACACGACGGATGGCCTTGCCGATCTGGCCCAGGCGTATCTTCGGCCCTTGCACGACTTCGGCGATATCCTTGACCCGCAGCGCGGTCCCGTTGGTTGTCTTGAGAACGGTGTTCTCTATGTCCTGGACGTTGCGAAAGAGTCCCACCTCGCGGACATTGATTTGCTGCTGGCCCTGCTCGATAAAGCTCCCACCGGCGTTAATGTTGTTGTTGGCCAGTTGTTGTTCCACCTGGCCAATGCTCAGCCCATAAGCAATCAGCTTGCTGGGGTCGACGCGCACCTGGTATTCGCGCGTGATTCCACCGAAGCTTGCTACATCCACAACGCCGGGGACGGACTTGAACTGCTTCTCCAGTGTCCAGTCCTCGATCGACTTCAACTCCATGTTGTCGTACTCGGGATTGGTACTATGCAGCGTGTACCAGTAGATCTGCCCCACCGGGCTCCAGTCGGTGCCGATCTGCGGCTGCAACCCCGCAGGCAGTGTGACCTGGGAAAGACGTTCCAGAACCTTCTCGCGATTCCAGTCGTTGACCGAATCGTCGTCGAAGATCATCTTTACGTCGGAAAGACCGGCCAGCGAAAAGGAGCGCAGATGCTGCATGTGGGGGATGCCGGCCATCTGGACTTCAATGGGCACTGTAACCTGCTGCTCCACCTCTTCGGCAGCGCGTCCAGGCCACTGCGTAATCACCTCGACGTAGTTGTTGGCTACATCGGGATACGCCTCGACCGGCAGATTATGAAAAGAGATAGCGCCCCAGACAAACAGCAGAATGGCAATCGCCAGGATCATGAACCGGTTGTTAAGTGCAAAATCAACCAGACCACGGATCATTACTGGTCCACCGTATTCTGCAATTCGAGCGCCCTGGTCACTACCTGCTGCCCGGCAGTGAGGCCGGAGATGACCTCCTGCATTCCACCAGGAAGCATGACGCCGCCGACAACGCCTACCCGCTTAAACTTTCCTCCGTCCACAGGCACATAAACCCAGTCCCGATCGTGCAGGTGGAGGATCGCGGAGGACGGTACGGACACATGGTCCAGCAGCCTGCGGCCGTGAAACGTGGCTGTGGCAAACATACCGATGCGCATCAGGCGGTCAGGATTCGGCACCTGAATACGAACTTTCGCGGTGCGGATGCTGGGATCAAGAACGGCGTCGATCTCACTGATGGTCCCGGTGAACGTGTGGTCGGGATAGGCATTCAGCCGAATATCTGCCGTCTGCCCAACGTGAACCATAGGCAAATCGTTCTCGTAGACATCGCAGATGATCCACACCTGGGAGAGATCGGCGATGGTAAAGGCGGTCGACGATCCCGCATACGTGACGCCGGTTGCGGCCGCATTCGTAACATTTTGCGCGATGACCACCCCGCTCGCGGGGGCATAGACTTTGGCCGTTAGCGAAGGATGCGCAGGATCGACACCGAGGAAATGCAACTGCTGCTCCGCCGCTGTCAGATCGGTCTTGGCGTCCTGCTCGGCGTCATCCGCAATTTCCGCCTGGCTCTTGGCAATCGCGCCCTTGTCATAAAGAATCTTGGCGCGTTCGTCCTGCGTCCGCGCCAGTCTTTCGTCGTTCACCGCCTTCAGGTACTGATCGAAGGCGTTGGAGATGTCGGTGCTCTGCACCTCCATGAGCAGCTGGCCCTTCTTGACGTAGGCGCCAATTTGGGTGTGAATCGCAATCACGCGGCCGGAGGCTATCGAAATAACCGGGATGGTTCGGGAAACATCCGGATTGACCGTACCGGTTACGTTCAGCGTAGAAGTCGACGCATATTGCGTGGCGGTCGTTACGGAAAAGCGGTCGGGGTGATCGACGGTGATGAGACTAACACCGCCCTCATCCACCACCTGCACGGGAGGCGGGGCCTCTGCCGCTTTATCATGCTTCTCGCCGCCGCAACCACTCAACATACCAAGACCGAGAGCGGCTGCGATAAGCACCGTTCGCTTCATGAATAAACCTCACGAAAATTAACCTCGCGTTCCAGGGCAGAATTCCTATCTTCCCCGGGGCGAATCTGCACTAACCGGGATAAACGGTTTGCATACTGTTCAACATGGTTGGACGACGCAGAAAACAGGGCCGGGCACACCGTTCAGCAAAGCGCGGGACCAGCCGGCAATGCGGACGCGGCCAGTCCCGCGGCGGTCGGAACTGTTGCCCCTCTTTTTAGCTTGCCGGATGGCTATATCCGAATCATCGGATCTTATTCCACCAGTACAAGGAAAGCCCCCTTCAGCAAAGAGTCCCTCCGTGCGCCACACGTTCCACGCGAAGACGGTGCGCGACAAAGCGCAGTACCCAAGCTCGATGTTACTTGAGGCTAGCGGCCACGATTGGTCAGTTCCAGCTATCTTTCGATCTAGAGACTACCTGTTTAGTTGCAACTACCGTATAAAACTCTTGTTAGTAATTTAGAAGCACGAACATCGGCTTTTCAGCTTGATCGTAACTGGGATTGATCCCCCCTCGCCGATCGACCACCGTTAACTTGCCCACGATGGTTGTTTTTCACTAGAGTCTTGGTCCAGGGCAAAACACATTCCCAACCGTCCAAAGCATAGGGACACGCATGGCCGTTAGAATGAAGATGGGAACAGGGGACAGCGAAGAAATGCGGTTCTTTTCCATCTTCGTGTGGGGCACGCGGCGGACGTCGCTGCCTATCGCCGCGGTGATGATCGCATTGATCGCGGCGATCGATGCGCATGCCGCACGGGAGATCCCGCTCGGCTTCCTCTATCTGGCTCCGATGCTGGTGGTGGGCGCCGCCTTGACCCGCTGGGAGATAGGCGCGGTCGCGGGTGTCTGCGCCTGGCTGGCGGAGTCCTTCGATGAGTTTGCCTGGGGACCCAATACCGGGCTGCCACGCGACCTGCTCTATTTCTCCGCATTTTTTTTGATGGGCCTTTTCATGCACGAGGTGACGCGCAGCCGGAGGCTTTCCGCCCAGCACATGCGGCAGATCGAAGGCGAGATGACGGCACGAAGGGATGCGGAGGAGCAACTGAAAGTCCTCGTGGATAGCAGTCCAGCGGCCATCATCACCACCAGTTCTGACGGCACAGTTCTGCTCGCCAACGACGCTGCGAGCCGCCTTTTCGGCCTTGAGCCCGGCACGCTTCCCGGCTTGCCCATCCGCAACTACCTGCCGTCGCTGATCAACGTGCCCTCTCTGGATTGCAACCGCCAGGCTTTTCGCACCGCTATGCAGTGCCGCGGGCGCAGAGCAGACGGGGAGGTGTTCCAGGCCGACGTCTGGTTCTCCACCTACGTGACCAGTGCCGGACCGCGGTTGGCGGCCATGGTGCTCGATACCTCGGAAGATCTGAGGATCCATGAGGAATCAGCTTTTCATCAAATGCTGACCAGTTCGCGCATCCTGGTGGCCGCTGTTTCGCATGAAGTGCGCAACGTATGCGGGGCCATTGCGCTGGTTCATGAAAATCTGTCGCGTAGCGGCAAACTGAAAGAAAATAAAGACTTTGAGAGCCTAGGAACGCTGGTTTTGGCGCTCGAACGGATTGCCGCTATGGACTTGCGGCAGACAGCAAGCCATGCTGTCGGGGCCGAGGTGCAGTCCCTGCTTGACGAGCTGCGCATCGTCATCGAGTCTTCTCTGCGCGAGTGTGGAGTGAGCAGCCGCTGGGAGATCGAAGACGATCTGCCTCCCGTGTGGGCTGACCGCCAGAGCCTGATGCAAGTCTTCCTCAACCTGACCAAGAACAGCGAGCGCGCCATGGAGGAACAATCGCGTAAGGAATTAACCGTGACTGCCCGGCGCGAGGGCTTGGGCGTCGCAATTCGTTTCCGCGATACTGGCGGCGGGGTTGCCCACCCGGAGCGGCTCTTCCGTCCTTTTCAGCAGGATGCCCAATCGACCGGGCTGGGCCTCTATCTCTCGCGCGCTTTGATGCGCAGCTTTAAAGGGGACCTGCATTACGAGCCGGAAACCGGGGGCTCCACTTTTGTCGTGGAGTTGTCACCCGCTGTACGGGAAAGCAAGAATGAAAGCTATGAGCAGCGAAATTCAGATATTGCTGATCGACGATCACAGCCTGTTCCGCGAGAGCCTCAGCCGGCTGCTTCAGACCGAGCCTGACTTCCACATCGTGGCCACTTGCGCCTCCGCGAGCGAGGCGTTCGCCCTGCCACATCTGGAAGAAGTTGACGTGGTCTTGCTGGATTACGATCTCGGCCCTGAGCAGGGAACGCAATTTCTCGACCGGGCGCGCAGTACCGGTTTTCCCGGCCGCATTTTGATGGTGACCGCCGGCATGAGCGATTCGGTGATGCTGCGCATGCTGGAGAACGGCTCGTCCGGCGTTTTTCTCAAACACAGTCCCCCCAGCCGCCTGGTGGAGGCCATCCGCAAGGTCTTTGCCGGAGAGGTCTGGCTAGACCCCGCGGTGACCCGTTCCATTATTAGTGCGGCCACCGGCAACACTGCCGCACCCCGCCGGGCACAGGGCTTGACGCAGCGCGAGCAGGCCGTGCTGAAGGGAGTATTCGAAGGGCTCACCAACAAGGAAATCGGCGCCCGTTTGGAGATCTCAGAGAGCTCGGTCAAAGCTGTGCTGCAACAGCTTTTCGAGAAGACCGGTGTGCGCACGCGCAGCCAGCTGGTGCGCATTGCACTGGAAAAACACTCCGAGGAGTGGCTGACAAATCGTAACTGAGCGGGAAAATGCTGTGGATGCTGATGGTCAGCTTTGGGACGCAATAGTAGTGGGAGCGGGACCCGCCGGCTGCGCGGCAGCCTACGATCTGGCGGCCGCGGGTCAATCCGTCCTGCTACTCGACAAGAGGGACTTCCCCCGTGCCAAGGCCTGTGCCGGCGGTTTGACCAGCAAGGCCGTCCAGGCACTCCGATATTCGATTGACCCAGTGGTGAGAAAGGTGATCGGGCGGATCCGGTTGGAGGGCGAAGGCTCGTCCTCCTCTCCCGCCGACGCCGTTGTGCTGAAGAGCCGCAAGCCCATCTGCGTGATGACGGTGCGGGCCGAGTTCGATGAATACTGCTTACGCAAAACGATGGCCGCCGGAGCCTGTCTGGGCAGGATCGAGGGCGTGCGGCAGATTGTACGAAGCGGCGATCAAGTGCATCTGCTAACCCCGGGCGCCCACTATCGGGCACGCTTTCTGGTCGGCGCCGATGGCGCGAGTGGCCAGGTACGGCGGCTGTGCGCGGCCGGCTCCTGGTTTTCCCAGGGCTTCGCGCTGGAAGTTCAGACAGCGCTACCGCGGGAGGAGGTTGATCTTACCTTCGATTTTGCCTCCGTCAGCAATGGCTACGCATGGATCTTTCCCAAGGGCGACCATCTCAACGTAGGCCTTTATTCCCTGTCATCTGCGGCCAGCCTCACGCGAAGCCGCCTGCTGAGCTACATACAGAACCGGCTGGGCACCAGTACAGTGCATGGTATTACCGGGCAATATCTGGGGATCGGCGCCGGCGAGACTCCCGCCGAATATATTCAGCCGGATTTACGGGATCGCGTTTTCCTGGTGGGAGACGCCGGTGGCTTCGCCGATCCCCTCACGGGCGAGGGAATCTATGGAGCGCTGGTCAGCGGACAGGCGGCAGCGAAGGCCATCCTGGCGGAGCTGCGGGGCGCGAGTACCGCTAGCGAAGCATTTGCCAGCCATCTCACCAACTACCGTCAGACGCTGCGCTTTTCTTCCCGGGCCGCAGCGGCATTCTACGCCAATCCAGCGCGCGGATTCCGCGCCATGCGCCTGCCGTTCGTGCGCAGATCGTTAGTCAAAACCTACACCCATGGACTGAACGTCAACAGCCTGACCATGCGCATCGCACTGTCCCACTGCTAGCGACAAAGTCTATCCCCGAGGGCTCTCGTTCCCCACTCCACTAACCAATCTCAAGGTTTGATCCAAGGTTAGATTTGTCATCCCGACCGGAGCGAAGCGGAGTGGAGGGACCTGCTGTGCGCCTTTCCCACTCGCAAATGCCCGATGGGCGGCCCAGCCTTTGCCCTAATACAACAGTCATGGATACACATCAAGCATGAAAGAAGCTGAAGAGCAACACGGCAAGAACGATGCTGCTGACCACGATATAAATCTTGTCTTTTTGGGCTGCGAAACCATACACGCAATACGCGACCCTCATGATGGGCGTCGCCACCAGTAGCAGAATCCCAAGCCGGATGATGCTGCGACTGTCCAGATGGCCGCCGACGAGTAGCGGCGGGATGTAGTCCGCGGGGCCGGCAATCCCGTGAAAATGGCGATAATCCGGCCTCACTCCATGGGCCTGCCACATGTAAAAACACGCGCCAACGAACACCACCAGGGCAGCCAAGCTGACGCCTGCGCGCAGCATCTGGCTGATGGCAATTTCCATTTTTAAATCGGCTTCCGAAGCCATCGGCTCACAACCTTCCCGTGGCGCCGCTGTAGATCATCTCGACGCCCAGCGCGACAATGACTACGGCAAAGACCACCTTGAGGACTGGTACACGGATCTTGACCAGTAAGCGCGCACCTACGAATGAACCAGCCAGGACGCCAAGCATGACGGGCGCCGCCAGACCTGCGGCGACGTAGCCCCGGGCAAGATAAATGCCGGCGCTCGCCGCGGCGGTCACACCGATCATGAAGTTGCTGGTGGTGGTGGAGACCTTGAAGGGAAGTTTCATGGCTTGATCCATCGCCAAAACCTTGACCGCCCCGGAGCCAATGCCGAGAAGACCGGAGAGAACTCCGGCGATAAACATGATGCCAAAGCCTGCGGGAACATTCTGCGCGACATAGGCCTCGCGGCCGCTAGCCGTTGGATAATCTCCAATCATCTTCAGCTTCTCGGCCAGCACATTCTGCTTGCGCGGCCTGTCCATTTGCCTGTGGTGGAATGAACTCCAGGCGGAATAAAGCAACGTGAAGCCAAAAATAATGGCGATGGCATGGTTGGAAACGCGCGCAGTCAGATAGGCGCCAACCAGCGCTCCCACGGTGGTTGCCACCTCCAGAAACATTCCGATGCGGACGTTGGAGAAGCCTTCCCGGACATACGAGACAGCCGCACCCGAAGAAGTGGCGATGACCGAAACCAGCGAAGCACCAATGGCGTAGCGAAGATCGATATGGAAGAGAAGAGCCAGCGCGGGAACGATGACCACGCCACCACCAAGACCGGTCAGGGCGCCGAGAAGCCCTGCGAAAACCGACATCAACAACACGGCGCACGTAAACTCGATCAAGCCCATCTGCCCTCTCAAGCATCCAACCTTGGAACGGCGCGGATCAGCTTGACTTTTCGCGTTCGTCGCTAGTCTTAGTGTCTACCAGGGTTTCGCGTGACAACAGACAAAATTTTGGAAGGTTCCATGAGTCGACAGATTCTTAAACGGCTGGAAAGAAATCTCCAACCACATTCAGCGCGGCGTCCGCACAGCTCAACGTTGGGAGGTTTGTCTGGGAATGCCGGTTCACCGCCCGGCGTTGAAAGATAGAAGCGCGGTGGTCGCTTTTACCGACGAACTCGAGCGTTGGCTCTCACGTACTGCACCAGACACTCTGGAGGCAAATGGTAATGGAAGCGAAGAGACCCTCATGCGGGTGCACCACAACCTGAGCACCCTGGCGTGGCACACTGTGGAACTTGCATCGCAGACCAGAGCCTTGAAGGAGCAACTGAAGCGATCACTTGAAATTCAGCACAGCCGGATCGCATCGAGAATGCGCCGCCCGCCGGGCCGCGGCTCCAAGTACGACGCTGCCGTTCCAACCCAGGAATAACCCTCGCGTCGGCTGCATATCCCTTAGCCAAACAATCGATGATTACCAGAAGGTGCCTACAGTAACCAAATCCATGGTGACCGTGGACAGCACTCTCCACACCTCGGTGATGAGGGAAAACCCTAGCACCATTTAGGGCGTCTAGTCTTTGGGATCGGATTCTTATGCCGGCCTCACTGTACCGACTAAACCTGGAGTGGAAACATGCAATCGTTGCCAACGGATGCCGATAGCCTCGACAGGAAACACGCCCCGGCGGCTCTCGAATTAGTCAATGAACGATTGGAAAAAGTGATTGAGCAACTCCGACTGGCCAACGAGGCGCTGCAAGTCGCCGGCCATGCACTTGGCACGTTGAACAATCAGCTGGAGATGATGCATGAAGAGATGGAGAGGCTCAGCCAGGAAGTGGTTCGACTGAGAGAGGGCTACGCGCACGCCTTCGACCACGTGCCCTACCCCGTAGTAATGACGGACCAAGAGGGCAAGATTGAGGCTTGGAATACTGCGGCACAAAAGCTATTCCACCTGGCACTCGATACCTGGGTTGGTATCGATTTGTCTGAATTTCCAGTGCAACCTTCGCTCGGGCGGGCATTGCGCAGGAAACATCGGGCAGTGGTGGAAGGTGGGGCGACACCGAATGCTGAGCAACCAATCGGTGCACGTGAAGCGCGCCATCCACCACATGGATGTGCATTTCACTTCGCTTAGCCGGGAGCGAACAAGTCACAGTGTCCTGGTCACGTTCGTGACGTCGCCTGCGCGAGACGAGGGTATATCAGAGTGGGAACGGAACGAGGTAGACAGCGCCGCCAGCTGAGGACCAAGCGGTTTAAACGCCTCCATCACAGTTCCGTATTAAAGGGTGTAAAAGCAATCGGGCGGCTTTTCTCGAAGAAAAGCCGCCCGATTCTGTCCAGCAAAAGTGAAAGTTTCTAGTAGACGGATACCTGGCCCACGGACGCAAGGTCCGGTTGGCCTGCCGCATGGGAACGCTGCGGTCTCAAGACCGACTCGTAGATGTGCATCATCTGCACATAGTTCTCTTCGCCTGTATATTTGCTCTCATATTCTTTACGGCCTTGGGCCCGCATCAACGCAACCTCCGCAGGGTGGGCACGCAGCCAACGCACCTTCTCCACCAGGTCGCTCGCGTTCCCCGGCTCGAAGTGCAGGCCGGTTCGCAGATGATCAACCACCGACGACATGCTTCCCAGGTTGCTGGCAATCACCGGCAAGCCCACGGCGAAAGCTTCCGCCAGGATCATCGGGAAGCCTTCATACCACGTCGAGGGCAGGATGAGCATCGACGCATCCTTCATGCGCTGCAGGATCTCCGCTCGCGGAAGCCATTTCAACCAGGTCACACCTTCCATTTCACGGCTGGCCTTTTCCACCTCTACCGCCGACGGACCGTCCCCCGCAATTTGCAACGGCAGCTCATGGCCAATTTGCCGCCACGCTTCCAGCAGCGTGCTGATTCCCTTCTCCGGCGTCAATCGTCCCACGAACAAGGCGTAGTTGCCCTTGCCTTCACCGCGCCCGGGATCGCTCTGCAGAAAATTGGGCTTGACCACGATCTTCTCCGCGGGAAGGCCTCCCTCGATAAACTTGTCGCGCGCAAAATCGGTGAGCGCAATGTAGGCGGAGACGGCTTTGCTATAGGTCTGCTTATAGTTATGCGTCACCAGCATCGCCGCGCCGGCCGCTGTCGCCAGCCTGCTGCCGCGATAGCAGCCATGCAGCACACCTGGCCACGGGATGCTCTTCGTCACGCACTTCTCGCATACATGCCCATCGCGGAAAAGAGTGGCCGCGGGACAGAGGAGGCGGTAGTTGTGCAGGGTTTGTACGACAGGAATTCCTTCCCGGTTCGCCGCGTAGTAGACAGCGGGAGAAATCACCGGGAAAGTATTATGGACGTGAACGATGTCCGGTCTTTCCCGGCGCATCAGCTCGCGAAGCTCCTGATGGATCTGCTTGTTCCAGATGGTGTTCCCCAGCAGGACCAGGGGGTTGACGCCGTTCACCTGCTCGTTGCTGGCCTGGTACAGAACCACCTCGTGGCCATGCGAGCGCAGCAGATCGGCCTCCTGGGCGAAGACCTGATCCTCACCTCCTGGCAACTGGTAGAAATTGTGCACGGAGAGAATTTTCATCATGCACCCTGCTTGCCACGGATGGCGCGATTCACCATCTGCTTCCATACACTCTGGGTGAGCAACAGATCAACTGCCCGCTGGAAAAGCGGCCGGGGCAGACGGTTGGAGTAGCGCCAGAACCGATCCATTTTCGAATTCTCCCGCAGGCCGTAACGGCACAGATCGCGGTATGCCTGTTGCACCGCCGGATCGTTGTTCAGGCGATGCCGGATGTAGTTCATCTTGAGATAAAGCGGGTTGCGGTCGATGCCCGGAAAAGACGCGGCAAGGTCTGGATCGACGCTCTTCAGATAATGCTTCTGCTCCAGCCAGAGAGCGTCCATGATCTTAAGCTCCCGCTCCAGGCGGCGGGGCGTGATGCGGGTGGAGTTCTGGTCATTCTGTCCATGCAATCGCCACTGTGCCAGTGGCATATCCACAGCACACAGTTCGGTCATCAGCGGAGCCAGGCGATGAATCATCTGCTCTGCGTATCCGGTGTACTCGATCGGTATGGGGAAGATCAGGTCGGCCACCTGGCGGCGCAGCGCCAGGTTGGTGGTCGGTGGCAAGCCCATTAGAATTCCCGCATTATCGTAGGCGATTTGCGCGCAGTCTCCGGACGGCAGAGCGCTCAACAGCGGATAGATCCCACGTTGCCGCTTTTGATTGTCTACCAGGCTGGCTCGATGAATGGCAAAGCCGGACTCGGGATGGGCGCGAAAAGCGTTCACCACGGCTTCCACCTTACCGGGCAGGAAGATATCGTCCGCATCCAGCAGGCAGATCACCTCGCCGGTACAGTTCCGGTAGGCGGCATTCAGGTTGGCGGCCATGCCGCCATGAGGATTGCGCAGCAACCGTACGCCAAGACCGCGGCTGATATAGGATTCCACCACCTCGCAGGAGTTGTCATGCGAGGCGTCGTCGCTGACGATGATTTCCGACACCGGGTAGGTCTGCGCCAGAGCGCTGTCGATCGCTTGACCGACATAAGCCCCGTAGTTGAAGCACGTGATCAGGACGGAGACGGTGGGCTTTTTGGGAAGACTTCTCAGGGCGACAGGAACGAGCTTGGTCAGGCTTGCGCCCGGCGTCGTTTCGTCGTGTGATGCGGTTTGAAGTGCCATGCCCTTAATTCCCCTCCGTACATCCTCGCAGATCTCTCGACTACCCCTCAATTACCCTCAGGCGTTAGGCGGGACTTTGCTGCAGATAAAAGGCCCGCCAAGCATCGACAAAGTGCTCTTCAGAGCAAGCAGAAGCCGCCAGGCGAGCTCGTTGGCCCATGGCGCGGCGATCGGCCGGGCTAAGCGCAAGAATGCGCTGCAAGCCCTCTCTCACCCCAGCAACCGTGGTTTCAATCAGGAAGCCATTATCCCCATCCTGAAGCAGATCTTCCACTCCGTAGAGCTGAGAGACCACAATAGGAAGGCCGGACGCGGCCGCCTCATACGTCACCAAAGAGAACGTCTCGTAAAGTGATGGAAAGACAAAGACATCCGAGCTCCACAGGTAGGGCCGGACATCGGACTGCATACCAACAAATTTGACCCGGTTACCAAGTTGATCCCTTACGGCCTGTCCACCAAAGCGAGCGATCAGATCGGCTTCACCGCCCACGACGATGAGTTTGACCCGCTCCATCCCTTCCGTGCACAGCGCCTGTAGCAACAGAGGCAAACCCTTGCGTTCAAATTGTCCCAGGGCCACAAACAGAGCCACGAGATCCTGGTCTTCGATGCCCAGGCCGTGACGAAATGCCGAGCGATCAAACTCCCCCGGCATTTGCAGCCGCGGCAGGCTGATGGGATTGGGCAGCACGGTCAGCTTGCTATCGATATAGGGAAACTCCGCCCGCAATTCCCTCGCCAGGCCGCGCGATGGAACCACTACCTGCTTTGCTCGCGGATAGGTAAAGCTTTCCATCCAGGCGTGAAGCTTATGGTCGAGCCAGCGGAACCAACCTCGCAAACCTTTGGCGCCGGACTTGCTCCAATGATGCTTGAGGTACATCCGATGGCAAAAGTGCGAGTACAGCAGGTCGCCAAATGAAAGGTTGCTTTCCAGTGCCTGAACCAGGTCAAATTTAGCGCCGCCGCGCAGGCGGTAGAACAAGTAACACAGGGGGGCCATGAAGTGATAAACGATAAAGAGCAAAGCCAGCGGGCGCTTGGGCGACGGCACGCGCACAAACTGTATCTTTTCCGGGCAGGGATTTTCGAACTCCACCGCAAAAACGGTAAACTCGTGCTCCGCCGCAAGCGCGCGGAGCATGGCCAGATGGCAGCTCCCAATCGGGTTGTTGCGCGTTATCTTGAAGTCGAAGACGGCGATGCGCACGCGGAATTTCCTTTGCAGCTTCTTACGGTGAGTGGTCAGTAATCCACAACTTTGTTGGATGCGCCTGCTCTACAGCTCGCGGAGAAACTCATCTTTTGTAGCAGGCACGACTCTACAACTGGCGAAAAATTAATATTCTGCAATCGGGGCACGACTTAACAGCTTGCGGAAAAAGTCGCTGAACCTAGAAAACGTCATCCCTCAGTGGCTAAAGCCGGACCTAGTTTGCAAACACTTACGTACGAGCTAAAGCTAGTACCCTGCAAAAACCAGACTTTTTCCGCAAGCTGTAAAGTCGGGCCGTTAGGGATTGAAAGAGAATGCTTTAGACCTCTGCGCCTTTTCTCTGCCAGTTAGCCGTATCCCGAAACCTCTCAAGCCATCTTGACTAACGAAAGGCGCCCTGGACGAGGTACCTTGCTGACAATCTTCTTGGCGATCTCCAGCGAAGCCGTGGCTGCGGGAGAAGGAGCATTGCAGACATGCAAGGAGTTCTTGCCTTCCACCAGCAGGAAGTCGTCGACGATGCTGCCATCGCGCAACAGAGCTTGCGCCCGCACACCACTCTTGCACGGAATCAAGTCATCGGCTTGAATCTCAGGCACCATTCGCTGCAGGCTCCGGGTAAACGCGGCCTTGCTCCAGGACCGGTACAACTCCTCAAACCCTTCGCGGTAATGGCGCGCGGAAAGCTTCCAGAAACCAGGATAGGTCATAACCTCGGAGAGATCGCGCCAGCTGAAGTCTGACTTGCGATACCCCTCGCGTTTCATGCTCAACACCGCGTTGGGACCGGCATGAATGCTTCCATCCATCATGCGCGTGAAGTGTACGCCAAGAAAAGGAAAGGCCGGATTCGGCACCGGGTAGATGAGATTATGCACCAGGTGGCGTCGCTCGGGCTTCAACTCGAAGTATTCGCCGCGAAAGGGAACAATCATGGCTTTCGGTTCCACGCCCCCCAGCCGCGCGACTCGGTCGCTCTGCAGGCCGGCGCAGTTAATGAGAAAGCGCGTCTCCAGCGCGCCCCATGAAGTCTCCAGCAGGTGACCCAGCGGAGTGGGCACTACCTGGAGCACTTCCGTGCCCACCTTCAGTTCCCCTCCCTGTTGCTGTATCTCGTGCACCAGCGCGTGGCATACTTGCCGGTAATCGACAATGCCGGTGGTGGGAACGCGTATCGCAGCAATGCAGGAAACGTGCGGTTCCACTTCTTTTACTTCTTCCGGGCGCAACCGCATCGCCGGTACGCCGTTCTCGAATGCGCGCTCGACCAGGGCATCGAGCTGAGGAATCTCATCCGGCCTGGTGGCCACGATCAACTTCCCACAAACCTCGAACGGAACACCATACTCATAGCAAAAGGTGCGCAGGGACTGGTTCCCCGCCTGCGCCATCTGCGCTTTCAAACTTCCTGGCTTGTAATAAATGCCGGAATGAATAACGCCGCTATTCCGGCCGGTCTGGTGCTGAGCAAAACCAACTTCTTTTTCCACGAGAAGAATGCGCGCGAAAGGATAACGGCGGCCAAGTGCGGCGCCTGTCGCTAAACCAACAATTCCTCCACCGATTATCGCGAAATCATACATACATTGCCTTTTGAAGCCTCTACTCGTTGGCAGGCTGGATTGAAATCAAACCGAGACACAACCTCGGCAGACAGGCCCATTTTTGAAATCGGCTTCCGGTTCCCCGGATTTCCTGTTGACCTTGGGGGCGTTGGCGAGCCTCATGCGGCTTTCCTCACTGAAAGCCACACACGCAGTCATGGATGAAGCAACGTACAGGAAGTCCGGAGTCGGATGAAGAAAGTGGAGGCGGTTCATCCGCATACGGTTGGTAACTTAAGAAGGACAAACAGCAGATCCTTCACTGGTCGGAGGGCATATCTCCCCACCCCCACTCCATGAGTGGGCTGTGACAAACAAGCGTTGGCGAGATAGGAACGAAAATCAGGCGGCGGCACAGTCTCTAATGCAATTGCACAATGGCGGTGGTCGCTTTGGCTCTCTTGCAGGCAGCCTTTCACGACAATGCTGGAAAACGAGGCGGTGTTCCTTGCGCCTTCGCTGAAGATACTTCTGCTTAACTACCTGTTATTCAACCAAGCCCTTCTGCACCACAGACTCCGGCTCCCCCACCAGGAATTCAACCGGCGCTTCCTGATGGTCCATCCCCGACACCAAAACCAGATCGCTCACGCTTGGTGCCCGGGCCGGTGCCGCCGCGGTATTCGCAAAGGGATTCAAGCCGGCTCGCCACAGCACGAAGATGAAGGCTACCAGGGTGTACCCCTGTGAAACCACGGCCGCCCATGCGATACCAACCGCCGCCATCCGCGGAACAAGCAGCAAAGAAATTACGATGCCCAGTCCGCCGGCGCTGTAATTGACAAAGTTGAACTGGTTATCCAGCTGATTAGGCAGCAGCAACTGGAAGATCATCACGGTGGTCAGTGCGATCATCGGGATCCACAGGGAAAACACGCGCAACACCGGCACCGAATCCCGGAATGCAGGTCCCAGCACAACACGAACCAGCAACGGAGCTCCCAGAAAGATAGCCAGACCGAAGATCATGCCCAGGCCTCCCAGAAGAAGCAGGCTGTACTTCACCGTCTTCATTGCTGTCCCGGGGCTATCTTGCATCTGTTTGGTCAACCGCGGGTAGAGGGCCTGATTCACCGGCCACATCCCCTGTTGGAAGACCCGGGTAATCCGTTCTGCGCCGGCGTACTCACCCAGCGCTGCTACGGGCGCGACCGAACCGAGGATCAACCGGTTGGCTGAACCGGAGATACTCTGCACCGCGCGAAATAAGAACATCGAGGCGCCCAACCGGAGTGAATCCCACACCGACCGGGGGGTAGGCCACTGAAAACCTACTTCCCTATAAGCCAGGACCACCGTGACTCCATGGGCCACGACGCAACCGACACACTGGGCCGCCATGACCTTCCATCCGTCGGAGGGCTTATGGACCAGGATGAAGATGCTCAGGGTGGCAAGAACCTTACCACCTATTTCCAGCATGCTGGCCAGGCGCATCCGCTCCAGACCCTGGAAATACCAGAGCATATTGATACCCTGGCAGACGCCCCAAATGGTGCTGGCCCAAAACAGCGCCAGCGACGGAGCGACGTGGTGCGTAAACCGCCGGGAGAAGATCGCTCCCGCGATACATAAGATAGCCAGCAGAAATTTGGCGCCCAACACCCCGGAAATCAGCGCGGAAAGATGTTTCGGCTCATTCCGGTGGCGCGAAGTATCTCGAGCTGCCGAGATATCGAAGCCATACTCCACCACGCTCGCGATCACCTCTCCGATCGCTTGCGCAAAAACCACCACTCCCCACCCCGAAGGGCCGAGGACGCGCGCCAGGTAGGGAAAGGTAAGCAGAGGCAGCGCATAGGTACATGCCTGCACTCCATAGAGCGCGATTACATTGTGTACAACGCCGCTACGTAGCAGCTTCCTGGATTTCACGTTGATCGAGGAGGCTTCGCCCGGCGAGCCCGGTAACGTCATGTCCCGCTTCCCACTCCAACGCTGCAGCT
This sequence comes from uncultured Acidobacteriaceae bacterium, assembly GCA_963824325.1. Classification (GTDB taxonomy): domain Bacteria; phylum Acidobacteriota; class Terriglobia; order Terriglobales; family Acidobacteriaceae; genus PALSA-350. Next base: position 280,326 of record CAWGPA010000029.1, on the reverse strand, counting down.
GCGATAGTCTTTCATATGGATTCCCCTTCGCGCGGGTTGAGGTCGAGCGAGCCCAGAGGTGCGGATTTGTCTACGGTCGTATGCCGGTTCTGCAGGTGGAACAAAGCCCAGCGCACGATCACCGCGTAGCATTTGAGCCGTTGCCCTCTGCTCAGCGGGGATCGGGCTACGGAACGAGCGAACTCCTTGGCCGCATTCCATTCCGGAAAGACAGGTTTACTGTTTCGTTCCTCCAGGGGCCAGACAGCCTCGACCTTGTGCCTGGTACAGATAGACAAGTGCTCCGGCACTTCGTAGAAGCGTCCCAGCAGTCCCAGCTGCAACAGAAGCACACGATCGCTGTATGCATAGCTGCCCCGAGGCGGAAGCTTGCGCAGCGCATCAATACGGATCAGACCGGAGATAGGATAACCGCCGTGCCCTTTCAGCAGCAGATCTCGTGCGCGCACTACGGGATCAAGCGAGCTGGTGCGTAAGCGTTCGTCATTGCTTTCGACGAATTGCCCACCCTCGTCGATGCACCGGGTCAGGGTGTGGGCGACGACCAGCGAATCATCTGCTTCCAAAGCGTCGATACAGAGGCGCAGAAAGTCGGGCTGAATCATGTCGTCATGCGTCGCCCATTTGAAGTACTTGCCGATGGCCTGGGAATAAACGTTCCTCAGGTTCCAATCGGCGCTCATCGTTTGTTCGGCGCGGTAATACCGGATGCGGGAGTCCTGGGCTGCAAACCGGCGGCAGATCTCCCCGCTGCCATCCGTAGAGCAATTGTCGGAGATGATGAGTTCAAAATCCCGAAACGTCTGATTCAGAATGGATTCAATGGCGGCTTCCAGAAAACGATCTCCGTTGTATAGAAACAACCCAATACTAAGGAGAGGCGCGGTGCTCATGGATTCATTGCTCCAATCTGGCATGCCGTGGCAGCCCATGCGAGCGCTGCCGGAGAACGAGGGAATGCAACGCCTCCATGATTCCTGAGGGTTGCTTCTTGTCTAATGACCGCATGATTGTGGACGACCCTATGACGCACTGGGTCCACGATAGGTGTAACCGGTGAAGATGATTGAGGTGGGTCTTCTCCCAAGAAAAGACCCACCTCGCTAGCCCGGATGGGCGAGAGTAATCGTGGAACCGTTCTAGGCGAGTTTCCTTACCTTGGAAACCAATTGTTTGATCCAACTTTGCCGAATCAGGAGATTGACGGCAAAATCAAAGACCCGGTAGGGCAGGTAAAGGGAGATCTTCCAAAACCATACATACCTTGCGCCGGGTACCTTGAGGCACTCCATGTAGCGATCATAATGACGGCGAACATCAGGATCGCGGGCAAGCCGGGCCTGGATGTAACTTGCATACGCGATGTACGGATGCAGGCTAAGCGGCGCAAAAGCTTCGGCCAGACGCTCGTCCACGGTTTCGAGGAAGCGTTTCTGGGCGTCCCATAGCGCTTGGCAGTACTCCAACTCGCGCTTAAACGATGCTGCCGAAACCCGGTCCAGCCCGTAGTTGTTTTCGCCGTGCAGGCGATATTCCGACAAGGCTTCATTCTCGCGGGTCACATTCGTGATCAGCGGAGCGAGGCGAGTAATCAATTGATCTGGACAATTGACCAACGGAGCTTGCAGCGGCAGCGGAAACAGCCGCTCAGCGACGTCCCGATGCAGACTCAAACCAGAAGTCGGTGGCATGAAGGGCAGAATGCCGCCATCCTGCATCAAGCGCGTGCCATACCATCCAGAGGGCAATGGGTCCGTCATCGGCCACACGCCCTGGCGGCGGAGATCTGCCGTCATCCGGATCACACGATGAACGCCAAAGCCGGCGTCGGGGTGGGCCAGAAAATCTGCCACAACCCGTTCGATCTTGTTCGGCAGGAAGCGATCGTCCGAGTCCAGCAGGGCAATAATCTCACCCCGGCTGGCCGCAAACGCAGCATTGAAGCCAGACGCCTGACCACCGTTAGCCTTGCGGATCAACTTGAGGCGCGGGTCTTTCCGCTGATACTCCTCAATAATGCTGACCGAGTCATCGGTCGACCCGTCATCACAGATGATGAGCTCGATGTTGGCGTACGTCTGGTCCAGCGCGCTCTGAATCGACTCGCCGATGTAGCGGCAGTAGTTGTAGTTTGAAATGAGAATGGAAACGAGTGGCTCCGTCGGCAAACGGAGAAGCTCGATAGGATGAAGCCCGGTCAGAGTTGCTGTTTCCGAAATGGCCATAGGGTTTGGGTTAGAAAACATCACACACTTGGGTGGGTCAATCCAGGACCTTCTATCCTGAACTTCTTTCAGCCGCTGACCGGGACCCTGCTCTTCTGGTGTATCCCGGCCGATCAGCACGCCACTCAATATGCTCCGACTCCCTTCACCACCAGACCAGGGGTGGCCAAAATGATTTTGATATCCAGCAGCAACGACCATTCACGAATGTATTGCAAGTCCAGTCGCACCATCTCTTCGAACGGAAGTTCACTCCGGCCATTCACCTGCCACAGGCCAGTGATGCCCGGATACACAGCAGACCTTCCTTCGGACCAGTCCGCGTATTCGCGGCTCATCCCATCCGGTCCCAAATCGCCGGCCGGCAGAGGCCTGGGACCTACCAGGCTCATCTCGCCGCGCAACACGTTGATCAATTGGGGCAGCTCGTCCAGGCTATAGCGGCGAATGAAACGACCGATCGGAGTTACCCGCGGATCTTGTTTGATCTTGAAGATATGGCCTTGCTTTTCATTGGCATGGGCCACATGGGTACGATCCATTGCGGTATACATCGACCGAAATTTCAGGAACATGAAATGTCGTCCACCCCGGCCTACCCGCGGCGCCTTGTACAAAATAGGCCCGTCGGAGGTCAACTTCACAAAGGCCGCGATGACCAGCATAGTGGGGGCCAGAAAAATGAGCGCGAGCGAGGACGCGACGATGTCAAAGCCACGCTTGACGATCTCCTGACCTCTGCTAAACGCCAGCGGCCGCAGTTCCACCAGTGGCAATCCATATTGCGTGATCACATTCACTCGGCCTGGTTCGGGAGCAAAGTCCACCGTGCAATTGACGATAACGCCCATGCGCTTGAAGACTTTGTTGCACTCGTCCAGCTCGCCACGCGAAATCGAGCCATTCAAAAGAATGATGCGATTCAGGTGTTCACGATTGATCAGCTCGGCTAACTGCGCCGTGGTCCCCAGGACCGGCAAGGGAAGTGAAAGACCCGTGGTGGTGTGACCCTCTGGGACGATGAGGCCTTTGATTACGTTGGCCACGTTGGCCGAGTTCATCAGGTCGACCAGGCGCCCGGCGTGGGAACCATCTCCCAGCAGCGCCGCGCGGACGGGTGATGGCCAGTGCCGCTCAGCCACCATGGTCGCGAACACGCTTACGCACCTTGCCAGGCCTAAGCTAACAAAGACCAGGGGCGCGAAAATCATGAAGAACGACCGCGATACATTGGCTCCCAGTTGGCGGGAGAAGAACGTAACGATAACGATGTTGCAGCTGGCCAGCAGCGCGCCTTCGGCTGCGTTCACCACGCAATTCCAAAGCCGGACGCGACCTTCCACACGATAGAACCGGAGCCGCCACGCCATGATGACCCATAAAACCAGGATCATCATCAGCGACGGCGCCCAGATCGAAGCGTATGTCCAGTTAAGGTGTCGCGTGGCCAGGGGGTTTAGCAACACCCGCATCTGAATGGTACAGGTCCAGGCAACCGAGACCGCTAGAAGGTCTAGAACAAATTGCATGGTCTGATAAAAGCGTAAGTTCCGGACGTGCATGAGAGCGGTTCTCCCCATACGCTTCCTGACGGAGTCAGTGAAGCGTTCCAGTTACCAAAGCAGTCAGAGCCTTTCTCCTGGCGATCTGGAGGATCAACCGGGGCTTGATGAGCCACCGTCGCCGGAGAAATGCACTAGGAGAGGGAACGTCGACTTCAAGACGCTCTTTTAAGATCACGAGAACTCTACTCGGTGAAGCCGGCCCACCCAACCCCAAAAATCCAATTGGATACAGCCTGTGCTTCCCTGCGACTCAAAATCGCTCGTAGTGAACTTCTCGCCTGGCGTCTTTGTTCCCCTTGCTATCTCGATGTTGGTCGATGCAGCCGGTGCTTCGCGGCGGGGGAGAGTCCGCGCCCCGAGCTGCTAACGTAACCATCTACTTCGTGGACCAACTCAAGTTGCTTACCAAATGGTCTCACATGGATCCATGAGACCTGATGAAAACTACGTTTAACTGCGGCTAACGCCGGCGTAGCTGTTGTAACCGTTGACGTAGGACGGATCCTCGATGCGCATATCGCAGCCATTGAGAATGGTGCCAATGACTGGAGTGCCATCATCCGCCAAACGCTCTCTGGCTTCGCCCAACTGCTCCGGACTGGTCTCGCCGGCGCGGCTGATCAGAATCACACCATCCGCATTGCGGCTCAGCAGGCGGGCATCGGCCATACCCATCATCGGCGGAGAGTCGATCAGCACGAAGTCATACTCCGACCGCGCCTTTTCGATCAGGCTGTCCAGATAGGTAGAGTGAAGCAGCTTGGAGATGTTGGCCGGCTCCGATCCGCCAGGCAGCACGGACAGTCCGGGTACGGGGCTGGTGCGGATTACGGAGTTCAACGTGACCGCTCCAGTTCCGCCATCGATCAGCGCATCGCTCAAGCCGGTCGCGAACTGCAACCCGAAGAGCTTACCCAGGCGGGGGCGCCGCAGGTCGCCGTCAATCAGCAACACACGCCGTCCGATTTCCGCCAGGCTGATGCCCAGATTCGCCACCGTGGTTGTTTTGCCTGCCTTGGGGCGCGGGCTGGTCACGAGGATGACTCGCGGACTCACGCCGTTCACCCGGCTAAGCAGAATCGAGGTGATCGCGGACCGGTAGGCGTCCGCCATCATGGTCTCATCGTGGCAGTACTGCACCATGTCCTTGTCCACCAGGGCTGAGTTGCCAATCGACAAGCCATTCTTTGTTTCCCAGCGCCGTCCCTGCCGCCAAATTGCGCAGGGTAAGCGGAATGCGCTCGCTGTTGCCAATGCGGGCGGACGGAATCACCGCCAGCTCAGGCACGTTGAGGTGCTTGACACTCTGGCCGGGCGACCGCAGGCTGGCATCGTTGCGCTCGCGCAGCAGGATGTAGCAAGTCGAGAAGGTAAGGCCTAAGAGCAGTCCCAAAGACAGGTTCAGTGCAAAGCTCGGCCGGTACGGCGAGCCGGCAGGCGTCCCCGGACTGACCACGCGCACATCGCTCGAGCGCAGGGCCGCGACGATGCTCGCTTCCTTCACGCGCTGCAACATGGATTGGTAAATGTCGCGGTTGGCATCCACTTCCTTCTTCAGGATGTTGTAGCGAACCTCTTTCACCGACTGGTCGGAAACCACGCCCAGCTGTTGGTGATAGGCCTGGTTCAACAACTGCTTGCGCCGCTCGGTGGCCGAGTTCTGCACGCCCAGCCGCTTGATGATGTTGGAGCGCTGGTGGGCAGACTGTAGTTCCAGGTCAGCAATCTGCGCCTGCAGCTGCTGGATCTTATAGTTTTGCGGCGTCAGCGTAACACTCAGATCGGAAAGCTGGCGGCGCAGGTCGGCCAGACGGGCGCGGTTGTCGCGCAGCGTCGGGTCATCCAGTACCTGGGGCATGGCTTCGGACGGATTGCTGTGCGAAACCTCCACCTGGGCCTGGGTATCGGCCTCGTCTGCCTCAGCCTTGGCCAGGTCGGTTTGAATCTGCCGCAGCTTATCCGCCGCAACACTCTCCTGCGACTCGCTGGGGATCACGATACCCGTCTGCCGCGCGTAGTTTTGCAGATCGTTTTCCGAATCCTGCAACTTCTTGCGTGCGTCGGCCAGCTGCGCGCTGAGGAACTTGTTGGTGTCCCCGGCGGAGTTGCCGCGAGCATCCTGAGCCTGCTCAATAAACTGTTGCGTCAACGTGTTCGCCGTATCCGCGGTCAGCTGCGGCTCGGGACCCAGAACCGTCAGGGAGATCAGATCCGAAGTTCCGTCGACCTTGACCTTGGCGTCGTCGAGCATCTTCAAGATGACGGCTTCGCCCTGAGCCGGAGTGGCCACGGCCGGTTCGCCGATCCATCCCCGCACCGTGCCGATCAGGCCGTCGCCCGAGGCGATAGCGCCCGGAACCTTCGGCCCCAACACCTGCGCCGTCCGGTGTACTACCGGCGGGCTCTTCAAGAGCTTGGTTTGGGTCTCGATGTATTGGTCCCCGGTCACCTGGTTGGAGGTCGGATCGACTTCCTTGCTATTCATGAAGTCCTGGTTGATCCCCATGACTTCCAGAATGACTTCCGACTTGTAAACCTTGGGCGCCACCAGCGTGTACAACGCGCTGAGCAGAAGCGTACCGCCAACAATGGCAGCCACCGCGTTGCGATGGCGGCGAAGTAAGGCGGAGTAGTTGACCGCGGCCTCAGGCCGGGGCCGATTTCCTGCTATCGGATGCGACAGCTCTATGGCAGTGCCGCGTCCGGAGTTCCGGCCTTCGGGTAAGCGAGGTCCAGGAATGATCTGCTGGGTCGGAGTCATCTTCTTGTAGTCCTTTCGGATTTTGCTCGGTTCCGCTTCTGGAACCGATCTCATGCACGCTGCAGTTCGCTTGGAGTACGGCCCCCCGTCAAGCCGGGGGTCTCGCTTGGGGCCTCGGAATGGGTGATAGTGAATGAATCGTTCTTAGCGCCAGATAGCCAGGCCCGTACCAAGCCCGATGGCCGTTGACAACCCAATCGCGCTCGCCGTCTTGCCAGTGCTGTTGGGGATGTAAAGGATGTCATCAGGACGCATTTGAATGTCAGGAGCTTTGTTCTGCATGATCTTCTTCACGTTGGCGGGAATCTGTTCCCGCTCTGCTCCGCCCGAGGCGCGCAAAACCCTGGCGCCGGAGAGCTGCGCGGTCTTGTCCCAACCGCCGGCCAGGGCAAGTGCCTTCGATATCGACATGCTCTCGTCGTCGGAAAGCACAAACCCGCCTGGCTTGAGGACGTTGCCCAGAACGTAAATCATGCGTGCCCGGGGAACGGTCACCACGTCGTGGGGCTTGATCACGATGTTGCCCTGCGGATCCTTGCCGTTCATGACCGCCCGCAGATCGATGTGGGCAACGCTGTATTTGCCTGACGGATCGGTGAAGGCGCCCGCGACCGGGATCGGACCCTCGCTAAGATTACGGGTAATCTCCACCACGTCACCGGCATCAGGCCGCAGACCGCCGGCCATGCTGATCACTTCCATCAGGTCGCGATTGCCGCGCAATTGCACCACACCAGGAAGGTTGACATTGCCCGCTACCGACACCGGCTGGCTGTGGAACTCGTTCACCTGCACGGTCACTTGCGGGTCCTTGAAATACTTCTTGTAGGCGGCGACCAGGTTGGCCTGCAACTGTCCCACCGTCAAGCCGGCCGCATGCACCGGCCCGATCATGGGCAGCGTAAGCGTTCCATCGTTGTCGATCTGCACCGGCTTGTCCGGAATGTCGTCCGCGGCAAAGACGCGAACCGTGAGCAGATCTTCCGGCCCCAACAGGTAGCTGGCCGTATCAACTGCGGACGGAGGTGGCGGCGTTGTGGGCACAGAGGCTGCCGTGAAAACTGCGGGCGGGGTGCTGACCCGGCCATCCGCGGCCACTACGCTCTGGGCTGAAACTGGAACCAACATGATGCCCTCGAAGCAAAGAGACAACAAAATCAGTTTGGCTGGAGACTTGTGCATAAATTCACTCACCATAGGTAGCTGGAATGCCGCCGAGAAATACCTCCGGCGGGAACGTGCTCGGGAAAGAGCGCCTTAAATACGGGGATCGACTAAAAACTTAGGGTTGCCAACCAATAAAGCCGGCAAAGGGGGACGTACCACAGTACTGGCGTACGTTACTACGGGAGAACCAAAAAACGGGATAGACAGAAGTGAATCAAGTTTCGCAAGCTTACTGCTAGGCCATCAACCGCTCCGCAACCACCGGAGCATAGGGTGAAACCCAGTCAGGATGTACTTCGACCAGCACCGACCGGCGCAGCAGATTGACGGAAAGAATCAACCGTTGCGAACGCCGCACCTCAACCAGGATGCCGGTTAGGCCTGCCAGAGGCCCCCGCAGGATGGAGAACGAACCCGACTCTCCAACTTCGGTATACGGCCAGGCTTCGAGCGGCACATCCACGCTTACCGTCTGCTGCAACGCCTCAATCTCGGCTTTGTCCGCAGGCAGCGGGTTGGTGCCGGCTCGCACTACGTCGATCACACCGCTGGTCATCAGAACCGGCACAATCAACGAGCGGCTCGTGGAGCAGAAAATGTAACCGGGAAAGAGCGGCATCTCTACCACTTTGGTTCGATCCGCCCACTGCCGCTTGGACTTGTAAAGGGGCAGAAACTCTGTGAAACCCCTTCTCCCGCAGAGCAATCGAAACCTGCTTCTCGTGTCTTGGCCGGACGCGGAAGGCAAACCATTCGTTCGACTCGTTTGACCCTGGATCGCGATACATGAGTATCTCCGTTACAAGAGTGAGCTTGCGTGCTGCAATTCCCTAAGGGATCTCACTTCGCTTCGAGGGGGGACGATGCGAAAATTCGATTTTCCGAACCCAAGAGCATCCATTTATTCAGCCAGACGAGCTTCCGCCATCTGGGTTACAGAACTTGAATTCCGGCTTTCGCCTGGAATAACATCAGCTGTTCAAGTTCAGCCGCGACAAAATTCCGTCGCTAAACTTTTTGGCTCTAGACTTCCAGCTCGTTCAATCAAATGGTCCTATAGAGCCGGTCTAGTGTCAATACAATCTAGGGACTAGGGCCGCGCCAACTTGCGTCACGCCCAAATCAATGCCCAAAATGAATTTTGGTAACTCCATCCTGGCACTAAAGGTCACCTGAAGTAACCATTCAAAGCTTCGCCATCTCAGTCACAGTGACTAAATCGGTGCAACTTGCCAACTGTCATTGTCGAGACTTACAGACCGCCACTAGGGGGATTAACGGCTGATCAACGGGGTTGGCGGTTATTGCCTCGACCGTTGCTGGTCTTGCAGCACCTACACCCCGTAATCTAGCGGCATAGGTCACTAGTGTCAACAATTCTTGTGCCTGTGGATAACGCGGCCGGGTGTTACTCGTGGTGTGATTTTTACGCAGCCGCGAAAAATTAAATTGCATTTCAGTAATTCGCATCTAACGCTTGCACTTACGTGTTAGCTGATCGAACTTCCTGGTTAAGAAACACTCTCTCGAAAAAAATATTCCGCCTGTGGATAACTCCGCCGCATGTTACCGCCGACGGGACTGTCTGTGTAGCGCGATCAGTCCCGAAGCGACGGTTACGAGGCAGTCTTGTCCTGGCGTCTCTCGATCGGCGACTTGGACCGCACTCGGCTTTCCGCAAAGGAAGCCGCACACACAGACCTGTCTGGAGTAGCGTGCAGGAAATCCGGGGTCAGTCCGCAGTCCTGGGTGAACCCGGACCGGACGCGAACCCCGGCCCGACTAAAAAGCCTCCGACGAATAAACGCCTTCTGTTGCATACCCAGCTGCTTGTGGATACGGGACCGACGGCACGCCACGAGGCAATGCCTGGCGCACCGGCGAGCCAATTGAAGACAGGGCGGGTCCAACAAACAAACCCATCGTCAAGTAGAACGGAATGGCGCCCGCTGGCGTCTCCATCACGTTGCCCAGGAATGCAGCCGTCAGGCCCGAGGCCCATACGGCGAGACCCCAAGCCTGGCCAGTCACCTTATACGTTCGCCACAGCAAGACACCGCAACCAATCTGCAGCGAGAAGAAGATCACCACGCCGATCCAGCCGCTGTAGCCGAGTGCGTAGTAAAAAATGTTGTGCGGTGTACGCAGGTCCTTCTCTCTGAGGTAGTTCACCAGGTTCTTGAGGGGGAATCCATATCCCGGACCGATGAGCAGATTAGTGAAGTTCTCCTGCGAGTTCTGCCAGATAGCAGCCCACCACATTTTTCTCCATTTGATGGTGCCGCTGTAGAAATTGACATTGTCGGAGCCGGTAAGATCACGCGCCATATCCGGACTGACCGCGGCTACACCGCGAGCAACGATCTCAGTGGAAGAGATCTTGCCGCCACGTTCACCAGGCGAAGGCAGATTGACGTCCAGAAGGAAGCCGATCGCAAGCACGGCGAAGATACCTGCGCCGAGCCAAGCCACGCGCGTCATCTTTCTCGATAACACGCCCCAGATCATGATCGCCACCCCCGTGCCGAGCCACTCGGCACGAACCTGGCCCGCCAGCAAGGCGGCTGCAGCCACGGCCATTACGGGCCACCAGCGAGCCGGCTTGGGATCGAGACAAAGCAGGGACAGGATGATAAAGCCGCCGCCGTTGGCCTGGCCAAAAACGCTGACTGAGTCCGATCCCGGCATCAGCACGTTGACGTTGTGTAGGACCAACATGTAGGCGGGGGCGTAAATGCAAAACAGGACGGCAAACACCTGGACAAACCGCAGCAGAAGCCGGGGCTGGCGCTTGCCCAACCATATCCCGAGGAACAGGTAGAGCGGATAGACGTTGAAGACCAGGTTCTCCACGGCAGTGACCGGCTCGAAGCCGTTGAGCACGCCCCGGATGACCTGGAAAATTCCGTAAGAGATCGATACCAGCAGAATCCAGCCTAACCAACCCAGGGGGCCGCCCTTGGTCAGCGCCTTGATCCAGCGATCGAAAAGCTCGCGCGGGCGCAGGAAAATGAATGCCGCCAGCGTCAGATCGCCAATGAACAACTTGGCGGGTGGGATCCCCAGATACGAGAAGCTGCGGGCCGTCAGGGAATACCCGACGAGCAGGAACAGAGCCCACTTCGACCAGCTATCCCACTTGCGAATTGGCAGGCTTTCAGGTTCCACTTCGGTATGGTACATTCCCTCGTCTCCGATCACGGCCGCGTGATTTACGCGCTATTCCTGTTCAATCTGCCTGGTTTCGATGCGCCTTTTTTCGATCCATGCGCTTGGCACACGAATCCGTAAGGCGTTTTCCCGGCCAATTTCCGCATGGCTCCATCGCACTTGCAAATGGCCTGGCGGTTGGGTTTTACTTGTGATTCACCGAAGAACTCTCTGGACCCAGCTTCGCCATCTCAGTCCCATGGACCGCAAAAACCAGAAGCTGAATCATGTAGCAAAAGCCGCTGTTGGGGGGATACAGGGCTATCGATGGTCTGGGCGGCCAACGCCTCATCCATCACATCTCTGGTGGTGCCTACTTCCCGTAATCTAGCGGGAGCGCCCCTTGGTGTCAACAAATTCAGCGGTATGGGGTACGCCAATGTGCGACAGAAGTGGTTACTCTCTCTGGGTACTTGCGTTTCCGCCGAGTCGCCGGATGATTGTGCACCTGCTCCAAGTTTCACCGGCAGCGGCAAACCTTTTATTCTCCCTGCCATAGACACCGGCAACGCCGCCGTGAGAGATTCATCGAACCGTCCGGCGTGGCCGCGGCGGACCAACCAGGCAAGACCTTGCATTTCCGGGCCAGCTCCTAAATCTCACTCCCTACGGTTCGAATCAAGGAGACTCTATGAGTTTTCTCTCAGGAATTGGCGATTTGCTCAAACAATATTCGGCCAACAGCGCCACTCCAGCTACCACCCCGGTTGTAGAACAGCATTTTGACCAGGTTGCCCAGGCAGTGCCCAGTTCCACCATCGCCAGCGGTTTGGCCGAAGCGTTTCGTTCCGGTCAAACCGCCTCGTTTCCGCAGATGGCCGCTCAACTATTCGCCAGTGGGAATAACCAGCAACAGGCGAGCGTGTTGAACGGTCTAGTGGCCTCGCTCGGGCCGGCGGTGATTGCCCAATTCGCCGGCAACGCCCCCAACTCGCCGCTGGCAGCCCTGCTGCGGTCCGGTTCCGTGACCCCTGCGCAGGCGGCCAGCGTCAGCCCCGCCGATGTCCAGGCGCTCACAACCCACGCGCAAAATCAAGACCCATCGATTATCGACCGCGTAAGCGCCATCTATGCGGAGCACCCAGTGCTCATCAAAAGTCTGGGCGCGGCTGCCTTGACCATTGCCATGAAGAAAATCGCCGACCAGCATGCCGGGTAAACATTTTTCAATCTACTGTGCTGTAAACCCAAATCAACCGCTACGAAAAAGGAGAAAACGTTATGGCAGATCTTGATCAGTTGAAACAGAAATATGCGCCTGTGATCCAGACAATCGAGGGATTTAGCGACCTGGGTGCAAAGGTGGACTCGGTAGACCTGGATGGCGATAAGCTACACCTTAAAGGTTCGGTGCCGTCAGAAGTAGTCGCCAATCGCGTGTGGGATGTAATCAAGCAGGTGGACCCGACCTACTCCGACCTGCACCACGAAATCGCCACCACCGGCGGCGCGAATCAAAGCTACAGCGTGAAGAGCGGAGACAATCTCTCCAAGATAAGCAACCGCTTCTACGGATCGCCCAACCACTACTCCAATATTGCCGCCGCCAGCAATATTTCTGACCCCAACAAGATCCAGGTCGGCCAGAACATCACAATCCCCGTGCTTTAGACCAGGGCGGTCCACGCCTTGCTTTCTCAAATGTACGCAAAGAGCCCGGAACTCAGTCCCGGGCTCTTTTTTCCCATTGATCCGAATGGAAACAACTGCGGTGTTGTATCAGACCACGAAGGGTACGGCGTTTAGGCCGTACGCAGATGCTTTGCAATGAATGCGGCGTTAGCCGGTGAGGTATTGTTTTCCTGCCGAGTGCAACGTTTTCTTCCGGTTTATCAGGGGCCGCGATCAACCGCCGCTCTGATGCTTTGTGTCAGGGCACGACTAAAAGTCGGGCCGCAAACGACTTGGAATTCCCTTTTTCTCCAAGCTCGTTTAATTTCAACTTCAACGAAAAGTGTTACCTACATGCCCGGTACCTTCTGTTACCGACATGCCAGTTCCCACAAAACGATTGAGAACCTCTCCAAATTCAGTCCCGTAGGGACGGCTGAGAGTGAGTCTTGTCCAAATTAGCTTTTTCGACTCTGTCCATCCACCTCCACCCATGCCGAGGTGGGCTCTCCCGCCTCCGGCAAGCAACGACGGCCGCCTCTTCCACCGTGAAGTCACCAGCTATACTTCCGTAAACGTTGAAGCCCTTACCCGATGCAGGCCTGATGTTGCGAAAGTTTCTCCGCTTAAACAACCGGACAAGGTTGATTGTGGTCTTCCTGTTGAGCTGCACCCTCGCGGCAATATCCTACATAGCGTTGAGCAACACGCAGCTGAACGCCGCGTCTCCTCACCATCCGGGCGGGCGCAACTCTGCAGCCGGCACTCTACTCCTGACCGCTGGTTCTCATTCGGCCGGCATAGCAGACGCCGCGTCTCTCACAGCGCACGATAGCCTCGTTGCCGGGCCGGGGGTGGGGCCTGGGGCTCCCCTGACCGGGTGCGGAGGCCCAACCATCAACCTCAACAACGGCATGAGCCAGAGCGCGCTGAGCAGCAGCATTACGAGTGCTCCGAACTGCTCATTGATCGTCTTGGCCGCCGGCACCTACTACATCCAGGCGCCGCTCAATATACCTTGCGGAGTCACGATCACCGGCGCAGTCGCATCGCCGGCAACCGCGATCCTGGCTGCCACTTACACCGGCAACGTGATTTTCGCCGTAGGCCGTTGCTCCGCTCCCGTCACCATCGGATATCTTCATTTTGAAAACACAGGCGGCATTTACGTCACCGCGCCAATGTCCGGTATCACCATCACCAATAGCCAATTCACCGACCTTCCCGCCAACCACCAGCAGTGGTCGGATATGGGGATCTATTTCGACGGAACGAACGGAGGAACGATCAGCAACGCCACCATCACCAACAACACCTTTGGTGATCCCTCGTCGTGTAATGCGGTGATGTCCATCGATCACGATGAGGGCGGCAACTGCAACGGTATCTTTTTCCAGGCAGACCTGGATGGCATCGTGATCGAGAACAACACCTTCACCCACCTGGAGGAAGGGTTCCACGTGCTTTGCTTTGCAGGAGACAAATGCACCGGGAGCAGCGCTCCGACCTGGAATCACTTCATTGTGCGATGGAATGACTTCAATCACATTCACCGCATGGCGGCGGAGATGCAGCCCCAGCCCGCCTCCGATGTCATCATCGCCTTCAACTCCTATGAGGACGCCTTCGCCCCGTCGACCTTCTCCATGGGATTCTCGTTAGCTTGCTGCGCCGGCATCAGTGGGGCCACTGTGCCCTTCGTCAACCACAATGTCCTGCTGGCGAACGTCAAAGAGGCGGGCAAGTACATCGCCTATGCCATCGAGTGGTGGGGCAACGGTGCGCAGGCGAATAATAATTTGATTCAAGGATATTGGGCCAACGGCATCGTTTGGGGGCTGGGTGGTGGCCCGTGGGAAGTACGGAACTCAGTCATTCAAGGCCCCTACATGGCCGGTCCGTACGGCTGCTACATCTGCGATGAAAAAGAGGGTGCGACCACAACTCCGACCCTGAGCGGAAACCTCACCAGCACCACCATCACACCAGTAACCAGTATCGCTCCCACCATCGTGCCCGCGGGGGGCGTCATCTCCGCTACAACTACGGTAACCCTGGCCGACAGCGGGACGAACCATTCCATCTATTACACGACCGACGGCAGCACACCCACTACTTCTTCCACGCCGTATACCAATCCATTCCCGGTAAACGCAGGAACCACCGTGAAGGCGATCGGCATGTGGGGTCGGGGCGCAAACCCAAAGAGCTATCCGTCAGGCTACGGCTATTTGCCCAGCGAGGTCGTCAGTGCAAGCTATACCGCGGCCCCGCTGGTAAAACATCCGCCTGCGAAAGCCGCCCCTCGCCGGGATCACCCTTGATCAGTCTTATGGAATCGGCTCATCTGACGGCACACAGTAAAAACAAATCAGCTATCGGTCATATCGCGATCAGTCCCGGAGGGACGGCTGAAAGTCATGGCTGTCCAAATTAGCGGAACGGTTGACTCTGCGGCATTGATTTAATTGCACAAACTAAGCACGGCGACCGATTAGGGCGAAAGAGGTTGGGGTTAGGAGAGCGAGTGTCGCACCTACGGCGCTCGGGATCAACCCATCGCCACCCCAGCCCTGCCGGACTGGGCTGACGTTTGGTACCGGCCCTCCGGGCCTAGAGGATGGGTTCTCTTTCTGCGCTTCTCTCACGCAGGGAACTCATGAGGCTTTGGCCTTGCCAGCGCTAAAGCGCGTGATAAGCGTCGAGACTCTTTCCAGGAGCGCTAAAGCACTCCTTCCCCCGCATAAATGCGGGGGCTCCCACCGCTCATTTGGACAAGTCTGACTGAAGTAGCCCAGGACCCAATCCTGGGGCAACCCGGTCAGCACGCGAATGCTGACCGCACCGTGCCCACCCGGCTTTTCCCAAAGAAAAGCTGCACTGCTCGACCGCGCAGACTAGACCCGAAATGCTCTGGCCGCAAGCAAACCGCATTCCCCATGCCATGCCGGTCGAACCTATCTCCAAAGTAACGAAAATTCCACACGGCAGCGCCCCAAAATACCCGGCGAGCGAGCAAAAACTTCTCCCTCAACCCCATTGCAATCAATGCTTTACAAAACTTATGTAATGGCCAATCGGTGTGATTGCCCCAATCTGGGACATCCGCGAGAGTAACAACCATAGGACAGCAAATTTCGCCGTCGGCACAACGTGTCTCAGGGACGCGCTCCGCCGTTCGTGCCTCTGAAATGGCCTTCTTCCCCAGGCCGCGATGCTTCGAAATTCAGACCGACGAGGCTTTAAATGCGTATTTCCCCCATTCCACAGGTGTGTCTCGGCCTCCTGTGTGTGTTATTGATTTTGACCGCCGGGTGCAGTAACCCCTCGTCCCAGAACCTGGCTTCCCTGACCGTGACCGCGACCCCCTCCACCGTCAGCGTAGGTGGCTCGGCAGTGTTGAAGGCAGTGGCTCATCTGAGCGATGGTACGACCCAGGATGTAACCGCCAATACCCAGTGGACGGTATCGAACCCCACTATGGCCTCGCTGGCTAACGGAGCAGTCACCGCCAAAGCGGCAGGCTCGGTGATGGTGCAGGCGGCCTATGTAGAGGCAACACCAGCCGGCACATCCCCGGCGTCAGCCAACACTACACCAGAGAGTCTGAGCGGCTCGACGCAGCTCACGATCTCCGCGTCGCCTTCGACCAACACGCCCGCCATTACCTGGGCCCCGCCCGCTGCGATCTCCTATGGCACCGCATTGAGCGCCACGCAGCTAAACGCAACCGCCAATGTGGCAGGAACGTTCACCTACACGCCGGCAGCCGGCACAGTGCTCAAGGTAGGAGCGCAAACACTTTCCGCCGTGTTCACGCCGACCGATTCAAAAACTTATTCTGCAGCGACAGCCACGGTGCAGCTCACGGTGAATCAAGCCGCACCGGCAATCACCTGGGCTGCGCTCGCGCCCATTGCGACCGGGACAGCCCTCAGCGCTACGCAGCTGAGCGCTACTTCGAACGTCCCGGGCACGTTTACCTACAATCCTGCCGCGGGCAACGTTCCAGCAGCCGGCACTCTGCAGCTGACAGCCACGTTTACTCCCACCGACACCACTGACTACGCAGCTGCTACGGCGCACAACACCCTGGTCGTGGGTTCTTCCAACAATCCGGCGACTTTCCAGGGGAAGGCCTGCCCCATACCCTCAGGTGCAACCCAGGCAACCATACAATCAACTCTGAATTCCTGCGGAAGTGGAAACACGGCGGTCTTCGATGCAGGCACGTACAACATCGGCAGCACCTTGAACTGGCCTTGCGGAGTGTCGATAGCCGGACCGACTCCTGCCGGCGTAACGATAGCCAGCGGAACCGGATCCATGACGGTCTATCCCGGACCCTACACGGCTACGCTGAATTGGACCGGCGGCGGCGGCAATTGGGTGGTTAGCTATCCCAGCGGATGCACTGCATCCGGGGTGTCTTTTCAATTCATGAACGTCAATGGCAATCAACCCAGCTCGGGTGGTGGGGGTTCCATCTATCTCGGCGATGGGGGCGGGACGGGTCCTACGATTCAGTTCAATTATTTCCATGGCGTGCAGTCGGATGCGAACTCAGATTGCTGCGCCAGCGGACTGATCTACGTCGATGGCACCGGTACAACCCAAGGCCACAGTGTTTGGACTAATCTCACCATTAACTGGAACACCTTCGGTGCTACGGGCGACTGCTCCGTGCTCATGAACTCTTTTTCCTATAACGGCACCAACTACAACAATTACGGCGGCTACTGCGACGCGGTGGATCTGCACACCAGCACAACCAACCTCACGATGGAGTACAACAAAACCGTCTATCTTGAACAGGGTTTCAAGTTTCAGGAGCCAGGCCCGAATGGCGGGCAAACGGGAAATCCATCGGATAACCAATACCTGCAAATCAACACCAACGTGAACTACAACGATTTCGCGGGCATCCACCGCATCACCATCGAAGCGCAGGACACCCCCGACAACACCGAAAACTTCAATTACAACGACTGGCATGATCCAGTCGACCCTGGCTATGGATCCTGGCTGTTCTCTCTCCCGCAATACGACGGTACAGGGACCAGCTACACCAACCTCAATACCAACGTGAACTACAACGTCTTTGCGTCGAATGTCGCTACAGGCTCTGGCGGAGGCTACATCCCAGGAGTCGAGTTCTGGAGCACTGGCCAGGCCGACTACAATCTTTTCCAGGGAAATCTATCCTGCGGTGTGCAATACGGATACGGAAATACTCCTTGGGAAATTAACAACAACACCATCCAGGGAAGCGGCAAAGCCGTTTGCAACGAAGAGAATCAAAATACCAATCCGAACCCAGCGCAGGTTGGCAACACCTCCACCGGCACGGTATCCGCACAAACCTCGGTAGCTCCGACAATCTCCCCGGCGAGCGGAACGTTCAGCGGAAGCCAGGTTGTGACCTTTAGCAATCCAGGCACAAACCGAGATGCCAATACGGGAATCTGGTACACCACCGATGGATCGACTCCAGCTCCAGGTGCCGGCACATCGCAATACATACTGAGTGGGGGCACGATCACGGTAACAGGCGCCACCACAATTAAAGCTGTCGGCATGTGGGGGCAGTACAACCAACCCTGGTCGTATCCCTCAGGCTTCGGCTATGTGCCCAGCGCGGTTGTCAGTGCCAGCTTTACCCCAGCCGCGGGCTCGGTGGCCAAGAAACCAGGCGCGAAGGTCAGCGCTGCCGTCACCGGAACCAACAGCACCGCAGCAGAAGGAGCCGCGGCGGGTGCCAACGGTGCGGCGGCGACAGCGGAGTTGACTTCCGTAGCAGTCACTCCTACGCAAGCAACAGTCGCCATTGGCGGCAGCACCCAGTTGAAGGCCATCGCGACGTTCAGCGATGGTTCCACCAAGGACGTGACCACGGACTTCGCGTGGGCCTCGTCGGACACGCGCACTATCACCGCAACTTCTTCTGGCTTGCTTTCAGGACTGGCCACCGGAAAAGCAACCATCACTGGTAGCTACCAGGGTCACCAAGCCTCGGTGCCCGCAGTCAGCAGCATCGGCCAAGTGGACTGGAGCGGTCCGATCGTCATCACCGAGGCCGGCACCTACTCTGGAAACTGGCAGAGCAAAGATAGCAAGACACCGGCGGTCACCGTAGCGACCACGGCTCCCGTGGTCATCGAAAACGCGCACATCAGCAGTGTTGCGGGTTTGATCAAGACCAGCGTTGCGGGCGCTGATGTAACCGTCCGCAACAGTGTCGGTGTTGCAGTGAACCCGTCGGTAAAGGGCCAATCGAACGGCGTCTTCCTCGATGCTTCTTCCCCGGCGCGGCTTGATGTAGAGAACAACTACGTTGAGAATGCGGGCGGTGGGGTGCTGGTGCACGGCTATTCCGGCAATCGGGACGGACAACAGACCATCGTGATCCGCGCCAACCGGGCACGCAACCTGAACGGCCTGCTCAGCGATGGCAGCGGCGGGTATTTGCCTGGAGTCGGCTCTAACCACAGCGTGTCGCGCTTTATCGAGTTGGACAAGGTGCAAGCTGTGCCGGGCATTGACGTGGGATGGAATGAAGTCATCAACTATCCCGGCCGTAGCCTGGTTACCGATAACATCGACGTCAAGCGCTCCAGTGGAACGCCCAACCAACCACTCGAAATCCACGACACCTACATTCAGGGCGCCTATCCCTACACCGCCGCACAAGCTGATTACCAGGGCGGCGGAATCAAGACCGAGGGCAGCCCCGACGACAGCGCGCAGGAAGCCCCTGCCTTCAACAATATCCACGACAACCAAGTGGTCGGCACCGTGAGCTATGGCATCGCGTTCACCGCCGGGCACGACAACGTAGCCGCTAACAATCGCGTCATCTCCAGCGGAATGGCCGATGGAAGCAGGATCGCTGCGCAATATGTAGGCATGGCTAACGGCGATGTCAACGGCGCCAGTGTCGCCAACTCAACCATGTACAACAACACCATGCACGACAACCTTATCGGCTGGACGTGCTGGAAACCCTCTTGCTCCCAGTCGGGCTATCGCAAGGACCAATCCTTCCCTGCATCGCCCAGCGACTATTCCACCAACTCCGTCCTGGCGGCCAAAACCATCACGCCTGAGATGGAAAACAATGAATACCAAGTCTGGCTGAACAAGACGGCCTCCGCCGGCGTTGCGGTAGGCCCAGCCTTCTAACGCATTTTTGCTAATACGGTGGTCCGGTGGGATCAGTTATGTGCGGCCATTCTTCGGCGGAATGGCCGCGTCGAGTGCAGTTTCCTGGTCTACACCATTAGCAAAACTGCTATAGCTAACACAGACTGCGGTCCTATGCGCGGCTCTTCCTAAAAGGAAGAGCCGCTTTTTTTTGTGCATGGAGTATTCAGGAATGAGCAACGTATCGCGAGGCAAATGTCGTTAGGAGTAAAAAAGTTACCACGTCAGAGTGGCAACAGCATCGCGGGGTAGAGAAAACGAAAGCTGTTGGCCGGCGACGACCACGCGCAGATCTTTTGCTTCTCCCGGGTTGGTCACAACTAGTGCGAAACTGCCGTCAGGGTTTTCGACCGCCAAATGCCGCAGGCCGGATGCATCGGTATGGCTGGCGATGCGCCTGCCGTCCTTCTGCAGATGCAGCGAAAAGTGGCGCAGCGCATGGTATTGGCCGCTCATCCACAAGCTACCGTCGTCCTTCAGGGTAACCAGGCCGGCGCACTTGTAAGGCCCCAGATTCGGCTGGCCCCGGGGATCGAGCACCAGGTTCCAGGTAATCGAACAGCGGCACCAGTTCTCCAATATATCGGTGAAGATGCCGCTCCACTTGGCCCAACCCGTGGAGTAATCCGCGTCGTCGGTAAACGGGCCGCCCTCCGTCCAGTAGAAGGGGACATCCGGCGCCTTCTGGTGCAGAATGCTCATTTGATCCGGTGTACCCGTATAGCCGTGCCAAGCCACACCGTCCACATACTTGACCAACTGCTTATCCTGCAGCTGCCATGCCACGCGTTCGTAATAGCTATAGTTATGATCAAGCAGCCAGATCTGAGTCTGTTGGTGCTGTGCCCGTAGCAGCGGACCCAGATGGTCGCGAATGAACACTGCTTCCAACTCTGGCGACCAGCGGCAGGCAGGCATTCTGCCATACTGGGTGGTCACAATCTCATTTTGCGAACTGATCGCTTGCACCGGCACTCCGGCCTGCGCATAGCCCTGCAAAAATTTCCCTAGGTAACGGGAATACACCTCGAGATATTTCTCTGACATCCATCCGCCCTTCATGGATCCATTGGCTAGCTCCCAAAGGGAATGGGCGTAGGGGTCAAGATAGTTCTCGGTTGTTCGGCCACCAAAGGTGGTTCCATAGGTCTTCATCCAGCCCGGAGGACTCCACGGCGCTGCCATCAGAAAAAGATCGGGCTTGATCTGCCGGATCTCGCGCAGCATAGGCAGGATGTAAGCCTCATCGTGCTTCAGGCTGAAGTGGTCCAGGTTCATGTCGTCGGCAACATCGTCGTAGGAGTAGACGCTGCGCGAGTAATCGCTCGCCCCGATGGAGCAACGGCCCAGATTCAGGTTCAATCCCGAAGGTGAATACACATCCGTCAGGAAAGCACGGCGGGCGGCCGCCGGCATGCCGTTCAGAAGGAAACAGGACGCATCAGTGAGCGCAGCGCCAAAGCCGAGGATAGGCTGGAATTGGCGCGTGCTATCGATCTCAATGGTGGCGCCCGGCGCGCCGCTTACTGCCTTCGCCCACTGCAAGGGAGGACGCGCAGCGTGCTTCTCCGTCGCATCTGTAACAAAGAGGGTTGCCGCCCTTGGCCCGCGCGCGCTCGGCGTGCATCCACCGGGGCAACACCGCCAACATCGAAGTGGAGGCCGCGCGTCGAAGAAAATCCCGGCGATTTGTCACCAACAAAGGCCCACTCTCCATAGTTCCAACGTTTTACCTTACCACGGAAGCTGCGATACTAAATCTAGGTCGTAAGTAACACGAAATGCGACCGCAAGTACTAGTGACGATGGCACAAACAGGTTGACAGGCCGCGGGCTGCCAGCAAAGACGCCGGAAAGAAAGTCGGCGCTCCAGGTTGGCTGCAGGGAGCGCCACGCGTCTAAAGAAGCAGGCCACACCTACCAACCCTGATGAGCACCCGCACATTCATCCTCGTGCCAATCATGCTAGCGCTTGCGCCTGCCTGGCTTTTGTCTGCCCCGACACAACCACCCGCGCCCATCGATCCCACCGCCCTGGTGCGCCGCGCCACACAACATCGCGTGGATGCCAGTCGAAATCATCGCCCTCTCCGCTATCTTCTGCGCAAAACCGATGGCCTGCACGATACCACCAAGGACATTCTAGAAACCAGGGATGGAGATGTGGCTCGCCTGGTTGCCCTCAATGGTCAACCGCTAAGCGCCCAGGCTGGTCAAGCCGAACTGGACCGCCTGCATACCTTGGCCGCTCACCCCGAGATCCAGGAGCATCGCCGCCAGCGCGAGCAGAAAGATGCGGATCGCGTAAACCGCCTGATGCAACTGCTGCCGGATGCATTCCTCTATCGCTTCGAAGGCATAATTCCCTGCGCCTCGGGTCGATGCTATCGTCTCAGCTTCACTCCCAATCCGAGCTTCGCTCCACCTGATGTAGAGGCGGCTATTTTTCGCGGTATGGCAGGCGAGGTCTGGATCGATCAGGTGCAGGAACGGCTCACCCGCCTGGATGCGCATCTCATTTCCAATGTCGATTTCGGATGGGGAATCATCGGCAGGCTCGACAAAGGAGGGACCATCCAGATCGAACAAGCGGACATTGGCGGCCACGACTGGGAAGTGACAAGCCTGAAGCTGAACATGAGGGGCAAAGCCTTGATGGTCAAATCTCTGAGCGTTCAGATTACGGAGCAAGCCAGCCATTTCTCCCTGGTCCCGGACGGCTTGGACTATCGAAAAGCGATTCAACTGCTGGAGAAGTCCGCAGGCTCGATCACACCTTGATACCGTGATTGTTACTAAAAAAGCCAATTTAGGAAACTTTCCCAAAACTGCCCTACCTGCATTACCCAACCCACATCTTTTCCTGCCCATGACACCCGTCTTGCACCACGCCTCTATACTTCTGGTTCAACCCACCATATGTCGAGGGGATTTCATGAGCTTGTCTCGAAAGAAGTTAGTGGTTTCCGAAGAAGATGGTTTCCTTAGCGGCTACCTGATCAAACAGCTACTGTGGGATGGTATCCCGGTGACCCGGCCAGTCGATGGAAAGTCACGCAGTGAGTGGCCACGACCGGATCAAATCTCAAGTCGAGTCTCTCTCCGGAACGTAGCCACTGATCAAAGCATCGGTGACGAGATGCCTTCCCAGGCGGAACCCACGCCCGCCAATATTGTGGGCGTTGGTGTGAATGCGCGTGAATATGGGAATCGCCCGCAACGCGACCGAGGACCAGGCGCCGATTTGGATGAAGCGGAAAGCTTTGCAATGGCTGTTCCGGCTGGGCAAGAAAACGCAGCGCATGTGGCGCCGCTATCTGCTCAACAAACCGAAATTTGTTTGGCTTGGCCTGCTCCAGCTCCTTGGCCTCAAACGGTTCCGTCTGCCTTAACCTAGCCCAAGCTGGGGTGACTTGCACGATACGGTGCAAAAGAACCAAATTTAACAATCTGTTACTCCCTGATCACCGGCTTTTAATATTGCGCCATTAATCCTGGATGGCGGTCGTAAAGCCGGAATCGAAGGGAGCACTGATGCAGAAGCTCGTAGCCACGTCCTTAGCCTCGCTGATGTTTGCCGGGACGCTCATCAATCCAACTGTTTTGGAAGCGCAATCGGGGACCACCACACCGATCAAGCATCTCGTTGTCATCTTTCAGGAAAATATCTCGTTCGACCACTACTTCGGCACCTATCCAAAGGCTCTCAATCCTCCTGGACAGCCGCGGTTTATCGCTAAGCCCGGAACGCCCGCCATCAATGGCTACACGGACGGATTGCTCTACAACAATCCGAACGCCTTAAACACCGTGAACGCAGACGGGGCCACCAATCCCTTCCGCCTCGATCGTTCCCAGGCCGCAACCGCCGATCAGGATCACGACTACACTCCGGAACAACAGGCGTTTAACGCGGGGTTGATGGATTCGTTTCCAAAATACACCGGCACACCCGGTCCTCCGCCCAACGGCCAACCAACCACGGGGCTGGTGATGGGTTACTACGACGGCAACACGGTTACCGCGTTCTGGAACTACGCACAGCGGTTTGCCATGAGCGACAACTCCTACGGTACGAACTTTGGGCCCTCTACCGATGGCGCGCTCAACCTGATCTCCGGCCAGTTAAACGGCGTCAGTGACCAAATCAATGCCAGCGCGGATGTTGTGTCCGACGGCGGCGGCGGTTATACCTTGGTCAGCGACGCCGATCCAATTGGCGACGTTTGCTCCACTACCACTGGGGCGCAGCTCTCAATGAGCGGGCAAAACATAGGTGACCTGCTCAATGCCGCCGGCATCAGCTGGGGATTCTTCGAGGGCGGCTTTGACCTGACGGTCAAGAATGCTAACGGAACCACCGGTTGCAGCCGCAGCACCACTTCCACGGTCACGATGACCAACAAGGCGGATTACATTCCGCATCATCAACCCTTCCAGTACTACACCTCCACCCAGAACCTGAAGCACACCCGGCCCTCATCGGCCGGCAGCGTTGGCGTCCACGGCGACCCTGCCAATCACCAGTACGACACGCACGACTTCTTCGACGCCCTCAACGCCGGCAACTTCCCGGCCGTCAGCTTCCTCAAGGCTCCCGGTTACCAGGACGGTCACGCCGGCTACTCCGATCCTCTGGACGAGCAGACCTTCGTCACCACCGTCATCAACTTCCTGCAAAAGCAGAAGGATTGGGCCAACACCGCCGTAGTCATCGCTTACGACGATTCCGACGGCTGGTACGACCACCAGATGGGTCCGATCGTGAATCAATCCGCGACCGCCATGGATGCTCTCACCGCCCCCGGCCAATGCGGAACTGGAACTGGCGCTCTTGCCGGTGTCACCATCGAGCATGCCCAGGGACGTTGCGGGTATGGTCCCCGTCTTCCTCTTCTGGTCATCTCACCCTACGCCAGACAGAACTACGTCGATCACACGGTCACTGACCAGACCTCGATTCTGCGGTTTATCGAGGACAACTGGCTGGGCGGTCAACGGATCACGGGCTCCTTTGATAACCTTGCCGGCCGCTTGAACCCGATGTTCGATTTCAAGAACCCAGACACCACTCCTTTTATCCTGAACACATCGACCGGCCAACCCACGAACTAACCACTCGCACCAAACCGCAACACCAGCAGGGCAAAGGGGGTCTTCTCCCGATGCCCTGCTTCATTTATGTTTTCCCTGAGGCTTTCATTTGATTACGCGTCGCAGGTTCCTGGAGCGAACCGGAATATTGGCCGCTGGGATATCCGTCAGCAAGTTGCCGTCTGTTCCGCAGCAAACAACCGTTGATCCTGACAAGCTGACTCCCTACGTCGACCCACTCCCGATTCCTGAGATTGCGCAGCCCAGCGGCACGCGCCCAAGCCCGGAAAATCCTTCGTTGCGGCTCCCCTACTACCGCATGGCCATGCAGGCGATTGAATCAAAAGTCCACCGCGACTTGCCAGCCACCCGCATGTGGGGCTTTGGTTCGAGCTCACCGGGACCCACGTTTGAAACCCGCAGCAATCATGGCCTGATCGTGGAATGGGTCAACGAATTGCCGCAGCGCCACTTTCTGCCTATCGATCACACCCTGCACGGCGCCGAAACCAATCTGCCCGAGGTGCGCAGTGTGATTCACCTGCACGGAGGCAAGACGCCTCCAGACAGCGATGGCTATCCCGAGCACTGGTATGTCCCTGGCAAATCCGCGACCTTCCATTATCCCAACCGGCAGGATGCGGCGATGCTCTTCTACCACGATCACACCATGGGCATCAATCGCTTGAACATCTATGCCGGACTGCAGGGCATGTATTTCATCCGTGATGAAGCAGAAGACGCGCTGAAACTTCCTCAGGGAAAATATGAGATCCCGCTGCTGGTCTACGATCGCTTTCTTCTGCCCGACGGGCAGTTCGAATATCCCGTCTCTCCCAAACCGGAGACGCCCTGGGTTCCCGAAGTCTTTGGCAATGCCATTCTGGTGAACGGCAAGCTCTTTCCTTACCTCGATGTCGAACCGCGCAAATATCGCTTCCGCCTCATGAACGGCTCCAATGGCCGCTTCTACCGCTTTTCCCTGGGTAAACTACTCACCTTCCAGCAGATTGGTACGGAGCAAGGATTGCTGCCTGCGCCGATCGCCGCTCAGCGAGTGGTGATGGCGCCAGCGGAGAGGATCGATTTCGTCTTCGACTTCAGTGCCCATGCGGGAGAGAACATTCTGCTGCGCAGCGACGCATTCGACATCATGCAATTCCGGGTTGCAGCCAAGGCAGCGCCGGACGCCTCTACTCTTCCTCCGCAGCTGCGGTCTTATGCAAAGATTCCCGAAAACCGCGCCGTAAAAACGCGCCGTCTCACCTTGGACGAGCGCATGGACATGGTTCAGCAATCGATGGGCATGTTGTTGAACAACACGCCCTGGCACATGCCGGTAACCGAGAAGCCGGTGCTCGACACGACCGAAATCTGGGAACTGGTCAATCTGACAGAAGATGCGCACCCCATCCACCTGCATCTGGTCAGGTTTCAGATACTCGATCGCCGGTCTTTCGATACTTTCGAGTTTCAGGACAAGGGCACCG
Source organism: uncultured Acidobacteriaceae bacterium (assembly GCA_963824325.1). Lineage (GTDB taxonomy): Bacteria > Acidobacteriota > Terriglobia > Terriglobales > Acidobacteriaceae > PALSA-350. The sequence goes on along the minus strand of CAWGPA010000029.1, from coordinate 254,000 downwards.
TACGTTTTACCGGCCCCGCGATTCCGCCTGCGCCCACGGAGAGCGGCTGGAAGGACACAGTCCGTGCCGACCCCGGTGTGATCACGCGCATCATCATCCCCTTCGAAGGCTTCACCGGCCGTTACGTCTGGCACTGCCACATCCTGGAGCACGAGGACAATGAAATGATGCGCCCCTACGAAGTGATAGCCGCACCCGAGTAAATCTACGGCAGAACTGGATCGCAACAACTTTTCCAGAGCGCCTGATGAACGACTACGCTTCTTGAGGCCATTAACCCCTGAGGCTAAAACAATCTGCCGTAGCCCCTTTTAGGATGTTTCTCGTCAAAACGCCCACAAAATACTCCCACAAAATCGTCATCCTGAGAGCCTTTGACTTTATAGATCTTTCGTGTGAAACCCTCGACCTCAAACAAAATCGTCATCCTGAGAGCCTGTGACTTTATCGATCTTTCGTGTGAGACCCTCGACCTCAAACAAAATCGTCATCCTGAGAGCTTGTGACTTTATAGATCTTTCGTGTGAAACCCTCGACCTCAAACAAAATCGTCATCCTGAGAGCTTGTGACTTTATAGATCGTTCGTGTGAAACCCTGGGCCTCAAACAAAATCGTCATCCTGAGAGCTTGTGACTTTATAGATCTTTCGTGTGAAACCCTGGACCTCAAACAAAATCGTCATCCTGAGAGCTTGTGACTTTATAGATCTTTCGTGTGAAACCCTGGACCTCAAACAAAATCGTCATCCTGAGAGCTTGTGACTTTATAGATCTTTCGTGTGAAACCCCTCGACCTTCAAACAAAATCGTCATCCTGAGCGGAGCGCCTCACAGATTTATCGCGTGACACAGCTCTTTTAGCGCGGAGTCGAAGGACCTCGGCGGAGCTTATCTTGCTCAGGGTGCTCGGAGCTTTTCAACCACCGAGGCCCGGGAACTGCCTCTGCTGCGGTAAGCACTTGAGAGCCACTGGAACATCTTTTCATGCCAATAATCATCTTCCCTCCCCGGGTCTCTGCAAGGCCGGACTTGGCAAGTTCCGGGTTCTCGGGCTCCGGTGTTGAAAAGCTCCGAGCACCCTGAGCAAGATAAGCTCCGCCGAGGTCCTTCGACTCCGCGCTAAAAGAGCTGTGTCACGCGATAAATCTGATAAATCTGTGAGGCGCTCCGCTCAGGATGACGATTTTGTTTGAGGTCGAGGGGTTTCACACGAACGATCTATAAAGTCACAGGCTCTCAGGATGACGATTTTGTTTGAGGTCGAGGGTTTCACACGAAAGATCTATAAAGTCACAAGCTCTCAGGATGACGATTTTGTTTGAGGTCGAGGGTTTCACACGAAAGATCTATAAAGTCAAAGGCTCTCAGGATGACGTTTTTATCGCGGCGAGTTGGAGATACAAAAAACAGCGTCTTCCGCTCCGCCACGACACAGTCCCGAAAGGGACGGCTGAGAGTAGCCCAGGACGCAGTCCTGGGTTGTACGAGAAGCACTGACCAGTCCCGAAAGGGACGGCTGAAAATGTCCCAGGACGATTAGTCCTGGGCTTATCTCAATTCCGCACCACTCCTTTACCGCAAGAACGCCTCCGGCAGCCCGCCGTCCACGGGGATCAAGTGACCCGAGGTGCACCGCGCCTGCGGCCCAGCCAAAAACAAGATGGCATTGGCGCAATCTTCCGGATCAATCGGTTGATGCGTAAGCGTGCGCTGAGCATAAAAATTAGCCAGCAACGTACGCAGCTCATCATCCGTCATCGTCCGCTCGAAGGGCAGATTGTATTTCGTCAACGAAGCCATCACCCGATCCCGCGGAAACATGGTCGACCCTTTAACCACCGTTGCCGGGCTGATCCCGTTCACCCGCACCCGCGGCGCAAGGGCAACCGCCATCTCGCGCACCAAATGGCTGACCGCAGCTTTGCTGACGTCATACGCCTCGCTACCGCGCTTGGCCACCACTGCGTTGGCCGAGCTTGTCAAAACCACGGACACATCCAGCGCCTGTTCGGCAAATATTTTCGCCGCCTCATCCACCAACAAATGGTTGGCCGTCACGTTCAGCTGCAGTGTCGCGCCCCACTGCTCATCGGTGACGTGGCCATCCGCGGAAGAAGGAAAGATCGCCGCCGTGTTGACCACGATATCGACGCCGCCAAACTCCGCCACCACTTTCCGCAGCAACGCGCGAATCGACGCCCGGTCGCGAATATCAACCCCCGCAGCTAATTGAAATTCTTTACCCGCGGTCACGAGCTCCGCCGATTTCGAAGCGCCTGCTAGATCCCGATCGGCGATCACCACGTGCGCTCCCCGTCCTGCGCCCAGCCGAACCACTTCTCGTCCGATGCCACTCCCCCCGCCAACAATCACCATGATGTAGCGGCTGAGTTCCTTCTCCGGCGGCTGGCGGCGCAGCTTGGCCTCTTCGAGCGCCCAGTACTCAATACGAAATGCCTCCGACGGCGGCAGCGCAACGTAATTGCAATGGACCTGGAACAACGCGCTCTCCGCAGCCGGACCCGCTTGCGGAAGAACCGCAGGCGCAGCGCCAGATGCGAGCGCCGAGGCCCCCTCCATGACGTGAATGGCATTCACATAAAACTCGCCCGTAATCCGCGATTCGGTCTTGCTCTTGCCAAAGCTGAACATGCCAATGCCCGGAATCAGCACCACGGTGGGACTGGCATCGCGCATCGCCGGATCTTCCGGCTTGGCGTGTTGCTGATAGTAGTGGGCATAGTCCTTGCGATACTGGGCCAGTGCTTCATCGATCGCTTTGCGCAAACTCTGAAGATCGTCTTCGGGATTCCACGGAACATACATGGGCCGGATCTTGGTGCGCACGAAATGATCCGGACAACTGGTTCCCAGGAACGCGAACTTTTGTGCTTCCTTTGCATTGATGAAAGTGAGCACTTCGGGGAGCGCGCTAAACGTTCCGATCATGCGCTTGCTCACCGAGACCCGCCCGCGCAAATAGGGAAGGATATCGATCGCCAGTTCACCGTGATCTTTGCGCGGCTGGTATCGAGGACCCCCAAAGATCTGCTCGCCCTTGGCGTTCACCTGTTCCTGCACGAACTGCCCTAGCTGATCGATGACGGTGATGGTATTGAGATAGCACTCGCGCTGCGTATTACCCCAGGTAAACAAACCGTGGCCGCCGAGAACCACTCCATCGCACTCGGCATTGTCCCGCACCGCATTGCGCAGCATCATGCCCAATTCAAAACCAGGACGCTGCCACGGCAGCCAGACCAGCTTGCGTCCGAAACGTGCATTGAACGCGGCCAGCTTCTCCAGACCATTCGCGGAGGCCGCCAAGGCGATGCCCCAATCCGGATGAAGATGGTCAACGTGAGCAAACGGCAGAAACCCATGCAGCGCGGTATCAATAGAAGCGGCGACGCTATTCCTACCGAAGGTGCAGAGCGGATACATCTCCACCATCTCGTCTTCGTACGCCACCCCGCGATAGCTGTCGGCCAGTGCCAGCAGCTTATTGAGATAGAGTGTGGCGAAACCGCTGCGCTTTATGCTCCCCAGGTCGCCGCCGCTTCCCTTCACCCACAAGACCGGCGTTGAGGCGCCGTCCAGCGGATCTTTTTCGACAATTTTGGAGCTGGTATTCCCGCCACCAAAGTTGGTGATGCGCAGATCGGATCCGAGCAAGTTGGAACGGTAGCGTAACAACTCCTGCTCATCGAGAGTGCTCGCCACTTTATCGTCCCAGCGATCCTCAAGATAGCGTAGTTCGGTCACTGCACTGGCAGTCGTCATCGTCGGCCCTCAGTATTTGAAATTCATTAGACCGATCATTCTATACAGAATCGCAAACAATAGACCCTGTCCCCACCACGACTGACGGGTGGGCGGATGTCACCGCCCTTAGCCCGGGGACGGTAAAAAGCGGGACGCTAAATTTTCAAAGGATTGCTACGCGTAAGTAGTAGAGATTGTCGCGTTCCTAGCCGCTCGCTCGCGCGAGATTCGATCCACGTACCCGCTCTCATGCAAGGCCCGCAGAGGATCGCCCGGCAGGCTCTGCCCGAGGCGCCATGCGCGCACCAACGGGCGCACATCCTCCCAGAAAGCGGAGCGGAAAAGCTCCTCAGCTTCGACCAGCCTGCACTCTTTCTGCAATTTCTCCAGTTGCTCCAGATTCACCAGGGCCGCCTTGGCATACAGCTCCTGCGCCTGAACCACCGTTTGCACGATAGCCTCAACCTTGCCTTTCAGATTGTGGCTCTGGTCGATCATGAAGGCGATCTGGCTACGATTGCCGGGCTCCGCGGAATAACTCAAAATCTCATGGAAGATGCGGAAGATCTGGTAAGGATCGATGGACCCCAGCGTCAGGTCATCATCCGCGTACCTGCGGTCATTCAGGTGAAAGCCGCCCAGCATTTCCAGATGCAGGAGCCACGCGACAATCTGCTCGATATTCTGCGTCTGGTAATGATGGCCGGTGTCGACCAGCACTTTGGCCTGCGGCCCCGCCAGTCGCGCCAGCTCGAGCGCCATACCCCAATCGGCTATATCAGTGTGATAGAAAGCCGGCTCGAATGGCTTGTATTCAATCAGCAGCCGCTGATCGGGCTGTAGCGCTGCATGCACCTGGCTGAAGATCTCTTCCATCCAGCCGATGCGCTTTCGCATACTTTGCGTTCCCGGATAATTCGAGCCATCGGAAACCCACGGCGATATGTCCTGCGATCCCAGTTGCCGGGCGATCTCCACACAGTCCAGAAGGTGGGCCAGGGCTTTCTGCCGCACTTCGGGGTCCGGATTGCAAATTGACCCGAACTTGTACTCCTGTGCCTGGAAGAGGTTGGGGTTAATGGAACCAGCGCAAATCCGGTATTTCTTTTCCAGGGCCCGAATGCGCGGCACACTCGCAACGCCCTCGGGAAGATCCCATTCGACATGCAAGCCTAAGGTCGGAGTGACCCCTGTAAGCTGATGGATCTCGGCTGCGTCGGCGAACTTCTCTTCAATCGAGTTCGCGGCCGCGACCTGCATGAACTTGCCGAAGCGTGTCCCGGTATTGGCAAAACCCCAGGAAGGTATCTCGATGCGAAAGCTGTCTAAAGCCTTGGATACTCGGTCCGATTTTTCCTGCTGATCCACGGGCAACCCCTCATAGCATTTTTGCTAATGGTGTAGACCAGGAAACTGAACTCGACGCGGGCATTCCGCTAAAGAATGGCCGCACATAACGGGTCCCACCGGACCACAGTATTAGCAAAAATGCGTTCGTAGTCAGGACAATGCCAGTATAGACGACAATGGAGGGATGACCGAGTTACGGATGGACAAGTGGCTCTGGGCCGCCCGATTCTTCAAGACCCGCGCGCTGGCCGCACGGGCCTGTGAACTGGGCCGGGTGACCTCCAACGGCCAGCCGGCCAAGAGCGCCCGCCCGGTGCGCGTCGGCGACCTCTTACAGGTCAAGACCGAAGGTGGAGACTTCCAAGTAGAGGTCCTGCTGCTCAGCGAAGTGCGGGGCCCGGCCGCTGTCGCGCAAACGCTCTACCGGGAAACAGAGGCGAGTCGCGCGTTGCGCCAACAGGTGGCGGAGGAGCGCAAAGCGATGCCCCGCTTTGAAACCCTGTCAGCAGGGAAACCCTCGAAACGCAATCGCCGTGTCCTTGACCGGCTTCGCGGTCGAGTTTGACCATCTACAATGCATCATTGCTCCGCCGCGGTCCGGATGTTAATCGTGAATCGTGACCGCGAGTCATAAAGGATGACAGCCTTGGCAGAACGCACCACAGCGTCACCCACAGCCGCGGTCCTGGGCGAGATTGGACTTCCCGCGCCCATCTCGCAACTTGCGTCCCGCCGCTGGGATGCCATCATCGTGGGCGCCGGTCATAACGGCCTCGCCTGCGCCGCGTACCTGGCGCGCGCCGGCAAGCGCGTGCTGGTGCTGGAAAGCCGTGCCCGCGTCGGCGGCGCTTGTACCATCGAAGAGCCCTTCCCCGGCGTCCGCATGTCGCCCTGCGCTTACCTCGCCGGCCTGCTGCATCCGTTAGTGGTCGAGGAACTCGACCTGCCTAAGCGCGGCTTCCACTGGACACCCGCGGTCAACGGCATGTTTGTTCCCTTCCTCGACGGAAGTAGCGTGCAACTCTGGGATGACGACGACGCCTGCGAAGAAGAGATCCGCCGCTTTGCTCCCCGCGATGTGAATGGCTGGAAAGCGATGACCGCGGTCGTGAAGCGCCTGCGCGATGCGCTGCGGCCTCCGGGCGCGCGCGATCTTTGGATTGGCGATGCGCCCACCCAGCAGGAGATCGATGCCCGCCTGGGCAACGACGAAGAAGCCCGCAACGTGCTCTTCCATTGGTCCATGGCCGAGTTCGTCGAGCATTATCTAGAGGACGAGCGCCTGCAATATGCCTATCTGGGCCAGGGAGTCATCGGCACCAACGCCAGCCCCTTCGATCCCGGCACCGCCTCCATTCGCTATCACCACTCCTCCGGCCGTCTGGGCGGCATCCCGGGCATGTGGGGTTACGTGCAGGGCGGCATGGGCATGGTCTCCTTCTACTTCTGCGACGCGGCGCGCGAGGCTGGAGCCGTAGTCGCAGCCGGAGTTGCGGTGGCAGAGATTCTCCCCGGTGAGGGAGTTCTGCTGGAGAGTGGCGAACGCCTCTCCGCACCCGTCGTGATTTCGAATGCCGACCCTGTTGTTACCCTCCGCCTGCTGGGCAAATCCGCAACTTCTGACTTCCGGTCAAAAGTTGAGCAGCTGGCCATAAAGGGTTGCACGGTAAAACTGAATGTACTGTTGCGCGAACTGCCCGATTTCCTGGCGCGTCCCGGCCAGAACCAACCCCACCACTACGGCCAGATCAATGCGCCATTGACCCACGCGGAATGGAAAGCCGGCTTCGCCGCCAGCACCAAGGGTGAACTGCCCCCGCACCTATGGTGCGAAATCTACTTCCAGAGTGTCCATGACCCCAGCGTTGTTCCCGCAGGCCGGCACACCATGAGCGTCTTCGCGCAATATGTGCCCCACACCTTCGCCACCGGTTCCTGGGACGACCATCGCGAGTGCGTGCGCAAACTGGCCTTCGATTCCATCGGCCGCTTCTGCTCCAATCTTCCCGGCGCCGTACTCGAAGCGCAGGTAATGGGCCCACCGGATATCGAAGAAAAGGTCGGCTTGACCGGCGGTCACATTTTTCAGGGCGAGTGCCTGCCCGAAAACATGTGGAGCCATCGCTTCGCCGCCCGCACCTCCATGCCCGGCGTTTATCTCTGTGGCGCCTGCACCCACCCGGGCGGAAGCGTCATCGCGATGAACGGCCGTAATGCCGCCATGGCAGTGTTGCAAGACATGCAATAGATCGCAGGCCCCGTCTAAACGAGGTTCGTTCATGGCAGCAGAGAAGCTGAAACGAGAACTCGGCTTTCGCGATGTCGTTCTCTTCTATATCGTCAGCGGCCTCAGCCTGCGCTGGATCGCCACCGCAGCCGCGTCCGGGCAATCGGCCATCGTGGTATGGCTGCTGGCCTGGTGCGGATTCTTCCTACCGCTGGCCGGCTGCGTTCTCGAGCTCTCCTCCCGCTATCCCCAGGAAGGTGGTCTTTACGTCTGGACCCGCGAAGCCTACGGCGAATTTGCCGCCTTTATGGCCGGCTGGACTTACTGGATGAGCAATCTACCCTATTTCGCCGCAGTGTTGTATTTCGCCGCCAGCAGCCTGCTCTTCGTCACCCCTCGCGGTCAGCATCTGGCCGACACCAACATCTATTTCCTGCTTTTTACCGTGACCATGCTGGGACTGATTACCGTGCTCAACGTACTCGGGCTCAACCTTGGCAAGTGGCTCAACAATCTGGGCGCCGTGGGCATGGGGCTGCCGGTCCTTATCCTCATTGCCCTTGGCTGGCTATCGTTTTCACGCTTTGGCTCCGCCACTCAATTCACCCTGGCGGGCGTCGTCCCGCATGCGCACGTGAAAGACTTCGTCTTCTGGTCCACTATCTTTTTTGCCTTCGGCGGGGTCGAAACCGTCTCTTTCATGGGCGAAGAGATCAAAAACCCCCGCCGTGTCATTCCTCGTTCCCTGCTCGTGGCCGGTGTGGTGATCACCCTCGGTTACCTGGCGGGAACCGTGGCCATGTTGGTGGCGTTGCCCTCGAGCAGCATCAGCGGCCTGGGCGGCTTTATGACCGCGATCGATTTTCTATGCCGCCGTCTCGGGGCGGGCGTAGTGGTTGCGCCCATCGCGATCCTGGTAGCCATCAGCAACGTAGGAGCAGCCGCGGCTTATCTTACGGCGACTGCACGCCTGCCCTTTGTCGCCGGCATCAACCATTATTTGCCTTCTGCCTTTGGGCGAATTCACCCGCGATGGAAGACTCCCTACGTAGCCATCATCTCCTACGGCTTGGCCGGGATGCTCTTTGGCCTGCTCAGCCAGGCCGGAACCAGTGTCAAAGGCGCTTACGACATGTTGGTCAGCATGACTGTCATCACCTACTTCATTCCTTATCTCTTCTTATTTGCCGCCATGATCCGCCTGCAAGGGCGGCCGTCTGCACCGGATGCGATCCGCTTGCCATGGGGAAGACGATTGGCCATCCCTCTCGCCAGCATGGGCTTCTTCTCCACCATGGCCGCGATCATCCTGGCCCTATTTCCGGCGGAGGATGAGCCCAACCCATCCGCGGCACTCTTCAAAGTAGTCGTCATGACCTGCGTTCTATTGCTCGCCGGCGTGGCCATCTACCGCCGCGGCCAGCGCTCGATAGAGCGAGCAGCAGCCCAAGCCCTATCCACAAATCTCAGCTAGCATTTCGATGTGCCACGAATCCTATCAGGACGAATTGCGAACAGTCCCGAAGGGACGGCTGAGAGTAGTCTTGTCCAGATTAGCTTTTTCGACTTTGTCCATCCATCTCCAAGCCACCGTAAAGTTGGCGCACGCTATCTCCGCAAGAGTCAGCGAGAAATGGCCATCGATCAGTGTGCTTTGGCGACGATCCGATGCTTCTTGACCGCCGGTCGGGAATTACCGATCGCGCCTTGCAGCACGCGGAGAAAGTGATCCCTCCGCCGCGTGGTCTTTTTCTTAGAGAATCCCGCTCTATGGAATAACCCCGGGTCAAGTTCTTCCGTCAGCAACGCATCCTCAAATCGTTCTACCGTCCACTCCAACAACGAGACGATCATCTCGCTATCGACATCCCCGCGCAGCGCGCCTTCCTTCAACCCCTGCCGCACAAAGGCCGCAGTCCCGTAAGGATCCTCCGCCGCCAGAAAGCGATTGATATCCCGCTTCAACCGCAGGCCGCTGCCGTAGTTGCCTAAGAGAGCCACCCGGTACGGCTGCCAGTTCGTGCGCACCTGCAACTCGGTGCGGGCAAGCCAGTAGCGCAGCACTTCCCAAAACCCTTTCGTCCTTATCTCGGCAGGAGCGTCCAGATAGCGAAAAAACGACCCAGCCGCACGCTTGTACGCAGCCAGAAACAGCCCTTGTTTGTTTCCGAAATGCTGAAAGACCGCGCCTTTCGCGATCCCCGCCTCGCGCGCAATATCCTCGGTACGCGCATCCTCATAGCCGTGTTCGGCAAAGTGCCGCATGGCCACGTCTACGATGTGCGCACGCTTGGCTGGTACGGGTTGGCGTTTCGTCCGATTCACCGGTGCTCCCGGCCCCAGGGGTACGTGTATCCTCCTGGAGGAAGGTTTCCCAAACCAGCCAGCATCGTGCCACCAATTTGACTTCCGGTCAATAATCCCTTAGGGGAAGGAACTCTATGGATTCCTCCATCGAAAACATTCTGGCCCTTTACGATCAGGAAGCGCCTCTCGAAATGGCGTACACCATTCCGGCTGCCTGGTACCTGGACGAGCGCATCGCGGGCCTGGAGAACCAGCAGGTTTTTGGCAGCAATTGGATCGCCGTCGGGCGAACAGACCAGGTAGCCGTCGCGGGACAGTTTTTTACCTTCGATCTGGCCGGAGAACCCCTGGTGATCGTCCGTGGAACGGACAACAAACTTCGCGCCTTTTTCAACGTCTGCCGCCACCATGCGGCCGCTGTGGCCACCGCGCCCTGCGGAGTAACCCAACTCCTACGCTGCCCCTACCATGGCTGGACCTATGGGCTGGATGGTTCGCTGAAAGGAACACCCGAGTTCGCCGGTGTTTGCAATTTTGACCGCGCGGAGAACGGCTTGCTGCCCGTGCGCGTGGAAACCTGGGAAAACTTTATCTTTGTAAACCTCGACCAGGAGGCGCCGGAGCTCCAGGCCTATCTAGGTGATCTGCCCCAGCGGTTAGCGCCGCTCTCCATCGCCGGCCTGGGCTTCTTTGCCCGAAAAACCTACACCCTGGCCTGTAACTGGAAGGTCTACGTCGACAACTATCTGGATGGCGGCTACCACGTTCCGCATTTGCATAAGTCTCTAAACAGCGTGCTCGACTACACCGAATACACGATCGAGAACGGCGAACACTATGCGCTTCAATCGAGCCCTCTGGTTGCTTCGCAAGACGCCTCGGTGGCACATACGCGCACTGGCGACCGCGCCTATTACTACTGGCTCTACCCCAACTTCATGATCAACATTTACCAGGGGGTCATGGACACGAACCTCGTTCTCCCGCTAGGAACGGACAGCTGCCGAGTGATCTTCGATTTTTTCTTCGCCGACACGAGTTCAGAAAAGGAGCAGTACAACGCCCAGAGCGTAGCCGTCAGTGATCGAGTGCAAGCAGAGGACGTGGACATCTGCGAATCAGTGCAGCGTGGCCTGCATTCCCGAGCCTACGGCGCCGGCCGTCTCTCCGTCCGCCGGGAGACCGGCGAGCACCTCTTTCACCGCCTACTAGCCGCGGATCTGAAGCGCTGACACCACGCAGCAGCTCGTGGCATTAGACGGGTGCCCCTCGCCAACCTGCCCCGGCTTGCCGTGGGAGCGGCCGTGAGCCAAAAAGACGGGGCGAAGGCCCATTAAGAGCTAACTTGCTTCGATGTTTTCCCTCAAAATTCCCACAAAATCGTCATCCTGAGAGCCGGTGACTTCATCGATCTTTCCTGTGAAACCCTCGACCTCAAACAAAATCGTCATCCTGAGCGAAGCGCCGCGCAAATTTACCGCGTGACACGGCACACTTGAGGCGCGGAGTCGAAGGACCCCGACAGTGCTTAACTTACCTATCCCGCTTAGAGCTTTCAGTAGCCGAAGCCCGAACCGGGCGGACCCGCCACGGTTTTTACCTTGGACGGAAAACCAAGCGATTGGTAGCATCTCGCTATCTCCGGCCTTGCGCAGATCTGGGGATGCAAGCGTGAACAGACGTACTGTGATCATCGAGTGGCCTACCGCAGCAGATCTTTTTCTTGGGCCTCGGTGGTCGAAAAGCTCCGAGCAGCATGGGTAAGGTAAGCAGCGCCGAGGTCCTTCGACTCCGCGCTATCAAGTGCCGTGTCACGCGATAAATCTGCGAGGCGCTTCGCTCAGGATGACGATTTTGTTTGAGGTCGAGGATTTCACACGAAAGATCTATGAAAACGTCACAGGCTCTCAGGATGACGATTTTGTTTGAGGTCGAGGGTTTCACACGAAAGATCTATGAAGTCACAGGCTCTCAGGATGACGATTTTGCGGGAGTTTTGAAGAAAGACATCCGAAACAAGTTAGCGCTTACGGGGTGAAGGCCCACGATAGCTTGGTGCGATATCGGTCCGCAGCTAAGTCGGGTCAGCCGGAGAGCGACCCACCATAAACCGCTCCCGAGCAAACGGCCGCAAATCGACGCTCGCGACCTCACCCAGCGCCTTTAGCGCCAAAGCCTCCCCAACCGCCGCTGAATGTTTAAACCCATGCCCAGAGCACGCCGAAGCAAACCACACCCGCTCCGAATCGACCCCATGATCAATCACAAATCCATGATCCGGAACCACCGTGTAGAAACAAGTAACACTTCGTAAACACCGGCTGCTCACTCCCCGCAAGCCCGCACTCACATAATCATCGTAGAAAGCCTGCTCCGGCGCCGCAGCCTTCGGACCATCATTTGCATCACTCAATGTATCAAATTGCTCTGTCGCCATCTTGATGCTCACGCCGTCCAGGCTGGGGAAACCATAAAACCCCTTCTCCACCTGCGGCGAGCTCCGCAGGAAGATCGGCATCTGTTCCGGCATAAATCGCGGGCCCGGCTCCTGCAACGCAAACCAATACAGGCTCTGCCGATAGACGGCAAAGCAACCCTCGTCAAGACCGCAGATTCTGCGCGCCCACTCAGCCATCCAAGGTCCCGGCGATAACACCACGCCGCCGGCGGCATAACGCGCTCGATCCGTCTGCACAATCACCTGGGAGCTATCTGCAATTACCTCGGTGACGATTTCGCCCGAGCGCACGTCCGCACCGTTTCCTCGGGCAACGCTCAGCTGTGCCGCAATACACTTTTCGGGAAACAGAAACCCGGCGCCCGGCTCGAAATACCCCTGTGTCCCACTCTGCAGAACAAACTGTGGAAACCGTTGCTGTATCTCATCGGCCGCAAGGATCTGATGGGGGATGTCGTATCGCCGGGCGCAATCAACCGTTTGCTGGTAGAAGGCCGCTCCCACTCCCTGCGCTTCCACGCCGTCGAGGAGGATCAACCCACCGTTCTGAACCAGCAACCTCTCACCGGTCGTTGCTTCCAGTTCCTTCCAGAGCACGTTGGCTCTCAAGACCAGAGGGACAAACTCCGCCCCCTCCCCAATCGCTTGCCGGGTGATGCGCGTCTCTCCGTGGCTGGAGCCAAATTCATGCGGCGGGTGGAAGCGATCAATGCCCAGTACGCGGGCGCCGCGCAACGCCGACTGGCATAGCGCCGCACTGCCCACCGCCCCCAGTCCAATGACAATCAGGTCGTAATTTTCCACTAACCGACCCTTTGCTACTGCCCGATGGCGGCATCGGCGATGGCCAGGGACTGATCCAGTTGTTCGACCGCGAAGTCAATTTCTGACTTCTCGATGATCAAGGGCGGTGCGATCACGAAGTGGCTGATCCACGCCTGCATGGAAACGCCCCGCTTCATCATTTCCGCCGCCACCTTTTCCACGACCGCGACCTTCCCGTCGACCTTGTCCTGCTTGGTGTTGAACGGCGTTTTCTTAACCTGGTCTTTCACCATTTCGAGCGCCCAAAAAAGTCCCAGCCCCCGCACTTCGCCGATGGAGGGATGCTTGGGCTTCAGCGCGTGCAGCTTTTCGCCCAGGTACTGGCCCATCTCACGAGCCCGATTCACCAGATCCATGCGCTGAAACTCTTTGATGGCCGCCACGGCGGGCGCCAGCGTCATGGGATGGGCCTCGTAAGTATGCCCGTGAGAGAAGAAGTGGTCCTCGAAGAATTCGGCAATCTTGCCAGTGGTGGCGCATAGCCCGAGGGGAACGTAAGCCGAGGTAATGCCCTTGGCGGTAACCAGAATATCCGGCTTCACGCCCCAGTGGTCCATCGCAAACCATTCCCCGGTGCGGCCCCAACCCGACATAACCTCGTCGGCAATCAACAGGACTCCTGTCCTGTCGCAGATCTCGCGCAGCTTGGGCATATATTCCGGCGGCGGTATCAGCACGCCGTTGGTGCCCACCACTGGCTCGACGATCACTGCGGCCACATCATGCTCGTTCTCGATCATGTGCGCGAGGTAGTCAGCGCAGGCGATGCCACACTCCGGATACGTATGCTTGATGGGACATTTGTAGCAGTTCACTTCCGGTGCGAATAAAAACCCTTGCCCCTTGCCCCCCGGCTCCATCGCCCAACGCCGCGGATCGCCGGTTGCGGCAATGGAGGCCATGGTCGACCCATGGTAAGAGCGATAGCGCGCGATGATCTTGGTCTTCCCGGTATACATGCGGGCGATCTTGAAGGCCGCCTCATTCGCCTCCGTGCCCGACGTGGTGAAAAAAAACTTGGTCAACCCCTCAGGCAATACCTCCAGCAGAAGACGGCTCAACTCTGCCCGCGTGTCGGTCGCATAGCCGGGCATGATGTATGCCAGCTTGCGCGCCTGTTCTTCAATCGCTTGAATGACCGCCTGATTCTTGTGCCCCAGGTTGCAGCACATCAACTGCGCCGAAAAATCGAGATACCGCTTGCCATTCCCGTCCGTGAAGTAGCATCCCTCGGCATCGACAACATGCAACGGATTCCAGCTCTTCTGGTACTTCCAGGTGCCGTAGTTCAGCTTCTTGGTCCACGCGACCACTTCCTCGCTGGTCATCGTGCTTTCGGGAGTAGTGACAGTGTCGCTCATGAATATTTTCCCCTCGTCTCTAGCTACTTTACGCTGGTCCTAATCCACCCAGGCAGAGATACTTGGTCTGCAGGTAATCATCGATTCCGTACATCGATCCCTCCCGCCCATAACCGGACTCCTTGACACCGCCGAAGGGAGCGACCTCGGTCGAAATCGCGCCTTCATTCACCCCTACGATCCCTGACTGCAACTGCGCAGAGACACGCATCACGCGGGCCAGGTCACGTGCGTAGAAGTAAGCAGCGAGGCCGAAGGGCGTCGCATTGGCTGCCGCAATCACCTCGTCTTCGCTATGGAAACGAAAGAGCGGCGCCACCGGACCAAAGGTCTCTTCGCAAGCGACATCCATGGTGCCGTCCACATCAGCCAGGATGGTGGGCTGAAAGAAATAGCGGCCCAACGCATGCCGCTTGCCACCCAGCAGGACGCGCGCGCCACGGGCGATCGCGTTGGCCACGTGGCGTTCTACCTTTTCTATTGCCTTGGCGTTAATGAGCGGGCCAATCTCGGCGTCTCCTCCAGCCCGCCCGACACGCAGCGCCGAAACTGCCTGGACCAGCTTTTCCGCGAACACATCGTAGACCGAGTCCGCAATGTATATGCGATTGGCGCAAATGCAGGTCTGGCCTGCATTGCGAAACTTCGATGCGATGAGCCCACGCACCGCAGCATCGAGATCGGCATCGTCAAAGACGATAAAAGGAGCATTGCCACCCAGCTCAAGCGAGAGTCGCTTCAGTGTAGAAGCGGAACCCTGTGCGAGATGTTTGCCTACAGGAGTCGATCCGGTGAAAGACAGCTTGCGCACGCGGGAATCGTTCAACCACGGATCGACCACTGAGGCGGCACGTGCTCGTGAAGCGGGAACGACGTTGATGACGCCGGCAGGAATGCCCGCCTTGGCCGCGAGAAACCCCAGCGCAAGCGCAGAGAGCGGAGTGTCCTCCGCCGGCTTGGCAACAATCGTGCAACCGGCGGCCAGAGCCGGCGCGATCTTGCGCGCCAGCATAGCGATAGGAAAGTTCCACGGAGTGATCGCCGCCGCGACGCCGACCGGTTCCTTGGTCACGATGATTCTGCGCCCATGAGCGGGCTCTGGAATTACATCGCCATAGATGCGCTTGGCCTCTTCCGCAAACCACTCGATATAGGCCGCGCCATAGGCGACCTCACCCCGGCTCTCGCTGAGCGGCTTTCCTTCTTCGAGCGAGATCAGGCGGGCAAGATCCTCCGCATGCTTCCTTACCATAGCCAGCCATGCCTGCAGATGCTGGGCCCGCTCTTTCGCCAGCAGCGTGCGCCAACTACAGAAGGCTCGCTGTGCAGCGGCGACGGCCGCATCGGCTTCGACCGGCCCGCAGTCCGGTAGCGTAGCCAGAATCGTGCCATCCGCGGGATCTTCTACCGTGAACGTGCGCCCGTCGCTCGAACCTACCCTCTGGTTATCGATCCAGGCATGGTTGAGGATCAGTTCACTGCAATCGAGTTGCAACATCGCGGTCTCCACCTACGGCAGCAAACGATGAAAATACAAAAACTGCTCTTCCCGCACGTACCCAGCCTTCTTATAAATATGCTGGGCCGCCAGATTGTCATGCGCAGTAGCCAGGGTGAGACGCTCAGCGCCAGTGCTGCGCGCAAACTCTTCCGCATAGCCTAGCAAAGCAGTGGCAACGCCCTGGCCACGGGCGGCGACATCCACATAAAGATCCTCAAGCAACCAGATCGGCCGCATCGCCAGCGTGTTGGTGGAAGGCATCAAATGCATAAAGCCGATGGCGGAAGAACTTTCGTTCCAAGCCAAAAAGTATCGTCCGGCTGATCGCTCGACGCGATCATGAATGAAGGCCGCGGAGCGCTCTTCCACCGGTGCCTCGCCATAGAAAACCCGATACGCAAGGTAGAGCCGCACCAACTCCGTCAAATGCGCATTCGATGCAGCGTCTATCCGGCAGTCCATAAGGCGTGTGAACTCATTTCTTCAGACTACGAAGGTCGCTGAGAGAACTCAGTCCCGCAGGGACGGCTGAAAATATCCCAGGATGCAGTCCTGGGCCTCTCTTCCAATCACCAATGCAGCCGGTTCTCACTCGGCCTCTCCCACACCCTAGTGCGCAGCGCCGGCAAGTTCTCCTAATTCCGCCGCCACTACACTCAGGCCCTCTTCCAAAACCTGCAGAGCCTCACCGAATACCTCATCGCTGATATTCAACGGCATCAACAACCGGATGACGTTGTCATACGTCCCGGCCGTCAACACCAGCACGCCACGTTGCAAGCAATGCTGCACCAGCTTTTTCGCCGCAGGAGCGCAAGCAGTTCCATGAGCATCGACAAACTCCATCGCCTGCATGGCCCCAACTCCGCGAACGTCCCCAATAAAGGCATGCTGCCGTTGCCAGGCCGTAGCCCGGCGTTGAAATTCCTCACCCAGCCGCCGGCCACGCGCCAGCAACTTTCCATCAGCAAATTCCTCGAAGACCGCCAACGCCGCCGCGCAGCACGCGGGGTTACCACCGAAAGTGCCGCCCAGACCACCAGGCCCAGGAGCATCCATGATCTCCGCGCGGCCAGTGATCGCCGCCAACGGCATCCCGTTTCCGAGCGATTTAGCCGTGAGAATCAAGATCCGGCTCAATCCCGAACAGTGAACTGGCAAACAACTCCCCAGTACGGCCGAAGCCCGTCTGTACCTCATCAGCGATGAAGACGATCCCACGCTCGCGGCAAATCTTAGCCAAAGCCGGCAAAAATCCAGCAGGAGGCACAACAAACCCACCCTCACCCAGCACCGGCTCCACCACAATCGCAGCAATCGACTCGGCAGCTCACGACACGGCGAAACGTCTGGTCCAGCAAATCCGCAACTTGACCCTCGGTCATCGGACCCCGGCGGGAAAGCCGCGCATTCGCCGGCACACCGTACGGAATGCGGTAGACATCCGAAAGAAACGGCCCGAAGCCTGCCTTATACGGGTGAGTCTTGCTGGTAAGCGACAAGCCCACCATGGTGCGGCCATGAAAGCCATCCTCTACCGAGAGCACGGCCGGCCGGCCAGTGAAAGCGCGCGCAATCTTCACCGCGTTCTCCACTGCCTCCGCGCCGCTGTTCACCAGGAAAGTCTTCTTGGCGAAGCTGCCCGGTGTGAGCTGATTGAGCTTCTCCGCCACGGCAACGTAGCCCTCGTACCCCGTGACCTGAAAACACACATGAAGAAAAGCATCAAGCTGAGCACGCACCGCGCTCACCACCCGGGAATTCCGATGGCCAATGTTGACGCAGCCGATCCCGCCACCGAGGTCGATGAAGCGATTCCCATCCACATCTTCGAGCATCGAGCCCTCAGCATGACGGATGAATAGCGGAGTAGACGCATAAACCCCGCGCGGGATTGCCTGCAACCGCCGGGCCGTTAAAGCACGCGAATTGGGTCCCGGAATCTCTGTCTTCAGTCGTATGTTGGGCATGGTCTCAATACCATCCAATCGGCTCTTCATTCAGATTGATGTACACCTGCTTGGTCTCGAGATACTCGTCAATCCCATGGATCCCCAATTCCCTGCCAAAGCCCGATTGCTTGAATCCTCCCCAAGGCGCTTCCACACAAGTAGGCTGCATGTGATTAACCCACACAACGCCGGCGCGGATAGCCTTGACCATCCTCATAGCGCGATAGATATCGCGCGACCACACGGCAGCCGCCAATCCGAACGAGGTATCGTTGGCAATCTTGAGCGCCTCGCGCTCGTCCTCAAATGGGATCACGCAGACCACCGGCCCAAAGATTTCTTCCCGCGCAATCCGTGCCGAGTTGTCCACGTCGTAAAAGATCGTCGGCTCGACATAATAACCGCGGGTCAGAGAAGCCGGCCGGCCACCGCCCAGCGCTAACTTAGCTTCGGACTTGCCCAGCACCTGATAAGCAGAGACCCGGTCATACTGTTCCTTGCTGACCAGCGGACCCATCTTGGTGGAGCGGTCAAGCGGCGGCCCCAGCTTAATCGTGCGCGCCTTCTCCGTCATGGCCTCAAGAAATTTCGGATAAATCGACCGCTGCACCAGCACCCTGCTGCCCGCCGAACAAACCTCACCCTGGTTGATGAAAACGCCGAAGAGCGCGCCATCGATCGCCGCCTCAAAATCCGCATCGGCAAAAAAGATGTTAGGCGACTTGCCGCCCAGCTCAAGCGTCACCCGTTTAAGCGTGTCAGCGGCCGATTTCATGATGATCTTGCCCACCGACGCCGACCCGGTGAACGCCACCTTATCCACGCCAGGATGGGCCACAATCGCGGCCCCCGCCGTCTCCCCAAGCCCCGTCACGACGTTCACTACGCCGGCCGGCACTCCGCACTCCGCCAGCCAACCAGCCAGCTTCAACATGGTGAGCGGCGTTTGTTCCGCCGGCTTCAACACACAGGTGCAGCCGGCAGCGATCGCCGGCGCCAGCTTCCACGCAGCCATGCCCAGCGGATAATTCCAGGGGATAATCTGCCCGGCCACGCCAACCGGCTCTTTCAGCGAGAGACTGAGTGCGTTGTCGGGAACCGGATTCACCAGGCCTGAGACCTTGTTGGCCAACCCTCCGTAGTACTCAAAGCAAGTGGCGGCATCGGCAATGTCGTACTCCGCTTCGACTATCGGCTTACCGCAATTGCGCGACTCCAACTCCGCCAGTTGCGGGGCCTCCTCACGAAGCTTGGCCGCGATGCGGAAGAGAATCCGGCCCCGCTCCTGGGCCGAAGTCTGCGGCCATCCACCCTCATCGAACGCATAGCGAGCCGCAGAGACAGCAGCATCGATATCGGCCGCGCTGGCGTCGGGAATCTCCGCGATCACTTCTTCGGTCGAAGGATCGTAGACAGGAATGCGCTTGCCCGATGTGCCTTCCGTCCACTCGCCATTGATAAACATCGCTTCAGAACTGGTCTGCGAGATAGCCATGGGGGATCCTTTCGAAAGTTAGCTATGGGCGGCGGCCCGACCGCCGCCCATGAACAACTAGGCCCGAGCCATGCTTTCCTGCTGCGCCTGGGCCAGAGCCGGGGCAACTTCCTCAAAGGCCGACAGGTGCTTGTCAATATCGGCCATGGAGTGAGCGACGGAGATAGTCCACTGCTCATCCCACCAGTAAGGCTGCGCCATGACTCCGCGGTTCAACATACCGAACCAGTAGAGCTTCCACAGATCCGTATCCACCTTCAGCCAATCGCGGTAATTACGAATCTTGTTGGGATAGAGCAACATCGCTCCGTTCGATCCGGCGCTCTCCACGTAGGCTTCCAGGCCGGTCTTCTGGACAATCTGTTTGTACCCCGAAACCAGGGCCTCGCTGACCTTCGCAATGTGCGCATAACCCGCGGGCGTGAGCACCTCACGGAAGACGGCAATCCCCGCCGCCATGACCAGCGGATTCGTGGCATAGGTGCCGGCGTGAAAGACCTTCTGCTGCGCGATCACGTCCATCACTTCTTTGCTGGCAGCGAAGGCGGCCAACGGAAACCCTCCACCGATGGACTTGGCCAACGTCACCATATCGGCCTTGATGTTGAAGTACTCGCAGGCTCCGCCCCGGCCCAGCTTGGCGCCCGTCTTCACCTCGTCAAATATCAGCAGCGCGCCCTCGCGAGTGCAGATCTCGCGCAACCCTTCCAGATATCCCGGCTCCGGCATGCAGATGCCGATGTTCATCATGACGGGTTCCACAATCACGGCGGCAATCTGCCCAGGATTCTCGGCAAAGAGGCCCGCGACCGCTTTGAGATCGTTGAACTGCGCCACCAACGTGTTCTTCACCGTATCGGCGGGGACGCCGCCCGAGGCCGGTACCTGGTTCGGCCGGTCGGGATCGCCACACAACTCGAGCTTGGGCTTCATGCTCACCAGAACGGAGTCATGCACGCCATGGTAGGCGCCCTCCATCTTGATGATCTTGTCGCGCCCGGTAAAACCGCGCGCGATGCGGATCGCGTGCATGGTCACTTCCGTGCCGCTGCTGCCAAAACGCACCTGCTCCACCGGGAAGCGCTGGCAGATCTCGTCCGCGAGGTCATATTCCAGGGTATGCGGCATGCCGTACATGGTGCCGGTAACCAAACGTTCCTGCACCGCGGCCACCACAGCCGGGTGACAGTGCCCCGCCATCAGGGCCCCAAAACACAGGTTGAAATCGATGTACTCGTTGCCATCGAGGTCATGAATGTGGCTTCCCTTGGCGTCTTTCACAAACAGAGGCCAGGGCTCGTAACTGCGGAAGTTGCTGGCTACGCCAAGCGGCATGCGTGGTTCTGCCCGCTTCAGCGCAGCGCGCGAGCCGGGCGTACGGGATTCAAAGCTGGAGAGTTCTTTCTCAAGAAGGTGGTGCATGGAATTCTTCCTTTGCCCAGTGGGGCGGTCAATAGTAAGAGGGCCGGGCGACAGAGATACGCCGGCAGACACCGCGGAGCGGGTCTAGCGTTCGATGAGGATGGGGTTAGACAACCGGCACAGCCGGCCTTCACCGCGGGCATAGCGAAGAAACCAGCGCATCCGGCAAAACGTACCGGCGATGGGGCAATCTTCGTAGCTGGAAAGAACTGACATTTTGGGGCAAGCCAATTATACGTTGCCGCCAATAAACCCTTATAGTAATTTTTGAAAACTAGCCACACCGTCCCTTGCACCGCTAAGCAGGCTGTGGGAAAACCCTGGCCTTTGAAGGCTACGGGCTCACATTCTGCGAAAAACTTTGTCTTATATCAGGGCACCACTTTGCAGGCTGCCGCAGAAAACTCAGTTTTGGATCAGGGCGCGATTTTGATAGTGAATACTTGGACTTTAGCCCCTAAGGCATTACTTTCCCACCAATGCAGACTTTTTCCGCAACCTGTTCACCTCGTACATATATCTTGTAAACATGTCCGGCTCTAGCCGCGGAGGGCTATCCCTCTTCCAACCTTTTCGCAGCCCGTAAGGCCGGGAGTGCCGCATACCCGGGTTCCATACACTAGCAAGATTTGGAGCACCATGAGCGCGAAGCCAACAAGATTTCTCCTACTGTGCAGCCTGGCTGCACTGTCCCTTCTTTCCAGCTGCAAAAAAGCTCAGCCTACGCTCAGTCTGCTGGTGTGGGAGGGTTATGCCGACCCTTCCTTCATCCAGGGATTTGAAGCCAAATGCCAATGCAAGGTAACCGCGGCGTATATGGGGTCCAGCGACGAACTGGTGGCCAAGTTACGCGGTGGTGCTTCCTCCAATTACGACGTGATCTCGCCCTCCAGCGACGTGGCCACGATGCTCAGCCGCTCCGGCCTTGTAGCCCCACTCGACCTGAGCAAAATTCCAAACTATAGCGAGCTCTCGCCCACCCTTACCTCCAAGCCGCTGGTCAAGCAAAACGGCAAAGTCTACGGCGTGCCCCTTACCTGGGGCCCCAATCCCCTGCTCTACGACATCGGGGCCATCTCCAGGGCACCCGAAAGCTGGGCCGACCTCTGGGATCCAAAATTCGCCGACAAGCTCGCGTTCTGGGATGATCTTTCCACCATGTACATGGCGGCCCAGGTACTCGGCTTCGGTAAGCCCGATCCAACCGCCATCTACAACCTGAGCGATGAGCAATTGGAACAGGTCAAAAAGAAGCTCATCGAGCTCAAGCCAAACATCCGCAAGCTTTGGACCACCGGCGGAGAACTGACCAACCTCTTTCAAAACCACGAAGTCGTCGCAGCCATGGGCTGGCCGCTGGTCACCAACCAGTTGCGCAGGAGTGGTATTCCCATCGAGGAAGAGATCCCCTCCGAAGGCACTACCGGGTGGATTGACCACCTGATGATTACCTCGTCCAGTGACAAGAAGGAACTCGCCTACCAGCTTCTGAACTACCTCATTTCCGCCCAGGCGCAGAAACAGCTGAGCGATGTGACCGGCTATATTCCGGCCAACCCGCAAGCCGCCCTGCTAATGACCTCGGACCAACGCCGCAGCCTGCACCTGGACGACCTCAATACCTACCAGCGCCACATCGTTTTCTGGCAAGACGTGCCCCGCCGCGCCAAGTACACCGAGATTTGGAACGAAGTGAAAGCCAGCCAATGAAAGGCGCAGCATGAGTGGTGCCGTCTTCCTGCGCCTGGAGAGCGTAGGCAAACGCTTCGGGGAGCACACCGTGCTCGCATCCATTTCGCTGGACGTAGAGCAAGGCGAGTTTCTTACCCTGCTGGGCGAAAGCGGCTCCGGCAAGACCACGTTGCTGCGCATTCTGGCGGGTTTTGAAGAGGCCACCGCCGGCCAAATACTGCTCGACGGCCAGCGCCTGGATGCCTTGCCTCCCCATCGCCGCCCCATCCATACCGTCTTCCAGAGCTACGCGCTTTTTCCCCACATGAGCGTCTTTGACAATGTCGCCTATGGCTTACGCGTGCGCGGGACTGGCCCGCGCCGAGATCACCGCGCGGGTCAACGAGGCCCTGGAAAAAGTCCGTATGGAACGCTTCGCCAAACACTTTCCCCGCCAAATCAGCGGCGGGCAAAAGCAGCGGGTGGCCCTGGCCCGTGCCCTGGTCAACCGGCCCCGTCTGCTGCTGCTCGATGAACCCCTCTCCGCGCTCGACGCAAATCTGCGCGTGGAGATGCAGCGCGAGCTGAAACTGCTGCAGCGCGAAGTCGGCATCACCTTCATCTTTGTTACCCATGACCAGAGCGAAGCACTGGCCATCTCTGATCGCGTGGTCTTGCTGCGCCACGGCAAGGTGGAGCAGTGCGGCAGCACCGCGCGTACATCTACAACACACCGCGCACTGCCTACGCGGCGTCCTTCCTGGGCAAGAGCAACCTGGTCACCGGCGTCGTTCGCCAGGGAGTAGCGGACTGCGGAGCTTTCTCCGTACCGGTGAAGCTGCCCGATGGCCCGGTCACGTTTTCTCTGCGCCCGGAGTGCATCGCGCCCGCCGGGCAAGCCGGCGAGCAACTGGTGCCATTTGCCGCAGAGATAGTTGCAGAACAGTTTCACGGCGCCGACTCTTTGCTGACCCTGCGCTGTGCGGGTGGCATGGAACTGTCAGCGCGCGTAGCCGGGCCGCTCAGCAACGGCGGAGGCTTTGCCTTTCAGGCGCCAGACCTGATCCCACTGGAGCAGGAATAAATGCGCCGCTCCCGCATCTCCGCATGGCTAGTGGCCTTTCCGCCCTTCGCCTGGATTGCGCTGTTTCTCTTTACACCTTACTGTCTTCTCTTTTGTTACAGCTTCTGGAGCCTGGACGCCAGCCAGCAGTTGCTTCGCCACGCAACGCTGGCCAACTATCTGCACCTGGCGACCACTCCCCTCTATATCACCGTCATTCTCCGCTCCATGCGCATCGCCTTCTCGGTGGTCGTGCTCTCGCTGTTGATCGGATATCCGCTGGCATGCTTTCTCGTCTTTCAGGCGGGCAAGTACAAGCGCATCCTCTACCAAGCTGTCATTATCCCGCTCTGGATCAGCTACCTGGTGCGCGCCTACGCGTGGAAGGTCATCTTCGGCAACGAAGGCGTGATGAATACTCTCCTTCTCTGGGCCCACGCAACCCGGCACCCTCTGGGCTTTCTGTTGTACAGCCCCTTCGCCGTGATCGTGACCCTGACCCACATCTATGTGCCGTTCGTGGTGCTGCCGGTGGTGGCATCGCTCGAAAAGATTCCCCATGAACTGCTCGAGTCCTCGAGCGACCTCGGCGCTACCGCCTGGCAGACGTTTACCCGCGTAATCCTTCCCCTCTCGTTGCCTGGCGTCCTCTCCGGCGCGACCTTTGCCTTTCTGCTCAGCTTTGGAGACTTCCTGGCCCCGCTGCTCCTGGGCGGTCCAAGCAGCGTGATGATCGCCAACATCGTCGCCAACCTCTTCGGTGCGGATTACAACTGGCCCCTCGGAGCCGCGGTGGCCGTTCTCATCCTGGCCATGGTGCTCGTCATTCTCACCATCACCCAGCGCCTGGAGCGCCGCTGGAGGGTTGCATGAAAGCGCTCTCTGCCACCTTCGCCTGTGCCGCCTATGCCTTTCTCTACCTGCCCATCGTGGTGCTCATCGTTTACTCCTTCAACCTGGAAGGCGTAGGCGGGTTTCCACCCCATCACCTGACACTCAATTGGTACCGCATCCTCTTTGACGATTCCGCCATGTGGACCGCGGTAAGCAACAGCGCCATCGTCGCCTTATCCACCGTCGTTCTATCCATGTTGATTGGCTTTCCCGCAGCCTACGCACTCGACCGTTATTCGTTCCCGGGCAAGGCAGCTTTTCAACGGCTGGTGCTATTGCCGCTGATCGTGCCCGGCGTGATCACCGGCATCTCTCTCTTGCTGTTAACCGTCAGCGGCGGATTTCATCTCAGCCTGGTCACCGTGATTCTCGGCCACTCAACCGCCTTGACCGCAGTGGCCGCGACCGAAATCTTCGCTGGCCTGGCCAAGCTCGATCGCTCGCTGGAAGAAGCCTCCGCGGACCTCGGAGCCAGCCGCCTGCAAACCTTGCTACGGATCATCCTCCCCGGACTCAGGACCTCGCTGCTCGGCACCGCGCTCCTGGTCTTCACCCTTTCCATGGATGAGATAGCCGTTACTTTTTTCCTCATCGGAAGAGAGAACACCCTGCCCCTCGAAATCTGGTCCCGCCTGCGCCGCGGCGCAACCCCGGAGATGAATGCCATCGCGACCCTTATTTTCTTGTTCTCGGTCATCACCATCTTTCTGTCACAATGGCTGACAACACGCCAGCCGGAACACGCCGCTTGATCGAGAACAACCGAGGGCATGCATGAATTGGACTGACAAAGAACTGGGCATGGACAGCCGCATTACCCGCCGCGACTTCATGCAGGGCGCGGCCATAGCCATTGCCGCCGCGGTCACCCCTTCCACCTCGCTCTTTGCCCAACAGGCGGCCGAGGCGCAAAACACGCCCGGCTATGACCCGCCGGCTGCCCATGGTCTGCGCGGCAGTCACGTCGGCTCCTTTGAAGTGGCCCACCGTCTGCGCGACGGCAGCTTCTGGGCCAACGCCGGAAAGCCCGAAAACACCGGCGAAAGCTACGACCTCATCGTGGTGGGCGGAGGCATCAGCGGTCTTTCCTCCGCGCGCTTCTTTCACCAGGCTGCCGGTAAATCGGCGCGCGTGCTCATCCTGGAAAACCACGACGACTTTGGCGGCCATGCCAAACGAAATGAATTCCAGGTAGACAAAACCTTCATGCTTGGCTATGGAGGCACTTTCTCGATCGAGAGCCCCGCTCCCTATAGCCCGGTAGCGAAAGGCCTCATCCGCGATCTCGGCATCGATGTCCCCGCCTACACGAAATACAACGACACGAAGCTCTACCCTTCGCTCGGGCTGAAGCAGAAGATTTTTTTCGACCAGGAAACCTTCGGCGCCGACAAGCTCGTTATTAGCCCTGAACCCAGGCATCGCATGCACACGACCGTGCTGGACCCTGCCATCTGGCAGGAGTTTGCCACGCAGGCTCCGCTCTCGGATAAGGCCAAGGCCGATCTCAAGCGCCTTTATCTTCTCGACGAAGATCTAATGCCGGGCCTTTCATCCGATCAGAAGAAAGCAAAGCTGGCGCGCATCAGCTACACCGATTACCTGACCAACCTGGTCAAAGTGGATCCTAAAGTTGTCGCCCTGCTGCAGGCTTTTCCGCAATCGCTCTACGGCGCAGGAATCGACGCCGTCTCGGCGCAGGATGCGTGGGGACTGGATTTGCCCGGCTTCGACGGACTCAAACTCGCGCCGGGTGCTGGGCCGGGTATGGGCCGGGACTCGATCCCCAACGAAGCGGCCGAAGAATTTTTCTTTCATTTTCCCGATGGCAACTCGTCCATCGCGCGGTTGCTGGTGCGCTCGCTCGTGCCTGCAGCAGTGCCCGGCAATTCGATGGAAGATATTGTCAGCTCCCAGGTCCGCTATGACCAACTCGACCAAGCCGGCAGCCCAACCCGGATCCGTTTGAACAGCACCGTGGTCAAAGTGCGCCATGACGGGGACCCGGCCACTGCGAAAGAAGTAGAAGTAACGTACGTGCAGAAAGGTCAGTTATATACGGTAAAGGCGGCCCACTGCATTCTCGCCTGTTGGCATCCAGTCATTCCCTATCTCTCCACCGAATTACCGGCGCCACAGCTTGCGGCGCTGCGGTCGGCAGAGAAAGTTCCCATTGTCTACACCAACGTAGCCCTCAAGAACTGGGAGAGTTTTGTGCGCCTGCAGACGGCGAGCATCTACGCGCCAGGATCTTATTTCACCGAGGTAGGCCTCGACCGCCGCGTCAGCATTGGTAACTACCACTGCACGAATAAACCGGATGAGCCGATCGTGGTCACTATGAACCACTATCCCTGCTCTCCCGGCCTGCCGGCGCGCGCCCAGCACCGTGCCGGACGGGCGGCACTCTATGCAACCTCATTCGAGACCTTCGAAAGAAATATCCGGGGTCAGCTTGCGCGCAGCATTGGCGCCGGCAACTTCGATCCCGCGCGCGACATCGCCGCCATCACCGTGAATCGCTGGCCCCACGGCTACGCCTACCAATACAACTCCCTTTGGGATCCCTTCTGGTTGGAAGGCGGACCGCTGCCCTGCGTCGAGGCACGGAAGCCCTTTGGCCGCATAGCCATAGCGAACGCCGATGCCGACGCCTACGCCTACACCGACTGCGCAATCAACCAAGCGCACAGGGCCGTCAACGATCTCAAAGTGTCAGCAGGCTAATCTGTGTCTTTCCTGCGGTTCCCCGCATCCCAATAACCACGTCCGACACAAGTCACCACTCTCCACTTTGTCATCCCGCCTGTCCCGGCCTGCCGTGGAACCGGAGCGTACCCGGATTTCCTGATACGCGGCCCTCACCAACGTCCACGTGTGCGGCTTTCTGTAAGGAAAGCCGCATGAAGCGCGCCAACGCCACCAACTCAACAGGAAATCCGGGGTAGCGCAGGGGAGGGACCTGCAGTGCGCCGCCCCCCAAATCAAACCTCACACAGCCGCGACCGGATGCCCAGGCCAAGCCTTCCCTCGCGAAACAAGCCCCGCCAAAATGAGATACAACAACAACCCAACAGGCCCAAACAGAAACGTAAGCACCAGGCAAGGAAGCACCAGTAAAAAAGGCACATGATTGCGCCGCGCATCCCGCACCTGCCAACTACCAATAAAAAGATCGAAAGCCAAGTAATGCACCCATCCCGCAAGCACCAGCCACCGATCCGTAAACAGCAGCATCACATTGCTAAGCGAGTTGAATCCTCCCCGATGCCCACCCCAATGACTAAAGATAACCACCACGTAAACCCCGCAAAGAAGTGCCGGCACCAACAAACCTGTTATCAGCGAAGAGATCACCCGCGACGCGCGCGGAGACCATCCCGTAACCACCAGCAAAACCCAACCCGGCCAGCGCCGTGCTATTGCAAAGTCGAAAGAGAGAATCCGCGTTCATGCAACACCTTTCTTACCTCGAATCACAACTACGGCAACCGCCGTGGCCACCAGCCAAACCGTAAATCCCGCCAAGGACAAGCTATCAGGTCGTGCAATCGACTGCCCTCGAAAAGCCTGCCACAAAATCAGCCCGAAAAGCGCCAGGTAGCTAGCGGCCGCAGCAAAGATGAGATTACGCTGACCCCGGTCGTCTCCAGCGAAGCGACGTCGGCCGATCCACCACGCCAGCACCGGCAGCACCTGCAAACCATGCATGCCCAGAAAGTGCGCAACCCGCAGATCGCCATGATCCGCGCTCCATCCAGTAACCGGCAGCCCCGGGCCGCCATCGGGAGCACCCACCGTGTGCGCGCCCACGATCGGGAGCCTCCCAGTCACGTGCGCCGCCGCCAGTTGCTGCGAGTTGGGCACCGCCATCAGCCCCCCAGAGCCCAGTCCCGATCAGCGCCAGCACCATACCCAAACGCAGCGACCATCCCCATGCCGGACGAAGCATACGGCTGGCGGAAGAGCACAATCGTGAGCAACAGCATCCCCAGCCAGATGCAGAGGATGCTCACCCCCATCACCGCAAACACCGCTCCGTCAAATGGATCTGGCAACATTAAAGTGGCTGGTAGTCCCCCGCGCCGCCTGCATATCGATCAACGCGATCTCAATAACCAACCCCACAGCCAGCGCGATGTCCAACCCTCGCGTGACCCGCGGCCAAATCCGAGTGGACGCAATACAGAACGCGAAGCTCCAGGCAGCAATCATGGTGGAGAGCGCGAACTTCTCCGGTTTAAGCCAGGCCGGTGCGCCGGTAATCACCCGCCGGTCCACCATCAGTCCACACAGGGTGAACACCAGGTCAGCCGCCATAACGAATCCCAGGACGGTGAGAGCGGGCGCTGCAGCGAATAAAACAGCAAATCGATGCCTCATGTGAAAGAGATTAACATAAATGTTAAAATGATTCACATTAAGGTAAAATAAACAGGAGGATAAACTTGAAAGCCAAGCGCCCCTATCATCACGGAGACCTGCGTGCTGCCCTGATGACCGCCGCGCTCTCCCTCATCGACCAACACGGCGTCAAGGGTCTGGCCCTGAGCGACGCGGCCCACCTCGCGGGAGTCAGCGTAGCCGCTCCCTATCGTCACTTCAAAGACAAAGAGGCCTTGCTGGCGGAAATTGCAGCCGAAGGATTCACCCTGTTTCGCGATGCTCTTGCCCGCGCCGCGCAAAGCCACCCGGAAGACAAAGTGAAGCGCCTGGTGGAGATGGGTGTGGCCTATGTCGACTTCGCCTTACACCACCGCTCTCACTTCAAGGTGATGTGGGAGGGCGGTATCTGCAAAGCCAACTACCCGGAAATACAACAAACCGCCTCCCAGGCATATCTCCTGTTGGAAAAGGCAGCCAACGACCTCCATCCGCGAGCGCACCCCAGCCGGCAGCAGGCCTTAGTCAGGGCCGCATGGAGCGTGGTCCACGGCTACTCCATGCTTACGCTCGAACGGGAACTCCCAGCCCAGGGGACCGAACAAAATGCGAGGAACCTGTTGCGCCAGTCGCTCCATCTGCTGCTGGACCAATTCGCCGCCAGGCAACCTGAAAAGATTTAATTCAATCGAGCGCGGCGGCGTGTATAAAGGCTACCAACCCCTATCAAAAGGCAGCAGGTGCACACGGCATGGCAAACTCCACGGCAGACGACGCCTGGACTTCCATCGAAGACCTTTTTGATCGAACGCTCGGCAGCCGCCCCTCCGCGCAGCATTTAGCAATCATAAAAAAGGCAGAGAACGAGCGCCCAGAGGTAAAGGAATTTATCCATCGCGCCCTTCGCCTTATGGCCATTGCCAAAGCGGCGCCGGCAAACATGACGCCCTCGCTCGCCTGGATCCTGGGTGTCATGATCCCCGGGCTGCTTCCTGGGGCGTGGGGAAATGTCGTTCCCCCATTCACCATTCTGGACCGCCACAAGCAGATCAATGCCTACCTCGCCGCAAACCCGTGGGGCCCGTTCCCGGAAAATACCGTTCTACTCGAAATGGGTTGCGGATTCCCACCACAAACGGCGGTCGATGCTGCGCGCGACTTTCCTCATTGGCAGGTAATTGGCGCTGACCTGCAATTTGACCCTTACGTTCTCTACGATGCTGACGGCAACTACGCGTGTATGGATTCCGAAGGCGGCGTCCGCTACTTTCACCCCAACTCGAACAACCCGGCAAACTTCTTGCTTCTTTACGGCGACACAACCGCCACCTTCCAACGCTTTCGCTCCACCTTTACCGCGCTTCGCGAAAAGCTTCCCACCTCGCATGACGGCCAGTGCGTAACCATCGAGCACGAGGGCGCACGACTCGTGCATCATCCCATCAGAACCTACGAACGTCCGAATCTGGTGTTGATGCAAGCCGGCCTGGGCGAAGAAACGCCGCCGGCGGATATCATTCGCGTCTTCAATGTCCTGTTTTATTTTGATGCCGCCTTTCGCAGCCGCGCGGAGCAGTGGGCCCTCAGCACGCTGCGGCCGGGAGGTCTCTTCCTCTGCGGTGCGGATGGCAACCAGACTTTCGAGGCACGTTATTCTGTCTACCGCAAAGAGCACGGGAATCTGGTTCCCAAAGAATTCGCCTTCAGCCTCGACAACCTTCGGCCGCCGGCGGTCATTCCCTGGTTCTGCCTGCACAACGATGAGAAGGAAACTTTTGTGCTCGCCAGGCTCCTCGGGGTTCTCCGCTCCGATGAGGCATTCCGCCGCGCCTATGATTTTCGTGTGGACGAACTCCTGGCCGAGAGCAGGATGCTGGTCCGTCAACCAGATGGCTTCCTAACGGCGCACCCTGACCAGCTCGCCGTCTCCGAGTGGCAGCCGGTCTACCTCGCTATGCAAAATAAGTTACTGCAGGAAGGATTCACAGACCGGGCTGTGTCGGTATTGAAACGCGCCGGCTACCACGCCTGGATAAACCCTGTGGGCCACGTAGCCGTGGACCCACAGGGCATCGCTTCTTTTTGACTACTCAACGCGACTACTCGGCTGGGGAACCAGGCGGATATAAGGCTTGGGTGACTTCCATCCGCCGGCGTACTTCTGTTTCGCTTCTTCATCGGTAACCGAAGGCAGAATGATGACATCCTCCCCCGGCTGCCAATCCGCCGGCGTGGCCACCTTATGCTTGGCCGTAAGCTGCATCGAATCGATCACCCGCAGCAATTCCGGAAAATTGCGGCCGGTGGTCATGGGATAACTCAACTGCAGCTTGATCTTCTTATCCGGACCAATGATGAAGACGGTGCGGACCGTAGCATTATTCGCGGCCGTGCGCCCTTCAGAAGTCTCCCCTGAATCGGCGGGCAGCATATCGTACAGCTTGGCCACCTTCAGCTCGGTATCGCCAATCATGGGATAGTTCACTTTAAAGCCGCCCGTCTCTTCGATATCAATGGCCCACTTGCTGTGGTTGCTCACCGGGTCAACGCTCAGCCCAATCACCTTGGTATTGCGCTTGGCAAACTCGTCCTGCAATCCCGCGACGCTCCCTAATTCCGTGGTACAGACGGGGGTAAAGTCCTTGGGGTGAGAAAAAAGGACTGCCCATCCATCGCCGATCCACTCATGAAAGTGAATCGTGCCCTGCGTTGTTTCGGCGGTAAAGTCGGGAGCGGTGTCATTAATTCTGAGGGACATTCGTGCGTCTCCTGCAATCGCTTGCATTTTTCTGGGTTTTGGGACACGCCTGCATGGCGGCCAGCGACGATTTTAACAGGCCTGCCAGCCCCGCGTGAGAACCCGGAGACGACCTCAATCCCAAGGGAACAGGACGGCTGTCCCAGGTTCGCCCAGGCGCACCCGGGTTCACCTGGGCCGAAAACGATGGGGCTCACCTTGTCGAACGATGTCTCTCGACAACCGCCCCCCAAAACAAATACGGGAGAGGCCAATTCACCCTCTCCTCGTACCTGACGACCACAGCTGGCAAGCCAAGTACGCCCCAGCGCTCGCTTGGCTCACGAAACAATCCCACCAAGAAAATTGTCTCCAGTCGTGTAACCGAAGAGTCCAGAAGGGAAGGCTGAGAATCAGAGCTGTCCAAATTAGCCAATAGACCGTGCTTAGAGTGCAGGTTATTCGCTGATTGCGTTTTGCCGGTGGGTCAGGAGAAGAATCAGGTTGGCCCGCTTGATCCAGGGTTTGGTGGCTTTGTATCAGGGCACGACTTTAGTCGGGCCGTAAAGGGTTCAGCAAAATCTGGGCTTTAGCCCCTGGGCTTTTTCTTTGGGTGCTGGGGGAAAACGCCGTGCACTGCCGAGAATTATCACGGACAAGGATTTGGTGTGGGAGGCGCCGTTAGCGGCGGCTGAAGCCCAAGATGTCAGTCCTGGGCTTCAGCACTCACGCAGAGCTGCGATTCGTTCATCAGGCCCCTTACCCCTGCCGGTACGGGATCCAAACCTGCATCGCCGAGAGCTGCCGATTCGACCAGGCATAGTAAGGAATAAGCCGCAGCGTGGTGGGATGAGCACCTTCCCCGCCAGGCAGCGTGGCCTGGTACAGTCCACCCGGCTCGGCTGGAAGCCATGCGCCGGGATGCTCCAACACCACCACCCCCTCCAGCAAGTCAGGCTGGTAGGCCGTCTTCGTGGTCTCCGTGAGTTGTGCCGTGTAGCGCGGAAAACTCTCCGCATCCCCAGGCGACAAGGCTTGGTCCATCTGCTCCATGCAATAAACGATGGGTCCCCGCTGGAACGCGATCCGTCCACGATCATCGGTCACCGCAAGATTGGCGTGCACCGCCTGCGGCTGCATATCAAAGCTCAGCTCCACCGCATCGCCGGCTGACCAACGGCGCTTGATCGGCAGATACTCTCCCGGCGTAGCGCCAGCCACCGCGCTGCCATTCACCTTGACGCTATTCCGCTTCGACCACCCCGGAATGCGCACGAACAACGTAAACTCCTGGGGCGAAGCCGGAGTAACCGCCAGCCGCACCGTCCCCTCCCACGGATACTGCGTAGTCTGCTTGATCGAGAGCTTGCTCCCATTCTCCAGCTGCCACGCGAGCTCACTATTGTCATAGAAGTGCACATACACGCCCTCCGCCGAAGTGCTGTAGAAGTACCCTGGCAGCGCCGCGAAGGTACGTTCCAGGTTAGGCGGGCAGCACGTCGTGTCGTACCAGGGATTGCGAATCGTATCCCCCGTCGTTGGATCAAACGCCAGCGGATTGCGATAGCAGTACAGCTTGCCATCGAGCGACATGCCACTATTGATGCCGTTATACAGCGCCCGCTCCATCACATCGGTAAACTTCGCTTGCCCGCTGGCAGCCAGCATTCGCCAGTTCCACATCATGTTGCCGATAGCCGCGCAGCTCTCGCCATAGGCAGTTTCGTTGGGCAGTTCATAGGCATTGCCGAAGGCCTCTCCATCGCTCCGTCGCCCCCACCCCGCCGGTGACGTAGAGCTGATGTTCCGCCAGGTCCTCCCACAGCCGGTTCAGCGTCTTCCAATAAGCCGGATCCCCGGTTTCCAGGTAATAATCCGTTGCCCCGCAACACGCATACATGGCGCGCACCGCGTGCCCTTCCAGCTTGGTTCTTGAAGTAAACGGAACCCCGCAGAACATATACACAATCTGCCGTTCCTGTAAGGGAATCCGCGCATCGCCCTGCAGAATGTATCCCGCCAGCTCGAGATACCGGCGGTCGCCGGTAGTGCGATACAGCTCAATCAGCGCCATCTCAATTTCCGGATGCCCGGCCACGATGGGCCCTTGATTCGCTGCCGGCCCATACGTCGGCAACAGGAACTCATCCACAAAACGCACCCCGGCGTTAAGTAGGACTGGATCTCCAGTGGCACGATAGTAGGCAATACCGCCCTGCAACAGATGGCCAATGCAATAGAGCTCATGCCCGCCCGTCTGCGTCTTGGGCAGCATGCGGTCGCCGCGCTTGCTCTCCACAAAATACGTATTGAGATAGCCGCCTGGCTCCTGCGCCGCAACCACCTGGCGAATCATCTCCTCGGTAGTAGTGCGCAACGCCGGCATCGGCCCCGACTGCAGCGCAAACCCAACCGCCTCCACCCACTTATATATGTCACTGTCGGAGTAGACTGGCCCCTTCTGCGGCTCCGCCGACTTCCCTTCCAGGCGGAGGAAGTTATCCATGCGCCCGTGTTCGATCAACTCCACACGCATGCTGGGGATGCTCGATTCCACATTGGTCTGCCGGCGCTTCGACCAGAAGCCGGGGGTAATGGTCACCGCGCGCACCGGCACCGGCTTCAATTTTGCATAAGGAGAATGCTTGGTATCGACAATCCCGGCGTCGGCCCAGTTGGGGTCAAGCGTGGGGCTGTGCGGCGTCGCCAAAGTGCCCGCCTGGCCGAGAGCAAAGTCGCCCGTGGGCAGGGCTGTAGCGGCGGTTGCCGCAGCCGCGGTTGCAATAAATTGGCGACGAGTGAATGATAAGCCGTACTTCATGAACTAGGCCCCCTATCCTACGATCCGGAAGTATACGCCTGTTAACGGGAGGGTACCTCCCCCATGCATGCGCGGGTACGAGCGGCGGTTACCGATTCCAAAAAAATCTTCAACGGCAGATGTGCACCATTTACTGTGGCATCGCGCTGGTTTAGGCTGACGCTGTTTCAATAAAAAGGTTTACTCCCCCGCTGAAAAATTTTCGGGAGCTAGATCTTTCTCGTACTGCAGAAACTCGCCTCAAGCCGGAGAAGACCACTGAGCTCAGTCGGGTTGTTTGGTATCGATAAGTCAGTTGCCGATCGTTTTTCCCTTGACGGGCGAAGCGCCGGCCCTCTATGGGACGGCTGCCAGCGAACCACCGATCTCATCATCGGCGCAGCAAAACCTGCGACCCTTCCTCGAGCAAATTCGCGACCTCCGCATCCGCTGCGGTCAGCAGGACGACCTCACCACCGATCTCGAATATTTCATTACCGCCAACACCACCAGATTTAGAAGAGTAGCGGCCGTTCTCATCCGGCGGGATCAGGAACTCGAAGCTTGTGTCTACTTCATCGAGCATTGCACATTCGGCGTGGGTGTCGGCCTCTTGGAGGGAGGAGACGCCGTCGGGCGAGGGTCTTGTCGCGGGTCCCTGAAGCGTTTCGCGTGGAATATGTCCATTTGGCGGCGCAGGCCCTCCTACGACGCTGGCGCATCCACGGCGTAAGTCTTCGCATGAGCGCCCACTTACATCACTGTGTCGACGTCATGGGACCTGAGAATCGAAACCGCATCTTCGTCGGCAGAGACACGCCGCGCAAGCTTCCGCTGGAAAGCACTTACCCCGGGATGCTAGCCGCCATGGGACCTCGCACGCGCCGAAGCCTGGCGGCCAAGCGCCGCCAGTTGGAAGAGAGTGCGCATGTCGAATTCGTGCCAGTGTTGGAGCCTGCCCAGGCGCTCAAAGCTATGTTGGGGCTTCGCTCGAGGGTCTTGCCGCATCGATTCGCCAAGTTCTATCGTGCCCGTTACAGGCTGCTTCGCCAGAGGCCTGACTTCTTCTGCATGGGTATGCGTCTACCCGATGGCACCTGGTTGAGCATTCTCAGTGGCTGGCGTCGCAATCGGGTGACTCATGTCGATTTGCAAATGAATGACAGTCGTCTCAAGAAAGAATCGCTCTCCGCTGTGATGCGAGCTTATATGTTGGAACACGAGATCGCGTGCAAGCAGCGGCTGGTTGACTTCGTTGGCGGCACCTCCTTGTTGTTGAGAAGATACTGCCGGCCCATCGAGCCCTGCACCGACATCTTTCTATGGCGCCCGTGCCTGCGCGCCCTCCTCTGCAAAATGCTGCTTCCGCACCTCAAACGAGACAGTATCTACGAACGCGTAAAGCAAACAGAGAATTCCTCTGCCAGATAGCTGGCACGGGTGCTGAGTTACGCCAAATCAATCGACCGACTTATCCACATCTTATTGAAAATCAGGGTCTGGGCCCATCCGTTATACTGCGAGACTTGTATCAGCCGGAGAAGTGAAGTGAGCCCAGCTGGACTGTTTGGTATCGACAAAGTAGTGGCTGATCTTCCCGCCGACGCGGAACAAACAGTCGGTCCTACCTTCGACGACCACGAAAGAACCACTGAGCTGATAGTCGGCGAATCAAATCTGCGGGCCTTTATCCCGGCGATTCGCGAACTCCGGCTGCGCTGCGGTCAACAAGACGACTTCACCACAGATCTGCAATATTTCATCGCGGCACACACCCAAAAAAATAGAAGAGTGGCAGCTGTTCTCATTCGCCGGAATGGCGACCTCGAAGCCTGCGTTCTGTTCATCGAACATTGCAGGTTTGGGGTGGGTCTTGGCTTATGGCGCGGAGGAGATACCGCGGGCGATGGCCTTGTCGCGGGTCCCGAAGCATTCCGGGTGCAGTATGTCCATTTGGCAGCGCAGGCCCTTCTGAAGCGTTGGCGGATTTACGGCGTAAGCTTCGCGGTGAAGGCCCCATTGGATGACTGTATTGCGGTCATGGGCCCTGAGAATAAGTATCGGATGTTTTGCGGAGGAACGGTACAGCGCAAGTTTCCGCTGGAAAGCACCTATCGCGCAACGCTGGCCCGCATGGGACCGCGTACGCGAAGGAGCCTGGCTGGAAAACGCAAGCAGTTAGAGGCCCGCGCACATATCGTCTTCCTGCCTTCGCTTGATCCTGCCCAGGCTCTCGAAGCGATGTTGAGCCTTAAGCCAAGGTCAATGCCAGATAGATCCATCGGATTCTATAATGCCCGCCACAGCCTGCTTCGCGAGATTCCTGATTTCTTTTGCATGGGTATGCACCTCCCCGATGGCCGATGGTTGAGCCTCCTGAGTGGCTGGCGTCGCAATCGGGTTACTTACGTCGATTTGCAGATGAACGACAAGCACTTCAAGAGGGAATCTCTTTCCGCCGTGATGCGAACCTTGATGTTGGAACACGAGATTGCGTGCGAGCAGGAGCTCATCCATTTCGTCGGAGGCACCTCTTTGTTGTTGAGAAGGTACTGCCAACCAAGCGAGTCCCACACCGACGCTTTTCTCTTGCGGCCTTGTCTGCGCGCCACGCTCTTTCACATGATGGTTCCCTGGATGAAGCCGGAAAGTCTCTACAAACGCGTCCAGGTCGGACCCGATCATCAAACTTTAGACCACTCTTAGCGGCTGGGCGCCATGCCGACGCGGTTTTGTGTTGGCTTGGCTCGGGGACACCGCCGCAGGTAGCGCTGGTCGCGGTCGACTTCCTGCACGACGCAAGACCTACTTAAGCGAGCCCATCTCAGAGGACTGAGTTTTGCGAGGCTGTTCGCCGGCACTGGATTGCGCCGCCAAAACCGGGATGCCGATACTCTGTCCGGTCTCGATGTGGTCAGGATTGCTTAGCGACGGATTTAGCTGGCGAATCTGTTGCATCAGCTCCGCCGTACAAGTTCCAAATTGCTCCACACAGATACCGCGCAATGTCTGCCCTGGCGCCACGAGAACGATGCCTACGGTATCCCGCGGATGCAGAGTTCGATCTCCCATGAAGGAAGAGCGGTAACCGGGGCTGCCCATCGGGGTCGGGCGATTCGCTGCGGTGGGGTCCGCTAGCGAAGTGTCCGCGTCGCCGATTCGCCCCGACGTATCCGGCAGTGAAATGGAGGAGGGATCTGGCTGAACAGCGGCTCTCGGGTCTGGCCTGACAATGACCGTTGGGGTGGACTCCGGCCTGGGGGCCAGCAATCGTTGGCTCCCGAAAATCGCTCCGCCCACAGCGAGCAGTACCGCAGCGGCAACCGCGACTTTCGGGAGCCATTCTTCGAACACCGATCGTGTGCCGGCTAAAGCAACGGGAGGGTCCTTTTTTGCGCCGTCTTGCTCCGTCTGCGGCGCCGGCAGGCCTTTCCGTCTCGGCCCAAGATCAAGGTCAGCAATCACTTGGCGGAGGACTTCGCGATCAATTGGTTTCTGCTGCAGAGCACATCCCAACGAAAGCGCATTGAAACAGAGATTGTTGATGTTACGGGGAATGCCTTCGCTGCTCAGGCCAATGAGGGCCAACGCATCCTTGGTAAACAACGGCATATCGGAGCTGTACCCGGCTATCCGCAGCCTATGAGCGATGTAAAGACATGTTTCTTCTAAAGTGAAGGGCTTAAGACGAGCGAATATTGAGATCCGCTGCCGCAGTTGCACGAGTGCCGGCGAGCCGATATTGTCTGCCAGTTGCGGTTGCCCGGCAAGAATGATCTGGATGAGCTTATCGCGTGTGGTCTCGAAGTTTGACAGCATTCGAACCATCTCGAGCACGGAATCGTCTAGATTTTGCGCCTCGTCAACGACCACCACCACGCGTTTTCCCAAACTATATTGTTCGGTAAGCATGTCCTTTAGCCTGATCTGCAGGTCAACCAGGCTTCCCTGCAATTCACGGACACCGAGGCCGGAGAGAAGGGATCGCACAAGATCCAGCGGAGTGGATATCGTTTGAAACAGAAATACAATGCGCGCTTTATCGCGAAGAATATTCAACGCTTCAAAGAGCAGCGTGGTCTTTCCCGACCCGGGCGTTGCGATCAGTGAGACAAATCCGCACCCGGACTCGATCCCGTAGATGAGAGAGGCCAGCGCTTCCCGGTGTGAGGGAGACAAGAACAGGTATCGGGAGTCGGGCGTGACTCCAAAAGGCTGCTCCTCCAGCCGGTAATAATCCAAAACCATCGGTTTTGCCTGGCGGTCTTCCTGGCCACGGCCATCAGAAATTGAATCAGGGGACGCTTTAGACACGTTAAATCCCTTTTGCCGAGAACTCTCTAAACCGTTAGCAGAAGCTCAGCCCAGAACTGCTTTCTATCGACAGCTTGGTGCGCTGATTTGGCTACACTGCGCAATCAGGTCTTGTACCGTCCAACCTGTTTAAGGGGGGAACTCAGGCGCCATTGGGCAGGATACCACGGGCTTCGCTCTGTGGGTTGACTATAAGGCTTGTATGCCCGGCAGCCCATTCAATCCGAGAAAGGGCTGCCGCTGGAAGACCAGAGAATCCTTGTGCGATCCAGCCGGAGCTACGGGTAAATACGCCTGTTACTGGGAGCAGGAGTTCATCCATATCGTTGGAGGATTCTCTTTGTTGTCAAGAAGGTACTGCGAACCAAGCGAGTCCAACACCGATGCTTTTTTGGCGGCCTCGCCTGCGCGCCTCGGATACAAATCATCTCCGACCCTTAACCTCGTCGCGATAGTTCTTCATTACCCCTTATCATGCTTTATACGAACACTCGACCCCGTTCGCCACCAGTATCCTGTCGAGGCATAGAACAATGTCGAAATTGATCGATCCGTCGTGTGACGGCGGATCGGGTTGCGAACACGATCGGGGGCACGTCCCGACGGGCAAGCAATACGGCGCTCAGCGTCGAGACGAATTACTATGCGGAGCGCGGACGGATGAAGATCGTGCTGCTGGGAGATGGAGGCAATCTCTACGCTGTTCAAGCTGACCGAGGCCGTTCTGGAGAGTGAACAGAAGTGATATGACCAGCATCTACAAGACTGAGCACGGGGCGCGCGCGATTCGGGAACGGTACCAGCATCTTCTGACCGCGTGGGCCGTGCCGCACCAGCAATTGCGCGTCGATACACGTCAGGGCGAGACTTTCATCCTAGCGTCTGGCAAGCCGGATGCCCCGCCCCTTGTGCTGCTGCACGGCACTGTCGCCAATTCGACGGTGTGGATGGGAGATGTGTCCGCTTGGGCTGCCGATTTCCGTGTCTACTCGGTCGACGTGATCGGCGAGCCCGGTCTGAGTGCACCAGTACGTTTGCCGCTTGATTCCGATGAACACGCCCGCTGGCTGGACGATGTGTTTGACGCCTTATCCATCCCATGTGCTTCGCTTGCTGGAGTGTCTTTCGGAGGCTGGCTTGCACTGGACTATGCAACGCGGCGGCCCGAACGTGTGAAGAGCCTTGTCGTGATCTGTCCGGGAGGAATCGGCCGGCAGAAACTCAGTATCGCGCTGAAGACAATTCCGCTGCGCCTCCTTGGCCGATGGGGGACGCGCAAGACCCAGCAAGTCGTGCGCGGGCGCGCGCCGGAGCAGGTGACTGAAGCTCAACGCCGCTTCATAGATTTCGTCGCCCTCATCCAGGAGAATTTTCGGCCACGCCGCGTGAAGATGCCGATCTTCAGCGACGAAGTTCTGCGGCAGCTCGCGATGCCCGTCCTGGCGGTACTTGGCGGGAAAGACGTTCTTCTCGATTCCGTGGAGACGAAGCGACGCCTGGAGTGCAACCTTCCAAACGCTGAGATTCGTTTTTACCCGGAGAAGGGGCACTACATTCCCGGACAAACGACGCTGATTCATGAATTCCTATTGCGGTCTGTTTTAGGACGAAGCCGTGCCTGATCCCATGCATTCAATAGCGGTGCGCACTCCTGCTACTTGAGCAGGAGTGATGCGAGCTTCAGGACCGGTCGTCTTTTCATGCAGGTAAGCCGGCAATTCATGCTCAACAACCACCGGCATTCCAGGCCGGCCGCTGTTCTATCCTGCGCCTGCTGACACATTTCATGCTGCAGATTGAGATCACCCGGTAACTTCAGTCACCTTAATTCGTAACTTTGGTGTTTCGTCTTCCGCCATAACGGTACAAACTTGTCTTACCGCAAATCCTTGCAATCACAGAGATTCATTTGGGACGACAAGCGCTACCGTTGAAGTCTCGATTAGGATTACTCTTGAGCGTGATCCTTGTAGGGATAGCTCTGGCGGCGTTAGCAGGATGCGGATTCAGTGGTTCGGCGATCGCCCCTGCGGCACCGGTGGCACTGCACGGCATCGTGAATGGTGGGCAGCAGCCGGTGAGCGGGGCAAGCATCCAGCTATTTGCCGCCGGTACAACCGGGCTTGGCTCGGCCGCGCAGCCTCTCCTCAATACTCCGGTTCAGTCCGATAGCAACGGCAACTTCTCCATCCCTGCTACGTACACTTGCCCCTCCCCCACTGCACAGGTTTACGTAGTCGCCGCCGGGGGCAACCCTGGGCTTCCATCAGGCGCCAGCAACCCAGCGTTGAAGCTCACCGCCATGCTCGGTTCCTGCAGTGATCTTCCTGCTTCAAATTCCATCATCGTCAATGAGGTCACCACGGTCGGCTCGGTCTGGCCTCTCGCTGCCTTCATGACGTCCTCATCTGCTATAGGCTCCGCATCTAACGACACTTCCTTCCTCAATGCGGTCGCCAGCGTTCCCGAGTTCATCAATCTCTCGCAAGGAAGCTCTCCAGGCAAACCAGCGTCCACCAGCTACTTCAGCGAAAACAGCAAGCTCGACAGCCTTTCCGACTTACTCGGTAACTGTGTAAATTCCGCTGGCGGCTCGGCCGGCGACAGTAGCCCTTGCGGCCTCTTGTTCTCGATGGCGACGCCACCGGGCGGCACTGCACCAACCGACACGATGGCGGCAGCCCTGCGTATCGCACAGAACCCGGGCAACAATGTCTCAGAGATTTTCGGACTGGCTAAAGCAGAAACCTACTTCAGTCCGGCGCTGGCTGCGGCTCCCAGCGATTGGACC
This sequence comes from uncultured Acidobacteriaceae bacterium, assembly GCA_963824325.1. Taxonomy (GTDB): domain Bacteria; phylum Acidobacteriota; class Terriglobia; order Terriglobales; family Acidobacteriaceae; genus PALSA-350. The sequence continues at coordinate 212,684 of CAWGPA010000029.1, read as the reverse complement.
CTCACCCTGAGCTACTTAGTAGCTGCTCCCTCCATTTCGCTAGCCACCGGCACCTACGTAGGAGCCCAAGAAGTCGCCATCCGTGACTCAACTGCTGGAAGCATCATTCACTACACCACCGACGAATCGGTGCCGACAAGTTCTTCACCGATATATTCGGGAGCGTTCCCCATCGGCGTTTCGTCGACCGTGCAGGCGATCGCAATGGTAGGTGAATCGCAAAGTTCTGTAGCCTCCTCGACCCTGACGATCACCGCTGCACAGCCGGCGACAAAGCTAGCATTCCTGCAGCAGCCCTCGAATGCATTGACCGGAGCTCCGATCACGCCGGCGGTCGCCGTGGCGATAGAGGATGCGGCCGGAAATATCCTACTCTCCGCAACCAACCTGGTGCAGATCAACCTTACGGGTAGTTCCGGGCTCGGCGGAACGCTGCAGATCGCAGCACAGAATGGCGTCGCCACCTTCAGCAATCTCAGCGTAGGCACCGCTGCAAACCAACTCACGTTGACAGCGACGAGCCCCAGCCTAACCTCAGCGACTAGCACAACATTCACAACCAGTACGCCCAGTGCGCCCTTGGACGTTACCGTAACTCCGGGCAGCGTAACCCTGACGCCTTCACAGACAACAACTTTCACTGCATCTGTCGCGGGAACGTCGAACGCAGCTGTGACTTGGGCGCTGGTCCCCGCGGTAGGCGAGATCTCGGCTGCCGGCCTCTATACCGCACCTGCGACGGTACCATCTCCTGGAACCGTTACCGTCATAGCAACCAGCGTGTCGAATCCAACCCAATCTGCGTCAGCTACTGTCACAATTGCGCCCCTTACTGGAGCTTTATACTATCTTTCGCCAGCCTCGGCCGGCGGCAGTGATTCCAACAACGGCCTGTCACCGAATTCGCCCTGGCTAACCCCAAATCACCCGGTTAACTGCGGCGACGTAATCTTGGCATCCCCCGGAACGTCCTACGCTTCCGCCAACTTCTCAAGCGGCAAATGGGGCACGGTCACATGTAAAGCCGGAAATAACGTCGCATGGCTCAAATGTGCAACCTTCGATGCCTGCAAGATAACCTCTGCCAACAGCGGGGTCGGAGGGATATGGGTTGACCAAAGTTACTGGGGCATTCAAGGTTGGGAGGTCACGACAACAGGAGGCCCCTATGCTGGTTGCTTTGCGGCGAAGCCAAGCTTCACAAGCCCGGTCGAAATTCACCATATCATTTTCGCCAATAACGTAGCGAACGGATGCCAGGGCGGTGGCTTTGAGAGCAGCAATATAGGAACAACTGCCAGCGTAGACTATCTCGCCATCATCGGCAATATAGCCTACAACAGCAGCCAGGGCAACGGTGAGTGTTTTAGCGGAATCAGTGTCTACCAACCCATCGCATCTGACACACTGGCAGGAACACATATCTATATCGCGGGCAACCTATCCTACGACAACGTCGATCCCGATGTCTGTGCCGGGGGGACCTCCACAGACGGAGAGGGGATAGTCCTTGACACCTTGAATGGCTCGCAAGGCGGACTGGCTGCGTACGCTCAACAAATACTGGTAGATAACAACATCGCCATTTTCAATGGCGCGTCCGGCATTGACAATGGCGGAGGCGGAAATAGCTTGGCCCCAGTTTATCTCAGAAACAATACTGTGTATGGGAACTGGACGGACAGCAACCACAATGTCCAGGCATGCGGACAACTCATGCTGGAGGGGTACCCTGCTCTTCCCGCAAACACCATCAATCTCACCCAGGCGTATCTCAATTTGGCCGTGCCATCAGGACCGACCGAACCGGGGTGCAGAAGTAATCCCGCATACGCATACTACGTTTACAATGCAAACTCGACTAACAGGATCTACACCAATCTTGCATATAGCGCTGCGGGATATAACACTGGATCTTCGAGCAACGACGGCTTCTCTTATGCGCCGGACAACGTCGTCGGCACGAATCCTGGGTTCACCAATCCAACCAATCCTGGAGCGCCAAGCTGCCGTACCGCGTCGAACGTGCCCAATTGTATGGCAAGCGTCATTTCACATTTCACACCCACGACCGCGTCGGCGGCTAAGTACGGCTATCAGGCACCAGACACTGCGCAGGTTTACGACACGCTTTTCCCACAATGGCTGTGCAACACGAATCTTCCAACAGGCCTGGTATCGATGGGATGCAAGATTGCGCCCTAGCCTTCCACTATAACGAGCCAGACCGCGACGCCGCAGTGGCTACGCGGCTTAAGCCCCCGGACCAACTCATTGCCGAACTCTTTGAGCATCTCGCTCGCTTTGCTGATCGGGCGCATTAGCCGACAAGACGGCGTTCACAGTCCTTCCGCGGTACCATAACAAACCACTCCATACCTAGTGGCCGCCCTTCGTACGTTGCATCCTGGACTTCCTGCTCGCTTAGGTCAAGATCGAGAGGAAGATCCTTACGAGAGCGCGCTACCGCAACGGCGGTTTCGATGCGATGCGTCTTGCTGAACCTCTCGTGCAGTACTTTTGATTTTCGACCAGGTGGCGGAAAATCGTGGACTTCCACGATCATCGTAGTCGTTAGTAGTTCGGGAACACGCCGCGGACACAACAAATCCTCCTCCCCACCCTCGCAGTCACAGATTAATAAGGTCCGACTCGCATTTCTCAAAATCCGGCTAAGCGTCTCATGCGAACACCAATGGCCCGGGATAACCCGAGCAGAAACATCGTTCAAACGTGCATTTCTACGCAATAACCAATGTGACCCGGGATTACCGTCAAAGCAGTATACCCGCGCATTGCGGAGCCGAAGTGCAAGCCCGACGGCATAGTAGCCCTCGGCCGCGCCTATGTCGACGACTTGGTCAAATGGGGTCTTGCATAAATCTTCGATCGCTTCATGCAACTCCCTTTCATACGTTCCAGTCACCTTTGGAAGAAATTCTCCGCCCGTTGAAATCGGGTAATAACGCATACCCTTGAACGGTCCTGAGAGAGTTCTGAATGTTCTATCTGACGCGCGTCGCCCTAAGGTATACAAGCGCCGACTCATTATAGAGACCAGCCCAGACAAGGCACCGGCAAGCAAGCCGATCGAAAGGTGAAGGCAGTCGCCATACTATCTCCTTCACAGCAATCTTGGCCAGGTCATAGCTGAACGCAGGCGACAGTCGTGAACTTCGTCCCGGCACTTGCAACGCCGTCATCCTGCCGTGCAACCAGCTTCGGATCTTCTTTAATAGCTCACGGATATCCATGGAAATCTCTTGCTATCTCCTATTTATCTTTATGCAAACGCAGCATCCGTCCAAGTCCATCCGATGCTCGGGACGCCAGACGCGAAGCCATTGGGCAGGAAACGTCCGACAATATCGTTGTTTCGTAAGAAAATCAGACCGCCACAGCCGGTAAGCTCACGGTGGGGCCACTGCAGACGAAACTGTCGAAACCCGACCGGTGGTTCCTGCAGCAGGCCGGCGTCCTATTGAATGCGGCGGCGAAGAGAGCATCCGCCAGCCATTAGCCCTCCGAGGCTGAAGATATGACCTGAGCCTTGATCGCCCTAGACTCGAAATGCCTCCCTAGCAACCTCGTGTATAACCTTGGCCATTCCTCTGCCGGGTTGCTCGCAAACAATCTCGATCGACCTGCAGTATGAGAATTTGACTTCATGGAAGACGAAATTGCCTCCACGATCGCATCGGAAGAATGCGGCCCTAGGTCGAAATAGATACCCTGATCACCGGCGACTTCCCTTAATACCGGGATGTCTGAGCAAATCACCCGACAGGAAAGCGACAGAGCCTCCGCAACTGGCAAACAAAAGCCCTCAATAGACGAGGCACAGATAAAGCATTCACAGGTCTTATACAGACTCGCGAGGTGCTCGTCCGTAATCGAATCGAGAAAACGCACCCCATCCTGCCTGGCCGCTTCCGTTCTAAGGTGGCGTGTCTCCGGGCCTTCACTACCCACGATCACCAATTGCGTTGAATCATCAACGACTCCCCGATCCCGCGCCTTGAAAAACGCATCTATCGTCAGATCCAGATTTTTGTGCTTTCGGTGTTGCCCCACGGATAACAGAAACTTCTCCGGTACCTCCATTACTTGCTCCAGCTCCCGATCTCGCCTCCCTAACGATGACCTCCTGGTATATCACCGGGAGCGCCATACGCCTCTCCAACCAGGGGAACCAACCTCGAAGGCGGCCCCTGGTGAAGTGCGATATCGAAACGACTTCGTCGCTTGCCTCTACACATGCGCGGAGCACGAGTCGATTTAAAAATACGTTAGGAAACCCGATCGCATCGGGAGTGTCATACGCATACAAGTCGTGCATCGTCACGACAACCGGACACGCAAATGAACGCTTCACGATCAGAACAGGGGACAAGATGTGCACAATGTCTGCACCCAGTTGACGAGCCAGCTTCGGCAGACCTCGTACATACCACCAATATCGCGACAATGCAGGACGTCTGAGGCTAACCCAGATGATATTAGGATCATCCACGTCCATCTGAAGCGCACCGCGGTAATATTCCTTTTGCCATTCGCCCAGGACGAGCGTCACCCTGAGCGACTCTACCTCGCGGAGGCGAAGAAATAGGTTGGCCGTATAACGACATAGACCAATGGGCCTTGTGAAACGGTGTAATCCGACCAGAAGAATGTGCATCAGATTGAAGCTCCCATACTGCTATGTGTTTGTTTTGACACTGCACTCGCTTTTGTTTAGCCCGAGCTATGCAAATACGCTTCGAACTCCCGACGAATTCCCGGCGAGGCGACACTAGCCATTCATTATTGTTCATAGCAGAACCAGCACCCCCCGTCCACGCGTAAGTGCAACCGCGGCGCCATAGAAGGTCTGGATTCGAAATCAACTTGAGAACTGTATTGACACTCGTGAGGCGGGTCCGAAGTCTCGGACGACTTTCAAGTGCTGTTTTAAGCCCAGACAAGACACAACCTCTGGCGCCCGGGACAGCGTATCGGAATTAGCCTATCCTGATAGCCGTATTTATCTCGGGATGTACCATCTCGGCTAAATGGGACGTCCGGCTCCGACTCAGAACGGGCAATTCGAATATGCGAAACCAGCCCGCCCCAACGACGATTGAGACCGCGGCCCCCAAAGGTTCCAAGCATCGGGGGAAGGTACCTGCAAAGCGTAAACGGCTGCTGGCATAGATAAATCGAATAGGTTCTTGCTCCGCACCATGCGAGCCAGCGCCCAATCACTCCCGGCACGGTCAACCCAAACAAATAACTCAACAAGCATGGAAACAACAGCAATCCGCCTGTGGCGATGACAAGTTTCTTCGCCTCCATCCCACACAACATAACGATGACGACAACCGTAAGGGCGGCGGCCCCGAACCCGAAGATAAACCTGACCACACCGCGCGGAATCCCCAGGAACCATGGCTTTGCGAACTCACAGAAGACCCCGAACGCCATCGGCCAGGCCGCTATCTCGAAGTGATATTTGATAGCGAGATATTGTGAGCCGCGCATCGGATAGATCAAGCCAACCCCTGCCAACGCCAAAGCAAATCCACCGAACACCAGCATCCGCCGACGACGATCGCGACCCGCCAGAATGAAGATGACCGGCGCTATAAGATAGAACTGCATCTCGCACGACAGGCTCCAAAGGTGTACTAATGCCATTGCAGCGGCACCTTTGTTCAGGTAATTAATCGAGTAGGTCAGCGCAAATGGCAACGTGTGAATGTAAGACGCCAAAGTCGACTGCGATGGCAGGTTTGGCAGTCTTTGGAGAATTGCTACAGGGACCAGCATCGTAAGGACATACGCGATGAGGGCTGGGTACAGGCGCCGGAGTCGCCGCCACCAGAAGGAAGCCGCTAATTGCCACCTGCCTCTCGCCTCCTTCTTTGTTCAGCGATCGATAGACGAGAATTCCAGAAATAAAGAAGAACAGATTTACTCCTATTCGTCCTAGACCACCTACTCTGTTAGTAAAGAAGAAACCATGTTGAAATAGCACGAGAATCAAGGCGAATCCTCGCCATTGATCCAACGCGATGGAGCCCTTGGACGCTCTGGCCGTATCGCCTATAGATGACAGCCGGCAGACCCATTCCCGGCGACGACGTCTCTCGCGATGGCAGCGCAATTATTGTCATTAATACTTTACTCCTTCCTTCGTATTAGCTCCTTCGTGATGTTCTGATTTGACGCCTTCCCCGATGTGCCACTACCTGGAAAGGAGCGAACGATTGACCATCTCTAAGATCTCAGCGGCTTTTCGCGATCTGGGTTCCCGCACATGGAAATCATGTGGCGATCGAGGGAACGCTCGGCCGGTTTCTGTATGACGGTATGGCTCGTTGCGCTCACGGCTCGTAGCTCCCGCCTCAGTCGCTATCGCGCTAACCGCAATCAACGCCTGGATACACGCAAAGAGGTAGATTGACGAAATAAACCACGGCTCTGAGTCCGAGAAGCCCACGAAAAGAGCGCAAAGGACAAGGCAGCCGAAGAACCATCCATCCTCTCTTCCGCGTCTGGCCTCACGAATGGCTCGATAAAGCACAAGCAATAGGATGGTGAGATACAGGAACAATCCTATGACACCGAGACTGAGAGCCGCATCGATATATATCGAATGGGCTGCACCAACCTGCCAGCCCTGGTCCGACGTAATTTTCTCACTCTGTTGCGGTGTCCAAAAGCCTCCATACCCATACCCGAGAATCGGGTGCTTCGAAATATTCCTTTCGTACAGCTCGGTCCACAGCGGAATGCGTCCCGTCATCGTGCTTTCGGAAGCTTCCGCCCGGCCCAGGCTTAGGGCACTCTTGAAATTGATAATGTTCAGCGAATAGAAGAAGAATGATACGGACGCAACTAGCGCGAGAATGGACAGATACCGTATTCGGTTCATGCCGCGTAGTGAAACGACGCCATAGAAGATTACCAATGCAAATATCGTGCTTAGAAGCGCGGTTCTCGACTTCGTCAAAAGGAGAAACGATACTCCTGTCAGAAGCGTGGCTCTATAAAGCCAGAATCCAGGTCTTATCCGCAGCATCGCAATGGATGAGAACACCAGAACCACAGCATCAACGCCGGTCGTGTTCGGGTCACTGAGATCCAGTGAATCGGTATCCCCTTCCAAACGGACTGAAGGTGCCAAGAACGATTTCATTGACCAGGCCGCCAACGAGATAGAGGCAGTGCGCCAGCAGATACCATCGGATCACGTCGACAGCGGACAACCTCTTAACCGCTCCGGCGGCAGCAAGCGTGTAAGCGACGAATCCAGACCCAGCGAGCGATGCTCGCGGTGGGAGCAGCGGACCAGCTAATACTGAGGGTGATCAAGAACAGGAACGCCAAGCCCAGTTTCACCAGAGGAGAGTCGAAGTTAAAAATTTCTTTTTTCGTGAACAGGCACGCTAGCGAGCCGTAGAGGAAAAGGATGACTATTCCAATTTGCTTGCTTGGGCGGCCCGTTCCCTCGGTCGCTGCGTAAGCCTGAATATAAGAATTATCAGATAGAAACAAGGGTGCATTGAGGTCGTGAACGATCAAAAAGAATGCGCATGTCAGGACGGCGTAATCGAGCCATCTGTAATGTGGCGTCTTCATCATGTTCCTGTGTTTCTTGGCTGCTGTGCGGCTTGAATATCGAAAACTAAGACCTTAATGATCAGCCGGCATCTTGTCTGAAAGTTGTGAGGAATTGGGCAGCACGCAAGGAGCTGGCAATCGTGTAGCCGATGAGCAGGCTCATTGCAGCTCCCAGTGGGCCATACAATCTGACCAGCGGAAAGCCGCAGACACATAAGGAAAGCGGGAAAACCCAGCTGATCCTCAGATCCAGACTCCCGCGGCCCGCTGCGAAGAACCCGCACGACAATGCAAAGCCCGCCGCTCCGACTGCGAAACTCAAGGTAATCAGGAAGATGGTCAGGCCATTGCCCTCATACTTTGGTCCATAGAGCAGGATCGCCACCCTGTTTCCAGCGATAAACATCGCCATGGAGAACAACAGCATGGAGCCTGCAAGCACACCCGATGCTTTCCAGGCAAGGTTGCGCATCTGCGCGATTCCTCCTACAGCGAAGGCATGGGAAATCTTTGGTTCGATATAGTTCTGGAGACCCAAGAGCAGTGGATTACCTAAAGCATTAATGCCAAAGCATGCCGCCCATACGCCGGCAGCATCAACCCCATGCATGCCAGAGACGAGCCATGGATAGGAGTACAAACTCAGCGCCCAGAGGATTTGGCTGCCGAAGATCCATCGGCCTAATTGCCAGTTTTGGATGAGCGTCCCGCGCATTTCAAGGGAACTGAAGGTAAGGTCGCCACGGTACCGAAGCAACCAGCCGCAAAGCAGGAGCATGCAGGATGCAGCGACCGCAAGCAGTCCCGTGGATGCTGAGAGCTTGTGCTTCCCTTCCAGCATCACCAGCAGCGCGACTTGTAAAACTCCCAGCGCGAAGTCGATGATAACGGCCGATCGCACCTTAAGCTGCGCAAAGCAGACCCTACGGAACATTTCTTTGAATAGGAGAAGTGGAGCAGCAAGAGCAAGCGCCATCATCACAGGGGCTAACTTGGACTTCGCCAGGTGGAACCCTAAAGCCGCCACCAGGCTGCATACGGATACCGCCCCTCCGAGCGCGAACTGTTGGATGAAAGCATAATTTGTGTAGCGCACCGCCTCCTCTGACCGCAGGCGGGGCCAGATGAGGATGTAGGGAGAAGATAAGAGCATCTGTTGAAACGCGATCGCGAACAGAATGATGCTATAGCCCAACATGTACAGGCCCAGCTCTCCCTTCGAGCAGTACCGGCCAATCAGTATTCCAGTCGAAAAATTCGTCAGGCTGACAAAAACCTGATCGACCAGCGTTAACACTCCGCGATGCGCTACAAGCTTCCAAACTCGGCCCGGGTGAACTGAAACGCTTGGAGGCTGCCATTTCGTCGGCTCGCCCCTTGCGACTGCGACCTCATCGCCCTCCGCAACCGCCGATCCGGTTCCCATCGGGATTTCCCTCGACTGTCGAATGTCCGTCTCCCCAGCGATGCTCAAGCAGCCATACCTCGTATCAAGACTAAAAATACCGAAACGACGGCTGCCGTTATGCCGGCGAAGATGCCGAGAGACGACATCCGAGCTTATTCCTCGCGCCGGAACCAATCGTTGTCACTGACTTGCGTTTGTTAAACCCACCCGTTTGATCGCAACATGCATGCGCGGGAGCGGGGTTGGGCCGCGAGCGCTAGAGTCTCTTGTAGAGCCCTTCCGGAATCGGGAATGTGCGCTTATTGAGGACCGCGCCGAGGATCTGAATCTTCGACGATCGAAGATTCTCCACGGCCATGCGAGCCGCCTCCTGGCGAGTGGACTCCGCTTCAAGTACAAGGACAATCCCGTCTGATAACTGCCCGAGAGCAATCGCATCCGCGTACCGTGTCATCGGCGGTGCATCGACGATCACAAAATCAAACTCTCGGCGTAGTTCCACAGCACGCGCCTTCATGCGTTCCGAACTCAAGAGGTTCGGAGAATCGGCTGCAAGGGGACCGGAAGGAAGCAGCCACAACCGATCACTGCTGACCGGCATGATGAAGGATCGAATGGAACCCTCTTCCAGCAAAGCATCCGTCAGACCATGGTAATTAGTAGTTCCCAGTATTCCGGGCAACGCCGGCGAACGAAAGTTCCCCTCGACCAGGCACACGGCTCCAGGGGCATTCCCTGCCAGGGTTTCCGCAACGGAGGTGGCGATTTTGCTGCATCCATTCCCATGGTCGATACCAGCGAACACCACCATGCGCGGGGAGCCTAGTGCCTGCTGTAGAAAAATCTGTTGCACCAGCCTTAACGTCAGGTCGTCATCTAATTTGCGATCGTCCTTGCCGGCTTGTTCCCCCTGAACAGGGAACACAGGCTCCGAATGCCGGCTGGATCGGAACGCCTGGTCTCTTTCTATCTCCTGCATCAGATCGAAATTTCTGCTCATTGCGCGCCCCTCTCCGCGATGGACGCCCTGCCCGGCAGTTGCGTGGTACTTTGCTTGGCGGTCGAAATCGGGAGAAGAATTTTCTGACCAGTCTCGATATGGTCAAGATTGCTCAACTGCGGGTTGAGCCGATGGATCTCTTGTAAGAGCTGCGGATTGCAGCTTCCAAAGTTTTCGACACAGATCCCGAGCAAGGTTCGCCCTGGAGTTACGTCGATCGTTGTTCCAGAGGCCTCCGACTGTTGACTTTGATTTGTACTGGCCACCGGCGCAGCCGGAGAGACTACACTGTCGCCCTGCGCGGCACTCTCCGCGGGGGCCGCTGGATTGGATGAAGGTCCGGCTGTAGTGGGAAGCGACGAAACCGCATTATTTGCCTGCACCGCGGTCTCCGGCGGGGTCACTGTTGGCGGGCTTTGATGGGAGGAAGCTCCCACCGCGGCGGTCCCACGATTCGTCTGAACGAAAGACTTCGGAAGAATCCCACGGCTGGCGAAGACCGCTCCCCCAATGACAAGCAGAGCCGCCAAGGCGACTGCGAGTCTTGGAGCCCAGCCCACGAGCATCGGGGGCTCGCTGGCAGCAGTGAGAAATGCCGGCGCTTCATGTGGAACCTTCTCCTCTGTCCGCACCGCAAGAGCGGTCTTCGGCCGCCATCGATCGAGGTCCAGATCGGCAACAACCTCCCGGACAACGTCACCATCGATCACTTTGCGCTTCAACGCACATCCCAACGACAACGCGTTGAAGCAGAGATTATTGATGTTGCGTGGAATGCCTTCACTGTATTGGAAAATCAGCGTCTGCGCTTCCTTGTTAAACAAGGGCGTCTCTACGTCATACCCCGCGGCCCGCAACCTGTGATCGATGTAGAGCTCCGTCGCCTCCGAAGAGAACGGATCCAGGTGAGCGAACATGGAGATTCGCTGACGCAGCTGCACCAACTCAGGGGACGCGATCTTTTCCGCAAGCTGTGGTTGCCCCGAAAGAATGATTTGTATAAGTTTCTCCCGTGAGGTCTCGAAGTTCGAGAGCATACGCACCAGCTCAAGCACCGAATCATCGAGATTCTGCGACTCATCGATAACCACCACGACTCGCTTCCCAAGGCGCGCCTGCGCCACTAGGAGCTCATTCAGCTTCAATTGCATCTGGCCCAGGCTTCCCGGCATTTCACGAACACCGAGATCCGTGAGAATCCCCTGCAGAAGATCCGCCGGCGTAGCTATCGATTGGAACAGAAATATGGTCGTGGCCTTGCTGCGCAGCTGATTCAAGGCGTGAAAGAGCAAGGTTGTCTTTCCCATCCCCGGCCTTGCGATCAATGCGATAAAGCCGCGTCCGGTCTCTATGCCATAAAGAAGAGAGGCCAGCGCTTCCTGATGCGAGGCACTTAAAAACAGATAACGAGAGTCGGGAGTGACCCCGAAAGGCTGTTCACGCAACTTGTAATAATCCAGAACCATAGTTTTGCCTATGCAGTCCTCTTTGGCATCGCTACCACTACCGGAATTCCGAGAACATCGACCACCTGGGCCGGTGTATGGAATGAAGGATCAAAGTAGTCGATGATGAACGTCGTAGCCAAACTGACGATCGCGGCTATACCGAAGGCGAGTAGAAAGATGAAGAGCGGACCGTGGACCGGCAGCACGGGTATTGCTGGCGGCACTACGATGGTAACGTTCTCGATTCGCGTTCTATCGAGCGCGTCCGAAGCGCGTTCCTGCTCGCGTTTGGAGAGATACAGCAGATAGTTTTGCTCGTTGGCCTTGGCCTCTCGCTGTAAGTCGGCCTGCTGCAACGCTTGGCCACCTAGTTTGACCATCTGCGCTTGCATGCTGCTTAAACCGCGCTGGCTGGCCGCAAGACTCGCCCGTTGACCCGCCAGGTCTGCTTCATTCTTTGCCAGATCCTCTCGCAACAGCTCGAAGGTTGGGTCGCGATCCGTCTCTTTGTTGACGTATGGCGCCGCCTCCGCTTTGGCGATTGCCGCTTTAGCTTGGGTAACCTCCTGCTCCGCCTCCTGCACCAGCGGATAGCTCGGGTCATATTTCAGCAGCAACTGCGTGCGCTTTGTCTCGGCCGCAAGCAGACTCGTACCAAGGCTCTGCAGCAGAAAATTAGCGGCGTTGATCTCCTCCTTGGTCGGCGATCTCTGCGGCGTAACCTTCATTTGCTCCTGGTCACTCCGGATCCGCTGCTCATCGGCCGCAATCGTCTGCTCTATCCTGTGCGACTCACCTACGGCGGCGGTCAGTTGCAAAGCCATGTCCGTGCGCTCATCGTCAGGGTCGGTCACGCCCTCCGTCTGCCCAAACGCACGTAAACGCTCTTCAGAATCCTCGAGTGCCGCTTTGTAACTCTGCGCCTGCTGCGCGAAAAACTGATAAGAGCCCGGCGGCCGATGAACCGCCGCATGCTTCTCCAGGTATAGATTGCTGAGGCTGTTCAGCACCCCATAGGCCAAGGCGGGATCCGATGAGCTATAGCTCACTTCAATCAGGTTTGTCTTGGGTGGAGCTTCCACATCGATCTGCTTGGCCAGTGTCCGCACCGCTCGCGCCACGCGATCTGTTTCCGCCCGCGGGCGGAAGATATTGAGAAAAGGACTGCTGTGCGCGTCCTGGATGCCGTTGGTCAGAACCACCTTTTCAAGAAGATCGCGGCTCTTCAGCAGCTCCGCCTCGGAATTGATCTCTTGATCGGTCAGCGCCGGGGTCATCGCGCCCATCTGGCTTGTGGCCTCGGTGGTGACCAGGGGATCCAGGCGCTCACGGCTGACCAGGATCGCCATATGCGACTCGTACTTATGCAGCCGAACCAGACCGAGCAACGCCGCGGCCGCGAACACAGAAAGGAAAGTAACGATCAACACTCGCTTCCGGCGGAACAACGGCGCCGTAACATCGCGCAAAGACAGACTCGCGGAATCTTCTCTCCTAAAAGAGCCAGGGCTCATCTCCAACTTTTGCCTCCTCTCTTTCGTCCCATTTCATCGTTGTACGGCCTGGAGCAGAACTCAAAATGTGCCATTGCTTAGATAAGCCCCCGCGTTCACCGAGTACGGCACATATTTCCGGAAACTTGTAATGAACGTTTCCGGAACAAAGATCATGTCACCCGGCTTCAAGATCGCATCTTCGTTCAGATTCTTGCCGTGCATCACGTCTTTGAGGTTGACCTTCTTCACCTCGAACCACTGATCCGAGGTCCGGTGGAAGAGAAAAACCTGAGACTTTGCAGTGGGTGCCATACCTCCCGCAACAGCAATTGCTTCCGCAACCGTGATGTCGGCCCGCAACTCATATTGGCCCGGCTTTCCCACTTGTCCCGAGACGGTAAAAAAGGGCTTTTGAAAATCTTTAAGATCTACGTTGACTATCGGGTTGTGAAGAGTCCCTACGTAGGCCGTCTTGATCGCATCGGCCAATTCCGGGACTGACAAACCTTGCGCATGGACGCTGCGCCCGTTCTGCAGGTTGATATAGCCATCGGGTTGCACGCTGACCGTCTGGTCGAGCTCAGGGCTCAGAGGAAACGACAGCAACAACACATCCTGTCGCTGAATCACATAGCGCGGGTTGCGTTGCTCCAACTCGGGCCGAGATCCGCCCTGCGAACTTTGTCCAGCGAGATCTGCCGCGGCCCCAAAGAGAATGGCGCATAGGGCCAGTGTGCCGCATAATCTCGCATTAAGGATGCTTGCTCGGATCATAGCTTCTCCTCACTTGGCCGATAGAAATCTCAATGCCGCACAAGAGACGCCGGCGCAATGGTGAATATGTGACGATCGTCCAGAAGATCGCTACTCAGTCTCGCAGCCGTGAACATTGACGGCCAGCGGCCTCTGGATCATCTCTGCACATTCTGTGGGCGATGCTGACAGTCCCCGGAACTTCGGAACCAGTATTAAGTCTCGCACGATCTTGAGGCACTTGCGAGCCAATAAATGTGACAAGCAGGCGAGAGCCCCGTGCCGGTCTCGCCGTGACCGCTCTGAAACTGCATAGCAAATATCCACACTGTCAGCACCGCCTTATCACCGTTGCGCGACTAAGACTCATTTCTAAACTCCTCGAGACGTAGCTTCGCCATCTCAGTCCCATTGCTTTAATTAGTGGACTGACGTCGTATTTTTTTGTGCCCGCTAAATTGAGCGTGCTCGCAGCGTGACGCTGCGTCTAGGCATCAACCAAGCAGGGATGGCGGATTGGACAAACCGAAACAACATCTCAACGAAGGTTCGGAACTGAGGATCAACGTGGCGAAAGGAAAGGTCTGGCCCAACTGGAGTTAGGCAGTTCATGAACGATTGCAACTGGTGCTAGCCAGTTGCAGAGAGAAATGCGGGGCCCATCGGATCTAACAGTCCGCTCTATCCGGACGGCGTACTAAGCGCACCCTATCTTGGCGGGATCGAAGAAACCAGTACAAAAAAGTAATGGAATCCTGCAGTTATCCGTTACGCAAGTAACAGGAACAGAGCAGGGATTTGAACCGAAGTGTGTGCTGTTTTGAGGGCGCCCGCGAACAGGGCCGGAGCATTGGAACGATAGCCTGGCCTTAAAGAGATGTGACAGCCCGGCGCCAAAGTGACCGTCCACCTCAACGCATTACCGCAACGCTCGAAGGGCACCATGAGGGCCGCACAAGCATGTGGAAATTCCGCTAGAACTTAACACAGGGCGCCCTACTTCAGGTGCATGCCCAAAAACAAAACGGGCAGCGTCTTCGACGCTGCCCGTTCGTTCTTCCAAAAACTACCGCTTCACCCGAAGCGAACCTCCGCCAGCGGAGGATCGCAGTCCCCCAACTCCGGCCGCCACAGCCTCAGCCACTGGGCAAGAAACAACCCAATGAACTGGCTGTTGGTAAACAGATAACGCTGCCAGAGCCGTCCCGGCTCTTGTGCCAGCCGGTACAGCCACTGCAAACCAAGCCGCTGCAACAAAGCGGGCGGCTCCTCCAACAAACCAGCGTGGTAGTCGAAAGCGGCACCCACAGCAAGCATGGGCATCGAAAGCTGCGTGCTCATCTCGTAAGTGAAGACTTCCTGTCGCGGACAACCGAGCCCGACAAAAACAATCTTCGCTCCCGATTCCCGGATCCGGTCCGCCGCCAGCTTTTGCTCCTCCGCTGTCAACTTCCGGAATTCCGAGGGATGCGCACCGGCGATCTTCAAACCAGGGCAAATCTCCGGCAGACGCGCGCAGAGTTTATCCAGCACCTGCTGGCTGCTCCCGTAAAAATAAACTGGGATTCCCTGCAACGCCGCTTGCTTGCAGACCTTCAGCGTCATGGTCGGTCCATAGACGCGGTCGTTCAGCTTGGTTCCATAAAGCAGGTTCAACGCCCAACGCACCGGTTGACCGTCTGGAGTTACCAGGTCAAACGTATTCAAGCGATAGCGATGAGCGCGATCCAAAGCGCCCGTGATTACACCATGCACAGCCAACGCCGTAGTCGCACAACGTCGGCCAGCCTGTGCGTCTTCGATGATCTTGGCCACAGCGTACTCGTAATCAACCGCGCTGATGGCAATCCCGAGAAGATTTCTCCTGCCTCGGTCGATCATACGGCCTCCACGGCCTGACGATCGCGGCTGTTATCGAAGATCTGCTGCAGAATCGCCCGTACGTCGTACTTCTGTTTCCATTCAGGATAATGTCCAGAGAACTTGCTGGTGTCGCTAATCCACCAGATATGGTCCCCCGTACGGTTGTCTTCTTTATAGGTGTGGTTGAGCTCTCTGCCCGCAATCTCTTCGCAGATCTTGATCGATTCCAACATCGAAGCGTTGCTGAAACGGCCGCCGCCGATGTTGTAAACCTCGCCGCTACGCGGCTTCTTGAAAAACTCATGGAAGCAATTGATCAAGTCAGCGCTGTGAATATTGTCGCGCACCTGCTTACCCTTGTATCCGAATACAGTGTACGGACGCCCGGTTACCGTGCAGCGCATCAGGTAAGCCAGAAAGCCGTGCAATGCAGTCCCGCTGTGGTTTGGACCAGTCAGGCACCCACCACGGAAGCAAGCGGTCTTCATCCCGAAATACCGGCCATACTCTTGCACCAGCACGTCTGCCGACACCTTCGAGGCGCCGAACAGGCTATGCAGCGTCTGGTCGATCGACATCCGCTCATCGATGCCCACCCAGTACTCGTGCGTGGGATCGATCTCCCAACGCGTGTCCAGCTCGATCAGCGGCAGGCGGTTGGGCGTGTCCCCATAAACCTTGTTGGTTGAGGTGAAAATGAACGGCGCATCTGGACAATGCTGCCGCGTCGCCTCAAGCATATTCAATGTGCCCACTGCGTTGACGGAAAAATCAACGTGGGGGTCGCGAGCGGCCCAGTCATGCGACGGCTGCGCGGCCGTGTGGATCACCAGCGAAACATTGCTGCCCAGGTCCGCAAAGAGCCGGTTGACCCGGTCCGTGTCCCTGATGTCAAAATCGGAGTGGCGGTAGGTTTTGCCCAGCTCGGTTTTCAAACGGCTTTGATTCCATGCGGTCGACGCTTCTGCGCCGAAGAACTGGCTGCGCATGTCGTTGTCTATTCCGACAACATCAAGCCCAAGCTTGGCAAAAAAGGAGGTTGCTTCAGAACCGATCAGACCGGCGGAACCGGTAATAATTGCGATGCTCATCGACCCTCTCATGGCAGTGTCGCCTGACTTCACGACTCGAAATAAACTGCAGATAACAACAATTTGATGCTTCGTTAAGCGGGCAAGAAGACTAAAACTCGACGGGGAGGGGGGTCCGGCGAATGTTTACAACTGCCCCTTGGTAACCAAACCTTACCGTGATCCAGCCAATGTGGACAAGTTAAAAATGCTTTATCCACCGCTGCGGGCTGGTACAACAGTAACAATCAACCCCATTACCCGTCACGCCAACACTTCTACCATCCTAAAGCCCGGCCGGTCTGTAAACCACCTCTTTGCCGTCACTTGCAACACATAGCGGATTACGCGACTGAAATTCGCTCCCTCCCGAATCACGGCGCCGGCTCGACTGGACGAATCTCATTGACCCCGGAGTGCAGCGCTTGCTCCTTGCCTTGCCAGACGAAGACCCCCTCCAGTCCCGGCGGAAGAGTCACTGTCCCTCCCAGCGCCTTGCCGTTGCGCTCGAAGTGCACCTTAATCCTACCTTTGGGATGAGGGTAGTCTGCTGTCACTTCGCCCAGGTCGCCCAGGTGCGGCCCAATTCGGACCGAGGCAAACCCTGGCGATCCCGGTTTGATACCCGCCACCAGCGTCAGCAGGTCATACGCGGGATGCGCGCTCCAGGCATGCGAATCCGACCGCGTCTTGCCCGGCGTCTCCGGCCAGGTGCTGAAGTGCAGCGGCAGCAGATCGCGCCACGGCTTCAGGCTGGCCAGATACTGATCGGCCATCCCGGCGTGGTCAAGCGCGCGCGCCAGGTAGAAGCGAAAGTAATACGAAGAGCTCAGGATCCCGCCGGCCGTTGTCCCCGGAGCGATCCCCATCACCTGCTGCAGAACCTCCTGCTGCTCCTCGCGCGGAATCACATCGAGAAGCACCCCCAGCACATTCGTCTGCTGACTGAAAGCATTGTGGGCGGGATTGTCGGCCAGCAGCTTCCGCCCCGCGTCCCAGCATTTTCCATATAACCCGCTGCGCACATGCTGCGCCCGATGGCTCTCCCGGGCCGCTCGATCCTGGTCGCCCAGCGCCAGCTCCAGCTCGGCCGCATCCTCTAACGCTCCCAGGTAGTGCAGCGTCGTCGTGCACGATTCCCCGTGCTCATCGTACGTGGGCAACTCTCCGCTCGAGACCCAGTCCACAAAGCTCCACCACGGCAGCTTGCGCAACAAACCATCCGGCTGCTCGTATTGCTCGAACCAATCGAGCACCGTGCGCGTCCCCGGCAATCCAGCCTTCGCCGGCGAGGCATCGGGCCGATACATCCAATAGTCGTGCAGCATGTCGATCCAGATCAGCGAAAAGGTGGGAATGATCTGCGGCTGCGAAGTGGGATACCGGCTCTGCGTCAATCCGGCGGGAATGCGCGAGTCATCAAAGCTCCTCAGCGCCTGCTTCGCCAGCCGGTCGTCTCCCGTCACCGCATAGGAGATCAGCGCCTGTATCCGCGTATCGCCCACATACTGTAACTGTTCCCAATAAGGAGTATCCATATACGTCTCGTGCGCATCCAGCTGCGCCGTTCGCCAGCTGATGTCCCATATCTGCGCCAGCTCAGGATCCTTGCTCTCGAACGAAGCCTGCTCCTCAAAGGGATAGGCCGTGAACTCCGCCTGCAGCGAGTCCAGTGTCAACGGCTCGCCGGCCGTCTGAATATCCAGGTCGAGATAACGCCACACCCTCCACCACAGCGGCTCAAACGTGCGATGCGCGCCGCCGTCGGGCAGAAAGCGATCGTGCACTCCCAACGCCTGCCGAGTGCCCACTTCATTTCGATCGCCCTTCTCCTGCTGGGCGTCATAGAGCGCCTCCGCGTACGTCAAGCGGATGTTGGCGCCCTTTCCTCCGGAAACCGTCAAGAGAGGATAGGCAGTCGTCAGCGTCTTCCGATCCAGCAGCAAATGCACATGGCGATTCGCCGCAATCGTCACCGGCTTCGCAGGAAACGCTTTGGCGCCGGGCTCGTCTGTCCGCACCACCGCGCCTGCCTCCGTAGGTGAGTACGCCATGTGCGGCAGCTCATCCGGCACTAGTCCCCAGTAGTTGTCGACCTGCTCGCCCTCCAACCCGGCGCGAGCCGCCGCAGGATAAATATTTTCCCGCATCGGACTCGCAGCAGCCACCCACGCGCCGCTCGGATCACCAGCATCATTCCACTGCCAATCGTAGGCCGCGGCGTTCAACTCTTCCCCCGGCCCATTCGCCATGTAGCCGTCGACATCGCCGGGCTGGCGAGGGACCGGCGTGCGGCCAGGTTCGATAGCCACCATCCATCCCGTGGGAGTGCTCACTCCTGCTTCCAGCGCGCCATCGCCCTGCACCAGGAAAGCCGTGCGATCGGTAATCTGCGCCGCGGGGGCATAGATACCAAAATTCCACACAGTAGCAGTTACGAGATTAGCACCCGCCGAAAGATACGGCGCCAGATCAAACGTTTCGTACCGCCAATGCGGCAAGTCCCCGCGCGCCGGACCATCTCCCACCCGATGCCCATTGACATAGAGGATGAAGCGATTGTCCGCGCTGACATGAACAACAAACCGCGCCGGCTTGCTATCCATCTGCAGCGAACGCCGAAAGTGCAGCACGATCGGCTCCCGCAGGGGAGCGCTAGGGTGCGTGATCCAGCTAGCCTTCCAAAGCGGCTCCGCCGCAAACCCAACCCCGGAAAGCATCACCAACAAAGCAACAGCTAAGACACCACGCTTCATCCAGCACCACCAGGGCGTCAAACGCGCGACACCATGCTATCAGCGGAACGGAAGAACCCCACGCGCAACTGAACCCGATAGAAGCAGGACGGGTGCCCCACGTTCGCCTGAGCGTACGTGGGCTGAAAAAGACGGGCGAAGCCCACGACAGCTTTTGCCACACCGGCAACAAATGCCGGGTGGGATACCACTGCTCTTTCCCTCTAACTCTCGATGTGCACTTCGCGTTTGCCACGGCCGCCCCAGGAAATAAAAACATCCGCCGAAGGGGTACCGGGCCCTTAGGAAGGGCTGACCATTAGTCCTGCATGAGAACCCACGTTTTGGCTTTGTATCAGGGCACGACTTTAGTCGGGCCGTAAAGAGACTACAAAGAATGGGGCTTCAGCCCCTGCGCTGTGCTTTTCCCTGCGAATGAATTGCGATCCAGCCTGTCCAGGCGTGCCCGACGGACCCAAGGTTCTCCCACCCTCAATAAAGAAAACCCCACGAACCATTGCACCGAAACCGTGTCTAACAGGCATGCGAACGATAGCCAAAGCCGCAAAGCCCGAAGGTTCTCAAAATTAATTAGCCTCAAGATTTGAGCATCTTTGTGAAACAGAAAATGTGGCTGCCAATCATAACGACAGTAGGTTCGCGGCCAAGTTCAAATTCCATATCTCAGGCCGCGATCGCGCGACCATGCACGACCTGCCGCCGCGAACGATATTCGCCAAGCCAGCCTGAAGGCTGCCACATCGTGCTCGCTGCTCCTGGCCACCATCACAGTCACAGGCAAGCTTGTTGTACGAGATGTCGAAACGGGCAAGGAGGCCCCAGCATTCTCAGAGCATGATCGCCCTGATCGATCCCCTTGCTGTTTACCGAGGTGTTACACCCCGCAGAACATATCGGAAGCTTGCCACATAGGTTGTGAGGCAGCTAGCAGTGCACGCGTGGTCTGCACATTTAACCAGCGCAAACAAAATTCACGTTAGCTCTTATCTCGTGCAGCAGCGCTAGAATTTCGTACGCCCCTAACAACTTCAGCGTTATCCACAAGTTACCAAAGATTCACTGTGACACTGCCTTGCCTCGCGATAAAGTGTCTTAGCGTAGGTGATTCTTAGCGGTCTTTAACCGGTAAATCAGAACCATTCCCAGGGCAGTTACTTGAACGTTACCAAAGACTCTCTTGAGTCCACTTGATTCCCGGGATAGGGTGCAGAAGGAACCTGAACCCAGACACACATACGACTAAGCGACGTTTCTGCTCCGCTGGGCCCCTTCAATCGAACCTGAAGTTCTGAAGCGCATCTGAAATCGCTGCCAGCAACGGCCTGCAATCTTCTCGCAGACAAGCTAGACAGAGAAGAAGCGAGGATGCCGGCGACATAACTTGGCATTGCCCTCGTCAGAAACCTTTTGACGAAAATGCCGAATATGTCTTCACCCAACTCAGATTGGTGAACTGCGAAAAAACCATACGAACCATAAACTCCCCGTGGATTTACTCCACACTACATCCGCAAATCGCACGAGGTTCGATCATGCATCCTACTGGCTTTGTTCCCTCCTCCTTGGGCAATCAATCAGGTGCCCCGCCAGGCCCTCCCCTTAGGCAGCCTTCGGTCTCCTGGCTCTCAGCAGAGCGCGCGTCTTCCACCTATATCGTCGACCGCTTCGGCATACGATTGCGGACACTTCGCAAGGCTCGCGGCATGACGCAAATCGAAATGTCCATCGAGTTCGGAATCGATCGCAGCTTCATCAGCGATGTCGAGCGCGGCAAAAAAGCGATCTCCCTGCCATTGCTGGAGGTCATCGCGATCGGTTTCGGCTTGAGCATGTCCGATCTCCTGGACGGCATCTAGTGGACGGCATCTAGGCTCCTTCCGCATTGAAAGAAGCTCCGATCCCAGACGAGCAGGATCGCAGGGTGGGTTTCCGCTTATCAGCCCGCCATGACTCGTGGACGGCTGGTCGGCCTCTACGCACCGAAGCTCCAGCGAATCCCTCGTGAGCATGCGTGCCTTCAGATTCCCTTCATGGCGAAGACAAGCGTGTGCAACACGACCGCAATATCCAGGAAGAACCCCCGGTGCTCGATGTAGTAGAGGTCGTACTCAAGGCTCTCGTGAATGACGAACTTGCGATCAGCGCTCAGCTGCCAGAACCCGGTGATGCCAGGCAACACGCTTAGGCGTTGAGCCTCATAAGCGGTGTACTGCTTTACCACGTATGGCATTTCCGGACGGGGCCCCACTACCGCCATCTCTCCCTTCAGCACATTCAGCAGCTGCGGCAACTCGTCGAGGCTGGTCTTGCGCAGAAATCGGCCGGCAAGTGTGATCCGCGGGTCGCGGCTGTCTACAGGCGAGCGCCCGTACTTGGGCACTGTGGTAAACATGGTGCGAAACTTGTACATCGCGAACGGCTTGCCGTACCGCCCAATCCGCTCCTGCCGGAAGAACACCGGCCCGCTTGAGGTCGCCTTGATCCAAATCGCGATCGCAGCCCACACCGGCAGCGTCATCACGACAATACATAAGGCAAGCACAAAGTCGATTCCGCGCTTCAGGACTTCATATGCGGAAAAGCCAGCCTCTTTTCCGCGGTTGAACGAGCGCACCACCACGCCGTCCATGTACTGGACAAATGACGGCCCGTGCAGCCCGTTAGGATGCATGGGCACCACGTCCGAGATCGCAATACCCACAGACATCGCGAGCTCCCCGATCTCCGCCCGCCGCTCGGGACTCATGTGTGGATCAGCTAAAAAAAGATCCGAGATCTCCAGCCGCGCCAGAAGCTCCTCGTCCAGTAGACCGCAATGCACCGGTGCATGCTCTCTGAAACGATAACCGTGGCTGTAGATAACACGATCACGCTCCGCGCCTTGCTCGTCGAGAAAGCCAACCGGTCGAAGATCCTGATCGGGAGAATGGATCAGGTACGAGAATATCCTTCGCGCGTCCGATCCTGAACCTACGATCAGCGCTCTACGCCTTCGTAGATCAAGCGCGCTGCTTCGGGAGATCAATGGTCGCATGACCTGCCTCAGTAACAAGAGGATCGGGGTTGCCAACAACCAGGCGCCCAGAAGTAGCAGGCTTGCCGGCGCGTGCGTCGTCACATACATTCCTGCAAGAGCCAGCACCGACGAGAACATCGATACGCGCAGCACCGCGGAACTCTCCAGCACGCGCAACAGGCTGTGCTTGTTTCTGTAGAGATTTTCACTCATCCCGAGCAGAACAAATGCGATCCCGTACAAAACGCAAAAAGAGATCAACTGCGATGTGCAATTACGTTCTGTGAACCTCCCGAAGGCTCGGCCTATTGACAAGACCGCTGCTCCGCCCACAGCGATTGCCAGCAAGTCCATCGCAACCGTTATGGGCACCGCCAGCGATAATGCGGAACTCTCCGCATCTGCGACGGATCGCGGCTCTTCGCGCGAGACCGTTGCAGGCGACACATAAGCACTCTCCATCCTCTTGCCTCCTGGTGTGTATCTACCCAGCGACATGATCAGGTTGTGCTCGAACCTGAACAGAGTAATTCTGCTCACTGTGCGTGCAACCATCGTCACTAAGGACAGTGCTCTAAGTTACAAGTACCAGTTTGCCCACGTAAGAGAATCGGCTAACGGCCACAATCACGGGTTTTGAGGCACGGCCTATAAGTGCATAAGTTGCCGCTGCCGCTTGCCACGAAATTGCATGTGCATCCTTACCAACTCAGCCTGTCGCCTATAGCACACAGACCGGCTCTTTATCCTTGCTGTCGAGCCGGTTCACGCGATAGATATGGAGCACAGACGGGATACACAACAACTTTCGCCCCACCTGGCTCTCAGCACCGCCACCTCTACCGCCGCTCCAGCGATGCGGCCAGCCGACAATCACGGCCTCGTAACCGAAGCTGTCCGGGCTTCGCCGGATGGGCACACGACAAGGAAAGCGCCTCTGTGAATGTAGTCATCATCAATGACAACGCCCATGTGAACGGCGGAGCCGCCAAGGTTGCGATCCAGGAGGCCGTGGGTTTAGCAGATTGCGGGCATAAGATCTACTACGTCTGCGCGGTGGAACCAATCGCACGCGAGCTGGTTCATCCCAATATCATCATCCGCTGCTCACGGCAGGATGATCTTCTCGCCAATCCCAACCCTGCGGCGGCGTTCGTCCAGGGTTGGTGGAACACCAGGGCCGCGCAGCTCACCAGCCGAATCGTCAACCGTTTGCGGGGCTCGGAGGCGATCGTTCACCTGCATACCTGGTCGCGCGCCCTATCAGCGAGTGCCATCAGGGCTGCCATTGACTCAGGTATACCCGTCGTCTGCACCTTGCACGACTTCATGCTGGCGTGCCCAAGCGGGACGTTCTTCAACCACACGCAGCAGAAGTTATGCAACTTACGTCCGTTGAGCGCGGCGTGTGTTCTCTCCAACTGCGACACGCGCAGTTATACGCAGAAGCTTTATCGTGTCGGCAGGCAAGTCATCCAGAAGCAGATGGGCAACGCTCCGGCCGGCATAAACCACTTCATCGTTCATTCCAGGCTGGCAGGGGAAGTCATGAAGCCTTATCTTCCCCAGGATTGCACCCTCCATAGTCTTCCGATCTATGTTGAAGGCAGCCAGTATCCCCCGGCCCAGCCGGAGACCAACCACAATCTCGTATACCTCGGCCGGCTGGTCAGAGAGAAAGGCGTGCTGCTTGCAGCCAAGGCTGCTGCGGCCGAAGCGATTCCGCTCACTTTCGTTGGCTCGGGCCCTCTTGCCGCGCAGATTCAAGCTGCGTGTCCGCAGGCGATCGTCACCGGATGGGTAGATCACCCAACGAGCGTGCAATACCTTCGACAAGCGCGCGCGCTGGTCTTTCCTTCACTGTGGTACGAGACGCTCGGTCTCGTCGTACTCGAAGCTGCGGCTCACGGTATTCCATCGCTGGTTCCGGATACCAGTGCCGCGCGAGAGATTGTCGTGGACGGTGTTACCGGCCTGCACTTCAAGTCAGGAGATGAAATTGATCTGCGCGCCAAGATGAAGCAACTGCAGGATGCATCCCTTGTTCGCAGCCTGGGCCGCGGAGCTTACGAACGTTTCTGGTCCAGTCACTACTGCTCTCTTAACGCTCATGTCTCTTCACTCGAAGTCATCTACCAAAAGATTGTCAGGGCCCAGACGATCGCAGATAAGTTCCCCATTCTACCTGTGGAGGTCCAGCGTGTCGGGTAATCATGTGACGGTATCCCCCCTAAGACCACTCAGAGTACTTCATGTGCTCGAAGCCACTCTGGGGGGCACTTTGCGCTACATGGAAAACATTGCAGAAGCAACGGACGGACTCGACATCGCGTCAGCGTTCGCGTACGGCACAGCACGAGCCGACTCGCACTTGGGGCCTTTTTTAAAGCGGATTTCTAACCTTGGATGGACCTGTTATCCCGTCGATATGAGACGTGAGGTAAGACCGTGGATTGATCTCAAGGCCTGGTTTCAACTGCGCTGCGCGGTAGATCACTTCGCTCCGGATATCATCCACTGCCACAGTTCGAAGGCGGGCGCACTTGGCCGCGCCTCTGTCTTCCTGCGCAAGGACCATCCGGCACGCGTGTACAGCCCACACGCCCTCGCAGCACCGCTCGGCAGCATTTACCTCAAAATCGAGAAAATACTCTCCAGGTCCACGGAGAGATTTGTTGCTGTGTCAGACACCGAACGCAAAGAGATCCTCGATTTCTCACTCGCGAAAGAGGACTCCGTCAGCGTCGTCTATCCCTCTGTGGACGTCAGACACTTTCACCCCTCGTCGCGCCACAATGCCCGCCAGGCGCTTGGTATCAGCTCCAGCCCGCTCATTCTCGCGATCGGCCGTCTCACGGCACAGAAAGATCCTGTCGCCTTCCTTCGCGTGATGGAGCACTTGCATGCACGCCAACCGGATGTTCGGGCAATATGGGTGGGATCCGGGGAAGGGGAGGGGGAGGCCGAGTTTCTCAGCGAGATCGCTGCCGCGCAGATGCAGGATGTGATCCGCGTCGTTCCCTGGCAGCGTGACGTGCGCCTCTACATTGCCGCCGCCGATGTCCTTCTAAGCACCTCCAGGTTCGAGAGCTTCGGTTATGTGGCGGCTGAGGCTCTTGCCATGGAGCGGCCCGTTGTCGCGTCCGACGTGACCGGGACCCGCGATATTATGCAGCGCAGGTTTGGCGAGTGGCTCTATCCGCTCGACCGCACGACCCTGGCTGCGGAACTGATCTTTAAGCTGATCAACGATCCGGCCCTGTCGGTTGCAACGGGCGGTCTTGGTCGTTCACAGGTAGAGAAGCTCTTCGGCATAGAACGCATGAGAGAGAGCCTTATGCAGGCCTACGGCGCTGTGCTGAATCAACCTGTTTCAGAGTTCGCGAAACAACCCGCTGTCGCTTAACGCCTACAGATGGAGAGAGGCAACATTGGACCGTCGATCAAAGCCCATCCGCCTCGCCATCCTGTCGCATCGTTTTAAACGCAACGATGGTCAGGGTCGAGTGAACTTTGAGGTTGCGAATGCCGCGCTGCGGGCCGGCTATCACGTGACCATCGTGGCCACGGCTTGTTCTGAAGAACTTAGTTCACATCCACGGTGTTGCTTCGTAAAGATCGGCGACGACCAATTGCCAACTGAATTATTGCGCAACCTGGTCTATGCGCGGGGCAGTGCACGCTGGCTCCGCGCACATCGTCACCAGTTCGACATCGTCAAGGCAAACGGTTTTGTAACCTGGGAGCCGTGTGATGTGGTCGCGGCACACTTTGTTCATGCAGCCTGGGGGAGAAGCCCCTGGTATCCCTTCAAGGATCTGCGGCCATACTCGCTTTACCAGCGGCTCTACACGGTGCTGAATACGCGTTGGGAAAAGGACGCCTTCACTCGCGCGAAGCGGGTCATTGCCGTAGCCAGGCCGCTCGTTCCCCAACTTGTCGACATTGGTGTCCGGGCCGACGACATCGATGTCGTTTGGAACGGTGTGGATACAAGACAGTTTCATCCCGGGGAGTCACATCGGCAGTCTTTTGGGCTCTCGCCCGATTCGACCCTGGCGCTCTTCGTTGGCGACATCAAAACACCGCGGAAGAACCTGGACACAGTGCTTCGCGCTATGCGACAGGTTCCCGGTCTTTCCCTTGTCGTAGCCGGCGCAGTAGAACGGAGCCCCTATCCTGCGATGGCGCGCGAGCTGGGTGTGGACCAGCGGACCCACTTCCTCGGTCAGGTCAAGACAATCGACCTCCTTATGCGCTCTGTCGACATGTTTGTGCTCCCTTCACGCTATGAGGCCCACCCCCTTGTGCTACTTGAGGCAATGGCATCGGGTCTACCGAGCATCGTCTCCGGGACCTTCGCTGCAGGCGAATTTATCGCTGGAGGAGGGTTCATTTTGGATGATCCGGACGATGACCAGGCCCTGGCCGCATACATGAGAACTCTGGCTGCCGATCCTGCCTTGCGTTCGTCCATGGGCGCCGCCGGGCGACGTCGTGCGCTCGAGATGCAGTGGTCAACCATGGCTGACCACTATCTCCGCATCTTCGAGGACGTCATCAAGCAGCAGCATCCCGCCCCGCTGCGGGTTATCGCTTGACCCCTGACTCATCGATCTTCTTTGCCGCATTTTTCGGAGGCTTTGGATGCAAATGACAGCAGCTGCGCCATCACCTCAAACGACGCAGCATCCCATGTCGTTGCATATCGGCATCGAATGTGACCGTGGCGGCGCGGGCCGCGTGATCTCGGAGCTGATGACACACCTCCCGGACGCCGGCTTTGGTTTCAGAGGCATTGTGGCCAACCAGCCGAACACTCCTTTCGATCACAGCACTGTTTACTCGTTCGCGCCGCAACAGGCCGGCCTGATCCGCAGGCTCCACAGCGCCCGTACCTCGATTCGTGCTGCGATCACTGAGTTCAAACCGGAAATCGTTGCCTCGCACTTTGCCATGTATTCGGCTCCTGGGATCGACTACTTGAAGAACACACTCACCATCTCCCACTTTCATGGTCCCTGGTCGGACGAATCGTCGCAGGAGGGGGACGGCAACACTGCGGTCGCCGTGAAGTCGTACCTTGAAGGAGCTGTTTACAGGCGCTCCCATCGAGTGATCGTCCTCTCGAACGCGTTTGGGGACCTGGTCACTCAACGATTCGGCGTCGATCCCGGCAAGGTGAGACTGGTCCCCGGCTCAGTAGACACACAGCGCTTCGCGCTCCATACTCCTCGAGGCGACTCCAGGACTGCGCTGGACCTTCCTCTGGACCGCCCCATCCTGGTGACGGTGCGACGGCTTGTCAATCGAATGGGATTGTCATCGCTGATCGATGCCATGAAGGATGTGGTTGCTGCGGTTCCCGACGTGCTTCTTTGCATCGCTGGTCAGGGGCCCCTGAAGCGGTCCCTTCAGGACCAGGCTGACAGGCTTGGCCTGACGCGCAATATCCGATTCCTGGGCTTTGTCGCAGAAGAATCTCTGCCACACCTCTTCTACGCGGCCGACATCAACGTGGTACCGACCATTGCGCTGGAAGGATTTGGCCTCGTGGCAGCGGAAGCGATGGCAGCCGGAACCCCATCCATGGTCACGCCTGTGGGCGGGTTGCCGGAAGTGGTAAGCGGCCTCTCGCAGAACCTGATCTTCTCAGGTACCAAGGCAGCAGATATAGCTGAAGGTTTGATCGGCGCTCTCACCGGTACTCTTAGACTTCCAGCCCGGGAGGAGTGTCGCGAATATATCGAAGACAGGTTCAATTCACGCCTTATGGCTCATCGAACTGCTGAGGTCTACCGTGAGTTGATCGAGCACGCTGCGTAGTAAGCCCTGAATCAATTCACCACGCCACGTCCAGGAATTGTCACATGAAAACACCGGAGTCCATCGGAGTCCTGATCGCCTCTTACAAGAGGCCGGTACCGCTCGTGACCTGTCTCCGATCTCTGGCCCAGCAGATCCAGCCACCGCATGAGGTGATCGTCGTACTGCGAAACGATGATTCTGAAACTCGGCAGGCAATAACGAGCCTGACGACTCCCTTTCCTACGAAGTTCGTCTTTACTGATCTTCCGGGAACTGTCGCCGCCAGGAACGCGGGCTTGGACGCCTGTACCTCTGACGTGCTGGCCATTCTCGATGATGATACGGAGCCGCACCCCGAATGGCTCCAACGAGTTCTTGCCCGCTTCCAGCAAGATCCCGCGCTCGGCGGCCTGGGAGGACGTGATCGCTGCTTCGATGGTCAGAAATTCGACGACCGCCAGGCCTCGGTAGTCGGCCGGATCCAGTGGTATGGTCGAATGATCGGTAATCACCACCTGGGTTTCGGAGAGATCCGCGAGGTCGACTTCCTGAAGGGAGCCAACATGAGCTTCCGTTCGGAGGCCTTTGCCAACCTCCGTTTCGACCAAAGGCTTAAAGGCAAGGGGGCTCAACCGCGCGAAGACACCGCGTTTTCCATCGCCGTAAAGGCCTCAGGCTGGAAGTTGGCCTATGATCCCGCCGCTGCCGTTGATCACTACGCCGCTCAGCGCGAAGAGGCGCGGCACTATGTCGATGTGCAGGCTCTGACGGATGAACGATCGTTTCGCGAATTTGCTTACAACGATATCTTGTCGATCTGGCTCGCCTTGAAAGGCGTACGCAAGATCGCCTTCATCACCTGGACTATTCTTGTCGGCACTGGCGTGTGCCCTGGATTCGTGCAGGCTCTGCGCTTTACACCAAGACTGCGGGGAGCTTCGTGGCGCCGCTTCTATCTTGCCCAGCAGGGAAAATTCGAGGCCTTTCGAGATCTTATCTTTGGCTAAGCTGTGACCTTCATGCTTGAGTTCGACATGTTCGCTCCGCGAGCTTGCCTCGGATGCACGACGCTTCCCAAAATAAAGAAGACGAGCGAACAAGTAGAGTACTGACCCTGAATGAGCCAGCCGCCCAACGTGGCAATCAGAATCGCAAGCACCGGCAGCCCGACGCTTCGTCTTGTTTCGCGAAAATAACTGAATGCGGCGCGAAGACCGAAGACCACCACACCCAGGTAAAGCAGGCCTCCCGCCAGTCCAAGCGAGATAAACATGTCGCTGAAGTCCAGCTCGGAGCTGCCTCCTTCTGTTTCGGTGCCGAGTTTCTTGGCCGCAAAGGTACTTGAGCCAAGTCCATGTCCCAACGGGCTTGTAAATCCTTCCAGAAAGCCCGTCGTGACCATGTTGGAATGCAACCCGGCACTTGAATATTTTTTGTCGAAGGGATGAGCCAGGCCGCCTAGTTGATGTGCGAGACCATCCTGAGCGGCTGAACCACCGCCCTGTCCTGAATCGGCGGACTTCGCAAACTGTCCCGCGATCAAAGAGACACTCACTAGTGCCAAGCCACCCAACACTGCCAGCCCAATCACCTTTGCCGGATTAAACCTGCTTCCCCTGCGCACAATCCAAAGGACACAGAGCGCAACCACCAGCTTGATCGTCAGTCCCCTGCCGCCTGAGAGAAGGAGAGCCGTCGCGAGAATCGGCACAGCAGCCATCCAAAGGCGGCGTGATGCGAG
The DNA here is from genome assembly GCA_963824325.1 of uncultured Acidobacteriaceae bacterium. GTDB lineage: Bacteria > Acidobacteriota > Terriglobia > Terriglobales > Acidobacteriaceae > PALSA-350. The sequence goes on along the minus strand of CAWGPA010000029.1, from coordinate 182,720 downwards.
GTACGCTGCCACGGCCAAAGCGATAGAGAACTCAAGCAGCGTCGCATATTCAGCGGCGGACACTGAAAATCCAAACGCTCGCACGGACGAGCCTACGTACAGCGACGTGTAGCTCCTTGCCACTTCAGCGATCCACGCTCGCTGATAAGGTAGGAATCCGAAGAAATTCTGGCACAGTCCGACGATCCCCGCGCAGATGCCCAGCGGAAGCACCACCTTGTAGATGATTCTCTCCACCAGCGCGACAGATCCCAGGCTGCGGCCAATCCAAAACCACATCACGGGAATGATGTAAAAAAATGCGCCGGATAGACCAATACTCAGGCTGCCCTGCTTCGGATTCAGAACTTCGAGTCCCATGACAACCAGCAGTCCAAGCACGGCCTTCGACAGAGGCTCTCTCAGCTTCAGGCCAAACAGCAGCGGAACCACCAGGACCGTCGTGATCGCCGGGGCGATCAGAAGCAGAGGATCGAACGTTGAGGGCGCGGCAATCTCTGAGACGATCCTTCGAATGTCCCCCAGCAGAATAAGGTAGACGAGTGTCCAGAGCGCTGCGGACTCTTTGTCGTATACCGCAAGCAGGAACAGCGGTATCGCGATGACGGCGGCGCAGAGAAGATTCACCTGGCCTGCAATCAGCAGACCCCATAAAACAATCAGGAGTAAGCCACCGCCCAGCCACATCAGGATCGGCTCGGTCTCTCTGCGAAGACCCGGCAACACAAGCTCACGACCCATATCGGCTCGATCCTCGCTATCGGCCCAGAAGAATCATCGCAGCAAAAGCGGATCCGACGGCACTCGCAGTCAACGCGGGAAGAGTCGCGTCGACGAACGCCCGGCCCTTGCTGTGGGGAATCATGACGATGTCCTCTGCGGTCAGCACCTGATCGCCCTTCGCCGTCTTTACCACTTGCTTAAGGTCAACCGGAATGATCCTTTCACCATCGTCCGTCTTACGAATGATCGCCGCTCGCGAGAGCGCAGCGTCGACGCTCGTTCCCTGGGCCAGCGCGATTGCCTGCAGTATCGTCAGCGGCTTGTTCCCCATGGAGAACTCCCCGGGGTGTGCAACATCTCCCAATACGTAAACCGAACCCGCACGCGACACATAGACAACGTCCCCTGCGGTGATACTCGTGAGCCGTTGCACCTGCGAATAGTTCGGTGAATTCACGTGAATTGTTTCAAGCTTCTGCGGATCAGCCAGATGCGTGATCATGATTTCAACGCCTGCCTTGTCCGTCGTACCACCAGCAGCAGATAGCGCGTTATACAGAGTGTGAGGGCCGAGAAGGAGATAGTTGCCAGGGTTCTTAACCTCACCCAGCACGCTGACCTCCTGCGTCGCATAGTCTGTGATCGTCACCGTGACCCGGGGATTAATCATGATCTGACCGTCTCTTAGATGCTTGGCGATAGCATCACCGGCATCCTGCGGCGTCATACCCGACACCGCGGTGCTGCCGGCAACGGGTAGATCTATGGTGCCATCGGCATTCACGCGCAACTTCGCGGAGAGTTCGGGAGTGTCAAACACTGACACCTGCACCATGTCCCCGGCTCCAATGCGGAGCCCTGTCTCCGGACGGGTCTGAAGTACGGGCGCGTTATTCGAAGCCCCGCTTGTTATCTGCGCAAATGCGGTGGCAGCCTTCTGTCCGGGCGCGATTAAGGTCGCGGCGCTCGCCAGGATGATTGCTAGGAATCTCCGCATGTTAGTCCACCACCTGAGCGTTTTTGACCAGTTCTGGATAGACATAACGAGTCTCCTTAGCTTGAGAAGCTTTCCTCTTGCTTGCTGACTGGTGAGGCGTCTCGCTCAGCACCACTCCCTCGATTCGTGCGCGATTACGTAGGAGCGTATCCCGAATCTCCTTCAACTCTCCTACGCGCGATTGACCGTTTTTCGCCAGTAGCACCGTCGCGTCGACCCAACTCGCCAACAGAACACCAACGTTTGTCACCAGAAGCGGCGTGCCAATCAAAATCACATAGTCGTATTCCTTCTTCCAGATCATAAGAAGAGAGCGCAGCTTCCCCGAGCTGAGCAGTTCAAACGAATTCAAGGGGGCATGACCACCTGTCACCATGAAGAGGTTGTCCAGGTGCGCTACTGGCCGTATCGGTATCGGCGCCGGCGAATGTCCTGCCAGGTACTCCCCCAACCCCGCCCCATTAGCGATGCCAAACTCTTCCTGGGCGCTGGGTTTATGCAGATCGGTATCGACCAGAAGAACGCGTGCGCCGCTGTGCGCCAGCATGACTGCCAAATTGACTGATACCGGAAGTGCGCCCTCTTCCGGGGACCCACTCGTCACCAGCAAGGTCTTTGCTTGCCCCGCAAGCACCACGGAGTTGCGCAAAGAGCGGATCTCATCGGCAGCTTTGGAGGTAGGCGCGGTTAGAACCATCGGCGCACGTCTCGTCGCTGGCCCACCATGTTGCTCGGCGATTTCGAGGTCTTTGCAGACACTTGAAACATGCGCAAGAACCGGAAGGCCGAGCTCACGCTCTATGTGTTGGGCTCCCCGCACTCGATCCGAGACTCCATCCCACACCAGCGCTGCAACCGCTCCCGAAAACAAGCCCACAATCAGGCTGCCCAGCAATATGAAAATCTTCTTCGGGCCGGCAGGCTCCATAGGCACACGCGCGCCCTGGACCAGCATTGTATTCAAGCCGCCTACTTCTGCATCAACCGTTGCCTGTTGAAGTTTCCGCCGCAGCGCGTCATAGAGTTCCCGGCTCGCAGCCAGATCGCGCTGCAGAACAGAGTATGTCGCCTGGTTACGAGTAAGCTTGAAGGCAAGATCGACTTGCTTGTCGTACTCAACCTGCAACATCTCCTGCGCCCGCCTTGCCCCCGTATAGTCCGCGGTCAGGCGCTCAAGGACGGACTGCGACTCCTGCTTGATATCCACATCCATGCGACCCATCTGTTTCCCAAGATCGACAAGGGGAGGATAGTTTGGGCCGAACTTCGACGAGAGCTGCGTATACTGTGCAGCCAGCGTTCCTTGGGCTGCCTGCAACGTGCTGAGTTTTGGATTTGGAAACAGCGTGGCTAGCTCGCTTGGACTCCCCCCCCTCGCGGAACGCAATTGGGCCTCTTTCATGATGGTGTCAGACTGCGCCGTCGAAAGGCGGTCGCTGAGAAAACGGAGCCGATCCAAAATTGAGTTGCTCGCCCCCGGTGTCTCTACAACCTCGTTAGCCTCCTCAAAGTCAGTCAACTTCGCCTGGGCGACCTCAACATGACTCTTCAGTTCATCCATCTGGCTTGAGAGCCACGTGCGCAATTGGGCGACTGAGTGAGCGCGATTCTCAAACGTCTCCAACGAATAAGCCTTAACCACAGCGTTTCCAATCGCCGCTGCCACATTGGCATCCGGCGACCTGACCGTTAGGTTGATGAGCTGTGTTCCTTCGATCTGCTTTACGGTGATGGCTTTTTCCAGCTTTGCCATCCAGCCTTGCTGCTGATCCGAGAGACGCTGCACATCCAGAGGGACGGGGGTCGGACCTCTGTGCAAACCAAAAAACTTTGCAAAGTCATCGTCCGACAAAGAGTTCAGCGTTCTGATCGCAACATCGTCGCTTTTCAGCAGAACGATTTCCGTGTGCAGAGTCTCCCCTGGCTCCGTAGGCGCGGTTGCCGGGCGATCCGATATTGCCAATGCCTCCGCGCGCCCCGGGTCAATGCGCAACACCGCGGAGGCCTCGTACACCGACGGCCGCAGCTTGAGATACAGCAGCGAAAGAGCTACGCAGCCCACCGCACAGGCCGCAATGAACCATCGATGGAAGAGAAGTCTCTGGAAAATATCTCCCAGCGTCACTCCCTCGTCCGCGCGCGCAGCCTGGAGCGTATGCGGCTGTCTATCGATGACTGCGATAGATTGAATTTCTTGATCTCTCATGGGACTCCATAGATCCGAAAGAAGTTGCCGCTGCAAGGGTGGAGGGATGGGTGCCCTTGATGGAGTGTTTAGTCGACTAAGGCCATGTTTCCATACCGCTCCAGGCATGTCCATCGGATCTTGGCCTAATCCTGTAGCTTATAGGCCACAATTCCTTAACCTCTGCCGGCGCCCTCACCGCAGCATACTCGGGTGATTTATTTTTAGGTTTTGGCCGACATTTTTGAAGATCGAGTCTGCGCGCCTGTATGCTACTCTGACCTCGATTACCTTCCATTGAACGGCCTTCTATATTTACCGGGATAACATGTATTCGATCTATGTTCTTCCGTAGCTTTAAGACTTGCCGAACTGAAGCCACCGACCTTTACTGCGCGCCAGCAGCACAAACAACGATCTCGCTATCGTTCCGGAGAATCTACAATTGCCGATCATGACGGTTTCGGAGATCGACGCACGCGAGGTAGCCGAGTCAACGAGCATTGCTCCAGCTACACAGCACAACGCGGCGCTCGATGGTCTCCGAGGCGTGGCCATCCTTTCCGTCATGCTTTACCACTTCACAGGATCCTACAAAGGAGCAAACCCTCTACTGCACTTGTGGAGCCTTGTGGCCGGGGCCGGCTGGATGGGCGTTGATCTCTTCTTCGTACTCTCAGGTTTTCTGATAACAGGAATTCTTTACGACACCGCTCACGCAGAGCACAAGGTCCGAAACTTCTACGCTCGCCGCGCGCTTCGCATCTTTCCCCTCTTTTACGCAGTGCTCTTCGGCCTGCTGATACTCACGCCCGTGCTCCATATGCACTGGCGGCCCGAGCATCTTCTTTACTTCGTTTATCTCAGCAACGTTTCTCGTCTGCTTGTGCCTGATTTCCAATTGCCCAGCCAATGGGTAAACCTTGGGCATCTCTGGTCGCTTGCCGTGGAAGAGCAGTTCTACCTGCTATGGCCCTTCGTCGTCTGGCGAGTCAAAAGCAGAACTACCCTCCTCCGCATTGTCCTCGCTATCCTTGTCGCTGGTCCTCTCCTTCGAGTTCTTTTGCTGGCTATCGGGATGGACCCACTCGATATGTCGCGACTGCTGGTGACGCGCGCAGACAGCCTACTCTTTGGCGGCGGCGTTGCACTGCTTGCTCGTGGGCCCTCAGCTGACCGTATACCAGCCGGAAAGATTCTCACCTTCGCCATCTCTCTCCTGGCAATACTTTTGTTCGTTACGCATGGACCCGAACAATCCTCGGCCTGGATCGCCACCGTCGGCTACTCCGCCATCGCCATGTGCTGTGCCAGCCTCATCTTTCTCGCGCAGAAAGGATCGAATTGGGTGACCGCTCTCTTTGACCGACCCCTGCTGCGCTTCTTCGGTCGCTATAGCTACGGTTTGTACCTGTTCCATGGCCTGTACTTCGTCTACCTTCGTCACCTCTCGGGAAGATTCGAACATCTCCTGCGCTCGGGGCTTCTGGCTCAGCTGTTTATCGCCGTCTTCGGCTTTCTCTTCTCCATAGCACTGGCGGTGCTGAGCTACCACTTCTTCGAAGCCCCCATACTTACCTTAAAACGCAGATTCGCCTGAGCGAGGCCCACTCGCCTTTTGGAGAGCAACTATGTGGCGTGGCATACGGCGATTCTTAGCCGCAAAGTCTGGAGTCATGGTAATCATCCAGACCGCGTGTGCGAATCTTGCTGTCCAGGGTGTGAATCTTCTGTGCGGCATTATTACCGCGCGGAGCCTTGGTGCTGACGGACGAGGACTGCTGGCGGGAATCATTATGTGGCCGCAGTTTCTCGCCTATGGCATGACCATGGGCATTCCAATCGCCTCCGTCTATTGGCTCAAGCGCAGACAGGACATCTCCAGCTGAGCTGGCGGGCGCGGGCCTCCTGCTCAGCGCCGTTTTTGGTCTTCTCGCTGCTCTCGTTGGGGCCATCATCCTTCCCTATTCGTTACACACCTATCCTCCCGCCGCCATCCATCTGGCGAGGTTATGGATTCTTGTTACTCCGCTCGAGCTTCTCGCTGTAACGCTGATAGGCCAGGCCCAGGCGGCAGACGCCTTTTCCAAGTACAACGTCTACCGGTTCTTATCCCCCTTTTCAGTCCTGATCGTTCTTGCTATCGAAAAAACTTCGGGCCGGCTTACCTATTCGAGCGCTGCCTTCGCCTATCTGCTTGGCGGTACGCCTGCAACAATATGGACTGCGCGCTGGGCCTGGAGACACTTCCGCCCTACGCTCCGCTCCCCCGTCGCTGCGTCCCGTCTTCTTCTCAGCTACGGAGTGCGGGCGTGGGGAGCGGATCTACTCGGCACCGTGGCAACTCAGGTAGATCGCGTGCTCGTGGTGGGGCTGCTGAACCCGGAAATGATGGGACTCTACGTCATCGCGCAAAGTGCAGCGGGAGTGCTCGCCTTCATCCCCACCGCGGTCTCGCCCATCACTATGCCGCGCTCCACCAATCTGTCCACGGGCGACACTGTTGCACTCACCGGCCGCGCAGCCCGCGCAACCCTCTGTCTCATGCTCCTGGCATCGCTGCCTCTTCTCTTCTGCGGAGATTTTCTCCTCCGCCTCGTCTATGGCCACGGATTCGCCGGCGCGGCTGCCATTCTTCCATTCCTCATTGTTGAGGCCATAGCCGGCGGCCTGACCTCCGTTCTTTCGCAGGCGTTCCTGGCCGCGGGATTTCCCGGAACCGTCAGCATGCTGCAGGGCTGCGGCGTGCTGACCTCGATCCCTCTCATGTTTTTGCTAATTCCCAGATTCGGACTGGAGGGTGCGGGTTGTGCACTTATGCTTTCAACTCTCTGCCGGCTGCTGTTCGTACTTCTGAACTTTCCGCACAAGCTCAAATCGCGTCCTCCGGGACTCATCATGGGCTACGCCGAGTTCATGGGACTATTTGCCAGCATGTGGCAGCGGGTCACCGCTGGATGAGTCGTCAACGCTGTCAGTGACCTCGGGGAACATATTGGTCACTTAAGGAGGCATCATGAAACGGCCCTCCCTTATGCTATTTGCGCTTTTATCGGTCTTGGCATGCCGGCCACCCACGGCTTCCTACGTAACGCTCACCCCATCGGCCAATCCGATACGCAAAGGACAGAGTGCCACGCTTTCCTGTACAACCGTTTATTCGGATGGGACGCAACGTTCCTGTGTTTCACCTGTTTACACAGATGACCAGAGCCAAACGGTTGTCAGGGTCTCCGGAAATACCATATCCGGTGACAGCATTGGATCCGCCACGGTCAAAGTTGCCGTCACCGGACTATCCGCGACGCTCGCGATGAAGGTTCTTCCACCCACACAGGAAGCTCTCGGCGTAATCCCGGCCACCCAGGTTGCCAAAGCGCTCGGCTTCAACGTCGACCCCGCAAGCGACTGGGAGTTCCAGATGGCCGCAGCCGCGGGCGCTACGCACGTGCGTTTCCAGTGCGGCTGGGCAACGGCCGAGCTTCAGACGCCACCACCTCAGAACACCGTCACTTCGAAGCGTTATGCGCTGCAGCCCTACTGCCAGTCCGCATATGGGTCATCTCGCAAATACAAGCTGAATCCCATTGTGGTTGCGGCTTACGGCGCCCCGTACCACGCCATTCTTGGCGTTACGGCGCCCGGTGGAGCTCCAGCGGGAGCAACGTCAATCCGTGTCCAGCTGGTTCCTGGTCAGAGCGTCGATAAGCTGTCCTCACTTGCCCCCTTCTTCGACACCATTGCTCGCTCCGACGGTATGCAGATCAGCAAGGCCCACTCCTATCCAGGGGCGCTGATCACCGCGGTCAACGTGACCGATCCCAACCACGCTACCCTCACTCTGGCTTCCGCTCTTAGCTCCCCTCTTCCCGCCACCACCGCCACTGTCTATACCGTCAACGAGTATCTCTATCCGCCTGCGGCAACCTCAAGCCCGAGTGACAGCTCCGTAATGCGCTACGCCGAGTACGCTGAATTCCTTGCAAAGAGCCTTGCCCATGCAGGCCTCAAGGGAGAAATAGAGCTGTGGAACGAGCCACCTTGGCCCGACGACGGTTGGGATGAGCGCGCCAACTCCTATGACTCGTTTCCCGGCCCCTTCCAGCCAGGGCCGAGAAACGCCTATCTACCTAATTGGGGATTCGTGGGCGCACTGCAGGGTCGTGCTGCTCCTGCCGGGGTAAGTTATATCTGGGCGGGAACCGAGAAGTCCGGCTCGAACTCGGTCCTCGATCCGCAGATGCAGCTCAATACAGGCGTCGCTTTCGCAGAGCCCGCGATCAGTGTCCGTTCAGAGTCGTTTCATCCCTATGGCAACAGTCCCGAAGATGCTCTGTGGCTCGCACCCTGCTGGGCCACGACTACCGGCAACAATGACTTCTTCAAGTGCAATCTGTTCGGGCTCGCCGGCGGCAACTTCAGCCTCGCCGCACAGGAGGACTACTTTCTGAAATTGCGCAATCCTGCGTACGGTGTCTCTCGAAATATGACCGAAAGCGGATTTGGTCTCGCCAAGGGAGACGCCGCGCATCAGGCCCGGTTCATCATGCGACAGTTCCTCGGCTTCCAGGCAGCAGGCGTAACCCCGATCAGTTTCTATCGCCTCTACGATAAAAGCCGCGACCAGATGGGTTTCCTCGACTCGTCCCGCAATCCCCTGCCGGCCTACACAGCAATTTTGGGTTTCATGTCAGACCTGGCGAAGATCGCGAACCCTCCAGTGAGCTCTTACTCCGATTCCACCTTTCCCTCCATTGACAGCTACAGCGGCACATTTCCGCTGGACTCCTTGCACATCGTTGGCTCGCGCGCCGGTCACAAATCGAACTCGGACATCCTGGCCCTCTGGCAACGCAGTTATACGAGCGACGGCAGTCCCTGGGCCACCATGCCTCAGCCTGGCGGTGGTTCGGTAACCGTCTCCATGGCAAACGGCTGGGAAGTCATTCAAGTAGTGAATCTCGCTACCCGGGGTAGCGTCTCCTACACAACATCGAGTCAGAAGATCAGCTTCGCTGTATCGGATGATCCCATTGCGGTCATCATGCAGGCGCAGTAGCGCAGGCGGCACGTTGCCCGGGCAGCTATTTCTCCAGACCCGCATCCGGCAACTGCCGGCGCAGGTGCGCAAAGCCCGTTCGCATGTCGACGAGTCCCAGGCACCGGCCAGAGCCGCAGGGGCCGGTCGGGAGTTGGGCGTATCTTATGATTTCAAATTACTGCTCGTTTTGCCCGGGCGGGTCATGGATTTCTGGTTGGTGAGGGCGTCAGCGCGCCCGCCCTCTTCGCCACAAAGCGTCTGTGGGGAAAAAATCTCTAGCTAATGACCATCGAGTCATTGCGCACAAACATCAGATTGGGGTTTATGAAAGAAAACAACGTGTAGCCGTTCGAGGACAGGAATTTCGCCACCGGACCCCCGTCGATGTCTTTAACATCCAGCCTCTGCACCTCGATCAAAATGATTCGCGGCCTGTAGAGAGCGAAATCATTTGATTCCAAAACCTCTAGATCACAGCTCTCCGCATCGATAGTCAAAATTTCAAAGCCCAGGTTGCTCTGATCCAGATAATCCTTCAGCACGCTTGCTAATCGGCGCTTTGGTACCTGCACAACTTCCGGCATTACGCCCATCGCTTGCGAGGCGCGGGAAGCCTGTTCTGCATCCATCGTGTTCCAGACCGAAGGCGTGCCAAAAATGAAAAACTTGGCATCGCCTTCTTCTTTTGCAACTGCAATCTCCAGGTTGATGTCCGATGGGCGCATCGCATCGAAGCGCGCTTTCGTTCCCGGCGTTGGATCGATGTTTATACAACGCCAGCCACGCTTATAGAACAGGTAGGTGTTGGAAAAGATGATCGGCCGGAATGCGCCCACATCAACCACCCAGCCACTGGACACCCGAATATCCCGGTCATGGGCCAAACGACCGTAAAACGAATACATGTGCACGTCTTCGCCGAATTGCGAATACGATGACTGCCTGTTCTTGATCGCTGAAACTCGTTCGTAGGTACGGTCACCAAAGACATTCTTAAATGACGTCGCAAGTGAGTTCATGTTGGAACCTTTCACGGCAAAATGTGAGTGCGTACTTTGCCGCCTACCAGGGTGCCGAAATGTGACTGTCCGATAGCTCCATAGTGAAAGCAGAGAATACGTCGCAATACAGCATGCGCATTAACTTCGCCTCTTTGCATGGATGATAGCTCTCAAGGAAGCTGGTTGAACAAGTCCTTGGCTTTACGGGTCTCCATTTTTACCAAAGGCCCGGGGATCCCCGCACCCATCCTATTCGGGAGAGTTAGGCGCGGCCCAGCTAAGCCCCCTTCAGTTCCTCAGGAAGTGCGAGGTTTTCCTGCAAAGCGCCGGAACCGTCCCATGCCTAAACTGCGCACAGCACCTAAGTTGCTGGTCAGAGCCTAACTTCTGGTATTACCCATTCAAATCCCAAATGATAAATGAGCACAGCGATGACGGTATAGATGATGTATAGAAGAGGGCCAGGCCTGGGTAAAGAAGAGTTTCGTAAAGATTTAGATGTCTCACAAAGCGAACGGCGAATGCGTGGTATCGGGTGGCTCCATTGAGGTTGTAATGCAGGCGCAATAACGCACGCGGCCCCGCTTCTCCGTTGGAGGCGGTCAAGAGCGCTGGATATCTTTCAGATATATGCGGGCTGGTTCAAAGTCCCCGCATTAGCTCGGCGATCGATACCTTGAACTGTTGAGCAAAGCTCTCGAGGTCAATAATGGATGCGCTCTTTCGTCCATCCTCAAACTCCGCCAGGTCGCTCGAAGGAACCAGCAGCCGGATCGCTAGTTCCTCCTGTGAGAGGCCGCTCTTCTCACGCAGTTCTCGCAGCCTCGCTCCAAAGCGCAGGTTGATCTCAGGTGTCGCCTCCTGGAAAGAACCCCCGTAGTTGGCCTTTGCGGAAGAAACATTCGTAGAATCTAGTAGCATTTGGTCCTTGTCGTCCCTACCGGTGACGCTGACATAGCCTACCCCAAGACCCCGCATTCGTAAAGAAAATCAATAGGCGCCAAAGCATTGCGGAATCCTTGTTCGGAGAGCTGCCGGGGCACTGCAAAAGTAGCTGGAGTACCCACCCCCGGCAATAGAACTAATTTCCCGCTACAGGCAGAACTTTTGTCCTAAGTTAATAGGCCCGGCTGCATCGAACGCGCGCACGATTCCCGAGTACCTACGCGCCAGGTCGAACTCCTCCGAATTGACTAATCTGCTTCCAGGTGTGTTGCGGATACGAAATTTCAACACAAAGCCTTCCCCTCGTCGGGCTGATCTGCCGCAAACAGGATCTCCATAGCAGCGTTCTGATGGAAGAGTTCTCCCGATAGCAGCCGTGCCCAAAGCGGGGATCGTCGGGTAACACGCTCCCGGACGATCTACGTCCCGGCCATACGCCCCGGATATCATGGATGGGCATTTACCGGCTAGGTCAGCAGGAAAGACCGCTTCCCTTTCTCCAGATTTCACGTCCAGGCGCCACAGCTCTACGCTTTGAGACATCCGGCCTATGACACAGAAGGCAATAAAGGATCGGATCGTTCCTACGAAAAGAAGGTGGCGAAAACCACAAGAAACCCACCAGATTTCGCCCTCCGGACGATTGTCATTTCGATCTCGCCGCTTCCAGCCGTTTTGGATTATTGTTCATAGAATTTTGCCGGCCGAAGGCCCGACTCAACTGGCATGGATGCCCTTGATACGACTACGATCCGGGGGCAGAATCGCTGAAAAACTCCGAGATCGGGACCAAGGGTGCCAAATTGATGTAAAGGCAGGACTCCCTGCTGTCTTTAGGCGACGTGTGAGAGATGCTGTTACGTGTAGACTGACCGGACTAGGACCACCACAGGCAGTTCGTGGGAATCGTGCGAGTTCCAGTAATGTCGCAATGGCAGTGAGCTGATTCGTGGTTGCGACCAGAACAGATTGTCCGCAGAGTTCGTGATGCGATCGCTCGACGAACTCTCTCATCATTTTGACCCGCCAACCTGTGAGAATCTGATGCGGTTGAGATTTTCGCACCTTTAACTGTTACTTTGTCGGCAATCGGTTGTCTGTTTCGGAGGTTGAGCAATGGCTAGCAATATTCGTGAGTCGATTATGCGAAGGCTCTCACCTCGAACTATTCAATACCTTCGTTACTGGAAGTGGCTTGCTTATCTCTATCTCCCACGCTTGATAGGCTCGGTTTTTGTTCGGCGCACTCCCCAGCTTCAAGGCTTTGCCGGCGCTGCCACTTCGGAAAGTCTCCAGCGCCAGCTTCGCAATGTCAACGTGTTTGCTCCGACGAATATGTGTCATGTGATGACTAGGTATGGCAGTGACAAGGGACGCTGGCATAATTACACAACTATATATTCTGCACTCTTGGGTAAGCGTCGCGATGAGCCATTGTCGATCCTCGAACTCGGTTTAGGCACGAACAACCAGAATCTCGCTTCAACCATGGGGGTGAATGGGCGGCCTGGAGCATCTTTACGCGGATGGCGTGAACTCTTTCCCCGCGCACTTGTTTACGGGGCTGATATTGATCGTGACATTCTGTTTGAAGATGATCGCATTAAAACTTTTTACTGCGACCAACTGGACCGCGCTGCTATCCGTGAACTATGGTCACAGCCGGGCTTACAGAGCGGAGCCGACATCATCATTGATGACGGCCTACACACTTTCGAGGGGAATACTTCGTTTTTGGATGAATCGCTCGAGCACCTTCGGCCGGGTGGAGTTTACGTAGTCGAAGACATTGTTGCCAGTACGATCGAGAGATGGCGCGACCATTTGAGTACAATCTATGCGAAGCGGTTCCAAAATCATGAGTTTGCACTCGTTACGTTGCCAAATTCGTTGACTAAGTACGACAACAATTTGCTGATTGCTCGCAGGCTGTCATGATAAGTCCGTTCATTTTTTACCCGTCCCATCACAACGGCAACAAATTCGCGGCCGCGTCAAACTCCATAGCCCGTGCTACTCCCGCGGTAGTCACCCCCAAATGCCCATTCGTTGCCCCCACGCACGCCTCTGACACCTGAAACCTCTCCAGGTTGAGCGTGTCGGCAATCCGCACCACGCGCAACTTCTCCGGGTTATGCGCTGCAAGAGAAGCCAATGCCGCCTCGATCGCATCGCGGTCACTATCAAAGTAGATAGGAATCTTTGCCCCCAGCATCCCAAGTGAAGTTAGGGCATTCATGTACATGTATTGCAAGTTAAGTGACTTCACAAAACGCGCCGTAGTGAAGTCCGCCATGCCAATCCCGATCCCATTACCATTGCTCGCCGGGGTCAGGTCGCGTACGAAGATACGGGAGACACGCGGCGTCACCGAACTCGAGGAGTGCAGCGTAGACCTGTAACCATCGATATCGCGGCCAATCACGTTGGTGTCCATGCCAGACCCGCTAATGTCTTTGCCGATGCGGTCAATGATCAGCAGATCAATTTCATCGAAAGGCAAGCGGGCTAGCAGAGACTCCGCCTTCTTGAACAGCCGCCCCTCATCGCGCACGATATTTTCAGGCCGCAACACTTCGATCTCGGCGGTCTGATGGTGCTGATCCTCCACTAATGCGATGCCGCAAAAAATCGGAGCCGCGCCCAGGATCACCCGGGCAAACTCCCGAAACACCACCTCAAAACCCCTATGAGCAGCGGCCCGATGCGCATTATTAGCCCCTACCTGTTTCCCGAGCCCGATCACCATCATCTTCTGGATGCCGCTGCCCATGGTTCCCCGGAAATCGGTATGCGGCTTGACTCGGTTCAGCACCACCACTCCATCCGCCTCAAACGCCGGAACACTGAAGACCACATCGAGCTCACCGAACGCCGTCCCGATCTTCTTCACCGCCATGCTGGCTTCGATAGGGACGCCCATGCTCTCCGGCGTGACTCCATATTCCGCCAGCACCTCGATCTGGCCCTCTGCTGTAGCTCCTCCGTGGCTCCCCATCGCCGGCACGATAAAGGGCTGCGCTCCCGCTTCGATCAGGACCTCCAGCGCCGCCTTCACAATCTCTTTCAGATTGGTGATGCCGCGGCTGCCCACGCCCAACGCAATTCTCATCCCCGGCCTGATCTTTTCCCGCAACCCCTGCTGCGCGAACTGATCCTTAATAAGGGTGTAAAAATCCAGTGGGCGGGAGGGCGGATAGCTCTGCCCCATTTCAAGCATCTTGGGAAACTGATTGGCCATATTCATCGGGAAAAAGCTCCATCGTCGATCTTAAGCGAAACTCCTCCACTCCGCTGCCTCCGCCCTCACCCGAAAATATTTCCTGGCTCTTCTAACCGAAACCATGGAAAACCGTATCTATATAGTGTGACGAATCTCACCACACCTTTAGGCCCGCCGGCAACAAGCGACGGCTGCCCCACTCGCACAGCCATTACCCTCCCGCAACCCGCACCTTGCCGCGGAATCACACCGGATGGACCCCCTTATAGCGCTTATAGCGCTTTTAGCGCTCAATTTTTTGGAGCCCGTCTCGCTCGCAGACCCCACCTCGCCCGTACGACTAACCCGAAGGGACCCCCTTATCACGCTTATCACGCTTATCACGCTCAATTTTTTGGAACCGCCTGCCCCGGCGTGCCGTGGGAGCGAAGCCGAGGGACGCACCCCCGCAGTCAATTGCGGGGCAAACCCCTACCTAGTAAACTCTGCGCTTGTTGACCCCTGACAAAACAAGCTGGAGCCTCAAGGTCCTTGCACTCGCAGGCCTGGCTCTGTTCCACGCGCGCTCCTTCGCCACCTGCGAAGGTCTCGCGGCCCTGCAGTTACCGAACACCACCATTACCAAGGCAGAGGTGGTGACCTCGGGTAAATTCGCACCCCCCGTCGGGAAGCTACTGCGGGGACTCCCGGCGTTCTGCCGCGTCGCCGCCACCCTCAAGCCCAGCCCAGACTCCGACATTCGGATCGAAATCTGGATGCCGCAATCAGGCTGGAACGAGCGCTTCGAAGGCACCGGCAACGGCGGCTTTGCCGGCACCATCATCTACAACTCCCTGGCAGAAGGGCTGCGGGACGGCTACGCAGTGGCCAACACCGATATGGGCATGGCCACCCCGCCGGGCGAGACCGCGAGCATCTTCGTCAATCGCCCCGAGCGCTGGGCTGACTGGGGATACCGCGCCACCCACGAAATGACCCTGGTCGCAAAGCAGGTCGTGCGCGCCTACTACGAGCGGGATGCCAAGCACTCCTACTTCACCGGCTGCTCCACCGGAGGCGAGCAGGCCCTGATGGAATCCCAGCGCTATCCGGATGACTACGATGGCATCGTCGGCGGAGCCGCAGCTAACAACCGCACCGGCGTCCATGTCAGCATCCTATGGAACTTTGCCGCCGGCGAGAAACCCGCCGCCTACCTGAACCCGGCCGTACGCTTCTTGCTTACTCAGGCAGTCTTGAAAGCCTGCGACGCTCTTGATGGCGTCAAAGACGGCGTGGTCTCCGATCCAACGAAATGTCAATTCGACCCGGCATCCCTGCAGTGCAAGGGGACCAGCCAGGAGGGCTGTCTCACCCCAGCCCAGTTGCAGGCTGTCAAAGATATCTATGCCGGGCCCAGGAATCCGCGAACCGGCGAAAGCCTCTACCCAGGGCTGCCCCGAGGCAGCGAATCCGGCTGGGATGGTTTGGATCGTATACCCGGCCCGGCAGCAATCCCTCCCTACGCTCCCATCTTTCAATGGGTTTTTGGATCGGACTGGGACTGGAGGCAATTCGATTTCGATCATCAGGACACGCTCTTTACCCAAAAACTCGCCGCCACACTGAATGCCACCAACCCGGATATCGACACCTTTCGCGCCCACGGCCACAAGCTGCTCATCTATCACGGCTGGGCAGACTGGCTAGTGGCTCCCGAAGAATCCATCAACTACTACAATGCAGTGGTCGCGCGGGCCAAAGCGGCTCCCACGAATGGCCAGCCGATCGCTCCAATTGATCAATCGGTCCGCCTCTTCATGGTCCCTGGCATGGAACATTGCAGCGGTGGTCCAGGGGCGACGCATTTCGATGCCTTGGGTCCCGTCGTCGACTGGGTAGAACACGGAGTAGCGCCCGACAAAATCATCGCCACCAGCCTGCCGGCCACTGACATCAACGGCGCGCCAACCCCAAAGCGCCCGCTATGTCCCTATCCCGCCACCGCCCAATATAAGGGAACGGGAGACACCAACGACGCCTCCAATTTCGTTTGCGCCGTGAGGTAGCACATGCGCTTGGAAGATGCGGGCACTCACCGGGCAGTCGATCCTGTTGACCCACGGCTGGTTCATGGAGTAGACAGGTCACTGACTGTTCAGGAGGAAATTACGTAATGTCGATTACCAGACGCCGCTTCATCAGCTCCACTTCCGCAGCCGCCGCCCTGCTCTATACCGGCGTGGGCCGTGGAGCCTCGCTGGGGCTCCCCGTCGGTCTTCAACTCTATTCCGTGCGCACCCTGTTGCCCACGGATTACGCCGGCACCCTCAAGCAACTCGGCGCCCTCGGCTACAAGGAAGTGGAAGCAGCCGGCTTCTTTAATCTCCCCGTCGAACAGGTAAAGGCTGCCATGCAGGCGGCCGGCTTGCGCTGCGTCAGCGCCCATTATCCCCTGGCCCTACTCAGGCAACACCTCGATGAGATCCTGACCTTCTGCAAATCCCTGGGCGTCGGATATGTAGTCTGCTCCTCCCCCATGCATCAGCAGGAAACGGCCAAGGGTCCGCTCACGCTCGATGACTGGCGCTGGAGCGCGGACCAGTTCAACCAGGTCGCGACCAAAGTCGAGGCTGCGGGGATGAAGTTCGCCTACCACAATCACTATGCCGAGTTCGGTGCGATTGATGGCATCCTGCCCTACGATGAGCTCCTGAAGCACACCGATCCGGCAAAGGTCAGCTTCGAGCTGGACTGCGGCTGGGTCATCGTAGGCGGCCAGGACCCCGTGCATTATTTGAAACAATACCCGACACGTATCGTGATGCTGCACATCAAGGACTTCAAAGACAACAAGCCGCCCTCAGTCGAACTCGGCACCGGCTCCATCGACTACGCACCCATCTTCGCGGCGGCAGCAGCAACCGGCCACATCCGCCATGCCTTCGTGGAGCAGGAGGAGTTTCAAGGACCCATCATGGAAGCGCTAGCCGTCGACGCCAAGTACATGAAGAAGTTTCACGCCTGATATTTAATGGCCGGCCATCTTCTGTACTAATAGCGGTTGCAAAATCGGGATGGGCAGCGGTCCTTCGTCGAGAGCCGTATCGTTGAAGCGCTTGAGCGAGAAGGCGCTTCCCTGCTGCTTCTGGATATCCTCTCGGAGATTGATCCACTGGTGGTAGCCGACATAGTAGGTGATGAGTTGACCCGCGGTCAGCTTGGCCCGGCGCAGCTTGCCCTGCGCCTCGGCGGCGGTCTGAAACGCCTTGCTCTCCATCAGGTCGAGCGCCTCCTGATCAGTCATATTGCGGCTCTGCATGCGGATATCGAGAATGGCATTCGCGATCACGCGCAGGCGAATCTTCTGCACCATGAGAACGAAACGAGGATCACGGTCGGCATACCCCGCGTCCTCCATTTCCTTCACTCCATATTCTCCCCAACCCTCTACATAGGGACCGTTCCCCAGTAGCACGCGCAGCACGCGGCGCGACGACGGCTTCAGGTTGTTCGCGTGCTCGAACTGCGTGTAGTGGCCGGGCAACGCCTCGTGCATCGTCAGGTACAACAGCATCCAGTTGTTGTACTCGCGCAGCTTCGACTCAGCCTGCTCCTTAGGCATCTTGGGATCAATCGGGGTCACCCAATATTCCGCTTCCTCCTTCGGTTCGAGTGCCGGCGCGGAATGAAAGCCCGCAACCGAATAAACTCCGCGCTCAAATTCGGGAGTGGGCACGATGCGCATATTGTCGCGATCACTCAAGGTCACCAGGTCCTTCTGCACGATGAAGGTACGAATCCCGCTGGCATCAGCCCTGACCTTTGCCAGAAGTTGATCCGGCTCAACGTGGTCCTGATTGATGTGGTCGATCACCTCGGCAATGACCTTGTTCTGCAGCGCGTCACCACTCAGCTCGCTATGGTCGCCATGGTCTGGATACCACTTCTTATGCAGAGGCAGCGCGACCGAGTACATCTCGCCGCGAACCCGTGGCAGATCCTGCTCCGCAGCGGCAAGCACTGAGTCCGGAGTTTCATGCGTGCCGGGTCCAAGTGCGTAGGCGAAGATCTTCGCATAGACGGTAGGTCCCGTGCGCCAGCTAACAGTGTGTTTCCTATGGGCCAGGTCGTCCTTGAGCCACGCGGTAAAGCTGTCCAGCGATGCGCGCGCTGCCTTGGATGCCGTATCGTAGCGCGACCGCAAAGGCGACCCGGCAGGGATCATGCTCCCGATCTGTTCAATGACCGCGGTGTTTCCCGCATTCTCATCCAACGCCGTATCGAGAAATACCGGATCAGCCTGTGTAAGGTTTTGGCGAGCCTCGTCGAGAATCTTGGGAACCTGCTCCATGCGCGCCAGCACAGACGAGAGCCGCGACTGCTCCGTCCCATCCGTAGAGGTGAGCGGGAAGAACAAGCCGGAGCCGATCATCTCGACATAATCCTGCGGCCGGTAGCGATAGCCCTGCAACACATCGATCTGGAAGAGAGTGGACTCGATGTTGTCGCGGAGCAGCGCAAGATCCGCGCCCTCCTCTGGCGTTGCAGCCTTAGCGGCTGAAAAACAAAGCTTGCCGGCGATGAACAAGGATCGCTCGGCGGCAATGGTCGCCGGGCTCGAGTCGTCAAGCTCATTATCCAGAGGAGCACTGGGGTCGCCATGATACCCGGCCTGTGTAGCCTCCACCGGCTGATAGCGAAGAGTGGTCAGGATGAAGCGATTCGCCTGGTCGAGAAATGGCTCATGCGCGGCAGCATTGCAATGAAAAGTCTCGGGGACGGCTGCGGCTGCGGAGTATTGAATACTGGCCAGAAAAAGCAAAGCGAAAACAGAACGGAACATGAAAAAACGATAGCATGCCGTCGTCAAAAATCTAACTAGTGAGACGGTCGTTTGAGATGGGCGTGACGCCCGATACCGTCAGGTTCTTCACCGCATCAGCAGCTCCCGTCCACACGACCTGAACACCCGCCGGCGATGGAGTGAAGCAACGAGCCGTCATGGCCTCCTTACGATCGACAAATGTCTCGATGATCGAGCCATCCATCCAGAGATGTATCGTAGAAACTCCATCCTGATCCGGCGAGAGCAACAGGTTTTTGCCGCCCACGCTAACTGACGGCGCCCCTGCCCCACCCGCGTATCGGATGGCGAACAGCGGCGTCCCCCCGGCTCGCAATTCCAATCCGCATGCGCTTTTCCCTGCCTTGAAGCTGAGCACAATCTCGGCGGCTCGGTTTTCGATGGGCGCGGTCTGCGCCGCCTCCACCTTCCGCGTGTCCTTACGCAGCGAGGCAAACTCCGGCGGAACATCCATACGTAGCGTGTTGTCAGCACCCAGCGAGAGCACGCGAGGCAGCGCCATCGCGCCCGCCCATCCAGCAGCTCTACACTCGTCGGGCGTGCGCGTTTCCTGCACCCATCCCCAAAGAATGCGCCGGCCCTTGGCGTCAACCATACTCTTCATCGCGTAGTAGGAACCGTGGTCAAGCAGGCCCTTGGTTTCAGAGTGGAAGCGGAGGTCGCTCTTATCGAAGCTGCCCACCTCCCAATAGACCATGCCCTCGGTGGAGTAGAGCAGCACGTGTTTGTCCCCAAGAGGAAAGAAGTCGGGACACTCCCACATCTCCCCCGTTGCCACAGGGTTGATTTTCGTGCTGCCGTTCCACTTACCCTGCGCCAGAGGATGAAGATAGGTCCAATTGCGTCCGTCCCGCGAAGTATAAAGCAGCACCGTGCCGCCAACCTTGGTAAAGCCCGAACCGACGACCATGTACCACTTATCGCCATCCTTCCAAGGGCAGGGATCGCGAAAACCCGTCACCTGCAAACCAGGTGGGGGCCCTTCCAACACCGGCTTGTCCAGCTTCTTCCAGGTCCTCAGATCGGCATCAGTGGAAGTGGCGAGACATTGCACCTCGCGCAGTCCTTCACCGCGAATGGTCTCTGTCGAGGACTTGGTCACACCGGTGTAAAGGATGGTCGGCACTTCGGCGCCGGGCAGCACACTGCCCGTAAAACATCCGAATGCATCGTAGGAACCGGGAGTGGGTGACAACGCAATCGGCAAGTGTTTCCAATGAATGAGATCAGGACTGACGGCATGCGCCCAGTGCATATCTCCCCAAACCGCAGCCCCCGGGTTGTACTGGAAGAACATATGATACTGGCCGCGAAAGTATCGAGGCGCGCAGGGATCGTTCTGCCAGTTAGCCTCGGGCAGCAGATGGAACTGCGGCCGGAAGGGATCGCGCATGAGCTTTTCCCTGAGTGCCGCCGGCAACACCGCCTGAGCGAAAGCACGCAAGGCGCCGCCGGGCATCGCCCAAAACGCACCGGACGAGACGAGAAATATTCGACGATTCATTCGCTGCTCCCTATCATGCCCAGCAAGGCCCCGACGCGTTCGATCAACGTTGAAGACAGCAATGGAGTAGCTCCCGGCTGCGAAGCCACGTAGCTGCCGCAAAGATTGCCGATCTCCGCCATCTGAGGCAGAGACGCTCCGCGTAGGTAGGCGTGTATCAGACCTGCAGTGAAGGCGTCGCCCGCGCCGACGGTATCAACCACTTGGATGGGAAATCCCGGATGCCCGAATGAGCTTTCGCGAGTGGTGAGCAGGCATCCACGGGGTCCTAGCGTCGTAGCCACCATTTGGCAGCCGGGGAACTTTCCAAGCAGCGCATGGGCCGCGGCCTGTGGACTCGCCGGCGCCTGGTGCTGGCCTGACCCCAGTTCATCCAGCAAGGAAAAAACCTGAGACAGCTCCTCCTCGCTGACCTTGATGACGGTGGCATGTGCCATCGACCATTGAAGCACCTCAGGACTGCAATCAGGCATGCGTAAATTTACATCGCATACCAGCACGCACGTTGGCCCGGTAGCCTCTACGAAGCCTCGGATCGTTGACCGTGAAACCTCATGCCTCTGGGGGAGAGTCTCGAAACAGACAGCATCCGCGGCGCGAGCTACCGCAAGCAGTTGAGGCGTCGAACGAATAAAATCCCATGCTACGTCGCGACGGATGAGGTATCTGGGCTGCCTATCGGCGGTGAAGGAAACTTCGACCGTCCCGGTCGGATGGGCACTATCTTCCTGTAGCTGATCCAAATCAAGGTTAGGTTGTTTGAGAGTGGTGCGGGCTACCCTCCCATAGTCATCGTCACCGACGCTGCTGACCAATACCGTGGGGTTCCCGAGTCGTGCAGCAAAAACAGCGAAGTTTGTCAGCGCCCCGCCCAGTCTTGGTCCACTGGGCAGAAGGTCCCACAACAGCTCGCCGATTCCGGCGATCCGCGGAGCCTTGGTTCGGCTACTAGAGAGGATGGAATTCAGGGTCTGTCCTTTCTCTCACCGCATCCTCGTTGAGTGCCACGCCAATTCCGGGGCTGCTCCTCACCTCCAGGAAGCCATCGTCATCCAGCGAAACCGGCTCCGTCAGCGAGGTGTAGGACTTATCGACATAGTGGGTGAATTCAAGCAGCATGAAGTTCGGCGTCGTGGCGGCGACATGAGCAGCCGCCATCGTACCCAAAGGAGATGCTACTCCGTGAGGCGCGATGGGGATTGAATAAACCTCGGCCATAGCCGCGATCTTACGCGTTTCCAGCAGTCCACCGGTCTTCGAAACATCCGGCTGAATGACGCTGAGCGCTTCCTTCTCCAGAAAAGGACGATACCCGTAGCGGCTATAAATGTTCTCCCCGGCCGCAATGGGAACCCGGGTAGCATTGCGCACCCGCAGCATGGCGTCGACATCGTCGCTAGGGATTGGTTCCTCTACCCAGATCAGACGGAATGGCTCCAACAGGTGACAAAGCTGGATCGCCGTCTCGACGTCATATCGTGCGTGGCACTCAAGCGCGAGGTCGTAACTATTGCCTACCGCCTCTCGAATGGAAGCGACGAAATGCACTACATCATCCAACTGCACGGTATTCAGATGAAGACCCCAAAGCTTGTTCGGGTCCCACCCCTTTTTCAGGGTCCACTCATCCGGGCTGTAATCGATGCCGATCTTTAGCGCTTTCACTTTTGTCTTGGCAATCAGGCTGGTCGCCTCACCCGGGTTGGCTGCGTGCAGATACACCGGCAGCTTACTGCGCACGCGGCCGCCCATCAGCTGGTATATGGGCGCATTCAGGGCTTTGCCGGCCAGATCCCATAGCGCCATTTCCACTCCGCTGATGGCGGTGAGGTAGGGTCCGCCCATTCCGCGCATGAAGATAGGCGAGGGAGAGCCTCCGGCAGCAAGATGCTTCCCGCCCCAAAGGTCCAGGAGAATGCCCTCAATATCCAAGGGATCACGACCCGCGAGCGCCGGCCCAATGTTGTTGTTGACGATGTACTCCGCCCCGACGGTATCCAACATCTCGCCTGTTCCAGTCAAACCCTGGTTGGTGTAGACGCGGATGAAGCGGCTATTGAATCCGTCGCGCAAACGAACCGCGCGAATTTCCCGGATGGTGAGTCCGGGAGCACGAGAGGTTCCCTGGGCCCGCGCGTGGAGCAGGAACGCGCCGTAAGCCATAGCGGCCTGGCCAAGAAACATGCGTCGATTCATCGGGCAGGAGTGTAGCACATGTGCTGCTCTGCCTGGATTCGACGTTGCGAAACGGCGACACAACCGGCAAGCTAATAGGCATGCCGGAATTACCGGACATTGCCGCTTACATCAGCGCGCTGGAGCCGCGAATAGTCGGGCAGCCGCTCGAGCAGGTACGCATCGCAAGCGCATTTCTGCTGCGAACAGCGCGCCCTCCCGTTGCCAGCGTTGAAGGCCGCGTGGTGCGCGAGCTGCGCCGCATCGGCAAACGCATCGCGATCGGAGTCGATGGCGATCTCTGGCTGGTGCTGCACTTGATGATCGCCGGACGCCTGCACTGGCGGCCAACAGGAGCCAAGTTGGCAGGGCGCCAGAATCTCGCTGCCTTTGACTTTCCCCATGGCTCTCTCGTGCTTACAGAAGCGGGAACCAAGCGCCGCGCATCGCTGCACCTCTTTGAAGGTGAGGAGGCGTTGTATTCCATCGACCCGGGAGGGATCGACGTTCTCTCCAGTGACCTCAACTCCTTTCGCAACGCGCTCACGATCGAAAACCGAACCCTTAAAAGAGCTCTCACCGACCCGCGCATCCTAAGCGGCATTGGCAACGCGTACTCGGATGAAATTCTGCACGCGGCGCAATTGTCGCCGGTAAAGATGACCCACAAGCTAGACCCACAAGAATGGGAGAGACTCTATACCGCGACGCAGGCCACGCTTAAGTTATGGATCGAACGGCTAACCGAAGAGGCGAAAGCCGGCTTCCCTGAAAAGGTGACAGCCTTCCGCAAGGATATGGCGGTCCATGGGCGCTACGGAGAGCCTTGCCCGCGCTGCGGCCAACCGATCCAGCGCATTCGTTACGCGGACAATGAAACGGACTACTGCGTCAAGTGCCAGACGGGCGGAAAACTACTGGCAGATCGAAGTCTTTCGCGGCTCCTAAAATCCGACTGGCCACGCACCCTGGATGAACTGGAGACACTCAAACGCCGTTAGGGTCGGGCGGACAGTGCAGGTCAAAGGGAAATCGCCATTACCGGTCGCACCCGTCCGAATGATATAGTGATATCACCATATCAGTACCGTCGATGACTGCAGAGCCGTCATTAAAACCGGTGGTTTGGGTCGGCTCCAGCCGCAGAGATTTGCGCGCGTTTCCCGAACCCGTACAGGATCACGTGGGCTATGCCCTGTACATCGCACAGCGTGGAGGCAAACACCGCGACACCAAGGCGCTGCGTGGCTTTGATGGGGCGGGGTAGTGGAGGTAATCACGGATTTTCGCGGTGATACATTTCGAGCGGTATACACGTTGCGATACGCGAAAGCAGTCTACGTCCTTCATGCCTTCCAGAAAAAGTCGACAACGGGACGGGAGACATCCCTCCGGGACATTGACTTAATCAAGCAACGCCTTCGTGAGGCGGAGAAGATTGCAAAGGACCGAAAACCATGACTAAAAAGGGACACGAAGCCAGCAGCGGGAATGTCTTCAGAGATATCGGCATTCCAAATGCGGAGGAGCACCTTATCAAGGCGCAGTTGGTCTTCAAGATCGACACGATCATGAAAGATCGTGGCTTGAAGCAGGTCGAGGCGGCCGATCTTTTTGGCATCCGCCAGCCGGACATATCCAAGATGCTGCGCGGGGAGTTTCGGCAGTTCTCTGTGGAACGGCTTTTACGTTTTCTCGTGGCGCTCGATCACGACGTGGAGATCGTCATAAAACCTCACCGTGACCGAAACAACGCTCCAGCTTTACATGTATCCTAGGCAAGTTTAAGCGCCAAGCTTACCCATATACCTTGTTCTCAGCCAGTTTGCCTCCCTGTCCCGGTGCAACGAAGGCCCTCAAGCGGCGTTAAGATAGGCCTTCTGGCAGCATGCGCTGATGGAGAATGCGAGACACCGAGATCCCTTTTGGTTCTATCCGGTAGAAAATTACGTGTCTTCCATTTTCCATTCGACGCAAGCCTGGCCGGATTTGATCACAAGCACGGCCCACTCGCGGATTATCGGCAAGTTACTGGCAGCACGCTTCAAGAGCGTCGAGATAGCGGATGGTTTGGTCTTCTCCCCATTTGTTCAGTGAGTAAGTGCCGATGTCCATCAGGTCCGCCTCGGCAAGGCGGGACAGACGGAATTTACGCATAAACGCAACCTTCCTTGGCGAAGGTCTGGGAAAATGCGGTGATCGCTCTAGTTCTTTTTCTTCGAGAGTTTGAGCGTCCCACGAACACGCTGGAACGAATCTCCAGGAGCTGCCCCGCTGGCGTCGCCTTGATCAATCGCTGTTCGCAGAGCGGCAAGTTTTGCCTCAAACTGCTGTTCCTCCCGCTCTAATGTCCGCAGGGCCGCGCGAATAACCTCGCTCGCGTTTTCGTATCGGCCACTGTCGATCTTCGCCAGCACGAAGTTATCAAGTTCCTCGGTCAAGTTCACATTCCGCGTGGGCATGGTGATCCTTATGAATATGGTCGTTCCTCAACAACAAATTACCATGATTGACAAAGATTGCCAATGGAACCAAGACCAGGCCACACCCGTAAGCCAACCCTACCCGTAAACCTTGTTCTCCGCCGGCTTGCCGTCTTGCCCCGGTGGAAGGAAGGCCTGCGATGCCCTCAGCGGCAGGCGGATCTCCGCACCGCAACCGGGCCCATCCGGGCGATTCGCGACTTGAAGAACTCCCCCGTGGGCCTCGCATATCTGCCGCGCCAAGGCTAGACCGATGCCGCTTCCTCCCGGCTTGGTGGTGTAGAAGGGCACGAAGAGGTTGGACGGATTACTGAGGCCGACACCATTGTCCTGGATGAGAATGACGACCGCCTGAGGAGTGGCTCTCCAGGTGATCGACACTTCAGGAACATCCGCGGGGGTATGGCCGTTCGAGGGCGCCTCGGGAAAGCGTGCCAACGCCGCTTCGGCTGCATTGCGCAGCAGATTGATAAGCAGCTGTTCAATCTGGTCGGGATCCATCTGCAGCACGACATCGGGTCCCGGCTTGAGTTGGACAGCCACCCTGGTTTCGAGAGCGACGGCCCGCTCCATCAACGAATGTAACGATACTGGTTGCAATGCAGGCGGCGGCAGCTGCGCCAGCTGCCTATATGCCTGGATGAATCGATTGAGCGACTCGGCGCGATTCTCGATTATTTTGAGACCACGGTCCAGGCTGAATACGTCATGATCGATCCCGGCCGTATCCGTAGTATTCCTCTGCGGCGAATTCACATGGATCAAGGAACGAAGGCTGCCGGCAATGGATTTGATCGGCGTCAGCGAATTGTTGATTTCATGCCCGATCACCCGGATCAGGCGCTGGAATGCGTCGCGCTCCTGCTCGCGCAAGGCAATACTGACGTCAGACAACACCAGGAGCGTATGCGGAATGCCGTGCTGGCGAAAACTGGATCTCCTCACCATCCAGTGCACCGGATTGCTTTTTCCGCCAAGGACAAGAATTCCCCGATCGGGCTGATCCAACACTTCAGCAAGTTGCAAATCATGAGCGCTCGTTCCCAAGTCCCGTTCCGCGATGAGACGAAAGATGCGCTCGGCTGCAGGATTGACAAGACGGAGGAGATGGGCGGGATCGAAAGCCAGGACTGGCGCGTCCATGGAAGAGATGACGCAGCGTAATAAGGCTGAGGCCTCCAGTTCACCGAGTCGCTGGCTCTGCAGCAGATCAGCAAATTCGTTGATCTCTAGCGCCAGCTCCCCCAGCGCGTCGAGCTGCCGGGCACCACGCGCGCGAAAGGAGTAATCCGACTCGCGCAACGCCGAGACAACGTTGGCCAGGGTCTGCAGCGGACGGACGATCTGCTCCATGAGCAAGGCGCCCGCAATCAGAGAAAGGAAAGCGGCCCCACCCAGGAGAGTCCAAACCACACCCGTTGAAAATTTCCCCTGCCACAATAGGATGGCTGCGAGCAAAAATCCAGGAGCGGCCACGAACATACAGAGAAAGCGGATACGGCGCTCGAACGGGCCGATGTGCTCACGGTGTTTTGCGGAGCGTAGATGCGCGCGTGAACCTGAATCCCTTCCGTTGCCGGCAGTGGGATCAGATTCCATACTTCTCCATCCGGCGATAGAGTGCTCCGCGGCTTAATCCCAGGGCCTCGGCCGCATGGCTGACGTTGCCGCCCGCGCGAGCCAGAGCCTTGCGGATGAGTATGGCTTTCCACCGCCTCGAGGCTGAGCTCATCGAGACTCTGGCCGGATGACCGAACCTGACTCAAGCCCAGGTCGGCGATCTGAATGCGCGGGCCACGCGCCATAAGCACCGCCCGCTCGATGGCGTGGTCAAGTTCCCTGACGTTGCCCGGCCAGCTGTGCTGGAACATGGCCTCCAGGGCGCCCGGCTCAAAGCCAGTCGCAGCCTTGCGATAGCGGGAAGTATAGCGGGCGAGGAAGTGCCCGGCGAGCAGAGGAATATCTTCGCGTCGATCGCGCAGCGGGGGAAGATGAATCTCCACCGTGTTGAGGCGGAAGAGCAGATCCTCGCGAAAGCGTCCCTGCGCGCATTCTTCATGCAGGTCAGCATTGGTGGCCGAAATCAAACGCACATTCACTCGCTTGGTTTGCGAAGAGCCCACCCGTTCCAGATCGCCCGTCTCCAGTACGCGTAGCAATTTAGCCTGCTGGCGCAGCGGCACATTAGCGATTTCATCCAGGAAGAGGGTGCCCCGATCGGCCAGTTCGAAGCGCCCGATGCGGTCCGTGCGCGCGTCGGTAAATGCTCCCTTCACGTGGCCAAAGAGTTCGCTCTCAAACGTCCCTTCAGCCAGCGCGCCAGTGTTCACGGCAACCAGGGAGCGAGCCGAGCGCGAAGAGAGCGCATGCAGCGTTTGGGCTACGACTTCTTTGCCCGTGCCATGCTCGCCGGTAATGAGCACGTTGGCATCCGACGGTCCGATGCGCGCTAACAGCTCGAGCACGGGCTGCATCGAGGCCGCCTTGGCGATCAATTCAGGACGTCCCTCAGCACGCAGCAGGCGGTTTTCCGCTTCCAGAATTTCCGCTTGACGAACTGCCCGGCGAAGTTCGATCTGGGTTCGCAGGACGGAAAGCAGCCGTACATTTTCCCAGGGCTTCTGGATAAAGTCACAGGCGCCGCGGCGCATGGATTCGACGGCGAGATCGACATTGGCCCACGCCGTCATGACGATAATGCGCAGGCGGCTGTCATGAGCAGAGAGCTGGGCAAGCAGCTCCAGACCTTCGGCGCCGGAAGTCGTGTCGCGGGTGTAATTCAGGTCGATCAGCAGCGCATCGTAGGTTTCGCTGGCAACCCTGTCCCGTACCTCGCGGGGCGATTGCGCTCTCTCCACCCGGTAGCCTTCTGGCTGCAGCAATAACTCGATGGCATCCAGAATATGAGGCTGATCGTCGGCGGCGAGTATTCTGGGCGCCTCTGCCTGCGTACGGGTTCCCGGGGTCTCTTTCGCGGTTTGCGGGAAGGTGGCCATCATTGCCTCAAACGGTAGGTTAAGTATAGTGTGACGCCCCGGAGATCTGTTGGAAGCACACGCTAGGGCAAGTGGGTGACGACGCCATTTTTTGCGTCGTCTATCGAGACGGCGGTGCGGTCCAACGTGGTCCCAGTCGCGCGGTCAATGTCCGCCTTGGCCTTTTCATAGGCAGTCTGCGCGGTAAAAAACGAGGATTCAGCGAGAGCGAGGCTTTGTTCCATGACCAGGGTGTCATACCTGGATATCGCTCCTACGTCTTGCTCCTTCTTGGCGATATCAAAGGTCTTCTGCGCGAGATCGCGTGCTTTTTGCGCGGCCGCCACGCGGGCTTGCGCCTGCACGAGAGCGAACTGCGAGTCGCGGATGTCGAAGCGAAGGCTCTTCTGCTGCTGCTCCTGGGAGATCTGGCTTTGGCGGTATGCGAGCACGGCGCGGAACTGGTCGGCTTTGACCACACGGTTGCGGAGGTTGATGGAGAGATTGACGCCAACCTCGTACTGGGGCGCCGAGTAGTTGAAGGTGTTCGCGAACATGTTGATGAAGTCGGTGGGTAGGTTGGTGGCGCACTCGTCCGGGCCGAGACTGCAGTACGGGTTTTTGGGGCCGGCAGTGCCCGTACCTCCGTAGTAACCGAATAAATTGAGTACGGGCAGCAGCTCGCTGTTGATGTCCTTGAGGCTCTGGCGCAGGACCTCGGCCTGATTACGGAAAATCCCGACTTCAGGGCGGTTCTTCATGGCCTCGTCGATCAGCTCGGCGATGGATTTGGATTCGTTGGGATCGGGACCACCCTGCAGGTCGAGCGGAATGACGGGGATTTCGTCGATGGACGGGTCGTCGGATCGGGTGAGATCGTTCTTAATGAGCAGCTCATTGTGCCTCAGCGTAGCCTTGGCAACAGTAAGGTCGCCCTCGCTGGAGGCAACCGCAGACTGATCCTTCATGACCTGCAACGCAGGAATGTTCTGCAGCTCCAACTGTTTCTGGTCGTCGGTCAAAGTTTGATTGGCGTATTCCAATGACCGGGTCTTTACCTGCACGTCCTGATAAGCGTTGACCAGATCCCAATAGAGGTTTTCAATGTCGGTGACGGTGGCGATGACCTGCTGTTTAAAAGCGAGATCGGTGGTCTGCAAGTTTCTTTTGGCGATGTGGATGTAGCGCTCATTGCTGGCAAGGCCGAATCCGTAGAGTAGCGGCTGGCTCACGGCGATCTGGAAATTGGAATACAGTTCGGGATTGACTACGTTATAAGGGCTGTTGCTGGCAACGCGCTGGCCGGTGTAGTTGACCTGCAACTCGGTGCCGAGCGGAAAGTACTGTTGGTACTGCGATTGGACCTCGATATTGTTTGTCTTCAGGACCGGGGTGCCGACCAGGAAAACGTTCGCCTCCTGGGTGACGGTGTGGTTCACAAAGCCGGCGAAGTTGAGGAAGGGGTCGAATGAAGGAACGGCCGCACCGGCGCCGAGAACGGAGGTGACGATGCCGCCGGCGCCTGCGGCGGCGCCTCCCGAGGACGAGCCACCGCCTCCCCCGGAGGCGCCAAAGCCGCTCTGCGTGGTCTGGGTGACTCCAATGTTGACACCGTTTGCGAGGCCTCCCGCCTTGGTGCGCTGGAGATCGGCTTGCGCGATGGGAAAGTTGTAGCGGAAGGAGGCGAGCGTCAGATTATTTTCGAGGGCCAAAGCGATCGCGTCTTGCAGGGAGATGCGGAGCTTGCCGTCGCTAATGAGGTCGTAGAGGCGCTGCGAGTTTTGCAGATTGAGTGGCGGCGCAGTGCTGGGCCTATACGGCGCAAGGGGGTTGCGTGAATGCGGCATTTCAATGTGGAAAGGTCCCTGGTAGGTAACCGGCTGCGGCTGCGCCGCCGCTTGCGCCTGCTGTGCGATGGTCTGGGGAGGAGCTTGCTGCGGGCCAGCAGGCGCGGCGGGCAAGGGCCCCGCGGGGCTTGTTTGGGCAAAGCTAGTCGAGACCAGGAGGCCCGCTGCACACAACACAGACAACGATTTCTGCACCATGCTGCCCGCGCTGGAGCCATTCTTCATGCCTTCACCTCGGTAGCCTGGTTCAACCCGGGGTTGGCAGTATCACGCACCATCCATCCATCCCGAACCTCCAGCACCCGGCTGCCATAGCTGGCGTTTACCTCGGAGTGTGTCACCTGCACAATGGTCGTTCCCTCCCGGTTCAACTGCTGGAAGAGTTCCATAATCTCCTTCGCCTGCGAGGAGTGAAGATTTCCCGTCGGCTCGTCAGCAAGCAGTAACGCCGGGCGATGAATCACAGCGCGGGCGATGCCGACCAACTGTTGCTGGCCGCCGGATAGCTGGTTGGGAAAAAGATCCTTTTTGCCCACGATGCTGAAGCGGTCCAGCGTATCCGCAACCAGTGCCTGGCGTTCCCCCTTGGAGATATTCTTGTAGGAGAGCGGCAGGTCGATGTTTTCTGCGACGTTGAGGTCGTCGAGCAGGTGGTAGCTTTGAAAAACCATCCCGATGTTCCGCCGCGCCAGGTCTGCGCGTTGCTTGCGGTTCATCAGGTGGACTGCCTCGTCGTTGAACCAGTACGCCCCGGCCCATTGGTCATCGAGCAGCGCCAAAACATTCAGCAGTGACGACTTCCCCGCCCCCGAAGGTCCCATGATGGTAATAAACTCGCCCGCCTCGATCTTCAGGTTGATGCGCCTGAGTACCCAGGTCTGGCCGGCGCCAGTCTTGTAGCTTCTTTCGACATTTTCGAGCGAGATCATAGTGCAGTCCTCACCGTCCGCCCCGTCAGGGACGAATCGTCACGCTTGAACCTATACATCTGTGTTTATCGACCCGCGGTCATCAGACCCGGGTCATTGCATCTCGAGAGCGTGATCGGCAAATTCACCTTCGGCGACAATCTTTCCGTCGAAGAGGTGGATATTGCGATCAGCATGGCGGGCAAAACGCGGGTCGTGCGTCACCATGCAGATGGTCGCTCCTTCACGATGAAGGTTCTTCAGCAATTCCATCACCGCTTCACCGTTCTTCGAGTCCAGGTTTCCGGTGGGCTCATCGGCCAGCAGGATAGAGGGTGAGCCTGCCAGTGCGCGCGCGACAGCGACACGTTGCTGTTGACCGCCTGAGAGCTGCGAGGGATAGTGACGCATGCGGTGGGCCATGCCCACGCGCTCGAGAGATTCCTGCACCCGCTGCTTGCGGTCACTCGACGCCATCCCCGAGCGATAAGTCAGCGGCAGTTCCACGTTCTCAGCAACGGTAAGATCACCAATCAGATTAAAGCTCTGAAAGATGAAACCGATCTCCTGGTTGCGGATGCGCGACCGCTCGGCAAATTTCAGATTCTCTACCGGACGGCCATTCAGCTCATACTTGCCCGCTGTTGGTGTATCCAGCAGGCCGATAATCGACAGCAACGTCGACTTTCCGCAACCGGAAGGGCCAGACATGGCCACATACTCCCCCCGGTCGATGGAGAGGTGCACACCGGCAAGGGCGTGAGTCTCGATTTCCTCGGTGTAGAAAACCTTGGTCATCGCTTCAATCTGTATCAGTGGCTGCATGCTTTCGCTCCTGTTATTCCTTTTTGATATTGGCCCTATTAATGCATTTTTTGCTAATACTGTGGTCCCGGTGGGATCAGCCAGGTGCGGCCATTCTTTGGCGGAATCGCCGCGTCGAGTTCAGTTTCCCGGTCTACACCATTAGCAAAAATGCTTTAGTCCAGACGAATTCGGTCCGTCGTATCCCATCGCGACATGTCACTCAAAATAACCGTATCCCCGTCGTGTAGTCCTTCCAGCACCTGGATGGCATTCACAGACGCGCGGCCTACCTTAACCGGAACACGGACCGCCCCTTTGCCTTGCTGATCCAAGCGGAAGAGGCTGATGGTGCTGTTCTCATTGCCAAAGGCCGGCCGGCCCACATAGAGAACATCTTTTAATCTTTCGAGATCGATGACCCCGTCCACGCTCAGTTGATCGCGTGCTCCATTGGGCAGAGCGCCAATCAGTTCCACGTCTACGGTGACGGTTCCGTTCTGTACCGCGGGATCGATTCTCGAAACTTTGCCATCGGCCAGGCCGTTATGGGTATCGATAGAAGCAGGTTGGCCGATCAGAATGTCGCGTGCCTGGGTTTCAGCAATCTTCAACTGCGCTTTCAACTGGTTCGGCTGCACTACCTGGGCCAGCATGGTTCCTATCGTTACGTGTTGGCCAACGGCGAGTGGAAGATCGGTCAGCACGCCGGCGATGCCTGCGCGAACCCTGAGCGCGTTCAGCTGTTGCTGCTTCAAGTCATAAATCGCCTGCGCCTGCGCCACCTTGGCCTGTTGCACGGCAAGCTGCGATTCGATAGCCTTTTCGTTGATCTGGACGGTCTGCTCCGAGAGCTTGTTACGAGTATTCAATTGATCCGCCGTGCCTTGAGAGCCGCTATAGGCAAGACCGGAAATCACGCCCAAGCTATACAGCGTCTTGTCGATCTGCGCCTGGCGCTGCGCCTGGTTGTAGTCGGCGCTTACGGTTGCCGCGGCAGACTTTTGCGCCATCAGATCGCTCTGCACTTTTACCTGTACGTTGCTGAGATCCGCACGCGCCTCTTTCAGCGAAAGCTCGGCGTCGATAGCCTCCTGGCTCAGCGTCGGGTCGCTTAACTCCACCAGAATGGTGTCGGGCTTTACCACCGAGCCGGGGAGGGTAAGGATGCGCACCACCGTGGCCTCGGTTTGGGCCGGGATCTGGCGGATCGCGTCTTCGCGGGGCACCAGCGTCCCGAGTCCGCGCACCTGGCGCACCATTGGTCCGCGTTTCACCGTATCGGTCCAAACGGCGGAACGGTCAACGGTGGGAGCGGCCGGCTTGAGCCGCATCACGAGAAACGTGACGCCGGCTAGAACGATCAAGCCAATCGCGATCGTCACCACCTGCCGCCGGCGCTTCTTGACTTTCAGATCTGGGCGAGAGATATCCATCGCTAGTTGCTATTGCATGCCGGTGACCAAAGCCATCCGGCGGTGCTTCCATTGGGATTGTTGATCTTTGCCACATGCATACCTACGCAGGCGGTTGCTGATTTGTTCAATTTTGTCCGCAGATGTCCACTTTCGGACAGCAAGGCCATCCCGAAGGTACGGTTCCCCCGATCCACCCACGAAAAGGACTCAGGCTTCTGGGGAATCCTGTACACCTCACAGAGGAAACGAGAGGTCTTCCTGAATTGGCAAATTGGCACTTCCCAGAACCCATAAACGCGGAACTGCTTTCCGTCAATTACGTACCTGTAGATTGAAGCCTGTACAGTTCATTACTGGAGCTTTTCCCGTCTCCTGATGGGATTGGCTCAATAGTTGCTCTTCCCTTACCCGGGCTCGATCACCTTTTTGGAGCGGCCGATGCACACCTTCCTGCAAGACCTTCGTTACGCTTTCCGCCAGTTCGGCAATCATCCCGGCTTTGCGCTGACTGCGATTCTGTCGCTAGCCCTGGGGATCGGCGCGACCGTTTCCGTCTTCAGCATCGTTTACGCCGTCCTGATGAACCCCTGGCCCTATGCCGGGGCCGATCGGATCTGCTCCATCTCCCTCCTGGACAAAGCCGGAGAAGATAACTGGAATGGCCTTACGGGTCCCCAGATACGGCAGTTGCGGCAAGCGCGCTCCCTCGAAGACGTGATGGGCGTGAACCAATGGAACTTGACCGTCACCGGTGGCGATGTTCCGGAAGATGTGCGGGGAATCTATATGACTGGCAGCGGCTTCCAGTTCCTTGGGCTGCCGGCCATGCTGGGCCGTAATTTCCTGCCCTCGGATGCGCCGGATGGCCAGGAACCGCAGCCAGTGGTGGTCCTGAGCCACAAGTTCTGGCAGCGCCACTTCAATGGCGACCCGTCGGTCGTTGGTAAGCCCATTCAGATGGTTCATAAGACCTACACCATCCTGGGTGTACTGCCACCGCGCTTTACCTTTCTGGACGGCGACGCCTATCTTCCACTCAACCCGTCCACTGCGCCAACAATTACCTACGGTACGT
This sequence comes from uncultured Acidobacteriaceae bacterium, assembly GCA_963824325.1. Classification (GTDB taxonomy): domain Bacteria; phylum Acidobacteriota; class Terriglobia; order Terriglobales; family Acidobacteriaceae; genus PALSA-350. Next base: position 148,570 of record CAWGPA010000029.1, on the reverse strand, counting down.
TTATCAAGCTCAAACCAGGCATCACACGTACCGCGGCTGCAGCCGAATTAGAGCCGCTCTTTCAACAGTTCGCCAAACAGACGCCCAATCATTTCCCAAAACAATACAAACTCGAGGTACGGACCCTCAGCTACTACTACATGCACGAACTAGGCGGGACGCTGGCTCTGTTGTTCGGAGCCGTGGGTTTGCTGCTGGCTATCGGATGCGGCAATGTTTCCATTCTGCTGCTAGCGCGTGGAACTGCGCGGGAGCATGAGTTCGGGGTCCGATCAGCAGTGGGAGCGAGCGGATTTCGAATCGTCCGCCAACTTCTGACCGAATCGCTGCTCCTGGCCGTTGCCGGCGCCGGAATAGGTGTGTTTTTGGCATATCAAAGCCTGGGTTTGATTGTGGCTCGTTTGCCCGAGTACTCGTTTCCCCATGAGGCTGACTTCCATGTCAACATGCCGGTTCTGCTCTTCAGTGTCGGCCTTGCTGTGCTTACCGGAGTATTTTTTGGCTTGTTTCCGGCGTTGCAGCTTGCCCGTCCGGAGATCAGCCAGACGATCCAGGCAAGTACGCGCAAAGTTGTGGGAACAGTCCGGGGGAAGCGCTTCCACAATGCTCTGATTGCCGGCCAGATTGCTCTGACGCTACTGCTCATGACCGCCGCAGGCGCAGCCATCCAGGGCTTTGTCCGCATGATGCGGGTTCCACTCGGTTACGATCCGCACCACGTTATGTCGGTGGGCATCCCGATCCACGACAATACTTATAAGAGCGTAGCGGAACGCGTGAACTACTATGAGCAGCTTCGGGAAAAAATAGGCGCGCTGCCCGACGTGACCTCCACAGGGATTTCGACCAACGCGACCCCTCCGAATAGCGGCTGGGAGCAGGCATTTGAGCTGCCGGGCAAGCCTTCCGGGGAAGAACAAAAAGCAAGACTCGAGTTTGTGAATTCCGGCTACTTCACCACTTTGCACATGCCGCTCTTGCGGGGCAGAGTTTGGGACGCGACGGAAGTTGCGCACAGTGCGCCCATGGTCCTGGTGAATCAGACGTTTGTAAAACGCTACTACGCGAACGGCGATATTTTGGGACGTTCGCTGAAGATTCCCACACTCAAAGATGAACCACCCTATACGATGGCCGCGCCAGGAAGCGATGGCCCGCTGCAAGTGATCGGCGTGGTCGCAGACTCGCTGAATGACGGCCTTAACAAGCCAGTGAAGCCGGCAATCTTTCTGCCTTATTCGCTTTACATGTGGATGCATACCCAATTCCTGGTCGAAAGCCGTATCGATCCCCTGTCCATCCTGCACAGCGTTCGCCGGCAAATCGTTTCCGTCGATGCCGATCAGCAAGTCTTTGGCCAGGTGGACGATCTGGAGATGTGGATCAGGCGTGAGCCCGAATGGGCCAGGGGAAGGCTGATTTCGATTCTCTTTGGAGCATTCGCCGCGCTGGCCCTGGTGTTGGCGGCTGTCGGCTTGTACAGTGTGGTCTCCTACTCGGTCGTACAGCGGACAAACGAATTCGGCATCCGCATGGCGTTAGGAGCGCAGAAGAAGGACGTGTTGTGGAACGTGCTGTCTTCTGCCGGCGTGAGCGTCGGATCCGGATTGCTGGTAGGACTCGCGCTCAGCCTGGGATTGAGCCGGCTGATCTCCCGCTGGGTGGAGAATGGCGCGGCACATAATCCGTTGCTGGTTCTTGGCGCTTCCGTTGTGCTTCTTGCCGCCGCTGCAGTGGCCTGCCTGGTTCCGTCGTGGAGAGCATCCTCGGTCGATCCGATGACGGCATTGCGGTGCGAGTAAGGGCAACGCAACGCAATGAATATTACAATTACCTGTTTGGCCATAAGACTTTCCTGAACAAAGGGACCCTGCATGATGGATCGATGGGCCGCCATTACGGCGGCAATGTTGTTGAGTGCTGCTTCACTACCAGCGATGGGGGCCAACGCCCCAAAATCTAACAAACCAGCGGAAGTCGGCGGTTACGATTACAGCCACCCCGAGCCTCAACCGGCCACCGAGGCTCTCGACCTCGGGATGTATGCGCGCATCCGTGAAGAGGGTCTCACTCACTCGCACGTAATGGACTATGCCGGCGCATTATTCGACGACATCGGCCCGCGGCTTACCGGCTCACCAAACTTAGCCAAAGCGAACGCGTGGACGCGTGACCAGCTTACTGCGATGGGCTGCGCGAATGCGCACCTGGAAAGTTGGGGCGACTTCGGCATGGGTTGGCGCCAGATCAGCACCTCGGTCGATATGGTCACGCCCGATACGGCGGTCTTTATCGCCCAGGCCACGCCATGGTCGCCGGCTACCAACGGGTCCGTTACCGCGCAGGTCATCGCCGTGCCCACGCTTAAGGAAGAGAAAGACTTCGACGCCTGGAAGGGTAAGCTTGCGGGCAAGATCATCCTTTATGGGGAGTCACCCAAAATCAACCCCGATCCCCAGCCCCTGCTGCAACACTATGACGAGAACAAGCTGGTGCAGATTTACCAATACCCGCTGGACGGCGACATGCAGGAGCAGCACTTCTATTCTGACGGACCTAAATATTGGGAAGACGCCTTCAAGAAGGTCAACTTCAAGGAACGGGTTGCCAAATTCTTCGCCGATGAACATGCGTCGGCCCTTCTGGTCCACGGTTGGGGCGGCGACGGTGGAATTGTTCGCGATGATAACAGCGAGCAGATGGGCGAATACGTTTTCCGGCCTGATCATAAGCAGCCTATTCCCGCGGCGGTGGTCGCTAGTGAAAACTTCGGCCGTATTGGGCGCTTATTGGAGCACAATGTGCCGGTCACTGTTTCCGTCGCAATCAACACCGAATTCACGGGCGACCACGAACAAGGCTACAACACCATCGCGGAGATCCCCGGCACTGATCCTAAATTGAAAGACGAGGTGGTCATGGTTGGGGGGCATCTCGACAGCTGGATCGCCGGCACCGGAGCTACCGACGATGGCGCAGGTGCGATTATCGCCATGGAAGCCATGCGCATCCTGAACGCCCTGCATGTGCAGCCGCGCCGAACCATCCGCATCGGATTGTGGTCGGGCGAAGAGCAGGGTGAATTCGGCTCGCTGGGCTATGTACACCAACATTTTGCCACCATGGGACTGTCTACCAAGCCGGAGGAACTCGCCCTCCCTGAATACATCCGGGAGCAGGTAGGCCCGTTGACCGTCAAGCCTGAGCACGCGCTCATCGCCGGCTACTTTAACCTCGACAATGGCGGTGGCAAATTGCTCGGCATCTTCGCCGAGAACAACGCCGCGATTGTTCCCATCTTCCAGCAATGGATTGAACCGCTGAAAGACCTGGGTGTCACGACGGTCAGCATGCGAAAGACCGGTTCCACGGATCATGAATCCTTCGATCAGGTTGGCATACCGGGATTTCAGTTCATCCAGGACCCGCGTGACTACGAGACCCGCAGCCTGCACAGCAACCAGGACGTCTACGAGCGGCTATCGCCAAACGATCTGAAGCAGGCCGCGGTAGTCGAGGCAATATTCGTGTACAACACCGCTATGCGTGATCAGATGCTGCCACGAAAGCCGCTGCCGCGCCCGGAGCCTTCTGATAAGGAGAGTAAGCCGCTCAAGGATCTTTATCCCGGCGCAGTGGAGCCGCCTAAGAAGCAGTAAGAGTTCTACCGTCTGGATCGGATGCTGGTTGAGGAAACAGCAGGTCCCTCCGCTACGCTACGCTCCGGTCGGGATGACAATTCTGTTGAACAACAGGAAAAAGCTTCCACGACGGAATTGTCATCCCGACCGAAGCGGACCCGGATTTCCTACCTCGCGGTACCAACCGAGACCACGTATGCGGCTTTCCGTAGAGAAAGCCGCATGAGGACTGTCAACGCCACTGAGCTGGACAGGAAATCCGGTGTAGCGTTGTGGAGGGACCTTTTGCATCACTCTTACTTCTTAAGCTAATGCCTGCATGACTACTCCGTCCGCAGCGCCTGCATGGGCTCGATTTTCGATGCACGGATGGCCGGCAGCGCACAAGCAACCAGCGCTGTGACTAAAAGGCCGCCCACCATCGTGATAAGCACAACGGGATCGAGTGGGCTGGTGCCGTACAGAATGGAGCGTATGAACGAAGCAGCCGTCGAGCCACCCGCCAAACCAATCACCAATCCAATCAGCACCGGACGCAAGCCATCGAACAATACCAGGCGTAACACCTCGGATCTTTGTGCACCGAGTGCCATGCGGATGCCGATCTCCGTGTTTCTCTGCGCGACAAGATACGACAGCACTCCATACAGACCAATTGCCGCGAGCAATAGAGAGAGGGTCGCAAAGGCCAGCACCAGCGTAGCGCTAAAGCTCTGCGTGGCGGTGGACTTACCCAGAATCTGCTGTATGGTCAAGATGTCAGAGACGGGCAGCGCGGGGTCGAGTGCCGCTACCTGCTGTTGAACGGGAATAGACATCGCGAGCGGGTCTCCAGAGGTGCGCACTACGATCGTCGCAAAGCCCGCAAGGTTCGGAGCGCCGGACAAGATCGGGAAGTACATCATGGCCTTGATGGGCTGAGAGACGTCATGGACAGTGTCGCCGACAACGCCCACGATCTCATACGTTCTGCTCAGGAGCCCGACGGTGACATGCCTTCCAATTGGATTGTCACCAGCGAAGAACTGATCTGCGAATGTCTTGCTGATAATCATGTAGCCGTCACGATCAAGCCGGTCCTGATCGGTAAAGAACCGCCCGGCGATCAACGGTATCTGCATTGCAGTGAAATAGCCGGGATCGGCGGTGCGATTGATTGCGTCGTCCTGGAGTAGAAAGCTGCTCGAAGGATGCTCGGGAAGGGTAAAGACAAAATCGCCACCGTAGCCCGCACCCGGCGCCGTAGAGACAAGGCCCGCCGCGATGACCCCGGGCAGATGGCGCACACGTTCCAGAAGAGACTGGTGGAAGGCGATGATCTTCTCTCGGGTGTCATACTGCTTATTCGGTAAGCTGTACGCCATAGTGAGTACGTGATCGGTGGCGCAACCCAGATTGGCGGTGCGCAAGTGCAGAAAACTCTTGAACAACAACCCTGCAGAGACCAGCAGGATGACGGTAAGCGCTATCTCCAGGGTCAGCAGGGTCTTGCGCAGCATGGCGCGTGATAAGCTACCGCCGATCGATCGGGAAGATTCCTGCAGCCCGGCAAAGATCCCCGCACCAGTAGAGGAAATCGCCGGCAGCAGCCCCGCCAGCAAAGCGGTAAGAAATACCAGGCCAAGCGCAAACGCCAGCACAGTGCCATCCAGGTGAATAGCATCGGCACGGGGCAGTTCGTTCCAGTGATCCGCAAGCCAACGCGTCGCCGCGAAAGAGAGCAGAACGCCGAGGGTCCCCCCCGCCGCGCAGATAAGCAGGCTCTCGGCCATCTGCTCTCCGATGAGCATGAGCCGGCTGCCCCCTAACGCTCCGCGCACAGCAAGTTCTTTACGCCGGGACGCGCTGCGCGCCACCAGCAGGTTGGAAACATTCAGGCAGGCGATCAGCAGCATGCATCCCACCGCACACATCAGAACGACCAGTGGTGTCTTCACATCCAGCGTCACGTCATCGAGGATCGGCCGCAGACGAGCGTCTTCTGCAACCGGTGCTGACAAATTAGCAAGATGGAGCTGATACTGCAGCGCGCTCACTTCGTTCACTGCAGCGGCGGCGCTTATATCGGGCCGGAGCCGCGCGACCACATGGCTCTGATGCATGTCATGCCGGACATACTGCGCCGGCTGAAAAGTGGAAGCATAAGGCACCCACACCTGCACTCGGGCTTCGGGGTAGGTGAACCAGCGGGGCAATACGCCGATCACTTGGTAGGGCGTGCCATTCAGCCTTATCTGCTTGCCAAGGACGGAGGCGTCTCCAGCGAAGCGCCTTTGGAAGAAGCTCCACGTGAGCAGAACCACGTGGCTGGCTCCAACTTGATCTTCCTCCGGCCTGAAGGCGCGTCCGATCACCGGCGGTGTGCCCAGAACCGAGAACAGGTTCCAGGAGCCTGCCGCACCTTGAACAACCTCCGGGAGTTCAGCATGCTCACCGGTGAGATCGAAATCAGTCGTGAGCCAGGCACCCATATCGGCGAAGCCGTGCGTCCGCTGGCGCCAATCGTTGAAATCCGCAGGCGAGACAACATTGAATCCTGTTCCACCGTTGTCCTCGCGAAAGTGCTCATAGACCATGACCAGGTTGTCCGGATCGCGGAAGGGCAACGGCTTCAACAGAACCGAGCGCACAACAGTGAACAGTGACGTAGTGGCGCCGATGCCCAGGGCCATGACAAGAATCGCAGTCAGAGAAAAACCCGGCGAACGCGTGAGGGTGCGTACACCATAGCGCAGGTCGCGCAAAAATTTCTCCAGCCAGTTCCAGCTCCAACTGGAACGCGCTTGATCGCGAAGTTGCGTAGGATTACCGAAAGTGCGCAAGGCCGCGTAGCGTGCTTCGTCAGGAGCGAAGCCTTTGGCGATGTTCTCCTTGACCTGCTGATCAATATGAAACTGCAGTTCGTCATTCAGCCGCGATGTTTCACTCTGACGGCGGAACAGCATCAACACGGCCATGCGGAATCGATCGAACCAGCGCATTGGCGCCTCCTCTGTTTTTCTTACGCGCCTTCAACCACCAGGTTGATAGCGTTCGAAAGCCGGCTCCAGCTTTCCTTTTCCTTTTCCAGCTGCGCCCGGCCGGCCGCAGTGAGGGAGTAGAACTTGGCCTGTCGGCCACTGTCGCTCTCCGCCCACTTGGCGCGTATCCACCCTTGCTGCTCGAGCCGATGGAGCGCCGGATAAAGCGAGCCCTGCTGCACTTGCAAGACCTCGTTCGAGATTTGCTGAATGCGTTTTGCGATAGCCCAGCCGTGATGCGGCTCCAGTGAGATCGTTTTCAGGATGAGCAGGTCAAGAGTGCCCTGCACCAGATCGCTCGGTTTGCCCATACTATGACTATCTACATGAGCGATTGTAGATAGTCAACAATGCCCGACCACCCCCAGGCGGCGGACTGTCCACTTGTGAGTTTGGCTGTCCGCTACCGGACACCGCGCTTCTCCCGCTCAACGCTTCTTCGCCATTTTGCTAAGAATTTGGGAATCTGCGGAACCTGGCGTCTGAAATGCTCGTAGCTACGGGGTATGCAGACCCTGCGGCAAGATATCTCGTATGCACTTCGGCAGATGCGCCTGTCACCTGTCTTCACCCTGACAGCCATGCTTACGCTGGCCCTGGGTATCGGTGCAACGACTGCCATTTTCTCCCTCATTTATTCTGTGATGCTCAAATCGCTGCCGGTCGTGGATCCCTCGACGCTCTACCGCGTCGGCGCAGGTACCGACTGCTGTGTAGAAGGCGGACCACAGGATGAGTGGGGCTTGTACTCCTATCCGCTCTATCTTCGCCTCAAGACCGAGGCTCCGGAATTCGAGCAGATGGCGGCGTTTCAGGCTGCCGGAGTCCAGTTCAGCGTCCGCCGCGGAGAGCGCGACAATATTGCCAAACCGCTACGCGGCGAATTCGTCAGCGGCAACTACTTCAACACCTTCGGTATTCAAGCCTTCGCCGGGCGCACGATCGCGCCCAGCGACGATCAAGCCTCAGCCCCGCCGGTAGCCATGCTCAGCTATCGCGCCTGGCAGCAACAGTACAACTCCGATCCTTCCGTGGTGGGATCGACCTTTATCGTGAGCGGGCACCCCTTCACCATCGCCGGCATCGCACCGCCTGGTTTCTTCGGTGAGACGCTGCGCAGCGATCCTCCCCAACTATGGCTCCCCTTGCAGCAGGAACCTTTGGTAAACGCGCAAAATTCACTGCTTAAACAATCCATCTCCGGATGGCTGCGGGTGATCGGCAGGCTGAAGCCGGGTGCGAGCACAGCCGGAATTGCACCGCGGCTTACAGGAGTTTTGCGGCAATGGATGGTCCATGACAGCGGATGGCCGGGCGAGTTTATGCCCATGATCATGAAGTCCCTACCCAAGCAGCAGATCCAAATCATCCCCGGGGGTACGGGTGTGGCGACGATGAAAGCGGATTACGGCGACAGCCTCCACATCCTGCTCACCGTCTGTTGCCTGGTGCTGTTGATTGCCTGCGCCAATATAGCGAACCTGTTGCTGGCCCGCGGGGCCGCGCGCCGTTCGCAAACTTCGGTGCGGCTGGCACTGGGCGCATCGCGGAAGAGGCTCATTCAGCAATCGTTCACAGAAAGCGTCGTGCTCTCGGTGCTCGGCGGCATAGCCGGAATAGCGATTGCATACCTCGGCGTAAAGCTGATGGTCGCGCTCGCCTTCCATAGTGCGCAATTTGTTCCGATCGATGCCAAGCCTTCGCTACCCGTGCTGGCGTTCGCCTTTGGCTTGTCACTGGTCACAGGAGTACTGTTTGGCACCGCGCCGGCATGGTTTACCTCGCACGGCAACCCGGTTGAGGCTTTGCGCGGGGCCAATCGCAGCACACGCGACAGCGCGACGCTACCGCAGAAAGTATTGGTCGTGGTCCAGGCCACACTCTCGATCGTCTTGCTCGCCGGAGCGGGGTTGCTGACCCGCAGCCTGCGCAATCTCGAGCATCAGAGCTTCGGCTTCGAGACCGACCACCGCGTCAGCATCGTAATGAACGAGCCGCCGGCCAGTTACACCGAGCCCCAACTCGACGCGCTCTACCGCCAGTTGCAGAGCCGTCTGGCACAAATTCCCGGAGTACAACGCGCCGGGCTCGCACTGTATACCCCGTACATCGACAATTGGGGCGAAGCGATCGTTCCCGAAGGCCACGGTGTGCCCCAAATAGATGAAAGTACCAACGCATCCTGGGATCGCGTGAGTCCCGGGTACCTCGAAACCATGGGGCAGCCTATTCTGCGCGGGCGGAGCATCCGCGAAGAAGACAGCGCAACCACCCGCGGCGTCGCCGTGGTGAATGAAGCCTTCGCCAAACGATTCTTCCCCGAGCAGGATGCCATCGGAAAACATTTCGGCCTGGATATGCCGGAGTACAACACGGCGTATGAAATCGTAGGCATTGTGCGCGACGCCAAGTACATGAGCCCCAGCCGTCCGGCGCGTCCCATGATGTTTGCGCCTCTGGCTCAACACGTCACTTACGACCAACCGGTGATGGCGTTGGTGGACCACCACTCGCACTACATTACCGGCGCCGTACTGGAGTTGAGGGGAAACGTCGAGGGGCTTGAAGCGCTGGTCCGCAAAGCCTTCAGCGAAGTCGATCCCAATCTGACGATCATTAGCATGCAGCCCATGCGGCAGCAGGTGGACACTAATTTTGACCAACAGCGCGCGGTCGCGCAGATGACCGGTCTGTTTGGGATTCTGGCGCTGGTGCTTGCTGCCGTGGGTCTATACGGCGTCACCGCGTACACCGTCGAACGGCGCACCAGCGAGATTGGTGTACGCATGGCCCTGGGCGCCGACCGTAGCAATGTAGTCCGGCTGGTTCTGCGCGGGGCGTTTCGGCAAGTGCTGATTGGTCTCGCCCTTGGCATCCCGATTTCCATCGCCTGCGGACACCTGATGGCCGCACAACTCTACCAGGTGAGGAGCTGGGATCCACTGGTACTCGCAGGCTCCATTGCGGCGCTGGGAGTCTGCGCCCTGGTGGCCAGCGTAATTCCCGCCCAACGCGCTGCTTCCATTAACCCGGTCCAGGCTCTGCGTACGGAATGATGCGGATTTCCGCACGGCTCTCCGCGTAGTTAGAACTCACCAGGAACAGGACGTGGGCCCACGTTCCCCCGGATTCTCCGTGAAGCCTGGTTAGGTTTGCGAACCTCATGCGGTCGTGCGACGGAGCGGCGTACAGGAGATCTGGATCGCCTCAGCGTAAGTGGGCCGAGGATGATATGTTTCGATTGCTTTTTCTTGCTCAAGCTGGGACTTGCCGGCCCACATCGCAAAAGCTCTGGTCGGCTTCGCCGTCTTTTTCGGCCCACGTACGCTTAGGCGAACGTGGGGCACCCGTCCCATTCCTATTGAGTTCTTTTAGGGTGCCGATTTCTTTCCTCTGCCCACCCAAGCTCATTGCGCCCTGAGCGTTTCCGCGGGGTCGATATTTGCGATTCTGAAGGTGGGCAGAACCGCTGCAAGAAGAGCGACCAGAGCGAGTAATCCACACACCACACACAAGGTAAGGGGATCATACAGAGCGACGCCGAAGAGCTGGCTACGCAGTGCCTTCACTGCCACAAATGACATAAGCAGCCCGGCGGCCAAGCCAGCGCCGGTGGCGACGATGCCTGTACGGGAAACCTCAAACATCGCTCCGCGCACCGTGCAACCAAGAGCCATTCGGATACCAAGTTCACGGGTGCGTTGATTGACCAGGTTTGAGACCAATCCATAGATGCCAACCGAAGAGAGCAAGAGCGCCAAACCAGCGAGTGCCGCCAGTAGGCCCACCTCCACGTGCTGCAAGAGCAATGCCTCTGCGAGTACGTCGTTCATCGCATAGAAACCGGAAACGGGTAGATCAGGATCGACACCGGCGAGCGCCTGCTGCATCTGCTGAGTGATTCCCTGAGACTTTGCCTTGGTTCGGACGATCCAGCTGGGCTGAAACCAGACGTGCGCTAGATTGACGAGTTGCGTCGGCATCTGCGTCGCAGGCACATACACGGTAGGTTCTGCGACCATCGGACCTCCAGGGGTAAAGCCCGGTGGAGTAACCACGTTGGCGGTGACACCCACAATCTCAATGGTGTTGCCATCACTCAGTAAATGCCGCCCGACGCCATTTTCGCGACCCAGATATTTGCCGGCGAACGCCGTGTTTACCACCGCGACAAACTGGCTGGCCGATGTATCGCGCGCGGCGAGAAGGCGACCTGCGCGGAGCGGTATTTGCAGAGTCTCGAAGTACGCCGGCGTTACATACACCAGGTTGGTCATATCCTGGTCGCCCGTCTGCGAACCGTCGGCGATGCTCACCGTGTAGGTCAGTGCGCGCTCATAGGGAACACTGAGCCCCACGGCAGCGGACTCCACTCCCGGAATGCTTTGCATGGCCGCTGTGCTCTGATCCAACAGTTTCAAAAACGCAGCCCGATCGTTGTAACGGGCATCGTCCAGAGATGCTTTTGCGACCACCACATTTTCTGGATTGAATCCAGGCGGAAGCGTTCGCAGATAGACGAGCGTCCTGATGAGCAAACCCGCGACGGTGAGAAGAACAACCGTCAACGCCACTTCCCCAACGATCAGCGCGTAGCGCGTGCTCGTGCCGCTGGCTTGCGCGATAGAACGGCTACCGCCACTGGCCAGCGTAGACTGCACATCAATGCGGCGAGCACTAAGAGCCGGCAAGAGCCCGAAGAATAAGCTGGCTGCGATACCAGCCGCAGCGGTGAACAAGAGGACACGAACGTCGAGCGAGACCCCGCCGACTGGCAGGAAGCCCTGGGGGATACGCTGGTTCACGAGCTGCAGCGTTAGCCCCCCAACCAGCAGGGCACCCAGAACACCCGCGGTCGTGAGCAGCAGGCTCTCAATCCAGAACTGCCGAAGAATCGCCCATCTTGTCGCCCCCAAGGCGAGGCGGGTGGCTATCTCAGAATCTCTGCGGCCAATGCGCACCAGCGCGAGGCCGGCCAGGTTTGCGCAGGCAACCAACAGCACGAAACCCACGGCCGACATAAGGATCATCGCAGGCATGCGCGTTTCCACTGCGAGACTCTGCTGCAGCGGGACTGCGTAATAGGAAATTTGCGATCCGGGATACCTCTTCTGAACGACGCGAGAGGTAAGCGATTGTAGTTGGCTCAACTGCGCTTCTGCCTGTTGCCAGGTAGCGCCGCTCTTTAGGCGGACAATCGGGTCGAAGTTATCTCCGCCGCCCTCCTCGGATGTTTCCGGGCGAAGAGAAGTCCATAAATCCACCGCTGAGGGAGTCTGAGCTCCTGGCGGCAGAACGCCGATTACGGTGTACGGAACCCCTTTGAGTCGTATTGCCTGGCCGACGATGTTGGCGTCCCCGTTGAATGTGTTCTTAAACAGGCTGTAACTCAGAACAACGGCTCTGGGTCCGGATGCCGTGTCTTCTGTGGCCGTAAAGTTGCGACCGAGTATGGGGTGAAGGCCAAGGACGTCAAAGTAGGTGGCAGATACTCGCTGACCATGCACATATTGCGCCCGCCCAGCCCCCTCGAGGTTGACCCCACCGGTCTTGCTGGCAACGGCTGCCGTTACGGCGGGGACATTGTCGCGGAGCTGCCGCCACGTATCGCGATCGATGTTGATGGGGTAGGTGTAATTGGACGGCCCGGAGATGCGCTGCATCAGCGATCCCAGCCGCTGAGGCTCCGGGTAAGGCAGAGGGCGCAAAAGCAGCGCGTCCACCACGCTGAAAATCGCCGTGTTCGCGCCGATGCTCAGCGCCAGGGTGAGGATGACGACAACGGAAAAGCCCACGTTCTTCGACAACTGTTTCAGTGCGTAACGTAGGTCCTGGAGAATTGTCTGCATATTGGGTCACCCTACAACTGGAGCATGCATTTCGATGGCCAATCCTGCCGTGAACCGATGGTGGGCCCACATCTCGCTCGTTTTTCGCGGGATGCGGGATACCCCGGCGCTAAACCGGCAAGTTCTCCACTCGACTTGCAAAAAAAGTAAAGGTTCGTGGTATCCCACATCTCGCGAAAAACGAGCGAGATGTAGGGCACCCGTCGGTTCACGGCAAGGAGAGATCCCAAAGCGAACACTCACTCGTCGCGCAGAGCAACCATGGGATCCACTCTGGTCGCACGCCGTGCAGGAAAGTATGCGGCCAATAGCGCCATGGCAGAGATAGCAAGGATGGCCACGATTAACGTAGAGGGGTCTGAAGGACTAAGCCCGAAGAGCTGCGCCCCAACCAAGCGGGTCGTGGCCATTGTCGCGGGAACTCCGACGATGACGCCGATAGCAAGCAGCAACAAAGACTCCCTCAGAATCATCCACTGCACTTCCTTGTTCTGAGCGCCCAGCGCCATGCGAACCCCGATCTCATGCGTGCGGCGGGCGACGTTATAAGTCATAACTCCGTAGAGGCCGATGGAAGTGAGCAGTAAAGCCAGCCCCGCAAACCACGCGCAAAGTTGAGAAATCAATTGCTCCTGATCCATTAAATGGTTCACCTGCTGGCGTGATTGTCTCCATTTTGAGCACCGCGAGGTTGGGGTCGATTTGCGCCAGGGCCCGTCTGACCTCTTCACCAACGCGCCCAGGATCACTGGCCGTTAAAACCTGCAAGGAGTGAGCATAGATGTGGGGACCGGCGATCTGAACCAGGGGAAGATAAATCGTGCGTTGCGGCGTCTCCCGCGCGCTGCTGTATTTTGCATCCCGGGCGACTCCCACAATCTGCCACGTACCTGGGACCCTGGGATCGGCAATCGTAAAGCTACGCCCGATTGCGTTACCACCAGGGAAATAGTCGTTGGCAAAGGTTTGATTGACGACCACTACCTTAGAAGATGTAGTCGTATCCTGCGACCCAATCGGACGGCCGAGCAGCAAAGGTATCCCCACGGTTTCGAAGTACCCGGGAGCGACAAAGTTGCCCACGCATATCAACGCTTTCGTCCTGTTTGGCTGCGTATCCCAAAATGGATATAGGTGAGCCCCACTGCCCGGGATTGATGACGGGCACGCTGGAGAGCGTTGCGGAACGCACGCCGGGAAGAGCATCCATGCGCTCCAGAATATTGTCGTAGAGGCTACTGAGCTGCGGTGGCAGGTAACCAGCCGCCTCGGGCAGGAATTGCACCAGGAGCAGCTTGCGAGTTTCGAATCCCAGGTCCTGGTTCTCCAAGTTGCGCAAGGTTCGCAGAAATAGGCCCGCACCCACCAGGAGAATGAGAGATAGCGTTACTTGAACGGTCACAAGAAGCTTTGGGATAACGCGGCTGGAAGCTCCACCTGTGCCCGCAGCCGTTCGGGCGTTTGGAGCTACGGTTGTGCGCGAGACACGCACAGCGGGTGCAATGCCGAAGAGCAAACCTGTCAGCAGACAGATACCGAAGGTAAAGGTCAATACATGCGCGTCGGGTCTGGGATCGAACACGGTATAGCTAGCGCCTCCCACGACAAAACTAATCAACGCGCGGGTTCCCCAAAAAGACAGCAGTAGTCCTAGAACTCCTCCGCAAAAAGAGAGCAAAAGCGTCTCCATTAGGATTTGGCCGACGATGCGCGCCCGCGTCGAACCGAGAGCCAAGCGGGTGGCATATCTCGCGCTCGCGCGATATTGCCTTGGCCAGGAGAAAATTCGCCAGGTTGGCGCACGCGATGAGCAGAACCAGTACCACAACCCCCATAAGCACCTGGAGCGGTTCCTTGTATTGCTCGCGCAGATTAGAACCGCCTCGGGCGCCGGGCATCAATTTGATTTGCTGTATCTGCTGCAAGGCGCCGGGCGTGAGGCGTGTCCCCTCCAGGTCGCGCATATAACGCAGGATTTGCGCGCTCAACCACGCCTGCGCCTGACTCATGTTCATGCCTGCATTCCGCCTGCCCATCAAATGAAGCCAGTACAGGTCACGGGCGTCCAGCAAAGACGAAGTCTGCATCAGCTCTTTCTGCATGGTGAGCGGCAGCCAAAGGTCCGGCGGCTGCGCGTCCGCATTTACTCCAAAGAATCTCGGCGGCGCCACGCCGATGACCGTGACTGGAATCTTGTCTACAGTGATGTGCCTACCAACCACGGATGGATCACCCGCCAGCGTCGACTGCCAATAGTGATAACTGAGCACGGCAACGGGGTTGCGACCTGGAACCTCTTCATCACTCGGCAGGATCGCCCTTCCCAGGGCCGGTTGAACGCCCAGGACAGCGAAGTAGTTTCCGGACACCATTTGAAAGAAGGCGACGCCTGCAGGTCCGGCTGAACTCGGTCGAAGCAACACACCGGCAGGCAGGGTGAAACTGGCAGAGGCGCTGATGTCCTCGAAAAACCTATGCTGCTTCTCGATCTGGCGATAGAAGTCGTAGGAAAACAGCCCACCTGTTCCCACCGCGACTGTGCCCTCCACGCCCCCACCGGAGGCTTCACCGAAGGAAACCAACTGGTCTGGTCGATGAACAGGAAGTTCCTGGAGCATAAGTTGGTTGATCAAAGTGAAGATGGCAGTGTTGGCTCCAACGCCAAGCGCCAGCGATAGAATGGCGATCGCGGTGAAGCCAGGGCTCTTAGCCAGAATCCGCAGGCTGTAGCGGAGGTCAGAAGCCAGGGCCATGTCGGGGTACCTCTGCCACAAGTGTAATCCGCTCGAAATCCTCTCTCCCATTGCCTCGAGGCGGAACATAAATTGTGCCGGCTGCGTATTTTATCGAGCGGGCGCGAGCGTAGAGGTGTGCCTGCTCGTCTAACATGGAACTTCGAGTAGGTAGGCAAACGGAGCGAGCTTATGAGTGATTTCTGGGACAACTTCAAACACGCCGTGCGCATGTTCCGCGCCAACCCTGGATTTACTTTCGCCGCGATCGCCGCATTGGCGCTCGGCATCGGCATCAACACCGCCATTTTCACGGTCGTCGATACGGTCCTGCTCAAGCCGCTCACCTACCCTGACGCGGATCGCCTGGTTCAGTTCCTGCTCACCTCGCCCCAGGGCAATGGTCCTGCCGCATCGATCCCCAAGTTCTTCCTATGGAAACAGCAGACGAGCGCCTTTCAAGATGTGGCCGCGTACGATTTTGGCGGTCCCGGGTTCAACCTGACCGGCGATCAGCCGGAACAGGTACACGGGATCCACGTTACCCAGGGGTACTTCTCTCTGTTCGGCGCATCGCCCATGCTGGGGCGCACCTTTACACCGCAGGAAGACTCACCCAACGGCGGCAAGGTCGTGATGCTGAGTTATGGTCTATGGCAGCGCAAGTTTGGCGGCAATCCAAACATTATTGGAACCGCGCTGTCCCTGGGCAATGAGCCCTACACCATCGTCGGCGTCCTCAACAAATCCTTCGTCTCCGATCCTGAAGCAGATATTTTGCTTCCCTTTCAGTTCGACCCCAATAGCACCAATCAGGGCCACTATTTCAAAGCCGCCGGGCGACTCAAGCCCGGCGTGACCCTGGCCCAGGCCAACGCGCTCCTGAAAGTTGCAGCCGATCAGTTCCGCCGCCGCTACCCGGATGCCCTCGGGCCGAAGGACGGATTTGGCGTGGAACCGCTACGCGATTCGATTGTTGGCGACGCGCGCAAGTCACTGCTCGTGATGTTAGGTGCGGTGAGCCTGGTGCTACTGATTGCCTGCGCCAATGTTGCCAATCTGCTCCTGGTGCACGCAACCGGGCGCAAGCGAGAGTTTGCCATACGAGCGGCGATGGGAGCGGGGCGCAAGCGGATTATTCTGCAGTTGCTCACCGAGAGCGTGCTGCTTTCTGTTACTGGCGGCATCCTGGGCCTGGTGCTCGGCTATGTTGGCTTGCGCGGGCTGCTGGCGATGAGCCCCGGAGATATTCCGCGCATCGGCGAGCATGGCGGCGCGGTCACGATCGATTGGCGGGTACTCGCCTTCACTCTCGGCGTTTCGCTCTTCACCGGCATCCTCTTCGGACTCTTTCCCGCTATCGGCGCCTCGCGTCCTGATCTCAACTCAACACTGAAGGAGAGCAGCAACCGCGCCGGCACTGGATTTCACCAAAGTAAAGCCCGCTCCCTGCTGGTGATCAGCGAGATCTCATTGGCCATGGTCTTGCTGATCGGCGCAGCGCTGCTGATTCGGACATTTCTCGCATTGCACCAGGTCAATCCCGGCTTCGACTCGCACAACCTTCTAACCATGGAAATGTCGCTGACCGGGGACCGCTTTCAAAAGACCGCCGGAGTCGCCCAACTGGTACGAAACGGCCGTGAGCGACTGAATGCCATTCCGGGGGTTGAAGTCTCCGCTTCCACTTGCTGCCTGCCCATGGAGGGAGGATTCGGCCTGCCATTCCTCATCGTCGGGCGGCCGGTGGATAAGGGGCAACCGGTCGGCGCCGGCTGGATGAACGCCTCCGCCGGATACTTCGAGGCTTTCAAGATACCCATCCTGCGTGGCCGCGGCTTTACCGACCTCGATGTGGCCGGGGCCCCTGGCGTCGTTGTCATTAATGAGAGCATGGCCAAGAAATACTGGCCCAAAGAGAACCCCGTGGGCCAGCAGATCATCATCGGTAAAGGAGTTGGACCGGAGTTCGATGAACCCGCGCGGCAGATCATCGGTATTTCAGGTGACATTCACAACGGCGGATTGGGACGGGATCCATTCCCGACGATGATCGTTCCGCAGGCACAGGTTCCCGATGGCATGACGGCCCTGAACGCGCGCATTGGCCCGGTTGTTTGGGTGGTGCGCACGCATACCGAACCGCACCAGCTGATCTCCGCAGTAAGCGAGCAGCTGCGCCAGGCCAGCGGCGGATTTCCCGTGGCTCGGGTGCGCTCAATGGACGAGGTGGTGGTCCACTCGACCGCGCGGGAGAGCTTCAACATGCTGCTGCTTTCCATCTTCGGAGCGTCCGCACTGGTGCTTGCCTCCATCGGCATTTATGGCCTGATGGCCTACTCGGTGCAACAGCGGACGCAGGAGATGGGCATCCGCATGGCCCTGGGGGCGGACCGCGGCAGGATTCGCAACCTGGTCGTCTGGCAAGGTATGCAGTTGACCATCGCGGGAGTAATCGTGGGAGCCGCCGCGGCGTTTGGGCTTACCCGCCTGATTGCCAGCCTCCTCTTCGGCGTGAAGACATGGGACCCGATCGTATTTGTAACTGTTCCTGTAGTGCTGGCGGCCGTCGCGCTTCTGGCCGTATGGCTGCCGGCCACGCGCGCATCGAGGCTGGATCCAATGGCGGCGTTGCGGGTGGAATAGAGGGTGTTACCAGACTCTATCCGTAAACCCGTCTTATCGCTGGCGCAACTTTGAATAGGCGGCCACGCCTCGGAATTTAACGAAATCGCTCGAGCCTGTTACCCGGTGTCAGACATCTTTGGCTTTATATCCATCTCCACTAATCCCAAGGCTGGCCACCGCCGACAAAGACTTGGGCGGTTGGCGAGCCTTGGCATTGGTTATTTAAACCGAGGGTTTTGAGAGTTGTTGCGACCGAAAGGCGCACAGCAGGTCCCTCGGCTTCGCTTGATGACAAGGTTGAGGGCGGTGGCGAACCTTAGCAGGTGAGGTGAATGGACAGACTGGCCAGGGAGATCAAGGCAAGAGCTTTCGCAAGTAGTTATAGCTGACGCGAACGCTTTCGATGGGCGGTCCGTCAATACGGTCCTGCTCGATGAAGTAATGTTCGATTTGGAGCTTCCCGGCGGCAGTCAGGATATGCGGCCAATCGATCGAGCCGGTGCCGACCTCTGTGAAATGTGCCGAGTTCTGGCTCATGTCGTTCGATGACGGAAAACCCGGCTTGCGATCCTTGATGTGTAGCATGCGGACGCGCCTGCCTAGCCGGTTTTGAGCATTTTCACTTCATCTTACAGGTTCAGGCTGCGCGGAACCTTGGACGACGAGTGAACAACTGAATGATTAGCAACAAAAACAACTGCGCGGTAATGGCTCCGCAAAGATCGATGCAGACGTCTTTGGGGGAACTCGTTCGGCTGGGCATGAAGCTCTGGTGGTACTCATCCAAAATTGCGATGAGCAGAGTACAGAGCACCGCCAGAACGGAAGCTCGCCGCCAAAGGGTCCAATGCTTGACGGCCATGCGGCGAAGTGTCTGTCGCCAGCTATAGAAGAAAGCCATGCTGACCACTCCGTAGCCTACGAAGTGCCCCGTCTTGCGGATGAGATGATGCACCTCAGCCCACTGCGCCGTGGTGATCGGGCCAAAGAGCCGCACCCAATAGGGATATAGCCATTGGCTGGTATTGTGCGCGGACATCGTGGCCGTGGACTCGAGAACAATCATGAGAACGCTGAGCGCCGCCGGTACCCAATCCAAGATTGGTTTCAGGCTGGAGGATTTGTATGAGCCCATACGGCATTATAGAGGCTCAGCTACGGAGGGATCGACCCTGAGTGCCCACTTGTCCGATGCTGAAGCTAACTAAATACGGGCTTCAGTAGCGGTCTTAGTGACTGAAAAGCGCTTCGCAGGCTGCGCGCAGCCATAATGCGATGGCCTTCGCGCCTGGATCGGGATAACCAAGCACTCTAGCACCAAGGTAACTTGACCGACCCAACTTAGGTTGCATTTGGGCTGTGGCGTCGGCGCCGCGCTCCGCCGCTTCGACCGCGGCGAGCACTACTTCCCGTGTTGCCTTAGCAGTTGCACCCTGCTGCATCGTCCTTAGGAATGGATCGAGCGCATCGAGCATGGTGCGGTCGCCTGGCTTTGCGCCACCCAATTCGCTGATGGCCCCCAACCCCTGATCCAGGGCTTCTGCCCACTGCGCCAGGCGGGTTGCGCGGCTAGCCTCGAGAACACTGCCGCAACGTAGAAATAAGATTCCATAGAGCGGTCCCGAAGATCCACCCAACGCGCGCCGAAGCGTATGGCCGATTGCTTTGAGCGTAGCCGGAATATCGTCCAGCGGATAAGACGCGACCGCATCTTGAACTGCTTTTGCCCCACGCGCCATGCTGACGCCCAGGTCGCCGTCGCCGGTAACGCGGTCCATCTCCGTCAGTTCTTTTTCCGCGGCTAATAACGCCTTGCACGCAGCCTCAATGGCTTGTTCTGTTTTTCTGCCGGCTTCTGTTTGCGCGCCGCTGCCGGAACTCACCTCCGTGCTGACCTTCACGGCAATCTGCGCATCCGGATTGCCCGGGCGCCGTCGAGCTGCATTCGGCCACGCAGGAGCCGTGGTCGGTGCGTCGAGCCAACGCAGCCGATCTTCATTCACGCCGAGAACAGAGATTGAGATTCCTGCCATATCGAGTGAGGAGAGAAATGTTCCGGCATAGATTCGCTCGACCGTAAGTCCCTTGCCGGCAAGAAAGCTCGCCGCATGGCGGGCCACAATGGCGAGTTCCATTTCGGTGGTTGCTCCCAGGTTGTTCACCATGACGGCTACGCGCCGCTCATTTCCAAAGCTTCCATGCCGCAGGATCTCGGTTAGCAACGTCTCCGTCACCTGGTTGGCGGGCTGCAACTCCCTGCGCTTTACACCGGGTTCTCCATGAATGCCGAGACCCAACTCCATCTCATGTTCGCCAAGCTCGAAGCTGGGCTTGCCGACCGCAGGCGACGTTCCCGCAGAAAAGGAGACGCCCATGGTGGCCAAGGACGCAACGGCCGCTTTACCGATCGCTGCCAGTTCGGCGAGACTCTTGCCCTCGGCAGCGGCTGCCCCCAACAGCTTGTGAATGAAAACCGTGCCCGCGAGACCACGAGCACCGGTGGCTTGCCCCGTACCTTTCAGTGCTACGTCATCATCCACGATGATGATTTCGACCGGGATGCCTTGCGGCACGCGCCATCTCCGCGGCTAATCCAAAGTTCAGCCGGTCGCCGGTGTAGTTCTTGACCACCAGCAATGCCCCTGACTTTGCCGCGACGGACTGGATGGCAGCGAAGACGGTGTCGCTGCTGGGCGACGTGAAGACCTCTCCGGCTATCGCCGCGCTTAGCATGCCCGCCCCGATATAGCCGGCATGCGCGGGCTCATGGCCGCTCCCTCCGCCGGAGAGTATGGCCACCTGCCGATTGCGAACCTGCTCCGCATCTGCGCGGATGAGGGCCTTGTGTCCCGGCAGGCGGATGGAGCCCGGGTGCAGCACGGCCAGACCTTGCAGCATTTCTTCAACAACGTCATCGGGCTGGTTAATAAACTTTTTCATGATGCGGCCAATCTACAGCGTTCTCCCTGTAAACGAAAAGCCGGCGCCCGGAAATCGCTAGGGGAACATGGTAAGATTTCAGCCATTGGAGGAAGACCAATGGCTCACTACTCCAGACGTCACTTCATCAAAACCGGACTCGCCGCGGGTGCACTGGCAACCGCTGGAAACCTGCCGCTAAAAGCCGCCCCCCAGACAGCAACGGACATGGTAACTCTGGGAAATTCCGGCGTGAAAGTCACCCGGCTCGCCTTCGGCACCGGGACCATGTCCGGACAAGTCCAGCGGGACCTTGGACAGGAGCAGTTTACGCGCCTGGTGCGCTACGCACACGAGCGCGGCATTCGTTTCTTCGAGACGGCCGAATCGTATGGCGGGATGCACCAGATGCTCGGCATCGCATTGAAGGGCGTTCCTCGCGATAGTTATCAGCTCATGACCAAGTTGACTACCCACAATGGAGTAGATCCGCAGGCCAAGATCGACGAGCTGCGGAGGTTGGCGAATACAGAATATTTCGACATCGCATTGCTACACTGGCAACATTCCCCGTCGTGGCCAACAGACACTCTGCGTTGGCAAGACGGGATTGCTGAGGCGCAGTCGAAGAAAGTCGTGTTGGCTCGCGGCGCTTCGGTGCACGGGCTGCCGGCGTTGCGCAAGACGCCCGATACCAGGTGGCTGGAAGTTGCCATGATTCGGATGAACCATAAGGGCGTGCACATGGACGCCGAGGAATACGAAACAAATGGCCTGGGGAATGTGAACGAAGTAGTGGAGCATGTGAAGCAGGTGCGTAAAGAAGGCATGGGCGTCATCAGCATGAAACTGGTGGGTGAAGGCGCGTTTACCGCCCGTGAGGACCGTCAGGCGGCGATGAAGTTCGCGTTTCGGAACGCCGGGGTCAATGCGGTTACTGTCGGCTACAAGAACACGGCCGAGGTCGATGAGGCTATTGAAAATCTGAATTTGGCGCTGGCCTAGTAGTCGTTTCCCGTGCCACTGGTTCTTGATCAGTAAGAGGGAGCGGCGGATGAGCCTGGCGTTGACCCTCGTATTGGCGGCGTCTGTTGCAGCTGGCGCTAGTGGCCCTCAATCTTCCACTAACTCTACTCAATCCTGTGCAGACCTTCTCAGGCTTGCACTGCCCAATACCTCCATCAGGTCTGCGCAGGTGGTTGCGGCGGGTGCGTTTGCGGCTTCCGCCGCGAGCAGTTCTACGAACACTTTCGCTGACCTACCCGCCTTCTGTCGTGTGGCGGCTACGCTTAGACCATCGAGCGATTCCGAAATCAAGATCGAAGTGTGGCTGCCGATCTCCGGCTGGAATGGGAAATTTCTGGCCATGGGCAGCGGCGGCTGGGGCGGAGCGATCGATTATCAGGGGCTCAGCTATGCGCTCGGGCGGGGCTACGCAACCAGCGCAACCGACGACGGTCACGAGGGCCAGGGGGGCGCATTTGTGCTGGGGCATCCGGAAAAGTTTGTTGACTTTGCCTACCGCTCTGAACACGAAATGACAATCAAGGCAAAGGCGATGATCCGCTCCTTTTATGGTCGCGACCCGCGGTACTCCTATTGGGATGGATGCTCGGGTGGCGGCAGAGAAGGGCTGTTGCAAGCCTATCGTTATCCTGACGAGTTTGACGGCGTCATCGCCGGCGATCCGGCAACCTTCCGACGCAATGCGTGGGCCCTGTGGTTGGCAAACGTAACCTTCAAAGATCCTGCCGGCTATATTCCTCTCAGCAAGTACCCGATGATCCATCAAGCGGTGCTCGATGCCTGTGACAAGATCGACGGACTGAAGGATGGGTTGATCGATGATCCTACCCTTTGCCATTTTGATCCTGAGGTGCTTGAGTGCAAGGAGGGAGACGCGCCGTCGTGCCTGACCGCACGTCAAGTACAGACTGCGCGGGCCATCTTGAGTCCTGCTACGACTGCCAGTGGCACTCAGGTCTTTCCGCGTCTGGAGCCGGGCACCGAACTACGCTGGGCTCGCTTGGCCGGCGGACCGGTGCCTGCCGAACTATTTCTCGATTACTTCAAGTACGTAGTGTTCAAGGATCCCCACTGGGACTGGAAAACCTTCGACCTCGAGCGAGACGCGGCCTTATCGGAGGAGATCGACAAGAACACGATTGCGTTGAATCCCGACCTCACACCATTTGCCCATCACGGAGGCAAGCTGCTTCTCTACCATGGTTGGGCCGATCAACAGGTGGCGCCCGGAGCTACAGTTGAGTTCTACGATTCGATTGTCAAGGAGAGCCGGGATCCAACGCCCGGCTGGGTGCGGCTTTATATGGCTCCTGGAATGGCCCATTGCGCCGGGGGCGAAGGACCAGATACTTTCGACAAGCTGGGCGCCATGGAGCAATGGGTCGAGCAGGGCAAAGTGCCCGACCAGATCATCGCCTCGCATAGCAGCAACGGAAAAGTTGATCGCACCCGCCCCTTGTGTCCTTATCCGCAAGTTGCCAGATACCAGGGGACGGGCAGCACGGACGATGCTGCAAACTTTACCTGCAGGCCGCCGCCGGGCGGCCAATGAAACGGTGGGGTGGGAGTCGCCATCATGCCGCGTTTGGGTGCCGCCACTGCGATGCTCCTTGGCTTTGCTCTCTTGATGGGCGCGACGCCGGCAAGAGGACAGATACAGCCGCCGCGCCTTAATGTAACTATCACCGTGCTCGATGAAGATGGCCTGCCTGTTTCCGACGCCCAGGTTACCCTCTCTGAGCCGGGGCGCCCCGCTATCCAGTTGCGTACTGATTATGCCGGACGCTGCACCTATTCGCGGCGACAGGATTTGCCCTACCAGCTCGACGTGCAAAAGCCTGGTTTCTACCAAAGCCTGAAGAGCCAGACGGATGCTCATCGGCAAGTGATCGAAGTGGTGCTGGCCCATGAACAGCTGGTGCGTGAACAAGTGAATGTGCATTCGTCCACAACGGGGATTGATCTCGAACAGATCTCCGACAAGAGCACCTTCAATACTCCGGAGATCGTCAACATCCCCTATCCCACGTCTCGGGATATTCGTAATCTGCTTCCCTTCACCCCCGGAGTAGTGCAGGACGGAACCGGCCAGATTCATGTTGCCGGATCGGAAACGTATGCGACGCTCGACCTGCTGGATGGATTCGACGTCCGTTCACCGATCAGCGGCGAGCTGGCCATGCGAGTCAGCGCGGATGCTGTCCGTTCCATCGATACAGAAACCACCCGCTATCCGGTCGAATTCGGTAAGGCCACCGGAGGTGTGGTTGCGCTCTACACCGGGATGGGCGACAACAAGTTCCGTTTTAACGCAACCGATTTTTTCCCTTCCTTCAAGGAGCAGAACGGATTGCGCTTTGACAAGTTTGTTCCCCGTTTCACCTTTTCCGGGCCGATCGTGCGCAAGCGGGCGTGGTTCTTCGACGGCCTGGAGACGGAATACGACAACATCTACATCCAGGAGCTCCCGCCCAACGCCGACACCAACCACCTACTCCGCGGCAGCAACCTGGCGAAGATTCAAGTGAACGTTACGCCCGCCAATATTCTGTCGGGCGGGTTCCTCTTCAACGATTACCATTCTCCCTACGACGGCATTTCGTCCCTGGTGCCCCAAGACAGCACTACCAAAACGGATATCAGCGCATGGCTGCCTTATATACGCGATCAGCATACCTTCGCGAATGGCGCGTTGTTGGAATTGGGCGTTGCAGTCGTGCACTTCCGCAACGGTTACGAGCCGCACGGCGATACTCCTTACGAGCTTACTCCGGAACTTACCCAGGGCAGTTATTTTGAAAACCTGGTTTCCCATTCGCAACGGGAAGAAGGAACCGCGACTTTATACCTGCCCCCGCAGCACTGGGAGGGACGTCATGACCTGAAGGCCGGTCTGTCTGTCGACCATATCGGTTTGGATGAAAGCTTTGTGCAGGCGCCGGTAAGCTATCTGCGCGAGGATGGAACGCTGCTGCGTCGCAGCGTCTTCTCTGATCAAGTGCCGTTTACGCGCCACAATGTGGAGACCGGCGCTTACTTTCAAGATCGCTGGTCGGCGCATTCGGGCCTGCTGATCGAGCCCGGCCTGCGCTTCGACTGGGATGAGATCCTGCGCCGCCCACTCTTCTCCCCGCGCATCGCTGCCACCTACTCGCCGCCCGGTGCGCAAGAAACAACTAAATTGTCGGCGGGCGTTGGGCTCTATTATGAACACACACAGCTGGAGTATTTAACCCGTGCCCTGACCGGTGTCCGCGATGACATCTATTACGCAGCGGATGGAGTCACTCCCATCAGTGGACCGCTACCGACTGTCTTTACTGCGAACGACAGCACCCTCAAGGAGATGCGCGCCATCAACTGGAGCATTGGCCTGGAGAGGAAACTTCCCGGGGAAATCTACGCCGGGGCGAATTTCCTCCAGAAACGCATCAGCGACGGTTTCGTTTATGCCAACCAAGGTCCATTAGGAGCGCTGTATGGAACGTATCTGCTCACCAACGCGCGGCAGGACCACTACACCTCCGAGGAAATTGAAGCACGGCGTGCGTTTGCCAATGGCTACAGGCTATTCGCGGCCTATACACACTCCTCGGCGCGTACGAATGCGGTGCTCGACTATCAGCCTTCTATATCGCTGCTCGGCCCGCAGCAGAGTGGTCCGCTGTTCTGGGATACGCCCAACCGCGTAGTCTCCTGGGGATGGTTGCCCTTGTGGTTGCCGAGATTGAAGAAGAGCTGGGATTTCGTCTACTCGCTGGATTGGCATACCGGCTTCCCTTTCGATTCCGTGAATGCCAATCAGCAAGTCGTGGGTGCGGCCGGTTCTCTCAGGTTCCCCTATTATGTCTCGTTCAACCCCGGCCTCGAATGGCGCTTTCATTTTCGTGGATCTTACTTTGGCCTGCGCGGGGTGATGGAGAATGCCACCAATCGCGATAACCCGTCTGTAGTGAACAACAATGTGGATTCCCCGGAGTTTGGAAGTTTCAGCGAGTTCGAGGGCCGGGCGTTTACCGCGCGCATACGGCTGATTGGAAGCAAATAGATGCCAGCGCATGTGCTAGCATCGCCGCCATGATCACGATTAACGCCGATCGGCTGTGGAACCGCATTGAGGCGCTCAGTCGCTTTACGGATCCGTCGAAGCCCTGGACGCGTCGCGCGTTCGACGTCCAGTTTGCGCACGGGCGGGCGTGGCTCGAGAACGAGTTCAAGGAAGCCGGCCTCTCAGTCGAAGTGGACGCGGGCGGGAATCTCATTGGCCGCACCCCGGGAACCGGCCTTGGCCAAGGAGCTCTGGTCGCCGGATCACATTCAGATACGGTGCCGGCAGGAGGCCGCTTCGATGGCATGCTTGGATTGCTGGCGGCCCTTGAAGCTGCACAGTCGATCCGGGAGCAGAAGGTATCGCTCGCGCATCCTCTGGAGGTAGTCGATTTCCTTGCTGAAGAACCCAGCGATTTCGGTATTTCCTGCATCGGCAGTCGCAGCTGGGCCGGCGTGTTGACTGCATCGGACCTGGCGCGCAGGCTGGCTTCGAATGTCACGCTCGCATCCGCAATCGATAGTGTCGGCGGTAGTGCTGAGCGGCTAGGCAAAGCCATTCGCACCCCGGAGTCTGTGTCAGCGTACGTCGAGTTGCACATCGAGCAGGGGGTGGTACTCGCTGAACGAAAGGCTGAGATTGGGGTTGTAAGCGCTATCGTCGGCATTCGCCGGCATGAAGTGACGGTCGAAGGACGCGCCGATCATGCGGGCACGACCCCGATGTCCCTTCGCCGCGACGCGTTGGTCGGGGCCGCGGGTTTCATCCGTGCGGTCGAGGAACTGGCGCGATTACGGCCAAGCGAAAGTCCCTACCTGGTGGCGACGGTAGGAAAGCTCTCCGTGGAACCGAACGCAATCAATGCGGTGCCGGGCTCAGTAACGATGATCCTCGAGACGCGCAGCACCGATGAGGCCGCACTGCTTCAGTTTGAGCAGGAGTTGTGGAGGCAGGTCGAAGGCGAATTGGATGATCGGGGATTGCGCCTGACTCGCCTGCTGCTGAGCCAAACCTCACCCACCGCCTGCTCGCCATTGATTCAGAGCGCAATCGAGGAAGTGTCGATGGCGGCGGGTTTCAGAAGCACTCGCTTGCCCAGCGGGGCCGGGCACGACGGCGTCTTCGTGGCTCGCATTGCCCCGATGGGTATGATCTTTGTGCCCTGCCGGGAGGGTCGGAGCCACGCCCCGGAGGAATGGGCAGACGCGGCTGATTGTGCAAACGGGGCCCGCGTTCTAGCGGAGACGCTGATCCTGCTGGACAAGAGCGTGGCTTAAACATAATCCGAGGTGTACTTCAGCTCCTGCGTGAATACCTGCCGGTTTAGAGTTACGTCGCTTGGGACTCTAAATCCTGGCAGAACCCAGTAGGAACTGGACGGGTGCCCCACGTTCGCCTCAGCGTACGTGGGCCGAAAATGATATGTTTCGATTGCTTTTATTCGTCCATCCCAGATTCGTTGTTCGACCTCGCAAGAACTTTGGTGGGCTTCGCCCATCTTTCGGCCCAGGTACGCTGAGGCGAACCTGGGGCACCCGTCCAGTTCCTACCGGGTTCTGCTTTATTTGCAGGCATTTAGGCAGTTGCTCGTCGACCAACGGATCCCTCATTACCCTTTTGTAGAGTACGACTTTCGTTCACCGCTATTGCCTGAGCGTTTTGCATGCACTATAAACACTTCAACTGTTCTCTTCTTGATGCATCTCTCTGCAGGTGGTTTGGTGATGCCCTTTGACAGGGTGGTGGTCAGCTCGGAAGAAATCGAACAGATCAAACCGGCGCCCGATGCGCCGCCATCATCCTTTCAGCGCCTGCCTTCGCCGGTTCCCTGGTGGGCGCGGATAAGTCTTTCTCCCCTTGTCCTGGTACTGCCAGTGCTGTGCGTGGTGGCGGTTATCCTGCGGGTCGCATTCCGCAGCCAGCCTCCGCGCGTCAAGTACGCCTGGGTATCGTTCTTATCTACGCTGCTTGTCGTCAGCGGCATTCTTACAACTGTCGGTACGGTGCTGGTGGTGTCTTTCGCTCCGATCCCCGCGCTGGTCAATACGGGGCTCCCGGAGTTGGATGAAAGGAGCCAGTTTCCCACGCTCCCGTCATCGACCGACCTCAGCAGCGCTGATGTCTCCGCCCAACTTAAACCCCTGGTCATCGTGGTCTCGCCGGCGGTGAAGTTATGGAACCGGCAGGAAGTGGCCTCGAATTCTTTCGGCGCCGGTGTGTTGCTGCATGCAGATAAGGATGGGTATCTATTCGGCACGGCGAATCATGTCGTCAGTGACTCCGCCGGACACGTGCTGGTGGCGACCCAAGCTGGTATTTGGGCAAAAGCTGACGTGGTTGGACAGGCACCCCAATTGGATTTGGCCCTGGTGTGGATGGCCCGCCACTCAGGCTCCGCCGAGTTTGTGCAACCCCTCTCGGTCGGCCGAGATGGCGCGGAGATTTTTGTCATTGGTCACCCTGAGGGACTGCGATATACCCTCAGCACGGGCATTATCTCGGGACTGCGCGATGATGAAATGCAGATTTCCGCCGCTGTCAGCCCGGGCAATAGCGGCGGTCCGGTGTACGACCACCGCGGCAACCTGATTGGCATTGTGAGTTCCAAGTTCGATCGCAATCGCGATGCGAATGCGGAAAATCTGAGCTTCGCAGCGAAGGCTGATGGCTTGATGCGAAGATCCAGTTGGACCTTTCGCGGCGATGGGCAACAAAGGCTCGATCAGTATCTGGCAGCCATCAAGAACACTCGGAATTCTGAGTCGGAAGCAAAGAACTAAGGAGTCTTACAGGACTGATCCATGGCCTATATCAATGTTACGGTGTACGACTCAACCGAGAATAAGCGTGTTCCGGCAGAGTTACCCGACGACGCGCCTTGCAACAAAATTGTCGCCGTCCTGATACAAAAACTGCAGTTGCCGGCCAACGGTCCTGACGGTGCGCCGTTGAGTTACAAGTTTCACCATAAGAATTCCGGCCGGCAGATCCAGGATGCGCAAACCCTGGCGGATGCGGCGGTTCGCGATGGCGACATCCTTCGGCTACAGCCAGAGATCACGGCCGGGTAGCCCATGGCGCCAGAGACGATTCGCGTCGACGCCGGCCACAGCGAGGATCGCTACAGCCGCCTGCGCTTGATCCCGTGGTGGGATCAGGAGAAGATTCGCACGGCCCGGGTGTTGGTGATCGGAGCCGGCGCCCTGGGCAACGAAATCCTGAAAAATCTCGCTCTGCTCGGATTTCTCCATGTGGTCGTTGTCGATCTCGATCAGATTGAGCTTTCCAATCTTTCGCGAGCCATCTTGTTCCGCTCGACCGACGTAGGACACTCGAAGGCGGATACGGTTGCGCGCGCCTACCGGGAGCTGCTGCCAGAGGCAACGGTGCAGCCACTAACCGCAAACGTTATGCAAGATTGCGGACTCGGGCTCTTCGCCTGGGCTGATGTCATTCTCGCGGGCCTCGACAACCGCGAAGCGCGGCTATGGATCAATCGCGCCGCCTGGAAGACGAACCGGCCGTGGATCGACGGAGCAATCGAAGGCATCAACGGAGTCGCTCGCGCGTTCTTACCCGGCAAGGCACCCTGTTATGAATGCACTTTGGGGGAGACAGACTGGGCCATTCTGGATCGGCGCATGTCTTGTAACTTGCTGCTGCACG
This sequence comes from uncultured Acidobacteriaceae bacterium, assembly GCA_963824325.1. Taxonomy (GTDB): domain Bacteria; phylum Acidobacteriota; class Terriglobia; order Terriglobales; family Acidobacteriaceae; genus PALSA-350. The sequence continues at coordinate 119,041 of CAWGPA010000029.1, read as the reverse complement.
AAGCAACTTCGGAAGGCAGGGTCCCGACTACGCCCACGATTTCGTCGATCATCGGCGGCATTCAGGTCCAGGAGGCGGTTAAGCTGCTGCATGGAATGCCCACCCTGGCTAGCAAAGGCTACATTTTTGAGGGCCTGCACCATACATCGTATGTGGTCGACTACACCGAGAATCCGGAGTGCCTCAGTCATTACGTTCTGGATAAGATCGTGGAGATCCACGAAGCCTCAAATGCGTTGACGTTGGAACAGCTGCTCAAAAGGGCGGTGAGTGAGTTGAACGGGGATGAGGTGGTTCTCGAATTCAGCCGCGACATCATTCACAAGCTGGTTTGCCCAAAGTGTGGCGTGGAGGAAGAGTGTTTCCTGCCCGTAGGGGCCATTCGATACGATCAGGGCCGGTGCCCAATCGACGGCCACATGCGCCTGGTGCAAACACTTTCCGGCTATCGAGGAGAGCAGGAACTGGGCCAGCGTCGCCTTGATCAACTCGGATTGCCACAGTTTGATATCTTCACGGCTCGCTCGCCGGAAGCGGAGATCTCCTATTGCATTGCGGGCGATGCCGTAGCGGTGTTAGGTCCGCTCGCCGCTTCAAACCTGAGTGAGGTGCGGCGATGAGCAAGCTCGTACGGGAGACGGTTGGACCGCTCTTCGAGATCGACAATGAGGTAACGCGACGCATTCGGCAACATGCGCGTTCTCATATGACAACGGAAGTCTGCGGCGTACTGATCGGCGATAAGCGCAACGGCGTGGTTGAGGTACGCGCTTCCATCGAGGCATCGAATGCCGCCCAGGCCGGTACCCATGTCACCTTTACCCAGGACGCGTGGGAGGCGATCTATCGCGTCAAGGATGAATCCTATCCCGACCAGCGAATCATTGGCTGGTACCACTCCCATCCTGGTTTTGGAGTCTTTCTTTCTGAGCACGACATGTTCATCCAGCGCAACTTCTTCTCTTCTCCCGACCAGGTTGCGTGGGTCTACGATCCGCATACCGACGAGGAGGGCTGCTTTGGTTGGATCGACGGGGACATTCATCGCATCTCCTCCTTCTCCATCGTCGACAACAATGGCGATGGTGTAGAGCGCACGCCCAAGGAAATCGAGTCCGTGCTGGCGGAAGGGGCCGAAACCAGACCGATACCTGCAGGCGCACCACCGACATGGATTCGCTGGGGCACCATTGCGCTGAAATATTTATCTGCGATGGTGCTGGGCTTTGCCATCGCCTATTTTCTTTTTCCGCGGTTTTACCTGGTTGCGATCAATCCTCTGACCGGAGAGCCGATGCTGGTGCGACCGCAGGGACCAACACCTCAACCTAACCCGAACGCCGGGAGAAGCAAGTGACTGATCCGCAGCAGCCGCTGAGAGTGACCCTCGAAGAATTGGCAGACGCGGCCAGGTCTGAGCCTGCAGCGCTTGTCTCTGCAGCCGAGCAACCGGCGGTCGCGAGCCCGGGCGCGAAGAGCTACGGCAATATCAACGCGACGCCTGATGCTCCGGCACTGCTTCATGAAAAAGGCAGCATTTTGCTACAGGCATGGTTCTACTTAGGCTTTGCCGGCCTGTTGGGCGCACTCGCCGGCTGGGGAATTGCAGAACCTGGCTTCGTTGACGGCCCGAGAAATGCGCACGGCTGGGGCAACGTGTGGATGATACCGCTGCTGGTTACCCTGATGTGCGTCGGCTTTGCGGTCGCGGAGAGCATCGTCGAGCGATCAACCAGGAAAGCCTTGATTCGGGGCGGACTCGCTTTGCCACTGGGTGTGGTTCTGGGCTTCCTCTTCGACGGAATTGCAAATGTCTTCTATTCGATCGGGCTGAGCATCTCCGTCCAGGCTGGCGTTCAGTCTTTTCACAATCCCGCTGCGTGGATCGTGCGCGGATTTGCCTGGATGGTGCTGGGAGCGGCCGGTGGAGTCGTCTACGGCATCATTGGCCAATCCATGAAGAAGACCGGCTACGGAGCCTTGGGCGGGGCCATCGGCGCAGCTGTCGGCGGTACGATCTTCGACCCCATCTCATTCGCCACTCACGGGGGCGCGACCAGCCGCGCGGTCGGTTTCGGCCTGCTCGGCATGGCCACCGGCATCGCCATGGGACTGGTTGAGAGCGCACTGAAAGACCGTTGGATTTATGTAACCGCGGGGCCGCTGGCAGGTAAGCAATTCATACTGTACAAGCCACAGACGGCGATCGGCAGTTCACAGAGCTGTGACATCTATCTCTTCAAGGATCCGGAGATCCTGCCGCAGCACGCGATGCTGGAAATGAAAGGGTCGAAGGTTCATCTCATTGCGAATGGCGCGGCGTATATTGCGGGGCAGCCTGTACGTGGCGTTCGCGTGTTGGAAAACGGCACCATTATTCAGTTGGGACGGTACGCCTTCCGCTATCAGGAAAGGCAGCGCGGATGAACGGCGCCAGCTGTCCCTACTGTCGCACCGCGTTTGAAGAGGACGATGTAATCGTCGCTTGCTCTGGGTGCCAGACGAAGCATCATGCCGACTGCCTGCAGGAAAATGGCGGCTGCACCGTCTTCGGCTGCTCTCAGGCACCCGCGGAAGAGCCGAAGATCAGCGTATCCGACCAGGATTTGACATCCGGCACTCACCCACAACCCCCGCCATCGGCCCATCCACCTTCGTTCCTGAACCTGTCGCAGCCGCCTACACCACCCGCGCCCTTGGCTCACACTCCAACTCCGCCACCACCGCGGCCGGCGGGAGCACCGCCTCCACCGCCGGCGACGATCGGATTTCAGACTAGCCATGTGCCGGTAATAAGCTACCCCACCTTTGCTGGATATTCGCCACCGCCTCCGGGTCTCATCCATAGCTATGAACCGCGCAAGAGCCGCGTAGTCTTCGTTCTGCTCGCGGTGTTTTTGGGTGCCTTCGGCGGCCACAACTTCTACGCCGGCTATGTGAAGAAGGCAGTGATCCAGCTTTGCATCACCCTTTTCTCGTGTTTTACCGGGTCGTTCATCAGCTGGATTTGGGCGATCGTTGAGGCTTGTATGATCAACCGCGATGACGATGGGATCGCTTTCGTTTAACCTGATTCAAACTTAGCCCTGGAGAGCGTATGAACTATTTCATCACCCGTGACGGCCAGCAATACGGTCCTTATACGCTCGCAGACTTGCAACGGTATGTAGCCTCAGGAGAGATCCTCCTGACCGACCTGGCGCGTAGCGAGGGAATGAGTGAACCTCTGCCCGTCTCGCAGATCATTGGCACCATCTCTGTGCCGCAAGCGCAGTTTTCGGCTAGCCCCGTCATCAACGCTGCGATTTATCCTGATCCTCCCAACTTGCATTGGGGACTGGTGCTCCTGTTCAGCATACTCAGCTGTGGACTCTTCAGCGCGGTATGGAACCTGGTACAGGCCGCATGGATGAAGAAGGTCGCGCCCCAGAGCACTGCTCTCTACTATTACATCGCCGGCATTTGCGTTCTGGCGGCCATATTTTTTACCAGCTTCGAAGTAGCCTATACCCACTCCTCTAATTCGATCCCGGGAGCGATGAATCTCGTATATTTCATTCTCACTTTAATCGGTAGATTCAGCCTGAGGAGTTCTCTTGAGCAGCACTACAACTCGGCCGAGCCGATGGGACTTTCGCTCAGCGGGGTCATGACGTTTTTCTTCGGCGATATCTACTTCCAATATCACTTCAACGACATCATGCGGCGCAAATACGCCGCCCGCCTTGGTCCCCTGTCCGCATGAGTGTCAACACACGCCGATGGCTTGCCAATCTCGTTGCCTTTGCGGTCGCGGCCGCTGCCGGCGTCGTTCTGCGTTTTCCTCCCGTAAGCTCGCGCTTTTATCCGCGCTGCCCCATCTTCTTCTGGCTGCACCTCTTCTGTCCGGGTTGTGGCGGAACACGCGCAATCGCGGCTCTGCTGCACGGCCGACTGAACGAGGCCATGCATTGGAATGCGATGGTGGTCATCTTTTTTCCGTTTGCCGCTGTCTTCCTGGCGCTGACGTACTGGCGGGCTATGAAGGCGACGCCTTTTCTCTGGCCCACGATTCCCGACTCGTTACTTAAGCTATCCCTGGTGCTGATCGGTATCTTCACCGTAGCGAGAAACCTTGCGGCACAATAGAAAGAGGAATGCAGCATGGCGTCGCCGCGCACGCGCAGGTTGAAGATAGATTACGAGCTATTGAGCAGACGCTTCGCCAATTGGCCACTGATCCAGATAAGTGCCTCGGCCGGTTTGCCGCCGGAACACTACCGCTTCGTCTATTCATTAAAGGGCTTGTATGTGGACGCGGCCGGGGAAATCCTGGAGCGGGACTCGCACGTGTTGGAAGTGAACCTGTCACTGGAGTATCCGCGCCGTGCCCCGCAATGCCGCATGCTGACCCCGGTCTTTCATCCCAACTTCGATGATTCCACTGTATGCATCGGCGATTTTTGGGCGGCGTCCGAGGGACTGGATGACCTCGTGGTACGGATAGGCAGAATGATCGCGTATCAGGAGTACAACACGCGAAGTCCTCTGAATGGTCTGGCCGCCAAGTGGGCCGCGGAACATTTGAACGAACTACCGATTGACAACCGCATCGTCGCCCCGCCATCGGAGGGGCAGGAAATCGAGCTCAAACTCCCGATTGAAGCGCCTGACGCAAACGCTGGCTGAGGAATTCGACGTGGGGATCGCGAAACATGGATTCATGGTCACCGCCCACAAAGATCACTTCGACCCCGCCGTCCACAATCTCTTTCCAACCTAAAGTCTCATCGGTCTCGGGAAGCCGCGGGACATCGAGAGCGCGGAACAACCAAACTTTTCCGGGATAGCTGGCTGGCGCATAGTTTTGTATTGCGGCCACACGGGCCCACGTATTGTTGAAAACCGCGTCGGGCAGGGGAAATCCAAAGAGCCGCTGCAAGCGTAGTACCAGCGGGCGGTTATGCATGAAGAGCGACTCCACCACCCGGTCCCAACAATGGCGGAAAATAGAGCGCAAATAAATCAGCTTCTTCTTCTTGAATTCACCACTGAAGCGGTGAAAGTGAAACTTCAAACTGGCGATCAGCCTGAAGTACCAATAGCCGCGGATTACCGGTCGATAACCGGGACGCTCAGCGTCAAAGAGAGCTACCAGTTCGACCTGATGATCAAGCGCGTGGAGTTGCCGCGCAATTTCGACTGTCAAGGAAGCTGCGGCACACCAGCCCGCCAACGCTACTGGACCTTCCGGGCAGACTCTGAGAATCTCGTTCACATAGGTCGCCGCCCGGTCCACGACGGTTTGCGGCTCAGCTATGCCGAGCAATTCGCGCACACCATATACGGGGCGATCCGGCTCGACAATCCTGGGCAACACGCCATAAAGCAGGTAGGAATGGACGACGAAGAAGGGCGCCACTGTTCCCCGAGGGCGAATGGGTACAATCATCGACAACGACTGATCATGATTGATGATTTCCGCAAGCGCCCGGACTGTAGGCGCGTCAAACACCAAGCTGATAGGCAGGCTAAGGTTCAGAGCGCGATTGATCCGGGTAAACAGGTTGACAGTCAGCAGCGAATAACCACCGTAATCAAAAAAACTGTCGGTCACTCCGAACTCATGCGTATTAAGGACTTCGCGGAAGATATCGAGCAGCTTTTCTTCTAATTCCGTTTGCGGCTTTGCCCCCTCTGGCTGGTGATAGAGGGGGAGCTCAATCGAAACGGACTCGGGTGCGGGCAAAGCCTTACGGTCGATCTTACCGTGGCTGGTAAGGGGCATCGCCTCCATCACTACAAAGCGATTGGGCACCATGTAAGAAGGCAATAATTGCGCCAGGCCGTCGCGCACCTGGCGCAGATCGGGATGCTCATGGCTGACCGTGACATAGGCAACCAGATAGGGTTCGCCTGGTCCGCTTTGGCACAGAGCGGCGACCGCGTCCACGATACCGGGACACGTGCGCAAGACTGACTCGATCTCGCCTAGTTCAATGCGGTAGCCACGCAGCTTTACTTGTTGATCGAGGCGTCCGAAGAATTCAAACTCGTTCCCATTGATCAACCGAACGAGGTCACCGGTTCTGAACATATGTGAGCCCGGCGTGGCTGCAAACGGGTCAGGCAAAAACCTCTGCCTGGTGAGCTCGGGGCGTTCCAAATACCCTGCGCCAACGCCGATCCCCCCGATATGAAGCTCACCAGGCACTCCGGGAGGAAGGAGCCGTCCGCTCTCGTCGAGCAGGTAAAACTTTGTATTGGCAATTGGCGGCCCGACCGGGACCACGCCTTCTTCGGATTGGATCCGTAAGGCCCCTGACCAGATCGTGGTTTCGGTAGGACCATAGCAATTCCAAAGCTCTGCAACCAGGCCCACCAGCTGATTCGCCAGGTCGCGGGGTAGCGCCTCTCCTCCGGTAATTACCTTAAGGTCGTGTTTGCCTTCCCAGCCGGAAGCAACCAGCAGGCGCCAGGTGATGGGTGTAGCTTGCTGGACGGTGATATCCAATCTCTTGATCGTCGCGGCCAGCCGTAACGGGTCGGCCGCGATAAAACGATCGCCAACCACCAAAGTGCCTCCGGCTACCAGGGGCAGAAACATCTCCATGGTGGCAATGTCGAAGGAGATGGGCGAGACGGCGAGCAAGCGATCGAGCGGGGTGAAGCCAGGGTCGCGCATCGCGGCATGCAGCAGGTTGGCGAACGCACGATGCCGGATCATCACTCCCTTGGGTTTACCCGTCGTGCCCGAAGTGTAGATCATGTACGCGTGGTGGCTAGGAGTAAGACCAGACGCCCGGCAATTAAGAACGACGGAGGACTCAGGGATATTATCCAGATATACGAGGGGGATCGTGTCGCCGTCGCTTATGACAGAAAACGATCTGTCCACGATCGATCTATCCACGATCAAGGCGACAGGCCGGCATTCCTCAAGAATGGTCAGCAGACGTTGACGCGATTCCTGCGAATCGAGTGGTACGTAACAGGATCCGGCCTTAAGAACGGCAAGCAGCGCCACCGGAAGTTCTGCGGTTCGCTCCATGCAAACCGCGACGGCCCGGCCGGGACCCGCGCCCAGCGCTTGCAGATGCCGCGCGATTGCGTCGCTGCGTTCATGCAGCTCTCGATAGGTGAAGGACTGCGATTCCGAAGCAATCGCCGGGGCATCCGGCGTCTGTTCAACCCGCCGCATGACCAGCTCATGCACGCATACATCCGTGGGGAATGCAGCCGCGGTATCGTTCAAAGCGAGGTAAAACTCCTGAACATCGCCGGCATCGAGCAATGGCAACGTCTTCCAGGGAATATCAGGCGCAGCGGCGGCAGCGGCGAGCAGATGGTCAAAATAACGCAGCCATAGACGGAGAACGGTCTGATCCCATAGACCCGTGGTGCTGGCCAGACGAACATGCGTCTCGCTGTCAGTGCAGTGGACCGCCATACGCAAGCCATGGTCGGGAATGTCGGCGAAGGAGACCCGCGACGACGCGAAGACAAACTCCACCGCGCAAGGCGGATCTGAAGTAAAGTTGGGCGCATTTTTCATCGCGCTCAGCAGCCCGCGGAACGACGTCTCGGGTTCGAAAGCGAGAGCCAGGATCGTGGGATCACCTCCGCAACTTCGCAGGGTCACGGCCTCCTGCCCGGCAAGGCGGGCCAGCAGAGTAGCAAAGGTGGTTAGAAAGAATATGTCCCTGCCTGCTGCGAGCGCAGCGCAAGCCTGGAAAAGGCGATCCAGCCGATCTCCAGTTATCTTGTAGGCCGCCTCGGCCAGCGAAATGGATGCCGTGCTGGACCGGCGATCTGCGGGCAAGTGGCGAAGCAGTTCGTCTCCGAGGCGCGCTGTGGCCCGGGCGTCTGCAACAGCTTCTCCTGCGCATGCTGTCGCTGAGCTATCGGGATTGCCGACAGACCACGAAAGGTGCGTACGAAGCAAATTCGTCATGGAAGAATCTACCGTCAAGTAAACGTTGGGTGATGATACTGCGTCTCTCTTCCGAGAGAACGAGGATTTCGGTCACAATCAGAATCAGGCTAGAGAACGCCACGAATGGCAGAGCATAACTGCAGACCACAGGAACACAAGGTTCCAAGCGGAACTTATCAACGAGACCCGGGTAAAACTCGCGGTTTGAAAACTGCCACCACGTTGTTCGCCATCGATGATGGTGTGGCGATCCAAAGTATATACATAAGCTCGCAGCCAACCCTGAACCTTTTTCCGCTAAACACATCCAAAGGTCCCATGTTTTCCACATTCGGTAACCTCCCGCTCCGTATCAACCACTTCGCTTTTCGCTAGCCGGTATGCACTCGAGGGCACTTTCGCGAGCCCGCCATCGGATCACTCAAGCTAAGCCGTGAACACTTTAAGACACGACGCACTAAATCTAATGCAAAAAAATTCAACTTATTATCCTTTTTTTCCGTAACGTTTCCACTTATCCGAGTAAGTGCGACAAGCTACTCCTTGATAACCCTCCTAAGCTATCACGAGTTGAGACACGCGAAAGTACTCCCAGCACACAGCGCCGGCATTACCAAAATGAGCTAGTATTCCCTTCAATTCTCGATAGACTTCTGGAATTGGCAGAGGAGTTTCCTCTTCTTAGAAAAAACACGGCGCCTAGGGGCTTTGGAAACACACTAGAGCGCTACCCCGAAAGACTGTTTTTCACCTGCTATTGGCACCTGTCTTCTCGTTGCAGATTAATGGACACGGCATACATTAGGCGTGAACGGAACAAATTTGAGTTTCCGTTCCGGCAAATGAAACGAATAGACCCTCCAGTCAAACCACATCGTTGTTGATCTGTTCGGTACCTGGGTCCGGACAGCAATGTTTCCCGCACGCCCCAGGGTGAATCGATGAGGCCATGTCGTCGCAATCAGATCCCCCACGTCGGACGGAGCGCAGCTCAGGAGCGCAGTATCGCGACCTGAACCAATTGGACGCTGCAGAGCTTTTGTTCCTCTATCTTTCTTTTTATTCATCGCAAACAAATCCGGGAACTCCGCTCCCCACACAGTCGCGGCGTGAAGCCGACGGCGCGTTTTTCGCCTAAGAGAGATCAGCATGGCAGCATCCGAATCTGTTTCTAAGCCCATAAGAGCCGGGTACACGGCTCCGGCGGAATTCGGGCCCTCGATCGCGCGCCGCAGGTCGCCCAGCCAGGCCGCACTGGATGCGGCGATCATGATGGCGGAGGATGTACTGGCCGTACTTCTCGCCCTCTGCCTGGCATCTGTCTTTCGCTTCGACCTGTCTCCAACGGAATGGCTTCACCGGCACCCAACGCTTTGGGCCGGGGGCGAATTTCCCATTCATCCCGGATACCTGGTGTTTTTTGTCGCGGCGCTTCTGATCATCAACCGGCACGATGGTCTTTACGGTCCGCTCCAGGCCCAGGGCTCCTTGAACGAGCAACGGAAAACGGTTCAGGCTTGCTTCGTTACGGGTTTGTTGCTGTGTGGCGGCTTGTACTTAATGCACAACAGCACCATCTCGCGCGTCTTCGTTGCCTACTTTATTGTGCTTACTACCGTCTTTGTCTGCGCGCTCCGGGCATTTTGGCGCTGGTCCCTCTACCGAAAGTATGCTCGCGGCATCAATACGCGGAATGTGCTGGTCGTGGGCTCCGGTCACATGGGAAATGCCGTGCGCAAGCAGATCACCAGATTCAGCCATCTCGGCCGCGTGTTCAAAGGGTTTGTCGAGACCTCGAACGGCAGTTCTAATCTGGAAGCCGAGGAGTTTGTGCTGGGGGATTTGACACGGACGACCGTCCTCGCACGACAATACTTTATCGACGAAATCATCATCGCGGAACGCTGTCCGACGCAGGTAATGATCGAACTCATGGGGTTAGGGCGGCAGCTGGATATCGAGGTACTCGTAATCCCAGGCTTCTACGATGAGCTCACACCCGACGCTCCCGTCGACTATCTGGGCAACTTACCCGTGGTGGCTCTTCATCGCCGGAACGGAAAACTAATCGGCCACTTATTGAAGAGGGCTTGTGATTTCGGCCTCGCTTCGTTTTGCATGGTTGCGCTTTTGCCGACCCTCCTCGTCATCCCGCTCCTGATCAAACTGGATTCACCCGGGCCGGTATTCTACGTTTCTCATCGCATTGGGAAAAAAGGACGCGTCTTTCCCTGCTGCAAGTTCCGTACCATGGTTGCCAACGCAGACCAGCTTAGGCCGACCCTCGCAGCCTTGAACGAGCGCGATGGAATTCTCTTCAAGATCAAGAAAGACCCTCGTCTGACGAAGTTAGGCCGATTTCTGCGGAAGTTCAGTCTCGATGAACTTCCCCAGCTCTTTAACGTCTTGCGCGGCGATATGAGCCTTGTTGGCCCCCGGCCGCCACTGGCAAACGAGGTTGGACAGTACGAACTGGAACACTTTCGCCGGCTTGAAGTATTGCCGGGTATCACCGGCCTCTGGCAAGTTCACGCGCGCCAGGACCCATCGTTCAATCGCTATGTCGCTCTCGATTTGGCGTATGTCGAGAATTGGAGTTTGTGGTTGGACTTGAAGATCCTACTCCGAACCGCGGAGGTTGTTCTGCGCGGCACTGGTTGCTAGACGGGCGGCATCCAGGGCTGTCCAAATGCTAATGAATGAAGATTGCCTGCTAACTTCACGTGCGGTCCAAGGCTCCCCGGGACTGGCGTCCTGGGCTACTTTCAGCCAGAGCTGTCTAAATGAGCGCGCAAATGGCGTTCTGGACGGCGCAACTTGCTGAATGCGTGGAAGAGAACGTGGACAAGCGAAATCGAGTTGGTTGCGGTGGCAGTGGTTCCGTCCATCACCTTGGCATTCGTGGAGGGGATGGACAGCACGCAGGGAGTTGTTAGGGGGAAGGGCGCACAGCAGGTCCCTCGGCTACCTCCGGATTTCCTGTCAGGCTTCGTGGTGTCGATAAATCCCGTGCGGCTTTCTCTACCGAAAGCCGCATACGTGGCCGTTGACTGGCGCCGTGTAGTAGGAAATCCGGAGTACGCTCGGGATGACAAAGTCGAGGGTGGTGGCGCACCTTGGCATGGTTGGACAGAGTCGAAAAAAGGCTAATTTGGACAAGATTGATTCTCCGCCGTCCCCTTCGACAAGCTCAGGGCAGGCTCTTCGGGACTGATTTCGATACACCCGATAGCTGATTTATTTTTCAGCAAGTGCTGTCCAAATCGACCTTTTAAAAAGAGCCAATTTGGACAAGACTCGTTGGAGTCTATCTCTAGACGCAAACCTCAGCGTTCACTGCACTACGCTCAACCTGGGTGCGAGGGTAGACCAAGGTCAGGCGCTGGCTTCTTCCTTATATTGGATTTGAGTTCGTCGTTTGCCTGAGTGCCGGTCACGGAAATATCTCAGCTGTCCAACCAATATGGGTATCTGTTGCAACTGAGAATGCCACCCGTAGAGCATGAGCAAACTCTTTTGGCCCGGCGCTCTCCAGCGCGCCTTCCAGGCTGAACGAGTCGGCAAGGCGACCAGCAGCGCGAACCAGGGCAGGATCCAAAGGCTCCTGAAGGCCAATAACAGGAAACTCACTGCGAGGGAAGCGATCCAGAAGCATCCGCTGCGCAGATTCCTTCTACTTTCCTGCGACCACATCGGGTCCGCACTCCCACGGAAGCGGTTGGCGACTTCAGCGTAGGCATAACCGGCCCGCATGGCTCGTCGCCAGTATTGGCTGAATCGAGTCATATCGAGATCGTGGCGGGTCATCGGTGCGTCGATATGTACGATGCGGTAACCTCGCGCCCGCAAACGGCGGCAGAGTTCTGGCTCTTCGCCGGCAGGGAGGCCGGGATCGTATCCTTCGGCCTCAACGAGAACGCTGCGACGCATCAGAACATCTCCACCGCAAAAGTCTGTATCCCCGGCAGGATAGATCCAGTCAAGGTCTAGAACGCGGTTGTAGATCGAACGCTCCGGGTAGAGTTCTCTGCGATGCCCCCATACGGCGGCAATGCTCTGATTGGATTCAAGGACCTTGAGAGCAATCTGTACGAAATGCGGATTAAGGATCGTGTCGCCGTCAAGAAAGAGGATGTAAGGCGCAGACGCTCTCTCCCACCCTGCGTTCCGGGCCCGCGCGGCGGTCTGGATTCCTCCATGAAGAACGATGACGTCGGCTCCGGAATTGCCGGCGGCCTCTGGACTTTCGTCGGTTGAGGCGGAATCAACGTAGATTAATTCCGCCTTACCGTCCACGCCCCGCATGAGGTCTACTGACTGCAGGCAACGAGTCAGGCGTTCGCCTTCATTCCGGCCGATAATCACGATGGAAAGCGCAAACATAGCCTAAGTCGGAAGCCCTATTTATGATGCAAGATCGATGAACGTAAAATCACGCGCTCACTTCTCTTCGCTTCGCTTTGCTCTCTACGATGCCATGTTTCTGCAGCTTATAAAGCAGCGCCTTGTAGTCGATATTCAGCTGTAATGCTGCTTGGCGTCTATTCCAGCGAACCGACTCAAGGGTTTCGAGCAGCAGCTTGGATTCGGCCGTGCGGGAGATTTCAGCGAAATGGTCGAAGCTCACACGGCCACCGTTCACCGGAGGCCGAGAGGGCGCCGGAGTTTTTGCCAGCGCCAGCCGAAGCTTTGGTGGATCGGAGGCTTCAGTCAATTCGGCCGCGAGGAGGCTGGCATCCTGATACACGAGAAAGCGTCGCATCACGTTTTCCAGTTCGCGCACATTGCCGGGCCAGTAATGGGCGAGCATCGCCCGCCTGAGCATCTCAGGAATCGTGGGAGCAGAGCAGCCAGGGCCAACATGGCGCAAGAGCAGTTTTTCTGCGAGAGGAATGATCTCGTCGCGGCGTTCGCGCAACGGCGGAATGGTAATGTTGATCACCCCAAGCCGATAGTAGAGATCATCACGAAAAGTACCCTGGGCGATGGCCGCGTGCAGGTCACGGTGAGTTGCCGCCATGATGCGGACATTTACGTTGATAACGCGGCTGCTGCCCAGCGGTTGGATCTCACCATCCTGCAACACCTGCAAGAGCTTGGCCTGGAGACGCGTATCCATGTCCCCGATTTCGTCAAGCAAGATGGTTCCATCCTGCGCCAGCTCAAACTTCCCCGGCTTATCAACCATCGCGCCGGTAAATGCACCCTTTTCGTAACCGAAAAGCTCGCTTTCTATCAGCTCAGAAGGCAGCGCCGCGCAATTCAATTTCAAGAAAGGTTTGCCGACCCGATTGGAGTAGGCCCATAGTTTTCTCGCCATGACCTCCTTGCCGGCCCCGGTTTCACCATGTAGCAGGACTGGAACATCGGACCGGCCCACCCGACGCAAGAACTCGTCAGCATAGAGAGGATCACGTAGGCCCTGGCGACTGACCAGCTCTTGCTCGCGCCCCGCCTCTCCGTGCTCGAAGGCCGGGGACCGATTGCCTTGCGCCATTGCTTCCGTCAGCGTGGCTTCGGACGACGCGCCGGGCGCAATCGCCTCTGTCAATTCCTTCAGGATCAACCCTGACGAAGTCCTGTCTCCGAGCGGTGTGCTATAGATGCGAATCTGGCGACAGCTCTTGAGTCGATAGAGCGTCTGTTCCTGCAGTCCCCCCGAAATAAAAACCATCATGCGCACCTGAGGATGCTGAACACTCAGACCAGCCAGCACTTCAGCGTCGCCTGCGGTGAACGCGGGCCCATCCAGGACCATCGCCAATGCAGCACCTTCTGCATCGCGTAGCACCGAAATTGCTGCTCCGAGCGTCGACTGCGGCACCACTTGGAACCCGGAAGCTGCCAGGTTCCGCAGCAACTGGCCGTGAGACTCCGGCGCATCACTGACCAACAAAACTTTGCGGATCATCTTTCCTCTTAGCGGAGAACAGCCGCATGGCGCTTGATCTCTCTTGGGTGACTGTATCGATGAGTTTGCGTTCTGCAACAAGACTTGGGCAGAAAAACAGTAGATAACGTTTAAATGGGCCCCAGGTCTGTCTTCGACCTTGAGGAATACCCCTCGTGGCGACAAGTCATGGGGTGGCCACATAGTATACCCAGCGACAGAAAGCTACTCATTATTCTGTTCCGCACTTACCAGAGTTTTGTTTCGGTTACCTTTGAGAGCCGGAGTGTTCGTTACTAGCGACGGACTCATTCGCCGCAACTGAAGAGTGAGTAAGAGTTGGAACACTTACTTAACTTTCGGAATTTTGGCGGAGGAAAACTCGGCCCGTATTTCGAATTGAAGAGAATTCTTGATTTTTTGTGCTTACGGATTTTGGCCAACAAATTGCTGTTAAGCGAACATCCCCCCGATGTGCGCACCGTGAGACAAAAGAAAAGTAACCACGGGCTTGCTTTGTAGATCTGCCGCTTAACCAGAATTGAAGCATTGCTTTTTTGCGATAACGAACTCAACGACCACTGCGAGATAGTCCAAAAGAACCGAGCGGGCAGTGTCCTGATTTCCACGGGACTGACCGGGGGCGAAGCCTCGTGGATTCAAGAACCCCACTTTTCCCTTCTCAACCCTTGCACAGTAAACGACGGAGTGCGCGTAAATGTCTTATCGGAATCGCAGGTCAGTGGCAGTTTTGGGTGTGCCCTTCGACAATGTCACCATGCACGAAGCCATGGATCTGATCGAAGAGAAGATCGAAGAACAGGGCTTCCACCAGGTGGCTACGGCGAACGTAGACTTCATCGTCAATGCCATCCACGATCGATCGCTGCAGGAGATGCTTTGCTCGTGCGACTTGGTCGTTCCCGATGGCATGCCCATTGTGTGGGCGTCGCGGCTGATGGGGTCCAAGCTCAAGGAGCGTGTCTCGGGGGTCGACCTGATTCCCCGTTTAGCGGAACTCGCGTCCAAGCGGCGCTATGGAATTTATCTACTGGGCGCAAGTGAGAGGAGCTCCCGCCGGGCTTCCGAAGTACTCAAGAAGCGTTTTCCGAAACTCCGCATCGTTGGCCGCCACTGCCCTCCCGTCTCGCCGCTGGCGGAAATGGATCATGAGACGATTTTGCGCCGCATAGAGCGCGCTCAACCAGACATCCTGCTGGTTGCAATGGGACACCCCAAGCAAGAGCAGTGGCTTTCCATGCATCGTCACCGGCTAAAAGTTCCGCTGTGCATGGGGGTCGGAGCGTCGTTGGATTTTCTCGCGGGTGAAGTCTCGCGGGCTCCCGTCTGGATGCAAACTGCTGGGTTGGAATGGCTGTATCGTGCCGCGCACGAACCGCGGCGCCTGACACAACGCTACTTAGTGGACGCCTATGGATTGGCGCGCCATCTGCCGCTGCAGATGGCAGCCAACGCCATCCAGCCCAGGAAAGTCGCATCGGCGGTGCAAACCTACCAGCAGGACAATTCTTCGGTCATTTCTATCCGTGGCAACTTTAAGGGGTCGCTGCTCAGCGAACTTGAAGGACAGCTTGAGCGCGCCTGTCGGGAAGATCACCATATCGTTCTCGATCTAGCTCAGACCGCCTACTTTGGTCTCGATTCCGTTGGCTTGCTTGTCCATTTAGCCAAGATGATGAAGCGCCGGAAGCGCGAGCTCTGGCTGGCGGCTATGCCCCCGCATGGCCTGAGAGTGCTGCGTGCTGCGCGCATGAGTCACTATTTCGTCAGCACGTCGAGCGTTAGTGATGCCCTTTACCGGATCAAGAAAGCGGAGAACCAGTTATTTTCTGGAGGCATCTCCGTCCAGACGTTTACTCACAATTCGCCCGACGTTCATGTCCAGGTGGAATTGCTGAAGGACTTGTGCAGGAGAATCGTGTATCTCAGCCAATCCGCCAGAGTCGCTTCTAGTCACCCCCACACCAGAAGTTCGGCGACACGCTAGCGCCTCGAGAATTAGGAGACTTTGGATTTCACGCTATGCTCATAATGGCCTACGTCTTTGAAGTCCTGGGAGTGGCTCTCCTTCTGCTTACGCTGCCGTTGGTTATGGAACTGGCGGTTCTGACGCTCGCCTCTCGCTTACCTAAGCACAATCGCCGCGGCTCCGCCGTCGCAGCGTGCCCACCCATCCGCTTGGCGGTGATCATCCCCGCTCACAACGAGGAAGCGTTGATTGGGTCTTGCGTCGAGAGCCTGCGGGTTTCGGCGGCCGGCTCTAAGACACGGATCATTGCCGTCGCGCACAATTGCTCAGATCGCACCGCGGATCGTGCAGCGAAGGCCGGAGCGGAGGTCGTCACCTTCAACAACCCCCAAGCGCGGGGCAAGGGTTCTGCGCTGGCACGCGGGTTCGAGTATGCGGCCTCGCAAGGTCTGGATGCGACTCTCGTGGTCGATGCGGACTCAACGGTCTCGAGCAATCTCGTCGGGCTCGTCAGCGAAGCCTTGGCCAGCGGGGCCGAGGCCGTGCAATGCAGATATGAGATGGACAGTTCTTCGAAGCGGCCGGCGACCAGGCTAACCGCGCTCGCATTTCGCGGCTTTAACGTAATTCGACCTATCGGCCGAAATCGGCTTGGCCTTTCAGCAGGTATCCTGGGCAATGGCTTTGCCATCCGGCAAGCAGTACTCACGCAAAACCCCTACAATTCTCTTTCCGTTGTTGAAGACCTTGAATACCACATCCGCCTGGTGTTATCTGGTAGGAAGGTTCAGTTTCTCAACGAGGCGAAAGTCTGGTCAGGACTGCCGCCCTCAAAAGAGGGCGAAGCCACGCAGCGTTCACGATGGGAAGGCGGACGAGCCAATGCCGCTGTGACTTGGCTCGGACCTCTTCTCCGGCAACTGATGCGTGGTCGAGTACGCATGGTGGAGCCGCTGTTGGACTTGATGTCACTGCCTATCGGATATGTAAGTTTCCTGCTATTGTTCGCCCTGTGTCTGCCGTTAGAATGGCTGCGCGTTTACGCCTTGGTGGCAGCGACAATCCTGGGGTGCCACGTTCTGGCTGCAGCACGGATGGGAAACGACTTTACCGGCGATCTTTGCATCCTGGCTCGCGTACCTGGTTACATACTTTGGAAACTAAGCATACTGCCCAGAATTCTGCGCAGTTCCCGTCCAAATGCGGCATGGGTGCGAACCGAACGTCAGCCGACGATTCAAAAGGTTGTACTAGACGCCACGGCGGAGGATCACACCGCCGATGCGATGGAACATGCACTACGGATCAGAAGTTCTTTGGAGATCTCATGAAAAAGAAAATGCTTCCGGTGGGGTTGCTCTTTGCGGGGCTGCTTTTGTCCGTGAACGCGAACATGGTCCTCGCACAAACAAGTACGGCAAGCGATCCGGCTGCCAGCAACCCGCAACTGAAGGTAAGTCCGATGAAGGCTTTGCAAAATTTTGAGCCGGCAGAGAACGAGGAGTACGCACTGGGCCCGGGGGATGAGATCAGCCTGGATTTCCCCGGCCGGCCGGAGTTGGGCGGCAAGAAAATTGTTGGTCCCGATGGTCGTATCACGCTGTCGCTGGCTGGCGCTCTTAACGTCGCGGACAAGAACCGGAACGAGGTCGCTAAATTGGTGGTAGAGGCTTTGTCGCCCTACTACAAGGACCTCACTGTGACCGTTAACATAGACAAATACGGTTCCAACCGGATCGTCATTATTGGAAGCGTGCAGCACCCAGGAGTGCTCTACTTCGACAATACGCCCACCCTGCTGGACGTGATTGCAAGGGGCGGGCTGCTGGCAAATGCCTCCACAGGCACTGGACCGAACAACGGGGCAGCCGCCGTGCGCGATGGAATCCCGGAGCGCTGCGCGATCTACCGTGGCAACGATCAGGTGGTGTGGATCGATCTGAAGCAGTTGTTGCAGACTGGCAACTCAATGGCCGACCTGCGGCTACGAAGAAATGACATCGTCTTCGTTCCCGCCCAGCAGGAAGTTTTCGTCTCGGTACTGGGGAGCGTGATGCATGCCGGCGCTATTGCTCTCACCCCCGAATCCACTCTGGCCTCGATTCTGGCGGAGGCGGGAGGTTTGGCCGAGGGGGCGGCCGCGAATATCCAGGTCATCCAGCCCTCAACCGGGAAGACGGTGACGATCCCTTTCAAGAGCCTGCTCACTCTTAAAGGGACCGACGAGGTCAAGTTGCACGCGGGAGACGTAGTCTTTGTACCGCAGAGCGGTTTTTTCAAGTCGACTTACGTCATTCAGCGATTAAGCCCAGTTGCAACCATGGGCGTAATGGCTGCAGTCGCCCCCTGATCCGATGGTCCTCTCTTTTTTTGCCGATTGACATTGAGGCTGAAGAACAAGCGACACGTCTCCCCAAATCGATTGCCAAGGTCCTCGTAAATGCATATTAAGAATTACAGCCAATCGCAACCGTCTCAACCTTCCACGGCCTCCTTTGACTGGGGGTCGAGAATCGACGTGCCGCGAAGTTTGCGGCTTCACAAAATGACGGCGACCCTGATCACGCTGTTGACGCTGGGCCTGGGGGTGGCGTTAGCGGTTCGGCATCGTGCTATGTACGAAGCCACTAGCGTGGTCTATGTGTCGCCCAACTTCCATGCCACCCTGGTCACCAATCAGGAACAGGAATACCCTTACGATTCGTATATCGAGGAGCAGGTGCACTCGGTTACGAAATATAACGTGCTCGTCGATGCGATTGGCAAGCTTAAGCCGGCGGTGTGGCAGGCTCCGGGAGAAAGCCTCGAATCCGCGGTCGACCGGCTTCAGCACAACCTAAACGTTAAACGCGACGGCCAGAGCTACCAGGTGCAGATTACTCTGCTCGGCACCGACCCAACGCACCTGGCTGAAATCGTCAACGCGGTCACCGAGAGCTACCTGGAGGGCATAAAAGGAGAAGAATTCTACGGCCGGGACGAGCGCCTGGATTCTCTGCGCCAGGCACGCACCGAAGTACAGAATGAGCTGAAGGACAAGCTCCATGAGCAAACACAGATAAGCCAGTCCCTTGGTGTCGCCGTGATCTCATCGGATGCTACGGACCAGATCGATGCCCAAGTGTCGAAGCTGCGAACCGACCTGACCGCGGCGCACGAACAGCGAATTCAGGCGGAGGCACAACTCTCCGCTTTAGAGAGCGGGGGTGCGGATGCACCAGGCACCGCCCTCAACTCTGCTGCTGACGAAATCATCGCTTCGGACCCGAGCTTGCTGGCGCTCAAGTCTTCTCTCAGTCAAAAACGCGCACTGCTCCTGGACCAGCTTGCAGGGATGACGCCGAATCATCCTCTGCGCAGGACAACGGAAGAACAGCTCGCCCAGATCGAAACCGCTTTGCAGCAGATGCAGACCAGCCTTCGCAGCCATGCAGCGGCGACCCTGGAACAGAAGCTGCGTACTGATCTTGAGCGAGCTACCACCGTGGAGGCTAAACTAACTTCGGATCTGCAGGCTAATACACACCAGGCAACCCATGCAGCGCCGAGTTTTCAGCGCGCCCAGGTGCTCAAGGCCGAAATCACCGCGCTGCAAGCTAGATATGCCACTCTGGATGAGCGCACGCGGAACCTGGAGCTTGAGAGCAAGTCCCCCGGCTCTGTACACATGTTCTCTCCCGCACGAACACCCACCGCACCGTTGCATAGCAGCAGTACGATGATTCTCGGCCTGCTGCTTCCCGTTGCTCTGATAGCAGGCGTCGGTAGTGTCGTTCTGATCGACTTCCTGGATCCCCGCGTCCATTCCGGAAACGACATCGAGGAGGTTTTGGGATTTTCACCGATCGGCATGCTCTTCCACGACAAGGATGTAACGATGCAGGTCCTCGATGAATGTGCCCTGCGCCTGGCAGCGGGTATCGATCAGGCTGCCCGCACCGCAAGCGTGCATACCATCGTGCTTACCTCAGTCAACGCGGGTGCGGGCACGACATCGATCGTAGAAAGCCTGGGTAGCACATTGGCTAAGTTAGGCCGCAAGACTTTGACCATCGATGCCTCCGGAGCTACTCCTCCAGTGGCCTATATCACGCTGAACATCGACCACTCGGCGCACCGTGGAATGGGCGGCATGCCCCCCGCAAGGCCGGATACGGAGAAGTGGTCAACGGCCGTCCTCGCTCAACCGTTCTCAGCCAAGGTGCCGCCGCTTACCAACTTTATGGATCAGGCTTTCAAAGACCTGACCACGGACTACGATGTAGTTTTGATCGATACCACACCCATCCTGATCTCTGCGGAAACAGAATACCTGGCCCGGTTTGCAGACGTGACCATCCTCATCGCAGAAGCAGGAACAACCACCAAGGCGCAGTTGATTCGTGCTTCGCGATTGCTGGAGAAGCTCCAAATCCCGGGCGTGGCGACGATCATCAATAAGGTCGCATATCGCCGCGCAAGCCGAGCGACTCGCGAGGATTTGAATGCATTCGAGGCCCGCATGGATAAGACGCACGTCAAATGGAATCCAGCCTGGGCCAAGGGTGCGGCTTCGGCAGGCTACGACAATCGCGAGCATGCGACAAAGGAACACTCCACGTACGCGTAAACGATCTATTGCATCGGCAGATAATGATGACGCAATCTTAGCCACAGGCCTACTGTGCCCACTAACCAGTTGCTATGTTTTTTCCATTACTGCAAAATTTTTTCCCGCGTTAGGTTCCGCTTCACGCCGCATTTTTACTTGCGTAACAGAGGACTCGCTTTTCCACCCGCACTAAGTAACTGTGCAAAAAACTCTGGTAAGCAAGTACTAGAACTTATGTTAGACAGCCGCGCCTTCATGTATGCTCAACTGAACTTGCAGACCCAACAACACAAATCAAGGGCGGAGCACTGATTCCGTCATTGCCCCATCAACACTCAGCGGCGAACGGTTCGCCTTCGCCCGGTTCCATGGTTGCTCCAACATCTTCAAACGTGAAGCGGATAATTTTCGTAAAACAGATGCAGCATGAACTCTGACAATAAACAGATCGATATCTATTGACTTCCGCTAGCGGTGCAGTACTCTACACAGTATCCCCTTTAGTTGACTATCACAGCCCTGACCTAATTGGTGTTGTACCTGAGTTTTTTTAATTTGAGCTGCCCTTTTCTTAAGCCTCACGGCATTCTTCATTATCGCAACTGACACGCGTACTTAACCAAACTTGAAAATTGTTGAGCTCCGACTCCGGCGCCTGACACACAACCTTGGACAAAGGAGAATACATGACCACCTCGCTAGTGACCCCCTCGGTGCAGGAAGGCCTTCTCGGAACCTCACTTAGACAACAAATCGATAGCACCATTGAAGAGCTCATTACTTCCCTGCCGGACCCGAAACAGCTGACCGCCGAGCAAAGACGCGGGATGATCGCGAGATACACCGCGGTACTCGAAGGAAACTTCATCTACTGGATGACGGCCACTTATCTCTCTGTGAAGGCAGAGGACGCGCGCCCGATCCTGATCGCAAACCTGCTCGAAGAGGTGGCTGACTGCCATCCCGCGATGCTGCGCAACTTCACCATAGCGGCGCATGCGTTTCCTACGGAGCAGGATTCGCTTGATGTCCATGCCGATTTGACCAATGTCCGCCTGTTTCTCGGCCGCCTTTCTGGCGTGCAAAATCTTCTCACGATGGCCTTCTTTGAGGGATACATCCAACAGTTCATGGCTTATTTGGCGGAGCTTGCTGAACTACAGGGCTCGGCGGAACGCGTATACACGGATGTCCATGGCGTCTGTGATATAGAACACTCGGAAGGACTGTTTCGCGCATTCTACGCGGAGATGGCTGTCAACCCGCTTGACCCATCAGCAGATCTGTTCGAGGGGGTTGATCTACTTCGTACACTGCTCCAGCGTATCAATCGAGTCGACGAGAGCAGGCTTGCAGCGTAGTTGTTTCTATGAGGCCTCACCCGGTGCACAAACACATTCATCGCGATGGCACTCTATTGGAAAGCGCCGGATACTTCACCGTCTCCGGCGCGGCCCTCTATACGGTGTTGCACGAAGTGCCTGATCCAGTAGCCCGGGTCTTGCTAGTGGGGCCATTTGCATCGGAACGGCATTTTTCGTATCACCCCTGGGTCCGCTGGGCGCGGTATCTGGCGGCTCGAGGTATTGAAGTTCTTCGTTACGATTATCGCGGTGTGGGTGAGAGCACCGGCGGATTTGAAGAGATGGGCTTCGACCATTGGAGCGAAGATGTAGGGCTGCTTGCGGACTGGCTTTCGAACCGGTCACAAGATGTGCCGCTGTTACTGCACGGGCTTGAAATTGGGGCAATACTTGCCGCCAGGAGTTTCGAGCGAGGGCTGGGGGACGGGTTGTTATTGTGGTCGCCTCCCACTCATGCCAACCAGGCATTGCGCTCGAGTCTTATGCGCTGGGCAGGGCTGGAACAGTTATTTGAGTCGGCTGAGAACCGGAGATCCGCTGCGGATTACATCCGGCAGTTGGAGCAAGGGCAGTCTATCGAAGTGGCCGGCTATGCATGGTCCAGTTCGCTCTGGCGTAGCTCTTTCGATTGCCACCTGCCAGCTAATCTCCAGGACGACACTGTCGCTTGTGAGGCATACCGGAGGCCGGTGAAAGTGATCAAGCTTGGCCGAGAAGCGGCCCCATTGGTCAAACCGTATCTGGGATACGACGAAGTGAAGGACCTCAGCTGGCTGTACGCCACTAATTTCGAATGGGTTGCCGGTGCGTTACAGATACCCAGGGAAGATAGATATGAACGAGGCAACTGAAACGCGCCGGTTGATTACCCTTCCTGGGCTCGGCGGCGTTGTTCGTGGTACCTATCACAAGGCCCAACTTGAGCGCTCGGGAACGAAGCACATTGGAGTGCTGATTCTGAATTCGCTCTCTCCGAGCAGGGCTGCCGCGGGCGACTCCGCGGTCTATTGGGCAGACGCGTTTGCCAAGGCCGGCTATCCCGCTTTTCGCCTTGATATGCCAGGTTTCGGGGATTCCGACGGGGACCCTCCACCCGAGTTGCTCAAATTTATTAATACCGGAGGTTATGGACCGATCGCCTCCGCCTTAATGAGAGAACTTTGCGAGGAGTATGACTTATCAGGCGTAGTCGTTGTTGGGCTTTGCGCCGGGGCAGTTTCTGCGCTCTTTACCGCAGGGGCGAGCAAAGATTGTCAAGGCCTGGTGTTGATGGATCCGTACTTCCATTTGCCTTTGCCGCCGAGGTCGTGGCTCTGGCAAAAGCTTACTGGCCGTATCTCGCGCACCGCGCTGGGTAGGGTAGTCAGCAACGGCTATGACCGTTTTACAGATCTTCGCCTTTATCTGCGCAGGAATCCGATGCCGGAGAATGCGAACCACCCTCTTCTTAAATGTTGGAAGGCGGTGGCCCCTACCGGCCTGCCAATTCTGCTTTTGAAGGCGCCGACAACTAAGCCGCGAGGAGAAGAGTTCGACTACGTGCGATACCTCATCGAACACGCGGGCCGCAATAGCCGTGTGGTCGTTAAAGTCGTGGAAGGCGCCGGTCATACATTCTCAAACCAGACGGGTCGATCCGGAGTTCGGGAACTTACTGAAGGCTGGCTGACTCTTTACTTTCCGTTGCCGGGATACGAAGCTGACACTCGTAGTTTTCGCCATGAAGCCGCAGATCTCTCCTCGGCGTCACCCCAGGGCCGAGATGACAAATTCATTTACACGACATAGTTCGGCATGTCGATTGGAGCGCAAACAGTGGAGAGATATTTGGCTGGAAAGCAGACACAATTAGATATGGACGTACGATCTGAAATTATGACCCAATTTCGGCAGGTGGCCCGAGAGCAAGGCAAGCGACTCGCGCCGCTGACAGACGATCTGGAACTGCTGAATTCGGGGCTCGACTCACTCTGCTTTGCGATCATCGTGACTCGCCTTGAGGGTTCGCTGGGATTGGACCCGTTCAGCACTTCGGAAGATGCTCGCTTTCCCATAACGCTGGGCGAGTTTATCAACTTCTATGAGCATGCTGCGAAATAGCCGCGCGTCACTTAGGGACGCGCTCAACTCCACCGCGGATTTGGCCGCGCGTGCTGTTTTTGGCGCGGAGACAACCATCTTCTGGAGCGATCTGCTTGCAGGCACCGTGCTCGAAGGAAGGGCCGTCGAACTCTGCGGACAGTCCGTTCTGATCGCAACCACGAATCAGCTCACTGCCATTGCGATATTAATGGAACTCGATGGCGTCGCCCGGCGCATCGTCCTCTATCCTCCCGACTTGTCGCTGGAACATCTCTCCTATGTCACCCGCTCCGCATCTGTGGAAACCATCGTCTCCGATCGAAACACCACTGGACTCGAGTCTCCAGGCGTGGCGTCTCTGACTCCCTCCACTTGGAACATGATGTCTGGCAGCGCCACTCCCAAGATGGAGCATGAGACGGAGTGGGTGCTGCTCACATCGGGTACGACGGGACGCCCGAAGCTGGTCGTCCACACGCTGGCAAGCCTTGCGGGAGCCATTGAAGACGGCCGCCGCCCGGCCGACCGTGTGGTCTGGAGTACGTTCTACGACATCCGCCGCTACGGAGGGCTGCAGATCTTCCTGCGTGCGGCGCTTACCGGTACCTCCTTGGTGTTATCGAGCGCGCAGGAGTCGACGGCTGATTTTCTGGCTCGTGCGGGTGCACACGGAGTCACCCATATTTCCGGCACGCCCTCCCATTGGCGCCGCGCATCGATGAGCTCCTCCGCACACCTGATAGAGCCGGAATACGTTCGTCTGTCCGGCGAAATCGCTGACCAAGCCATTCTGAATCATCTGCGGTTGCTTTATCCGCGGGCGAAAATCGCCCATGCATTCGCCACCACTGAGGCGGGCGTGGTCTTTGCTGTAAACGATGGGCTGATGGGCTTTCCCACCAACGTGATCGAACACAATCCGCAGGTCGTTATGAAGATCGAGAATCGCACGCTTCGGGTCCGCTCAAACAGAACTGCGCGTTGCTATCTCGGTGATCACAATTCTGCTCTCCACGATGGCGAAGGGTTTGTGGATACCGGCGATGTGCTCGAATTGCGCGAGGATCGCTACTACTTCGCCGGCCGTGGGGATGGGATGATCAACGTTGGAGGCATGAAGCTCTACCCCGAAGAAGTGGAGGCAGTGATCAATGGCCACCCCAAGGTTCAAATGTCTCTGGTCCGGACAAAAAAGAACCCGATCACCGGTGCGCTCGTCGTCGCCGACGTGGTGCTGATGATTCCGCCAGAGCCCGCGGCTGAAGACATGGGCGAACTGAATCAAGATATCCTGCGGCTCTGCCGGGAGGCACTTCCCTCCTATAAAGTTCCAGCTGCGATCAATTTCGTTCCTGCCCTGGCGGTCGCTGAGACCGGGAAACTTATTCGCCGGCATGCGTAACGTAGTGGTGACAGGTGGGAGTCGGGGAATAGGCCTGGGCATCGCCCGCAGGCTGATCGAGGCGGGGTTCCGTGCTATTGCGATTGCACGTAAAGAAAGCAATGAACTCACGGCGGCGATTGAGGAAGTGGAACGCCATCCGGAACGCTCTGGAATGCTGCGTTTTGTCCCCTTCGATCTGGCGGAGACCGAAGGGATCGCAGACTTGGTGAAGACGTTGCGCAAAGACTTTGGTCCGATCTATGGCCTGGTGAACAACGCCGGCATAAGCGCCGAGGGCACGCTCGCGCTCATGCATAATTCTCAAATCGAACGGGTTGTGCGTTTAAACACCCTCTCGCCGGTGGTGATGACCAAGTATGTGGTGAGGTCCATGATGGCCGATGGCGGCGGCCGCATCGTCAACATCGCGTCGATTGTTGCCAGCACCGGCTATAGCGGTCTGTCGGTCTACAGCGCAACGAAGGCGTCGCTGATCGGCTTTACCCGATCGCTGGCCAGAGAAGTGGGCCGCATGGGGGTGAATGTGAATGCCGTCGCTCCCGGCTTTGTCGACACGGACATGACACACGCGCTCACACCCGAACACCGGGAACAGATCGTGCGACGAAGCGCTCTCCGCCGCCTGGTCGACATCGATGATGTGGCCAATGCGGTTGAATTCCTGCTTAGCGACAGGGCAAAGAACATCACGGGCACAGTACTTACCGTCGATGCAGGCAATACGGCTTGAGGAAACTTTTAGCATGACACCGGTCGACACCAACCGTTCTGCGGCCAAGGCGTGGTTGCGCGCTCTGGAGTTGACCGCGCCTATCGCACGCAATCCCGATCGCGTCCTCTCTACCATGATCGACGAGCTGGCCGCGCGATGGGGTGACGCTCCGGCACTCCTGTCGGACCGGGAATGCCTGACCTATAGAGCACTTGCCGCGCGTGTGAATCAATACGCACGATGGACTCTGGAGGCAGGCATTGCGAAGGGTGAGGTCGTTTGCCTGTTGATGACCAACCGGCCCGAATACATGGCTATATGGCTTGGCATCACTAGTGTGGGCGGCGTCGTTTCGCTGCTTAACACCAATTTGCCTGGCCCGGCACTGGCCCATTGCATCAACGTCGTTTCGCCCAAACATATCATTGTTGCCGCAGAGTTTTCTGATCAGTGGAGCGAGACAATGCCGGGCCTTTTGGCCTTGTCAACGATCTGGATACACGGCAGCGAATACGACTCGTTCCAACGAATCGATCTGGAGATCGAGCGGATATCGAGTGAATCGCTGAGTGGGGCCGAGCGTCGGCCAACGAACATTGAAGATCGAGCGCTTTACATCTACACCTCGGGCACGACCGGGCTACCCAAAGCCGCGAAGATTAGCCATGCCCGCATCATGCAATGGAGCCATTGGTTCGCCGGCATGATGAACGCGCAACCCACAGACCGGATGTATAACTGCCTGCCGATGTATCACAGTGTCGGCGGTGTGCTGGCGCCGGGCGCGGTTCTGGTCGCCGGCGGAGCCCTTGTGATTCGAGAAAAGTTCTCCGCCAAGCAGTTTTGGAATGATGTTACAAGTTGGGACTGCACCATATTCCAATACATTGGCGAGCTTTGCCGCTACCTGCTCCACGCGCCGCCGTCAGCAAACGAGACGTCCCATCGCATCCGGATGGCTTGCGGCAATGGTCTTGCGCCCGAAGTGTGGGAGAAATTCAAGGAGCGGTTTTCGATTCCGCAGATCCTCGAATTCTATGCTGCTACCGAAGGCGGGGTCTCTCTCTTTAACGTTCAGGGCAAGCCCGGCGCAATCGGGCATATCCCCGCCTACCTGGCGCATCGATTCTCGCCTGCGCTGGTGGCATTCGATGTAGAAAAGGGAGAGCCGGTGCGGAACGCGCAGGGGTTTTGCATTCGCTGTGCTCCGAACCAAGCCGGCGAAGCAATCGGCAAGGTTGTGGATGACCCATCGAACATCGGTAGCCGATTCGAGGGCTACACGAACGAGCAGGCTTCGAAAAGCAGGATCCTTCGCGACGTCTTTGAACCGGGAGACATGTGGGTGCGCACCGGTGACCTGATGCGGAAGGATGAGAACGGATACTTCTATTTTGTCGATCGCGTCGGTGATACCTTCCGTTGGAAAGGTGAGAACGTCGCAACCTCTGAAGTCTCAGAGGCGATCTGCGCGTTCCCGGGAGTCAAGCACGCCAACGTGTATGGCGTAGCTGTTCCCGCAGCGGAGGGTCGGGCGGGCATGGCTACGGTCGTTGCCGAAGAACCGCTGGACCTGGCGGGATTGCGCAAGCACCTGGTGAGCCGTTTGCCTGCCTACGCCCGTCCTCTGTTTCTGCGTGTCCGAAATGATGTGGAAGTGACGGGCACCTTTAAGTATTCAAAGACCGACCTGGTTCGGCAGGGATTCGATCCAGTCGCAAGCAATGACGTGCTGTATTTCGACAACACCGAATCGGAAGCGTTCACCCGGCTCGACAAGGAGCTGTACAACCGTATTCAAGTTGGCAGTATTCGTTTGTAGGCAGTTCCACTGATCCACCGCTTCACTACTTCGCGCGGGAGAAGAGTACGCATGGTCATCGACGAAATCGCGAATGATTTCGCACAGTTACAGGTCGACATCGCGAATGGTCCCATTCTGCCGACGGTAACAGCGGAAGAGATTCGGAACTATCTCACGTCGGGCTATGACTTCACTCATCCGCTACCCCTCGAGCAAGTGATCGCTGACGTCGAAAAGATGCTGCGGACCTGGCAGGTGCAGGTGACCCACCCCCGCTACTTCGGTCTTTTCAACCCCAGCGTGACGTTTGCATCCGTGATCGCCGACACCCTGGTCGCCATGTATAACCCGCAATTGGCGAACTGGCGCACGTCGCCGGCAGCGAATGAGATGGAACGGCATACGCTTGGTTGGCTGGCGGCAAAGTTTGGCCTCCCCAAAGACGCCCTTGCAACCTTCACCAGCGGGGGAACAGAGGCCAATCTCTCCGCAGTCATTGTCGCGCTCACGCGAGCTTTTCCTGATTACGGGGAACACGGCCTTCGACACCTGAATGCCTCGCCATCGATTTATCTGACAGAAGAAACCCACCACTCGTTCAGCAAGATCGCACACATGACGGGACTGGGCCGGAGGGCGTTGCGGACCATACCGACGGACTCCTGTTTGAAAATGGACCTGAACGAACTGAAGAAGCGTGTCGCCGAAGATCGGAACAATGGGTTCCTTCCTTTTCTCGTTGTGGGCACTGGCGGGACGACCGCCGCAGGAGTGATTGATCCATTGCCGGAGCTTGGCAAGTTCTGCCGGGAGGAGGGCCTATGGTTTCACGTCGATGCTGCGTGGGGCGGCAGCGCTATCCTCTCACCGAAGCTCAGGCGCTATCTCTCTGGAATCAGCTCCGCAGACTCCATCACCTGCGACGCACATAAGTGGCTCTCGGTTTCGATGGGGTGTGGGATGTTCTTCTGCCGGCACCCGGATACGGTCGCCGAGGCCTTCCGCGCAGACGTCTCTTATATGCCGGGAAAGCGGGTTGGGCCTGTTTTTGACCCGTATACAACATCCGCCCAATGGTCGAGGCGATTTATCGGTCTGAAGCTTTTTCTTGCGTTGGCACAGCACGGCGAGTCTGGTTATGTGGAGAAGATCGAGCACCAAACGCGGATGGGGGATGTGATGCGAGGAGCACTCAGGGCTTCCGGATGGAGCATCGTCAACTCGACCCCGCTGCCGCTGGTTTGTTTCACCCGGGAGGGGGTAGTCCCGGCAACTTTCCTGGCAGCCCTGCACAAGCGCCAAATCGCGTGGATGTCGGAGGCGCAACTGCGCGGCATTCCTGTCGTACGCGCGTGTATCACCAGCTTCAGGACAACCGAAGCTGATATCCATTGGGTGGTAGATGAGATGAATTGCCTCATCAAGTAGCAGCCGGGGCCACGAACGGCAAGACGGACACCAGGAAATGAAACGCGAAACCATAGCCATCCATAGCGGTTACGATATCGATCCAACGACCAAGGCGGTCGCTGTGCCGATCTACCAGACGGTCGCCTACGCCTTTGATAGCACTGACCATGCTGCGGCCTTGTTCAACCTGGAGGCGGAAGGCTTCCGCTATACCCGCATTCAGAACCCCACCACTGCCGTGCTGGAGCGACGTGTCGCCGCTCTTGAGGGGGGCCGGGAAGCATTGTGCGTCAGCAGCGGTCAAGCGGCCGTCAACTATGCGGTGCAAAACGTCACCGAACTGGGAAGCAACATCGTGTCGGCTCCCCAGCTTTACGGAACTACCCACACGCTCTTCGCCTACCTCCTACCCAGCCAGGGAGTCACTGTCCGTTTCGCTGAGAGCGACCATCCGGAGGCGATAGAGAAGCTGATCGATCACAACACGCGCGCCGTATTTTGTGAAAGCGTTGGCAACCCGGCGGGAAATATCTGCGACCTTGAAGGATTCGCGGAAGTGGCGCATCGACACGGTGTGCCGCTCATCGTCGACAACACCGTCGCGACCCCTATTCTCCTAAGGCCGATCGAATTCGGTGCGGATATTGTTGTGCATTCTCTTACCAAGTTCATGGGTGGGCACGGTACAACTTTGGGTGGGGCGATCGTCGACAGCGGGAATTTTCCCTGGCGTGAACATGCGTCACGCTTTCCCGCCTTCAGTCAGCCGGACCCTTCCTATCACGGTCTGGTTTATACCGACCATTTCGGCAAAGGCGCCTTTCTAGGACGCTGCCGCAGCGTCTACCAGCGGACGACCGGCTCCGTTCTTTCACCGCTCAGCGCTTTTCTATTGCTGCAAGGAATTGAAACCGTCGCGTTGCGCGTTGAGCGCCATGTGGAGAACGGTCGGAAGGTCGCCGAGTTCTTGCACAACGACCCTCGGGTCGCATGGGTGAACTACGCCGGTTTTCCTGATAGTCCTTACCGGAGGTTGGCGCAGAAATATCTAGGCAATCACGCCTGCTCTCTGATGGCCGTTGGCATCAAGGGTGGCTTTGCGGCTGCCGTCAAATTTCATGATGCACTCAAGCTGGTAACTCGCCTGGTCAATCTGGGCGACGCAAAGTCTTTAGCCTGCCACCCGGCATCGACCACTCATCGGCAAATGTCCGCCGAAGAGCAGCGCAAGGCCGGCGTGCTACCGGAGATGATTCGGCTAAGCATTGGAATCGAGCACATCGACGATATTATTGCCGATTTAAACCAGGCGCTCCACGCAACCTTGTTAACACCCGGAGGAGGAAGCTGATGCCCGTTCTTGTGGACTCTGCGAATTTCAGCGCGACACTGCTCGGCAGGAAGCCGTCATCCGGCTTTCGTCAAGGAGTGAGCAGGTCCCTTACGATCGGGTTGATCAACAACATGCCCGACGAGGCGCTCAAAGCAACGGAACGCCAATTTCTGTCGCTGCTCGATTCGGCTTCTGAAGGCATGCAAATCCGCCTGCTGTATTATATGTTGCCGGATGTGCCCAGGCAGGAGCCGGCCCGGAGCTATCTCAATAGCTTCTATGCGAGTGTCGAAGATCTGTGGGGCGGGCATCTCGATGGGCTCATCGTGACCGGTAGAGAGCCGCTGGCGAGCAACCTGAAGCAAGAGCCATACTGGGATAGCTTCACCAGGTTGGTGGAATGGGCCGAAAGCGATACTTATTCCACGGTCTGGTCCTGCCTGGCGGCCCACGCTGCGATCCTGCACCTGGATGGTATCGTCCGGGTCAGAAGGAATGACAAGCTCT
The DNA here is from genome assembly GCA_963824325.1 of uncultured Acidobacteriaceae bacterium. Classification (GTDB taxonomy): domain Bacteria; phylum Acidobacteriota; class Terriglobia; order Terriglobales; family Acidobacteriaceae; genus PALSA-350. The sequence goes on along the minus strand of CAWGPA010000029.1, from coordinate 88,038 downwards.
TCGGCATATTCGAGTGCACACGCGCGGCCGAGCATCCACTAACCTCGGCAACGCCATCACGCTTTAGACTACCCCATTCCCGCTGGAACGGGGCGCCGGAAGAAGATCTGATCGCTTCCGGATATAGCGTGCTCACGCGGTCCGCAGATGCCGGTGTCGACACCTTCATTAAGCAACGCAAAAAACTCTTCGTCTTCTTCCAAGGCCATCCGGAGTACGAATCCGACACGTTGCTGCGCGAATATCGTCGCGACATTGGGCGCTATTTCAGAGGAGAGACGGACACGTGCCCATTGATCCCACAGAGTTATTTCGACGACGAGACGGTATATGCATTGACTGCGCTGCGAGAAAGGTCGCTCTGTAACCGGAGTGAAGAGTTGCTGCTGGAAATGTCGGCTGCCCTGGGAGCGAGAAGGATCGAGAAGACTTGGAATACCAGTGCGACCGCCATCTATCGAAACTGGCTCGAATATATATGCACCCAGAAGGAAAAGGCGCTGCGGTCGAGGAAGATCAGGGCTGTTGCCAATGCACACCGGGTTCGCTGGGCCAGCGCGCCAGTTTGAAGACAAGGGACCAGGTGAAGCCGATGGGCATACGATTTGAGCCACGCGCTTAGACGCGGCGTGGCTGTCACCGGTGACACCGTACTACATAACGATGCGTGAAGGGACTGCGTTTATGATCTCTGCCCTGCCAACACCGACGGAAACCTATATTGTTCCTTCCCTTACCAAGCTACTGATTAACAATCGTTGGGTCGCGAGCGAATCAGGTAAGACCTTCCCAACCATCAATCCATCGACAGGTGAAGAAATCTGCCACGTTGCCGAGGCCGACGCAGCCGACGTGGAGAAGGCAGTTACGGCAGCGCGAACGGCTTTCGAAGGACCGTGGCGAAAGATGCGCGCATCGGAACGGGGACAACTGCTCTACCGTCTCGCGGACCTGATCGAGAAGAATGCTGAGGAGCTGGCACGGCTTGAGAGCCTCGACAACGGCAAGCCGCTTTCCATAGCAAGGGCCGTGGACGTTGCCAAGACCATTGCTTGCTATCGCTATTTTGCCGGTTGGGCAGACAAGGTTCAGGGTAAGACGATCCCTATCGACGGCGACTTCTTCTGCTACACGAGGCATGAGCCGATCGGCGTCATCGGTCAGATCATTCCCTGGAATTATCCCATGCTGATGCAATCGTGGAAGCTGGCGCCCGCGTTGGCAACGGGCAACACTGTCGTGATGAAGCCGGCCGAGCAAACGCCTCTCTCCGCGCTACGCATCGGGGAGTTGATCATGGAAGCAGGTTTCCCCGAGGGTGTCGTAAACATGCTGCCGGGGTTTGGACCTACAGCCGGCGCAGCCATCGCTCACCATATGGATGTGGACAAGGTGGCATTCACCGGTTCCACGGAAGTTGGGCGCCTCATCATGGAGGCCGCCGCTAGATCCAATCTAAAGCGAACCACCCTGGAGCTGGGCGGAAAGAGCCCGAACATCATTTTCGGGGACAGCGATCTGGATGAAGCAGTAGAAGGCGCCCACATGGGTCTTTTCGTCAACCAGGGTCAATCGTGTTGTGCAGGATCGCGCGTCTTCGTCGAAGAGACGATTTACGACCAGTTCGTCGAAAAGAGCGTGGCCCGGGCTCGGAGGCGCCGGGTTGGTGACCCTCTCGATCCCAGAACAGATCAGGGTCCGCAGGTAGACCAAACCCAGTTCGAACGAGTCATGGGTTATATCGAATCCGGGCAAAATGAGGGGGCGACGCTGGCATGCGGAGGAGAGCGCGTGGGAGATCGTGGCTACTTCATTCAGCCGACAGTTTTCGCCGACGTTCAAGACCACATGAAGATCGCGCGGGAAGAAATCTTCGGGCCCGTCATGAGCGTGATTCCCTTCAAGGACATAGGTGAAGTAATCGCGCGCGCCAACCGGACCAACTATGGACTGGCCGCCGGCGTTTGGACCCGTGACATCAAAAAGGCACACGCAGTCGCCAATGGTGTGCGGGCTGGAACGATCTGGGTCAACTGCTATCACGTACTCGATACCAGGGCGCCGTTCGGCGGCTTCAAGCAATCGGGAATAGGGCGCGAACTGGGCGAGTATGGTTTGCAGGAATACACAGAGGTGAAGACGGTCACGGTTAAAGTATGACCGTGAAGCGCAGGATCTCCAGCCTCCTGTCACTGCTTAAGCTTTAGGCAAAGACGCGCCTGAAACGATGTTTTTCCTCAACGGACGGAAGCTCCACTTCGCCGGTATCCTGCAGGGATTGACTCCACCCTATTAACAGGAAACACACTTGTACCACCTGGTCGCCCAGATAGACGGTGTAGAGAGAAAAGAAGAGCCCGGCCAAAGCTCCGATACAGACGAACGCAAAGTAGCGACTCTCTCGACCGCGGAAGGTAAAAGCAGATCGAGCAGCGCCGAAGAGCGACTCTGCCGCAATCAACAGGAATAAATACAGTCCGACTCTGCCCTGGGAGAGCTGGACCAGCAAGTAATAGTTATCAATCGATGGTTGGCCAGGGACTTTAGGAAAACTCAAGATTCCCCAGCCGAGCCACCCACCATTCTCGATGATGGGCTTGTAACTAACCAACAGTTGTCGCCGGTAGGTCGCACTTGCTTGCTCTTCATTGCCGTGCGAAGCATCCGTAGCGCTTGTGTACTTGTTAAAGTAACTGTCCGCAAAAACTCCCGCCATCACCAGGAACAACGTCACCAGTACGGCACCGGTTTTGATATTTCGGAATTTCGGGATCTGCAGAATCGTATAGCCGACGGCTGCGCCAATCATAGGTCCCCTAGAGCGGGTCAGCAGGAGAAACAAAAGCAGGAGCACGGCAGGCACGTGATAACGCTCGAGACTTGAGAACAGCGGGCCCAGCCTGAATTTATCGCGCTTGTAAATATCGCCAAGCGAGGCGTCCAACAGGAAGACGATGAAAAACATGATGCCGGCAAGAATGGCGTGCCCGAAGCAGGCTTGAACCCTGGCATGCCCTTCACGTATCTGCACAAATGAACCGAACTGGAAGTGAAATATTCTGTTGGCGGCAGTTATCCAGGGGTTTTGGCCCATTCTGTACTCCCAAATAACGGCCGGCGTCAGACACAAGAACAGCAAAACGATTCGCTTGACCGTTGGGACACGCAGGTCCGGCTCAATGAGGCACCTTCCAACAAGGTATGCGAAAAACATCTGCAGAAACGTATTGGCGAACAAGGCGAGACCGTCTTTGGGCGAGTTTTCACGCAAGAGCTCACTCGCGCCGAGACTCACCATGAAGAGAACTACCCACAGATCCATACGCCGTAGTGTCGGCCAGCGGCCGCGCGCGATAAGGAGCGCTATGCCTAAGGGAAAAAGTGCCCATTCCGCGGGAGACTGCGGAGGCAGGTGGGGAAGTCTGATGGAGTAGTAGGAAGGAAGCAGGAAAAGACAAGGCAGGTAGACGTTCAGGAAGGCCAAATCGAAGCGGCTCTTGCTCAGGTAAAAGAGGGAAAGGAAGAACGGGATGAGAAAAATGATTGCCAAAAACTCACCTGCCGAATCGCCTGAACTATCCCCTCAGCTTGCGCCACAACGCAGCCGCTATTTCGCATTCACTTATCGGGGACTCAAAACCAGTCCTCATTCGCCGCGACCCGGGAGAGGGCGCAAGGATACGTTCCAGAACTGGCTCTTGTAGGGTACACCGGAGGCGGTCCAAAATCCGAGAACGCCACGAAAGCCCATTTGCAGGGCAGGCCAGCAGACGTATCAGCCATGCCGAGCTGCACTCGCCACGTGCGACGAGACTACTCCGCTCTTACAGGCCGTATCTCAAGACTGTACGTTCACCATGATCTGCGAGCTCTGGCTTGTCGTGCCCGGAGCGGTTGAGATAATGGTCAAGGTAAAGCTTGTGTTGGTGGGAGTCGTATTCCCGCCGCCTCCACCTGAAGAAGATCCGCCACCGCAACCAGAGACCCAGAATGACCCTGCGATCAGGAACATAACGACCGATACCCGGAATGACCATTCGGAAATCCGTGACCGCCTCTTCGCCTTTCCTAACCCCAACAATGAAATGAACCCCCAGGGAATGACCCAGCCGAAAGCAAGTTTTTCGTCGGGAGCCCCTGGCGGAGCATGATTGGGTACGCGTGAGGTCTGGCTCGGAGCCAGGACGCTCACTGTGCTCGTGGCCGGCGCACCGTTAGGAGTGACGCTGGCGGGAGTGAAGGTGCAGGTCACTCCCTGGGGCAACCCGGAACAACCCAGGTTGATCGGCGAGTTGAAGCCGTTGGCGGGGGTCAGTGTTACTGTCAGGGCCGACGCTTGTCCTGCAGTAAGGTTCAGGGTGGAGCTGCTTACGGCCATCGTATAAGTCCCGGCCACCGCCGCCGCCACGGTGACTGTGACCACAGTGGAGGTCGAAGCGGAGTTACTAGTATCTCCACCGTAGGAGGCAGTGATCGAATGGGATCCGGCCGCTAGTGTCGTGGTATTAAAGGTAGCCACTCCGCTCGCGTTTAGCGGGCCCGTACCAAGGCTTGTTGATCCGTCCAGGAAGGTTACGGTACCGGTCGGCACGCCGGTGCCTGACTGGGGCGTGACTGTGGCCGTGAGGGTGACACTTTGTCCGGCGGTCACCTGCGCCGCTGACGCCGTTAACGCCGTCGCCGTCGCCACAGTGATCGGCGCCGTAGTGACGTTCACGCTCACCGCGGTTGAGAGAGAGCCGGCGTTCTTGCTGTCTCCACCATAGGATGCCGTGATTGAATGCATGCCCGTTGCCAGGGTAGTGGTGCTGAACATGGCCACTCCGCTCCCGTTCAGCTGTGCCGTGCCCAGGTTTGTCGCCCCGTCCAGGAAGGTCACCGTACCTGTTGCTGCCACCGTGCTGCCTGCCGGCGGGGAAACAGTTGCGGTGAACGTTACGCTCTGCCCCAGATTAATGGTGGCACCAGAAGCCGTGAGCACTGTGCTGGTGACGGAAAGACCAGTCGCTACGGTGACAGTAACCGCTTCGGAAGTCGAAGCCGTGTTGCCGGAATCACCGCCGTAAGAAGCAGTGATCGAGTCCGCTCCGACGGGTAAAGTGGAGGTGTTGAAGGTAGCTATGCCGCTCGCGTCCAGCGTTGCGGTGCCCAGACTGGTGGTTCCGTTCAGGAAGGTCACAGTTCCAGTCGGAATGTTGGTGCTTGATTGAGAGCTAACCGTTGCTGTCAGGGTGACGGTTTGGCCTGTGTTGGCGAAGGTCGGGGATGCCTGGAGCGTGGTTGTGCTAGCGGGGAGCGCCTCGCTCGGCCAAAGGAACACCGTCATTGAATAGGGCGGCAGGGAGTAGGGCGTCGCGGGGTTGAAATTGGCTACGGTGGTCTGCTTCGGGGCGCTAACGACCGCCGTGCTGTTGGTTTGGCTCTCGTTGTTGTCAGTTGGATTGGCGGACGTCAACTGACTGATCAGCACGTTGCCGGTGGGAGCGTTAGTTCCGGAGAAGGTCACGGGCAGCGCTCCGCTGCGGCTTAAATTGAAGACGACGACACTGAAGTGCGTACCGTCAGTAAACGCGAAGGTCTGCAGATAATGTGCAGTGGCGAGCGCTATCGAATCATTCGTACTCTGCGGTTGATTCCACGTAGGGTTGGCACCACTAACGGTCGTGGCCAGCATGGTGGGCAGAATGGCCGAGTTGGCCAGCTGCTCGGCAAGATATTGCGGCCGCTTCAGGTTGGTCTGACCGCCCATATCGATCACCGAGCCCCATAGCGGCATGCTCTCGTTGGGAATCTGGGCATTGTTGAAGGAGTTTTGCCATTCGGTAAGGGCAAACATGTTCTGCGTGGTGATTCCCAGATCACGGATCATCAGCAGCATGTGATCGGCTACCGTGATCCCAGCCCCAAGGCCTCCGACTACCTGGTTCACGACGCTCTGTGATGCTGTACCCGAGGTCGTGCTCAGGTTTACCTCATATACCGCCAGATTGGCAGGGGTGGTTCCGCCGGCGGCAGCTTGCGCCTGCTGCGCCATGTATCCACTTGCGGTGGAGTCGACCTCCTCCGGTTGGGCGAACATGGGGCCAAAGATCGCCTCGTTCGAGCCGTAATCGTTCAAGCTGTTGAACAAGTACGGGGCTCCATCGACGGAGTCGTAGCCAGAACTGCTGGCTAGCTCCTGCTGCGTCCACGAGGGCTGAGTTGCCCAACTGCCCATGATCAGATCGAAGTTGCTCGCAGTGAAGGAAGCCGAGGATCGAGCTGCCGCAAAGATGGTAGCGGCCCGTTGGCCATAGGCCACCGGATCGGCGATACCCTCGCCCTCGTAAATCCCATTCCACATCTCGTTGCCAAGCTCGAGATGAATCAGTGGAAAAATACTGGTCCACGGAGCCACTTGACCCAGCGCGGCGCGCTTGGCGCCATAAGGCGTCGTTGCATCTCCGGCGAGAAACTGGATGAGGTTCTGCATCTCGGTGGGCGAGATTCCGCCGGGCATGGTGTACCAGGGCTCTGCGCCCACAGTCTGGCAGAGCACCAGGAATTCCTCGAGGCCCATCGGCACTTGGTCCTGCTCGGTCGCCCCCGGGCTCCAGCCTGCCCGTTGCCGCGCGAAGGGCACTGCGATCACATTGTCAAGCGATGTACCGTAGTCCGACAGGGTCATGTAGCGAAGGACCCCGGGCTGCAAGCTCTTAAGCGTATTCACCACCGCGTTGCGATAGGCGGTCGGGTTTCCAGGGGCGGCGGCTTCCGTCAGGCTCGCGTCGTCCAGATACATCGACGCGCCTGCAACCGAGAATGAAAGCGCGATCGTCCCGATATAGGTGCCGTCCTCAGCAGCGTTGAAACTGTAGGTGTAATCCTGCCACTGGCCCGTCAAGGTCACGGTTTGGTTAAACAGGGTTTCGGCTGAGGACGCCATCTGCCTGATTACCGAGATAGTCAGTTGGTTATTTCCGCTCAATCCCTTGGCCTTGAACGCGAGCGTATAGGTCCCGTTCAGCTGCACAAAAGAACGTCCCACGGTGGAGTCGAAATAAGAATCGACGCTACCCGTTTGGCCACTGCCGGCGGCATTGATCGCGAGCGCCTGCTTACCGGGAGAATCGGGCGCGATATCCGTGGTGTCCGCGGATATGGTTGCGCCGCCAGCGACAGTGGGCCACCAGCCTGCCTGCGGGTTGCCAGGCACCGTCATATATACGATTAAGTAATTGTTGGCCGCTAGCGGCGTAGAGGTAGCAGCGAAATTGAAGGTCAGCCCCGTCTTGCCTGCGAAGTTAGCGGCGGTGCTGCTGGTGATGGTCCCGGTCACTCCTGACGCGGTGCCGTTGATGACCTGAAAGGTTGCTCCCTGAAGAAAGTTGGCCGGCCAAATGTTATAGATATTCGAATCGGTGCAACTGGTGGCCGTCACGGCCACGCATTGCATGATCGTCTGCCAGGTCTCCCCTTCGAAACCGGGATTGCCAAAGATCAGGTTGCGGTACATCTGTCCGGAGTCATAGAAGTTGTCCCCCGCAAGATTCACCCCCAGATGTTTCACCGACGACCGTTGGACCGTAGTACCGATTTCGAAGTTTGTTGCCTGTGCCATCAACGCCGCGGTGCTGAGAAGAGGCAGAGAAAATGCAACCAAAAAACCCAGGCGAAGGATCGACTGCAGACAAAAAGAACGGGGATGAGGCTTAGACGATTGTCTGGACATTGGCCATGCTCCTTCGGACGAATACGGGTCAGGCCCCTGCAAGGGAACGCCCTCTACAAGACCGGTGCTCACACCTGCAAAGATTCGACGGAGGTAACCAGCTCAAGGAAGCAACGTTCGGCATCAAGAACTGCAAATAAAAACTGAGTTACCGGTGATCGGGTGATCGCTTAGTCTTGGTGTCTTGCCAAACGAACTGGGCCCGCGGATGAAAGCGACTTGCCAGCCAGGTGCGATTTCATAAGATACCTGGCGCTCACACTGCGTAAGTATAGGCCCGGAAGTATCACTCGAACCACAATCATTATTTAAAATTTGTCCGATCGAAGTTGTATCACGCTTAGCTTTGGAAATCCTGTTGAAGACTTAGCGAAGCTGGACCTTAGTGCGACCGCTGGTTGTTTTTGAGTAATCGCAAACCATCCCTGCCAGTTACTCACGGGTCTTTCCATCTGTCGATTCTGTGTTTGTGCACAACCATGCAATACACTGTGCTGGATGATCCCGAATCGAAATCGAAGACGGGCTCACAGTTGTGCATCTTCTCCGCTGAATTGGGATCCGCCTTTGCTGCCAGCCGAAAATAAACCATACGACGCCTCCGTCGTAGTTGTATCGTTCAACACCAGAGAGCTCTTACGCGAATGCCTCGAGTTGGTGCAGCGCGAGGCCAGTGGTCTGCGAATTGAAGCACTCATTGTGGACAATAACTCCAGCGACGGCTCCGCGGAGATGGTGGAGAAAGAGTTTCCCGATTTCCGAATTATTCGTAGTCCGGTCAACCTCGGTTTCGGCGCGGCGAATAATGTTGCCATCCAATCGGCTCGGGGCCGCTATCTCATCTTGCTCAATTCGGACGCATTTCTCCACCCCGGCGCCCTTAAGCTAGCGCTTGAGCACATGGATCAGCAGCCACGAGCGGCGCTCGGCGGTGCACGGTTACTGAGCCACGACTCCTCCTTTCAGCCTTCCGCACGCATGTTTCCCAACATAGTTACAGACACCTTTGTGCTTACCGGGCTCGCCGCTAGATTCCCAAAATCCAAAATTTTTGGATATTTTGACAGAACTTGGGCAGATCCATCACAAGCATGCCAGGCGGACTGGGTCCCAGGCGCCTTCTCGATCATTCGCGCAGATGTGCTCGACAAGATCGGGTTATTCGATCCGCAATTCTTTCTCTACGGAGAAGAGGTCGATCTTTGCCGTCGCATCAAGAACGCAGGCTATGAGATCTGGTACTGGCCTGATATCTCAGTGCTCCACATCGGCGGTGAATCATCTCGCCAGGTCAAGGATCTGGCCCTTTCTTCTTCCGGTAGCACCCAGCTTGTTCTGTGGCGTATGCGGAGCACCCTGCTCTACTATAGGAAGCATCATGGAGTGACGGTGTGGTTGGCCAAGTGGCTCGAACTTACGCTCTACCGTCTTTCCTACCTACGCAATCGGTTCAGCAGAGACCCCCAACGAAGGCTGCGTTGCCAAAACTTCCGGAATCTCGCGACCCTGATGAAGACAGCATGGAAAGAGACCGACGGTGGCAAGGTTTCTCCGCCTCGCCCCTGGTGAGAGGAGAATCAAGATCAAGCGCCGCATCAAGAGTCTCCTGAGCAACTTGCTCTCCGGGCTTCTGCGGGTTGCGGCTCCGGCGCGGGAAGGCTTGGCCCGTCTCTATGCCTATGCTTCTCTTGCCGCGGATCTGAGGGAAAGCCTGCCTGGCTCCGTCGTGGTGCTGGGGCGGATCTGGGTTTACGGAAGCCGTCACATTCGCATCGGTGAAAATGTGCTCCTCTACCCTGGAGTGCATCTGGAAACGCAAGGAGATGCTCGGATCGAGTTGGGCGATGATGTGGTAATCTCACGCGGCGCGCACTTAGTAGCGATGGCTGGAGTCACCGTTGGGAAAGGCACACTGATCGGCGAATACACCAGCATCCGTGATGCGAACCACATGCGCGACGCTGGACAGTCGATACGCGATTCCGGCTACAGCGCTAAACCAATTACCATCGGAGATGAGGTCTGGATCGGCCGAGGCGTGACTATCCTGGGTGGCGTCACCATCGGCGACAAAGCGACCATAGGCGCAAACGCGGTGGTGACCCGAGACATACCTGAGGGGGTAACGGCGGTTGGCATTCCTGCTTCTCCTATATCTGCCAAGAAGCGCCCTTAGTACCCGCAAACAAGTGTTAGCCTCCACAATCTTCTATTTCATAACAGAACTCAATAGGAACGGGACGTGCCCCAGGTTCGCCTCAGCGTACCTGGGCCGAAAAAGATGGGCGTAGCCCACCATAGCTTTTGCTATATCGACCGGCAAATCTGGGTTGAACAAGTAAAAGCAATCGAAACATACCATCTTCGGCCCACGTACGCTGGTGCGAACGTGGGGCACCCGTCCCGTTCCTATTGAGTTCTGCTATGGGATAGACCCAGCAGGCCTAAAACGCCGCGTCACCCCTCAGTCACCCGACCCACATCGATGAGAATTCCGGCGGAAGTCGCGAGAGCGGCGAAAACCCACACCAGGCTTACGACCATCCATCGGCCCAGGAGGTGGTACAAGATGTGGTCCACGGCATGAAGAGAGACGACTTCGGTACACCACAAGGCTAGTGAAAGCAGCACTCCGGAAACGGCGAGAAGGGCGCCAGTGCGGCCACGAAGGACGCGCAGGGCAAAGATCAGACCAAGCAGGAGCAGCACGGTCAGGATTACGATAGCGATTCGCTGGGGCGATCTGCGAAGGTCATATTCGTTCCAGCGTTGCGCAAGATCCATGAGCTGCTGGTGCAGCATCCAGCGCCAGTTGAAGATCATATCGAGCACTAATGCGCCTTCGATCACAGTCAGAAGGGCCGGGAGTTGCGAGACGGTTCGTAGACGCCTGCCTTTTGCCCATGCGATGGCGCAGCAGATCATGGCGATTCCGTACGCTGCGATTCCAGTTGCACGGGTAGCCGTCAGCCACTCTTCACTTGCTATCATGAGACATCCTTTCTACAGTCACGCGGCCTTCCGGAAAACATCATGATTCCTCCTTTGATAGCACTGGCGGCGTGGATCCCGATCAGCCTCTTCTGCTTTCGACGCTACGCGGTTCGCATAGCCATCCTCATCAACTTCGTCGGCGGCTGGGCGGTGCTGCCCTCGGCCGCCTTTACCCAGACCAATAATCCATTTCCCTACTGGATATTGGGAACATGTTTGCCTTCAGATCACTTCTTCACTAAGGCAAGCGTGACGGGAATCACCTGCCTTATTGGCGTTCTGATCTTCGACCGGGAAAGCTTCCTCCGTTTCAAGCTCAGCTTCTGGGACCTTCCCATGCTGGCTTGGTGCGTAGTTCCCCTGTTCTCTGCTTTGGCGAACGTGCAAGCTTTTCCCGTTATGGTTCGTAGCGAACTCTATCAAATTCTTGCCTGGGGCGTCCCGTACTTCTTCGGACGTGTTTATTTCACCGACGTAGTATCTCTTCGCATGGCCGCCAAAGCCTTTGTCATCGCAGGCATGGCCTACGTTCCTATTTGTCTGATCGAGATCTTTACCGGGCCGCAGATCTACGCCCATTTGTACGGCTATCAACCCTATCGCTGGATAGGCGCTGAACGTTACTTCGGCTTCCGGCCTATCGGCCTGCTGGAAGATGGAAACCAGCTTGGCATCTGGATGGCAACCTCTGCTCTGATTGCGATATGGCTGTGGAGACGCCGCCTGGTTGCTGCGATATTCGGAGTCCCTATCATCTGGATTAGCCTCATCCTGTTGGCCATCACGTTTCTTTGCCAGTCGATCGGAAGCATTGTTATCCTGCTCTGCCTGCTGCCCTTTGTCTTTACACGACAGAGCTATCTGCCGCGCGCTGTCGCGGCGCTGTTCCTTCTGGCAATTCTTGCATTCATGGGGCTTCGTGTGGCTAACTTCATATCCCTACGATCCCTGGTCGAACACAACGCGGTTGCCCATTCCGCCGCCGAATTTTTCAAGGGAATCCAGCGCCAATCTTTTGGATGGCGGCTTTCCCAGGACGAAAAGCATCTCAACGCGGCTCTCGAAGAGCCTCTCCTGGGCTCGGGCGCGTGGGACTGGTGGAGAGCCAGTGGATCGCGTCCATGGGGATTGTGGCTTCTTGCCATCGGGATGTATGGACTCGCCGGGCTGCTTGCCTTGGAGTGCCTGCAATTACTACCCATAGCACGCATCCAATGGTCACCGTTGGGTCGCGGCGATCCTCAGGCGTTCGATCTACGTAGCGCTCTCGCCGCAGCGATTCTCATGTCGGCGATCGATAACCTGCTGAACGGGTCCATGATCCTTCCACTGTTGCTGGTCATCGGCGGCCTGAGCGCACCGACTGTGCCTTCCGCTCGCTCGACAACAAACAACCGTTAGCGGGTTCTGGTCCGTCACTCACTTTTCACTCGTTCAGCAAAAATGGTTGCCAGTCGTTCAACATTACGACCCAGGTCATAATCGCTGAGAATGCGCGCGCGGCCACTCTTGGCAACACGCTCGCGGAGAACTGCATCGTCCATGAGCGTTTCCAGGGCGCTGACAAGCCCATCCAAATCAGAGGGCGCCACCAACAGGCCTTCGGACCCGCTGCGAATCAACTCCGGAATGCCAGTGATGTGGGTCGTCACGCAGGGAATCTCCATCGCCATGGCTTCCATGAGAACAACGGGAATGCCCTCGGCAAGACTAGGAAGACAGAAAATGTCTGCCGCCTCATAGAGCGCGCGTATGTTGTCCTGATTGACCGCTCCCTCGAACACCACCACATTGGGATTCTCTAATTGCTTGGCTCTTTCGCGAAGTGAGGGACCATCGGGGCCATCGCCAACCAATCGCAGCCTGACTCGTCTACCCTGCCGCGTCAACCGATCCACTGCGTCGATCAAGACGTGCTGTCCTTTGGCTTTCGTCAAGCGGCCGACGCAGAGGATCTCAGAGAGATCCGACGCCGGCTTCGCAGGTCTGGGTACGAATAGCGAAGGGTCCACACCGAGACGCGACACCACCAGCTTGCTCCAGTGGGCATACGGTGAGAACTTCATCAGCTGACTCCGGGCATACGAACTGATGCAGCAGATGAAATCAGCGGCAGCTACCTTTTGCTCCAGATACTGGCCTTGAGCGTCATAGAACTCATCTGGGCCATGGACGGTGATGGAAAATCCAAATCCGAAGATGTGACGCACATACAGCCCGACAGTGGCCGCCTGCGATCCGAGGTGGACGTGCAGGTGACTCTGGCGGATGCGCTGCATCCACACCCCAACCATGAGAGCTTCAGTGAAATACATTACGTTGAAGATCAACCGCTTGATGTCCAGGGCGCCCAAAGACAGGACGAGTCGAAGCCCTCGCCAGTAGCCGCCGAACCTGGTTAAGAGTGTCTTCAGGTGGGCGCTGATCGCCCCCCGAACGCCATGCGTCTTTAAATAGTAGGTACGTCCGGCTTCTTCAGCCTCCTCCGCGGTGAGGTTTGCGAGTGGGCGATCCGGAGCATTAATCGACGCCGTGTCGATGTGAAATCCCATGCGTCGAAGCTGGCGGACTTCGCGCAGGACGAAGGTCATCGACAACATGGGATACTGGCTGGTCAGATAGGCAAGCGAACGGCCTGCATCTGCTGGGCGGCCGATCACGCTCATGGCGCAGTCACTTGCGGGCGCACGGAGCTCCACTGGGCACGAAGCGCATCCATGGTTCGCATGACCTCTAGTGAATCATCCAATGGCATGATTGCACTTTCACTGCGCTGTTCGCGCACGCACTGGCTGACCTCTGTGAACTGGAACTGGTAACCGTTGCCCGGAAACGGAAAGCTTCGCACCTGGCCCCGATTGAGGAGCGCGCGTAGAGGACTAGACCGGCGCAACAAAAACTTTACTGTCGGCGATTTGCGAACGCTTCCAACTATCCTGCCAACCGCTCTCCGAGTTTGCCCGTGAACCTTCGCCCATCACCGCTTGTGGCTGTGCGTACTGCTTTAAGACAAGGCGGTGCGCGCGGTAAAACGGTTCACACAGACGCAAGAATCCACCATCTCCGAAGATCCAGACCTCGTTGGTGCCGCGGACCCGGAGGCTAGCCGCAAAATTTGCCAAGGCGCCCCCCATATAGGTGAGCTGATAACCAGATTGCTCGTCCACGCCGGTCGGGCCCAGGTACGCCGTTCCACCAATCGACTGCGGTATCCCCAACAAGTGCTGCGCGAGGGAGATGAGATAGACACCGCGGTCAAGCAATGCTCCTCCGCCCAGCTCACGATCGAAGAAGCGGGCTTCGCCGCCAGCCGGTACAGGATAGGAAAAATTGCCCTGGATCAGGCGAATGGATCCAATCACGCCGTCATCGATGCAGCGTTTCGCCTCGATGACGGCGGGGATGAATCGGGTCCACATCGCCTCCATGCAGAAGACTTTGTGTTGGCGTGCTGCGTCCACAATCCGCTGGGCTTGCGGTAAGTCGAGGGCGAAGGGCTTTTCGCACAACAAGGCCTTGCCTGCTTGAATACAGGACAAACTGTCATCGAGGTGGCAATGGTTGGGCGAAGCGACATAGACAACGTCAATCTCCGGATCGTCTAGTAACGCCTGCAAGCCGGTGTAAGACCGGGCGATTCCGTGCCGAGCGGCAAAGCTCCTGGCTTGCTCGACTCCGCGCGAAGCAACGGCGTGCAGTACTGCTCCGGTTACCAGTCGAAGGTCCTCCGCTGCCGAGTGGGCGATGGCGCCTGTGCCCCAAATTCCCCAGCGGATCAGTTTTTCCACGATTGACTTCCTTGCCGGTCGAGATCGAAACGCAAAGATTTTCCTACCTGGACCATGGCATAGGTTCAGTGGCGTCGAAGCTAGTACGCAAGCGATAAGTCGCGCCCTGCTCCCGGGCCCAATGAATGGCCAAAGCGATTTCATTTACGTGCAACGAGAAGCGCGGCGAAAGACGGCATGGCCGATGCTCGCGAACCGCAGCAGCTAGTTCTGCCGGCCCACGAGCAAAGTCCATGCTTTGCGCGCCCTTGGTCTTTACCTTCTTGTAGGGTGCATGGGGTAAACGATGGGTTTTGCGTATGGGGCTCAGAAACGTCCTCCTGCGGAGCGTGACCATCCTACGGCTGTACACCGGTGAACGATAGTCCCATGAATCGTCCGTATACAAGACGCCTCCATCGCCCACAACCTTGAGTGAGTGGTCGTGCGGAGCGAGAATGCTGCAGGTGAGACGAGCCACTACGCCGGAAGCAAATTGGATACATGCAACCGAGAAGTCGGGCGAACTCACAGCGAAGGTTTCCCCTGGCACTTTGTCCGCAACCTGTACCGAGGCAAAGGAGGTCACGGTTACCGCCGGACCAAACCATGCGGCTAGCCATCCGAGATAGTAGCCTGCGTGTTCCAGCGTGCAGCCAACTTCGAATTCGTCTTTGTAGGGCCACGGCATACCCGAGAGGGATTTCCATTTTTTATAAGGCATCGCAGGTACCATTCCGTCGTCCATCTCCGCATACACTACGCGCACCTTGCCGAGGGTTTGCTCGCGAAGCACTTTCCACAGCGTCTGGGCGGTCTCACCCAGCAGGCTGCAGGGCGCCGAAACAATTAACAGTCCGCGCGATTCCGCCAACTCCACAAGTTCTACTGCCTGTTCGATGTGCATCGCAAGAGGCTTCTCTGAATACACGTGCTTGCCGGCTAGCAGCGCCGCTTTGGACACTTCATAGTGGCTGCTGGGGTTGGTCAGATTCAGTACCAGGTCGACCCGCTTGTCTTCCAGCAAGGCCGCGAATGTGGGATAGGCCGGAACGCGATACAAGCGAGACAACAACTCCGCACGTTCAACAACCCTATCCATCACTCCCAGAATCTTGAGTTCGGGATGACTTGGGAGAGTGGCCAAATAGTAGTCGGCCACAAATCCGCAGCCCACGATCGCTACGTTCAAGCTCTGTGCTCCTTCGCGGAGTGGTCTCGAGTATCCAGGACGCAGTTGGACTTCATGAGCAATGCTTCCCGGTCCATTTCGCTAGAGTTGCTCGATACTAGCATCCATTTGTGCTGGTGCTGAAATCCGCCAGCAGGATCCCGCCGTAGACCAGCAACCATCAAGCATCCGGCACGGCGCGAAGAAGTGCAATTTCCATGAGCAAGTATCCCCTGCGCTTCATGTGCACACCGTCGGACGAAACGTGGGGATGGTATCGCAAGGGATCGTAGTAGTCCACCAGTCTCCATCTATGCTCTGCCGCCAGGCGGGCGATCTGTTCGTTCAGCCTGCGTACCTCATTGGAATAATCCTTGGTGTCATCCGCCTTGAGGCTGTGAAAGATCGGCGGGATTTCACATAACACGGGCTCGGCGCCAGAACGCTGCACCGCGAGCGCAATCTTCTCCAGGTTACTCACCGTAATCTCGGGCTCAATGCCGAGCAGTACGTCATTAGTGCCCCCGAGAATAACGACCTTGGTATAGCCGTTGCCAGTGAGAACTGCCGCATCACGCTCCAGCATTTGTTGGGTCGTATTGCCAAAGATACCGAAGTTGGCGGCCGGGTAAGCCCACCCCTGGGTGATGGAATCGCCCAGGAACGCGACTCGTTTATCCCCTTTGAAGACCTGGCAACCACTCAATAAACAGAACGACAGCAAGAGAGAGAGCGCCGGAAGCGTTACGCGTCGAGCGCACGACCATCTCTCCCCTGCTGTGATCGAAGGATGCATAATGACTTCCTCAACATCTGTTCCAGACGCCCGCGGGTTAGGCAACAAACACGAAGGTTATGAATATCTGCGAATCAGCTCGCTGCGTTCGCGAAAGACTGCCTCATCGTTAAAGCGGCTTCCGTTCTCGGCAGCCTCGGCAATGAGTCCTGCTAACCTCGGCCGATTGCCGGCGAGTTCTGCGATCTTAGCGCCCAACGCCTGCCAATCGCCAAGTGGAACATAGGCTCCGCCCCCGCGGCCGGCAGTCAACTCGTCAGCGAAGGCGCTCTGATAGCCCACAATGGGCGAACCGGAGATGAGCGCCTCCAGTAAGCATCGCGGAGATTCTGGCGTGACGTGGGTGAAGACAAAGACGTGCGCGCGCCGAAGCTCGGCCAGCAATGTTGCGCGTTCGGAGATAAAGCCGGGAGCGCGGACGTAGTCGCGCAGCCCAAGTTGATCAAGGCAGGCGTGAAATTCATCGTGGAGCGGGCCATCGCCAAGCCAAACCGCCTCAAACTCCGCGCCGAGGTCGCGTGCTGCGCGCAAGGCGCGGAGCCAGTCCAGTGGGGCTTTCATCGGATCCAACCGTCCGGCATAGGCAATACGCAGCCGTCCCTGAGTTGCACTTTGCTGCTTGGTTGCGAGCCCTGCGGCGGGAATCACATCCGCCGGCTTCAGATGAATGTCATGGATGAGGTGGTTCTCCCGTGCCCAGGGCGAATAGGCAAGGAAGC
Organism: uncultured Acidobacteriaceae bacterium; assembly: GCA_963824325.1. Lineage (GTDB taxonomy): Bacteria > Acidobacteriota > Terriglobia > Terriglobales > Acidobacteriaceae > PALSA-350. The sequence continues at coordinate 70,880 of CAWGPA010000029.1, read as the reverse complement.
AGTCGCTGCCATGCCAAAGTCCCAAAGCGCAGCCGCGGATGATTCCACGATGATAGGCGCACATCGAGCGCCCAAGCAACTGGGCTTTCAGCCTCCGCAGCGCGGACTTCTGGCTCGCGAGTTTCAACAGCAGTTCGTGCTCCACCCGATCGGTATGGATGGAGTAAGGGAGCGAACGCGATTGTGCCAGCCGGGCGCCGAGTGCGGCCCAGTCCCCAATTAGACCGCCGATCCCAAAGCTCAAATACCGGTTGCGTGTGATGTGTTCGAGCAAAGTCTGCCTGGTTCGCGCAAACGAAGTCGCGAACGCCAATGGCGTGTATGCCATGGGCAGCGGCACCAGCGTGACCCTGTCGCGATTCCGCAGTGTAGCCGAGTCACGCCACAAAACCGTACTAGCGCCATGTTGCAGGTCTTCACTTAGAACCGGAGCAGCCACGGTCACATGCGAGAAGTAGTCGGCCCACTGATCGATGCCGTTCGTTGCCTGGTCTTCGCAGTACAGCCGACCGTCGGCCAGCTTCTTGAAAGGAACAGGCAGAACGATTAGGAGCCCGTCTTCCGACAAAGAAGATTTGGCGACAGTCTCCTTGGCACTCAGTAGGTCCCTCATTATGCTCCTTAACTCCCGGGCCCGACCCCAACACTTTCGACTGGACTATGCAACGCAGGTCAGTGCGGGAGAGGAAAAGGAAAGGGGAATCCAAAGCCGAGCGACGATCTCACCCACAACGCCGCTGCCAGTAGCCCCAGGAACGCCAACGTAAGCAACGCATCCTGATTTACAGTTGGCAACCCTTCCCGCGACGCGCTGTAGGCATTCACAAAATAGACGGGTAAGTCGCTAAAGGCAACCGCGATGACGGCGCCGACCATTCCCCAGGCATGAAACCCCCAAGGCAAGAAGAGGAAGAGGGTGATGCAGTACACGAGATAGGCGAGAGCGTTGTAATGCGGCTTCTGCAGGGAGAGGATCGCCGGGCTGATCGTACTGTAGAGCAGGGTGTGCCACAGTCCGACGGCCAAGATGGGAATCATCCACGCCGCGGCATGATAAGGCTTCGTATACACGTGAAGAATAAACAAATCGCCGGTGCAGATGACCGCGATGAGCATCAGGCCGCCGGCGACCAGAACCGGCAACCTGTATTTGAGGAGGATTCGCCGGAATGCAGGACGCGGCTGATCGGAAAACTTGGCGATGAATGGAAATCCGACCCGCGAACAGAACATAAGAATGATCTGGCGGGGAATATCCGATAGTGCGAAGGCAATCCCGTACACACCCAACATCTGGAACGAGATGAGCTTGGCGAGGATGAGGCGATCCGATTGCAGGGCCAGAAAGGTGAGAGCAGTTCCTATAAGAATCCAACGGCCAAATTTAACCAGAGCATGAATTGACTCTTTGTCCCACGTGAACCGGGCCCTCACTTCGGGAAGCAACAAATAGCTGATTCCGGTCCGGCAAACTTCTGCTATCACTCTCCCTGCCATCAGGGCCCAGATCGAAGGGTGGAATATTGCCCAAATCCAGGTGACGACGAATTGAACGAATTGCGTCACTAACTCCAGCACCGAAAGCCTGCCCACTCCCAGGTGCCGGCTCAGTACCAGGAGGCTGGGCGAAGAGAAGCCGGCAAGGAGACAGACAAAACCCAGGCACGGCAACAAAAGAACAATTTGCGGCTCGCGATAAAAATGAGCCACCGGCCAGGCGAGCGGGATAGTCAGCAGGAACAGCCCAAGACCGCGAATAACCTGAAGTGTCCATGCGGTGTGCAGAAAAACGGGCACGTCGCCGCGGGGGTCCTGAATGATGCTTTCCTGCAACCCCACATGAGAAAACAAATTGATCCCGACGATGACTGTCGTGACCAACGTCATGAGGCCGAAATATTGCGGTAAGAAGAGGCGGCTCAGAACGATGCTGCTGCCGAGGCGCAAAGCCATCGAGAGGCCATAGAAGATGACAACCCAGTACGTGCCCCGGAGAGCGCTCGATTCAAGCCCGCGCACTCGCGCCAGGCTGAACTCCTCAGCCGCGCTCGGTTCCAGCTCAGTTTCCATCGTCATGCTGGACGCTTCGACACTGCTACTGGATTACACGAGGCTGACGGAATTTCTAAATCGGATCCACCTGCAATAGTCAGAACCTTCATCGACGAGGCGCAGAGGCAAGGACTACCGTGCGGCAGTTGGAGGAGAAGCGCGATAAACGCAGAGGAGCAAAATCGTTGCTGCTGTTGTTGATGCATTGTCCTGTTATTAGCGAGATAATCAACCGGGCCAAAATCACCAGCGTTGAATGATCCTAAAGCACTCCCGTCCGACTGACTCTTAGACGGAACACGCAAGAGTCTGTCTACACACAAATAGAAGGGAGCTGGAATCATGGCTAATTGTACTAAGGGTATGCGACCGCAAACGCGTGCGTCCATAGGATTTAATGGTCATTCAAGTTGGGAATGTCCTTGCGGGTTAAAACAATGTACGCTGGTAATGTGTCACTGATAGAGTGAGTTACTAAAGAACGGACTCAAAGGTCGGGGTGGGTGTCTGACCTAAGTTTCTGGTTATATCTGTCTGCTAACAACTGCTTACTCACCTCAAGTAACATGCTGTCCCTAGACAAGCACGAATATTTCCCTAAAGTTAGGACTTATTCCGTCTTTCCAGGATCGACTCTTTCCCAACCGGTTCCGGTGCGCACAAACAATAGACCTTGAGGATCGATAGTGGCATCACGAAGTGGAGTTTCTGGGGCGCTCAACGACCGGGGTTCGCTTAACACTTTTCCTGGCTTTGCGAAGGTCGCGCAGGGCGCCTTTGGGGAAGCCGGTCGATTCGCGTACCACCAGGTGAGTGTTGATCTTGTAGCTCCGTTTGGGCTCACCACCCTCTTCCACGTGAGCGCGCAAAGCCGTTACCGCCGCACGAGCCAACTCGAAGCATGACATTTGGATCGTCGTAAGGGGCGGAATTGTCACCTGCGCGATGTGAATGTCATCGAAGCCGATAACCGACAAATCGTCGGGCACTCTGAGCCCTGCCCGGTATAGCTTGTGCAACACTCCGATCGCCGTCATGTCGTTGGAGCACATGATTGCCGTGGGTAGATGCCCCGATTTAAGCAGGCAATCCATGGCCTCGATGCCCCCCTCCATGGTGTGGTCCCCTTCCACCAGCCACTCCGGATTGGACGCGATGCCGCATTTTTCGAGTGAGCTGGTAAAAGCTGCCAGGCGAGATTGTGCCGAGTGTAGCCGGTGGGGCCCGCTGATAAATGCAATGTCCCGATGCCCCAGCACTGCCAGGTGCTGCACCCCCTGCTGAATGCCGTGGTGATAGTCCACCGCCAGCAGGCTGATGCCGGGCCTCTCAGGACCTGCGTCCACAAAGACAAGCGGCACTTTGCGCCCGGCCAACTGCTCCAGCAGCGGTTTTTCCACCCCAAAGGTCATCACCGCCACTCCCTCCGCTCTGCGCTCCAGCATGCGTCGTATGCAGAGGGACATGCGCCGGGGATCGTAATTCGTGGAGCTGATCAGTATCTCGTAGCCGTGCTCAACGGCGATATCTTCAAACCCCTGAATCAGCTCGGGGAAGAAGGGATTGGTGATCTCTGAAACGATCAATCCCAGCAGCCGGCTGCGCCCCGAGACCAGCGCTCGCGCCTGGGTATTAGGAAAGTAATCCAGCTTTTCGATGGCCTCCCATACCCGTTTGGCCATCTTCGGGTTCACTGTCGACACCCGGTTGATGGTGCGTGAGACGGTGGCAATGGACACGTTCGCCAATTGCGCGACGGTACGAATGTCCATTTTGCCGGGCCTCTCCCGGGCCGGAGGCCGGCCCCTCTTTCCCACCTGCTTCACCATGTATCTTGCCCATTCGAAAGCGCGATTACAGAATACCGCAGTGGTTGACAACGCTTCTGGGGGCCGGACCCGATGGGGAGCCGGGATTAACCCCGGCGTTCTGCGCCACTCACTCGCACTTGGCTTTCGAGATAGGTTTCAAGATGCTGCTGCGCCAGGATGAGAGCGCTTCGCGATCGCTGGAGTTTAGAACTGACGAACGCACCTTCCAGAAGCGAGATCATAAGCGTTGCGAGTTCTTCCGGGTTCACCAATGGCCGAATTTCACCCTTGGCTTGGCCGGCACGAGCTATATCCGCAAGATAGCCCACCCAGTAGCGCATCGCACCCTCGGCCCGGAGGCGGAGGGTCGCATTCCCATCATCTGCATCCAGGACCGTATTGAGCATCGGACAGCCACCGGGGAACGAGGGCTTGGAAAGAAAATTTGCGATGTGAAGCTTGAGCTTGTCTACGCTGTTTGGTGCCTGATCAAGGTTGCCTACTCGCGCAGAACAAGTCTGCGCCCATGCGTGGTCGAAGGCTGCCGCCGCCAACTCTTCCTTGGTGGCGAAGTGGCTGTACAGACTTCCCTTCTCCAACCCTGTGGCCGCACTAATGTCCTGCATGGAACAGCCGTCGAAGCCTCTGCGATTGAAGAGCGGCGCCGCCTTGGCGATGATTCGCTGCCGGGTTCGTTCGCCTTTTAACATCGATCAGATCTCATCCAGAAACGGCAGATGCGAGAGGTCAGGGATCTCAACGACCCTGCCTCCGCATCGAATACAGCCATGCGTTACCAAGGAAGTTCTGAGCCCAGGTGGATAAAGCGGCCATTGGGGCCTTCAGGGCCAATGAGAGCCAACTGCACGCTTGTCTTCGCACCATCCACGATTTCCATCGGAGCCTGGTCCGTGCCCATTTCAGTTTTTACCCAACCCGGGTGCGCCGAATTGACCTTGATCTTGGTGTCCTTCAACTCCGCTGCAAGATGCACGGTGAAGGCATTGAGTGCTGTTTTGGAGGCGTCGTAGGCGAATGTTTTGACGCTCGCGATTGGGCTGTTGGGGTCAGCATGCAATGTCAGTGAGCCGAGGATGCTGGAGAGATTGACGATGCGTCCAGCGGGGCTCTTCTTGAGGAGCGGCAGGAACTCCCTGGTCACGGCTATGACGGAGAAAAGATTTGTGCCAAAAACCTTCTGGAGTTCCGCCTCGGTCGTCTCGACTGCTTTCAACACAAACATTCCGTCTTCAGCGCCTACGCCCGCGTTGTTGATGAGAATGTCGAGTTTGCCATATTTCTCGGCAACCTCTTTCGCGGCCGACTTGCGATCACCTTCTTTGGTGACATCGAGCTGTACGGGAAACGCGTCGATCCCCTCGCCCTGAAGCGTTGATGCTGTCTCCTTGGCTGCCTTCAGAGTACGCGCTGCTACCACCACGGTAACGCCGTTCTGCCCCAACTGCCGGGCTGTTTCCAGACCGATTCCTCGATTCGCACCCGTAATCAGCGCGACCTTCTTGTCATTAGTCATCGAAATGACCTCCTAATCAACAGATGAGGCCTCCTGGGGATGGATGCATAATTTCCGACCGATCGGAAGTTTTTAATAAGCACCAGATTCAGGTCAATCGGTAGCGCGGAACAACACACCACCCGACATCGGCTCAACAATCGCCTCGAACGGAGGCCGGATTTGGAGTGTCCTCTTTCGCCAACCCAGTCAAGAATAGCGAGGAACAATTCCGTACGCGGGGTAATCAACGACCGGGTACGGGAGTGTTTTATGGCGAACGATGAAGAATGACTGGGAATACCAGACTCGGTATGGTTTTACTCCGACGGCATTTCCCCTCGAACTCTTCCATTAGTTTCTTATTTTTGGGAATCTGATGAAACCGGCTCGCTGTCTTATCCGTCTTCCAAATCGATCAGGTGTTGGAGAGTCGACCATGTCTGACCCGAGTAAGCTGTCACGCAACGTTCCGCCGTTCACGGTCGTTCCGAATGCTATTGAAGTACTGGAGCGGTTACGCGATTCGTATAAAGGGTTTGCGGAGCGGACGGTGCTCATGGGACCCGACCAGGCTGTTCTGGTGGCAGTCGAGATTGCTCTGAAGCACGTGGCTGGAGCCGTCTAATGCAGCCCAGGGTCATCTCTGCCTCACTTTATTCTCTATGTGAAAATGTAGCCCTGATCATCTGCTCGATGACTTTGTAGCTCACTGGTTTGGAAATAAAATCATCCATGCCGGCCGCCAAACAGCGGTCGCGTTCCTCGCTCATCGCAGATGCGGTCATGGCGACGATGGGTATGTGAACACCGATTGCCTCTTCCCGGCGGATTTGCATGGTAGCCTGCAGGCCGGTCATCTGAGGCATCTGCACATCCATGAGAATCAGATCAAAATCACTCTGTCTCCATTGCTCCAGAGCGTCCAGGCCATTCGTTGCCAGCGCGACCTGGTGTCCCATCTTGCCTAGCATTGTGATGGCGACTCTTTGATTCACCAGGTTGTCTTCGGCGAGCAGGATTCTTAGCGATAGGGACGACGGGGAAACCCCAATGCTGGGTACAGTGACCACACTTGCCGGCGTATTCACCCCGATGGCAAGACGAATCGCTGCCAGCAGGTCGGAAGGACTTACCGGTTTGATCAGGCAGCTCGCCGCCCCCAACCGCCGGCAACGCGCTGCGCTGGTGACCTGATCGCTTGCAGTCAACATCATGATCACCGCAGGTTGCAGCGCCGGGTTTCGGCGAATGCGCCCGAGCACTTCCATTCCATCCATCCCGGCCATCTGCTCATCCAGCAGAAGCAACCGATAGGGGTTTCCCTGGGAGGCGGCTCTCAAGAGCTCCGCAAGCCCGGATTCCCCGGAATCACACATGTGCGGTTTCATCTTCCATTGACCAGTCAGCTCGGAGAGAATCCTTCGGTTGCTAGTGTTGTCATCAATGATCAGGGTGGGCATCCCCTGCAATTCTTCTTCAATCGGGATGTGCGGAGATGGCTGCGCTCGATGCGACACCTCGAAGGGAGCATTAAAGGTTGCGGTTGTGCCCTCCCCGAGCATGCTTTTGATACCGATTGAGCCGCCCATCAAAGTCACAATGCTCTTGGAGACGGCCAATCCCAGTCCAGTACCACCGTATAGCCGGGTGCCTGAAGTTTGCGCTTGCTGAAACTCCTGGAAAAGTCCTCCCTGTTGATCCAGTGCGATGCCGATTCCGGTGTCGCGAATGGAAAATTGCAGCCAGGCACGGTCGTTCGTAATTTCTTCCGCAGATACATCCACGCAGACTTCTCCGCGCTCGGTGAATTTAATCGCATTCCCAACCAGATTGATCAGGACCTGACCAAGACGAATCGGATCGCCCGTCAGGTCGGCGGGCACATCTGACGCAATGCGCACGGTGAGTTCCAGGCCCTTTTGATGGGCGGGCAAGGCGAGGCCCCTCAACACATCCTTGACCACGCTGGGCAAATGGAAGGCAACCGAGTCCAGAACGGTTTTGCCTGCTTCCATCTTTGAGTAATCGAGAATTTCATTAATGATGGTCAACAGGCGATCTGCCGAGGACTTCACCGTCAGTAGGAAATCGCGCTGCTCTTCGCTCAAATTTGTGCTGAGAGCAAGCTCCGTCATGCCGAGAATGCCATTCATCGGCGTTCGTATCTCATGGCTCATGTTGGCCAGGAATTGGCTCTTGGCACGGCTCGCCTGCTCAGTCGCGATCATCGCCTTGGTCAGCTCCGCTTGCGACCTGGCATACCTGACTTGCAATATCGCTGCTCGTATTCCATAAATCGCAACCGCTACTGAAATGCAGACGAATCCCAACCATGGGTGTTCCGGCGCAATCTCAACTCCCATCAGTGTGATTGCCAGCGTGAATAGTACCGGGCTGAGGTTATCAATCAACAATCCCACGGTCCGCTGCCCGCTGCTCCGTTCACTCTTGTCCGCAGAGGCCTTGGGCTGCAAGGCAAATGAGCCTATGAGAGTGAGGTAAGGGATCCCCCACGCCATGTCTTGCAGTCCGTCACGCCAGCCGCGCTTCAGTTCGAGGTAGCCCAGGACAAGAAGCACGATCCCATTGACCCACAGATACACAGAGAGGACGCGATAAAAGCGTCTTCTTGCCGGGCTCGGATTGGAGAAGAAACGCAGGGTCACAGCTCCGACTAGAACCCAATTCTCCGCATCGTTCAAATACATGAGATCTACTGCGGAGATCGCCTCGGGACGGGTATGTGAGGGCAACGAGAAGAGCTGCAAGTATGCGAGCATCGCTGCGATCAGCGCCTGAGCCCCATCAAGCCAAGCAAAGCTCCGCAGGCCGGCATCCGTGCTCCTGGCGCAGATAGCCAGCATGATAGGAATTCCGTACACAAAAAAAAAGAAGTCGGAGTTGAGGGCCTGGCTCTGACTATGTATGTTTCTCGCGAAGTAGTAGTAGGTAAACCCAACCTGACCAACCGCCGCCAGCAGCAAACCGCACCCGAATAAGAGCCACAATGGCCTCGTTTCTGGAGATTCGCTATAAGCGCCAAGCAGGCACACCGTAACCCCCAGAAGGGGAAACATCAGGATGAACAGGTTGGACGAAAACGTCGCATGCGGATCAAGGATGAGTAGAGTTATGTGAGCAGCCACCACGATCGTGCCCGTTACAAAGAGACCGCGAGCCGCGCCCGTTCTGGCCCTCATCACCGCACACCCCGCACGAGTGCGTCCATCAGGAGCCCTCCGCGATATTCCGTCGTGCTGAGCTGTAGCAAAACGAGACATTCTGATTCAGCCGCATGGGTCGATCCATTGTTCCTGTGAACGTAGGTCGTCGTTCGTCTGGCGGTCATGGATGTGCACTGGCCTGGGAGGTCTGCGACTTTATATCGGACTTATCGGCGCATCGGGTAGAGCGCGCCAGTCATCCGTCGATTGGAGCGAAAGGCGACACGGCCTGCGGAATGAAATTGTTCCAGGATTGCGGTGACCGGCTTCGAAAATCTTCCTATACCATGGCGAGGAAGGGGGACTATCGAGTGGTGATCTCACTGTTGCTGGCCGTGCTGGCGGCTGCTTCGGGTCCGGCTACGAGCGCTGAGGCTGCAACCGAGGCGGCGATCGCGCGGGTGCATGCGGTGGATCCTCAGATCCACGCTGTGATTGCTCTTGATCCCACCGCGCTCGATCAGGCCCGCGCCATCGATCGGGGACGTAGGGCGCGCGGGCTGCTCTACGGCTACGCGATTTTGCTCAAGGACAACATCGAGGCGGAGGGGCCGCTGCCTACGACCGCAGGCAGCATGGCACTGCTCGACAACGTGACCCATCGGGACGCTCCGCTAGTGGCACGGCTGCGCGCAGCAGACGCGCGTCATCCTGGGCAAGACGAACCTGTCCGAATGGGCGAATATTCGGTCGAACGCCTCCATTTCGGGCTGGAGCGCGGTGGGCGGCCAGACCCGTAATCCCCACGCACTTGATCGCAATCCGTGCGGTTCTTCCGCGGGTAGCGGGGCCGCGGTAGCCGCAGGCGAGGTGCAAGCCGCGATTGGCACCGAGACCGACGGGTCCATCACCTGCCCGGCGGCGGTGAACGGTGTGGTTGGCCTCAAGCCCACGGTCGGGCTGGTCAGCCGCGCGCGGATTGTGCCCATTAGTCACAGTCAGGACACCGCTGGACCGATCGCGGCCGATGTGGCGACAGCGGCACGGGTGCTCGCCGCGATCGCGGGAAGCGACCCCGCGGACCCGGCTACCAAGGACGCCGACACGCACATGGCCGATTATTTGGCGGCGCTGAAGCCCAATGCGCTCAAGGGCGCCCGCATCGGCGTGCTCCGCTTCGCCACCGGCTGGTCGGCGGCGACCGACAAGGTGTTCGAGCAGGCCCTGGCCGTGCTGAAGGCGCAAGGAGCGACGCTGGTCGACATCACCGCGCTCAAAGACCGGGAGAAGATAGGCGAGGCAGAAGAACTGGTGCTCCATACGGAGCTCAAGGTGGATTTGAATGCCTATCTCGCCACCACGCCGCCGACGGTGAAGACGCGCACGCTGGCCGACGTCATCGCCTTCGACACGGCACATGCCGACCGCGAGCTCGCGCTCTTCGGGCAGGAAGCGTTCGTGAAGGCTGAGGGGACCAAGGGACTCGACGATCCTGCCTACCAGGCGGCGCGCGCGACGTCGCTACGGATCGCCGGCCACGACGGTATCGACGCCATGCTGGCAGCCAACCACCTCGACGCGCTCGTATCGCCGACCATGCCGCCGGCCTGGAAGATCGACGCGGCGAATGGCGATCAGAGTAGCGGAGCAGGAGCGGGCGGGCTGGCCGCGGTCGCAGGTTATCCGCACCTCACTGTGCCAATGGGCGCGGTCATGGGGCTACCAGTCGGCCTTTCGATCATCGGTCCGGCCTGGAGCGAAGCGCGGCTGCTCGGTTACGGGTACGCATACGAGCAAGCGGCCAAGGCAAAGGTGACGCCGCGCTTTCTGCCATCGATCGAGGCAGTGGCGCCGGTTGCGCCTCTGCTCGAACCCCTGCGGCGTTAACGGGCTGAGCGGGTAGTGCTGGGGTCCTCCAGAATAGAGATGTGCTCTCAAGCGCACTGTTGTGGGAAAACGTCTGCAAAAGAAGGACAACCGCGCGGGCAGGCCTACTGACGAGCGAGAAACTGACAAGTTGCTGACAATTCCGTGACACCAGCTATGATTCCGTCTGATTGATTGCGCGACGCTCCCGTCCCACGGCAAAAGAGCTAAGGGCTGCTAATCTGAACCGGGGCATGCGAGACTCAGTCCCGTACACATGTCTTCAAAGCGACTGGTTTGCCGAGAATTATCGATTCGGGTGGGTTCTTCATTGAAGTCCAAAATGTAAGGAGATTTGACTATGCCCAATTCACGTGCGCGACGCGTTGCCGCCTGCGTCGCATTATTGACGGGCCTTGTACAGGCTGCGTCCGCCGCTGAAATTCTGATCGTTGACGATAAATCCCAGCCAGAGAGTTTGACTGTCGCGCCGGGTGGGACACTGATCGTCGGAAGCGCGAGCTCCCCGTTTATCTACAAGGTGCGCGCGGGCTCGACTACTGTCGAGAAATTCTTCGATGCCAGCGCTGAGGGCGCCGGCACATTTTTCTTCGGCATGCTTGCCGATGCCGCTACCAACACGTTGTGGGCGTGTCAGCTAACTCCGGTACCAGGGACAACGCCGGTGCAGCGTCATACCGCCCTGAGGGGCTTTGATCTCTCCACGGGCGCCCCAAAGCTTCGTTGGAACCTGCCTGGCGACAACAGCACCTGCAACGATTTCTCGATCGGACCGGACAAGGCGCTTTACATCAGCGACACCGCGAACAGCAAAATCTATAGGCTGCCCGCCGGTGCGACCAATGCCGAACTTTTCCTGGAAGATCACGCGCTGTATGGGATTGATGGGATCACCTTTTTGGACGGTACGCTGTATGTCAACAATGTGTTCTCGAACAATCTCTATCGTATCCCGGTGGACGCTGCCGGTAAGGCTGGGCGTCCTGTCGATATCTGGATGGATCAGCCTGTGAAAGGGCCGGATGGCATGCGCGCAGCCAATGGCAAGCTGCTCGTTGCTGAGAATGGCAGCGGCCAGATTGCCGTGATTACTGTCAATGGCGACAAGGCCAGCGTCACGGTAATCAAGGAAGGACTGAAGACACCAACCGCAGTGGAGCCCGCGGGCGACGTGATCTGGGTCGCCGAACGCGGCGCTGGTAAGGCAGTTTCGATTCCGATGCCGAAGTGATAAGGAGAATCTGGTAAACGAATTTGCGGGATGTTTCTGTTCTCGAATCAACGCGAGCCATTCTCATGCGAGCCGGCACGTGGCCTTTCAAATTAACGTCACTATGATAGTTACCAAATAAGTTCTCGGCAAACGCACGTCTTTCCGACGGGTCAATTGCGTACCCAGGCCGGTCCCGCGAGGTCGGACTGCTGGTTAAGCTGAACGGGCTTTTTTGCGTGCAGGGGCTTGCGGCGGCGCATCGCTCTTGGATTTCGCCGCCGCGGCCTTCGAAGTCGTGTTAGTTCTGGGTGCTTTTGCGTCCGATTGAGCTGAGGTAGTTTCCTCCAGCGCGTTTTCTTCGGCAGCCTGCACCGGTTTCTTTTGCTGCAGGCTCTTGCGCAATGCCTCCATCAGGTCAATGACCTTTCCTTGCTTCTTCTCCACCGGCTCTTCGGCTACTGGCAGATTGTTGATCTTGGCTTCCACCAGTTCGCGCAGCGCTTCCTCGTAGTGATCTTTAAATGCGTTGAGATCAAATGGCTGCGTGTACGCATCGATTAATTGTTTGGCCAGGTTCAACTGGGCGGCGTCGGCCTTTACATCTTCCACGTTGTTTGAGTAATCGCGGGCATCGCGCATTTCTGCGCCAAAACGCAGCGTGTACAACATCATGCCCGGCTGGTTGAGATCGAGGGGCGGGGCAAGCGCCATCAGGTGCTGCCGTCCGCTGAAGACGATTTCGCCAAGGCCCACCATGCCGCTCTCCCGCAGGCTCTTGCGGATCACCGCAAACGCGGTCGCCTGAGGACCAGCTTTGGGCATCACGAAGTAAGGCTTCTCGAACAAGGCAGGATCGATCTCGCTCGCTTTGGAGAACTGCGAAACCTCGATGGTTTTTTTGCCGGCGAGACGCAGGTTCTTGAGCTCCGCGGGTTCGATGATGGCGTATTTGCCTTTCTCATACTCGTAGCCTTTGACGATGTCAACGCGCTCCACCGTGTGCTCCATCGGTGCCGGAGCGCTGTGACTGCCGGTCAAGCTGCTTTGCAACTGGCGAGCGAGGTGCAAAGCCGGGTTGCCGGCGGGTGGCTCCTCGGCTTCCTGCGTGCCGGTGGCCTCCGCTGTATCTTCTGCAGAATCACGGCCGGACGAAACACTTTGCCGTTTAACCCTGGTCATGGTGTTGCGATCAATCTCGTGAAAAGAGAATGGTTTGGTCGTATTGACTGCCGGGTAGATTTCGACGGCAAAGCCGACCAAGGATATCTGGATACTGCCTGACCATAATGGTCGTGCCATGGGACAATCCCCTGCCTGAAGAATGGCGAACCTGGGCCTCGTGACTGCTCAGATATTATGCCTTCCAGGGCGCCAAAACATCCCCGAAAAAGAAACGCCCCCTGCAGTTGGATCGGTTGAAGGCAGAATTCCGGCATGGAAGGGCGGAATTCGTTTCCACTTAGACCCAGGTTTAGGCAAGAACAACCTTTTTCGTGCTTCTCCTAAACTGTTTCTGCGACTTCAGACTTTGCCTGTGGACTCTGCTTGGTCATTCCGAGAGTTTCATCCAGCCAATCAAAGACACGCTGGTGAAAAAGCCTTCGTCCGAATAATTCGCAATGGCCGTTGGCGCCTTCCGCTGCGCTGAATCGAACCAGAGTTTTGGGGCAGCGCAGGGCGTCGAACAGATTGTCTACCTGAAGCCCAAGCGGATCACCCTCGGCGGCAGTCAGCAAGGTGGGACACTCTATTTGGCCGGCGAAGGGGCTTATCTCAAAACGATTGAGTTCCCGGATCAAGTCGAAGAGTGAATCCACCCCATGCACCCAGAAACCGCGCTGTACGATCTTCCAGTGCATCATGGGATCGGCTTCTCGCGAGCGCACCTTCTGCTCGAGCGGAGCGAAGACGGCTGGATCAACATTCGGAAAGTCCCTGACCACCTGCTCGGGAAGGTGATATGCCTTCAAATCCGGTTTCAGATCCCAAAGCCCGGGATCGGCAATCAATGCAGCAATTCGTTTCTCAAAGGCGGCGGCACGGGGAGCGAGGTATCCGCCGAAACTCGTTCCTGACAAAACGATGCGATTGGGGTCGACCTCGGGCCGGGTCAACAGGAAGTCCACGGCGCTGCGCACAACCGTCTCCCAGTCGTGCCGCATGGGTAAGCGATCGCGCACCAGATTGCGGCCTTGCCCGGGACCATCGAACAACAGGCAGTTGTAGCCTCTGCTCACCGCCGCCGGTCCGCTGGCAAAGTACATCTCGTTGATGTTGCCGTCGTATCCATCGACGTGCAGGATAGTGGGGCGTGGTGCGGAACTTGCATCCGGTCTGAGGAAGTATCCTGGCAGGGAGCCTCCTTCAAATGGAATCTCCACCATCTCAATCGGAGACTCGCTCAGCCTCGCCCCACGCTGGAAGGCATCTGCGTCCTTTTCAAATGCGTCGACCAGCCAGGGATCGACGGGGGCTCCGAAAAGCGGAAAATAGGACACACGATAGTAGGTCGAGGCCCGAAAATAAGCCTCGCGCGCACTCACCGTGTGCCCCGCATCCTCGCTGTGGCGGGCGATGCCGAAGAGACGCTCAGCGGTGTGAGTCCACTCCCGGTACCAGTCTTCCCTTGAACCGGTGTCGCCGATGCGACTCATGGTGGCGTAGCACTCGCCGAGATCTGCGCCGCCATAGATGGCACAGGTGAGTGCCCGAAGACCGAAGGATTCCCACATCGGATTGTTGCTGAGTATGCCCATAGAACCTCGCGCATGGACCGTTGCAGAAGTCCATGAAGTTGAATTCGATGGACTGAGTGTGAACCATAAACGGCGCCCACACCATGAACTGGAGGTGATTTCCATCTCAACTTGTAAGCCCTTCATTTAGAATCATCTGCACCCCTCTATCACCTCTTCCGTGCGGGCGCCGGCAGCCCCGGGCGCGAAAGGACGTGTTCATGGAAGATGCCGCTCCACCCATACAGTCCCGCCCGCCCATGTCAGCAACACGCCGGTTGGGCGTGGTGCGTTTTGGCATGTTCGAGGTGGATCTGGAACGTGAAGAACTACGCCGTAAAGGCATTCGGATCAAGCTGCAACAGCAGCCCTTCGAAATCCTTCGCCTGCTGTTGACCCGTCATGGCCAGTTTGTCACCAGAGAGGACATCCGGAGTTCCCTCTGGCCGAACGATCACTTTGTCGATTTCGAGCAGAGCATCAGTACTGCGGTGATGAAGTTACGACATGCGCTCCGGGAAGATGCCGCTTCCCCGCTCTATATCGAAACAGTCCCCCGCAAAGGCTATCGGTTCATCGCTCCACTGGCGCAGCCACCGGCCGCGCAGGAGGAGGCGCCGCAACGAGACATCATTCGCGCCATCGCGATCCTTCCCTTGCAGGATCTTTCCGCAACGCCGGATAACCGCTACTTTGTCGATGGTTTAACCGATTCGTTGATAACGGAGATGGCGCTCCGTTCCGGAGTGCGCGTTGTTCCTCGAACCACTGCCGAGCGATACAGGCATTCGCCAAAGAGCATACGCGAGATCGCCCTGGAGCTAAACGTGCAGGCGGTCGTCGAAGGGTCAGTCCTTCACTCCGGGGACCGCATCCGTATCTCCGCTCGCCTGCTCCACGCCCTTGAAGAAAGGCATTTGTGGGCACAGACGTTCGACCGGGATCTGAAAGACATCCTGCTGCTTCAGCAGGAAATTGTCACGGCGATCGTTGGCTCCGCCACGCTCGCGCTAAGGCAAGACACTCCGTCACCGCATACCCGGCCCATTCACCCAAGAGCCTATGAAACGTTTCTCAAGGGGAATTTTCTGGTCTCTCTTCGTGCGCCTAAATCTCTTCAGAAGGCAATCGAAAGTTACCAGGCGGCAATCGATCTGGAACCGGAGTGGGCTCCCCCGTATGCCGGGCTCGCGGAAGCGTATCGAATCTACGATTTTGCAAAGCATGTGTCATCAGCGGATGTTGTCAGTAGAATGACAGCCCTAACGGGGACTGCTTTGCGTCTCGATCCTCACAATGCGCAGGCTCACGCAACCATGGGAGCGGTGCTTGCGATGCATGAGTGGAAGTGGCGGGAGGGCAAGGATCTCATCAAGCTGGCTCTGCGCACGAACTCGCAGTCTTCGCAGGTGGAGCACTTGTATGCCGCTGTCCTGCTGGCGCAAGGCCGGTACGATGAGGCTCTCTGTCACATAGATCTCGCGCTGTCGATGGATCAATCCTCTTTGTTTCTCAGGAGCCACCGTGCACAAATACTGCTCTTTGCACGGCGCTACGAGGAGTCTCTTCGGGAAAGCGAAGACATCCTGGATGAGAATCCTGAGTTCGCGATGGGCCTTTTGCACTATGCTGCGGCATTGGTGGAACTGGGAAGGAGCGCGGAGGCGGTGCCGGCCTTGGAGCACGCCTTCACGAGATCAGCCATACCCGTCGCGTTGGCTGCCATCGTCAAGGCACATTCAGCATCGGGAAATACGAGTGAAGCACGGAGGGCCCTGGCTCGTCTCTACGAGACTCACAACTCTACCGGGTGCTCGCCGGTAATACTGGCAATCGGACACCTCGGTTTAAACGAAGACGATTTGGCCTTCGAGTTGTTTCAGGGAGCAGTGAAGGAGTCGGATATCCGCCTCCCTCTCATGATTCAACTTCCAGTGGTTGATCGTATCCGGTCCGATCCCCGCTTCCTTAGAATTGCGCAGGCGATTGGCGCCTGAGAGTTCCTGCAACTGTTTCATCTTTCACCCTTGCCGAGCCATCGCCAGGTCCACGATCTCCCCGATCATTTGGGTATACGAGAGACCGGATTTCTTCGCGGCCATGGCATACTCCTGCGCGCTCGAAAGCCATGGGTTGGGATTAGCTTCGATGACATAAATCTCACCCTTGCTCGATATGCGCATGTCAATACGGCCATAATCGCGAAGCTTGACGGCGCGATAGGCCTTGATCGCGATCTCGCTGAGCCTGGTTACGGTTTCCTCATCGAGGTCTTCGGCAATCGCCGACCTCGTCAGCTTGTAAGCGTCCGTATCCTTCTCGAACTTCACCTCCTGGCTGGCGATCTTGGGCATGCCCTTGGGAAGCTTCGAAAGATCAAGCTCCACCAGCGGAAGTGCATATGCGTTGTCGTGATTGCCAAGAACGGCGGCGTAGATCTCCCGCCCATCGATATACTCCTCGATCAACGCAGGAGAATTGAATTCCGTCTGTATATAGGAGAGCCGCTCCATCAGCTCCTTCACGCTGTTGACTACGGCGGCCGCATCAATGCCGATGGATCCATCTTCGGAGGTGGGTTTCACGATGAGCGGGAACGAGATGTCATGCGCATGGTCGATGATCCCGCGATAAGCCGTTGCGAAGTAGGGCGACTGAATCCCGTGAAAAGCGAACATCTTCTTGGCAATCGATTTGTCCTGGGCAAGAACGTTCGCGTGCGGCCCGGACCCGGTGTAAGGGATATCGAGCATATCCAGGAATGCAGTGACCTGCATCTCCTTGGTGTTATCGCCGGCATAGGATTCGGTGAGGTTGAAAATGAGATCGGCGCCGCATTTGGCGAGCCCGAGCAGCGATGGCAGGCGGCCATTGAGTACATGATACGACGGCTCATGACCGAGCTTCCCCAGAGCTTCGAAGATCTCCTCGCGGTCGTGC
This sequence comes from uncultured Acidobacteriaceae bacterium, assembly GCA_963824325.1. Lineage (GTDB taxonomy): Bacteria > Acidobacteriota > Terriglobia > Terriglobales > Acidobacteriaceae > PALSA-350. The sequence continues at coordinate 53,562 of CAWGPA010000029.1, read as the reverse complement.
TTTACCGGCTTCTTCTTGCGTTCCTTTTGACCCTTGCGCTTGCGCGGTACAGGAACCTCTTCCTGCACTTCAGCAGGTTCCTCTTCCCACAGGTCGTACAGTACAGTGATTTTCAACTTCGTTCCTCCAATCGAAGTGACGGCAACTGCCGGCGCTCCTTAGGAATTAATGAACTTTCCGCCAATCAGGTAATTCATCGAGAGTGCGGTGGTGTACACCGTGAACTCCGTTAGATATTCGGACTCGCGTCGAACGTCCACGCGCAGGCCCAGGTCCTCAACACGCTTGCAGATGGCTTCCACGATCCGCTTGACTATCGGACGTTGCACGCCGCTCCAATAGGCGACCTTGTCGACGATGAGCTTGCGATGCTGAGCCAGCATCTCGTGGGCCGGCCGCACGCCTTTACGCCGTTTGGGGGAGACGGTGAAGATGTCCTCCAGGTCGGCGTCCAGCGCCAGCTCCTGTAGCGGAATCTCCTCCGGCAGGCTGAGACGATAGAACTCGCCGACCGTCGATTCCATCTCATCGACGGTGATGTCGGTGCGGCCGCGACGCCGGATCGGTTCGACACCCCCGACTTCTCGCGCCACGTGGTCGACGTATTGCAGTTTGGCCAGCGCGCCCCAACCTTCATAGCGCTTGGCCCATTGCGAGCGAGGCGTGAGCCAGACTGCAAACGTTTCTGCAAAATCTTCATCCGGATGCTTCTGCGCGTACCAGCCGGCCATGTGGCGAACGAAGTTCCGCGAGAACGGTATGGGGCGGTAGTTATCACGATACGCGCGGCGAAACGGGCCGAATAGGCCGCGCCACTCAGCTGACTTGTGTAGCTGGTACGCGTAATTGAATGCGTGTCCGGCCTCATGACGCATGTACATCATGATCTCGCGCGCGTCTTCCAGGTCGTTCATCTCGTGCTCAAGCTTTGCCAGGTCAGGGTTGGCCAGATAGAACGGAATGCCAATGATGGGTTCGCCGGAGGGACACCCCCACTCATCCGTGAGATAACAAAGCGGACGGAACTTGTGGATGCCCTTGGCTTCCAATTCACGATAAAGCTGCTGAACGAATCGTTCGAGCGGAGAACCCTCGAGTTTGAGCCCGAGTTCACGAATGGGCTTGGCGAGGATCTCCTGGAATTCAGCTCGGGTTTTTTCAAAATTGCGCACTGGGCTATTCAGAGTTCTACACCACGGAGCCTGATTTGGCACGGCAAGGCGTATCCCTTATGCACATAGTATTGTGGGCACGCACGCCTCCCTCTCCAGACAGACCAGCCTTAGCAGCCCGCATGTTGAGGCTCGAACATTGCGCCGGCCACGCGCTTGCTTGCCGGCGAAGATAGGGCGAAAATAGTGAGGGCGGTCACTAGGAGAAACGATGAAACGGTCGGGAACAGCCGATCTTCCACTGCACGGCGGCAGCGTTCCTCCGTGGCTTGCAAATCGCATGACCGAGCTAGGCACGGCCATCACTGAGCACATCGTTCTGGAGTACGGCGCCAGTGACTTTCTTACCCGCCTGAGCGATCCATTCTGGTTCCAGGCCTTTGGTGCGGTGATGGGAATGGACTGGCACTCATCGGGCATCACGACTTCAGTGATGGGGGCATTGAAGCGCGGGCTCAACCCGCGCTTTGCCGAACTCGGCCTGATGGTATGCGGCGGACGCGGACGGCACTCCGTGCGCACGCCTGAGGAGCTTCGCTCCTTCGGCATGAAGACCGGTCTCAATGGAGATGCGCTCGCGCGGACCAGCCGGCTCACTGCGCGGGTGGACAATAATGCCGTCGCCGATGGCTATCAACTCTATCTGCACTCCTTCGTCATCACGAAGTCAGGCGAATGGAGTGTGGTGCAGCAGGGCATGAACCCGGAGAGCCATTCGGCGCGGCGCTATCACTGGCACTCCGTAACCGTGCGGGACTTCGTATCCGATCCGCACACGGCGATCCTTGGAAAGCCGCAGGGAGAGATCCTGAACCTGGTGGATGCGCGCGCAGCGAAGGCGCAGAATGCGCTTCTTAGCATAGCCAAGGAGCCCGTCGCCGTATCGCTCCAGGAGGCACGCAGGCTGACCATGCCCGCGCATCACGATGTTCGCGCAAAGGACATCGACCTGAAACGTCTCGGAGCAGTGCTCGCGGTTGCTCATGAACAGGAGCTTCGCGACTTCGCTTCATTGCTGTTGGTAGAAGGGCTCGGCCCCCGGACCCTGCAGTCGCTCGCGTTGATTGCCGAGGTGGTCCATGGTGCGCCGAGCCGGTTCTCCGATCCAGCACGGTTTTCCTTTGCTCATGGCGGCAAGGACGGTCATCCGTTTCCTGTACCCCTCAAGACCTACGATGAATCGTTGAAAGTGTTACGACGTTCGTTGCAGGGCGCGCGCTTGGGCCTTACTGAAAAACTTCAAGGGTTCAAACGGCTTGACCGGTTGGTACGAACGGTCGAGAACAAGCACCAACCGCTCACCGACTTTAGAGCAGCGTTAGACTATGAACGCCGGATATCGCCATCGCTGGGTGGCAGGACCGTCTTCGATGACCGGCGCAGCACGAAGCACAGCAATGCCACGCTCCAGCGTTCCCTATTTTGATTACGCGAAGAATAATGCGCACCGGGGCCTGGCGTTAATAACGGACTAGAAACTGAAAATGGCCTGAACAAAAATGGAGCGATTACCTGGAGTCGGCGATCCGAAGGGACCACCAGCGAGAGATTGCGTCTTACCGAAGATGGGTGAGCTGAGGGTGCCATTGGGAGTCCCTAGATTCACAATGTTGAAGATGTTCAGTGCCCCGCCGACCAGGGTCAAGCTGTACTTGCGTGCAACCGTAGCATCCAGCTTAGGTTGTGCCTGACCGCCACTGAGCCCGCGGCCGTTCACGCTTCCATTCCCTTGCATGCCCTGGGCGCCCTTGGCTCCTTTGACTTCCGGGCCAATGCCGAAGACCTTACTGACACGCAGATGCATGACTACGTTCGCTGGACCAATACCAGCACCATACGGAACGATACGCTCACCCTTGCCCACCGGGTCGGTATCCAGACAGCCGTATGGGGTGGAAACCACGCCCGGTTGGCCACAGACACCATAGGTCGGTCGTGCGTTGAATTGATTATTCTCCGTCAGATCGTTGCCAATCACCAGATTGTAGGGTGTTCCCGACTGAGCTGCCAGCAAGGGAGCCAGGATGATTCCATGAGGCGCGGAGTAGGTTCCAAGCAGAAAGAGACGATTTCTGATACCGAAGCCAGGACGGCCGTAATCAAGGCCTGGATCTTGCGCGACGGAAGGAACGTACGTGACGCCCTGTGTATCACTCTTTGCTTCGTTGAAGGTGTATGAGGCATGCAACGACAGGTGGCGAAATTGTGTGGTGGCCGTTGCGATCACCTGATCCTGTTTGAAGATGCCGCCGGACTGAAACTGATAGTTATAGGCAGGTGGCAGAGGGCCTACCACTGTATATGTGGAGGGATCGAATTCCGGCGCCGTCACATTGTTGGTGAGATACTGGTGAACGCCACGGGTAAAGAGATAGGTAACGTTGAAAGTGACCTTCTTGCCGATCTGCTGGTCAACGCCCACGCCCCCTTGCATGCTGAGCGCCGCGTGAAAGTGGTGATCAATGTTGTAAAAGGATGGAATGGAAGCGGATGCATCCGCAACAACGCTGGCCGGCGCCGTCACGTTCGGATTGTAGAAATCAGGGTTGCTGATCACATAACTCTGCTGATTGATCCCATTTTGATGGATCGCTTGCATGATGTAGGGCGTGCCCGTCGACGAACTAAATGAGTTGGGCACGGTGAATCGATCGTAGAACCAGCCATAACCGGCGCGCAGGACCGTCTTAGGGGGCGTATTGCCCGTATGTCGCGGGGCCCAGGCCATCGAGACACGCGGGCCGAAGTCAGCATGGTCGTGAATTCTGTTCTGCGTTTCAAAACGCAGCCCGTAGCTTAGTGTGAGATTCGGCTTAAATCGCCAATCGTCCTGATAGAAGAGTGCAGCGTCAAATAGAAGAGCACGGGCCAGCGGATTCGCAACGACCGTTGCCTGGTATTGCGCAGGCGTCTGAGCCAGGTACTGATCGATCGACTCAAAGAAATAGTTGCCATTGGACCCAGAGGTTGAGTAATTGGCGTCTCTGTAGGCACGCAGACGCGCTCCAAAGCGGATGGTATGGCTTGCCACCGTTGCCGTGGAATAATTCTGCAGTTCAAAGATGTCCTGGTGGTCTTCCACGACCCCGGAGTTGCTTCCTCCGGTGGTAAAGGCTCCTTGAACCGATATCGTCGGAGTGAAGTAAGAAGCTATCTGGCTGTTGCGAACCCGGCGCCACTGGAAATGGGTCTCGTTAATCAAACGCGGATTTACCACGATCGTGTCGCTGACTTGAATAGCGTTCTCCTGGTTGTTCACATTGAACGCCTGCTCGGGAAGGTTAAGCTGACCCGGACCATTCGCTGTCGCGACCGATCGATAGTAGGAGTCGCGGACCGAAAGCGTGTTGTTCTTCCCCAACTGAAAGTCCACGCGGGGATTCGCATACAAGAGCGAGGACGGGTTGGGCAGCGCCTCATTGATCGTGGCACTCGTATCTTCTGGATTGACGGCATCGATAATGGTCTGATTCTGCCGATCAAAGTGAAAGATGCTGAAGAAGTATGAGGCGTTCTTGCTCAGAGGCCCATTCACGTCCGCCTGAATGAAGTAGAGATAGTAGCTTGGTTGCTGCTGGACGAGAGGATTGGCCGTATTCCAGACCGAATCGTTGCCCAATGAGGTTATGTGACCGGAGAACTTGTCTGAACCCGGTTTGGTGAGAATCTCGATTCTGCCGTATCCAATCTTGTCGAACTCCGCTGAAAAGGGGTTTTGATTTACGCGAATCTCTCGAATCGAAGACTTCGGGGGTATCTGGCCCCCGGTAAATCCATCAATATAAATCTGGCCGCCGCTTGGTCCGGCTGCGGGCCCTGCTAATGCCTGAAGTTCATTTTGCAGCTCGTCCGGATCATCCGAGAGCGCATCGAGGTCGCTGCCCTTCATTACCAGGGCACTTGAATTCTCATCGGGATTGACGCTCACACCGGCACTTTGGTCGTTAACCGTGATGTCCTGCTGTTGCACGGCAATGGTAAGGGTGATGTTCAGTTGGCGAGCCTGACCGGCGGTAATCACGACATTGGCTTTGGAAAAGGGGGCAAAGCCCGGAACATCGACTGCCATGGTGTACGACCCTACCGGAGATGTCTTGAAAACATAGACACCGTCATTTCCCGATTGGACGGTTAACACGGTAGACCCCTGGGTAAGCGTGACTGTTGCTCCAGGCACAACGGCGCCACTAGGGTCGAATATCTGACCTCTAAGACTTCCGGTCGACTGCGCAAGCGCATTCGGAAGTGCGAGCGTTACAAAGATCAGGATGAAAAAGACCAGGATGAGCGAAGCTTTCTCGACAAGTAGGCGGCTTTTTTCCAGCAGGAGATTCATCGCAGAAAGCGTCCCTTCCCCGAGATTTGAAGGAGACGTTGCGCCTCCTGGTACATGGCAGTTGCAGGTTGAGGTCCAACCTCAAAACTCTTGCAATTTCAAAGCTCGTTGCACCCGCAGTCATTTCTTGCCGCTGCTCAGCTCGAGAATTCGGCGCTTGCTGCTACCGAATGGAATACGCAATCAATCTGGCGAGCGTTCCGTCCGCGGCACCGTATTTTTGTAAGGGCGCGCACGCTCATCGCGGCCCTGTTCACTCCCGGACAGGACCGTCCGGTTTGGAACACCGGCTAGACAATCCTGGCACCGTTAGCACGCCGGCTGAAATCAGATGCAGAAGGTAAACCCTTGCATTGTGGATCGCTGTACAGCTCGACGTTGCATGCCGACTCGACTTGTCGACCCAATAAGGGGCGCTTGCGTCCAACCGTCTGCTGTCAACGCAACACCAAACACCGATGTGCAGTCTCATCTGGTGTTAACTTAACCTTCGCCTCACGTTCGCAATCTTTTTGGGAATTCACATCTTAAGACGGACAGGGCGGCCAAATCGCTCATTTTTTCTCGCAATTATTTAGCTGGGCCCTTCTCCTTTTACTTGTACGAGGCCCTCAGGCTCTACTCCTATGTAGTATTCTACTATTATTGCTATGTAGTATTCTACCCCAGGGAAGTCGATAAGATTTCTGGTGCCCGCTCCAATATCCTCACCCCCTGGTGCCGACTGCGGGCTGGATAGGACGACACTGGCGAGCTCCCAACCTGGCCACAAGGGATGTCGTAACTCTTTGACAGGATGTTACCGTGCTACAGGCCCGACAAAAACTCATGACTTCGCAACATGCCGTGACCCTTCCACACACGATATTGCTTCTGCTCGCGTCGACTCTCTTGTGGTGCCAGATGAGCTTGGCACAGACTTCCTCAAGCGCTTGGCACGATCCCTCATCCCACCACACAGAGATGATTAGCGTAGACCAGGGTGTCCAGCTCGAAGTGCTGGATTGGGGAGGCACGGGACGTCCGCTCGTGTTCCTCTCCGGTCTTGGGAATACCGCGCATATTTGGGATGATTTTGCTCCGAGGTTCACCAGGAATCACCATGTCTACGCAATCACGCGGCGTGGATTCGGGAAATCTACACACGCCACCACTGGTTACACTCCGGAGAGACTCTCTAACGACATTCTGGCCGTGATGGCTCAACTTCAGATCGAAAAACCAGTGCTGATTGGTCACTCGATCGCCGGCGAAGAGTTGAGCTCCATCGGAACGCATCGTCCCGAGCTGGTCTCTGCGCTTATCTATCTCGACGCCGCATACGCCTATGCCTTCTACGACGCAGCTGGCGACTATCAAGCCAGCCTCGCGGACTTGCAACAGAAGATCGATGCCCTGGTAAAGGCGCCTGAAGACACGACGCTGATGAATCAGGCCAAGGCTGCGCTGCCGCAATTTGAAGAAAATCTAGACCGCAAAGCCAACAGCGTGGAGAACCCACTTCCCCGGCCCTCTGCTCCCCCTGGCACAGCAGACAAAGCCAACTTTACGGCTATGACAAAGAGACTGTCCGTTGCGGTTGGAGGCGTTCCGCCCGAAGCCGAACCCCATGAGAGTTTCCTGGCAAACCCGGATGGCAGTGTTGGTGCTCCCAACGCCGCACCTGAAGCGGGCAGTTCGATCCTCAAAAGCACCGAGCACTACACCACACAGATCCACTTGCCGATCCTTGCCATCATGGGCTATCCGCAAAACAAGGGGCCTGACTTTCATGCGGACACGCCTAAAAACATCGCCGCAGCGGCGGCGGCTGATGCAAATCAGGCACGCCAGATTGACGCGCTCGAGAGAGGCCAGCCAACCGCGCATGTTGTCCGCATCCCAAATGCTAACCACTACCTATTCATTTCCAACGAACCTCAAGTCTTGATTGAAATGAACAGATTCCTCGCAAGCCTGCCATGATGAAACGCTATTCAGATGTACTATCCCTCCCTGATTGGTGATCGGCGTGCCACTGCGAGATAGTGATGGTCCAGCGCCTGACGGATCAACGTTTTGATGACCGCTTGACGGCTTATATTCAGCTCTTTCGCCGCATGGTCTAGTTCTTCCAGCATGGGCGCCGTAAGATCCACATTAACTCGCTGAATGGGTCCCATCAGCCGGCCCGCATTCGTGAAGAAAGGTGAGATATCTTTCCCAGAATCCGCCATACGCGCGATGGCTTCGGCCGCCATCGGAGTTTTGCGCTTACGAGTGTTCTTCATAGAGTTACGCATGATGGTATAACAGTTATACTACACGGCGCTATAAGCCGAACGGTTGGATGATAGCTTTCAACGGCGGCTTCAGAACCAAACATCAGCGGAACAAGTACTGTATATTTCGGGTCGTGCCCTAGTGAGCCAAGCCGGCACATGGAGAACTCATGATGGACCGAGCAGCGTGCCTGGAGCGATGGAGAGGCAATAACGCCCGGGGGATCCCTATCCTCGGCGCAGGCGCGGGAACCGGAATTTCTGCCAAGTGCGCCGAAGCCGCCGGAGCGGATCTGATCATCATCTACAATTCCGGCCGCTACCGCATGGCCGGCCGAGGATCATTGGCAGGTCTCATGCCGTATGGAGACGCGAATGCCATCGTCATGGATATGGCGCGCGAAGTACTGCCCATCGTTCGCAAGACGCCAGTGCTGGCCGGCGTTTGTGGTACTGATCCCTTTCGTGTCATGGACCTGTTTCTTCGTGACCTCAAAGACCTCGGCTTCTCCGGAGTGCAGAACTTTCCCACGGTGGGTCTGATCGATGGTCTCTTCCGCGAGAATCTGGAAGAAACCGGCATGGGCTTCATCCAGGAGATTGAAATGATCGCACGCGCCCATGAACTGGACCTGCTCACCTGCCCGTACGTCTTTAATGAAGATGAGGCTACGGCCATGGCAAAAGCGGGCGCGGACCTTTTGATCGCACACATGGGACTAACCACCAAAGGAACCATCGGCGCCAAAACCGCGATCACTCTCGATCAAGCGGTTGCCCGCATTCAGGCCATCCAGCAAGCGGCCGTCTCCATCCATCCAGAGATTCTGGTCCTCTGTCATGGCGGCCCAATCGCCGAGCCGGACGATGTTCAGTACGTCCTCAGCCGAACTCGAGGTGTCTGCGGATTCTTCGGCGCCTCAAGCATCGAGCGCCTGCCCACGGAGCGTGCCATCACTGAGCAGGTGAAGAGTTTCAAGAGCCTCCACATCCAAACGGATCGCAGCGAAAGGAACAAGCATGTCTAAGCTCGCCGGCCGCCGGTTCATAAGACCTGCCGATGTCGAAACCCAGGTCTTTGATTGGGGAACGATCAAGTGGCTCAGCGAACCCCGCGTCACTGCCACGGACCGCTTCACTATGGGCGTAGTGCTCTTGCAGCCCGGGAAGGGACATGTGCGGCACAATCACCCGGGAACAGAGGAGATACTGTACGTCGTCTCCGGGCAAGGCAAGCAGATGATCGATATCGACGGCGAGCAGTGGGAGCCTGTGAGCGCCGGAGATATGATTCACATTCCAGCCGACATCTTTCACGCCACCATCAATACCGGCTGGGAGCCTTTGAAAATGATTGCCGTCTATTCGCCGCCTGGTCCCGAGGCGCTTCTGCGCGCCATGCCGGAGTGCCGGGTGCTCGCACCTGGCGAACTGCCTGAAATGTAGCGCGATGATTCCCATAATCCCTAAGACCATCGCGCTGATCGGCACCTTCGACACCAAGGGCGAGGAATTCTGCTTTCTTCGTGACCGCATAGAAAGCGCTGGGCTGCGAACGATGATGATTGACGTCGGTGTGCTCGGCGACCCTCCCTTTGCAACCGACATCTCGCAAGCCGAGGTGGCCTCGGCGGCAAACAGAGATCTCGCCGCGCTACAAAAGGAAAGGGACCGGGGTCGAAGTGTAACTGTCATGGCGCTTGGGGCAGCCGTGATCGTGGCACGGCTCCACGCACAAGGGGTCATCCACGGCGTCGTTTCACTGGGCGGATCCGCCGGCACGACCATCGCGACCGCAGCCATGCGCGCGCTTCCCTACGGCTTTCCAAAATTGATGGTTTCTACGCTGGCCGCCGGCGATACCAGGCCCTACCTAGGGACCAAAGATATTTGCATGATGCCGTCGGTACTCGATATCTCAGGACTCAATCACGTCTCCCGCCGCATACTTAACAATGCTGCTGGGGCGATTTGTGGGATGGTTGCCGCGAAACCGGCCAGTGCTTTGGATGACAAGCCCGTAATTGCGGCGACTATGTTTGGCGTCACCACACCTTGCGTCACGGCAGCGCGGCGGGTTCTCGAGGAGAGAGGCTACGAGGTCCTTGTTTTCCACGCGACTGGCACCGGCGGCCGGGCGATGGAGCGGTTGATTGAAGATGAGGCGATTCAAGCTGTTCTCGACCTGACGACCACGGAGCTCGCAGATGAGTTGGTGGGCGGCGTTATGAGCGCGGGGCCGCAGCGGCTGACAGCAGCGGGACACAAAGGAGTTCCGCAGCTCATTTGCCCGGGCGCCATCGACATGGTCAATTTCGGTCCTCTCGAAACGGTGCCGGTCCAATTTCGGAACCGCCAGCTTTTCGTTCACAACCCAACTGTCACGCTGATGCGGACAACTCCGGAAGAGTGTGCGGAGATCGGACGCATCACAGCTACCAGGCTGAACAGCGCAAGCGGGCCGGTGACGGTGCTGATTCCGCTGCTAGGTGTTTCGGCCATCGACAAGGCAGGCGGGCCATTCTATTCGCCTGAGGCGCTCAACTCCTATCGCCGTGCCTTGAGGGCGACGCTTCGCCCTGAGATCAAACTAATCGAGTTGGACGCGCACATCAACGACGAGAGCTTTGCGCACACCGCCGCTGACCTATTGCTGGAATCGCTAGACGCCTCCAAAGAAAAAGACGCGGCGGAGCTTCGCTAAAGGTACTGCGTTGATGGAGAAATAGCCGCGCAAGGAGCCTGGGGCGACAGTGAGAGATCCATCGGTCTTCGCTGGCAATTCTGGCTCACAGCCAGAAGTTGGGAAACTTCAGCCTGTGAACTTCAGAAAGTTAGTTTGAGGGCCAGTTGTATGAGGCGACCATTGTTCACCGTGGACTGGACAAAGCCGAATCCAGGCGAGCTCACATCGTTCACGGGCGAACCAAACTGTGGGTGATTGAAGAGGTTGAAGAATTCGGCGCGGAAATTCAAACCCATCTCTCTGGGCAGCCCGATCTGCTTGATGACCGAAAAGTCTGTGTTGACGAAATCGGGTCCAGTGGCTGGGACACGCCCCGCGTTCCCCAACTCGCCTGCGAGAGGCGCAACAAAGCAGGACGAGTTGATCCACTGTAGCTTGCCATGGGCTGCATTGCCGGCGTCGCAACCGGAGACCCGGTTAGGCCGGTTCCAATCGTAGGAATTGCCTCCGGACGAGAACGTCGTGCCGGAGTTGTTAATGCTGTCGATCAAGGGCACTGGGAATCCGGAAGAGATTCTTTGGATAAGAGTCACCTGGAAGTTGCCAAGAATGGCGTTGGTCACGGGATTCCAATCGCCTCCGAATTGCTTTCCGCGGCCGAAGGGCAAATCGTAAATCACACTGGCGGTGAAGCTGTTATCGAGGTTGATCTGCGACAAGCCCCAATCCAGGTTCTCCCAGTTGGGAAGCGGGAAAAACGGGGCGCTAGTCTCGGAGCCCAACCCGTCGGTTAACCCGTTGTCATAGGTACGAGAGTAGGTATAAGCAAACAGAGCGTAGAGGCCGTACTTGGGCGTCTTGGTCTCTGCTTTGATCTGCAGCGAGTTGTAGCCCGTCTTTCCTAAATCCCCATAAAGAAGAATCTGGTTGAAGTTGGGCGCGATATACGGGGACGTGTAAGGCGAGCCATTGAAGTTGCAACCGAGGGTGTAGTTCTGGACTGTGCCGCACGCAGTCGGACTGGAAGGAGTAAGACTATTGCCGACGATCAGGATGTGCGTACCCTGCGAACCGGCATAGCCGGCGGTCAGTACGACGTTCCCGATCAACTGGCGCTCGACGTTCACGTTGTATTGCTGCACCATGCCGTGCTTCGCATTCGTGGGCTCGTAAGCGAAAGTTCCCTGAAAGCTCGCCGCGGTGGGCGGCGTGGGAAGGGGCACAAACCCGTTGGAGAGGCTAAGAGCGGAGGGCTCTTGTGCGAGGGTAGTAGCGCAGTAGGAGGTAGCAAAGGCGCAGCCCTGGGGGCCGAAGCCGCTGTACTCGCCCAGGAACGGCGGGTTCTGCCATAGACCCTGGGCACCCTGGCTCCACGCGGAGTCGTGGAAGATGGAGTAACCGGCGCGCAGCACGGTCTTGTCGCTGCCGAAGACCTTCCAGGTGCCACCGATCCGCGGTTCGAGGCCGGTCCAATCCATCTTGATGCCCCCCGCATTATTCACACCATTTTGGTTGGAAACCAGCAGCACCCCAGTCGTGGGGATGTAGTCAGCCTGGCGTCCGTGTGCCTCTGAAATGGGCGTCGTCATGTCATACGCGAAGCCGATGTTGAGCACGATGTTGGGGGTGACCCGCCAATTATCCTCCGCGTAAGGACGGTAGACCTTCCAGCGCCGCCCGCCGACCGGGCCTTCATAGGTTTGGTCGTGAATGGCCAGACCCGTAATCCCGAGCAGGAAATCGGCCTCTGAATTGCCCGCCAGGTTGAGGGCGCTGTTACCGGTAAAGTTACCGGCGACGCCGACGATCCAGAAGCCGTCCTGGAACGCCTCCGTGCCTATGTTCATTTGATTGGCGCGATAGTCGATCCCGAACCGGAAGTCATGCTTGTTGTGGATGTAATCGAGCGAGTCGCGGAAAGAGAAGACGTTGGTTCCACCCTGGAACGGAGAGTAGCCGCGATCACCCAGCGACCAATAGCCGCCCTGAAACTCGGTCGAAACCAGCCCGCAGCTGTAAAAGTTAGTACACGTAGTGCTGCCGGCAGCGCATCCCAGGTTGGCGTTGGGAATGCCGCCGGGCACAATATTGGCCGAGGCGCAGGTTCCGGTGCCTTGCGAGGTGATGTAGTCGAAGATGCGGTTGTAACCAAAACTTGCCTGGTTGACCATGTTGGCATTGAACACATGGGTTTCGCCCAGGGCAATGTTGCGCGCGTGGTTCCTGATGCGCTGGTTGCTGCCGAAGGCGTTCGCTTCGGCGAACCCTGGTGAGCCGCCGGGCACAAAAGAGAATGCCTGGTCGTAGCTGAAACGGCCAAAGGCGTTGTCTCTTTCGGTAAACGTCTGGTCCAGCCGAATATCAAACCTGGTGTCGTCCAGTTGGCGCACAGGCTGACTAGTGTAGTTGATTCCCGCACTGGCGTTGCTGGCGTTGGGATCGGGGTACAGGTTGATCATGGCCTGCCCAATGTTGTTGATCAGGTTGGCTGGAAGCTTGTTGCAGGCGGCCCCCGGGGCCTGGCTTCCATCGGCGAGGGCAGGGAGAGCATTCCCGGCGCCATCGCAGTGGAAATAAACGTTGGGAAAAAGCAGAGGGTTGGTGTTCGCCCCAACCATATTCGGGTTGACGATGAGGGGAGCAGGATTGCCAAAAGGGTCGTTGGTGAAATCGCCGGCGCGCATGGCTAGCGAAGGCACCAGGCCGGTGAACGGAATATCCTGGAGCTGATATTTTTGCTCGCCATCGACGAAGAAAAAGGTCTTGTTCTTTTTGATGGGACCGCCAACGGAGCCTCCAAAGTCGTTCAGGTTGAACTTTTGCGCCGCGGTGGCGAAGTAGCTTCGGGCATCAAGAGAGGTGTTGCGCAGAAATTCGTAGAGGGTCCCGTGAAAGTCGTTGGACCCGGATTTTGTGGTGACGATCACAGTTGGGCCCGCCCGGGTACCGTATTCGGCGGAGTAGCTATAGGTTAAAACCTTGAATTCCTGAATGTCATCGATGGAGGAGAAAATCGCGATGCCGCCTGCCGTCAGCTCGTTGTTATCGACGCCATCCAACAGCCAGTCGGTGCTATTGGGGCGGGAGCCACCGACCGATAGCGAGAAGGGTCCGCGTGCCGCCACCTCACTGCTGGCGGCGGAGGTGAAAAAGCTGTTGGGGTTGGTCTCTGCTGTAGCCCCAGAGGTAAGGGTCGCGAGTTGAACGAAATCCCGGCCATTCAGGGGCAGCTGGGAGACCTCTTGCGAGGTGATGACCTGGCCGAGAGATGGATTGGCTGACTCGACGGCTACGGCCTCACCGGTAACTTGCACCGTGGTCGTTACAGTGGCGGGCACCAGCGCAAAATCGAGTTCGCGGGCTTCTTCAATCTGCAGATGCAGGTCTTTGGATTCAGCGCTTTGAAAGCCCGTCGCATCGACGTGCACGGTGTAGATCGCGACCGGGAGTAAAGGGAGCAGGTAGTGTCCGGCACTGTCCGTCTTGGTGTCTCGCGTTAAGCCGGTCGTCTGAGAGGTAGCGATGACGGTCGCTCCGGCGATACCCGATCCGGATTTGTCGAGGACGTTGCCGGAGAAACTTCCGGTGGCCTGGCCATGCATGGCCGGAAGAATAATCAACGCGAGAACGCAGACAACTACGAGGCGGAATATTTTATGGGATTTTGTATCGGCCTGGCCTTCCACCGATTTCGGACACTTATGGTCAACGATCGTGCGCTTCATAATTAGACCCCTTTTTTGATAAATCAAGGTGGTTTCTGCATGACTGGGCTTCCCTGAGTGGTGATTAGACTGTAAGAATTGGCCGGTCGAAAGTCAACGCAAGTTTTGGCCGCCGCACGAACACAGGGATCCGCACCTTCCAGGAACGAACTCGATTCTCGGCTTATTCACAAACGGGACGGGCCGATTGCAAACCGCAGACGGCGTTTTGCTTTAGCTCTTTGCCTGGCCGGATTTTCGCCGGGCGACTCTCCGCAAAGTCACAACATCCGCTCTGGATTCGAATGAGCCTGTGGGCTCACAAGCTATGCGCGTGAGCTGGATGAACACCTGCCGTGCCGCGGTGGAGGGATCCTGATATTCGCCCCTGAACCAGGAGATAATCGCGACATTCATGACCGACAAGGTCAGTCCGGCAAGCAGACGCGGTTTCATGTCATCCCTTGACGCACTCTTGAGGCGCCCTGCAAACGCGGCTGCTACCACATCTTCGACCTCCATCATGCGCGAATGGTGTGCTTGCCTGGCCGAGGCACTCCGCTGGGAGATCTCAATGATCTGACGGGTATGAGGCTGTGCTGCCGATTGTTTAAGTACACACAGAACCGTCTCGCGCACGGTTTCAAGAGGAGTGAGTGCCTGCGAACATGCTGTGATCGTTGCGCCAAGCACAGATCCAAAATTCACTACATTTTGCGCCAACAGATCATCTTTACTGGCAAAGTAGCGGAAAAACGAACGCCGGGATACGCCCGCGGCCTGGGCGACCTCTTCCACAGTCGTCTCGTCAAAACCCTTCACCGCGAACAACTTGATTGCGGCGTCGTAGATTGCGTCGCGCACCAGTTGCTGCTTACGGACTTGAAGGCTGTCTTCGGTCACCGCTGCTCCCCGTCCATAATACCTTAAAGTGCCATTCATAGCACTCAGTGACAAATGAGAACAGCGCCGCGCGAGTTCTCGTCCGAGCCCATCGGGGTGGCAACAGAGTCCCCTGCCCCACAAATAATTGACATTTAGTGTTTACTTTGGCACTCGGTGCCGCATATACTGCACAAATGGCACTCAGTGCCATATCTATCCAAAGGAGTGATCCACATGAGAACTCTGTTCCTGTCTATTCTGTTCGCGTCCGCATTGGCCGTTCGGGCCGACAATGTATCCCTGAGCGGGAAATGGGAAGTCCACAGCAATGTGGCCGGCAATGAAAGCGATGCCCAATGCACATTCATTCAGAAAGACAATGAATTGGGCGGCAGCTGCGCTACCGAGCATGGAGACAGGCCGCTGACCGGCAAAGTGGATGGAACGAAGATTACCTGGTCCTACGACTCCGAGTACGAGGGCACTCCGCTCACCGTGAAGTACAGCGGAACGATCGATTCCGCAGCCGCTAAGGTCTCCGGCTCTGTAAGCGTTGAGCAATTTGGGGTAGATGGCGACTTTGTGGCTGCCTTATCCAAGTAAGGACCAGACCATCGGGACTCGGCTTGGAGGGAGGACGCCGCCGCGTCAGGTTTTGATTGCAGCGGACTTAGCTATGGTCAGTTTGAGAAATGAATTCGTGAAAGTCTCAACCCATCTCATGCTTGCAGTGCTCGTGATGCCGGCTTTTCAGCTCTCGGCAAAGCCGGCCTCGCAACCACGCGCAGTTCTCTCTGCGGATGCAGATTGGAAATTCGTCCTTGGCGATCCCGCCGGCGCCGAGTCACCCACGTTCATGGACGATTCATGGAGGACGGTAACTCTTCCGCACGACTGGAGCATTGAAGGCACCCCGAACCAGAAGAACGCCACAGGATCCGGGGAGGGATACTTCCCCGCAGGTGTCGGCTGGTACAGAAAAGCGTTCACCGCTCCCGCGAATTGGAAGGGCAAGCAGGTAAGCCTTGAGTTTGACGGCGTCTCGATGGACGCGACTGCATATCTGAACGGCCAAAAGATCGGCAATCACCCCTATGCCTATACCAGCTTTAGCTTCGACATCACCTCCCATCTGAACTTTTCGGCAAAGAATGTGTTGGCGGTGCGGGTTGACAACTCCATGCAGCCAAACAGCCGTTGGTACGCCGGCTCCGGCATCTATCGCCATGTTCGCGTGGTGGTCACGGAGCCGATACATGTCGGCCCCTGGGGCATCTTTGTCAGCACACCCGAGGTTTCTACCGCGTTGGCCAGAGTCGTGGTGAAGACCCAGGTGCAGAACAGCACAACAGAAACCGGCCGCGTCACGGTTAGGACGATCCTGGTGGGTCCATCGGGAACAAAATCCGGCCAGTCGGACCGAACCGTTGAACTTCGCGCTGGCCAGCCGGTAGAAACAACGCAGGAGATGACTCTTGACCGGCCGGCACTATGGTCGCCCGAAAACCCCCATCTATACCGAGCCATCACTCAGATTATGAAGAATGGCAGAGTACTCGACCAGGTTGAGACTCCATTCGGCGTTCGGTCGCTCGCATGGTCGGTGGAGAAAGGATTGTTGCTGAACGGTAGCCCCATCAAGCTTGCCGGTGGCAGTGTCCATCACGACAATGGGCTGCTCGGAGCCGCGGCGTTCGATCGCGCTGAGGAGAGGAAGGTGCAACTCCTCAAGGAGGCTGGGTTCAACGCGGTCCGCACAGCGCACAACCCACCTTCACCTGCCTTTCTCGACGCATGCGATCGCTTGGGGCTGCTGGTAGTCGACGAACCATTCGACGTCTGGACGATAAGCAAGCGCAGGTTCGATTATGCCCGCTTCTTCCATGATTGGTGGCAACAAGACATCGATGCGATGGTAAAGCGGGATCGCAATCACCCTTCCATCATTATGTGGGGGATCGGCAACGAGATCCCCGAGGTATGGACGGCAGAAGGGGCGCCTATAGCGAAACAACTCGCCGCTCGCGTGCGCACGCTGGATTCGACCAGGCCACTTACACAAGCATTTCCCGGCGCGACCTACGGCCCCAACCCGGACTCAGTGTTCTCTCAAATCGACATTGGAGGCTACAACTACAACCTGGCGCAAAACCAGTCGGAAGATCATCAACGAGTACCCGGGCGCATCATGATGACGACGGAATCCTTTCCCGCGGATGCTTTCGAGCAATGGGAGCTAGTCCATGATCATCCATATATCGTCGGCGAATTCGTATGGACGGCCATGGACTACCTTGGAGAGTCCGGCATAGGCGCCTGGAGCTATGGCTCTGCGAAGGAGGCCGCTCAGATAAACCAGATGAAGAACTTCTTGCGAGTCTATATGGCCAAAATGGGTGCGGACGGAAAGAACCCGATGGCGGCGTTTCAGGATGGGCAACCGCCAAGCCCGATCGCTCCCGGGTTCCCTTGGCACGCGTCATACTGCGGTGATCTCGACCTGACGGGATTGCGCAAGCCTTCGTCCTATTACCGCGACATTCTTTGGAACGGCGGCGATCGAGTTTTCGTCAGCGTGCGCTTGCCGGAACCTGATGGCAAGAAAATCCTTGCCGCCGGTTGGAGCGTCTATCCCAGTCTGCCAAGCTGGACCTGGCCGCAACAGGAAGGAAAGCCGCTTACCGTTCAGGTCTATTCCAGCACTGACCGCGTCCGGCTTTTTCTTAACGACAAACTGATCGGAGAAAAACTCACTGGCCGTGATCAGGCCTTCAAGGCGGAATTTGAAATTCCTTATGCGCCAGGAACCCTCAAGGTAGAGGGTGTTCGCGGAGAAAAAGTTGTGGCCGAAAGCATTCTGGCAACAACCGGAGATCCGGTTCGCCTCAAGCTCACTGCCGATCGGACAGTGTTGAGCGCAGACGGGCAGGACCTCGCATTCGTGACAGTCGAGGCAGTGGACGAAAAAGGCCGTCTACAAATGAATTCTGAGCGGAGAGTGCATTTCGCCGTTAGCGGAGTAGGAACGCTTGCCGCGGCCGGAAACGGCGACGGACAATCCACAGACGCATACTCAGGTGACACGTTCCACCTCTTCCACGGGCGTGCTTTGGTCGTGTTGCGAACTTCACGCACCAAGGGGAAAATCAAGCTCACAGCGACTGCTGACAGTTTAGGTGCCTCATCGATTTCTGTTGCGTCACGACAGCCGAAGTCATTGGCCGAGCTTCGTTAGGGCCTCCAAGCAGCTCGTGCAACCATTGTTACTCACTGCGCCATCGGTATTCGAGGATCTGCCTTCTACATCAAACAAGACATTTGCCGGGACGTCACTCATGGGCAACTGATTTTCGATTGTGACCGTCTCCACTGCGGGCAAAGCTCGCACACGGTACTGCTCTCCGTTTGCTAGACCCCAGGTATGAGTCAATTCCCCACCTTATGGGTGATGTGAATGTGCTGAAATTCCGCGAAGATTGCGACACAACCCAAAACTTAATCTGTCAGCTGGAGGAAAATCGCCCTGGCGCTGGATGGCTCTCCACTTGAGATCATGATCAACAAGATGATCAACAATTGGTTGGAGGGCGTCCCTTGGCGATGAGCGAAACAACCACGCAGCGATTAGCGAACGAGAGCTCCCTTCACTACGCGGGGTGGGGAGTGGTCACTGCCGCTTTCACAGGCGTGATGGTGAGCTTCGCTCCAATCGTGCCTTACACTTTCAGCCTCTTCTTGAATCCGCTGCACGCGGCATTTGGCTGGAAGCGCGAAGCCATCGGCGGCACCTTTGCGCTCGCGGCGATTACCGTCGCTCTGGTTTCTCCAGGTATAGGGCTTTTGCTCGATCGCCTTCCACCCCGGCGCATCATCCTGCCTTCCATCCTCATCTTCGCGTTGGCGCTCGCTTCGCTCAGCAGGCTTGGACCAAACATAAGACAGTTCTATCTCACATTTTTTGTGCTGGGATTGGTTGCCAACGGTACCGCACAGTTTGCGTATGCGCGCACTGTGCTCTCGTGGTTCCACAAGCGCAGGGGGCTTGCGCTTGCGATGGTACTTACCGGCAGCGGTGTCGGCTCGATTCTCATCCCTCCACTGACTCAGTGGACGATCGATCATCATGGATGGCGCAGCGCCTATGTGATGCTGGGCAGCATCGCTTTGCTGGGTATCCCGCTGACAGCGTTGCTGGTGCGCAACCGGCCTGATTCCGTTGCACAGGACGATCGCCCCGCAGCCTCGGGTATAACTGTCGCCGCCGCGTTGCGCAGTGGGCCCTTCTGGATTTTGGCCTCCATCATCATGCTCTCGGCGTTTAGCGAGAATGGCCTGGTTACGAATCTGGCAGCTATCCTCACCGAGCATGGTGTAATGGCGCAAACCGCCGCGCTTGCCCTTTCGGTTCGCGGCGGCGCCGGCATCGTGGGTAGGCTCTGTGTCGGGTTTCTCATTGACCGCTTCTCGCCCCAGCGCATTCAAACATTCGTCTTACTGCTTTCGGCAGTTGGCGCTCTGGTGCTCGCCTTCGCACATACTTCCCCCATGGTGCTGATTGGGGCGGCGGTGTTGGGCGTAGGGTTAGGCAGCGAAGCCGATGTCGCGCCGTATCTACTCGCGCATTACTTCGGCCGCAAGCATTTCTCCGTTTTATACGGATTAACGTGGACAGCGTATGCCGTTGGTGGCGCGACAGGTCCCATGGCAATCGGGCACTGGTATGATCGCGCGGGTTTCTATCAACCTCGCTTTATCGTTTACCTTGCGTGCGTGGCCTTTGCAGCCGTAGCGATGAGCCTGCTCTTGCGGCGCCGCCGGAAACACAGCTCCAACGATACCGGCAAACTGACTCCAGCGACCGCGATTTCGCTCGAAGACTAAACGTGACCTCCGACGATACCGGCTCTCCCGCCACGCGCCGCGGCAGGGCTGGGTATGGCGGCTACGCGAGCGCGAACCAGCTTGCGGATGAGCGTTGCCGGTAGCGGTTTGTCGAATGGCAAATGAAGGCTGCTCTTGGTGCGGGTATACGGCTTCAGTTCTTCATTGAAGTGGTTGAACAGCGAGCCACTGAACGGCAGGACGCTTAAATGGTTCTTGAAGGCGGCAAAGCCAAAAAACGGCTTGGATAATTTAAAAGCCGGGATGCCGTAGGAGATGACCTCGACGGCCTCTTTGGGAACGGCGGAGCGGATGATCTCACGAAGCCGAACCAGAGTCGTTCGAGTAGGCTCGGGGACCGCGGCGATGTAGGCATCGACAGCATCGCTCGATGCCCCGGAAGCTGCCGCCCGATTGCCGGATCGTACCTTTTTCATGCTCACTATAGTACGGGCGAGACCATAGTTCTCAAAGTTAGGTTTTCGGCCGGCTACCAGCCTCGCAACAACAGTCCGGATGACCATAAATCAGAATCGCGGCTACGATGGACATGAGCGACTTCGGCCAGGTTTTCGTCTGTCTAGCCAGGATTGCTCAGCGAGTGGTGAACCGAGTTTCTGAAGCATCGCATCCATGGCAACCGACCCCCCCGCTCTCACACTGCGTTTCTTCGGCAAGCTGCTTATCGCCGCTGGCTCGCTGGCCGTCACGTCGTTAGCCCAGACCTCCACTCCGCCGTCCCCTTCCCCACAGCCGGCCGCTTCCACTTCCGCGCTTCCGGCCTTCGAGGTGGCGGCGATCAAGCTAAATCAGTCTGGCAGTGGAAGCTCTCATTCCGACACCAACAACGGACGCTTTAACGCAACCAATGTCTCCTTAAAGAGCCTCATGGAATATCAAGCTTACGGGATTCCTGGGAACCGGATCCTTGATGGTCCAAAGTGGCTGGACTCGACAAGATTCGATATAGAAGCGAAGATGGACGACTCGGTAGCCGATCATTTGCGAACGCTCGCCCACGGCCCGCGAAGACTCGAGACACAGGCGATGTTTCAACAGCTGCTGGCCGACCGCTTCAAGTTAGCTGTCCACTGGGAAACGCGAGAACTTCCAGTCTATGCCTTGGCAGTGGCCAAGAAAGGTTCCAAACTGCAGCCGACGAAGGAAGCCACGGAGGGTTCCGGCACATCGTCGCACAGATCCGAGGCCGGCTCAGAATTTACGGCTAAGGGTGTCACTCTGCCTGAACTGGCCGCGGCGCTGACGCAGGAGTTGTCCAGAGAGCTGGGCCGCGACATCATCGACAAAACCGAAATCAAAGGAAGATACGACCTCACGATCAAGTGGACCCCGGACGCCGGTGCCGTAACCGACAGCGCAGCATCCTCAGCCGATTCTGCTCCCTCCATCTTCACCGCAGTCCAGGAACAGCTCGGACTGAAGCTGGAACCAGCGAAAGCGCCAGTCCAGGTTCTCGTCATCGATCATGCGGAGATGCCTTCCGAGAACTAGTGGGTGTAGAGAAGCCTATGCGGGCGGCTAGCTAAAGTGGAGCCCCAACTCATAGCGGACCACACCGAAGACTACGCTTAGCAGAATCAGAGAGAGGACATTCATCTTGCCGCGCTTCAACAGCAAGAGGGAGAGAATCACCCAGGCCGCCGAAATCGCGTCCAGGCTTCGCACGGTCACCAAGCCCGAAGGGAAGATGACGGCTTTTCCAAGAAAGAGGGTCAAGTCCAGGATTGCGCCAACGACAACTGAAGTAATCAACACTAAGACGCCTTTGATTACCGGCATATTTTGCGTCCGCTCCACCATTGGGGCACCGGCAAAGACAAACAGGAAGCAGGGCAAAAACGTATAAAAAGTTGTAGCCAACAGGCCCACGGTGCCCATCCATAATGAGCCGTGAAAATGGTTATATCCGGCCATAAAACCGACGAAAGCGACGACAATGATGAGAGGCCCTGGAGTGGTCTCCGCCAGCGCGAATCCATCCACCATCTGAAGCTTCGACAGCCAGTGCAGCTTCGATACCGCAACCTGCGCCACGTAAGGAATCACCGTGTAAGATCCGCCGATGGTGATAAAGGCAGTCTTCGTAAAGAAGAACGCGAGTGTCTTCCAGAAGTGGAAGTCGTGGCCAAAGAAAAAGAAGAACGGCAAGGGCATCAGCCACAGCAGAAGAGCGATTACCGTCAGCGGTAGCAGAGGTTTCACGGCAGAGCCATGCTTCTGTCGCGGCATTTTGTCGTTGACGAAACCATCGTCGTGGCCAGCGGTCCTGCTTGCCTCACTCGATGGACGGAGCCACTGTGACCGTAACAGGCTGAGCGCAACACCCATAGCAATCGCTGCGAGCATGATCAGCGGCAGCGATACATCGAAAAAGAACATGCCGGCGAAGGCGACCCCGGCAACGAGCCAGGGCACGACCCCGTGCAGCGCCCTGCTTGCGATCCTTTGCAAAGCAAGGATGACCAGAGCGATCACGGCCGGTTTCAGTCCATTGAATAGCGCGACCATCCACGGCTGATTACCCAACCGTACATAGATCACGCTCAGGGCCAACAGCACAAACATGGAGGGCAGCACGAACAGCGTGCCTGCGACCAGTCCCCCTTTCCTGCCATGCAGCCTCCAGCCGATGTAGATGGCCAGTTGTTGCGCCTCAGGCCCAGGCAGGATCATGCAGTGGCTGAGCGCATGAAGAAAGCTTTCGTTGCTGATCCACCTCTTCCTCTCCACCAGATCGTCGTGCATGATCGCGATGTGGGCAGCCGTACCACCGAAGCTGACCCATCCCAGCTTCCACCAGAATCGGAGCGCTTCGCGAAATAAAGGTTTCTGGGTCGCGGTAAGAGGCCTCATCGCAAAGGTTTCCGCGCCAGCCGAGTGACAAAGCGGATGAGGTCGCCGCGATAATACAGCCGCTCGTAATCCACCGGCCGCCCACCTGTCGAATACGAAGTACGTTCGATGAGGAAGATCGGGCTTCCTTTCGGTACCGACAACGCAGCAGAGACGTCGGCTGTGGCTGCCACGGCCTCGAGCTTGTATTCCGCCTCGACCAGAGGGATGTTGTACTTGCGTTCGAGGAGAGTAAAGATCGGCTCGGTCTTCAGATTGTTGGCGAGGATCTTCTTACCGATTTCCAGGGGAAGATAAGTTTCATCGAAAGAAATTGGAACGCCATCAGCCAGCCGAACGCGATGAATCCTAACCACCCGCTCTCCTTTGGTGAGGGTGAGCGCAAGCGCCACAGTTTCGTCCGCAGCCACAATCTTCTTGTCGACCAGCCGCGCCGTCGGCTTACGTCCGAGCGTTTGCATGTCCTCCACAAACCCGGTCAGCTCAGTGAGTTCCTGTGTGATTTTGGGTGCAGAGACGAACGTACCCCTGCCGCGCTGAATCTCGATCAGGCCGCGACCGACAAGGTTCTGAATAGCCCTGCGCACGGTAATGCGGCTAACCTCAAATCGCGCAATGAGATTGTCTTCGGTAGGAAGCTGGTCGCCCGGCTTGAGAGATCCTTCGGCAATCTCGGCAGCAAGCACGGATTCGACCCGCGAATAAAGCAGTGGAACAGGTTTTGCGGGCACCATGACATTATAACGTTATAATGTCGTCATCCTGACGGAATACGAAGATTTTTTGCGGCGATCCATCCAGAGCCAGTGTTCTTGACAGTCATTCGCATTTGCGAGCAAGATGATGAGCCCAGGCAGCGCTCTTCAAGATCGGCCCAAAATTTTCCTTCTAAGGCAGGTCCTAATGAAACGGCACATCATGAGTATCGGCTCTCTCGCATGTTTTGTGGCTTTGACTCTTCCCGGTACGGCACAGGATAGCCCGTGGAACGGATCGTGGACGATGGATCGGTCCACGCTCAAGTACGACGGACCTACGATCTCAATCGCTACCGATGCCGCTGGGTACACAATTACGCGCGGCGGCAAGGCGAGCCCCAAGGTTGTTTGCGACGGCAAACCGAATCCGCCCGACGACGGTACGGTGACGACTTGTACAAAAACCGCAACGGGCTATGCGCTGACGAACAGCCGCGACAGCAGGCAGGTCAGCAAGGTGAAGCTCGAAATATCTCCCGATGGCAATAAGCTGACCAGGACAATAGAGGTCTTACCGCTGAACCAGAGCCCGTTTACGATCACCCTGGTGTCGAAACGGATTTCGGGCGGAGATGGCGCGCCCGTGGTCTGGAAGGAAACCAGCTTCAACGAGTCGCAGGATACCGGAGTGCTGACGATATTGGTGAAAGGCGACAGCGTCGACTTCAAGGAGACGGATAACGACAAGCCGGTCACCTGCAAGCTGGACGGCACGGCGACTACCGTTGCAGGAACGCGCACCATGTCGGTGAAGCGAGAGGGTCCGCGCACGCTGAAGGTGACATACAGCGACCACGGTAAAGTGACGCGGGAGAATACCTTCGTGCTGAGCGCGAACGGCAAGACGATCACGGAGACCGACGTTACCCCGGCGCCTTCACCATCCACGATGTCAGTGCAGTTCCACAAGTCGTAGCCGGCTGCGAGAGGCCTGACCAGCGGTTTCGCTTGGAAGGCTTTCCCTGGCCCGCGTCCGCAGTTCACAATTCGCTGTTTCTTAAAAACTCCCTTCACCGAATGGCGCGTTTTGGCTGGAGTTGAACGACGCCGCCTACCTTCCCGGCTATGAAGACGCCACCTCCTTCGCTCGAGCCTTCCTTGGGAGGCATGCCGCCGGGACACTGGCGCGAAACGCATCGTGCGGCAGCAGCAGTGTCTCAGCTTGATCCAAATTGGGCCGCGCGTCTGATCTAGTACCGGAATGGAATCGTAGCTTACCGCGCACTTCGTTTTCGCACGCGGGAGTGAACGTTTATTGAGAGACTGCCCTTGATCATCGGTTCGTTCAGCAACCACGCTGCGCGTCCGCGATGAATAGGGTACATCGATTGCCACAGTTAACGAGTCAATCAAGCTGCTTGCCAGGGGAGCGATCGCTACTTCCTCAAGCAGCCGTCGATAGTACTCAAAAGAACAGCTCTCATCGCATTCCTTCTCTGGACGGTTGCCGGGCTATCTCCATTTTGCTGGTGGTTCTCTCTCATCTTTCGAATACGCCTGCATTCCGGGCCTTCGATCCATACGCGCGCGTTATGTTCCACTTTGGTCCATTTGGAGTCGAAGTTTTTTTCGTAATCTCTGGTTTCATCATCACGACTCTTCTACTCAACGAAGAGCGCAGGAATGGCAGTGTTTCCATCAAGAAGTTTTATATCCGGCGCGCCTTCAGAATCTGGCCGGCCGCCTATGCCTATTTGCTCGTTGTGGCTGTTCTCGCATGGAATCAGATGATCTCCGTAGCACCGCATCATTTCTTCTATGCCGGCACCTTCCTCATGAATCATGTTCAGGAGACAAATTGGTTTACGGGGCACTTCTGGTCGTTGGCGATTGAAGAACAGTTTTATGTTTTGTGGCCCGTCGTTTTTCTGCTTACTGCGAGGCGCGGCCGCTTGATTTGCTGTTGCCTCATTCTCTTGGTGACGCCTTTGCTGCGTACGCTCGCCTATGTATATGAACCGGGGATATACGGGGCGATGCAGTTGAGCCTGCTATTCATGGGAGATGCGATCGCCATCGGTTGCCTGTTAGCTCTAGTCTCCAACGAACTGGGAGACAGTCGAATAGTGCACCGCATCATCCACTTGCGCTGCTTCTTTGTAATACCCTTCCTTTCCGTGGTCATGTATACGGCGCTTAAGTTCTTTCCTGCATTTTATTTTGCTGCGGGCAAGTCCATCGCTCTCATCTGTATCGCGGCCACCCTTTGGAAAGTGATGCATGTTCGAGATACCACATTCAGGTTTCTCAATACCAAGCTCCTGGTGAGAATTGGAGTGTTTAGTTATTCCCTCTATATCTGGCAGCAAGTCTTTTTGAACCCCACGTCTACTTCGGTTTTGAACCGTTTGCCGCTCAACCTTCTTCTGGTCTGCGCCGCAGCCATGTTTTCTTACTTTTGGATAGAGGTTCCCTTTTTGCGATTGCGTCCGCGTTTCTCGACATGGCTGAAGACCCGCAGACGGGGCGTCAAGGTACAACCGTCGGCATCCGCAATCTCAACCAGCAACATGTAGTGGGAAAACCGGAACGGTTGAATGCCGATACCAGTGACCGGGGATGGAGAATTAGAAATGTATGCTGCCGAGTGGGAGCCTGGAGATGCGGAGTTTCAAAAATGGGACAACTGGGCGAAATGGGTTCTGTTCCTATTGGTTGGTCTTTCGCTTACCGGGCGCAGCTTCGCATACCTCGGAATCCCTCCGGCAAAACTGTTCATCGGCGACCTGACATTGGGCGCATTCATTGTCCTGCACCCGCGTAACATCTTCGACCCGTGGATCGATGCCCTCACCAAGGGCGGACCTCTCGGCCCTGTTGCCTGGATGCTGTTGGCATCGCTCGCTTACGGCATCTTCGAAGTCATTCGCGGCATCTTGCAGGGTTTCACTCCCCTCATCGCCACGGAAAACCTGGTTTTCAATATCTATCCGATCTACCTGTTCCTGGGGATATGGTTGGGACGCCGGCAGCCGGAACTCCTACTGCGATTTGTCCAGGTCTTCTCCATTTGCTTCTGCGTATACGCTCCGGCGTACATGCTCTTCCTCAACAAGCTGACGGTGATGATGCCGGGATCAGATTTAGTCCCCGTCTTTGGCCAGCCTTCGGGCGGCGGCGTCATTATCCTGGCACTGCTCTGCCTGGACCCCAAACCAAGTCGCTTCTGGGCCCCGATGACGATAGCCGCAGTGATGTTGCTGGCCGGGCAAGTACGCGCGGAATGGGTAGGCATGGGCCTGTCGCTATTGATTTGGGGCACTTTGTCAAAAAAGATGACCAAGGTCGCCATGATCGGCGTAGGCATCGCGATTCTCCTCGCGATCGGTTCTCTGTTAGATATCGAAATCCCAGCGCCGCAGCAACGTGGGGGAAACATATCCTCCCGTGAGATTGTCGCGCGAGGCCTGGCCGCGATTGATCCCGCGGTTGCCGAAGACGTCACGGGCTCCACCCATGTGGGCTTTTACGACGGCACCATCACGTGGAGAGAAAAATGGTGGCACGCCATCTGGGCTAATTCCCAGGCGAATTACACTAACCTACTGATCGGTCCCGGCTACGGGTACCTGCTAAAAAACCTGGTGAATTACCTCAAGGATTCCGGCGACCTGCGAACGCCGCACAACATTTTCTATTACGCGCTGGGCTACAGTGGCTGGCTTGGTGTCTTTTTCTTCTTCTCATTGCAGGCTGCCTGCGGCGCCCTGGTATGGCGCGCTTACAAGATCACCGGCCAGTCCTTTGGCGTCGTAATCTGGGCGTCCACTCTGTTTACTGCATTCTTCGGGAACGCTTTCGAAACACCGACGGGTGCAATTCCGTGTTATCTGACGTTGGGGCTGATTATCGGGCCCACGCTTTCGATGGCCCGGTCGCCAATCTAGTTGTCACACGGAAGCGGAGGTAAGACGGCTTCTGCTTCTTCGTTCCTCGGCGTGCCCCGGTCCCCGAAGGAGTCAGGCAAGGTTGCGGGTGACAATGCTACCTCGGTGGCCATATCGGCCCTGTAGCGGACCTAAGCCGCGCCGAATGGTGAGAAGCCGGGCATCCGATTACGAAGACATGTTTTGCATTTTTGCTGGTGCGCCAGGAGCCGATCCTTGGCAGCGTTACGTTCGGCCAAGACTCTTATCCGAACATCGTCGGTAACGGACGTGGGTTGGCCAAACAATTGCGAGGAGGCGGCAACTTGCGCCCACCGTCGAACTGAAACCTCATAAAGCTGTTGCAGCCTGAGTATCTCTGGACACGCCATAGGTGCTTGCTCGCTCCGATTTGAGATTCTCAAGGATTGGCGCGAACGGGCAAAAAGTGCGAGCGACATTTTGCGCCACCGTTAACAAATCCGGTCCGCGGGCGTTCGTGATCTATTTCGGGTTGAGATCATTGGGCAGCGGCCTGAACTGGCACTAAAGTGTAACGGTTTATTCTTTGATTACTTACGGGCGAGTGGGAGAGTGACTTCCGCTTCGTTCCACGACAAAAGAAGCATGGAATCCGGGGGATAGCGACGCTATAAAAGCATATATACGGCGAAAATATAAGCCGGCTTGGAGCACCTTGCATGTCTTCTGCTGCCAGTCTTGATTCTGCCATCCTGTCAAACGTGGAGAAAGAGCGTCTTCTCCATGAGCTTGCCGACGAACTCGGCTACCGTGTATCCAAACCCATCTACTTCCTCATAACCGGCCACGGAGATCGACAAATGACCGAGGCTGAGTGGCTCGAGCACAAAGGAGCCGAGGTAAAAGCCGTCAGTTGGAGACCTGTTAGCGAACTGCTTCCTGCAGATAGCCACCCCGACGGATTGCATACCCAGTAACACCGGGGGCATCGCTAGCCTGGGCCCTAAACGGCTTGGGCTCCTTCGTCCAGGTTTGACCCCACGCAGCCACGCGGACTGACGCAGAAAGTCGCGTGGCTGTGAACGATGTCCGGCAAATTTCTGCCTTATAAGCGGTACTGAACGGTCCCCGCAAGCTCGTTCGAAGCGGAAACGCTGACACATGCTTAAGCATCCTAAGGCTGCGCATCGGCAACCCAGAGCTGCGCTACTGGGCTGTTCAGTTTAAAAAAATTGAGCGTGAAAAGCGTGATAAGCGTGATAAGCCCCCTCCCCCCAGGCCGGCTTGTTGATCATGCACGCTTTGCTCAGAGATTTCGATGAGCAGAACGGTGACTGGCCTACGCCCAGGAGTGGTTTTCCCGCTCAATATGGCAACAAACGGGACACATCTATGCTTACGTGGTACGGGTTAGCAAACGTCCCGTCTGTTACCCAAGCGTCCGTGTTATCTGGGAGGGTCTCAGGCCAGTGGTATTTTCCGAGTTGTCAAAACTGCTCAATCAAGAGGACGCACTGAGCGTACCCTGCTTACACAGTGATTTCTACTCTCCGCAGGCGCCCTCGCGGGCGCAGGAGTGCTTCGGACAGACGCGATTCGTCGCTGTTGATGTCACATTACTGTTGGCTACAACCAATTCATGCCGATAGGCGCTGATGCTTTTCGGTGGTTGGCGGCACATGCACGGGTGGAGGCCGCCGGTGCAAGACCAGGCAGGGCCGTCATAGCGAGACGGCACCGACGTGTGAGTTCTTATTTCCACAGTAGTACGGTTTCCGGGCCGCGTCCAGAGCGAGCGAGAAAAGATTTTTTTGGTAACAGGCGCCGGGTCTTCGAATGCAGCACACTGCCTGCCTGAAGCATCTCTGAACGGTTCCTGCATTGTGTTCTGATAAGAATGTGAAGCTGCCAGGACCGGATGTCCACGGAGTGGAAGTAGATGCGGAAACCCGGTGCGTCCATTATCACTCTGCGGTCGACATCATTGCTATCAGGATGGCTTGCTGCGGCATCTACTACGCCTGCAAGGATTGTCACGAATTGCTTGCCGGCCATGCGATCCAGGTGTGGCCGCGTTCAGAGTGGAACGTTCGGGCGATCCTCTGCGGAGCCTGCGGGTACGAACTAACGATCGGCGAATACATGGATAGCGGTTACTTGTGCCCACTCTGCAAGGCCGGCTTCAACCCAGGCTGCCGAAAGCACTACCACTTCTATTTCGCGACCGAAGACAAGGCTTGAGAGGCTGCGGAAAAAATCCGCACCATGCAGGAAAGCAATACCTCAGGGGCTAAAGCCCTCATCAGCGCGTTCTATACGGCCCGACTAAAGTCGTGCCCTGATACAAAGCAGGAGCCCTTTCGCGGGCGGTAAAGTTCGGCGTATTCTCAATCGCTTACGGAACTACTAAAGTCGTGCCCTGATACAAAGCAGGAACCCTTTCGCGGGCGGTAAAGCTCGGCGTATTCTCAATCGCTTACGGAACTACTAAAGTCGTGCCCTGATACAAAGCAGGAACCCTTTCGCGGGCGGTAAAGTTCGGCGTATTCTCAATCGCTTACGGAACTACTAAAGTCGTGCCCTGATAAAGAGTTTGCCTTTTGAGTCCGTTCGATAAAGCCCCCCACGATGGCCGCGCACTTTTCGAGGAACTCCTTGTCCTGGACCGAGAAGGCGGCGAGGTCGTGGCTGTCGATGTCGATCTCACCTACCACAGCATCATTGGCACGAATGGGGACGACGATCTCTGATCTGGTTTCCAGTGAACAGGCAAGATACCGTGGGTCAGAATGAACGTCGTCCACAATGACTGTGTCGTTCTGCGCCACAGCGGCTCCGCAGATTCCCTGACTCACGGGAATACGCACGTGTTCGGTGGGCGCTCCGCGAAATCCGCCCAGGACAAGGGTCTCCGAATCGCCGGGGTCGAGCATATAGAAGCCCGTCCAGTTGTAGTAGGGCAGGCGCTGCGGAATGGTCTCGACGATGAAGTTCTGCAAAGAGGCAAGATCGTTCGCGGATTCCGCAAATGTGCTTACTTCGGAAAGAATCTTGGTGAAGGTATTCTCGGCCATACTCTTATTCTGCACCTCCTGACCGGCCGAATAGCTTTTCTGACAGTGTGACTCTGAGCTGGGCTCCAAATCGAGGCGGCAAGAGAAATAATTCGGTCCGTCCGAGCGATTTCAGCAGAACCTGAAGCGATTTTAGGTATCAAACCAGCTGTCGCTCGAGAATGCGGGGGATAACAGGGATCGACGGTGGGCAAGGAACGGGGCAGCCTTTGAGTGAGATGCGGATATCCGATTCATGCCGGCACGCACTTGATCAATCCAAGACTCGACCTATGGACAAGCTAGGCACCTTATTGCTATTTCCACTGCTGTTCACGGGCGTCCTCGGCGGCCAAACGACTTCCCCTCCGGATCCGGCAGCGACTGTTTCATTGCAGGTACAGCCACAGAGCAACCGGCCGCCACAGCCGCCGGCGGATCGCATTTCTCAGGAGTTGGACTCCTACATCAGAGCGGGGGCTTCTGTCTCACCCAATCCGGTCTTTCACGGCTCCGCGCTCGATGAATTTCCGGAGAAGGTCACCGACGCCGCGCGCTGGCTGTTTGAGTGGCAGAGCCTGAAGGTTGGACTTACTTACACACTGCTGAACGAATATGCCATCTCTACTCCTCCGGGGGTTCGTCACAACGAGGCAAGCGGCCGGTTTGATCTTTCCAGTGCGATGCCTCTTTACGAGGGTAAGAGCACGGCCGGTTCCTTCTCGCTTTTGGTGCGCGGCAGCACGAATATCGGCATCAGCCAGCAGTTCAATTTAAGCGACGCGCTGGGCTCGACCACCTTGATCAATTGCCTGTCTGGCTTCGGGCCAGAACGTCCCATCTCACTCAACCTTCTCTACTATCGCCAGGATTTTTTGCACAAGCGCCTGTCTTTCTACGTGGGCAAGATACACCCCAATCAACACATCACCCTGAGCATGTTCAACAATGACGAACGGAATCAGTTTCTCAATGGCATGAACGATGGCACGATCGCGGTTCCGTCGGATGGGGCATGGACGGGCGGGGCCGCCATGGAGATCCAGGCAACCCGGCATGTATACGTGCACGCTGTAACGGCAGATACCGAGGGCTCGCAACAAGGAAACCTGAAAACTCTCGCGGACATGAAATATATGAACGCGGTGGAATTAGGATGGTTTTCCGGTTGGCCGGGAAATAAAAACCACGTCTACCGGGTCACCTTCTGGCGAGATGATACCAAGAGCCAAGGCAGCGGCCATGGCGCGGAGATCGAGTTTGATCATGAATTCGCGAACGGCCTGGTTCCGTTTGGACGTTTCGGGTATGCAACTTCGACCGGCACAACTCTGCGCATGTCTAATGGAGCGGGGCTCGCTGACACACATCCGTTCGGCCGGCGGGGCGATATGCTGGCCGCCGCACTCACGTTTACACGCCCCTCCGATCTCAGCAAGCCCCATGAGAATATCTTCGAAACGTTTTACAGGCTGCGTCTCACGCAGCATAGCGAGATCGGACCTGATGTGCAGGTGCTAGTCCATCCATCGAATCAACCAGCGCTCCATCACACTGTGATTCTCAACACGCGGATGCGCATCTTTTTCTGATGCGATGTCCGACTGCCGTTGATAGAAGGCAGTGGCCGCAAAAGGGAGGAGGTCGAGCACCGGCACTCAGGCCACTGAAACATTTCCAAACCCGCGGCTAAAGCCGGAGAAGAAAGGTCCTGCTCGAGCCACTCGGCTTGAAAGCCGAGTTCCCCCGCATGAATGCGGGGGCTCCCACCATTGCGCTATATGATGTTGCGATTCGGCGGGGAGAATGGGGCTGACATGTTAGACAACATAGGATCTAAAAACCGACGTAGAGAGTGGACGGCCCAGGTCTTCGGGCCGCCCACTCGGCGAAACATTTTATCCCTTGAGGAAGGCCAGGAGATCCGCATTGATGGTTTCGGCCTGAGTAGTCGGCATGCCGTGCGGGAAGTCCTTGTAGGTTTTAAGGGTTCCGTTCTTCAACAACTTCGCAGATAGGGGCCCGGCGGCAACATAGGGAACGATCTGGTCGTCTTCGCTATGCATCACCAACACGGGAATGGTGATCTTCTTGAGGTCTTCTGTGAAGTCGGTCTGAGAAAAGGCAACGATACCGTCGTAGTGCGCCTTGGCGCCGCCCATCATGCCTTGTCGCCACCAATTGGCGATGGCCGCCTCGGATGATTTGGCACCCGGCCGGTTGAAACCGTAGAAAGGCCCGGTCGGCAGGTCGCGATAGAACTGCGAGCGATTGGCCGCGAGCTGCGCTTGCAGATCGTCAAATACCGATTTGGGCAGGCCGGTAGGATTGGCCGGCGTCTTCAGCATGAGCGGCGGCACCGCGCTGATCAGCGCAGCCTTGGATACACCGGCTTCACCGCGCCGTGCCAGGTAGCGCGTCACTTCGCCACCGCCGGTCGAATGACCGACATGGATGGCGTCCTTGAGATTGAGATGAGCGGTAAGAGCAGCCAAGTCATCGGCGTAATGATCCATATCGTGGCCGTCGGAGACTTGGGTCGAACGGCCATGACCGCGGCGGTCATGGGCGATCACCCGATAGCCATGCTTGAGGAAGAACAGCATCTGCGCGTCCCAGTCGTCGGCCGAAAGGGGCCAGCCATGGCTGAACACTATCGGCTGGCCTGAACCCCAGTCCTTGTAGTAGATCTCGACGCCGTCTTTGGTTTTAATCGTGGGCATGTGGCTCCTTCAAAAATCCTTGCTAGTTAGATTCCTCAAACGTGGACCGCAGTCGCGCGCAACGACTGGGCTGAGATGACATAGTGACCGAAATTGCACAAGCATTCACATTGGTTGCCGCTTACGCGGCGGCGAACCGATGATCTATCGGGCATAGATGCAGAGCCTGCGGGGAAAGTTCCGACCAAACTTCTGCTTGTTCTCTTTGCCTTTTAAGGGAGCGCTTCGATAAAGGCGCGAAGATCAGCCAAAACGCCTCCAGCTGCCAAGGCAGCGAAGTGGCCTCCGACCTCCATCTCCGTCCAGTGGATGTTGTAACGCAGCGTCGTAGTCGACTGCTCCCTTGGCCCGTTCTCAGGGATCTGAGCCTGGCTTTCTGCCCACATCCGCTCATTACTGAGGTAACGCTCCTCTGCTGCGGGGATTTGGAGCGGTTGCCAGAGTCGGGGTCCAGCACGCGTTGGGGACGGAACTTGGGGCTCCAGACCGGAGACTAGTGGGTCTTGTCGATAATTCTGCCCGGGGCGGATTGGGTGCGAGATGACCTGATCTCGCTGTCAATTCTCGATTTGCCGGTGAAATTCAAGCAATTTCCGGTCTGATTCGGAGTTATGATTAGGCCTAGAGGACGAAATATGGCAACACCTCGGTTGCCTTTGCTTACGCTGGCCTTGCTGCTCGCGATTGGATCGCTGAGCCCTGCTTCAGCTGGCGTTCGCCTCGGAACGATTTCGGTAGGCGCAGGGTACGGCTATTATTCTGGTCCGGTCTGGCCCGGATACTACTCACCGTTCTTTTACGATCCCTGGATCGGCTATTCGTTCTTCCCTTCTCCCATCTTTCTGGTTCCCCAGCCGGATAAAGGGCAAGTCAGCCTGCAAGGCAACTATAAGGATGCAGAAGTCTACCTGGACAGCGCATACGCAGGAACCGCTGACACGTTGAAGAAGTTCTGGCTGGCTCCGGGCGTGTATGAACTTGAAGTTCGTCCGAAAGATCAAACCCCCAAGAAGAAACGCATTTATGTTCTGACCGGCAAGACTCTCAAGGTCAGCCTGGAGTAGAACGTTATGACTCAATTCGGCAAGAGTGTACTCATCGTTGGGCTGCTAAATTGTTGCGTGGCTGTCGGGCAAAATTCCCCGGCGCCACGGGCGTCGGCCGCCGCGTACCCAGCGTCCAACGTTCAGCCGGTATATTCCATCGGCGCAAAGCAACTGTCAAAGACAGAAGTTCAGAACTCCTTCGCCACGCATTTGGCAGGCCGGTACATCGTGGTAGAGATTGGCTTCTACCCCGCAGACAGCAAGACCATTAGCCTGAAGCAGTCTGATTTCGCACTGCGAACCTCCGATGGCAAGGACGTGGTTAGTCCGGCGAGCCCTGGAACAATTGCCGCCATCTACCAGAAGCGGCCGGAGAGCAGCACGGATGTAACGCTGTATCCGACCGCAAACATCGGCTATGTGAGCTATCCCAGCTATGACGGAAGCGGTCGCCGCACAAGTGGTGCGGTTTACGGGGCAGGCGTGGGGGTTGGAGTCGACAAGAGTACATCAGCCGCAACGACCGACTCTGATCGACAGACCATGGAGACGGAACTGCTCGACAAGGAATTGAAGGACGCAGACGTCTCCAAGCCGGTTGCTGGTTATCTTTACTTTCCCATCGCAACCAAGCAGAAAGTTGAGTATCAGTTGGAATACAGCGGAACGGGCGCGGTGACCAGTTTGCCGCTTAAGGTCCGCTGACCCAGCGCAGCGTTCATTGGTGAGATGATCCCAGGCACGTCTCTGTTGAATTAGATTGGCTTCAGCCCCCGTGCTGTCACTTCACATGGTTGTGCCCTCTGGGAACTGCCCCACGCGCTAACTTCGGTATTACACCCAAGACAAACCGCCCTCTCGACTTCGATTGAGGCTGCCGGTAGGTTTACCCTCGTCCTGCATTTCTGTTATGTAAGTAGGCGCCTTGTGTCGCGGCATTGTCGAGCTGTAAGGTATGCTTTCGGCCTATGGATGACCTCGTCGTTGATGATGCTCCAGGATTTGGCTCAGAAACCGCGAACGGAGGGGTTTTGCTTTGCTTTTCGATGATTTGACGTTACAGACCAAAATCCTTACCGGGCTGTTGGCTCCTCTCACCCTGACGCTCATTTGCTGGTTAATAGGTCCTCTTTTGACTGGCTGGCGCAATTGGGCCCGGGGTCGAAGCTGGCCGTCGTTTTGGTTGATGCTTCTGGGCGCCTACTTAGTATTTGCCATCGCCCTCGGGGGAAGCCGCTTTTTCAGCGGTAATGACCAAGCAGATCCATCGTCGCAACTGTTTCAGTGAAGGCCCTCTTTACAGTCCGATATCGTCAGGACTGTTTGAGTATCCCGTACTGATCCAGCCGTGAGCCTCCGGAAGACGCCGGCCTGGAGCCAGGGTGTCTAGCGCAAGGAAGCAGGAAGCCAAACTGGCACCCAATCTGCGACTCGTGCGCCGCCAGGTAAAGCCATCCACCTGTCACTTCTGCCAGTCGCCAGGGCACGGAATTCCTCCTAATGTTTCAGCAAATGCTTGCATCGTCCATCGGATGGATACTCATCATTTCAGGAATCGGTACAGCTGCTGGTGGGCTTGCCGGACTCTTCTTGCCTCGAACTACTCTGCACCTGCTGTTTGGGGTGAAGAGTTCAGACGGCGTGACGATGTTCTTTGTTCGGCATTGGGGAGCGCTGCTCTTCGTGGTCTGCGCACTGACTGTATACAGCGCCTATGTCCCGGCTTCTCGCGTTCCGATATTAACCGCTGCCATCATCGAAAAGATTGCCATCGTGGCACTCATCTTTTTCGGCCCCTTCAAGCGAACCCTCGCGATTACATCTATCGGAATCATGGACGGAGTCTTGGCCGTCCTGTTCACCGCCTACCTTGCGGGGCTCTAGTGCCCCTTTCCATGCGTGGCAGGCAACGGCGTGTGGGCTACGGGCCAATGGCGGTTCAGTCTCCGCCTCGGGCGGTCATGGGCAGTACGTAGTTCTGCAGCCCTAGATATTCGCACTCAGTAACCCTGCCGAAACTCATTGCAATGACATAAGGCATCGCTATTGTTACATAACCTTCCTCAGCCTCGATTATCGCCATGGAGTAGCCAACCAGAAGGCCTCTTTCAATCCCGCTACGTCTGTCAGTCATCGCAAAGAGTCTCAGGAACGGCGGCGGAGGGTTGGGAAGCAGCGGACATTAAAGGTTACACATGAGATCGCAATCGGCACAGACCGTGTTCATGGTTAGCAATGGCCGGGGCCAGTGTTCGAGAGATCCGGGAAGCCGCTGGACACAAGGCGATCACAATGGCCGCACGCTACCCACATCTCTCTCCTAAACACACTGCTTCGGTCGTTGACAGACTGTCATAAGCTCGTTCGCACCGCTACGAGCACGGGCATAAAGATAGGCCACCAAATGGTGCCCTATCTTGCATCTAAACCCTTTATTTTCATGGTGCCCAGAGGGGGACTTGAACCCCCACGGCCTTTAATCTGGTCTTTCGGCTTCCTCAGCATACAACCAGAGCATTGCACCACTCACTGCCTAGGAGAAAAACCCGAATGAAAGTCACAATCCAACTTACCGCCGATCAGGTGAAGCACTTCCAACTGCTGTGCAACCGCTTCGGCTACGCCAACGTTTATGAAGTCGTCGCAAACGCCGTCGAGTAGTACCGCAAGTTGTCAACTCGCGACTCGAAGCTTAAGACCGCCTGAACCGCTCCCACAAACCTGCCAAAAAGAGACCCGCAAGCCGATGAAGCCTGCGGGTTTTCTTCTGGTTCTGCGCAGTCGGCAATAAAACGCTTGACACACATGTGCGTACTTTTATTGACCGTATATTCGGATATTCTTTCTGGTCAGTCGGCAAAACTGTCCATAAAGATCAAGCGCACATCTGGTTGCGTGCCTTCAGGCTTCAGGTCCCCCATCCAGATTCCAGGGCCTCGCGGGATTCCGAGATCAAATCCGTAGGCACTTCGATGCAGGTCTGGGCTATAGGAAGTCCGGTACACAACGCACGCGACCAGATACAAACTTACATATCCATCATGCCGGAAAGGTCCCTTGGATTTCGACGCTACGGCGTCTTTGAGGCCCTGAATGCCAATCGTAGCAGGCCACTCAGGCGATGGTTCTTCGTTGGGGAAGATCGCGGGAAGAAATTGTGGGCTTCCAGCGAAGAAGTATTGCGGACAGGAGTTGCACTCTTTTTTTTCGGCGTCCCTGATTTCTACTGCGACCCAGGTCTTTTGAGGAAGGGACACTATCGATGAGTGATACCGGGTATCTATGGATGGAGTATGCCCAAAGTTTTTAAGGCGGAATTGAACGTCCATTCCCCGGCTATGCCGATCTGGAAATAGCGAACCCCGCCTGTCCCAAGCCCCGTAGTTTCTAATACAGATGTTGGTTTGCTCTTGTACCAAAGAAAAGCCCATCTGGGTGATGGGTTCTGGGCTCTTCTGTACAGCACTGGTTTAGCTGTTGGGGTCGGCGTTTTTTACATCGGTACTGCTGGCATCTGGGCTGCTTGCGTCTGTGCTGTTGGCGTCGGTTGAACCGTCTACCGCGTTCCCGGTGAAGAAGATTGTGTTTCCACTGCGGATCGCCGTCGTGCCGTCGCTGTAAAAAGTGTTATTCCCGCTCTGGATTGCCGAAGTGCCGTCGGAGTAAAAAGTATTGCTCCCGCTCTGGATTGCCGAGGTTCCGTCTGAATAGAAGGTGTTATTCCCGCTTTGGATTGCCGAGGTTCCGTCTGAGTAGAAGGTGTTATTCCCACTCTGGATTGCCGAGGAGCCATCACTGCAAAAGGTATTGTCTCCTGACTTAGTGCAAGATACCTGCCCGCATGCTGGCAGAGCTGACAGCGATAGAACCGAAGCGAAAATGAACAGTGTTGAGAATGTAAAATTTTTCATGGCGTGAGTGTACCAGTTGCTTGCGTGGACCGCTTGATTACTGGGGCCAGACGCACTGCAACTTTCCTTCTATTGTCCAAGGGCCGACCGGTGCGGATATAGATCCTGACGCCATCACGGCCCATCCTAGCGGCATGTTGCAGGCGTGGGACAGGCGACTGAGAAGCATCTCTGGCATCAATCCCGAAAGCATGCTAACTATTGCCACTCCTGCCAGAGCCCTGCCCATAGTGCCATTTCAGGAAGTCTCTTAGGCGACGCCTTTTTAGGTACAAGGAAAGGCATTCAGAAGCGCCCTGTTCTAGGCTGACGTTTGTGGCGATGCAATAGTGTGGCCTTGCAGTCTGGTGGTCACGCTTGTCGATTTCATCCCACAGTGCGTTCGTATCGAGGACACCTTGTATGTAGCCAATACAGTGGCTGGATGACGCATCTTCATCCGAAGAGAGTCGCTGCCCCCCATCGGCCGTACGAATCGCCAACTGACACTCATGTAATAGGCGCATCCCATCCATCCAACTACTGGCATCGGCGTGCTGAGTTGCTAGAGCCGTGGCGGTTATGGCAAGCAAGATCGGTGTCATCCGCATGGAGCAGGTTATATCATGAGTAGAACAGCTTTCATGGGGGATGTGTCAGAGGTTTTTGGCAGACGCCCGTGACTCGTTGTCCCGCACCAGACGCTGAACTGCTGTTCCCGGCAACGGTCAGCACGCGCTCGATACCACGACCGTTCTTGTCAAAAGATGTTGCGCTGCCGGGAAAGCCCGTGATATACACAAACGTCGCGATTCTGCTTCTTCCCCCCGCCTGAACCGCAACCGGCCCAATACACTTCGCACTCGTCTCAGCCCAGCCGGATGGGGCCAACTTGTCGCAAAGTTTATCTTCGCCTCGGTTTATCCAGCAAAGCTGCTCAGGAGGCAGCGTGAAATGATCAGGCTCTACAAATCAACGCTCGCTCCATTGGCACTGCTGCTCTCTGCCTTGTTTCTCCCTTGCGTCGCCAGCGCTCAACTCACTCCAAATTATGTACGACCGCGTAACCCGGTTTCAGAAGCAGCAACACCACCCGCACCGAAAATAGCATTCATCGGGGACTGGCTGACGACAGGATGGGCTGCTACTTTCCCGGCCAACTGGATCAACTTGTCGAATACTCAAACCCCGGCACCGTACTTGTCAGTCCAACAGCAGGCGACGGCGGCAGTAGCGCTGAAGCCATCAGTGATTCATATCATGCTTGGGTCGGCCTATTGGGATGACGATGCGAGTTTCAACTTAGTCACTGCCGAGCTTGTGAACGATTTGACAAGTGCTATCACAACGGCGCAAGCAGCGCGTATTCCTGTCTTTATAGGGATGGAGCCGGTACAGTTCGTCGGATACAACGGGCTGCCTCAGATGGATCTCGTAGTCTATTCTGTCGCTACCAAGTACAACGTCCCTATCATCAACTACAACGGTGCTTTCAGCACTGTTACGAACTATATCGGACAGAACGGGGGCTGCGCAGGCGCCGGAACCGCGCAGGGATTCGGCACTTTAGTAACAGCGACCACCGGCAACGTCAACGTCTACTCGCCTTGCGCTCCTACGGCTGCTGGGTACTCAGTCATGACGATGATGGCGCAGACGGCGTTCGCGACTGTCAACGCAACACCAAAGTCAGTCTACTTACAGGATGTCGAGGCTGGTAGCGAGGATACTCAAGGCGTTTCGCGCCCAAACGTTAACAGCGTAGCGCAGGGGGATACTGTGCAGTTCTATCCTGTCGTAACGTACACCAACGGCGTGACACAACAAGCGGGGCTGAATACTAACTTTGTCACCGGGTCTAATGGTACTTGGTCGTCAAGCAACCCGGTCGTAGGCTACGTCAATCAGTCCGGTCAGTTCTGGGCTTTCACCGATGGGACAACGACCGTTAAGTTCACTCTGCCTAATGGTGTCTGGAACGAATGGATCATGTACATCAACTAGGTACTCAGGACTGATGTCCCCCGGTTCTTTGCTTGTCGCGACCCGGTGAAGGTGGTCACTTACCCACAGCCTTGGTCAGACTGGCAGGAGCCTGCCGGGGTCGGCGTGTCAGACAAGCAACGGACCCAGCTCTAGGACGGTCGGTCCCGATTACTACTCTTATCCAACAAATATTCGCCACTATCCATCAACAAGTCTGCAAGCTGCTGCCCCAGATAATGTTACGGCGTAACAACTCTGTCACGTCGAGGTTGCTGGAGGGGAGAAGTGGTGAGGGTAGTAGGGAGGCTTGATTGCCGAGCCTGTCAAGTCACTTCTACAGCTACCACTCTTCGCCATACCCTGCCTTGTATTGCCACGTTCGTGACAGTCCCCTGGCATAGATCAGGGCTGGCAACAGCCTTCAGCGCTGATCACACGCGCCGCTTACGGACTGATATTGAAACCACCGTTTTAGCCACTGGCAGGCGATTGCAGCCAACGACCATACTGGGCGAGCGGGCGCTCGTACCGGTCGCTCTTAGGGCCATCCTGGGCGCGAATGGCAAGCATTATAGCGGGTAGGTCAGTAGTCCTGGGGGTCGTCCTCGGCGTCGTACTCGGGATCATCAAGTGCGGCTTCTCCTTCGTTTAGGCCGTGAATAGGGCTTCTCGCTCTGCTGGCATATTCCTGTCCCACTTGCCAAGCTTGTCCTATTGTTGAACGCTCAATTAGCAGGTCGATCGCATCCGCTCTCTTTATGTCGGGCTGTGGCGAGCGTGGCGGGGTGATCGCGTCCTTATCGAAGTCGATACGGACGCACATTTCCGCGATCCGTCGTGCAATGTGAATTCCTTAGGCATTTCTCAAACTCACTCCATGACTTGATCACGGCAATGACCAATTGCACGAATTCTCCAGTATTGCCTTCACGACTA
Organism: uncultured Acidobacteriaceae bacterium; assembly: GCA_963824325.1. Classification (GTDB taxonomy): domain Bacteria; phylum Acidobacteriota; class Terriglobia; order Terriglobales; family Acidobacteriaceae; genus PALSA-350. Next base: position 12,523 of record CAWGPA010000029.1, on the reverse strand, counting down.
CGCGGAGCATTTTCATAACACGCATTTTTGAAAGTCTGCAACTTTGAGGAACTGAATTCAGACACAGTGGCTTGACTGTCAAACTCGTCGATGAAGTAGTGAAGAGAGCAGAACATAGGGTCGGAACTGCAGCGCTGCCTCCGATTCCGCTCAGCGTTATGTCCATCCTGAAGCTGAAACGATCGGTCAGGTATTCTCCAGGGCAACGAACCCAGAAAGAATAAAGAAGCCTGAGAGTCAGACGGTAGGCAAAAAATTAGGTACAGGGTCAAAATCGAAGAAAGCGCTACTGCTTGATGGGCAGTGAACGAGTTCGTATAAACCTCGGCAAATCAGAGTCTTGTATTGGTGCCCAGAGGGGGACTTGAACCCCCACGGCCTTGCGGCCTGCGGATTTTAAGTCCGCTGCGTCTGCCGATTTCGCCATCCGGGCATTGTCGATGGGGTAGCTGGTGGCACAGGACGTTGATTCGGGCCGTGCCCCTTTTGCGCTTAGCCGCTCAAGGCGCCTGCGTTCGTTACCCTACTCTGCGTTGAGCCAGTATTGCACAACCGCCAGACCGCTTCCAACTCGTGTTCCGGAGCAGGTGGGGCTGAGATTTAAGCCCAGGACTGCCCAGTATTTTCCCGCATGCCCCTCTAGACAGATCTGCATCTGCGGCTTTCTTCACGGAAAGCAGCACGAGGCTCCCTGGTTCCCAAGCTGCACAGGAAATTCAGGTACGTCCTGGGCTAATCTCAGCCGTCCCGTTCGACAAGCTCAAGGCAGGCTATGACGGGACTGATCGCGGTACGCCCTGATACCTGATTTGTATCCGTGAATGCTGTCCAAATCCACCGTTCAAGAAAAGCTGATTTGGACAAGGCTGATTTTCAGTCGTCCACTTGGTGGGCCTATATACGGGAAGGTTCCATGACAGCGGGCCACGGGAAGCGTTTTTTAATAAAGGGAATACAGAGTCGAGGCTACACTCCTCCCAAAAGATACGTTGCCGTCCCACGGTACCGTGTGGTAAACACGACTATCGTGATTCTGGCTTCTTTAAGAGGCGCGAATCGCAAACCGGGCCCCCTAGAGGAACGGATCGCACGCTTGGTGTTCTTTCTGCTTTCGAGTTCGCTTTATTGTGAATTTCGTAGCCCATCGGCAGGCAGACCTCCGTTTCCACGGCTTCGGGTGAATCGCACCTGACCCCAGCCACACAGGGAAGACCATCATCCCAGCAAGCTGCCCAGGAGGCCGAGTGCAATGACCACACATTACAAACAAAGCCTAGCCGCGTTCGCACTGCTTCTCTCTGCCTTCATTCCAGTCGCCGCCAACGCTCAAATCGCTCCCAACTTCGTCCGTCCACGCTCTCCTAACGAAACCGCCATTCAACCCGCTGCCACGGTCGTCTTGATCGGGGACTGGGTCACGTATTACTGGAACAACGCGTATCTCACCAACCCCAGCTGGATCAACAAGGGGGTCGTCGGGAACAGCTTCGGTTCCGAGGGATCATCGAGCGCAGTGCTTGCCCGATTCCAGTCCGATGTGGTGAACCTTCATCCGGCTGTTGTTCACATCATGCTGGGCGCCGTCGATGCGAATACCGACGACGACGCAGTGTTTCAAACCACGCTGCCAACCTTTTTGGCCAATCTCGACGCCATGGTGAAGGAGGCAAAGGCTGCCAACATCAAGGTGATCCTGGGAATGGAGCCGTCCAGTCTTAGTACCGACGGCGAGCAGCTGGAACAGATCAACTCGCTCATCGCCAATTACGGGGCAACCAATAATGTTCCCGTCATCAACTACGAGGGCGCCTTGTGCGGCGCCAATTGCTCTGGAAACAGCACCGCTATGGCGTACTCCTGGACTGGCGAAAGCCCGTTGCTGACCCCCAACGTCAATGGGGAAAACCTTGTACCGCTGCCTAGCTCCCTGGGATATTCGGTAATGACGCAGATGGCAGAAACAGGCATCAACACCCTGAGCCTGACGCTGAAGTCAGGCTGGTTGCAGGATGTGCAGCAGGGGAACGGAAACGGGAATCCTGTTACCGCCACGCCCAATGTGAATACCGTACAACCGAGCGCTGTGGTGCAGTTCACACCGACCGGGGTCTATAGCGATGGCAGCCAGCAGATTTTGCTCAATCCCAATTTTCAAGGCTCCAATGGCAGCTGGACATCGAGCAACCCGCTGGTGATGTACATCAGCCCATCGGGATTGGCGTGGGCGCTTTCGCAGGGAACGGCCATCATTCGCTACACGTCGCCCAGTGGAGTTAACTTCTCGGAATGGATCATGTATGTTCTCCCCGGCGCCGACTGACGTTGTGCCGCCAGTCGGCAGGGTCGTGGCGAGACAAGGATTCCGGGCTTTCTCGCTCGCGCTCGCGTCTTGCCGGCAATCCTACTTCTTCAGTTTTCTCCGTTGCGCGATTAAGGCCAAGACAAACGCAAAGGTGAAGAGGAGATTCACAGCCGCCCCTGTCAACCGGGGTAGCAGTGGCCCACCTCTGCTCTGATAAAGGCCGTAGAGTAATGTCAAGGGCAACACCACGACTATGATCGTGTAGCGGCGAATCCTTCGTTTGATGTCTTCACGAGCGGGACCATCGATGGCGTTATCGGGTGATGCCTCAACAACCCGATGTTCCCCGGGATTGCGATTCAGGATACTCCTCAGACTGGCGACGGCGAAAAGGCACGACAGAATATAGGCAATTGCGGCCCCGCGAGGGGGCAACCAACCTAAGCGAAATGCACATGTGATTGCGGCTAACGCACCGATGAAGAAAGTGTAAAAGACCAGTAAACGCTTGTCGGCAAAGCGCTTCAACCAATCCTCCACGGGCACCAAAGATCGAGTACAGCGTTAGCGACCATCTCTCCCTCTTTCGCCAGTATCTATGCCACGCTACTTGCCCTGGTGCGGAAAGCCGACCAGGTTTGCTTTCATTGTCTTGCGCTGAGGGTTCACACGGAACTCTCCATAGCAGAGTAGGGAGAGAATTCCGGCAGGTCTTAGATACCAGCTCGCCCAGGACAGCGGCGTGTCCTGATAGGCGTCTCTAGCGTCGAGCCGAGCGCCTGCATCCAGTAAGAGCTTGATCGTTCCCTCCTCACCAAACGCGGCGGCCCGGTGTAGGGGCGTCTCGCCCTTCGTTCTGCAATCACGCATAAAGCCCCCCGTCGCAACCCCAGTAGCTGTAGCTAGATTCGGGTTGGCGCCTTGAGCGAGGAGCACCTGCAACACGGGATCGTGGGTCGTGCGATCGGCTGTGCAGATCGCCGCATGAAGCGCTGTTTCCCTTGTTTCCTCGGATTGATCATTTACATCTGCGCCATGTTCCAGAAGCAGCTTGCAGAGTCTCCAGTGCCCGTGGAAAGCGGCGCCATTAAGCCCGACGTTTTGTCCGAGCTGTTCAAGCGATTCACCCCGCGCAATAAGAGTGCGAATGGCAGTGACATCGCCATAATAGGCACAGGTCTGCATCAACGACACTCCGTGTTGGTTGCGGTAGGAAGACGGCAAACCGGATTCCAGCAAAGGGAGGATCAGGTCGGTTCGACCATCCTCGAGTTCAGCTAACAACTGCTCTGACCACATCTCGAACATCCTTCGTGTCTGCGGTCCCGGTCTTCATTTCCGGGCCGGTTGCAATTGGAACTCACCGCAGTGACAGGCATCGACAAACTTCATATCGACGTCGTTCCTGGTCACGATCGTTGTTTTGTAATTCGAAGTGCCCTGCTCCTGCTCGGGCGGTCCGAATTCCTTGATCTCACGATAGTGCCAGATCTCGTATGGCTGCGCTACACCAACAGGGTACGCGGAGATTGAGCTTGGCGGCCCATACATGATGTATATTCTGCCGCGATCTGTCTTCCAACCCGGCATGCCGGCGGCAAAGTGTTGGTTTGCATAGGCCAGGCGTCGATAATGCTCCGCCCTCACGTCTATTCCGGCTGGTGCTCCCGCATCCCGGCGCTGCCAGAACTCGCGGATAAACTCGTCGCGCTCCGCGTTGGTTGGTAGCTTCAGGAAGGCTGCGCGCTCTTCCGGGGCAATGATCCAGAGAACGTCCTCATCGACCCAGTCCTGATACTGCGCATCTGTGGACTTGCTCTTCAGGGATGACTGGTTGTCTGGATTGGTTTGAGCGCCGGCAAATGTACCAACACATAGTGCAGCTGAGGCAACAACGACCGCCAACAGCGTTGCGGCGGTCAACCAGGAGTAAGCGGGTGCTTCTTTGTATCCGAGCAGACGTTTGATTCGCATTGCAAGTACACCTCCATTTGCACCCAGAGCGGCCGCGGGTAACGATCCGCGCTGCTCTTCCAGGAACGACAATGCTTTCGCGTAGGCCAGTGGATCTCCACTGACCTTTACTGCCAGGTCGTCACAGCAGTCTTCGCGCTCTCTGCGGATTTGTTTGGAAACCGACCAAACCGCAGGATGATAGAACAGCACGGCCTCTACGATGGACTGAAAGATAGAGACCAGATAATCGTGCCGGCGTATATGCGCCAGTTCATGGACGAATATGGCTTCTATCTGAAGGGTTGATAATCCCGTGAGGCAACCCACGGGCAGCAAAACGGCTGGGCGGAGCCAGCCAATGACGATAGGTACCTGAACGAGCGCTGAATTGACCAGAGTTACCGTGCGAACGATTCCAAGCCGGCGGGTCAGATCGTGGAATACCGCCTGGAACTCTATTGTTACTGGGATGGTTGCGATTGATTTCATTCTCCGGGCTACGATTAGTCCCATGTTTAAACGACACAAGAGTAGGGTCGTGCCTGTGAGCCACGCGGCTAGTACCCAGGGCAGCGAGCGATCGAAGGATTCCGCCAAGCGGTTGATCCATGGCATGGTTGGCTCACTCAAGGTGATGTGAGTCAAGATCTGATGGTTTTCGACGATTGCATGCGCGTAGGTCTGGTCAGGAGCATCGGAATTGAGAAGGAGTAGTCCAAATGTGACCAGGGGCCCAGCTGCCATTAGCACGAGGGCGCAGCAGGCAACCGCGTAGCGCAGTTGGGAGGAGCGGTTGCTCAACAGTCTCAGAGCAGAAGTTAGTAGAAGTGCGACGATCGCACCTTCCCAGAGAAAGTGCAATAAGCTCCAGCCGACAGCATGTATCAGTGGTTGTTCGTTGGGTGTCATTTTGATCCTTTCTCGAAGTCGTCCAGCATTTGCCGGATCTCCGCCAACTCAGAAGATGACACTCGCTGCGATGAGAGTGCGCCTAGAACAAGGTTCTTCGCCGATCCATTGAATGCGCGGTGCAGAAGATTGCTGGCTAACTGCTGCTGGGTTTGCTCTTTGGGGAAACGGGCTTCGTATACGTGCGAGCGATAGCGCTCGTTGCGCACGAGGAGGCCTTTTTCTGCCATCACCTGCATCTGCTTCAAGACCGTGGTGTACCCGGTTCGTTTGCTGCTCAGTGCGTCGTGGACCTCGCGCACGGTGCTGGGCCCGATGGTCCATAGGGTATTGAGAATCTCCAGTTCTGCTTCCGTGGGTAGAGGCGCAGAGGGCTTCGTTGGACGTCGCAGGTTCATGGTCACGAAGATAGTACGATAATTATCGTATGTCAACGATGATTATCGTAGATAAGGAAAGCGTGATTGGCCGGTAGCTTCGTTGCGTCCGAAAGTGAAACCGCAGGTCCCACTACAGCACGCTCCACGACATGCCGGGACAGGCGGGGCAAGCTGGGATGACAGGGAGAGAGGGCAAAGTGGGCAGTTGCTTTAGGGAAAGGCGCACTGCAGATCCCTCGGCTACCTCCGGATTTCCTGTTAGGGTCTGTGGCGTCGGTAACCTCCTGCGGCTTTCCGTGAGGAAAGCCGCATACGTGGCCGTTAATTGGTGCAGCGTGGAAGGAAATCCGGAGTACGCTCGGGATGACAAAGGGTGGGGCGGTGACCTTTCTTAAGAGTTGTCAAATCGGATGGACAGAAAAGAAACAACAAGTCGCTACGCTCCGGTTCCACGGCAAGCTCTACGCATGCCGGGACAGGCGGGAGGGGCGGGATCACACAAGTGGAGGGCCGTTGCTCTGCTGTGCGGCGGATGAACAGATCCGCGAGAACTACCAGAGAGGGGATGCTCGCAAAGGGCGATTGGCTTGACGTTGGCCGTTCAACATTGCAGATAGCCGGACCAGGGCAAGCACGATGAGGCCGAGTCCCGGGTCGCGTGACTTCACTTTCGACTTCCTGCGCGATGGGTGAGCGAGGAAGGCCACTCCGACTCCGAGCAGGTAGAGTGCAAGCAGGGGACAAGCAAAGAGGCACATACTCAAGGGGTCGGGCAGCGGGCAAATCACTCCCGCAATGAGGAAGATCACCAGGATGCCGTATTTGAAGTTGCGGAGCAGAAACCTGGCGTCCACGATACCGAAGAGTGCCAGAAAGAACATGAGGATGGGAAGTTCAAAGGCTACGCCAAGACCAAGGATGATGGTCAGGAAGAAGCCGGTGTAGTCTTCGATGGTAAGAATGGGATGGAAGCGATGGCCGTAGTGGAGCACCAATACCTTGATCGCACCGGGTAGAACCCAGCGGTAGCCGAAATACGCTCCGGCAAGGAAGAGGCCGATGGTGGCGGACATGAAGGGCCAAACGTAGCGCTTCTCATGGGCATACATGCCGGGTGAGATGAAGAGCCAAAGCTGAAAGAGTACGAAGGGACTGACAAGGATCGCGCCACCAACAAACGAGGTCTTCAAGTACAGAGTCAGGCCATCTGTGGGATGAGTAAAGTTCAGGGGAATATGGAGTTGGTCGAGGGGCGCCTGGATGAATCCATACAGTCGCTCGGAGAAGGCATAAGCGATAGCAAATCCGATCACCAGATAGACGGCCGAATGGATGACGCGTTTGCGGAGTTCTTCCAGGTGTTCTATGAGGCTCATGCCGGGAAGTTCGGCGCGGGTGAGGGCTGAACGGACACTCTTGACGGGATCATCCATGAAAGTGAACCTCGATCAAAGCACCATGTTACATCGGTTCGTAGATGGTCCCGGCTGGCGGGCGGCAAACCCCGGGCCCGCCAGCCCGGATCTCAGTTCATTCCTACTTCCACTCCCAGACTTTGGAAATTGTGTTTCCGGCGGGATCTACCTCGTATTCGAAAGCTCCGCAAGCGGAGCCGAGCGAGATCTTCTCGGAATTGGTTCGAAAGAAAAGCATACCGCGGTAGCTGATGGCGCCATCGGCACCGAATTTGCCCAAGCCCGTTCCCGTCCAACTAATGCCTTCGCCATCCGGCGTTAGGTTGATTCCTTGACCTTCGCCATATATGGAACCATCCGGACGGATGATCGATGTGTACGTCCCCAAGCCAGTGGTGGGAACACCGAACAATTGACCACTGTCTTCGAATGATACTTCTACAGTTGTGGGGTCAGTGGAAATGACCCGTCTTACGATTCTCTTGCCTTTGGTTTCGCCAATCTGTGCTCCAAGCATGAATTAACGTCCTCTTTCACCCCGCTTTTAATTGCCGTGCGCGAGGTGGGCCATTGTACCCCCCAAACGTTGATGGTCGATATGCTGGTGCTTCAACGACAAAAGGGGCCGCCCGTTTTCACGAGCGCGCCCCTTTGCGTTTGCTGCTTTTCTAATCTTTAACGCGCTTTTGCACCATTAGCAAAAATTCTTTAGTGCGGTTTTCGGTATTCAATTCCTTCATCGTTCAGGTAGTACTCCGAGGAGCAGTAATCCGACCCGCATATCATCGATTCCATGCCAACATATTGCATTTTCGTGATCAGGCCCAATGCGCCGCAATGAGGACAAGCCAGCACGGCTACGTACGGGTTGTTTGCCTGACCCATCGTTCCCGTGTTTTCCAGCACAAACAGGGTTCCAGGTTCCATCTGCTCTGGAATCCACTCTCCAAGCAATTCAAGCTCTGTCAACATGCCATTCCTCCTGTGCGATCCTGTTACCTGTGCTCCACCACACTTAGTAGTGTGCAGGCCTGCTCTCCTTGCTTTGTGCCTGCAAAGACATCGCTATCTTCTTCCTCCCTCCTGCGGTGCTACTTCACATTCGCTATGCCAGCGGACAGTGCCGTTGGGTTTTTTACTCGCGAAGCTCTCTTCAACCATCACGCGACGGAAGGCCGGCGCCAACCCAGCATGGCGACGAAATGATAGAACGGCCGCACCACGCCGGCGCCCGGCCCCGGAAACAAGATAGCTGCGCAGAAAATTCCAGATCCAGGCGATCGCTACGAACAACAAGTTACGCGACAGAGTAGGCATGACGGCCATGCGCAGCTCGTGGCACGGTACCTGGCTGGTTTGGGTTGTCTGCTGCAGACTAAGGTTTCGCGAGCGCTGCGGGCCCCACCACGGCCGGCCAGCAGGCTGCTGACGCGGCTTTCTATCAGTCGGGCCCACAATCGCAAGCCGGGGGAATCTGTCGTGCTGATGCTTATTCATTGGCCGAGTCACCTACTGAGGTGAAGTTGTTGCTTATTCCGGATTCCACCAGCGGAACATTGACCCCATTCTTTCCGCGAGTCTGGTTTTCGTCAATCCACGATTCGTTCGCCAGATCAATTCTCCGGGCGCATGCACCAAGGATGCACATAGCGCTATTGCTGCGTGGCTGTCGTCTTCTGCTGAGCCGCTGCGCTGGCCTGCTGGGCCGGCGGCGTCTTTGCGCTCGCCTCACGCGCCGCATTCAACTCACGATAGATCGACTCGTTGCGCACAATGGCCTGCACATACTCGCGCGTCTCAGTAAAGGGAATCGATTCCACAAACTCATCCATGCCGTGATACTTGCCGATCGACTGCCAATCCGTCACCCGGCTATCGCCTGCGTTGTAGGCGGCAAAGGCGTAGGGAGCCTGGCCGTCAAACTTGTCCAATGTCTGTTTCAGGTAGCGCGAGCCGAGGCGGATATTGGTCTCCGGATTGAGCAGCTCGACCTGGTTGAAATGGTGGATGCCCTCTTCCTTGGCCATCGAACGACCCACCGAAGGCAGCAACTGCATCAGGCCCCACGCGTTGGCGCCACTGATGGCCCCGGGGTTGAACTCCGATTCCTGGCGGATGAGCGAGGCCACCATGTATGGATCCAAACCGTTCTTGGACGCCTGCTGCTCAATTGAACTCCAGTACTGTTGGGGAAAGAGAATCTTCCAGTAGCCCATGGGAATGGTGTCAATGGGCGCGGAGGTGTAGAAGGGCAGAGCGCGCTTCAATACGCGCATGGCGCGAAAGGTTTCGCCGTCGGAAGCGTAGATGTCCGCCTCTGCAAATGCTCCCCACTGGTCGCTGCCGTCGGCCGCCTGAATCTCAGCCGGAATGTATTCGTTCAATCCCGCGTTGGCCAGCAGGCGCGCCTTGATGACGTGCTCATCATCTTCGGGAACATCGTCGGTAAGCGCGGGAATCTCCTCGCGATGAATGTTACTTAGCATGGCCACATCGGCGGGCGTGACCTGACCCAGTTCGGCCAAGCGTTCGCGCGCCATCTGGGCATAGTAATAATGCTCGAAGGCTCGAGAGACGGTCTGGTAGTAAGCCGCGGCCATCGCCGGCTGGTGCTCCTGGTCGGAGTACAGACGCCCGCGCCAGTAAAGAGCCGCCGGGATCTCCTTACCGCCTTCGTAGAGCGAAATCTGCTTGTCGAAGAGCATCGCTGCTTCGGAGTAATTTCCCAAACGATAATTCAGCCAAGCGGCCTTCCAGTGGCTGCTGGGCGCATAGCGATGGCCGGGAAACCGCTTGGCCAGCTCACCGTAGTAGACGATCGCCTGAGGATAGTCTTTCTTCAACAGATACATGTTTCCCGAGGTGTAGAGCGCTTCGGCCAACCACGGGCTCTCTGGGAATCGTTGTTCCATCTGACTCACCAGGCTCTGCTGCAAATTGGCATCGTCTTTGTTGCGCGCCAGCTCCACGGCCAGATACAGGCGGCGCGCGCCACTCTCATCCGGCGTATCCGGCAACGCGTCGACTTGGTCCTTGCTCAGCCGCTTGGTCTTCAGGTCGCACTCCGCGGCAGCCACAAGCAAAGCATTCTTGGCTGCGGGATCTGTTTGTGAGGAATCATGGGCCAGTGCGCGATACTCCTCGCCCGCGTCGGCGTAGCGGCCACCCGCATACAGCGCGTCCGCATGGGCCCTGCGCTCACCCATGGTCAGCGGCGCCGCGGCTCCCACTACGGCGAGCTGTGCCTTGGCTTGCGCACCTTCGTTGCTCAGAGGAAAGCCGAGGAAAATGTGGCGATAGAGCTTGGCCGCCTCGTCGGTGTTTCCTGTCATCTGGTTGGCCCGCGCCAGCGCCAATTGAAAGTCCGCGTGGGTTGCGATTGGGTCTTCAGCGTGTTGATGAAGAACGCGCAAAGCAGTTTGCGGATCATTTTGATCAAGCGAGAGATTGGCAATCATCACCGGCAAGCGGCCGACAAAAATGCTTTCCGGATATTTGGCGGCAAAGCCGGTCAGCAGCGCCTCGGCATCGGAGAGCTTGCCCGCCTCCATAAACGCCTGGGCAGCCAGAAAGTCGGCGTAATCGTCCAGGGTCTTGCCGGTGGTATTCGCTTTTTGAAAATTGCTGGCTGCGTCGGGATAGCGATGATCTAACAGATACGCGTGGCCTAATGCCATGTAGGCCGCTGAGGCTGCTTCGCCGGTGTGCGCATGGGCATAGGCGGTAACTCCGGCGTAAGCGGCCGGGGACCGCATCGTGGTCAGTTCCTGGGCCATCGGCCGCAGTTGCGATGAAGCGACGAAGGCCATTTGCAGCTTGCGGCTGCGGGCGATGCTTTTGGCGGAACGCGGCTTGCGGTGCGTTTTGACGTGGCGAACACCCGCCTTTGCATGTGCATGGGTGGTCGTTTTGGCATGCGTGGCCGAACTGGTGTGATGATGAGTCGCAGACTTGGGTTTAGTCGCGGTCGTGGTTTGGGCTATGGCGCCATTCACGACGAGCAGCAACGCCCAGGGCAGAAGGGTGCGTAGTGACGCCTTGCGATGGATAATTTCCGCCAACTTGTTCACTTCCCTGCCTGCAGCGGATTTGCTATCAACGGATGCCAAAATCCCCGGCCAAACGCCCGGTTTGACCTGCTGCCCGGTGGGCCACAGGCAAATCTGCTCCTATATAAAGACTCTAAGCGGAAAATTTGGTTGCAGCGGTGCTTTCCTCCCAGGCAACCCACACAGGAACCCAATCAAACACCGCTGGCGCCCACATCGGGAGTGGCCAGCAGATGACGTAAATCAGGTCACTTAGGCCGCGATCAGAGCTCTGCTCCCCATTGACACTTAAGCCTACTTCGCAGATTACCCATTTTGCCGTGCGCCGCCATGCCCATTTAGTATGAGGTAGACGCGCGGCGCCTGCGGGCGGCCCATTCCATGCGCTTTCGTATCGATTTCCCTTCTCCCCCGCATCCGCAAGGTGCAGCAACCGGAGAAAGGTCTGGAAAGGTCGAATTTCTGAACCCGACTGACATGCCTATCATCCGACACAAGGGACCGAAGAGGTTCATCCGGACATCTTACTGGTCAACCGGGCGCGCGAAGGCGATGTGCGGGCCTTTCAACAACTGGTAAAGCAATACGATCGGCAGGTGTTCCGCATCGCTCAGCACATCACCCAAAACCGGGAGGATGCAGAGGATGTGGTTCAGGATGTCTTTCTAAAGGCCTACGAGAAGCTGGAGCAGTTCCAGGGTAATTCGAAGTTTTATACCTGGCTGGTCCGCATCGCAGTGAATGAGTCGTTGATGCGGCTGCGCAAGCGCCGCACCGGACGCATGGTATCGATCGACGAGGACATGGAGACCGAAGAGGGCTCGATGCCTCGGGATCTCGCCGAATGGCGGCCCGACCCGGAGATGATGTACGGGCAGTCGGAACTGGCGGAGATACTTCGCAAGACAATCCAAGGGTTGCCCCCCGGTTTTCGGGTAGTTTTTGTTTTGCGCGACGTGGAAGGACTTTCCACAGAAGAAACTGCGGAAACGCTAGGGACTGAGCGTGCCTGCGGTGAAGTCGCGGCTGCTACGCGCGCGGCTGCAGTTGAGGGAGCGGTTGAGCCGCTACTTCCGCAAGAATGAGGATGGGACCAAATGAACTGCTCGGAGTTTCTGGCGCAACTCGGTGATTTTCTCGATAACCAGGTTCCTACTGGCTTGGTCGCCGATCTGCAGGTCCACCTCGAGGGATGCGAACACTGCGTGATCACTATGCGTACGACGCAAAAGACCATCGAGATTTACCGCAACCACGAGATTTATGAGTTACCCGCGGGATTGCGGGAGCGGCTGCAGGCTGCGATTCTGGCTAAGTGTAAGAAGGGTTGCTGAGAGCGGGAGAGTTGCCAGGTTCGTTTTGTTTTCCGTGAAGATGTTTCTTTGGTGATCACCTGACAGCCATCGCGTACGGTCCAGGCCCACCCAGGACTGACGTCCATCGAGTTGGTTGCTGTTGTGGCAACTATCTCGAAAAAGCCGTATTTTGGACAAGCTGACTCTCAGCCGTCCC
>CAWGPA010000028.1:0-769566 GCA_963824325.1 uncultured Acidobacteriaceae bacterium | reverse complement strand
TCCTCGGGTTCTTCGCGGGGAGGGACCCTCTGACCTCCAGTGCGCAAACCCGTGCAAAGCTCGGATGGAACCCCACAGGCCCCTCCCTTCTCACCGATCTGGGAAACATGCGCTATGGCGAGGTCTGAAGTTAACCCAACAATCACGGAGGAATCGAAATGCAAAAGACATGGTTTATTACCGGCGCCTCGCGCGGGTTCGGCCGCATCTGGGCTGAGGCTGCTCTTAAACGCGGCGATCGGGTTACAGCGACCGCCCGCAAACTGGCAGACGTAGCCGATCTCGCGGGACGTTTTGGCGACAAGGTGCTGCCCCTTGCCCTCGACGTCACCGACTCCGCGCAGGTGCAGCAGGCAGTTCATCAGGCATATGCGCACTTCGGCCGGCTGGACGTCCTTGTCAACAATGCCGGCGCGAGCCTGTTCGCGGCCACAGAGGAAGCGAGCGATGAGCAGATCCGCGGCCTCTTCGATGCCAACTACTTCGGCATGGTCCGAGTGCTCCGAGCGGCTCTGCCTTTGTTGCGGAAACAAGGGAGCGGTCACATTCTCGGTGTCTCGAGCGGGCTGGGGATAGCGGCGTTGCCGCTCATCGGCTTCTATAGCGCTACAAAATGGGCTGTCGAAGCGCTCCACGAATCCCTCGCGCAGGAGGTGAAGGCGTTCGGGTTGAAAGTGACACTTGTTGAACCCGGAGCCTACGCAACCGACTTCGGAAAATCCTCACAGATCGCGGATGCGCTGGAACCATACGCGGAATTCCGGAAGCAGTTCCTGACGCATCTGGCCAATGTTGAACGCGGCGATCCGGAGGCGACGGCTGAAGCCATCCTGAAGCTTGTGGACGCGGAAAATCCGCCGCTGCGATTGGGGCTGGGCACTTCTATTCTTCCCCGGGCCCGGGCCGCATATGCCGAGCGGCTGGAGACGTGGGAAGCATGGGAGGACGTGTCGAATGCGGCGATGGGCGAACCGAAGAAATCGATGGCGGCGTGGATTGAGCAACTGGCCCATGGTGAGAACACTGGGCGGATTGTTTCCTAGAAGCCGACCTGTCGGGAGTCATCCGAGGCCCCATAGCTCTTGAATGTCAGCCACGAACCGGAGTAGCATTTGAACAGCGTGAAGGACGCATCCGGTTCGCGGACAGGGTAGAAGCCCACCTTTGTTGTTCACAATTTAGCGAAACTTCTTTCTGCCTGCGAAGCGGACACCGGGCGCTTACCGAAAGGAGTTCGCATGTCCGAACAACGTCCCTCCGCGTCTCATCTTCCGTCGAAACCCAACCTTCGTCATCTCAAAGACCAGGCAAAAGATCGCTTGGCAAACGGCGATGCACCGTCTCTCGCGATGGCGCTCTTTCAAGTCGCCCGAGATTATGGGTTCTCAAGTTGGCCGAAGCTGAGAGACCACGTGCTCGCACTACCATTGGCGGAAAACCTGAAGCAAGCAATCGATTCAGATGACTTCGCTGAGGTTCGCCACCTTGTTTCGAAACACCCTGAATTGAAACATGCACCAATCGGCTATGGCGGAGATGGACCGTTAACGTGGGCCGCTGAATGTCGTGGGTCCAGAGAGCCTTCCAAAGCTCGGCTGCATATAGCAGAGTGGCTTATCAACAACGGCTGTGACATTCACGAAGGAGGCGATGCGCCTCTCATGCGCGCCAGTCTCCATGGTTCGCGAACGCCCATGATGGAATTGCTCGTCAGACATGGGGCCGATGTGAACGCCGCTTGGCATGGCGTCTACCCAGTGATCTTCGCTCCCTGCGAGACGCTCGATCCAATCGCGCTCGGCTGGCTGTTGCAGCATGGTGCGGATCCCGATTGCGGCGAAGTCTCGGAGTGGCAATCGAAGGGAAGGTCTCATCCTGGGACTGCACTTGATTATGCCCTGGGAACATATGTTCGCGATAAAGACGCGTTGGTCCAATCAATCTATTTGATACGAAATGCTCATGGCTCATCGCAATATGATGAGCCGGGTGTGATTGCCACGATTAGCGGTGACTCCACAGAGATCGACATGCTCCTGTGCAAAGATCCTTCCGTTATCGAGAGACGTTATCCATCGCTGAACATCGGCACCACCGCCGGTCGAATGCTCACGCTCAAAGGCGCGACGCTGTTGCACGTAGCCGCGGAGTTCGGCCAGGCTGGGATCGCGATGCAATTACTCGAAGCGGGAGCAAATATCGATGCACGTGCTGCCACCGACCCCCATGGCATGGGAGGGCAGACCCCGATCTTTCACGCCGCGACCCAGGGTAACGATTTCGGAATTGATGTAGTGCGTCTCCTGCTCTCACGAGGAGCGGACCTGACAGTCCGCTGCCAACTACCGGGACACTACGAGCACCCGGAAGAGGTGTTTCAGGGCACGGTCCTCGATTACGCTCGAAAGTTTCCCGGCTCGGCAAACCAGACTGTTGACCTCTTGAGTCGTTCAACATGAGCCCTATTCATTGATACCAATGAACGCGGTGATCGCCAGGAAACCAGGGGACGTTCACCACGTTTACCTAAATCCATTCCTTAACATTGCAGAGCCATTGTGCGGGGACGCATTGTGCGGGGACGGACGAAATAATGACCGGCCCATCGGGCGAGTAGCCGCGAGAGATTCGAGGTAATCAATTCTTGTAGAGGCCGGGATCTGACGGACGCGCATTAGGGGTTACCCCGTCCGTTCCCGAAAAAGGCCCGTCCCCGAAAAAGGCCCGCCGATGCGGTACTCAAGAGCTTCCAGACCGCGTGAACTCAACCACTACGATGAGGGTCAAGTGCGACGCGAAAACCAATGTAGCGCGCCGTGTGGCTGCGCAGTCCGCTTGTTAGACCAATGGACGCGTGATTGGTTACAAACCGAAGATACATATATTTACTTCAACCCAGTGCTGATCAACAACAGATTAAGCGTTAAGTGTAGTCGCTATGTCATGTAACTAAATGCTCGCCGAATACTCCTATATGGGCGCACCCGACAGCCGTAAAGATGGTGGTGCAGCCCTGAACAATAAGGAGTACGACGATGGTTCCTGCATTTCGTGGGCCTTCCCCCTGTGGAAGAGAACTTAATGTGATCGCTCTTCGTTCACGCATCTATTCCTCCACGAAGCTCTTAATTCTGGCCAGCGCCACGATCATGAGCAACGTTTTACCTCCAACCGTTTCTGCGCAGAATGTTGTGGTGGCGAGGCCACCGGTGTCACCGGAGGCAATGGCCGTGCATGTTCTCGCAAAGCGTCCGGTGCCGAAGTCGGTGGCGATAGACGTCGTTGAGTCGGCAGCTGGGATCAACTCGGAACAAGGTCCCGGAGCCGGACCGCGCGATCTCGGGCAACCTGGCTGCGACTTGTTCCCCGCGCCCGCATCCGTCGGCGCAAACGTAGGACTCTCTTACTTCGGCCCTTCACCCTCCACAGTAAACCCAAGCCTTGTCGGCCCCGTGCAACTGCTCAATACCGGACAGGTCGATGCGATCGCTGGAACGATCACCATTCCGCTTTACAAGGGAAAAGTGAAGAGCACCGGCAAGACCGCTTGGTACATCCTGACTGACGTTTCCGATCCAGGGGTTGCCCAGGAACTCGGTCTGAACTACTCCGCGAAGCTCAACTTCATCAACGCGGCAGCGAGGACCGCCAACTTAGATGCGAACGGAAATATCGTGTTCGATAAAGGCACTGTCAACTTCGCGCCGGTTCGCAATATCGTACCCGGGCCCGAGGGAGCGGAATTTCCTCCCAAGTCCGCCGTGCCCGGCGAGATCGGGGATGCGAACTATAGCCCTTACGTCAGCATCACCAACGCCCAAGGCGTTGTCTACAACGCTCCTATGGTCGCGTACGGCGTCGATGCTAGCCAGATCAACTTCCCCAAGGGCAACGTCGACTATACCAAGGTTCATGACCAGGTTGTGGCCATCGATCCTATCGACATGACCGTTACCCTGAACCTGATCAACGGTTTCAGCTTCGGCCGTCCGGTTTGGTACATCTCCATGGACGCCAGCATCCCGCTGGCTGCCGCGATTGAGCACAACACCTACGCTCCATTGATGGGTAAACTGCTTCTGGGTAATGACGACAGCTTTGCTAGCCCGATCGAGCGCATCTTCATCGCCACCAACGGCGCCGAAGGGTGCGATAATCCTCAACGTCAGGGGCTGTCAGCCGACCTGAACGATGGTCACAGACCGAACAACACATTGGGAGGGATTCCGACACTCGCTCTCGATTACAGCCCGGCCTGGGACGCAAACTTGTACACGTGGACTGACGAGGCTATTTCCAAGGGCTATCGCCAACAACTTCGTGAAGAGTTCCAGATTCTCACCTACGCGCAAGACGGCTTGATCACCGGAGCTTCTGCTACAGCACCGTTTGGCAGCGCTGGTTTCTCCATCAATTGCCCGATCGTCCAAAGACTAGATTGATCAAAGGACTGCTGCTGGGATTGTTCAAGCCTGAATTCGTGAGGTTTGAACAATCCCAGCTTTTCTTTCAACGGTCCATCGACACAAGCTCTTAATCCTTCAAGCTCTTCGATCAGCGCCCTCACCTTAACCCGCAGAGCGCTGTAACTTTTTCCGAAGCGGGTTGTCAGATTGTCAATCTACAAGAGGAGTTGCCTCGTCATGTCAGCTTTCACCGTTTCATCCGGTAGAGCCCAGAAGGCCGCCGGACTTCGTCTGAATCCAGCGTGGAGCGTGCTCCTCGCCATTACCTGTGCGTTGCTTTCGGGGAGATCCGTGCTTGCCGAGACTCCGGCGGTAGGTGCTAAGGCAGCCGATTTTACTCTGTTCACGCCTACCGGGAAGTCCGTAACGCTTTCCGCCGAGCGGGAAGGGCGCCCTCTTGTGCTCGTCATCCTGCGCGGTTTCCCCGGCTATCAGTGCCCCTACTGCGTGAAGCAGGTTCACGATTTCGTCGAGCGTGCGTCAGACTTCAAAGCAAAGAAGACGCGGGTGCTTCTGGTGTACCCTGGACCGCCGGCCGACCTCGATCAACACGCAAAGGAATTCCTCGAGAAGCAGGCTGAGTTGCCTTCTAACGTAGTTCTTGTCACTGACCCTGACTATAAAGTCACCAACCTGTACGGGCTGCGCTGGGATGCACCGCACGAGACAGCGTATCCATCTACCTTCATTCTCGATGGAAGTGGCACCGTGGTGTTCGAGAAGGTCACCCATAGTCACGGCGATCGCCTTTCCGCACAGGATGCCCTCGACCAGATCGCGGCGCAGTAGCCGCTCCTGGCTGCGCCTGGAACCCGGCGCAGCCTAGGTACATCATCTGAGCCAGCAGTTCTATAGCGCACGATATATCGCGAGCGACAGACGTCGATACTCCAGAACAATCTGTTTTGCACGCTCGACTGTTTTTGCTATCTACTGCCAGAACCTCATCGACGACGCCCAGCAGCGCATCGAAGGCTGGTTGGATTGCATCTCGGCGATCGATCGCGACGTAGCGGTGAAGTATTTCCTGCAACACTCCCGCATCCGTCGTCAATCTTTCGCGATCTCTGATGAGTTTTTCCAGCATTCGCTGGGCCGCGATTTTATGCGGATGAGATGCGCCGAACAAGGTACATTGGGATGTTCGAGTCAACGAACATCACGAGCGCGTGCCCGCTTCCTCAATACATCCCGCAGTGAAGGTCCCTCCAAAAATAAGTCACCCGTCCTTCATTCATTCCGCAGCGCCACCATCGGTTCCACGCCCGCAGCACGCCATGCGGGCAGCGCCGACGCGAGCAACGCAGCCAGCCCCAACGCCAACGTGGCCGATGCCAGCATCACCGGATCCCAGGGCCTTACGCTGAATAATTGCTGCGTCATCAGCTTGCCGGCGCCAATCGCTGCGGGAATACCGATCGCCAATCCGATGGCCACCTGGGAAAAAGCGCCCCTCAGCACCATGCGCAACACATTCCCACGATCGGCGCCCAGCGCCATGCGCACGCCGATCTCACCCGTGCGCTGCTCCACCATGTAAGCCATCACGCCGTACAGGCCAACCGCCGACAGCACCAGCCCCAGCGCACCGAACAGCGTCGTCAGGGTTGCAATCATGCCCTGCTGCTGAAAGTCTCCACGGAAAACCTTGTCGTACGAGTCAACCCCATACAGCACCAGATCGGGATCGACACTCGCCAACGCTTTGCGTACCTTTTCTTCTATCCCCGGAGGATTGCCGGGTGCCCAAATCACGATGTTGAACAGGTAGTGCGACCAGACCTCCCCAGCCTCATAGAGAGGATCGTCCCAGTGGGTGGTCTGCGCCTCCGATATCCAGTACATGGGCGCAATCGGGTCCTTGTAGTCCCAGGGTACGTAACGCATGTCTTTCACCACCCCGACGATTTCATACTTGGACGCGTATTGGATCTTGTCCGGCCCGAAGTGCTTGCCCAGCGGGTTCTCGTTTTTGAAAAATCGCCGGGCGAAGGCCTCATTGATCACGGCTACGGGGCGGGTGGTGGCTGTGTCCTCCTCCGTAAAGGGACGGCCCATGACCATCTTCGCGCCCATGGTTTCGAAGAAGCCCGGCATCGCGCGTGCCCAGGCGGCGGTCGTATCTTCCTTGGCTGCGGGCTCGGGTCTGCCGGCGATCCGAGTACCCTTGCTCCAGTTATCACCCGACATCGGCGCATAGAGCACAGGCGCCACCATACGCACGCCCGGAATCTGCCGCAGGCGATCGTCGATCTCCCGGAACTTCGCCTCCATTTGTTCGGGCTTGTCATTGCCCAGCGAGGGGTTGATCGACACCAGATACCGGCCCTCGGTCGCAAATCCGAAATTCTGGTGTTCCAGGTTGCGCAGGCTCTTGCCCAGCAAAGCCGCGGCGGACAAGAGAACGATGGACATCGCGGCCTGCCCAATCACTAACGACTTCTGTGTCCAGGAACCACGCCCGCTGACCGCGCGATTCGCTCCGCGCAACGCCTCGACCGGATCAGCGTGCGAGGTCGTCCACGCCGGAGCGACCCCAAACAGAATGCCGGTGAGCACCGAGACCCCGAGCGCGAATAGCAACACCGGCCAAGAGGGGGACGCGCTGACCGGCACATAGTTGTTGGGGTTAGCCGCCTCGAAGGCCAGGTAGAGAATCAGCCTGGTTCCTGCAAAGGCCACCGCAATCCCCAGTAAGCCCCCGGTCACCGCCAGCAGCACTGACTCGACCAGGGCCTTGCGCACCAGGCGATGGCGGGACGCCCCCAGGGCCATTCGTATCGATGTCTGTGCGCGATTCTTCAGCCCCCGCGCCAGCATCAGGTTGGCCAGGTTGCCGCAGGCCACCAGCAGCACACAGCCTGCAGCCACCAACAGCAGCGTCAGCCCATCCCGATACTGATCGCGCATCGCCGCGACCCCGGCATCGCCCGGCGTCAGATGCAGCGTGTCTTGTTGCCAGAGCTGCTTTTCTCCCGGCTGCATATCGGGCACGTGGCTGGCCAGCCAATCGTGGAATTCCACTCTGAGTTCGGCTTCGAGCTGGGTTGGATTTACCCCCGGCCGCACACGGCCCAGCAGGTCGAGAAAATTTCCGTCTGGCCGTTTGAGCCGTGCCGTCCCTCCATCGATGACGAGTTCTGAAGTTAAAGGAAGCCAGAAGTCGGGCATGCTGCCGCCGCCCAGCCGCGCGCCATAGAAGCCTGGCGGTCCCACGCCAATCACGGTGAAGGGATGCCCGTTGATCTGATAGCCAGCGCCCACCACAGTGGGATCGCCGCCGTACTTCTCCTTCCAGATGCGATAGCTCATCACCGCCACCAGCGGTGCGCCCTGCTGATCATCGGCATCGGTCATCATGCGCCCGATCCAGGGATTGATACCGAGAGTGCGGAAGAAATTGCCGGAGACGTACTGCCCGTTGCGCGTATCTGCTGCAGCCTGCGACCCGGCTCTACGCACGCCCAGCGGCGCATTGCCCGCCTGCAGAGCTGCCAGGTCGCTGAACTCCAGCGTGTGGGCGCGAAAATGCTTGTACATCTCCCAGGAGAATAAGGAGAAATTCCCGTCGTCTCCCTGTACATACCCACCCCAGTTGCAGCAGCGAATCTTGTCCCCGATCCGCCACAACTCCTCGGGCTTGACCACCGGCAGAGACTTCAGCATGACCTGGTGCACCAGGGTGAAGATGGCGGTGGTGGCTCCGATGCCCAGGGCGAGCGTAATGATCGCCGTCAGCGCGAAGCCGGGGGCCTTTCGTAATTGCCGCAGCGCATCGCGCAGATCTGCCAGCATCCGTTCCTCCGAGGTGGTGTTGAAGAGGGATACGCAAACTCTATGACGGCGGTTCCGAGGGCTGTCAGTTGGACCGGTATGGGCAATGGGAACTCGGGGACGGGAAGGGAACTCACCCCTCCGATGCCGGAAACATTCAACATCTCCCCCGCTTTGTCGCCTGACCCGAATCACCCGATAAGCGGGGGTTACCTTGAGTTAACTACCCCGCCATCCACATCTATTTCGCCCAGGGCCCTTGCACGACAAAACTAGCCGTGGGATCGTTGGCTATAGCATTTTGCTAATGCTGCTTAAGTGATGCCTGAGGTCTAACTGTAATACCGCCCTAATCGGGACCCCGATGCTTTGAGACTCTGCTCATCGAATGAGCGGCGCCACATCGTGCTTTGTATCGGGGCAGAGCTTCAGCCGAAAGTCTCGCCGGCAGCCGGGCCCATACCTAAGCAGCTTATGGGGGCGGGAAAAATAAAATTTGAGCACCTTCGTGAAACAAAGGACTTAGCCGGCACCACGAGGAAACCAGGACGGGAACATCGCATTCCTGAAACCAAACCGCAACCAGGGCCGTCGCCCCTGGCACGCCCCAAGGGGCGGATCAATCGATCTTTCTCATCTCAAAAAAGGGAGAGACTGGATTGACACTCATGAAGCGCGCTGGTGGCCAGCGCATTTCATAAGGCCAATCCAGTCTGTCTTCACGAACCTTGGACGCAGGCCTCGGGATAATTATCCCCGCCAAGCCGTTTTAGAAGACTTCGTGGCCCAAGGGGGGCTTATAGCGCTTATAGCGCTTTTAGCGCTCAATTTTTTGGGCGACTTATATCGGTCCCAGGTTCAGCTTCTCCAGCTGTGGTTGAATCCTGGACTTATCTCCGGCCGCTGCCCATTGGAGCCGTGAAAAGCCCGGAATCGCGCCCGAAGAAGTAGTGGCATTCTGAAGCACGAACATCCCGGTCCCTAAATTTGGACCAGTCGAAAGGAGAAGGACGGTGGACTTATTCACGACATAAAAATCGAAGTCGAAAGGGACCGTTGTTGTGGCTGTGCCTCGGCCGTTGCTGTCCACGGGGGCGGGGAAGGTACCGCTTAGGGTCTTGTCGAAAATGGGGTTGGCGCCGGAGCTTAAGTCAAGGGAGCCACTCAAACCAGTCGTAGTGGTCGTAAACTGGCCGATCCCATCTTCCTCGAGTGCGATGACGTCAATTGGTAGTGTTACTCCGACCTCGTTCAAAACCAGGAAGCTGATATTTAATCCATACCCTTGGGATGCAGCTAGAGTTGTACTCGCCTGAGCGTAGGCTGCGCCGGAGGTGATACCGAGACCATCAATTTCGAGTAACTGAATTCCGGTGCCGCTGCTGGAAGTAAAGGGATATGCCGCAAATTTGTAGTCCCCCGGAGTGTCGTTGCCGGCTCCGTTCACGAAGCCGCTGAGGTTAAGAATAGAACGTCCGGCAGAGACGGCAGAAATGCTGCCGCTCACGTTGTTGACTTGCCCTACCGTGTACTTGTCGTTAAAGTCCTCAAGTCCGGCCGTAATGGCGGCGCCGCTGCTGGTCAGCCAGCCGCCGCAATCGATAGGCAGCCCGATCGTATCGATCCCCCCTAGCGTGAACACCAGTTGTCCGCTTGGTATGGAATTTTCCTGCTTGTAGGCATCGCCGGTAACCAGGCGTTGCGAATCATTTTCGATGAACTTCAGGTGCCCACTATCGATGGGGTAAACATCGAAGGTGTATGACGTACCCGCACTACTGGCAATGGTAGCCGTTGCCGGAGTGGTCGCAAGAATTACGGAGGACTTGGTCAGGATCTGACTCGGCGCTCCCGAGTAACTGCCGGCGTTGTTCACATCTTCTTGCCCAGTGGATATGGCTCCTGCGGAATCTAATGTGAACGCGCCTACTGTCGCGGTGGGCGATTCCGTTGCCGTAGTCCCCGAAACAGCAAACGCATAGGAACCCGCAAGCTCACTCTGCGTGATCGCGCTTTGCCGGTCAATGGTGCCGCTCCCGGTGCCGTGGCTATCCAATTCAGAAACTAGTCCGTGCCCGCTGGAGATCAGAACGAAACCCAGTGTAACCGTGACTGCACCGGCACTGGTGGTGGTATTAAAGCTAATTTGTCCCTGGCCGTCGGTGCCGACGGTGTAGGTGCCGCCGGTGATCGGATCAGCCGCCCCCAGAAGTCCGCCGGGATTTCCGATCGCGAAGTTTCCCCCGAAAAGGTCGACCGTACCTCCGGTAATTTCTCCGCTGCCGTCGGCCCTAAGACTGCCAACCATTGTCGAAATCAGGTTTCCCGAGCTCGTGTATAGTCCGGCCGACGAAAATACATAGGTACCGTTCAGACTACCGTTGCCGAAGACCGGAGGAGACGAACTGCTGCTGCCCCCGCAGGCAACTGGAAATGTGAGGGCGAAGAGTGTGAGGAGCAGGGCGAAGCCAATGCGTGCAAGGTTTGGGTAAGCATTTCTACCCACCAGCGTCATTTCGCGGAACAGAGGCATCGCCGGTTACTGGGTTCTTAATGGACGTCAAGATCTTGAAAAGCAAGCGCTGAATCGTCCACAGGAAACCCGGGCTAATGCTACTCCACTCTCGCGCGGAGTGGGGGACTGGGTCCCCACTTCCAGCGAACTTGCAAGATGGCGATCGGACTCGTCAAGGAGTCACACCTTGAATTTCTGCAGATACTCCGGCCGCAACTCACTTCCCATTCCCGGTCTTTCGGGTGCGAGAACGGCGCTGTTCACCATCCGAAGCCGTTCTAAAGTTGAGCCGGCTCCCTTGAAGCTGCCTGACTCCATGTAGATTGCATTCGGCATAGACAGCAGCATTTGCAGATCCACTGGACCGCCACCGTGGCTTGCCACAGGAAGTTTTGCCGCATCCGCAATGGCTGCAATCTCCATCCACTCGGAGACTCCGCCGGCTCGCCGGGCATCGGGCTGCACCACATCCACACCGCGGCGTTGAATCAGGTCCGCGAAGGCGTACCTGGTGTATTCATTTTCCCCGGCTGCGATCCTGATCTCCAGCTCTTCCGCTACCTGCGCGTAGCCGGCATGGTCATAAGGAACGATCGGCTCCTCATACCAGTAAACGCCCATCTCCTGGTAAACCTTCCCCCGTTGAATCGCTTCCGGCACCAGAAACTTCTGGTTCGCGTCCACCATGATCCTGCGGTTCGGGCCTGCGATCTCCATAGCCACCTTGATGCGTCTTTCGTCATCCTGCAGCGACGAGCGGCCAACCTTGATTTTTGCCCCGCTGAAGCCTTCCTCGAAGGCGTTCTCTATTTCCTTCTTGTACTGCGACAGATCGTCGTCGTTGGGGTAGTACCAGCCGCACATCGAGTAGACGGGGCAGGTATCCTGATAAGCGCCCAGGACCTTGTATGCGGGCACGCCGAAAGCCTTTGCCACAATATCCCAGATCGCAATATCCACCGTCGAGATGGCAAATGTATTCATACCCTGCACGCCGGCGTACTCAAGCGCCTTCCACATATCGGACCGCAGCCGCCGCGGGAACGCAGGATCCTGCCCGATAAGGATCGGTTTGAGCTCTTTCTGCAGGATGGTCTGCAAGACCTCCGGGGCGCCCGTCATGGTTCCGAATGTGCTTTCCGCCCAACCAACAATGCCTGCATCGGTCTGCAAGCGTAGTACGACGGCCCCGCCTTCCGCTCCAAATTCGTGAATTGCGTCGTAGTAGATCTTGCCCGGAGGAAAACGCAGCACATCCGTTTCCATGCCGGTGATCTTCATCGTTTTCTTAGCCTCGCTTGCCAGACCAAGAGGCTGCGCAACGGCGGTGGCTCCAGCGAGTCCCAGGAACGTACGTCGATTCATCCGTTTCTCCAGTATTTCTCTGCTTCCGAGCGAGCTAATCCAGCAAGTTATACTCTCGCTTGCATTTGTTTATACGACAGCAGGCTTGAGGACCGCTATGCACCTGTCGAAGCTCATGGACGCGGAGTTTCGTGGACGTTGACGTGGATGATCTGCTCTACCGTCCCGCGCGCGCAGCCTCGATCGCGGCTATGTCAATCTTCCGCATCGTCATCATCGCGTCCATCGCGCGCTTGGCCGCGGCGCGATCCGGGTCCTGCGTCGCCGTCAGCAGCGCGCGCGGCGTGATCTGCCATGAAAAACCCCAGCGATCCTTGCACCAACCGCACATGCTTTCCTGGCCGCCGTTGCTGACGATGGCGTTCCACAGGCGGTCGGTCTCGGCCTGGTCCTCTGTGAGGATGATGAAGCTGACCGTTTCGTTGGGGACGAACTTCGGACCGCCATTCAGGCCCAGGAACTTGCGCCCGCAGACGGTGAACTCAACCAACAACTCCTGGCCTGCAGACCCCGATGGCGTGTTCGTGGGTGATGCGGTGGTCTTTCCGACGTGGCTGTCGGGGAACGTGGCTGCATAAAATTCGGCCGCCTCGCGGGCTTTCCCATGGTCGAACCACAGGCAGGTCACCATCTTCTCGGACATCTAACTCTCCTCTCAGCTTTTCCAACTCCACGCTAAGTTCGGCAGCCGTTCTGCTGTGAACGAAGAACGGCTGGAATGAACATACATCGCGGTTACGATTTTGGTCCCTGCATCAGAGCAAAGTGGCCGCCCTGATCGTCGGTGGCCTGCAGAATGCGCGACCCTCCAGGGACGTCCATGGGAGGCAGCACTATTTCGCCGCCCGCATCCAGCACACGTTTCTGCGCAGCTTCGATGTCGTCGACCGTGAAGTAGAACTGCCAGTGCGGCGGAATACCTTCGGGCATGCCCGGGCCTTTACGAGCCATCATTCCGCCGGTGTAAAGGGGCTTGTCGGTCCGGAAAGTCTGGTAAATGCCCATGGGCCCCATGTCATGCGCATGATCTTTCTCCCAGCCGTAGTGCTTGGAGTAATAATCGAAGGCCTTTGCCGGATCATCGGTAAGCAGTTCGTGCCATCCCACATTACCTACCGCCATTTGATCCAAACGTGGCTGAGCACCTTGTTTGCCGGGTTCGAAGAGCAGGTATTTTACTTTTTGCGGGTCCAGGACAACAGCGAAACGGCCGACGCCAGGGATGTCCTGAGCAGGCTTCGCAATCGTCCCCCCGTCGGCTGTCACAGCCTTCAGCTCTTCGTCCAGCTTTGCGGTGTGGATGTGGCCCATCCACTGAGCGGGAAGGTCAGGCGCGCCCGCGCCGGCCCAGGTCATCATGCCACCCACATCCTTGCCGTCTTTACCAAAGAGCATGTAGGTGAAGCCGGGCATACCGGCGTCCTTCACGTCCCACCCGACTACCTTGCTGTAGAAGCTGACTGCCTTGTCCATGTCATTGGTTACGAGTTCGTACCAGATAAATCCGTCTGCCATTTTGTACCGTCCCTTTAGCGAGGCCATCGCTATCAAGTAAACACTGTCCACGAAAACTATCAGAAAGTGGATGCCGTCCACAAGCGACCCTTTCCGCGGTACACTCTTCTTTGAACAGACGATGAAAAAGACCGTCATCCCAGAGAAACATATTCTTGAGAAACGCATTCTTGGGAAACGCAAGACCTTTCGTCATGGCGATCTGCGCAACGCCCTCTTGGCTGCCGGCATTCAGATGGCGCGGATCGGGGGACCCAATACGGTCATATTGCGAAAGGCAACCCGGCAGGCGGGCGTCTCTCCCAATGCGGCATACAGGCACTTTGCCAACCAGGCTGAACTGCTGGACGCGGTGCGATCGGCATGTTTTTCCCAGCTCGCCGCGGCCATTGAAGAGGAAATGAAAAAGTGCCGTCCAGGACGCGACCCGCGAGCGTTTGCACGAAAGAGTCTACGTGCGGTGGGGATGGGCTACCTGGGATTCGCCATGAGAGAGCCGGGGATGTTTCGCACAGCTTTTTCGGTTCCCCCGCCTGTACATGAACAAAACCCGGCCAACACGGCCTCCATGGGACTGAATCCGTTTCAACTGCTTTCGCTGGCGCTGGACCGCATGCAGGAATCGGGGTTGCTCAGCAAAAAGAATCGCAAAGACGCAGAGTATCTTGCCTGGTCGACAGTCCACGGCTTGGCACTTCTGGTGCTTGAAGGACCCCTGCAGCAGATGCCGCAAGCAAAGGTGCTGGCGCTGGGCGAGCGCCTGGTGCTTATGGTCGAACGAGGGCTCGAGTAGAATTGCTTTTCTTCTCGCGTGGCGGTTTGGATTTTCTTCAGCGGAGCTAAGGCGACCTGGTTGAGTGGGCACCGCAGTTGCTTGGCGCGGGCGTTCCCGCGAAGCGCGCTGCAATCCAGCCAATCGCTGCGCCGGCACTATCGCGCGCTACGAAAAGATGACCGGATCCCGGTACTGGATGCCATTGCACCGCGCTTCCGGCTTTGCAGAGACCCTGCATGTAGTTCTCCGTCACTGCGGGCCGTACCAAGGTGTCCTTCATGCCCTGGGCGAGAAAGACAGGAATGGAAGCCGGAAGTGTTCCCGGTGTGTTGCTCGCAAGCAGACCGTTCCAAGGTGCGAGGTCGGTGATTACCCTCTGTCTATCCCTGTTCGCCCTGAGGCACACAAATTCGGTAGGCACACAATTCGGTATTTGGAGGTTCTGGAGCCCAATCGCCGGAATAGAACCGGCGGCTTACCAGTGCGCATCCAACTATCGTTGAAACCCTGACACCCTCGGGTTCGTCTGGGAATAAGCGACACCAACAGTTACCCGATCGGCACTCTGGAATGCCAGTAGAGGTTGCCGCCGTGGGACGGACCGTTAGGCCTCGCCCGGTTGAAGGGAATACATGCCCATCGAAAGACGACTTGGTCTATTGGTTTTTGTTCCTATGCTGTTGGTCGCTGTGCTCTCCGCCCAGGAGAAAACGCCGCCAACTCCAGCCGCTGCAGCCACCATCGATCTCGACGTTGTGGTTACGCCAAGGTCCGGGCCGCCGGTCGCCGATCTGCAACAACAAGACTTCACCATTCTTGATAACAAGACCCCTCAGCACATCACGTCCTTCCACGCTTTCGGCGGTAGCCAGGCTCCCATTCAAGTCATCGTCGTCATCGACGCAGTGAATGTTCCTTACGATCGGGTCGCCTATGAACGGGCTGAGGTTGAAAAGTTTCTGCACGCGAATGGCGGCCGGCTATCGTACCCCACCTCGGTCGGCTTTTTTACGGACAAGGGTATACAGGTTCAGCAGGGCTTCTCCACGGACGGCAATGAGCTAAGTGCTTCTGTGGAGGGCTATGCCGTGGGTCTGCGCGACATACGTCGCTCCTCGCAATACGAGGCCAGCGATCGCTTTCAGCTTTCTATCAATGCGCTTCGTGCACTGGTCGGGAGCGTGGCCGATCGCCCAGGCCGCAAGATGGTTCTCTGGGTTTCCCCGGGCTGGCCCCTTATTTCCGGCCCTGGCGTCTACCTGGATACCCGGCAACAGAACCAGCTCTTCGCTACCATCGTCGATCTTTCCACCCGGCTTCGGCAGGCCCATGTGACTCTTTACAACATCAATCCCATCGGCGCCGCGGAGTCGGTCGGCCGCACTTTCTACTATCAGGAGTTCGTCAAGGGCGTCGTTAAGCCGGGGCAGGTCCAGGTTGGGGACCTCTCGTTGCAGGTTCTCGCCACCCAGAGCGGAGGTCTTGTCCTCGACGGCAGCAACAACGTTGCCGGCTTTTTAGAGCAATGCGCTGCCGACGGCGAGGCGTACTACGAGTTATCCTTCTCTCCTGCTCCTTCCGATCATCGTGACGAATATCACCATCTCACAGTCCAGGTAGCCAAGCCCGGCTTAATCGCACGCACCCGGGATGGGTATTACTCGCAGCCTTAAGGGACCTTCGGTCAGGCTCAGGCTTGCAGTATCTTGGAAGGGTGACAACGTCACCACAATCCGGTGATCTGGCGCTGCCGCTGCCATCCGCGCCACAGTCCAGGGACTCGGCAGATGAAGACCTCCCGCAAAGTCTTCTCCAGGAACTCTGGATGACCGCCAGGGGCGCGGTCAGCGGGCTAGCACGCGATGAGCTAGGCCCCGCTCTATACTCTGTGGGCACAAAGTTCAACTACGGTTTGCCCGCCGCCGCTCGCCCGGATCATTCGCAAAAGGCAGATTTCCTGAGATCGCTCCGCCTTGAAGACCTGGCGCTGGCTACTGCTTGCGTTCTGGGCCGCGAGGTCGCGTGGCAACGCTTCCTTAACCTTTATCGCGCATCCCTGACCCAGGCCGCCGTGGCCATCACCGGGTCAAGTACGCTGGGGAACGATCTTGCCGATTCGCTGTATTCGGAGCTCTACGGGCTACGCGAGGTCGAAGGGCAACGCCGCTCTCCCCTCGCTTCCTACTCCGGGCGCGGTTCGCTACTCGGCTGGCTGCGCACCACACTCGCCCAACGCCATGTGGATCATCACCGGCGCACGCACCGCGAGTCGCCACTCGATACTTTGGACGCTCCCGCACTTCCACCAGAGCCCACACCGCTAGCAGCCGAACTCACTGACCTGACCCATGCCATTACCAGCACGCTCCAAAGTCTAGCCGCGGAAGAGCGCTTTCTGCTCTGCGCATATTTTCTTGATCGCCAGCCCCTGGCCCAGGTCGCCCGCGTGCTTCGTGTTCACGAAGCTACGATCAGCCGGCGGCTGAAGCGACTGCTCACTGATTTGCGCAAACGACTGCTCCAGCAGCTTCAGGCGGGAGGATTGAGTAAGCGAGCGGCCGAAGAAGCGCTGGGCAACGACCCGCGCGATCTGGAAATCAATCTGCGTGCTTTGCTGCAAAGTTCGCAAACTTCCTCGTTCTCAGAGCAGACGGCAGCCAACGTCGTTGGCGCATCCAGGCAACTATGAGCGAACTTCTCCAGGCCGGGCAGCATCCAGACGCGGACCAGCTCAACGCCTTCGTCGAGCACGCTTTGCCCGCGCACGAGCAGCAGCAGACCCTCGCGCATCTCGCTGTATGCCCGGATTGCCGGCAGATTGTTGCGCTCTCGCTTCCCGACGTCGATCAGTCCCCGATACCGGAGCCAGAACCTGTTCGCCATCGCTGGTTCCCCCGCTGGCACCCCGCATGGGCAGGGATTCCCGCGCTCGCCGCCCTCATCCTGGTGGTCCTCTTCGTTCGCAATGATCGAAAGAAGGTTCCTTATACATCCGTACTATCCCAGATGGCCGACACCCGTAAACCGGCACCGCCGCCCGCCGCGGAAAGCTCTCCGCCAGAACCCCTCAGCGGGATGGTGTACTCTGGCCCGCAAGCGCCAGGGCCGCGGCCAGCTGCCCCGGCAAGCCAGCCAACGCCGCTACCCCAAGCAAGACATGGGAAAGCAAGCGGGCCTGCAGGCGGCGTCATGGGTGGCATCCTGGGTGGAATTGGAACTACGTCAAGCCCCCCTAAGCAATCACCTATGCCCGGCACTTCCTTTGGAGCATCGGCAAGCGCCGGCGGACCGGTAACCTCGCTGGCAGTCGACCGGCTTCAATCTGCTTTCTCCGGCCCGGGTCCCATGCCCAGCCATCTCGCGGTCCTTTCGATGGCCTCGCGTGGCAACCAGCGGCTCGCTATTGACTCCGATCACCACGTTTTCTTCAGTGATGATGAGGGCAGAAACTGGAGGGCCGTTCCGTCGGCATGGAAGGGCCGCGCCCTCAGTGTGGCGCTGACCTCCGGTGTCCCCTTTGGCAGCGTCAGGGCCGCCCTCAAAATCAGTTCACATCCCGCAGCGACCACAGGCTCGACGTTGTCCGGCACCATCACCGATCCTGCCGGCGCTGTAATTACCGGCGCAACTCTGACTGCCACCGACTCCAACGGCGTGCTCGTCGGCGGCGCGACTACTGACAGCCACGGCCAATATCGCATGAGCGATCTGGCGCCCGGCACCTATCGGATAGAAGCGCAGGCAACGGGTTTCGAAAAGCAATCGTTCGCCACCGACGTGGCGCCCTCGCAACAAGCTGTGGCTGATGCAACACTGCGCGTGGGTTCGGCTGCTCAGACGGTCGCGATCGAGGCATCACCGGCTGTCGCGGTTGCTTCGTCCGCTAACAAAAACCAGGCGCTCAAGGCCGCCATCGGCCAGCCCACGTCGCGCTTCGAGTTAACCACCGACGACGGGGAGCACTGGACCAGCCTCGATGGCCAGAGTTGGACCCGCAAATGATCCTCGAAATATTTTTGCTTTTCTCTGCAAGGTTGTAGAAGTTCCGCGTTCTCCGGTTAGACAGAAGCTGCCATCCCCCTAGACCCGGCAGCGCACTCGGAGAACCGGCATGCTCACGCGTTGTGGCAGCGTTCTACTTAAACTTCTCCCTCCGCTCGCGTTCGTACTGTTCCTCATCATCCTTGTCGCGGCCTACGATCCCTCGATTGGGGCAGGCGTCCCGTCATCCGCCGCGACGTTCACCCATGGCGTCCTCTCGGTTGCTATCCCCTACCATGGAGCGCGCCCCGGTTCCGGCAGGCTTGTGGCCGAGATCGTTGATCCCGAAGAGCACGTGCTCGGCCGCGCCGAACGGCCGGTGAACATCGCTGAAGGCGATGGAAGCTGGCAGCAAAGCATCACGCCGGCCAAGCCGATCGCATTCGAAGACCTGGTTTGGCAACGGGTTCGTTATCGTTTCGAATACAGCGACAAGGCCATCCCGCCGATCACCGGGGTCGAGTCCATCTCCAGCATCCTCCGCCGTCCGGTGGTTCGCATTCTCGGGCAGACGGAGTTTCTCGCCGGCAGTGATGCCGCTGTCCGCATTCTGGTCTCCGACGCGGGCAACCAGGATGCTGCTGTCACCGGCACCGTCCGCGCAGAGCTTCTCATTCCGCAGGAGGGAAGCCTGTTGCTCTTCTCCGGGCGCCTCAACCACCACGGTACGGTCGCGGCTCAGTTTCACCTTCCGGCTGCCCTCGAAGGCAAATACGATATCCGCTTCATCGCCGACACGCCCATCGGTTCCACTGAGTACACGCAGCCCGTCGAGCTCAAGGACCCGGCGCTGATTATGCTCACGACCGAGAAACCGATCTACCAGCCCGGTCAGACGATCCATGTCCGCGCACTTGCGCTTGATCGCGCCAGCCACCGCGCGAATGCGGACCGCAGCCTTACCTTCGAGGTGGAAGATTCCCGCGGCAACAAGGTTTTCAAAAAGAGCACAGCGACAGACCGCTTCGGCGTCGCCTCCGCGGAGTTCTCGCTGGCGGACGAGGTGAATCTCGGCACCTATCACTTGCGTGCGCTGATGGGCGACCAAGATGAAGCGCCAGCCTCCACTTCATCCCGCCTGCCCCGGAGTGCCGTGGGACCGGAGCGAAGCGTAGCGGAGGGAGCAGCGCCTGCTAATACTGCAGATGTCGCCCTCAACGTGGAAAGGTATGTCCTACCCAAGTTCAAAGTAGCGGTGGAGCTCGCAGAAAAAAACGACCAGCCACGGCGTGACTATCGCCCGGGCGAACATGTCATAGGCACGGTGCGTGCCAACTACTTCTTCGGTCAACCGGTCGATCATGCAGAAGTGGCCATGAAGATATCGAGCGCGGATGTCGAGGTCTTCCAAGCAGCCTCCGCTCAAGGCAAGACAGATAAAGACGGTGTGTATCACTTCGATCTTGTGCTCCCCGGCTACTTTGCCGGGCGAAATTTTAGCCAGGGCGCAGCACGTGCTTTGGTTGAGGCCACGGTCAAAGACACCGCGGGCCACTCTGAGACACGCGGCGAACCGATCACCGTCAGTCAAACTCCTCTGCTGTTGACTGCTGTTCCAGAGGGTGGCACACTGATCCCCCATCTCGAGAACCAGGTATTTCTTTTAAGCTCCTATCCCGACGGCACGCCGGCAACCGCTGCTCTTACGGTCCACATTCCTGGTGAGCACGATCAGCACGTCACCACTGACAGCAGCGGCATCGCCACGATTCGCATGGTTCCCAGCTCTGGCCTTTCGTCGCTCCGTGTGGACGCTGATGATCATCGGGGCGCTCGCATGACAGCAAGCGTTCCGCTGGAGACGCGGGAAGGCGCCGACCAGATCCTGCTGCGCGTCAACCACGCCGTAGTCAAGGCCGGCGAAGGGATGGAATTGAAAGTCCTCTCCACGCGCACTCGCGGCTCGGTTTATATCGACATCGTGCGCAATGGGCAGACGGTTCTAACCCGCGACCTTGACCTGCAGAACGGACAGGCCGAGCTTTCGCTCGCGGCCACTGCGGAGATGGCAGGCACGCTCGACATCGACGCCTACCTCTTCGGCCGCGATGCCCAACCGATCGCGGATCATCGCCTGGTTTTCGTGCAGCCCGCGGATGAGCTGAAGATTGAAACCACGACGGACGCAGCCAGCTATAAACCGGGCAGCGATGCGCGTATCTGCTTCAGGGTTACTAACGCGCATGGGGAAGGCGTCAGCGCCGCGATCGGCTTGCAGATTGTGGATGAAGCCGTCTTCGCTCTGGCGGAGAAGCAGCCGGGCTTTGCGAAAATATTCTTCTACCTCGAGCAGAAAGTGATGAAGCCGCGTTACGAGATCCACTCGCTCTCACTGTCGAGTGCTATCGAACCCGTGGAAGATGGCCGCGGAGATCAGCGAGGCCCCGATCTGCGCGGAGTCGATCAACAAGATAGGGCAGCCCAAGCTCTTTTCTCCGCCACCGAGATGGCCCGGCCTGCGAGGCTGGATATGGAGTTTGGCCGCAGCCTGCCGCAGGACAAGTACTACGAATATCAGCAGCGCTACCGGTCGGTGTTCTTCCACCAGGTGCACGATCTTGCGGCCCAACTCAGCGAAGAGATGCGGAAGCACCAAGCCGCTCAAGCCGGACCCGCTGCGGACATTCCAGCGATGGTCAATGCCGCCCATCCACGCGATTCCTGGAACGCACCGCTGCGTGTCGAACCGGCGCCGTGGGGTCTGGCAAACCACGTCTACCTGGTGCGCAGCGCGGGTCCCGATGGCGCGTTCAACAGCAGAGATGATCTTGTTGCCTATATCGAAGGTCGCTCCGGAAGGTTGGTTGATCAGCTGGGAAGCCATGGCATCATGGATATCCACGTCGAACACAACCGCGGCCCTATGAATCAACGAGCCGAGGTTAGCGGAACAGTCGTCGATGCTGCCGGCGCTGTGGTTACAGGCGCGACCATCACACTCCACCAGGTCTCCACTGTGAATACACGCATCACGCACGCCGGGGCCGATGGCCAATTTTCTCTTGCCGCTCTTCCTCCAGGTAGCTACCGAGTGGAAGTCTTTTCACCCGGATTTCTCGACCTCTGGAGCGAATTCACGCTGCAGGAGCGCGACCGCGCAATACTCAGCGCCAAACTGAACCTGGCCAGCGTAACCGAGGCTGTCGTGGTGGAGCAGGAGCCGCGGCCAGTGGCAATAATGATGATGGCACACGTGCCAGGTGAAATGGGCGGCGTGCTGGGGGGCATAGGGGGCGGCGGCTTAAGGGCAGTAGACGCGCTGACCGGCAGCCCTATGGAAAAGGCAGAGCCTGGCGCCCCGCCCATGCCCGGAAGCAGCTTCGGCGCGGCGGTCAAGACCGTAACACAAGAGGTCGCAGCACCGCATGTTCGCTCCTACTTTCCGGAAGCGCTCTACATCAATCCGGAAATCATCACCGACGCCCAAGGCAATGCCGACATCTCGATCCCGGTCGCCGACTCCATCACTACGTGGCGCATGGCCATGCTGGCTTCCACTGCTTCCGGAGCACTCGGCAGCGCCACTTCGAGCCTGAAGGTATTTCAGGACTTCTTCGTGGATCTCGATCTCCCAGTCACGCTCACCCAGGGCGACCAGGTCTCTCTCCCCATCGCGGTTTACAACTACTCCGGTAAGTCCGGCCAGGTCAGCCTCAAGCTCAAGCGAGAAGACTGGTTTTCCCTCGACCACGATACGACGGAAAAATCAGTGGCTGCTGAATCAGGCCGCGTGGGCGGCGCGCAGTTCACGCTCACCGCCACCCGCATTGGCAAATTCAAGCTCACCCTCTCCGCCCACATGGACGGTGATGCCTCTCGCGATGACATCGTGGTGCGCGAGATCGAGGTCATCCCCAACGGCCGCGAGCAGGACGTGGTCTTCAACGGGCGGCTGGAAGGCTCAGCCGAACACGATCTCCACTTTCCTGACAAGGCCATTGCCGATGCCAGCAGCATCGTGGTCCGCCTCTACCCCGGACCTCTTAGCCAGCTCATCGAAGGGATGGACAGCATCCTCAGCATGCCCGGTGGCTGCTTCGAACAAACCTCCTCCAGCACTTATCCCAACGTGCTTGCACTCGACTATATGAAGCACACCAAGAAGCTCACGCCGGAGACGCACGCGAAGGCCGAAGGCTACATCGCCAATGGATACCAGCGCCTGCTGACGTTTGAGGTTCCAGGAGGCGGCTTTTCCTGGTTCGGCCAGGCTCCGGCCAACAAGATTCTCACCGCCTACGGCCTGATGGAGTTCAACGATATGGCCAAGGTGTCGGACGTTGATCCCAGGCTGATCGAGCGCACTCGCGACTGGTTGGTCAACCAGCAACAAATAGACGGCAGCTGGAAGCCCGACGCCTCTTTCATCAACGAGGGCGCAACCGATCGCTATAACTCCAACGTGCTGCGCATCACAGCGTATATTGCCTGGTCGCTGGTCGATACCGGCATGAAGGGTCCAGCGGTCGAAAAGGCCAAAGACTTCATCGACTCTCATTTGAACAGCGCGCCGGATGCCTACACCCTGGCTGTGATTGCCAACTTTGCCACTGAGTACGGCCGCGATCGTGATTTCACGCGGCGCTCCATGCAGGCCCTGCTCGACGCGCGCACGGAAAAGGGAGATCAGGTCTTCTGGAGCGCGGAAGAGACCGGTGTTTACTCAACCGGCGCAAGCGCTGCCATCGAGACGACCGGTCTGGCTACGCAGGCGCTGCTCAAGTGGGGGCAGGGATCAGAGACGGCGCGTAAGGCGCTTAACTTCATCGCGCAAAAGAAGCAGGCCTCCGGCGCCTGGGGAACCACACAGGCCACGATCATGGCGCTTCGCGCCTTATTGCTGGCTACGCGATTGAGCGCGAGTGACGTGCATGGAGCGGTCCAGGTCATACTGGACGGCAGGGAAGTGAAGACTCTGAATCTCACGGCGAACAACAACGATTTGCTTCACCAGTTTGTCTTTAAGGGTATCGACGCGCACCGGACCTCCTCGGTTCGACTCCATTTCGAAGGCGCGGGGAGCCTGGCTTACCAGGTAGTCGGACGTTCCTTTGTCCCGTGGGATGAAAAGCCTGCCGCTGAGCCGCTCACCATCAATATTGCCTACGACCGCACCCGGCTATCGCAGAATGACATAGCCACCGAGACAGTGACGATTCGCAACAATCTCAACCAGACTGCAAACATGATCATGGTGGACCTGGGTATCCCGCCGGGCTTCGACCTGCTGAGCGAAGACCTGCAATCATTTGAGGAGAAGGGGGCCGGAGCCAGCGCTGGACGGCTGGAAAAGTTCAGCCTGACGGCAACCCAGGCTATCCTTTACTTCAATGGTCTTGCGCCGCACCAGGAAGTCGCGCTGAAGATCCGCTTGCACGCCAAATACCCTCTACACGCGCACACACTGCAGTCGCGCCTATACGAGTACTACGATCCCGACGTAAGCTCGACCGCGCGGCCAGTAAAGTTGGAGGTGGATGGGCGATGAGAATTACCTGCTATCGATGTGCGGGTTTCGCGGCCCATCCGTCAGGAGTTGATGGTGGAATCACCCAGAACCAGGCCGGCCCGTTCTGAATCGAAGGCTTTCTCCCACTTCGCTACGACGATGGTAGCTACGCAGCTGCCTATAATATTGACTAAGGCACGGGCAGCGTTCGTCAAGCGATCTACGCCGAGTAGCAGAACGAGGCCTGCAACAGGCACCTGGTGCAGAGAAGCGAGCGTAGCCGCCAGAGTGACAAAGCCCGCGCCGGCCACGCCCGCCGATCCCTTAGAGGTAAACATCAGCACAAATAGGATCACAAGCTGATCGCTCAGACTGAGATGAGTGTTCGTCGCCTGAGCAATGAAGATGGCGCCCATGCCGAGGTAGATTGCAGTTCCGTCCGCGTTGAAGGTATACCCGGCAGGCATGACCATGCCGACTACCGGCTCCGCACAGCCGAGCTGCTCGAGCTTTAGCATCAAGGGAGGCAGCACAGCCTCCGATGAAGAAGTTCCTAGCGTAATGAGGATCTCTTCGCGGATGTAGCGCAGCAATAGGAATAGGCGGAATCCACAGAAGTGCGCAATGCCTCCCAGCACCACCACCACAAAGAAGGCGGATACCCCCCAGACCTCCGCCGTGAACTTCATGAGCGGGACGAGGCTGGCCACTCCGTACTGGCCAATGGTGTAGGCCATAGCCCCGAAAGCGCCAATCGGCGCCAGGTACATGATGAACTTTACGACGCCGAACATGCCTTGCAAAAACAGGTCCAGCATCTCCACCAGCGGGCGCGCCCGGTCACGAAACTGCGAGAGCGCGAGTCCAAACAAGACCGCGAACAAAATAATCTGCAGAATGTTTCCACTGACGAACGCCTCACCGGCGCTGGCCGGAATGATGTTCAGGACAAACGCCACGAAGCCAAGGTGCTGGGCGCTGCTTGTATAGCTGGAGATGGCAGTGGAGTCCAGGGCCGTGGCATCGATGTTCATCCCTTTGCCAGGTTGCAGCACATCCACAGCAAGCAAACCAAGCAACAACGAGAGGGTGGAGACCACCTCGAAGTAGAGCAAAGCCTTCGCGCCGACGCGGCCAACTTCCTTCAGGTCGCCCATCTTTGCGATACCGACTACCACACTGGCAAAGATAATCGGCGCCAGCGTCATGCGAATGAGCTTGACGAAGCCATCGCCCAGCGGCTTGAGAGCCGCACCGCTGTGCGGGAAGAAGACCCCCACCGCGACACCGAGCACAATCCCGAGCAGCACCCAAAGCCAGAGTGGACTCGAGAGGGAGCGCCGGCTTGTCGTAACAGCAGTTTCCGCGGGTCTCTGAAGCAAAGGATTACTCGGCCAGCTGGCGCATTACACGAATAAGGTCGGACTTGCCCTCAAACCCGATTCCTGGCAGTTCCGGCATAACGATGTATCCCTCTTCAACGCGCACTCCATCAGGAAAGCCACCATAGGGCTGAAAAAGGTCGGGATAGCTTTCATTTCCCCCCAGCCCCAGGCCTGCTGCAATGTTGAGAGACATCTGGTGACCGCCATGAGGGATACAGCGGCGTGGAGACCAGCCGGCTATTTTGACTACTTCGAGCGTGCGTAGATACTCGCAAAGTCCATACGACAACGCGCAGTCGAATTGTAACCAATCACGGTCAGGGCGCATGCCGCCATAGCGCAGCAGATTACGGGCGTCCTGGTGACTGAACAGATTCTCACCCGTGGCCATTGGGCCGGGATAGAATTCCGCGAGCGCAGCCTGGAGCGCGTAATCCAGTGGGTCTCCGGCCTCCTCGTACCAAAAGAGAGGATACTCACGAAGCATCTTCGCGTAGGCAACGGCAGTATCAAGATCGAAGCGGCCATTTGCGTCCACTGCCAGCCGGGCGTGGCTGCCAATTTCAGCCAGGACGGCCTCGATGCGCCGTCGATCTTCCGCGATATCGTCTCCGCCAATCTTCATCTTCACCACGGTATATCCCCGGTCGAGATAGCTGCGCATTTCGGCTCGGAGCGCCTCAAGATTCTTTCCCGGATAGTAGTAGCCGCCGGCGGCATAGACAAAGACACGGGGATCCGCCTTCATGCCATAACGTTCGGCAAGCAGGCGGAAGAGGGGTTTTCCTGCAATTTTCGCGACCGCGTCCCACACCGCCATATCGATAGTCCCGACGGCTACAGAGCGTTCGCCGTGGCCGCCAGGTTTCTCATTGCGCATCAACGTTTGCCAGATTCGATCAGGGTCCAGGTTGTCACCGACATCGTTCAGCAAGGTCTCGGGGGCAGCCTCCAGCAGGCGAGGCTTGAAGCGCTCGCGAATCAGGCCACCCTGTCCATAGCGGCCGTTGGAGTTGAATCCATAACCGACTACGGTTCTTCCGTCGCGCACTACATTGGTGACCAGCGCGACCAGGGAGCAGGTCATCTTGGAAAAATCGATATAGGCGTTGGCGATGGGCGACGCGATGGGTGCGGTCACTTCACGCAGATCGGTGATACGCATGGGATTCAATGGTGATTCTGCAGCTCCCTGTGAATGATAAATGGGGAAGCGGATACGCTGACCGCCCCTTCACCATGTCGCGAAAACACCCAGGCAACACGCTTGGGCGCTCGAGGCTCCTTGGTTCGCAAAGGAAATCCGGGTACCCCACCAGCCCGGGTTCGCTTTTTGGGGTGTACTACAGACTGGACTGGCCCTGAAGGAGCCGTTGTCCAGCGTCAACCGACTTTTGCTTCTTTGTCGGGCGACCGGAATCGAATAAACCATGGACGTCATTCACCAGTCACAGCTCCCGTTTGTCGGAATGTCCCACGAGTTCATCGGGATGGATCATGGCAACGTCGGCATCTCGTTCTTCGTGGTCATCGGCGAACCCGGACGGGGAACGCCCCTGCACAAGCACGATTACGACGAGGTCGTATATGTTATCGAGGGCCGCTCAAAATGGAGAGTTGGCGATCAGGAGCATGAGGCCGTCGCTGGCGACGTGCTCATCGTCCGTGCCGGTGAGCCACACAAATTTAGCAACAGCGGCGACGGACCCCTGCGGCAACTAGATATTCATCTAAGCCCGAACTTCAAAACCATCTGGCTCGAAGAATAGCGGTCACTTAGTGGGATCCTCTTGTGATGGCACCCAAACGGGACGACAACACGATTGACCCTTGCCCGCGACCAGCATCAAGCGAGGGCGACGTTTTTTCTGCTGCTTGGGCAATATTTGAATTTCGATTTGGATTCGGGGCCGGCAAGAGACGTCGAATCCAGGATCCTTCGATGAGTCTTCCATTGGCCGCCGTCCGCTTCGGAGCGGAATTTGGGCTTATGCGAGG
This sequence comes from uncultured Acidobacteriaceae bacterium, assembly GCA_963824325.1. Lineage (GTDB taxonomy): Bacteria > Acidobacteriota > Terriglobia > Terriglobales > Acidobacteriaceae > PALSA-350. Next base: position 742,283 of record CAWGPA010000028.1, on the reverse strand, counting down.
CGCCACGACTACCTTCCACCACAACGACAGGCGTTCAAAATGACTACCTGCCCGCCATGCCAGGGCTTCTTCTGCGGATGGGGAGGGCCGATTTGGGAATTGGTTTTCGTACGCGTCGATGGCGCTTTGAATCGCCAACATATCCGAGGGAGAGAGAGTCATATGTCACCTTCGATCAGGCCGTGATCCGCTCCGCCGATTCTGCGGTAAGCAACGGTTCGGCCTATTTGTCGAATGTAACCAGACTGGGTACAAATGCCTACACTATTGTTCCTGCAAACGTCGCGATTGTAACCAGCGATAGATTACCAATGGTTGTGAGGCGGCTTCTGGCGGCCATAGGTGGCGGGGTGACGGCCTGTCGGGCGTTCAAGCTCGCGGCAAAAAAGCAGGCCGGGTAGCTTTGCAGCCCCCAGCCTGTTCTCAATGCCGCTACTCCTTGCGTTTAACCACAGTCATCCTAGACCAGCACTAAAGTCCTTGGATCTATCTCGGCGACTGTGTAAAAACACCAAAGGAACCAGTAGCGGTTACGAACGTGTGAGGAGCGGAGCTATTGCGCATTTAAACAATACGAACTGATTACGTCAGGGACTCTCCGTAGTGACCTAGCTGGGTCAGTTCGGTTACCGCTAGGATGTACCCCATGCATGTCCTCTGGGTTATTGCCAAATTGTTCTTCCTCCTGTCATTGGCTCCAGCGGTTGGTGTGCTGGTTGGGTTTCCCCTCTTCTTGTTGTCTGAACAGATGAAGCTGATTTGGACAGATCAACCTGTAACCGCCCAAGATGGGCTAGTTTCGTTCGGTAGTCTCGGGTAACTGATAGGACCGCGTGTGCGGCTTTCATTGAGAAAGCCGCACGCGGTTTGTCAGCGCCACTAAACACAACAGGACATCCAGGGACACCTGGGGTACCCGTCCTGTTCCTATCGGGTTCTGCCCCGGCACGGACTCGTTCGGGACTGATTGCATTTTCCAAGAGCGATTTCTGATCCGCACAGCGCGGTTGGACGCGGTTGGGGGTGTGTAGCAATATCCATTGCGCGCCGTCAACTCGACGTTGCAGCACGACGACCCAGCTATTCAGCGCTTAGCGCTTCCACCGGATTGACCGACGAAGCCCGTCGCGCCGGGATCAAACTGGCCAGCAACGCGGAGAACCCGAGTACCGCGGCCACCGCCGCCAACGTCGAAAAGTCCCACGCGCGCACGCCGAAAAGTAGGCTGCCCATCAACTTCGCCGCCGCAATCGAGCATGCCAGCCCGATAAGAATTCCCATAGCCGTCAGCCATCCCGCCTCTTTCAGGATGAGCCGGTGGATACTGCCCCGTTGGGCACCGAGCGCCATCCGCACGCCGATCTCACGTGTCCTCCGGCTCACCGAAAACGCTACCGCTCCATAGAGCCCCACTGATGACAAAACCAGGGCCATTACCGCAAAACCTCCCACCAGCCAGGTGGAGGCTCGATGCAACAGGGCGCTTTGTGAAGTGTTCATTTGGGCAACCATGGTGCTTTCTCCGTAGATGCCCAAGTTGGGATTGATGGCGCGCAGCGTCTTCACCAACACCGGCAGCAACACGCTCTCATCCCCAACCGTGCGTGCCACTACTTCGAAGGAGCTATCAGGCCCGTGATAGATCGAGAAATACTCCGCCGGCCACGCCTCGTCGTCCGGCGCTCCCTCGCGCACATCTTCGATCACGCCAACTACCTGACGCATCGATTTCGGCGCCAGACCCCCGTCGCCGATCATCTTGCCGATCGGATCTTCGCCAGGGAAGTACTTCCGCGCCATCGATTCATTAAGGATGGTCACCTGGGGATGATTGGCATCATCGGCTTCGGTAAACATGCGTCCACGCACCAGCCTGGCCTTGAGTATGGCCAAATAGAGAGGGCTCACGTCGCGTTCCAGCACTTCAAGGTGTTCGCCGTGGAATGGCTTGCCGGCGATGCGTATCCAGTCTGTGTCGCAATTGCACTGCAGCGGAAGATAGCTGGTAATACCCGCGGACTGCACCCCCGGAAGCGTCGAAATCTTCTCCAGGATCCGGTGATAAAGGGCAACCTGCTCTTCAGGTTTCGCATAGACGTTGTCTGGCGCCATCACATTGACGGTCGCGAGGTGCGAAGCATCAAACCCCGTTTCGACATGCAGCAGCCGGTAGAAGCTTTTGGCCAACAGGCCGGCGCCGGCCAGCAGCACTACAGCCACCGCTAACTCCACCACTACCAGGTTGGCTCCCAAACGGCTCCACACCCGGCTCGCCGCGCCCTTTCCTCCATCAGTGAGTCCTTCACGGATCCCTCGGAAGGCTAGCCGCAGCGAAGGCGCGGCGGTCAACACAGCCGCCGCCATCAACGAGATGGTTGCCGCGAACAGTGCAGTATGGCGGTTGAACCCCACCAGGGCGAGAAACGGCATCCCTTGTGCCAAGGGTTTGGGAACGATCCGCGTCAGGAGCGACATCATCACGACCGCGAGCACTACCCCGGCCGCGCATCCCAGGCCGGCTAGCAGCAGGCCCTCAGTAACGAACTGCTGTATCAGGCGAAAGGGTGTGGCGCCCAGGGCGCCCCGCACAGCGGTTTCGCGTCTGCGGCTTTCGGCTCGCACCAGCAACAGGCTGGCCACATTCGCGCAGGCAATCAGCAACAGCAGGCCGGCGCCGGCGAGCAGGGTCATCAAAGTCGGCCGCAGTTTGCCCACAAAGACCTCGGTCAACGGAAGCACACTCGCGCTCTGACCCTTATTCGTGCCCGGATACTGTAGAGCCAACCGCTCCGCAATGCCTTTCAGGTCGGCTGACGCCGCCTGCGCAGTCACGCCCTGGCCCAGCCGTCCGACTCCATCCAGGTTGTGGCAGCCTCTTCGCTGCTCGCATCCGTTCTTGTCCAGCAGAGGAGTGAAGAGCTCCGCGCTGGCCCGTGGTGCAAAGGCAAAAGTACGAGGTAAGACGCCCACAACCGTGTAGGGCTCGCCGCTCAGGCTAATCGATTCCCCAATCACGTCGCGACGGCCGCCGAAGCGTTTCATCCAGGTCCCGTAGGTGAGGATGGCGATCTTCGGCTGTCCTGGCCGGTCCTCGCCCGGGCGGAAGCCGCGGCCCAGCATCGGTTCGACCCCCAGGGTGCGAAAGAATCCGTCGCTTACCCGCGACGCCGCCACCGGCTCTGAGAGAGAACCCATGCGCAGCAGAAAACCGCCGCCCGCATACACATCGAGCGAACTGAGGGTTGTATTCAGCCGCTTCCAGTCGTCGTAGTCATCACGCGACAGATTGCTGCGCGGATTCGAGGCTGAGCTTTCATCTACGTCCACTAGCTGGTTAGGATTGGCAAAGGGCAGCGGCTGAATCAGCAGCGCATCCACAAAACCAAAGATGGCGGTGCTTGCCCCAATGCCGAGTGCCAGCACCAGGATGGCAGTTACCGCGAGTCCGGGACTTCTTTGCAGCTGGCGCACGGCGAAGCGCAGGTCCTGTATCACGCTTTCCGCGCGAAATCCCGTTACCTCGTGGCTCCGTTCCGTGAGCAGCGTCGCATTGCCGAACTGCCGCATCGCCGCATAGCGGGCGGCCTCCGGGGTTAGGCCGTTGCCCTCGAATTCCTTCGCCGCCTGCTCGCGATGGAAAGCCATCTCTTCCTGCAGTTCCTGATCAAAGGTCTCCCGCCGCAATAGGATCGCAATCTTCCTCAGTAAACGAGCCAGGGTATTCATATCGTCTCCTGCACGTCTTCGAGCACTCGGCCAATGGCCGTAATCATCTTCTGAAATTCCGAGACTTCGATACCCAGTTGCTTCCGGCCGGCAGCCGTGAGCGTGTAATAGCGCGCCCGCCGGTTGGTCTCTGTTTTCTTCCACTCCGCCTTCACCCACCCCTGCAGCAGTAGGCGCTGAAGAGCCGGATAAAGCGAGCCTTCTTCCACCGTCAGCACAGCATCCGATACCCGTTTGATCGACTGCGCGATCCCGTATCCATGCAGCGGCGCGCGCGTCAGCGTCTTCAGGATCAGCATGTCCAGGGTTCCGGGCATCAGTTCCGGTCTAGTTGTCATTGGCGGTAACCATAGATTGGCTATGGATAGATTGTCAATGGAAGAACACGAAAATCGGCGACGCGGGGCGGGGATTTAGAGCGCAATCAACTGAGGCAACTAGCCGGACTTTTTGTCGCACCAAACCAGAGTGAGAGCCGGGGAAAGAAACAGCAGGTCCCTCCACTTCGCTTCGCTCCGGTCGGGATGACAATTCTGTTGTGCCCGCAAGAGGTTCAGCGAAAAAGACTTGATCTCGTAATAGAACTGTCATCCCGACCGGAGCGAAGCGAAGTGGAGGGACCTGCTGTTTCTTTCCTACGTACGAATCCTCAAAAGCCTCATCGCTGAGGCTCAGTACGGCCGGGCTGAAGCCGTACCTGATACAACGCTGTTCTCAGAATTCTTCCGCGCGTTGTCGGTCGTTGACTGGTGATCGGAAAACCTCACGAGGGGAATTCCCCGTCTAGATGGCGCGCAGCATGCGGACGGGCAGCGAGATCAGGGCGACCACCAGCTCCAGCGCGCCGTGCACGGCAATGCCGGCTAACCGGAAGGGCAGTAAAACCAGCCATACTATTGGATACAAGAAGATCGCCATCACGGCCAGCGGCCAGCAAAGGATGAAGAGAATACACCACAGCAAAAACTTGATCATGATTCCAACCGCTCCATCGGGAAAGCGACCACCCTTGCTGAAGATTACGCAATTTGGGTGTCCGGGGTTCCCTGGGGTCCGAGGGACAGCTCCATTCTGCCTCCGGCAAGACTTATGATGGAGCCGCACATCCAAGGCAAGCAAGAGGGGAGAAAACACCATGCCGGAGAACGGAATCGTTCGTAGGGCCAGCAACTACTCGGTCGATGAGACCATTCAAAAACTGCAGTCAGTCCTCGCGGCCAAAGCGGTAACCGTTTTCGCCTTGATCGATCACAGCGGGGAAGCGGAGAAAGTAGGGATGCAAATGCCCCCGACCAAGCTTCTCATCTTCGGTAATCCGAAGGGTGGCACACCCCTGATGGTGGCTGCGCCGAGCATCGCCATCGACCTTCCGCTGAAGATTCTGGTGGCCGAGGATGATCAGGGAAAGGTGTCGGTCTCCTTCAACAGCCCTGCCTACTTAGGAGAACGGCACGGGGTGCCCGCACATTTGCTGCAGAATCTCGCCTTCGTGGAGTCTCTGGCTGCAAGCGTCGCCGGTTGATCATGCAGCAGCCATCCCCAGTCATGCACGATCAGATTGCCGCGCTGGCCCAGAGCGCGGGATTTTCGAAGGCCGGCATTGCTCCCATTCCACCGCCCGGCGAGGAGGCCCCCGAGCTTAGTCAATTCGAGCCCTGGATCGAGCGCGGCTATGCCGGCGAGATGGAGTATCTGAAGCGGCGCGATGAAGCAAACCGCCTGCTGCGATCGTCTCTGCGCATTGCCATACCGTGGGCGCGCTCGGTCATCGTCTGTGCCACCAATTACAACGCCGAGGCGCCTAAATCTATTGATCCAGCTTCGGAAGAGAGCGGCTGGATCGCGCGCTACGCGTGGAGTGGCTGTGCCGGTCAGCCGAGTGACTACCACGATGTTCTGCTTCGCCGCCTGCAGAAGCTGGAGCAAAACCTGCAACAGGAGTTTGGTCCCTTTCAATCCCGATGCTATGTGGATACAGGCCCCTTGGTGGAGCGGATTTACGCCAAGTATGCCGGCATTGGCTGGATCGGCAAGAATACCTGCATTCTCAACCAGGAACTTGGATCATGGCTTTTTCTGGGGGTGATTCTTACCGGGTTGGAGCTGCCGTCCACCACGCCTCTCCGGGTGGCGGAAGACCGCTGCGGCAGTTGCACGCGATGCATCGATGCCTGTCCCACCGGCGCCCTCGTCGCGCCCTACCAGATGGATGCGAGCCTTTGTATCTCCTACCTGACGATTGAAAAACGGGGGCCAATTGCTGAGCCACTGCGTGCACAGATGGGTCGCCAGGTCTTTGGTTGCGACATATGCCAGGATGTGTGCCCCTGGAATCGCCGCGCACCGATAAGCGAGGATGCGGAGCTGGCGGTTCGTGCAGAACTGGTCAACCCCGCGCTTGCCTGGCTGGCGGAACTGGATGCAGAGAGCTTTCGTAGCCTGTTCCGGCGTTCTCCTGTGCAACGCACCAAGCTGAGCGGCTTGTTGCGCAATGTAGCGATCGCCATGGGGAACAGCGGCCTGGCGAGCTACGTGCCCAAGCTACAGGAGTGGGCGGCCAGTCCGGAACCTGTGCTTGCGGAGGCTGCGCAATGGGCTCTTGCGCGGTGCCAGCAGTAAAAGAAAATCAGGCGCTACGCACAACGTTGGCGGCGTTGAGTCCCTTGGGGCCTTGTTGGCATTCAAATTCCACCGCATCGCCTTCGTTCAGGGTCTTGTATCCATTCTCCTGGATCGCAGAGAAATGAACGAAGACATCTTCTCCAGTCGAACGCTGGATAAATCCGTATCCTTTAGCTCCATTGAACCACTTCACCACGCCATTTTCCTTCAAGCGAACTCCCTTTCCCAACCGTTATTAACCATCTCCAGCGCTCCTTAGGGACACCACGAGCCGCCGTTTACCACACGGCAAAACAATGGGTCATCTGGAATGCTTTGAGAGCGGTGAAACAATTACACCAATTGGCCTTCCGAGCGTTCCGAACAGGGAACTTTTGTTCGAGCTTGATGATGTTATGGCAGGAATTGGAATCCAGTGCAAGCAAAATTTGCCTGACGGAACCATACGGCGATAAGCTGCGATCCCTCGCAAGCGGGCGGCTGTGTTGTCATGGGATACAACGTTGTAGTTACCTTGAAATCACGCGGGTGATTCCGAGCCCGCTCCCATACTGCTAGCATCAGAGCCATGAGGCTCGGCATTACCGCCATCCCACCAGTTTTGGCAACGCCTGAAGAAGACGCCCTGGTTGGCGTCCCCGCCGAACCAAAGCCGCCGGCCCGATTAGCCAGCAACGCCAGCCTGGTGGAAGAATTCGTGAGCCTTGCTCGCTACATGGCGCAGACCGAAGTCCACACCTACGCTTTCAGCGTCGCCGCCAATGCCATCCTGTCACTGTTTCCATTTATTGTCCTGATGTTCACCATTGCGCGCCTGGTCTTTCATTCGGCCGCGATGGAGAGTGCGATCGCGGACATGATCCGCTACTTTTTGCCCACCGGGCAGCAATTTGTCACCAAGAACATGGAGATTGTGGCCCACGCGCACAGTGGAGTAAGGGTTGCGTCGGTGGTGATGCTGCTGATTTCTTCGACCGGTGTCTTTCTGCCCCTGGAAGTGGCCTTGAACCGGGTCTGGGGGGTCACCAAGAACCGCTCCTACTTTATGAATCAGCTGGTCTCTCTTGGCCTGGCCGCAAGTATTGGCACGCTGGCCCTGGTCAGTGTCGCCATCACGGCGGCGCAGCGATCGCTGTTGCAGATGGTGTTCTTTGGCCACACCGATAATATGGTCTTCGCCTTTTTCTCCCACTGGCTGTTGCAGATTTCGGCGGCGGTCGCCAGTGTCCTGCTCTTCTTCCTCGTCTACTGGATACTTCCCAACCGCAAACTGCCCGTCCGCGCAGTGCTGCCGACCGCCATTGTGATTGGGCTGTCGTGGGAGGGGGCCAAGATGTTGTACGTGGCAGCGCTGCCCTGGATGGACCTGCAAAAGGTATACGGCCCGTTCTCCGTCTCCGTGAGCTTGATGTTGTGGGCATTCGTGACCGGCTTGCTGCTGCTTGCCGGCGCACACTACTCGGCGTCACGCCACGCTCTGCGCATCGCGTACCTGGCAGACCTGGAACGCGCTAAAGAAGATACGCTGTCTACGCGAAGGGTAGGGAAGTTAGAGGGATGAAATGAGTCCGCTCAGGGGCCAAAGCCGGATCTGTTTTAGAGCCACTTATGCAGGGGCTTTAGAGTCTGCGTGAGCACTGCACTGGCAAAACTCAGTCCCGCAGGGACGGCTGAAAGTCAGAGCTGTCCAAATTAGCGGAGCAACGGCCTTCTGGACCTCGTATTTTGCTGAATAGGTTGAAGCGACCGTGGGCAACCGAGATCGAGTTGGTTGCTGCAGTGGCAACTCTGTCCATCCACCTCCACCCATGCCAAGGTGAGCCGCCGCCCACAAATTTGTCATCCCGACTGGAGCGTTAGCGCAGGGGAGGGACCCGTTCGACTTCGCTCAGGGCAGGCTCTGCAGTTTCACTTTCGGCACAAGCCAATGTGCGTGGGCGAATCGCCTCCAGGTTCCGCTTGTCCATCAACGCAAACTGCAGGTCCCTCCCTTGCGCTACCCTGGATTTCCTGTCCAGGAAATCCAGATCCGCTCCAGTCGGGATGACAAATTTGAGGGCGGCGGCTCACCTTGGCATGGGTGGAGGTGGATGGACAGAGTCGAAAAAGCTAATTTGGACAAGACTGTACTTTCAGCCGTCCCTGCGGGACTGAATTTGGAGAGGTAGTTCTCAGGCAGACTCTGAAGACAGTACCCTTCAAGAATCAGCTGTAAAGTCATGCCCTTATAGAAAGGCGAAACGAGGCGTCTTGCATTCGCTCTCAGCGAACAAGGAAGGCCTTCACCACGATGTCGTTTGGTGCGCGCCCGGCGGGAAACAAGGTGAGCAGGGAAGCGGTGTCGGCATCAAGACGCACGGCTGCTATGTCGCCTGACTGCGCATTTGCTACCAGGAGCATGCGTCCGGATGCGGAGAAGGCTATCGCGTCAGGACCCTCGCCAACCCTGACGCCCGGTGGAACCAGTTTTCCATCGTCAATGCTGTAAATCACCACTCTACCGGCGCTGAAATCACTCACATAGAGAAGAGAGTTATCCGCGCTCACCAGGCCGCGTACCGGGTGCGCGCCCACCAGGTAGGACCCTCCCACTTCATTGGAGGATGTGGTGAGCTCTGAAATGGTGTCGCTGTCGTAGTTGGAGACGAACGCCTCACCGCCATCCGGTTTCAGTGCCATATGCATCGGCGTGTTGCCCACATCGAGAAAGGCGAGCAGAACGTCGGCCGTCGCAGGGCTGCTACCGGTGGCATGCGCCAGCCCGATCACCATGATCTGATGCCCCCCTGAGCAGGCGATAAAAGCCTTGGATGAGTCGGGCAGGATCATCACATCGGTTGCGCCCGGGCAATGATCGAAGCTGCTCCTCACTTTGAAAGAGCCAGCATCGGCGATGCTGACGCTGCCGCTGGCGCGGTTGGAAATCACCAGGGTCTTGCCGTTGTTCGCGATGCGGGCGATGCCGGGGGCCTCACCGGCGCCAATGACACCGGCCACACGGCGACTGGCGAGATCGATCACCGAGACATTGTTGGAACCAGAGTTGGCGACGTAAGCGCGCTCACCCTGCGCATCCACGTCGATAAAGTAGGGCCGGTGTTCTACAGGAATGGTCGCGGCGACGGTGTTGCTCTCGGCATTGATCACGGTCACTGTTCCGCTGCCGGAATTCACCACGTACACCTCGTTCCGGCGAGGGTTGACCGCCAATCCTGAAGGACCGGCGCCCACGGCGATGACGCGGTCTTGCCGCATGTTGACCAGGTCGAGGACAGTTACGGTGTTGCTGCCGCCATTGCTGATGTAGGCGTACTCGCGATAATTCGCCGGATAGCCGACATCGCGTTGGCAGCCGGCTGCGCCGAGCGCGATCAGGGCCAGCCAAGGCAGCCAAGGACGCCATCCCCTTGGCCGCACTAGAACATTTTCACCTCTGCTTTGCACTGGCCAGTGTAGAGCAGTGCGGGTTTTCTTGAGGAAAAGCCGCGTCAGGATCGGTTGCTTTGTATACACCGGAAGTAAAAATGCTCTAACCCCTCACAGAAGGGATGGGTTCGGCGATCTTGATTCCGCGGGGGAGAGACCGGTGTACAGCGGCGGCGATGGAAGAGATTTCGTCCATCAGTTCGGCAAACTGATCTGGATAGAGCGATTGCGCACCGTCGGAGAGGGCCTTATCCGGTTGATGGTGTACTTCGATGATCAGGCCATCGGCGCCCACCGCGGCAGCTGCTCGAGCCAGGGGCAGAACCATATTGCGCTTGCCCGTGCCATGGCTCGGATCGACGATGATCGGCAGATGGCTGGCCCGCTGCACCGCGGGAACGATGCTCAGGTCCAGAGTATTGCGGGTGTGATCGGCGAAGGTGCGTACTCCGCGCTCGCAGAGAATCACCTGGTAGTTGCCTTCGCTCATGACATATTCGGCAGCCATCAGAAGTTCGTCCAGGGTCGCTGACATACCGCGCTTGACCATCACCGGCTTGCGGGTGCGCCCAGCGCGCTTCAACAGGGAAAAGTTCTGCATATTGCGGGCCCCGATTTGAATGACATCGGCGTAGTCCGCAACCAGGTCGAGACTCTCATTATCCAGTGCCTCGGTGACAATCCGCAGGCCGAAGCGATCGCGTATCTCAGCCATGATTTTCAGGCCGTCTTCGCCCATGCCCTGAAAAGCGTACGGAGACGTGCGTGGTTTATAGGCGCCTCCACGAAAGAACTGGGCCCCTGCGCGGGCAACCTGCTCCGCAACTGCGAATGCCTGCTCCCGGGATTCGATCGAGCAAGGTCCGGCGATTACCGCCAGGTCACGGCCGCCAATGGTCGCATCGGTGCCGGGGAAGGCAATCACCGTGTCCTCTTGCTTTACGTCACGGCTGACCAGCTTGTAGGGTTTCGAGACCCTGATGACCTCGGCTACGCCGGAGAGATCTTCGAGATCGCCCTGGTCCACGGCGCCACTGTTGCCGGTGATGCCGATGGCCGTGCGTTGCGCGCCGGGCATGGGATGGGCGCGAAAGCCCAAGAGCTGAATTTGTTCGCAAACGGCCTGAATTTCTTCCGCTGTAGCCTGCGGTTTCATGACCACGAGCATGGGATTGAGACCTTTCCGTGCACACTAAGTGTACTGGCTACAGTGATCTACGGCAAACACCGAAGCAGCAGGTTCATCTTTGCTTAACGGCCTGATGGGCGTGCTCTTCGTCCACGGACTTTTTCCGCAGGCGCTTCAGTCCTGATATACCTGAGCAGATGGATCACGCACGAAGACTCCGCTCATTGCGCCGGCAGATGAAGCTACGGGGCATTGACAGCTTGCTGGTCTCGCACTTGCCCGACGTGCGCTATCTTTGCGGATTTACCGGGTCCAATGCTTATCTTGGCATTACTCCGAAGCGAGCAGCCATGTTCACGGATGGCCGGTACACGACCCAGGCGCGGCAGGAGACCAGCGCAGCAAAGGTGATGATTGCCAAGTCGGCCCGGGATGAGGCGTGCCGGTGGCTGGCGGCCAGCGGGGTCGAGCACTGTGCCTTTGACCCTGGATCTACGACGGTTACCGAGCTGGCGCTGTACCGTAAAGCCTTGAGCCCCGGGCATCGTGGGTTCTTCCGGCCCTTGAGCGAATCGCTGGTCCCCCATCTGCGCCTGATTAAGGACCAGGACGAACTCGGGCTGATGAAGCAGGCCGCCCATCTGGGCGTGGACCTCTTCCATGAGCTCTTGCCCCACCTGCAGCCTGGTGTTCCGGAGACGACAGTGGCGGCACAACTGGAGCATAGCGCGCGGCTACGCGGAGCCGAGGGCATGTCCTTCGAGAGCATTGTCGCCAGCGGTAAACGTTCAGCTTTGCCGCATGGCCGCGCGACCTCTCAGCGATTGCCGCGTAAAGGATTCTTAACGCTCGACTTCGGTGTTATTCTCAATGGTTATTGTTCAGATATGACACGCACGGTTTTCCTGGGCCAGCCAACGCGCCGGGAGCGGTTCACGTATGATGCTGTGCGGGAGGCGCAACAGGCGGCCGTTGCGGCGGTCAAGCCCGGGGTTTCCTGTGGAGAGGTAGACGAAGCAGCGCGCAGCGTCCTTCGCAAAGCCGGGTTAGCGGAGTACTTTACGCATTCCACCGGTCATGGCGTTGGACTGGAAATTCATGAAGCACCCCGAATTGCCGCGGATCAGTCGCAGTCCCTTTTGCCGGGAATGGTGGTTACCATCGAGCCCGGCGTCTACATTGCAGACCACTTTGGGGTCCGCATCGAGGATATGGTTGCCGTTACGCAGGAGGGTGGGCAGGTTCTGACGCCGGCATCCACTGGTTGGACGCAACTCTGAGGTCATTGTTTAAAGCAGACGAGAGATTCATGACGCCTGACGAAATCAAAGAGTTGAAGGAACTGATCGAGTTCCTAAAAGAAAACGACATTGGCGAGTTCGACCTCGAACGCGACGATCTCAAGGTGCGCATAAAGTTTGGCCACCCGCAGCATGCAACGTCCGCTTCGGCCCTCGATATTGCCCGACTGGGGCAGTTGTTGAGCCCCGGACAACACGCGCCGGCCGCTCCTGCGCAAGGTATTCATGCGGTGGCCTCCGCTGCGCCGGCTACGGCCGCGGCTGCTGAGGTCGAGGCGGAGGAGGCGCTGCATATCGTCAAGTCGCCCATCGTGGGGACGTTTTATGAGTCTTCTTCTCCGGGCGCCGCTGCCTTCGTCAAGATTGGAGACGTCATCGAAAACGGGCAAGTGCTTTGCATCGTCGAGGCCATGAAATTAATGAATGAGATCGAGTCAGACGCAGCCGGAGAAGTGGTTAAGCGTCTGGTCACCAATGGCCAGCCGGTCGAATACGGCCAGCCGCTCTTCGCCCTGCGGCTCCACTGAGCATGCACACGGTCTCTGATTGAAACCTATGTTTCGAAAATTGCTCATCGCCAACCGAGGCGAAATCGCGCTTCGCGTCATTTGCGCCTGCAAAGAACTCGGCATCCGTACAGTCGCGATCTACAGCGAGGCTGATCGCAACTCACTCCACGTCCGTTTTGCCGACGAGGCGATTTGCATCGGGCCGCCGCGATCGGCAGAGAGCTATCTGAACGTGCCTGCCGTTATCTCTGCTGCGGAGATTGCCGATGTCGATGCCATTCATCCCGGCTACGGACTGCTGAGCGAGAATGCGAACTTCGCCGAGGTTTGTCGGGCTTCGAACATCAAGTTCGTCGGGCCCCCTCCCGAAGCCATGCGGCTTATGGGCGAGAAGGACAAAGCGCGGCAGGCGATGAAAAGGGCGAAAGTGCCCATTCTGCCTGGCTCCGAGGGCGTCCTGCAGAATGAAGAAGAGGCGGTGGAATGGGCCCGATCGGTGGGCTTTCCTGTCATCCTCAAGGCCTCGGCGGGCGGAGGCGGACGCGGCATGCGCGTGATTCGCTCCGAGGAAGAATTGCCCCAGCTCTTTCAGGCCGCGCACACCGAGGCATCGAATGCCTTCGGCAACGGCGACCTGTACATGGAGAAGTTCATTGAGCGTCCCCGGCACATCGAGTTCCAGATTCTGGCCGATGAGCACGGTAACGTTGTCTCGTTGGGCGAGCGGGAGTGCTCCATCCAGCGTCGCCACCAGAAGCTGATTGAAGAGGCGCCCTCGCTTCAGGTCACGCCCCGGATTCGGGAAGACATCGCCAAGACCCTCAAGAGATGTCTGACTGCCATCGGCTATCAGAACGCCGGCACGGTTGAGTTCCTCATGGACGAGGATGGCAAGCTCTACTTTATCGAGATGAACACCCGCATCCAGGTGGAGCATCCAGTTACCGAGGCAGTGACCGGCATCGACCTGGTGAAAGCGCAGCTGCGTATTGCCGCCGGCGAGCCGCTGAGTAGCATTCTTCCTGAGACGGTGCCGATTCGTGGCCACGCCATCGAGTGCCGGGTCAATGCCGAGCATCCGGAGAAGTTCACGCCTTCCGCCGGCCGTATCACCGCCTTCAATGTTCCGGGTGGCAACGGGGTGCGCGTGGATACGGCGCAATATGCCGAAGGCATTGTGCCTCCTTATTATGATTCGCTCATCGCCAAGCTCATCGTCCATGGCAAAGACCGGGCGGAGGCCATGGCGCGTATGTCGCGGGCGCTCGAAATGTTTGTCGTGGAGGGGATCCACACCACCATACCGCTGCACCGGCGGATCCTGGAAGACCAGGAATTCCGCGACGGAAACTTCGACACCAAGTTCATGGAGCGCTTCTTCGAGCGCGAGAAGGATCGCCGGGAAAAGCTTCTCGCTGGGGGATAGCCATGGCGCGGTTCGATCTGCCCCGGTTTTATCCCATCCTGGATGCGGGTCTTCTATTGAAAGCCGGTCTCTCGATTGAGAGCTTCGCCCGCCAACTGCGTGAGGCGGGCATCCGCTTCCTGCAGTATCGCGATAAAGATGCATCGGACGAGTTGTTGCTTCAGCGAGCAGCGATTCTGCGTCGGATATTTCCCGTTTCGGATAGCTGTCTCATCCTGAACGACCGCGTACCGCTGGTGGTCCCTGCCGGCTACGACGGAGTGCATGTGGGGCAGGAGGATCTTTCTCCTGCGGAAACGCGAGGCGTGCTGGGAACAGAACTTTTGATCGGAGTGTCGACACACGGTGAGGGTCAGTTGGTCGACGCGGCGGTTAGCCCAGTGGATTATGTTGCCATCGGGCCGGTCTTCACAACCTCGTCCAAGCGGGTTCCGGATCCGGTAGTTGGCCTGGAGGGGGTTCGTGCAGCACGGGCGCTTACAGATAAGCCTGTGGTTGCGATTGGCGGGATCAACAGGGCTAATTGCGCCGCCGTGATCGAGGCCGGGGCGGACTCGGTCGCGGTCATCTCGGATTTGCTCCAGAGTCCGGGCAAGAGCGTAGAGGAATTCTTCATCCGCTTGGGGAGTCATGGCGCCGTGGGATGAATCCTTCGCTGGACACGGTTACCGGAAAACGGTATAGATACAACACCGATGCCTAGACTGCTGGCAACCAAGCCCCTCTCGATGCTTACCAAGGAGGCCAACGAGGTAGGGGAGAACACCCTCCGCCGCTCTCTCGGCCCAGTCAACCTGATCACGCTCGGCATCGGCGCCATCATCGGCGCAGGGATCTTCGTGCTGACCGGCCAGGCAGCCGCAATCCACGCTGGTCCAGCGGTCGCTCTCAGCTTCGTCTTTGCCGGGATCACCTGTGCATTTGCCGGGCTCTGCTACTCAGAATTTGCTTCCATCATTCCCATTGCCGGCTCCGCTTATACCTATGGCTACGCCACGCTGGGCGAGCTGGTGGCCTGGATCATCGGTTGGGACCTGGTTCTGGAATACGCCTTCGGCGCTGCCACTGTGGCTTCCGGCTGGTCCGGATACTTCGTGAGCCTGTTAGAGGAACTGCATCTCCACCTCCCACCGCAGTTCACGACCACCTATGGCAATGTGCTTTATCTCTACAACGATCGATGGCAACCAGCGATGTCGCTTCCGTCTACCGTCAACGCCGCGGCTTTGCCCCACGTCGCCGGTTTGTTCAACCTGGTAGCTTTCCTGGCCATCCTGGTTGTTACCGCGGTCCTGGTCATCGGCATCAAGGAGTCGGCTAATCTCAACTCCGCTATCGTGATCGTCAAACTTGGGATCGTGGCCATTTTCCTGGTTCTGGGCGGGGCGTTCCTGCTTCACCACCCTGAAGTCGCCAGGGCTAACTGGCATCCCTTTATTCCTCCATCGGAAGGCCCGGGCGCTTTCGGCTTCGGCGGCATCACCGCTGGGGCAGCGTCGGTCTTCTTTGCCTACATTGGCTTCGATGCTGTTTCCACAGCTGCGCAGGAAGCCCGAAACCCGCAGCGCGATATGCCGATCGGTATCCTCGGTTCGCTGGTAGTCTGCACCTTGCTTTACATTCTGGTCTCGACCGTGCTCACCGGCCTGGTCAACTACCGCAGCCTCGACGTGAGCGATCCGGTGGCTGTGGGCATCGATGTCACCGGCGTCACCTGGGGAAGCCTGTTGGTCAAGATCGGCGCTGTCTTCGGGTTGGGTACCGTGATGTTGGTCATGCTGCTGGGCCAGTCGCGGGTGTTCTATTCCATGTCCAAAGATGGGCTGTTATGGAAATGGGCTTCGGCGGTTCATCCCAAATTCCGTACGCCCTGGATATCGAACATAGTGGTGGGTACGATTGTTGCGTTTCTTCCCGCCCTGCTGCCGATCGATAAGCTCGCAGCTTTGGTCAACATGGGAACGCTGCTGGCCTTCACCATCGTTTGTGCCGGCGTCTGGATTTTGCGCCGGCGCCACCCCAACATGGAGCGGCCGTTCCGGACGCCGCTGGTTCCGCTGGTTCCGATCCTCGGCATGGGTAGTGCCTTCTATCTCATGCTCAAGCTTCCGCTGCTGACCTGGGAGGTGCTGGTGATCTGGCTGGTCATCGGCCTGGGGATATATTTCGGATACAGCGTCAAGCACAGTAAAGTGCAGGCCATGAGTCCGGCAGAAACCACTGGCCGCACCCGGTAAGTTCCAAGCCGAATATTCGTATTCCATTCGTCAAGAATGGCCGTATACTTCTCGGGCCTAAGAGGAGGCGTCCATGAATAAATATTTCGCGGAACTGGTCGGTACGTTTGTCCTAGTTTTCGGGGGCGTCGGCAGTGCGGTGCTTGCGGGGAGCCATATCGGCTTTGCCGGCGTCGCCGCAGCCTTCGGGCTTTCACTGCTCGCCATGGTGTACACCATCGGGCCCATTTCCGGCTGCCACGTAAATCCGGCGGTCACCCTTGGGGTATTTCTGGCCAGGAAAATTAGCGCCAAGGATGCGGGCGCTTACATGGTGGCGCAGGTTATCGGCGCCGTCATTGCTTCTGCTGTCATCCTATTTATCGCCAATGGCCTTCCGGGCGGCTATAGCGCGTCTGTCGGCGGGCTGGGGGCAGACGGATACGGCCTGCACTCTCCCGATCACTATTCACTGGCGGCGGGCTTCGCCGCTGAAGTCGTGCTCACCATGTTTCTTGTCCTCACTGTGTTGGGGGCGACCGACATCAGCGCTCCGGTCGGTTTTGCGGGCTTGGCCATCGGCTTGGTCCTGACCCTGATCCACCTGGTTGGCATTCCCATTACCAATACCTCGGTAAATCCTGCGCGTAGCATCGGTCCGGCGATCTTTGTCGGCGGTTGGGCGCTGCAGCAGTTGTGGCTATTTATCGTCGCGCCGTTCGTGGGTTCGATCCTTGCGGCGGTCGTCTATGCCGGCCTCGGCCACCCTGCCATCCTGATTACTACACGGAGAGCAGAGCAAGCGCTCCCTGGGGAACAGATCGACCGAATTGCCTAGCAGACAAGCGTCCGCGGCCGATCGTTGCAGACCGGCCGCGGACTGCAACAGGGTGAAGGCGGGAGAAGAAGAACTCCCCTCAACGGCTAGAGCCGGACTTGTTTATGAGCACTCATGTACGGGCGGAAGCCCGTACCCTTCAACTGTCTTAGATGATTCTTCGTGCCAGTCGGCGAACCAGTTCGGTGGTGACGCCGTAGATCGCGTGCGTCACCAATTCACTGGCATGCTCGCGCGCGGGTTGATTCTCCGGGCTTTCCGTCAAACCCATCATGGGTAATGCCGATGCGTGGGTGATTCCGCAGAGGGTCAAGCCGAAGTTGGCTCCCATGCGCCCGGTCACTCTGGGCTGATACTCCGCCACTGCACCGTACACGCCACCTACCAAAGCCCCGAAACCCCAGTGGATAGCCTGTACGGAGACCTCCTCTTCCGTCTCTGTAAGAGGACGCGCGGCCATTCGATTGACCAACACCGCGGGCGCAGGGATTTGCCCTTGGGTACGCGGCGGATAGACGGCTTCCCCCGCGGCTTTGGCGGCCGCTCCCACCAGTCCCCCGATGGCTCCAGCGAGAAACCCCTTCAACAGCGATCGCGGGCGGCGAGGAGGCGCAGTTTCTTCGGTTGTTGTCATATGTCGATCCTATAGATGCCTGGCTGTCGTTAGGGTGGTACGGATCGACGCACGCGGTACGTGCGTGTAGATGGGGGCCCTGTCCTGCTAACCTATAACGTCACCGTAGGCAATGCAAGGCTTGGAGAGACATGGCCATTAGCAGACAGTGGACCGAATGGCATTTGACGCCGGCCGGTTGGGTTTCCGGATCGAGCCGCCGCGACGGAGAAGGGAACGTCTGGCGCGATGAGCCCACGGACCGCATGGTCACCTTTGTCTACCAGGAGCAGGTGGATAAGGCTCACCCGACACCGCATGCCACCGTGCAGGAATCCTGGAGATCGAAGGCCGTAGAGGCTGCGGCGAATATCGAGGCTCTGCTTGCTCAGCATGGTGCCTGTCCGAGAAAGCTGTAATCAGCCCTTATCGGGTGTGCCTCATTGCGGCACGGCTTTTAGGCCGTGCCCTTCGCAAGACTTCATCCGGCACATTCCAGTTTCAGTCTATGTAGTTGATTATGCAGTTGTCTTGCTGCAAAGCTCATTCATGGCCCGAGTCAGTTCCTGGGCGATCATCGGCGCCGTTGCTGTCTCGATGGCTGAGCGCTGCATTAGATAGACCAGCTTGCCGTCGCGCAAGAAAGCAATGGCGGGTGAGGTCGGAGGATGGCCTTCAAAGTAGGAGCGAGCGCGCTCCGTTGCTTCGCGGTCCTGTCCAGCGAAGACGGTGATGGCCTGGTCGGGCAGGTTCTTGTTCTGGAGCGCCATCCTGACGCCGGGGCGCATCTTGCCGGCGGCACAACCGCAGATCGAGTTGACCACCAGCATCGTGGTGCCAGGCTTTGCCAGGGCCGCGTCGACTTCCTCGGCGGTCCGCGCTTCTTTGATGCCTGCGCGGGAAAGCTCTTCGCGCATCGGTATGACCATGATCTCGGGGTACATGCCTGCTCCTTCAGTACTCTGGTGTGTTGCAGATTGTTAAACAAGCTGAACACTCTCCCGATTGTAAAGATTCAACCCGGGTTTCGCCAGTGATATACCCTGATTGCAAAATGCAGTTTCTCGAGGAAGTACCGCTCGCGCCCTATACGACCTTTCAGATTGGCGGCCCCGCGCGCTGGTTTGCCGAGGCGGTGAGCGAAGACGATATCGCCGCCGGCGTCGCTTTTGCCGAGGAGCGCAAGCTGCCCCTCTTCATTCTTGGCGGTGGCAGCAACCTGCTGGTTTCCGATGCCGGCTTCTCCGGTCTTGTCCTGCGCATCGCTCTGCGTGGGATTGCATCCACCGCGGAGAACGGCCGTTCGATCATTTCTGCCGCGGGCGGGGAAGACTGGGACGCGCTTGTCGCCTATGCCGTCGCTGCGGGCCTTGCGGGGGTCGAGTGCCTTTCCGGAATTCCCGGCACGGTGGGCGGGACGCCGGTGCAGAATGTCGGCGCCTATGGGCAGGAGGTGTCGCAGACCATCGTAACGGTACGCGCGTTCGATCGGAAGATCAGGCAATTTGTGGATTTGCCTGCCTCCGACTGCGGGTTCTCCTATCGCCGGAGCATCTTCAATAGCAGCCAGCGAGAACGTTACATTGTGAGCCGCGTCGACTATGCCTTGCACCGGAATGCTCCCGCCAACTTTGTCTATGCCGACGTTGCCCGTTACTTCGCCTCCCGCAATGTGACAACGCCGACGCTGGCTCAGGTTCGCGATGCGGTGCGTTCCATACGCGCGCAGAAGGGGATGCTGATAGTTCCCGGTGATGCCGACTGCCGCAGTGCGGGCAGCTTCTTCAAGAACCCGGTCGTTCCGGTATCGACACTTGATTTGCTGGCGCTGGAGCTTAAAGTCGAAAAGCAGAGCATCCCTGCCTATCCGGCGCAGCAGGGCGAGGTAAAGCTGTCGGCTGCCTGGCTGATCGAACGGGCCGGCTTTGCCAAAGGCTATGCGCTGGGCAATGCCGGCATTTCCAGCCGCCATACGCTCGCTCTCATCAATCGCGGTGGCGCCAGCGCAACCGAGGTGGCGGCGCTACGCGATAAGGTCATTGCTGCGGTGGCAGCCCGCTTCGCCGTTCGCCTGGAGCCTGAACCTGTCTGGCTGGCCTAGGACGACCTTGAGATACAATGTATCTCAGGAGCATAGCCATGAGCTCGACGACGATGGTTCACGTGCGCGTGGATGAAAAGGTCAAAGAAGAGGCCTGCGCAACGCTGGCGAAGATGGGATTATCTGTTTCCGACGCTGTGCGCATGATGTTAGTGCGTATTGCAGCGGAGAAGGCGCTTCCTTTTGAGGTGCGCGTCCCGAATGCCACGACCGTCAAGGCCATGCAATCCGCCGATAAAAAGCAAGGCAAGCGGTTCCGATCCCCGGAGGCATTGTTTGACGACCTAGGCATCTGACATGCGTGAGATCATCCGCAGCATTTCAGTTCAAGCGCGATGTGAAGTTGGCCGAACAGCGCGGCAAGGACATGACGAAGCTGCGGGACTTGATTCTGCTGCTGGCTTGGGAATCGCCGCTACCGGAGCGCTACAGAGACCACCCTCTTAGCGGTGAATGGAAGCATCATCGTGACAGCCACATCGAACCAGACTGGCTGTTGATCTATAAGATCGACGGCAACGATCTTTATTTGGTCCGCACCGGCACCCACGCTGATTTGTTCTGAGGGGCCCTCAGTTCGCGCCCAGTTGCCGCAGCAGTTGCTCACGCCGGGCAGCCAACACCACCCGCGCTGGGCCATGAGCCTGGATCTGGCCGTTTTCAATAACCATCACATCTGCGGCGGTTTGGAAGGCTTCCGCCACGTCATGCGAGACGTAGAGCGCGGGAATTTTTCGCGTTGCTAGCCATGCTGTCAGCTGCTCCAGGATGGAAGCCTTCAGATCCGCATCGAGCCCGGTGAATGGTTCGTCCAGCATGAGCAAGCGCGGTTCGGGAGCAAGGGCGCGGGCCAGCGCTACGCGCTGCTTCTCGCCTCCGGAAAGATCCGCTGGACGCCGCTTGGCGAGATGGCCGGCGTGAAAGAGTTTAAGCATCTGTTCCACGCGCTCTCCGCTGGAGCGGCGGTCAAGCCCGGAGAGCCCAAAGGCAACATTGGCGGTTACATCCATGTGGGGAAATAGAGCGGGTTGCTGAGTGACAAACCCGATGCCCCGTTCTGCCGGGGGAACCCATACTCCATTCGCTGTATCCAACAGCGTTCTTCCGTTTAATACCACCCGGCCGCGTTCCGGCCTGGTCAAACCCCCAAGGACGCGGAGCAAGGAGGTCTTGCCCGCACCCGAGGGACCGAAGAGCACCGTCCAAGGGGCCGATAGCGCGCACGAGGGGCGCAGTAACAGATTGCCAAGGGTATGTTCGATGTCGGCCTGTAGATAGACGTTAGACACCGGCTCTTCCCCGGCGCCCGTAGATGATCAGCAACGCCAGGAAGGACAGGCTCAGCAGCAGCAAAGCCGTGTGGTTGGCCTGCGCATAAGCAAAGTCCTGAACCTGATCGTAAATCGAGATCGACAGAGTTTTGGTCACTCCCGGAATACCTCCGCCAATCATCAGCACCACCCCGAACTCGCCCACCGTGTGGGTGAAGGCCAGCACCGCAGCGGTGAGCAGAAAGGGCCGGACCAATGGCAGCAAGACCCGGGCCAGAACCCTGCTGGGGCGAGCGGACAGAAGTTCCGCCGCTTCCAGGATCTCCCGATCTACCGAGCGGAAGCCCGAGGTCATCGGTTGCACGGCAAAGGGCAGGCTGAAGATGACGGAGCCGACCAGGAGACCGGCGAAGGAGAAGGCCAGCGGATGACCGAAGACCGCGGTGAGCGCTCTCCCGGCTGCGGTGCGGGGCCCCATCAGCACCAGCAGGTAGAACCCCAGAACCGTCGGAGGCAGCACCAGCGGGAGCGCCACCGCGGCTTCAACCAGCGGCTTCCAGCGAGCCCTCCCGTAGGCCAGCCAATATCCCAAGGGGACCGCGATGGCGAGCAGGATCAAAGTGGTCAGGGTGGCCAGGCGAAAGGTGAGGAAGATAGCTTGCCGATCCATATGGGCGCGAAGGCGATGGAACTTAAGGCGCTTTCAATCCCCGCTCTGCCAGCTGCTTTCTGATCGGCGGAGAGAGCAAGAAGTCGAGGAACCGGTGAGCTTCGGCAACATCGGCTCCATGCTTGAGCACAACCGCGCCCTGCAGTATCGGAGGGTAGTCGTCCTGAGGCACCTCGACGTATTTCCCCGACCCAATCAGGCGCGGCGTCAGTGCCGAGGTAAGCGAAATGAAACCCACGTCCGCATTGCCTGAATCGGCATACTGGGCAGCCTGGGCGATGTTTTCTGCGACCACCAGCTTACCCTTCAAGGCTTCCGTCAAACCCAGTTTCTCCAGCGCAGCCTTGGCGGCGCGGCCGTAGGGGGCGTGTTCCGGATTTGCAACTGCGACGGTTCGCAGCGAAGGGCTGCGCAGCGAATCGATGCTGAGCGGTTGCACCGGGGAGTCGTTTCGTGCCCAGAGCACCAGTGTTCCGCGAGCGTAGCGGACTGGTTCAGCACTATCCGCCAGACCCGCGGCGATTATCTTCTGGGGGAAAGACAGGTCAGCGGACAGGAAGAGTGAGAACGGGCCCCCATTCAGAATTTGCGTGGCCAGGGTAGCGGAGGATGCATAAGAAGCGTCCACTTTCTTATGCGGCTGCTTCTCAAACTGATCGATGAGCGCCGGCAACACTGGCTGTAGGTCGGCGGCGGCGGCAATCCTTAGCGTGCTGTTTTTCTGAGCCAAGGCACTCTGGATAGGGGCCAGAACCAGAAGGATGAGACAGGCTCGTCTAAACACGCAGCACCATGACTTCAGTGGATTTGATCAGGGCGGCAGCCGTTTCACCCACCTGGAGGCGCATTTCCCGGGCTGCTTCGGCGGTGATGATCGAGGTAATTATCTGTCCGCCGATAGAAAGCTTGACCTGGGCCAGTAATCCTTCGATCTTGAGTTCGACAATGCGGCCCGTGAGCTGATTGCGCCCGCTGAGCGAGCGCAGCATCTCCCGCTTGGGGGTTTCAGGACGCTTCGCCTGGTGCAGCAAGGTGTCCAACTCAGCTTCGGGAATGCGGTAGTGGCCGCCCGGCGTCTTTACCGCCTTCAGTTTCCCGCGATAGAGCCACTGCTTGATGGTGGGATAGGAAATCCCCAATCGTTGAGCGGCTTCGCGGGGTGAGAGCAACATGGCGAAAGTATACGATGCGTGGCGGAGCGTTATACGAATTTAAGCGAAATAGGGACGTAATTCGATTCTCAAGAATCTTGATGCCTACAGAAGACTTCGAAGTGTGGGGGCCTTAAGCCCCTGCCACGGCCATGCGCACGGTATTTTTCCGCCAAGCCGAAAGAAAAAGTCCAGGGGCTAAAGCCCGGATTTTTCGGACTTCTACGCCCGACTAAAAGTTGTGCCCTGATACAAAGCCTCAGAGCCGCGACTACCAGAAACGCGAGTTGTTCTCTCCCAGTTCTCACGCAGACTCCTAAGTCCGTTCCCTCACAGAGGACGGGTGCCCCACATCTCGCTCGTTTTTCGCGAGATGTGGGATTCCACAGAGGTTGACCGCTAAATGCATCGGACGAATCGAGAGTTAGAGGGAAAGAGCAGTAGAATCCCACATCTCGCGAAAAACGAGCGAGATGTGGGACCCATCCTCTGTGGGGGAACGAGGGGTGGGCCCCGGTGGAGCCGAGTTTGTGAGTGGAGTCCCTCGGTCGGCCCAGTGCGGCGGAAAAAGCAATGCTAGGCTAGGCTTAAAGCATGCACGAAGCTTCTCATCAACTGCGCTGCGTCGGTTGCAGCGCCGTGATTCCCCCGGACACCGTAGAAAAAGACTTTCGTTGCGTCGATTGTGGCGAGCTTCTGGAGGTGGAATATCCCTCGTGGAGCGAGGCCGGCGCGCCGTTTGCCAGCCCGCGCCGTATGCCCAATCCGGGCGCCCTGCGCTGGCTATGGCAGGAGAGGCTCCAATCCAGGCTACCCATCGATCAGAGCGGAGTGTGGCGCTTTCGTGAGTTGCTGCCGATTCTGCTCCATCCCGAACAGGCGGTCACACTGCGGGAGGGGAATACCCCACTCTACCGGCTACTGCAAAGCGCGGAAGAGCTTGGCCTGGAGAACCTCTACGCCAAACATCAGGGCATGAATCCGACCGGCTCCTTCAAGGATACCGGCATGACGGCTGCGCTCTCGCAGGCGCGCGAGCGGGGCTTCCAATGGGTAGCATGCGCTTCTACCGGCAACACGTCGGCCGCGATGGCGGCCTACGCCGCGCGGGCGCGCATGAACAGCCTGGTCTTGCTTCCCGAAGGGAAGATCTCCTGGTCCAAGCTCTCCCAGGCGATCGACTACGGCGCCGTCACCTGCCAACTGAATACCGACTTCGACGGTTGTGTGCGGGTGCTGGCGGAGGTGGTTCGACGCGCCCCGGTGTATCTGCTCAACTCCGTCAACCCCTACCGGCTGGAAGGGCAAAAGACCCCGGCCCTCGAGATTGCCGAGGAGTTTGACTGGCAGGTTCCGGACCACGTGATCGTTCCCGGGGGAAATCTGGCCAACGGATCCGCCCTGGGCAAGGGCTTTCTGGAAATGATGCATTTAGGACTTACCAGCAAGGTACCGAAAATCACCGTGGTGCAAGCCGAGGGAGCGAACCCGCTCTACCTCAGCATGCTCAACCATGATGGAAGTGAGATTCAGCCGGTGGAAGCTAACACCCGGGCTACCGCCATCCGTATAGGAAACCCGGCTTCCTGGCGCAAGGCAGCGCGCGTCATCCGCCAGACCGGCGGCTACTGTGAACAGGTCAGCGAAGCCGAGATCGCTGTGGCCAAGGCGGAGATTGGCCAAGAGGGCATCGGCTGCGAGCCGGCATCCGCCGTGACCCTGGGCGGCCTCAAAAAGCTGGTTCGCCAAGGCAAGATCCATAGCTCCGAATCCGTCGTGCTTCTGCTCACTGGCCACACGCTCAAGGATTCTGAGTACACCATCGATTTTCATCGGGAGAAGTTGTTGACTGCGGCAGAAACTGTGGGGCTGGAGCGGGAAGTTGCCGAGAAGCGCCGGGCTACCCTGTCGCTCGAAGCCTCTTCCGATGCCGTGCTTCGCGTTCTTGAGGCGGCTATTCAAGCATGAAGACTGTTCGACTGCGGCTTCCTGCCACCTCGGCCAACCTGGGCCCGGGCTTTGACGCTATGGCTCTTGCCCTGGAACTCTTCCTGGAGATCGAGGCCACACCCGCCCCCCAGTTTTCGATTACCGCCACTGGGCGCAATCAGAATATCTGCGCCGGGTTGAGCAGAAACCTGCTGATTCAGACCTACGAGTCGGTATTGGCAGCGCAGCAGCGCGAGATTGTGCCGCTGAAAATTAGCATGCGTAACGGAATTCCTGTGGGTATGGGGTGCGGTTCTTCGGCGGCGGTGCGATTGGCTGCGGTCGCTCTTGCCTCGGCTTTCGGGAACCTCGATTGGGATGCCGCAAAAATCGTCAACCAGGCGGTGCGGATCGAAGGGCACCCGGACAATGTGGCGGCTTGTTGGCATGGCGGCCTGACGATTGCGGCGAATGCGCAGGAGCTGGCCATCGTCTCCATTCCACCGCCCGCACACTGGCATGCTCTCCTGGTCCTCCCCGACACACCGGTGGCCACGGCCAAAGCGCGCGGGATGCTGCCCAAGAGCTACGAGCGGCAAGATGTGGTGGCTAACCTGCAATGCGCAGCCTTGCTCACTGCTGCCTTCGCCTTAGGCAGAGCGGATTTAATGCGCCTGGCCACGCAAGACCGCTTGCATCAGCCGTACCGGATGGAGTTGTGTCCTTTGCTGCCGGCTCTGCTGCCTCTGGCCGGGAGCTTTGGAGTGATGTCGGTGACCCTAAGCGGTGCGGGTCCGGCGGTGTTGCTGCTGACGCAAGATCCGGAAGCAGAGGTAACGCAGCACGAGACCCTAAAGGCCGCAATTCTGGAACTCGCGCGACCCGTATGTCCAGTGGAAATCCTGGCTACCCAGCTACGTTTTGGGAGCGCTGAGGTAAGCCTTGGCGGTTAAGTCTCACTTAATCAAAAGGTAACGCTTTGATTTCCTCATTTATTACCTTTTTGTTACCTAAGTTTTGTTTACAAGACTTGTGGCCAAGTCCTATTTTCGCGTCGTGGGCAGTTCTGGGGGAGGGCTGCTCTAGCGCCTGTGGCCGTGAGGCCCAGGCGCTTTTGGCTTTTGGGGTGTATGCACCTTTTGAACCCCAGCCGCATCCATTGTTCAGGGCCGAGGCGTGGATGTTATGCTCAGCCAGGAAGTGAAGGAGGAACATGGCAGGACCAGGGGTCTTCGAAGTGAATGATGCGACGTTTGAGCAGGAGGTGCTGCAGTCGGAGCAGCCTGTTCTGGTCGATTTTTGGGCTGCCTGGTGCGGGCCGTGCAGAGCATTGGCGCCCGTCGTGGACGAGGTCGCGGTGCAGTACAGCGGCAAGCTCAAGGTAATGAAGATGGATGTGGATCGGAACTCCGCCACGCCGATGCGTTATGGCATCCGCGGCATTCCGGCGCTGCTTCTTTTCAAGGGTGGCAAGGTAGCGGAGCAGATTGTCGGGTTTGTTCCCAAAGATAAGATCGACCAGAGCATCAGCAAGCTGATCGATCAGCCGGCTGATCGCAGCGTTAGCGCCTGATCCGCTCAAAGACGAGAGAGCCCCGGTTGTAAAACCGGGGCTTTTTTATGCCCAGACTTTTCACTTCTGGTGCCTGGAAAGCGACCTCGCTGTTCGACAGCGCGGGAAGAAGTGAAAATGCTCTAAGCGTAGCGGCGTAACACGCCAAGAACCCGGCCCTGGATGGCGATCTGCGAGAGCGGCACATAGATCGGCTCCATCTCGGTATTTGAGGGCTGCAGTCGGACCATGGTTCCCTCAATGTAGTAGCGCTTCAACGTGGTCTCGCTACCGCGGACGAGGGCGACGATGATCTCCCCTTGGCGCGCGGTGCTGGTGTGCTCTACCAGGACATAGTCGCCGTCCACGATGTGCTCGTCGCGCATGGAGTCTCCGCGCACCTGGAGCGCAAAAACCTCGCGATTTCCAATCACGTCTCCCAACGAGATGCTTTCGCTGGTCTCCGATGCCTCGACCGGTAGACCGGCGGCGATTCGTCCTAGCAGCGGAAGCCGATCGGAGCGTCTCGTCTTGCTGCGTGGCGGCAGCACATCGATTGAGCGGCTGCGGTTGTGCGCGCGCTGCAGCAGGCCCTTCTTCTGCAGATTAGTAATGTGTTTGTGCACGGTGGCCAGCGACTTAAGGCTTAAGCCGCGAGCAATCTCCTCAAAGGAAGGGGAGTATCCGTTGCGCTGCACAAAATTGCTGATGAAGTCGAGTACTTCTTTCTGCCTACGAGTTACCGACATTTCCGCATTATAGCGAACAAAAAGCGAATTAGGAAAAAAGTTTTATTGCCCTATATGGGCCGATCCGAGTACTCCAGTCCGCGCGGCTGGAAGTGTCTCGTTCTGGGCCAATATCGGTTGATCTATCCCGTTATGAGACTTTGCCGGAAGTTATGTCCTTACGCTGCTTGTTGCAGGAGTTAATCGGATGCACGGTAGAGATGCGACGCGGGAAAGAGACCCTGATCAAGCGTTCGCTGAGCCGCCAAATAGTCACCGGAAAGTAAACGGGGTAAAGGTCGAGTTTCCCTGGGCAATGCCGATATCACCACAAAGCTTTCGTTAATCGGCACGAATGGGATTGTTAAGCAGCCTGGGCCTTTCCTCAAACAAATCAATGGTACTTCGGCGGCGCTTTACGGGTCTTCAACCGAACTCGGCTCCATGTTGGCTGGATGGTGATTATGCAGGAAGTAGGAAAAGGTCAAAGGCGTCCCCGGCGGAATGGAGCAGCAACGCCAGATATGAGCGCAGTGAACCATGCCGTATCCGAGGATGCGGAGAAGGAAGCTCCGGTCGCCGCTGCGCCAAAAACGTTCGGTCCCCGGCCAGGCGATCTGCTTACCGCCGAACAGGAACTGCTCATGATCGAGCATCTACCGATCGTCCGTTTCATTGCCCGGCGCATCCATGAGCGGCTGCCCCAACACGTGCCGATCGAAGACCTTTACAGTGCAGGAGTGGTCGGTCTGCTGGATGCTTTCGGTAAGTTCGACCCATCCAAGCAGGTCCAGTTTCGCAGTTACGCGCAATTCCGGATTCGGGGCGCAATTCTGGACAGCCTGCGGACGCTTGATTGGAGTCCGCGGGAGTTGAGGCGCAAGGGACGGGCCATTGAGCAGGCGATCCAGACGTTGACCGCCCAGTTTGGGCGTACTCCAAACGACATCGAAATTGCCCAACAACTGCACATCGATCTGGCAGCCTACCAGCAGTTGCTGGGGGAACTGAAGGGCCTGGAGATCGGTACCCTGCATTCCGAGCGCTCAGAGGACTCAGGCGAAGAGGAACTGGTGTACCTGCCGAACCGGCCCGAAGATGATCCACTCTTTCGCTATCTGCACGCCGAGATGCGGGAGCGCCTGACGGGCGCAATCGGCGACCTGCCCGAACGCGAGCGCCTGGTCATGACGCTTTACTACTACGAAGAGACGACGATGAAGGAGATCGGCCTGATCCTGGGTGTGGTGGAGTCCAGGATCTCGCAAATTCACGCGTCCGCTGTCCTGCATCTTCGCGCCCGCCTGGCTGATTTCGGAGCCCGTCAGGAACCCATCAACCCGGTCCGGCAGGATCCATCCTCCCGCCGGCCTTCAGCTTCCCCGGAGCGCGGGTAGATCCTTGAGCATGGCTGCTCTTCTGGTTCTCAGTCCGACTTAGGCCCGCCTCTTCGTTGACAAGGTTTCCTTCGACTTTTGTTCATCGGTCTCGAATTACTAATGCTCCCTTTTTATCTATGGCTGTTGCTGCTAGGCTGAAGGTCCGTTATGGACCACCTCGACAACCCGCGGATGGTCAAGCGGCCTGCAGAAGAATCCGCTGAACCAGCCAACGAAATAGAGATACGTGAGGCTCAGGAAAGCGGGCGCCAGCCAAGCGGCGGCGAACCCCTTACTGATGATGCGCGGCGGGAAAAAATCGAGAGCCTGAAAAAGGCTGTGGCCGATGGAACCTACAACATCAGTGCCGAAGAGGTGGCCCGCAAGCTGATCGACCACATGCTGGAGCCTAAGGAATAAGCGCCCGGATATACTCTGGTTAAGAGGCCCCCGGCATGCCGTTTCGCTTTTTGTGGAATGCGACGCGCGGCCATCGGCTCATGCCGTGGCGAAGCGAATACCTCAAATGGCGTATCGAAACCTACTCCGGCCGCAAAGCTGACACCATCGACGCAGCGTACTTCTGGTTTTTTCTCTGGAAGGAGAGGGCGCAACTGATGCGTTTCCTCGGATGGACGCGAAATTTCGGGACGCGGCGCCGGCAACCCACTTGAGTCTTGGCTGCCTTGTTGACCTCGTTGTGCATCGCCTTGCCCATCGCCTTCGCCCGCTGATTGCCTGCATGCTCCTCTTTGCCGTGCAAGCGCAAGGTCAGCAGGCCGCTTCACCCGAAACTACGATTCGCGTGGAAACGTCGGAAGTACTGGTGCCAACGCTGGTCGAGATGCCATCGGGGGAGATTGTCTACGGCCTGGGGCCGACCGATTTTCAATTGACAGACAACGGCGTGCCGCAACAACTCCACGTCGACGATGACCTGGACAGCGAACCTGTATCCGTTGTGGTGGCCGTGGAGAAAGGCCGCATGGCGGCGCTGGAGTTCGAAAAGATCAATCGACTGGCTCCCTTGATCGATCTCTTTCTGGGAGGTGGGTCGAGCGAAGCGGCCTTCGTCAGTTTCGATTCCAAACCGCAACTAGTGGTGCCCTTCACCAAAGACGGCGACCGTCTCGGTCGAGAGTTGAAGCGCATCGAGCCGGGCGACGGCGGGGCCGCTATTCTCGACACCGTGGGCTTCTCGGTGAAGCTGCTGGAAGACAGGCCGAAGGACTACCGCCGTGTGCTGCTGTTGATTAGCGAGACTCGCGATCATGGCAGCCGCGATGTGGACGCGCAAAAGGTAGTGGAACAGATCGGGATCAGCAACACGCTGGTGCTGAGCGTCGCTTTCTCTCCCTCCAAAGCTCTCTTGCTGCACGATCTCAAGAACGGGGGCCAGAGCGCGACCGTCGGTGATCTGCTCACGCCGCTGATGATGGCCATCCAGGCGGTACGCAAAAACGTGGCGCGGCAGATTGCCGTGATGAGTGGCGGGGAGTATGCGCCCTTTACTACCGAGCGCGGCTTTGAAGCCCGGGTACAGGAGGTCGCCAAACATGCCCGCAATCGATATCTGCTGAGCTTTCGCCCCACCGACAACACTCCGGGACTGCATGTGCTGGATGTCCGGCTCACCCGCGACCTGGGGGCACGGGTGGTGGCCAGGACTAGCTATTGGGCGCTGGAAAAACAGGGGCAAGGAGCTCCTTCCGCTCCTTAAATCCTTTCCCGATGAAATCGGCTTCAGGGTTCTTTCCGCGCCACGAATCCGATCTTAACGCAACTTCATGATCGAGCGCCGTGGGCCCATGTACCCTACAGAAGTGTTCGAACCAGCGGAGGAGAAGTATGAGCAAAGTAGTGAAGCTGCAAGCCAGCGACGGTCACGAACTGGATGCCTATGTGGCCCAACCAGAGGGTAAGCCTCGGGCGGGACTGGTC
This sequence comes from uncultured Acidobacteriaceae bacterium, assembly GCA_963824325.1. Lineage (GTDB taxonomy): Bacteria > Acidobacteriota > Terriglobia > Terriglobales > Acidobacteriaceae > PALSA-350. The sequence goes on along the minus strand of CAWGPA010000028.1, from coordinate 711,755 downwards.
GTGGTGCAGGAGATTTTTGGAGTCAACCAGCATATTCGTTCGGTAGCGGATCGATTCGCGCGGGAAGGTTTTTACGCTGTGGCCCCGGCACTATTTGACCGCGTGGAAAGGAATGTCGATTGGGGCTACGACGGCGAGAGCATGAAGAAGGGAATGGCCATCGTGCAAAAGATCGGGATCGACAATGCAGTGAAGGATGTCGATGCTGCCTTGCAACATGCCTCCAAAGAGACGGGGAAGCCAGCCGGAGTGGTTGGCTTCTGCTACGGGGGAACGCTGGCCTGGTTGAGCGCCACTCGGTTGGCGCCAGCCGCAGTTGTCGGCTACTACGGTGGCAACATCTCGAGCTTCGCTCAAGAAAATCCGCTCGTCCCTGTCATGCTTCATTTCGGGAAACAAGACGATCATATTCCGGCGACCGAGGTCGCCAAGGTGCAGGCGGCTCATCCGGAGGTCGAGATCTATTGGTATGACGCCGGTCACGGATTCAATTGCGATATGCGCGCCAGCTACAACGAAAACGCATCCAAGGAAGCCATGGCGAGGACGCTGGCCTTTTTCAACAAGCATCTTTGATCGACGGCTCATCCCGGATTTCCTGCTGCGTTGCACTGGACAGAACCACGTGTGCGCCTTTCCGTAAAGAGAGGCGCATAGGTTCGCCGACGCGACCAACCTCGACAGGAAATCCGGGATGGGAAGTGCAGAAATGGCGTCGATCCGGTCCAGCCGCGCATCTATCTGACTGGTTCAAGGAGAAGGATGGCGACCACCACTGCTAATGCGTCCGCCGCCAACGCGGCGATGTACGCATGGAGGCCCAAGACCAATCCCTGGCTCATTGCCGCCACGGTCGCTCTAGCGGCCTTTATGGAGGTGCTGGACACTTCGATCGCGAATGTGGCGCTGCCCCACATTGCAGGCAGCCTGGGGGCAAGTGCCGATCAGAGCACCTGGGTGCTCACCTCGTACCTGGTAGCCAATGCGATTGTCTTGCCTATGGGCGCCTGGGCCGCGAGCGTGATCGGGCGGAAGAATTTCTTCATGCTCTGCATCGTGATCTTCACGATTAGTTCCTTCTTGTGCGGCATCGCTCCCAGCCTCGGCCTGCTGCTGCTCTTTCGCGTGTTTCAAGGAATGGGAGGCGGCGGTTTGCAGCCCATGGCACAGGCCATCATGGCTGACTCGTTCGAGCCGTCCAAGCGCGGGCTTGCTTTTGCCCTTTACGGGTTGGTAGCGGTGCTGGCGCCGTCGATCGGGCCCACCCTGGGCGGATGGATCACAGATAACTACTCCTGGCATTGGATTTTCTATATCAACATCCCGGTTGGCATCCTGGCGCTGTTCCTCACCAACCGCCTGGTAGAAGATCCTCCGTACCAAAAGGCCGACCGGAAGAACTTTTACCGCATTGACTACATCGGCGTGAGCCTGCTGATCGTATCTATGGCGGCGTTGCAGATCACGCTCGATAAGGGTGAGGAAAAGAACTGGTTTGGCTCTCACTTCATCGCAGGTTTTGCTTTCACGTTCATCGTTGCGTTCATAGCCTTGATCATTTGGGAATTCCGCGTTGAGAAGCCCCTGATTGACCTGCGGCTATTCAGGTTCAAAAATTTTGCGGTTTGTGCCTTCCTCATGCTGCTGACCGGGGGATTGCTCAATGCCACTACCGTCCTGCAGCCGCAGTTCCTGCAGCAACAACTCGGCTACACGGCAACCATCGCAGGTTTGTCTCTTTCGGGTGGAGGGCTGGTATTGCTGATCGCGATGCCGATGGCCGGCCAGGCGGTGAGCCGATTCCCGGCGCGGAACCTGATTGCGATGGGGTTCGTCATCTTCGCCGTCGGGTATTTCTATACCGCGAAGCACCTTAGCCTGCTCATCAGCTTCGGCTTCGCGTCGAAATTGCGCGTTGTCCAAATTGTCGCCATTCCTTTTGTTTTTATTTCCGTGACCACGGCCGCCTATTTTGGAATTCCCCCGGAGAAAAACAACCAGGTATCGGGCCTTATCAACTTTGTCCGTAACATTGGCGGCAGCATTCTCATCTCGTTGACCAACGCCCTGGTGACGGAGCGGGCCCAGTGGCACCAGAGCGTGCTTTCCAAGAACACCTCGTTGGCGGACGGCAATTATCAGCAGAAAATCGACGCCTTGCGGCACACGTTTGACTCGACGGCAGGGAAGGCCAACGGGCTGCACCTGGCCCAAGGCCAGATCTATGACCAGCTTCAGGCGCAGACCCAAGCCCTGGCTTATGTGGACGTCTACTACGTGCTGGCATTTGCCGCCATCCTGATGGTGCCACTGGCCTTTCTCCTTGATCGCAACCATCCCGGCGGCGGCGGAACGGTGATGATGGAATAAGCGCCTTTCCCGCGCCGCGCCAGAGCCATTTGCCGGTTCGCCTCGAAGACGGCCTGGATTGAGCAACATGACGGGATGGAGCTTGTTTTGAGGCCAAAATGGGGAACCTTGGCGGTTCCATTGCATGGACGCCGCAATCGAATGCATGTTATTCTTAGTCAGACACTTAGAGAGTGGACTCGATTTAAACGTAGAGGAGTAAAGCGCTGCCGTGCTGGCAACTGCAAAGAAGACCGAAGTTATTACGCGCTTTCGCACCCATGACAGTGACACGGGTAGCCCGGAAGTGCAGATTGCGATTCTCAGTGAACGTATTGGCGAGCTGACTGAGCACTTCAAGCTTCACAAGAAAGATCACGCCTCAAGGCGCGGTCTGTTGATGCTGGTGAGTAAGCGCCGCCGTCTACTGGACTATCTCAAGACGAACAACTCTGACCGCTACCGTGATGTGATCGGTAAGCTGGGCATCCGCAAGTAACAAGCGAGCAACTTGTACCCCACAATCAGGCGAAGAGACTGGATCGGACTGAACGCTGAGACGGCTGGTGCATACGTGGTTGCACCGGCTGGAAAGCGTATGTCAGCTGGTCCGTCGTGGTCAGTTGCCGGTGATGAGCGCACTTGCGTTCATTCGCTCGCTCTGTCCTTTGCCTCTCGCGCCGGTGCGATTCCCGCCTATTGCCTCGCCCATCATTTGATCAGCGACATCGCCTCGCGCCCCGCCCTATGTGCACATACGAAATGAGGATTTTATGAAACAGGAAGTGACTGTCGAGCTTGCCGGTGGCAAGCGATTGACTTTTGAAACAGGCCGTATGGCCAAGCAGGCTTCTGGCGCCGTGCTCGTGACCCAGGGTGACAACGTAGTTCTGGCAACCGCCGTAGCTGCACCGGACCCCAAAGAAGGCCTCGATTTTTTCCCCCTGACAGTGGATTACCGCGAGTACACCTATGCCGGCGGCCGCATTCCCGGCGGCTTTATCAAGCGCGAAGGCCGTCCCAGCGAGCGTGAAGTTCTTACGTGCCGCCAGATCGACCGCCCCATTCGCCCCATGTTCCCCAAAAATTTCCGCAATGAGACCCAGGTGATTGCCCTGGTCATGTCCGCGGACAAAGAGAACGATCCTGACGTGATCGGCATCAATGCCGCGGGAGCGGCCCTGGCGCTTTCGGACATCCCGTTTGGCGGCCCCATCGGCGCAGTGCGCGTGGGCCAGGTGAATGGTGAGTTCATCGTCAACCCCACTTACGCCGAGCGGCTCGAGAGCAAGTTGAACATCACCGTCGTGGCCACCAAAGATGGCGTGGTGATGATTGAGAGCGGCGCCACGGGCGTTACCGAGGATACGGTGGTCGATGCCATTGAATTTGGCCACGCCGAGATCAAGAAGATTTGTGCCGTAATCGACGAACTGGTTGCCAAGGCAGGGAAGCCCAAGCGGGTCGTGCCTCCGGTGGAGTTTGATCACGGGTACCTGGCGGTGTTGCAGGCTAAGGTGGGCGACCGGTTGAAGGATGCACTCGACACCAAAACCCATCCCAAAGCGGAAAGCTATGCACTGGTCAAGCAAATCAAGGATGAGCTGGCGAAAGATCTGCCCGAAGGGGATGCGGACGCCAAGAAGAAGCTGGCCAAGTATTACGAAGTGATGCGGGAGAGAATCTTCCGCGAGCAAGTCACCAAGGATCGCATCCGGCCGGATCGGCGCAGCTTCGATCAGATTCGCGAGATCACGATTGAAGTGGGCGTGTTGCCGCGTGTTCACGGCTCGGCATTGTTTACCCGCGGCGAGACACAGGCATTGGTTACCGTAACGCTGGGAACCACCGACGACCAGCAACGCCTGGAGACCTTCCAGGGAGAACAGCGCAAGCGTTTCATGCTGCACTACAACTTCCCTCCGTTCTCTGTGGGCGAAGTCGGTCGCATGACCGGAGTAGGCCGGCGTGAGATCGGCCACGGCGCGCTAGCGGAGCGTGCTATTTCCGCGGTGTTGCCCGGTGAGGACGAATCTCCTTACACCATGCGTGTGGTCTCCGACATTCTGGAATCGAATGGTTCTTCCTCGATGGCCAGCGTCTGCGGCGCGAGTCTGGCCCTGATGAACGCCGGCATCCCCCTCAAGGGAGCTGTAGCCGGTGTGGCGATGGGATTGGTCAAGGAGGGCGATGACTATGCCATCCTTACGGACATTGCCGGTGCAGAAGACCACTACGGCGACATGGACTTCAAGGTAGCGGGCACGCGCGAAGGCATCACCGCGCTTCAGATGGACATCAAGATCAGCGGCGTTACCGGGCAGATCATGCGCGAGGCGCTCGAACAGGCCCGTCGCGGACGTTTGTTCCTGCTGGACAAGATGGACGAGGTACAGGCTACTTCGAACACCGAGAAGTCGAAATTTGCTCCACAGATTCACACTCTGCAGATACCGACCGACAAGATTCGGGATTTGATCGGACCGGGCGGCAAGACGATTCGCGGCATCATCGAAGCCACGGGCGTCAAGATCGATGTCGACGACACGGGCCGCGTGAACGTTGCCTCGAGCGATGAAGAAGGTCTGAAGAAGGCGTTGGCTATGATCAGCGACCTGACCGCGGTGCCTGAAGTAGGCAAGACCTACCTGGGCAAGGTGGTTCGTCTGGCTGAGTTCGGCGCTTTTGTCGAGATCTTCCCCGGCACCGACGGTTTGTTGCACATCAGTGAAATTGCCGAGCATCGCGTGAAAGATGTGAAGGACGAATTGCGCGAAGGGGACCAGGTGCTGGTCAAGGTTCTTGGCATCGAAGGCAATCGCATCAAGCTTTCGCGTAAGGCTTTGCTCAAAGAACAGCGCGAGAAGCTCGGGCTTCCTGAGCCGTCGAGAGGCGGGTCGGGAGACAGCGGCGGCGGCGAAGCGCCGGCTCCGCGTGCTCCCCGGGCGCAATCGCAATCCCCAGTCGAGCGGCAGCCGACTTCGAACGCCAGTACCATTACCATCGAGGGCGGGGAAGACTTCGATGATGATGAGCCCTTTGTCGAAGGCGGGGACGAGCCCAACTTCAACCGCGCCGATGGTACGTCGGATGCGGCACCGGTAGAGGCTCGCAGGCCGTCAACGGGCGGTGGTCCTGGTGGTCCCGCAGGGCAGCGACGCCGGCGGCATCGCAGCCGTGGCCGTGGTCCGGGCGGTGGCTCTGGTGGTGGCGGCGGTCGCGGACCACAGTAGCCGGTCTGAAAGGGTTAAGTAATGCTAAGGGGTTGCGTATACACGCAGCCCCTTTTCTTTTGCGGTGAACAGGGATGGATGCGAGAACAACGAAGCATTGGCTGAGCATTTTGACTTCTACTCTTGCACCGGGAAGGGCAGCGAAGTGCGTCTTTTCTTGTGGAAAAGCCGCCTTGAGGGCGGTTGCTTCGTAAGCACCAGAAGTAAAAATGCTGTGGCGTTTGCAGCGTTGGGCATTGTCTGGGGTACTACATGGGTGGCTGCGGGCGCTCTAGCCGAGTATGTTCCGCCTCTGCGTGGAGCGGCCGTACGCTTCCTGCTGGCTGCACTGCTCTGGGTTCCGGTGATTTTGCGGAAGCGGCTGAAATTGCCTCGCGGCGGTGCCCTGGGCTTCGTGTTCATTGTTTCGGTCTCGATGATCGTGGTGCCCTTCCTGCTTTTGCTTTGGGCGCAGGCACGGATCCCGTCAGCCACCGTGGCGGTATCATTTGCTGCTATGCCGCTGATGGTAGTACTCCTGACCCCAGTCCTCGCCGGGAGGGATGTGCCGCGCATTGCCATGCAAGCGTCCGTCGTGGGGCTTGGAGGAATTGTGGTGGCACTGGGCGCGACGTTCTCGTTGGGGCAGGCCAGTGGCGCGGCGGTGGTGCTGCTCGCTGTGGCATCCATCGGCGCGTCATCGATTGTTGCTCGCCGCGAATTCGGTAGTCTGCACCCCATCGTGGTCACCGCGTTGGTGCTCGGCATGGCTGGGCTGCTGCTATTTGTGGCCAGTCTGCTGTTGGAGAGTGGGCAGCAGGCGCAATGGAATCGCAGCGCCCTTGGCGCGGTGGCCTTTCTGGCGGTTGTGGCCGGCGCCCCCGCCTATGCCACGTACTTCTGGCTGCTGCAGCGGCTGGAGGCGTACCGGGTTGGAACGGTGCAATGGATCGAGCCCCTGGTCGCGATATTCGAGAGTGCCCTATTTCTGCGCCTCGGCTTGTCGTTCAGGATGATTGCCGGATCATCGATTGCCTTGGTTTGCCTGCTCTTGGTTATGCGCGCGCGTGCTGAGGATGACGATACCGTTTCCCTTGTTGGTAATTGATCGCGCAAGGCAACCGAATCCCGCGCAAGGATGCGATAAACTGCTGGCGATGGGCGCTACTTTATACATCGTCGTCGAAGGTGAGGACCCCGGCTTCGACATCTTCGTGAATGGCCGAGCGCTCGCTCGCAACGAGGATGCTCTGGAGAAGATGGCACAGCGCATTGGGGTCAAGCCGCTGCTGGAGTTCTTCTCCGCCGATGAAAACTCCATGGCCCTGCTGCTGGAAGAAGGCGCGGGTGACCCGGAGTGGGCCAAGACGTTGCCGCCTCCGCAGTGGTTTTCGCCCGAGGATGGCCTGATTACTGTGTGTACCCTGCTCGACCATCTGAAATCATCGCCGACTGCGCTGGGAACAGAGACTCCGGCTGTGTTGCGGGAGATGGAAGAGTTTGAGCGCGTCCTGCGCAAGACAGCTCAACGGCAGATGCGCTGGCAGCTCGCTGTGAGCTGGAAGTGAGACCAACCTGAGGATTTATATCCTAACCACGAAGGCCGGGTCCCCATATCTCGCTCGTTTTTCGCGAGATGTGGGATTCCGCAAAACTCAATATCCTCTTCCAATCGAGACACGGTCGTTGAGTTTCGTGGAATCCCACATCTCGCGAAAAACGAGCGAGATATGGGGCACCCGGCCTTCGTAGTTAAGAGAAGACTTTAGCCTGACAGATCCGCATATTCGCGATACGTGGTTAGGGTGTGCTTCGATCTCAGTTCTTCCAGGCACCCAGGAGCCGGCGGAGGAATACCAACTCGCCGGTGTGGTAGCTGTTGTGATCGGCGGCTAATAGTACCTCTCGCAGGAGCGTCTGATTTTTCTCGCCCCAGGGAATTTGCGCGTACAGATTGCTTTTCGGGTTCTTGACCAGCTTTTCAAATGCCGCCAAGTCTTCCTTGAGCCCTCTCACCGAATCGTGCCACGCTTCTTTGGAAGGTGGCTCGGCGGACGCGGGCCAGTAATCGTCCGGCCACTTCTTCTCCACGTACTTGTCGTTGGTGGAGAAATCCCACAAATCATGCAGTGCCAGGCGCGTATGTTCCAGAAGCTCCCACCCGGAGTGTGGAGCATTCTCGGGCTTTGCGCCGTAGAGTTTTGCGGGGAAGCCCTTTAATGCAGTAAGCAGGTCGACGTGCGCACTGCCGCCGCGGAGGAGTTCAACAAGGTGATCGCGAAGTGCAGCGTCTTTGTCTGGCATACTCGATCGGATGCAACAATGCCCGACGGGGTCGCAGGAAGACGTTTAGGTAGCCTGAGCTGCCATTGCGACCTCGCGCTTGCCATCAGGGAAGAGGTCGCCCATGCGACGGATCTGTGCGCCAACGCCGCGCAGCTTCTCTTCAATCCGCTCATATCCGCGGTCGATGTGGTAGACGCGGTCAAGGATAGACTCGCCGTCGGCCACCAATGCGGCAATTACCAGGGAAGCCGAGGCACGGAGATCAGAGCACATGACCACTGCCGATGAGAGCGGCGTCTTGCCGCGCACGGTCGCTGTCCGCCCGTCCACCTTGATATTCGCTCCCATGCGCACCAGCTCGCCCACATGCATGAAGCGATTCTCGAAAATGTTCTCCACTACCGTAGTGGTGCCTTCGGCCTGGGTGGCCAGCGCCATGTATTGCGCCTGCATGTCGGTAGGGAAGCCGGGGTACTCTTCGGTGGAGATATCGTTCGCCTGCAGATTGCCTTCGCTGCGCACGCGCAATGAATCGGAGCCCATGGGTGTGACGCGAACTCCACAAGCTTCGAGCTTGCCAACGAGGGCGGAAAGATGCGCCGGCTGACAATTTGCCACCACCAGGTCGCCGCCGCTGATAGCACCGGCCACCAGAAACGTGCCGGCTTCGATGCGGTCAGGATTAATGCGATGCTTGGCGCCGTGTAGCTTGTTGACGCCCTTAACCCGGATGGTCGCCGTGCCTGCGCCCTGAATATTCGCGCCCATGGCCACCAGCAGAGCGGCCAAGTCGGTTACCTCGGGCTCGCGCGCGCAATTTTCCATCAGCGTGTCGCCGTCAGCCAGAACAGCCGCCATCAGCAGGTCTTCGGTGCCGGTCACCGTGATCTTGTCGAAGACGATGTGCGCGCCATGCAGTCTCTCGGCGCGCGCCTCCAGATAGCCGTGTTCCTGCACGATGGTTGCGCCCATGGCTTCCAGGCCTTTGAGGTGCAAATCGATCGGGCGATCCCCAATGGCGCAACCGCCAGGCTGGGCTACGCGCGCAAGTCCACAGCGTGCGACCAGGGGACCCAATACCAGCGAAGAAGCACGCATGGTCTTGACGATTTCGTACTTGGCGGTGGGGTCCGAGAGGACGCGACAGCTGATGGTGGTGCGATGCTGTGCGCGGCCGTAGCCGAGTTCGACCTCGGCGCCCATCGAAGTCAGCAGTCTCCGCTCTGTCTCAATGTCGCGGACCTGGGGAATATTCTCCAGGATTACTTCGTCTTCGGTGAGAATCGCGGCGGCCATGCAGGGCAGGGCGGAGTTTTTGGCTCCGCTTACCCGAATCGTTCCGAGCAGCGGGTTACCGCCGCGAATAACAAACTTATCCATGAGGGCCCGGGGGTGCTCCTTAGGTGTGTCTTAGTTCTATAACTCGAGCGTTGTATCTTCGATAGCCAACCGTACATTACCGTCCGACTTAGCCAGGCGACGCACTGCTTCTGGCTTGTCGACTCCCGCCTTGAGCATTACCAGGGCGACGGGCACGCTGCGCCCGGCAGACTTGATAGTGAGCACGGCCCGCTCGCGGTCGATCTTGCAGGCGCGCATCAAAATGCTGATGCCGCGCTCCACCAATTTGGTGTTCTGCATATGCACATTGACCATGAGGTTGTCGTAGACGTAGCCAAGCCGGGTCATGGCGCCGGTGGTGATCATGTTCAGCACCATCTTCTGCGCCGTAGCGGCCTTCATCCGTGTCGAACCGGAGACGACTTCCGGTCCCACTTCAGCAACGATGCAGATGTCCGCGGCGGAGGAAAGCGGTGTGTTGTGATTGCAAGTTACGGCGGCGGTCTTGGCGCCGCGAGCGCGGGCATACTCCACCGCGGCTACTACGTAAGGCGTGCGGCCACTCGAAGAGAGACCAATGACCACGTCTTTGCGAGTCGGGCGACGACGGGCAATATCACGCTGTCCCAGCTCGGTTGAATCTTCATTCACTTCGACTGCCGATGCCAGAGCCTTGGGGCCTCCCGCCATGATGTACTGGACGCTTTGCGGCGGGGTAGAAAAGGTCGGCGGACATTCGGAAGAGTCGAGACCAGCGATGCGTCCGCTGGAACCGGCGCCTACGTAAATCAGGCGTCCTCCATCGCGGAGGCTGCGCGCCACCATGTCGATGACCAAAGCAATTTCGGGTAAAGACTTCTTAACAGCGGCTGCAATCTTTGAGTCTTCGTGGTTGATGATGCGTGCAATTTCGAGGGCAGATTTAGTATCGAAGCCCATCGAGGCTTCGTTAGAACTTTCTGTCGTCAGATCGTGCAGGTCTTGCGGCTGGTCGTTACCTGACTCGCTGCCGGTGCCTGTCTCCGTGTGAAAAGTACTTGTTGTGGCCATGTTGGTTTACTCAGCTCCCACTCAACTACATGATTTTATCTCCAACTGACACTACTTTGCTCTGAAATTAGGGCGTAACGTGCCATCCACGCAAACACTTTTGGGTTATGGCAATTTAGTCCCACTCTTGTCCAATGTTTTCAACGACGGCATCGTGGAAGGCAGGACGGATAGTACGAATGGCCTGGCTCTGGCGGTGTGGCCAGGTGCGATTGGTAAGCAGCACAACGGCGAGTTCGTGCTCAAAGTCGATCCAGAGGGAAGTTCCAGCGTAGCCGAGATGGCCGGCTGAGTGGCGGCTGAAGAACCTGCCGGAAGAGGAAGGCTGGGAGGGCGTATCCCATCCCAGCGCACGGGAGCTATCCGCCGGGAGGGCGCGGGTGGTGAAGAGCCGAATCGTCTCGGGCGTGAAGAGTTGCCCTTCGAGCAAGCACTGCGCATAAAGCAACGGATCTAGTGCATTGGAGAAGAGGCCGGCATGGCCGGATGCTCCCCCCAGGACAAAGCAGTTTTCATCCTGGACCTCTCCCTGAATGACGCGGTGTCGGAAGGTCAAGTCCTCTTCGGTGGGAGGGATGGCGGATCGCCAATCAGCCGGTGGCCGGAAGCAAGTGCTGGTCATACCCAATGGAGTGAAAACCTCGCGCGCGCAGAAGTCTTCCAGGTGTTCGCCGGCAAGGACTTCCAGGGCGTGCCCGAGCAAGATGAAGCCTGGATCGGAATACTCGGAACGGCTTCCCGGTGCCGCTTCGAGCGGCAAACGAAGGCAGGCATCGAGCAGTTCCTCACGATCTCGAGCGGTCTCGAAGAGGCGAACGTAGCCGGCTAAACCTGAGCTATGCGCCAGCAGCATGCGTAGCGTCACCTGGTGTCGCGCGCCGCCGACAGTTTCGCCTTGCGCGAAGGCGGGTAAAATCTGTGCCAGGGACTGGTCGAGCGAGAGCTGCCCCTTCTGGTAAAGCAGCATGGCCATCGAAGTGGTCGCGATCACCTTGGTGACGCTGGCCAAGTCGTATACGGTGGAAACGTTCACTGCGCCGCTTGATGGATCATAGGCAAAGCCGCCAACGCCATCCAGCGCTAGCACCTTTCCCCGCAAAAGCACGCCAAACGCTGCCCCAGGGAAAGCCCGCTGCGAAGTCGCCTGCTCGAGGATCGAGTAGGCGGCGGCAAACCGATAGCGCTGTGCGGAAGCGGAGGAGGGAACTGTTACCTGGGGCGGACCCATCGGTTTGTGTAACTAAGCCATAGTTTGCGTAGTCTAGGTGACGAGCGCAAACGTAAGGCCCGGGCAGTTGTCCTTTCTCCAAGCTCGACCTATGTTAGCTGACCAGGCCCTGAGGTGCCCCACTTCGGCACAAATCCCAGGTGTGCCGCTCGCCCAACGCTATTCCCAGCCGTCTATACTTATGACCTGAGGTTGGCAGGATGAAGGTTTGCGAGAAGTTCGTCGTAGTCGGGCTGCTCGCTGGCATGGCAACTGCACTGGGACATGGGCAAACGACAACTGCAGTTTCCAGCGCATCTCCTGCCGCAACGCCCGCACCTCCTGCCGCAACGCCCGCACCTCTCCCGCCGAGGCACCATCCCAGACCTTCACCGTTCCCGCAGGCACTAAAGTCCTGCTCTCCCTGAAAAGCGGGATCAATACCAAGACCGCTCAGCAGGGAGATGGCGTCTACCTGATTTCTTCTTTCCCTGTGGTGGGCAGCTCGCGGATTATGATCCCGGCTGGTGTATATGTGCAGGGTGTTGTGGACCGCGTAGTACGGCCGGGCCGGGTAAAAGGGCGGGCGCAAATCGACCTGCACTTTACCACCATGATTTTCCCTAATGGATCCGTGGTCGAAGTTCCGGGTGTCCTGAATAGCCTGCCGGGGTCTGATGGCCCCAAGGTGAAGGATAGTGAAGGCACAGTGGAGCAGGCAGGGAACAAGGGGCGCGACCTGGGCAATATAGCAAAGGGGGCGGCCATCGGCGCCGAGGGCGGCGTGATCGGAGGCGCTGCATCGGGAGATCTGGGAAAAGGGATTGGCTACGGTTCGCTCGCCGGAGCGGCTGCGGGCGCCATCTACACTCTCTTCACACGGGGCAATGATATTGTGATTCCTTCGGGGACATCGGTGGAGATGGTTTTGCAGCGGCCGTTGGTTTTGCAACAATCGCAACTGGCCGGTAGCAACCAAGGGAATGGGCAGGCGCAAATGGTTCCCGCCACCCAACAGCAACCCATGCGGAAGCAGCGAATTCTGTGTCCCTTCGGCAGCCCGGGCTGCGACTGAGTCCTTTACGAGTGAATCATTGGGATGATCGATGAACCCAGAAGAAGATAAGAGTGGGCCTGAGTCAGCCACACAGCAAGAGGTCTTGCCTCAGGCGCCGCCGGAGTTGCCAGGACGAAGTTTTTGGCTCTGGGGACGCGACATGCTGTTTTCGCTCGCAGTCTCTTTTTTCATCATCACCTTTCTGTATCAGCCGGTACGGGTGGAGGGCACCAGCATGCTGCCCCGCCTGGGAGATCAGGACCGGCTGTTCATTAATAAGTTCGTTTACCACTTCGCGGAAATTCATCGCGGCGACGTCGTCGTTTTTCACTATCCGCGTGATCCGCAGAAGAGCTATATCAAGCGCGTGATCGCAGTGCCGGGTGATGAGCTGCGTATCGACGATGGTCGCACTTACATCAACGGCAGGCTGCTGCCTGAGCCCTACGTGCCCAGAAGGTTTCACGACAGCCGATCGCAGGATGTGATGGTGATTCAGCCCGATCAGTATTTCGTCATGGGCGATCATCGCTCGATTTCGAGTGACAGCCGCGACTTTGGACCGGTGCCGCGGGATCTGATCTACGGCAAGGCAGCGTTTGTCTATTGGCCGGCAGAGGATATGGGCGTCATCCACTAAGCGGTTCACGCCGGATCCGGCACACCCGGGCGGCAGGAGTGCAGGCACGATATTGGTTGTGCCGGGCAGTAGGGAATCCGGGGATACCTGTTAAACTTGACTAAATCCACTCGACGGAGAAGCCATGCAGGCAATCCTCGCGCTCGAAGACGGGCGCATCTTCCGCGGTGAGAGCTATGGCGCCAAACGTGAATGTTTTGGCGAAGTGGTTTTCAATACCGCCCTGACAGGCTACCAGGAAATCTTCACCGATCCCTCTTACGCTGGACAGATTGTTGTCCTGACCAATCCACAAATCGGAAACTACGGCACCAACGCCGCCGACAACGAGGCTAGCCGCCCGTATATCGAGGGCTTGGTGACGCGCGAGTTCTCGCCCATAAGCTCCAATTGGCGCTCGCAGCAAGTGACGGAAGAATACCTGGAACGCTTTAACGTTCCTGTAATCGCAGAGATTGACACTCGCGCTGTGGTTCGTCATCTGCGCACCCATGGTGCGCTGCGCGGAGTCATTTCCTCGCTCGAGACGGATCCGGACAAGCTTATCCTGAAGGCCCGCGGCATCCGCAAGATGGATGGCACCGATCTGGCCAAGGTGGTAAGCACCAAGGCTGCTTACGAGTGGGACTGTAACGACCGGCGAAATTTCGACGGGGATCCTTTGCAGCAGGGAGACGAGAGCCTTAAGCTACCCCAACCTGATTTGCATGTGGTGGCCTATGACTTTGGCATCAAGCACAACATCCTGCGCATGCTGGCGCGGGAAGCTTGCCGGGTGACCGTGGTGCCGGCGGAAACCTCGGCGGAGGATGTGCTCGACTTGAAGCCCGACGGAATTTTTCTCTCCAATGGGCCGGGCGATCCGGAGCCAGTCACCTACGCCCAGGAGAATATCCGCAAGCTGGTTGGACGCAGGCCGATGTTTGGCATCTGCCTTGGTCATCAGTTGATCGGCTTGGCCCTTGGCGGCAAGACCTACAAACTGAAGTTCGGCCACCACGGCGGAAACCACCCGGTACAGCAGACCCAGACGGGCAAAGTGGAGATCACCGCGCACAACCATAACTTTGCTGTCGATCCGGATTCGATCAACCAGAGTGAGGTCGAGCTTACCCACGTCGACCTGAACGACAACACGCTGGAAGGTCTGCGCCATCGCACGATGCCATTGTTCAGTGTGCAATACCATCCGGAGGCCAGCCCCGGCCCCCACGACTCCAACTACCTCTTCCGGGACTTCCGAAAAATGATGGAAGAGTGGAAACGTTAAAGACACCGCTCGCGCTTAGCTGCCACCAGGGGATCGACGCCCGCTGCCTGTAAGCGAAACAAACGTCGAAGATGAGTCAAGCAAATGCCACGCAGGAACGATATAACGAAAATTCTTGTGATCGGATCGGGTCCGATCGTGATTGGGCAGTCAGCGGAGTTCGACTACTCCGGCACGCAGGCCTGCAAGGCGCTCAAGGCCGAAGGTTACGAGGTGGTGCTGGTGAATTCCAATCCAGCCACCATCATGACCGATCCCGAACTCGCTGACCGCACGTATATCGAGCCCTTGACCCGGGAGTATGTCGAAGAGATCATCCGCCGGGAGTGCGAGCGGATGACCGATGACAACGGCCAACGCATCGGCAAATTCGCGCTGCTGCCCACTGTGGGCGGGCAGACGGCTCTGAATCTCGCAGTCGATCTTGCCGATGCAGGCATCCTCGACAAATACGACGTGGAAATGATTGGCGCCCGGCTCGAAGCTATCAAGAAGGCCGAAGACCGGCTCCTGTTCAAGGACGCCATGGCGCGCATCGGGCTCGATGTCCCGCGCTCCGCGCTGGTCAACAACATTCGCGATGGCGCGGAGTTTGCCGCCAAGATCGGCTTTCCGGTCATCATCCGGCCGTCCTTTACTTTGGGCGGCTCAGGCGGCGGCTTGGCCTACAACCGCGAAGAGCTGATGGATATTCTGGGTCGCGGCCTCGATCTTTCTCCCGTGCACGAGTGTCTGATCGAAGAGTCAGTGCTGGGATGGAAAGAGTACGAGCTCGAAGTGATGCGGGATCTCGCCGACAACGTCATCATCATCTGCTCCATCGAGAACATGGACCCGATGGGCGTGCACACCGGCGATTCGATCACCGTAGCGCCGGCCCAGACCTTGACTGATCGCGAATACCAATCGATGCGCGACGCCGCGATCCGCGTGATGCGCGAAATTGGTGTCGAGACCGGTGGGTCCAACGTGCAGTTCGCAGTCAACCCAGCGACCGGGCGGATGACGGTCATTGAGATGAATCCGCGGGTATCGCGATCCTCGGCGCTGGCTTCAAAAGCGACGGGCTTTCCCATCGCCAAAATCGCCGCCAAGCTGGCCGTTGGCTACACGCTCGATGAGATTCCTAACGACATCACACAAAAGACGCCATCGTGTTTCGAGCCTTCCATCGATTACGTAGTCGTCAAGATTCCCAAGTGGCAGTTCGAGAAATTCCCTGGGGCGGATGAGAACCTGGGACCGCAGATGAAATCTGTGGGCGAGGTGATGGCTCTGGGCCGCACCTTCAAAGAAGCATTGATGAAGGCACTCCGTTCGCTGGACACGGGCAAGAGCATACGGTCGGAGGTGATTGAGCCGCGCCGGCTGACGCAGCGCCTGGTGACCCCACAACCGGAGAGGCTGAACTACATCCGTTATGCCTTGCGGAGCGGGCTCTCCGTGCGGGAAGTAGCCCGCATGACGTCGATGGATCCATGGTTCCTCTACCAGATCAAGGAGGTTACGGAGACCATTCAGAAGCTGGCCGACTATTCGCTGGAAACCATGCCGGCCGATTTCCTGCGCAAGGTTAAGCGCATGGGCATTTCCGATGCCAGGATTGCCGAAGAATGGAACCTCGATGGCATGAATGGAGCGGTTCCGGTTCGGGAACTACGGCTGCGCCACGGCGTCACGCCGGTGTTCAAGAAAGTGGATACATGCGCGGCCGAATTCGATAGCGACACGCCTTACCTCTACTCCACCTATGAAGAGGAAGATGAAGCCCCGCCAACGGCGAGACGCAAAGTCATTATTCTGGGCAGCGGGCCGAACCGCATCGGGCAGGGCATCGAGTTCGATTACTGCTGCTGCCATGCGGCGTTTGCGCTCCGCGAAGACGATTACGAAACCATCATGGTCAACTGCAATCCGGAGACGGTCTCGACCGACTACGACACCAGCGACCGGTTGTATTTCGAACCCCTCACCTTCGAAGATGTTTTGGCCGTCTACGAGCACGAGGCCTCTTCAGGCGCTGACATTGGGATGATCGTGCAGTTCGGCGGACAGACTCCGTTGAATCTTGCGATTCCGCTGAAGGCCGCCGGCATAAAGATCCTGGGCACTTCTCCCGAGTCCATCGATCTGGCTGAAGACCGCAAGCGCTTTGGCCGGTTGTTGGAGGATCTGAATATTCCTCAGCCTCCGGGCGCGATGGTGACCACCATCGAAGAAGCGGTGGAAGGCGCGGAACGCGTTGGCTATCCCGTGCTGGTGCGGCCCTCCTACGTGCTGGGCGGCCGGGCGATGGTGATTGCGTATGACGCCGATGCGGTAAGCCGCTATATGAAGGAAGCGGTGGAGTACTCTCGGGAACGCCCCGTACTGGTCGACCACTTTCTCGAGGATGCGGTGGAAGTCGACGTGGACGCGTTGTGTGACGGCAGAGACGTGGTGATTGCCGGGATCATGCAGCATATTGAGGAAGCAGGCATTCATTCCGGCGACTCTTCCTGCGTGCTGCCTGCGGCGGATCTGGCGCCCTCTACGCTGGATACAATTCGGACGTACACGCGCAAGCTAGCGCTGGCTCTGAACGTGGTCGGCCTGGTTAACCTGCAATTCGCGATTCAGCGCAAGTCCGGCGAACCGGATAAGGTTTTCGTCATCGAAGTGAATCCACGTGCTTCCCGAACCGTACCCTATGTCTCCAAGGCGACGGGCGTGCCGTTGGCCAAGATGGCTGCGCGCCTGATGACGGGACGCACTTTGCGCGAGTTGATGCCGGAGCAGGTTGCCGAGCGCACGGACCTCGCGACGGGCAGTCACTTTTTCGTCAAGTCACCGGTCTTTCCCTGGAACAAGTTTCCTGGTGTAGATACAGTACTTGGACCAGAGATGAAGTCGACCGGGGAAGTAATGGGGGTGGCTGACAATTTTGGCGAAGCCTTTGCCAAAGCACAGCTTTCCGCCGGACAGGTCCTGCCGGTAAAGGGCACAGTCTTCTTCAGCGTGAATGACCGCGACAAGGCAGTGGTCGTGGACCTTGCCCGTCAGTACGTGGAACTGGGTTTTCACCTGGTAGCCACGCAGGGTACGGCCGATGTGTTGGAGCGGGCCGGCTTGGTTGTCGAGCGCGTGTACAAGGTCAAGGAGGGCCGACCGAACGTAGTCGACCTGATCAAGGGTGAGCGTATTCACTTGATCGTGAACACGCCGCACGGCCAGGACACGTTCTTTGACGAGAAAGCAATTCGGCGAGCGGCGGTGACGCAGAGAATCTCCACCATTACTACCATTGCGGCGGCTCGGGCAGCGGCAGAGGGAATTGCCGCGACCCAGAGGCGCCGGATTACCGTCAATGCCCTACAGGAATTGCGCCGGGAGCCGGTCGTCGCGCACTAATGGGTTGCGGAAAAAACCGGTAGGGGATGAAACGACATTCTCCCAATTGAGTCCCGTAGGGACGGCTGAGAGTAGCCAAGGACGTCAGTCCTGGGTATACATCCCCACTGAGATCAGTCCCGCAGGGACGGCTGAGAATGCCCCAGGACGCCAGTCCTCGGGTTCGCTAAGAAGCCGTACCGTCAAAACATGAGCTTTCTGCAGCCTGCCACTTCAGTTGCGAATATCGAAGGTCAGTTCTTCGACCAACCGCTGCTCTTCCGCAACCAGGGGCAGTAGAGGCATCCTGGGCCGGCCTCCGTAATAGCCGTTCAGGTCCAACGCGTACTTTACGCCTGGAATCCCCATTTGGCCGCAAACTTCGATTCCTGCACGTACGATGCGCCGCTGCTTGTCCGCCGCCAGAACCGCATCGTTCTCCTTCCACGCGGTGTAGACCTCCTGGCAGGCTTGAGGGGCGAAGGTTGCCAGTGCAAGCACACCACCCGTGGCTCCCGCTTCGAGCGAGGGGTAGAGCGTCTGGGCAGAGCCACAGAGCAGCTGAAAGCCCACTTCCTTCGAACGAGTCTTTAGCGCCGGCCGGGGCGGCGTCACCGCCAGCGCGGTCTGACCAGAGCCGAGCTGGTCAGCAGTCACAAAAGTCGGCTGTGCTGAGCTCTCAGGCTGCACCGAATGCCTTAGCATTCGGTTTGTAACCGCTGAAAACACGGTGGTTACCGGAACGCTGCGCTTCCTGGAGGAGCGCGTGGCGTGGACCAGTTGCGCGATCCGATCCACGTTGCCGCTGGAGTCCTTCATGCCCACGATATTCGGATGCATGACCAGTTCAGCGACTACTTCGACCGGCAGGTCGTAGGCCGTGCAACCCGGCACGCTGTAAAGAAGCACCGGCAGAGGAGAACGGTCGGCGACCGCCTGGTAGTAAGTCAGCATCTCGCGGTTCCGCATCTGCTTGCGGTAGTAGTGCGGAGTACGGACCAGGATGGCATCGTAATCGAGCGCGGCTGCGTAGTCCGCCATGCGCAGGGTTTCAAATACGCTTTCCCGGCCGACCCCGGCGAGCAATACCTTATCCGGCGCCGTCGCCGCCCGGGCCACCCGCAGCGCCTCTCGCGACTCTTCCTCGCTTAACATGACCGCTTCTCCGGTCGAGCCCAGCATCACCAGGCCGCTCAGTGGAGTGCGGGAATAGCGATCAACATTGTGTTCCAGCTTGCGCCAGTAGGGCCGTCCGTCTGGATAGAAACACGTGGTTACCGCGGCAAAAACACCTTCAAGAAGCATTCCATGATTGTAGTTCCCGACTGAACCCGGAATTTGTGCCGGCAGGTCGGCAGTTAAAAAATGACATCCCTTGTTTCCCACACCGGCTGAGAACGTATCAAAACGGGATTTGTGGCAATCCCCAAATTGCTTAATCGCCATTAACACAAGAGTTATTTCCGCCCAGTGGCGAATTAGAGCCATTAAGCGCCACGGACAAAGGCGGGGGAATTCACTGACTTATAATGTTCTGAGCGGAGATCAGGGTCCTTCTTGATTCAGGCGTAGTCAAAAAGCCTGGCCGGCGATGGTGCCGCTCAATTCATCGGGGAAGGAATCCTGCCAAAATGGCGACAGGAGACGTTGCCGTCGGAGCGCCCGGAGCGGGTAGCTCAGCGGTTCTGCAAACGCCAGTATCCAAGCGGATCGTAAATGACTTCAGCATCCAGGTAGCGACCGTTAATGGGTCCGGGTCGCAGTCTGCCAACCTGGTGCTGCTCAAGAGCATATTCGGGATGGGGATCCCGGTAAGCGGAAAGAACCTCTTCCCATCCAACATCGCAGGCTTGCCCACCTGGTACACCATTCGCGCCAGCAAACAGGGCTATGTCGCGCGCAAGCGCGAAATCGAACTCCTGGTGGCGATGAATTCTGAAACAGCCAAGGAAGACATTCTTTCGCTGCCCGCCGGCGCTGCCGCCATCTACGACGAGGCCTTGAACCTCAAGCAGTATCGCGAGGACGTCGTCTGCTATCCGGTCCCTTTTGACAAGCTGACAGCTGCGGTTTGTCCTGAAGCCAAACTGCGCAAGCTGGTGCGCAACATGATCTATGTGGGCGTGGTGGCGCAGCTACTGGCGATGGATATGGTCGCGGTCGAAAATGCTGTGCGGCGCCAGTTTGCCAAGAAGCAGAAGGCCGCCGATCTGAATTGGGGAGCGATCAAAGCCGGCTACGAGTTTGCCCAAAAATCTCTGACCAAGCAGGACCCCCTGGCGCTTGAGCCCATGCATGCGACCGAGGGTAAGATCATCATTGACGGCAACGCCGCGGCCGCTCTGGGCGCGATGTTTGCCGGGGTCACGGTGGTGACCTGGTATCCCATCACACCGTCGTCTTCGGTGGTCGAAAGTCTCATCGACTTCATGAAGAAATACCGCATCGAGCCTGATGGCAAAGCGAATTTCGCCATCGTGCAGGCAGAAGACGAACTGGCCGCGATCGGTATGGTGCTGGGCGCGGGCTGGGCCGGGGCGCGTTCCATGACGTCTACTTCAGGTCCCGGCATTTCGCTCATGGCGGAGTTTGCCGGCCTGGGTTATTTTTCTGAGATTCCAGGTGTCATCTTCGATATTCAGCGGGTTGGCCCTTCCACCGGTATGCCGACGCGCACCATGCAGGGGGATCTGCTCTCGATTGCCTATCTTTCGCACGGTGACACCAAGCACGTCATGTTGCTGCCTGCTTCGGTTACCGAGTGCTATCAATTCGCGATGGAGGCCTTCGACCTCACCGAACAACTGCAGACGCCTGTCTTCGTTCTTTCCGACCTCGACATCGGCATGAACAACTGGATGTCCGATCCGTTCGTCTACCCCGAGAAGCCTTTGAAGCGGGGCAAGATTCTCTCCAAAGAAGATCTGGAGCGGTTAGGTGGATTCGAACGCTATAAAGATGTGGATGGAGATGCGATTCCATATCGCACCCTGCCCGGGAACCGACCATCCCAAGGCTGCCTATTTCACCCGTGGCAGCGGCCACAACGAGAAGGCACTCTATACCGAGCGGCCGGACGATTACCAGAACCTGATGGAGCGGCTGGACCGGAAGTTCCAAACCGCGCGGACCCTGGTTCCTGCACCGGAAATAGTGCAGACGGGCAAATCCAAAATTGGACTGATTGCCTATGGAAGCTCTGATTTCGCGGTGCGCGAGAGCCGTGATCAGCTGAAGAAGGAATACGGGCTGGAAACCGACTATATGCGGATCCGGGCCTTCCCCTTTTCCTCCGAGGTGCATGCTTTTGTGGCCTCCCATAGCAAGATCTATGTGATCGAGCAGAATCGCGACGGGCAAATGCTGAGTCTGCTCAAGCTGGACCTTCCTGCTGCCGAGATCCCCAAATTAAGAAGCATTCGCCACTTCGACGGCTTGCCGCTCGATGCGCGCACCGTGACCGACAAGCTGGTTCTGCAGGAGGAAATCTAATGGCCACGACTCTAAATCCACCGGTAGCTCCTGGTCCTAAAAAGAACCGTCTTGGCCTGCAGGTACTGGACTATCGCGGAGGCAAGACGACCCTCTGCGCCGGATGTGGGCACAATGCCATTTCGGAGCGCATTGTCGACGCCATGTATGAGATGGGTGTCGCGCCAGAGCGAGTCATGAAGCTCTCGGGCATTGGCTGCTCCTCTAAGACCCCGGCCTATTTCATGAGCCGCTCGCACAGCTTTAACAGCGTCCACGGGCGCATGCCCTCGGTGGCCACAGGCGCGCTGATGGCGAATCACACCATGATGGGTCTCGGGGTGAGCGGTGACGGTGACACGGCCTCCATCGGTTTTGGGCAGTTTGCCCACCTCATGCGGCGCAACCTCCCTCTGATCTATATCATTGAAGACAATGGAGTTTACGGGTTAACCAAGGGGCAGTTCTCGGCTACCGCCGACCTCGGTTCCACGCTCAAAACCGGGGTGGTGAACGACCTGCCGCCCATCGACACTTGTGTGATGGCGGTAGAACTGGGCGCCACCTTTGTGGGCCGGTCCTTCTCCGGGGACAAGAAGCAACTGTCGGCCATGCTCAAGGCGGCGATTGCTCACCGGGGCACGGTCATGCTCGACGTGATCTCTCCCTGCGTTACCTTCAATGACCACGAGGGATCGACCAAGAGCTACAAATATGTTCAAGAGCACGAAGAGGCGGTGAACGAGGTGGGCTTTGTGCCCTCGTTCGAGGAGATCTCCGTCGATTACGACCCGGGAACGACCCTAGACGTGGAAATGCACGACGGATCCCACATGCGGCTGCGCAAGCTCCATCCCGACTACAACCCGACCAACCGCATCGGTGCGGTGACCGCGCTGATGGAGGCCCATGAGAAGGGTGAGGTCTTGACCGGGGTCTTTTACGTCGATACTGCCAAGCCCAGCTTCACCGACATGCTAAACCTGGTGAGCGAGCCCCTGGCCACTCTTCCGGAGTCGCGGGTACGTCCCTCACGCCAGGTTCTCGACCAAATAATGCAAAAACACCAGTAGCCAAGCCGGGTATTTGTTACGTTACGTTACCGGAGCGCAAGCACTTTTGGTGCTATGGGTACCAATTGTCTGCAGCGAATATTGTTCAACCATCCCCTAAAAGTTGTATCATCAGCTCGTTTCTCACAGCAGAGCAAGGGGATGGGATGCGTAAGAATTTCCTACGAGGGATTTATTTTGCGGTAGTTGCCGCCAGCACGCTCGCGCTTGCCAGCGATCATTTGGCAGTCCCCCCGATTGCTCCGGAGTTAACCAAGATGGATGTCTGGGTCGGAACTTGGGAGTCCCAGACCCAGGTGATGACCACGCCTTACAGCGAGGCCGCTTCCGTGACCTCTGAGATGACATGCACGTGGTCGCCACATCACGGGTTCATCTTGTGCGACCACCTGATGAACGGCGTCAACGGCGTCAGCAATAGCTTGTCCGTGTATACCTATGACGAGGCGAACAAGACCTACAAGTTCTTCGGGGTCGACAAAGACGATTCTCCGCGGGAAGTACCCATGCAGGTGAAGGGAAACGTCTGGAGCTTTGGCACTGAGGTCAAGAATCAGGACAAGACCATCATGTTCCTGACCAATGATGAGTTTCTTTCCGACAAGGTCATGCACTTCCGCACCGAGTTCAGCGAAGACAACGGGCGGAACTGGAAAGAACTGAATCAGGGCCAACTCAAAAAGATCGGCTGAGTTGGGTACAGGCAAAGGCGGGAGCCCCCGCATTTATGCGGGGGAGCTCGGCTTTCAAGCCGAGCGGCTCGCATGGCTTATTCTCCTCCGGCTTCAGCCGCGGGGTTTTCGTCCTTCCCCTAGATGAAATCGATCTGAAAGACGTAGCCGCTATTCGGGCTATGCGTAAGATCGAAGCCCGGGGGGCCCACTCCGGCGTCGCAACTGATCAGCTTTCCGTTGTACATGGCTAAGCCATGAGGGTCAGCTGATCCCTCGATAAACTCCGCCGTTTCCAACGGTCTCCCCGTTGCTGCGTCGTACTTGATCAAACCTGGCGTTGTGGTGTGGACCAGCTTGCCGTCCTGTTCAATAAAACGATCCACATCTGAGCTGCCCGTCACCATCCAGACTGCTCCATCGTCCCAGGCAACACCGTGCCACCGTGCAGTTGTGATGGGAATGATGAACTCGGGCTCCCAGGTCTTAGGGTCGACGCGCAGAATGGCGCGCAGGCGGTTGGCTACGATCCACAGTTTGCCGTCATGCCACATCAAGCCGTGGCAGCCACCGCCATCGTTGGGTGGACCCAGCGGGATCTGCCGGTGAGAGACCGTCTTGGAATTCATGTCCGTCTGATAGATACCTTCCGGTCCACCATTGGCGCCCATCCAGATGAAGCCATCGCCATAAGCCATACCGCTGGTGTTACAGGATTCGGTGAGCACCGTCTTGAGTAGCTTGCCATTCCAATCGAGCAGCCAGCAGGCTTCCGGCGAGGTCTTGATGCCCGGGCCGTAATTCTGCGCCTTTTGCTCCGCGACCCACAGACCTTCTGGCGCGACGGCCACCGCGTTGGGATAGCCCGGCGGCGCCTTGAACAGGGGAGTGGTCTTCACCTTGCGATGCGGCAACTCTCGTTTTGGCGGTGGCGGTGCAGCGTCCAGATGCTGCGGCTGGGCTTGTGCCAATGCGCGCTTCGCCATCAGTCCCGCGCCCAGGCTGAGACTCGAGACCAAAAAATTCCTTTTGCTGACGTTCATTAGGGTCCTCCATCCGGGAGAGCGAAAACATAAAGTGCTTGCCCGTTGTCTGGGCGATGCACCTCCGTCAGGATCACGTTGGGCATGTTCTCCGGGCTGCCGCCGCCCAGACCCGTGGTCACCGCGATATATTGTTGGCCGTCGATGCTAAATGAGACAGGGTAGCCCTGTACTGTCGTGCCCAGCTGAGTCTGCCACAGAATTTTGCCGCTCCTCACATCGACTGCCTTGAAGGTGCGGTCGTAGTCTCCCACAAAGGCGACGCCACCAGCGGTTGAGAGCACCGCGGTAAGAAAGGGTGCGCGCTGCTGAATCGACCAGACCTCCTTCATGGTCTTGGTGTCATAAGCGGCGAGCTTGCCCATATTGCCATTGCTGCCCGGCATCTCATAGACGCGGACGGCCGCGGCAACACCTCCTGAACCTGCCTTCTTCTCGACATCATGCCCATTCAGCTCGTTGCAGCTCTGCGAAAGCGGGATGATCAGCAGGTCGTCGGGCGGGTAGTAGCTGGTTGCCGTCCAGTTGTGGCCGCCCTCCTCGCTGGGGCACGACTGGATCCACTCATTGCTCTTGGCGTTGATGATGTCGTCGCGATAGGTTGGCACGCCGGTCTTTGGATCAATGTGCACGAATACGTTTTGCAGCACAGTCTCTTTGTAGCCGAGGAACTTGCCGTTGCTGCGGTCCAGCTTCCACAGGATTCCGGCCTTACCAATGGTCATGACCGTCTTCTCCGGACCATGGTCGATGAGCACGCGTTCAAAGACCTCGTCCAGGTCGAGCGATTCGCCCGGCGAGTGGCTGTGGTACCAGCGCAGGTTGCCGGTGTCAGGATCGAGCGCGACCGTGGTGCTGGTATAGAGCGCGGCACCGTTGCCGGTTCCGCGGCTGGCCCGCATCCAGGGCTTGGCCTGCGCTACGCCCCAGTAAGTGAGATTGAGATCGGGATCGTAGGTGCCTGCGATCCATGTCTCCCCACCCGCGCGGTAGAGATCGTCGAGCCCGTTCCAGGTATCGCCACCCGGTGTTCCGGTGAGGGCGATGGTGGAGAATCGCCAGTCCTGCGCGCCGGTACCGGCGTCGAAAGCGGTGATGGCGCACTTTTCGACGGCATAAGCGCTGCAGCCGGTGAGTCCGGTGAGCACCTTGCCATGGATGACCATCACGCCGCCGGTCTGGTTATGGCCCTTGGCGGCAATAGGCACATTCCAGACGACCTGGCCGCTGTGAACATCGAGCGCAACCAGGTGCGCATCCGTGGTTGCTACAAATACCTTGTCCTGATAGAGCGCGAGACTGCGATTGCCGCCGTAGAGTACGGGGGACCTGGGACCGATGCGGTTCTCCCAGATCAGCTTGCCGGTTTTAGCATCGAACGCTTGCACGATGTTGTCGGTGTTTGAAAGAAAAAGGATGCCGTCATGGACGATGGGCGTCACTTCATTGGCGCCCCCCTCGTTCATCGCCCAGGCCCATTTCAGCTGCAGAGACTTGACGTTGTTCACGTCGATCTGCTTGAGCGGGCTGAAGCTCCAGCCCTGATAGTTGCGCCGGAACATAAGCCAGTCGCCATCAGCGGGATGAGTCAGCATGGCGTCGGTGATGGGCGTGTAGTGGGGAAGCTGACCGGCGACTGTGAGGCCGGTGCGCAGGGGTGGTGCTGATTCTCCCGCATGGGCGATCCCAGGCGGCATCTGGCCATTGGCGACGTTGCCGATTTTTACATCCGTCTCTGCCGTGAAGGGTTTGCCGCCCGGAGTTGCGCCATTCGCTTCCAGAAGGAAAGCCACGATGTTCTCGTAGGTTTGGCCGCTCAGGCTGCCGCCTTTGCCTAGAGGCATGGCCGACTGGATGTAGTCGTAGAGTTCGCGCGTCGAACGGCTACCCCAGGACTTGAGAAAATTGCCGCCGGCGAGCGAAGGCGCTTCGCCCCCGCCGGATAAATTCTCGTGATGACAGGAGGCGCACGCGGCGGAGTAGTCTTTGTGGCCTTGCGCTGCTTGGGTTGAGGTGAACGGGCCGGTATCCTGCTGGGCGGCCGCGATCCAGCTCCATCCGGCTAAAGCACACGCCGCCAACACATTACCTTGGCCCCGCATGGATTCGTTTCTCCCGCTGCCTAGGGTAACGCATTACGGCATGATCCAGCCCCAAAGGTCGCCTTCGGGCGCCTTGTCACTGTCGATCTCGATATACAGGCCGCCTTTGTGCAGGGCTGCGAGTTGGTGGGAGTTGAGCTGGACCGTGCCGCTCAACTTACCGGTCGTGTCGTGAGAAACGGTGAGGTCAGCGATGCGCGGCCCGCGCACGCCGGGCAACGAACCCATGTGCAGATGGGCACCCGTAGGAACGGCGAGCAGCCCGCTGAATGAACCTTGCAAGGTGAGGGTGCTTTCCTCGAGCGTTGCTATGACAGACCCGCCACCAGAGCGATCAGCGCGTGTCCCGACGAGGCGTGGGCCGGGGGAGAGTCGCACCTGGAATGTGGAGGAGGCCGCTGCGGCAACGCCAGGCATCACGCTGAGAAAATACGCGCCTAGCAGAGATGCTCTAGCGACCTTCTCCGCTGTGCTCCGGACTCGAGCCCGGCTCGGGAAAATCGCTGTCGGAATCCTTAAGCATTTCATCCTGATCGCGGTGGCCCAATTGACCATGAAGATTCGGGTCCTCGTTGGTGGAGGGCGCGCTGGTTTCTTCTTCCACCGCTCCCTTGTGGAAATCGCTGTCAGGGTGCTCTTGTTTTGGCATCGTGCCTTAAAGGATGAGGGTTTTGCCTGCGGTGTTGTACGGCAGAAGCTGGGGGGCCGGAACATCTCCGGCCCCCAGCCCATTTTGGCTATAGGGCCGCGGTTACAGCCTTTATTTCTGTGTAGTTATGGAGCACTTCCTCGCCCATCTCACGTCCCCAGCCGGATTGCTTATATCCGCCGAAGGGCAGGGAGGCGTCGAAGACGTTATGGCAATTGATCCAGACCGTTCCTGAGCGGATGAGCCGCGCCATCTTGTGCGCGGTGCTCAGATCGCGAGTCCAGACACTGGCGGCCAATCCATAGATGGAGTTGTTGGCTTCGCGAGCCATGCGATCCAGGTCGGCATCGGAGAAGGATTCCGCGCAAACCACCGGCCCAAAGATCTCTTCGCGCACGACCTTCATCGATGGCTTGGTGTTGGTTAGCACGGTGGGCTGAACAAAGTAGCCGCGATCTCCATGGCGTTTGCCGCCGACAGCCACCTTTGCGCCCTCCTGGACTCCGGATTCGATAAAGCTGGTGACCCGATCGAATTGCTCCTCGCTGACCAACGGTCCCATCCCGGTCTTCGGGTCCAGGCCGTGGCCCATCTGTATGCCTCCGGCGATGTCGCTGACTCCCTGCAGAACCTTGTCATAGATCTTTTCGTGCACGAAGAGCCGAGAGCCGGCGCAGCAGCATTGTCCCTGGTTGAAGAAGATGGCGCTGGCCGTGCCGGCGATGGCGCGATCCAGATCGGCGTCGGGAAAGACGATGGCCGGGCTCTTGCCGCCCAGCTCCAGGCTGACCTTTTTGAGGTTGCCGGCGGAGGCTTTCACGATCAGCTTGCCCACTTCCGTGGAGCCGGTGAAGGCTACTTTGTCGACCAACGGATGCGCGGCCAGGGGTGCGCCCGCGCCCTCACCGTAGCCGGTGAGCACATTGACCACGCCGGGAGGAAATCCTGCCTGATCGAAGAGTTCTGCCAGGCGGAGGCCCGACATCGGTGTCTGCTCGGCGACTTTGAGCACCACGCAACAGCCGGCAGCAAGCGCCGGCGCGAGCTTCCAAGCAGCCATCAGCAGGGGGAAATTCCAGGGAATGATTTGCCCCACGACTCCTACCGGCTCACGCAGGGTGTAGGAGTGGAAAGCACCCGGGGTGGAAAATGAAAGCGTGGAGCCGCCGATCTTGGTGGCCCACCCTGCCATGTAGCGAAACATATCCACTGCTAAAGGAACATCGGCGACCCGCGCGACCGATAGCGGCTTGCCGTTGTCGAGGGACTCAATCTCGGCGAATTCTTCCAGGTTGGCTTGCAGCAGGTCGGCGACTTTCCAGAGCATCTGTCCGCGTTCCGAAGGGGACAGCTTCTTGCTCCAAGGACCCTCATCGAAGGCGCGGCGCGCAGCGGAAACGGCGCGATTCACATCTTCCTCTTCGGCTTCCGGCACGCGCGCCACTATTTCGCCGGTGGCTGGGTTGTAGACCGGGAAGGTTTTGCCGGATGCGGCCAGGACGAAGCGTCCATCGATCAGCATGCGGTGTTGGCGCGAGAAAAACTCCGCGGTTTTGGAATCGATACGGGAATCAACGGGGATGGTTGCCATCAAATGCCTCCGGCGCGATCGGCAGGAAGTTGGGTGGAGAGGGGGGCGCTGCCGACTTCTGACGCCGAAAGAAACGATAGCACCGGGACAGAAGGGCAGTCCAGTGGGCGGGCCGGGTTCGGAATACGTGACGAAAAGAGCCTGAGACGCATGCATTGCGCCTGGCCACGCCTATTTTGTCCAGTGCGATAGATAAATTTGTGCCACGCCGGTACGGCTCATGATCGCCGGTTGGCCGTCAGGTGTCAGGCTCATGAAGGCGTCCTTATCCTGGGGATCATTCACGCCTTCCAGTCCGGTCAACTTGCTCCATGCGCCTTGGGGAACCGTCAGGCGATAAATCCCGTTGTTCCCCTCTGTCATCACCATAAATAACGACTCGCTGTCGCTGGCCCATGTCCAGAAGCCCCACGGCGCGTCGAAGAGACGCAAGTCCTTCCACGTCTTCGTGGTCGCCGAGTACAACACCATGCGCGAAGGGTTTTGCGCAATGGCTACCAGATATTTACCGTCCGGCGACCAGGAGGGCACAAAATATCCTTCGGCGTTTGGCATCACCGTGAGCTTACGGCTGGCAACGTCCACCACGCGAATGCGCGGTAACCCAGCATCAGGAAAGGGATAGTAGTTAAAAGCAATCGATTTTCCATCGGGGAACCATGTCGGCGCCACGTCGTTATGGCCGGAAGAGACCAATATCTGTGGTGTACCGCCATCTGCCGAAACCAGATAGATATTGGTCCAATCCGTGTACGCCAGCCATTTTCCATCAGGCGACCACTGCTGCATGACTGCGTAGGTGTTCGTGAGCTGCACTTTTTCACTTCCATCCAGCCGGCTTTTCCATAAGTATCTGCTGGGGTACTCGGTGTACGCCATCCACTTGCGGTCCGGGGAAATGACGAACTCGAGCATGGATTGGCTCTCGAGAAACGGCACCAGCTTTCCGGTGCGCGGATCATAAGCGCGCATGGAGCCTTCGTCCATTCGTCCCAGAACAAACAGGCCTTTGCCATCGCGGGTGGGTGTGGACGACAGAATCGGCACCTGGTTGCCGGTGATGCGCACGGCCGCCGGCTTCTTCCAGAATTCGAACCATCGCGGCGTAATCAGCTCGTACACGTTCCCCCGTCCTTCTCGATCGGAGGAGAAGAGAAAGTGCCGCCCGTCGGGCGTCCATTGCCCAGCATATTGATCGGCGTCTTGTGGCCAGTCAAAGCGCAGGGCATGGGCGTCAGCTCCTTCCGCCGTCAGACGCCAAAGCCGGCGTGAATCCTCATATCCGACGGTCACGGAAAGCTGTTGCGCATCTGGCGAGAAGCCCAAGTCGGCCACTCTGTCAGGCGCGTCCCAGAGCTTTGTTAGATTCTCTCCGTCCGCGTCAATTCTGTAGAGGCTATTGCGGTCCGAAAAGACGATCGAACGGCCGTCCGGAGACCAACGCGCCGCGAGGGCCAGATGGTCGCTCAGTTTTCGCGGGCTATCTCCCAACATGGAGCCAGTCCACAGGACGCCCTGGCCGAGGTTATTATTCATGTCCGGTTTTAATCCCAGCGCCTTCGATGCGTCCGCGGATATATCCAACAGTTGTATTCCCGGCCCGAGAATATGCATCGTGGCGATCGTCCCGCCGCCGACCGCCATCTCCGACGGCACTCCCCGGCTATTAAAGTAGAGCCGCGATCCGTCCGTGAAGAGCGGCCCTTCTTTCGGTTCCGCCGAGAACGTGACCTGGGTCGAATCGAGTGGGCCGGAAACCGGCGCCGGCGTCATAACTGCTGCGATGCCGAGCACCATTACGGCGGTGATAGGGACGGCCCAGTACCAATAGCGCTTCGCGAGGAGCGAGGATAGACGCGAGATCGTCGCTGGCGCTGTCGAACTATTCTGACCGAGGCGAAAGCTTTCGAAGGCGCTGCATCGGCGATCTGGATCTGCGGACAGGAAGCTCTCAACCGCCTGCACCCAACCTGCAGGCGCATGAACCGAACGCAATGACGGGGATGGACTAAGGGAAAGGCCGTTGCTTGATTCGACCGGGCGCTCGCCGGTAAGTACCTGGTGCAGAACAATCCCCAAAGCATAAATATCGGTCGCCTTGGTCGGCCGCCCTCCGCGAAGGAGTTCGGGCGCCATATAGCCAGGGGTTCCGGCGATCATGCCGGTGCCTAGCAGAGTGTTTTCCGCCTCGTGGAAGCGGGCGAGCCCGAAATCCATGACCGATGCGTTGAGCCGCGAGCCCTCTTCTTCCAGGATGACATTGTTCGGTTTAAGGTCACGATGGATGACGCCGGCGGCATGCAAAGCGGCTACCGCGGAAAGCAGCTGAGTACAGATGTCTACTGCCTCACTGGAATCCAGCTTTCTTGAGCCTTTCAGCCGGGCCTCCAGTGTCTCTCCCTGCAGCAGCCTCATGGTGAGAAATAGAAAGGGAGGCGCCGGCTGCTCGCAGCGAAACATTTCGTAGATAGGGCAGAGGTTTGGGTGAACCACCTTGCGGGCAAGAATAACCTCCTGCTCGAACCGGGATGAGCTCGCGACGTCGGCCGCTATTTCGGGCCGAATCATTTTTAAAGCGATACTGACGTCCTGAAGGAGCTGATCCTTTGCCTCATAGACTTCACCCATGCCCCCGCGTGCGATGAAGCGAACGACACGAAAACGCTTGGCGATTAGCTGTCCGGGTTGGAAGCGAGAGGAGGCGTCGGGATAACTGGTGGCTGCGATGGTGGAATTACCGCCCGTCTTGAATAGCGGGGCGGCGAGAAAGCTGCCAGCGCGTTGGTTCTCGCGCAGGAGTTCCTCAATCAGGCGGCGCAGCTCAGGAGCATCGCGGCAGGCGTGATCAAGGAAGGCAGACCGGGCGTCGGGCGGCAAATCAAGAGCTTCTCCAAATAATTCTTCGGCAGATGGCTCCGGGTTGGTCATAAACCGTCACAGAGAACTATAGGACTATTTATCAGGATTTGCTGCGGGCGGAGGGTAGCACGGGGAGGGAGGTGCAGGGTTAATCTGAGGAAGCGTTTTATTGTGGCGCCGGCGGTGCTGCGGGGTACGCGCTTGGTTTGGCGGCGTAGATGCGTACCCCCATTCCATTCAATGCACTCCGCCCTTGCGCGGCTTCAGGGCTTTGCGGATAGCGCTGAATCAGCGTCCGCAATTCGCGCACACCGGCGTCCTTCTGGCCCATTTGAATCAACGATTGCCCCTTGCGCAATTCAGCGGCGGGAGCCAGGGGATTCCCGGAGAACTGTTCCAGAACCGCATCGTAATACTTGACCGCCGCAGGAAACTTGCCCTCCCGGAAAGAGATCTCGCCGAGATAAAACTGGGCATTGCCCGCCAACGCATCTTGCGGGTAATAGTGGACGACGTCGCCGAATTCAGAAGCCGCTACGGTGTACTTGGCCGAGTTGTAGTCCCGCAAACCGCTCTGATAGAGCTGATCAACCGGAGGTGCCTGGGGCTGCGGAGCTGGCATCTGTACCCCCGCCTGCCCTCCGGGGCCCTGGCTGGGCGGTGGCCCACCGCCGGGCTGTGCCGGCAGCCCATTCACGTTCTGCATCTGGCCCTGGATGGCCTGCATCTGCGTGGTCAGATTAGCGATGCGTGTCTTGAGCTCGTCGACGGAGTCATTCAGCGCCTGGATCTGAGTCGAGAGTTGTGTGCTGTTCGAACCTCTCTGCTCATTGTCAGCCTTCAACGTTGTCTGCAGGGCATTGACCGAGGCCATCATCTTGTTCATGTTGTCGGTGTTCTGCTGCACCAGGTTGACCAGCACGCCCATGCGTTCGTCATTCGAGGTCTGCAAGTGCTGCACCATGTCCTGCAACTGCTGGACCTGGGTTTGCAGTTGAACCATTTCCTTGGAGACGGCGAAGGCGTGAGGTAATCCGCTGGGCAAAGCAAAGAGGGCAACGGCAGTGAGCCGGATAATGTGTTTACGCATGATGGTCCCCATGACTAACGCTCGCTTCTCAGTTTAGTCCAGCCGGCGAATGAGAACAGCGAAGGGCCAAGCGTGATCTTCCACCTTGGCCCTCCTTTCGTTACCTACCGCTACTACTGATCGAGCGAGAAGCCGGCACGGCGGTTCTGCTGCCAGCAAGCTTCATCGTTCGTGGTGCAGAACTGCTTCTCCTTGCCGTAGCTCACGGTGCGCACGCGATCCGGACTCACCCCGCCGTTGACCAGCGCCTGCTTGGCCGCATTGGCACGGTTTTCGCCCAGCGCCAGGTTGTACTCCGCCGATCCGCGGTCATCGCAATATCCACCGACAACGACTTTGAGCGTGGGATGCGCGGCCAGGAAACTCGCGTCCTGAGCCAGTACAGTCTGAGCATCGGGACGGATCTCATAGCTGTCGTAGTCGAAGAAGGCGGGCTTTACATTCTGCTCGAAGATCTGCTCGTTCATGGTCTCGGCGGGCGGTGGCGGCGCTGGCGCAGCAGCTACGGTCAGGGTTGCACTCGCATCTGTCGATCCACCGGGGCCGCGGGCGACCAAATGGTAGGTCGTTGTTTGGCTGGCCAGGACGTTCAGCGTACCGTAGACATTCTCGTTGCCCAATCCATCGATCGAGACTTCCGTCGCATCGGTAGTGCGCCAGGCGAGCACCGCGCCTCCGCCTGGGTTGATGGTGCTGGGCGTCACCGTGATCGTGGCCGTCGGGGCCGGTGATGTCGGTGACGGCGGGGGAGGTGGTGGCGGAGGCACCGCTTTCTTGTGGCAGCCGGCTGCGAAGGTGAGGGTGGCGACAGCGATGAGCGATGCGAAATGCCTGTGATGCGACGTCTTCACAATATTCTCCTTACGTAGTTCGTTCCCCAGGACTCTTCCCCATCAGGGAAGGCTGTACCGCAACTGGACAACAAGACCGAGCTATTTCCAGCTCCAATTAGGCATCGAATTTCCGCCGCTCTGGGTGAGGCGATGCTGTTCGGTGCCATCGGAAAGCATGGTCCATATTTCGGCTCCGCCACCGTTCTCGCGTTGGAATACGATATGCCGTCCATCGGGAGACCAAGAGGGGAAATCCTGCCGCCCCGCATCATGCGTGAGCTGGGTCCAGCGCTTGCTGGCAATGTCCATAATGTAGATGTCCTGTCCTCCGGGCGCGCCAGGACCATACTTGCGATTCCAGGCAAAGGCCAGAAACTGTCCGCTGGGCGACCAGGAGGGTGAGGTGGCGTATCCGCCGTCGGTCATGCGCTGCACACCGGTTCCATCTGAGGACATGATGTAGATCTGCGGCAGGCCGGTACGGCCGCTGCACCATGCGATCTGGGAGTTGGTCTTCGGGTTCCAGGTAGGCGAAACATCGGGCCCGCGAAAGGTGGTTACTTGCTTCACGTTGCCGCCACCCGCATCGGAGGTGAAAATCTCCGGATCGCCGGAGCGGGAGGCGGAGAAAGCCAGCTTTGCGCCATCGCTCGACCAGGCTGGAGAGAGTGTATTGCCCACCAGGGAAGGGAAGCTGATCATTCGGCCCAGCACCAGCGAATACATGCGAATGGACCAGCCTTGTTTCCCCAGCGATGCGAACGCGATGCGATCGTTATCCGGCGAGACGCGCGGTGACAGCGAGATTGTGCCCAGGTGAGTGACCGCGTGTTGCCCTTGCCCGTCGTAGTCCATCTGCCACACTTCTTTGTTCCCGCCGCGGGCAGCGATGTAGTAGATGTGTGTCTCGGCGATGCCGTTAATTCCGCCGCCCAGGCGAGTGATGATCTCATCGGCAAAGCGATGAGCGATCAGACGCGCATTGTCCTGGCTGGCAGCCTCGTTGTACTGCTTGCCCAGGATTTGCGGGGAGGCAGGGTTCTTGGCGTCGAAGAGCCAACCGTAGACCGCCAAGCGATCGCCCGCGGTGGAAATGGATCCGAAGGCCACGAAAGCAGCGCTGGACGGCGCCGCTGCCCATGGCGCCAGATTCATCTGTTGCGGAGAGGCGGGCATCAGCGGCGGAGCCATGCTCTTTGAAACCATGTCAAAGATGCCGGCGTTACTTAGGTCGCTGTAAAGCGTGGTGTCGAAGGTGGTTTTCAACGCCGGGGTTTGGGCGTCTGTTGAAGAGGGATTGAAGTCGGCCGCGGCCAGACGGATGCGCGGCGCGCCCAAATTGGTGCCTGTCCGGACCCAATCCTGCGCACTCGCCTTCCAGCATACGAGTGCCGGCAAAAGGAAAATAAGAAACCAAACGCGGGAGTGGCGGAGTGAATTTCTTTTTCTGAATCTCATGCCTTACGCAGTCTTGAGTTTATACGATAAAAAGGTAACTCAGTTACAGCGGTAACCTCATCGGGTACCGGGGTAAGTGCAGTGATACAGCACATTTAAGCTGCTTTCGTTATAACCGCTCGGCAAGGGGCCGAAAGTATCCACGCGTTGCACAGCATGCAGGCATGACGAATTCAGCGATGGAGAGCTACTCGGCGTCGCTAGCGAAATGCTTCCTGGCGAGCCGTCGCGGGCCACCGTGAACTGGACAAAAACCGTCGCTCCCGCCGGCGTACTCGGATCTACTTCCTGCGTATACCAGTCCTGTGCCACCTTGCGCTTGATCACATCCACGTACCAGCCAA
The DNA here is from genome assembly GCA_963824325.1 of uncultured Acidobacteriaceae bacterium. Lineage (GTDB taxonomy): Bacteria > Acidobacteriota > Terriglobia > Terriglobales > Acidobacteriaceae > PALSA-350. Next base: position 676,790 of record CAWGPA010000028.1, on the reverse strand, counting down.
AGCGCGAGCCGAAATCTCCTCCAGTTTGTGCGATGGGACTATTGGCGCTATTGTTGCTTGCCGTGGACCGGGGAGTATTCGGTGGCGCTGCTTCTCCGTAGTTTGCTTTGTTCTGCGGCTTGGGCGGCGGCTGGTGCTGTGGTGGAGCTTTTGGGAGTGGCTTGGGCTCAGGCTTCGGCGGGGGCTTCTTTTCCGGAATGGGCAGCGCATCGGGAAGAGGAATGGGTTCCTGCTTCTGCTCCTCTAATGCGGGAGCTACGCTCGGCGTTTCGGTGGCCAGCACGTTATCGGTGGGCGGGTGATCCTGGGGCAGGGGCAGCGCGGCGGTTGACACGAGTGTCGCCTGGATCGCTCCCTGCTGGAAACTGTTCGCGCCCCACTCGCTTCCGTGGAGCAGATTGTGCACATACCCGTAGCCGATGAGCCCAGCGAAGATCAGCACGTGCAAGATCGTGGATTGGGCAAAGGGCGAGCCTATGCCATCCGGCTGATCTAGTAATTCATCGCTGGAGAACCCTGCCATTGCAGCTACTTCGCCGTCTTCTGTAGGGGCTGGGTCACAATGCTGATATTGCTGATCCCGGCCTGTTTGACCGCGTCCATGACCGAAGCGAACGCGCCAAAGGGAACCCGCTCGTCGGCCCGCAGATAAATGACCTGGCTTGCTGGATCCGTATTGGGCTTGCGCAGAATCGTGGGCAGTTGCGCCAGGTTGACCGGCTTATCTCCCAGAAAAACATTTTGGTCGCGGTCGATGGTCAGCACCTGCCGCTGCTGGGTGATCTCTTTTACGCTGCGCGTCTTTGGTACAGAGACATCGATGCCCGACTGCAGCACCGGCGCCGTCACCATGAAGATGATGAGCAGGACCAGAACCACGTCGACCAGCGGTGTGATGTTGATTTCCGCGAGCGAGGTTCGGGTGTGGCCGGAACTAGCGGTGAAGGCCACTTGCGGCCTCCCTCTCCATCGGGTCTTGTTTGGCTTGCGGGCTAATCTCTTCCAGGCTGTTGAGCAATTCGCGCGAGAAGTCGTCCATGCGCGAGCCAAACTCACGCAGCGAAGCGGTGAATTGGTTGTAGGCGATTACGGCGGGAATGGCCACCAACAGACCGGCGGCTGTGGTGATGAGGGCCTCGGATACTCCAGGCGCTACCGCTCGGAGAGTGGCCGCACCTTCTGTACCCAGGCCATGGAAAGCATCCACGATGCCCATGACGGTGCCGAAAAGGCCGACGAACGGAGCGACCGCGCCGATCGTAGCTAGCCACGTCAGGCGCCGCTCTAGAACCGTGAGCGACTCGCTCGCCGCCGCCTGGGCCGCGCGCTCCAGCGTGATGATGTTCTTGGGAGGCCCGAAACCGCCGGTCTGGCGGCGATAAGTGTCATAGACCTCGTCGAAGACGCTCACCAGCGGGCTGGGTTTGAACTGCTCGCTGACCGCCGCTATTTCCTGCAGCCGGCTGGCCTTGCGGAAGGCGCGCACAAAGCGGCGGCTTTGCGAGCGGGCACGGCGAAAAGCGGTACCCTTGCCTAAAATTACGGCCCAGGAGTAAAGACTGGCAATCAGCAGCAGGACAAGTACGGCGATGGCCACCGCCCCGCTATTGCGCACCATGTCGAATATGGCGCTAGTTCCATAGAATGGGGAATGGGGCACGGGCGCCGCTGCACCGTCGTCTGTTTGCAGGATAAGAAAAGCCGCGATATGAACGGGGGACATCATCACTTCCTCTTTCACGGTAGCAGACATGCCCGCGCGAATCCAAACTGCTATAGAAGATGCGGGCGCAGGGTAACCCGCCCGATAACCGGGTCGACTAAGCCGTGCTATGCTGCGCTCGACTCTTGAAACTGGCCCATGCTGCTCGAACTCCGCGCTGAAAATTACGCTGTCATCGATCATGCGATCGCTGTCTTCGGCCCCGGTCTCAATCTATTGACCGGAGAAACCGGTGCCGGTAAATCCATCCTGGTGGACGCGCTGGCGCTGCTGATGGGCGACAAGGCCTCCTCCGATGTGGTGCGACACGGAGCGGACCGTGCCGTTGTGGCTTGTGTTTTTGAGAGCACACCGGGGGCGGAGAATACGCTCGAGGCCAACGGCATCGATGCCGAAGGCACAGAGATCATTCTGCGGCGCGAGATACAGGCTGGGGGCAAGGGCCGCGTCTACGTGAACAATCAGCCGGCCACGGTGAATGTGCTGCGCCAGCTCGCTCCCGAACTGGCACTGGTGCATGCGCAGAGCGAGACCATGGGCAGCTTTGACCAGGCACAGCAGCGCCAATTGCTGGATCGTAGCGCTGGCATCAACACCGAGCGCGTGGGGGCTGCGTTTCATGAGTGGTCGGAGACGTGTGCCCGGCTGGAACGTTTGGAAGGCGATGAACAGGCACGTCTGCGCGAGGCTGACCTGTGGAGTTTTCAGAAGAACGAGATCGAGAGTGCGGCGATCCGGGAGAAAGAAGACGAGGAGTTGGAGATCGAGCGGCGCGTGTTGGCTAATGCGGAGAAGCTTCTTACCGCAGCCATGAGCGCGCATGAGCTGCTTTACGAGAGCGACCGCTCAGCTGAAGCGGCCTTGCGCGCGGCGCTAAAAAATCTGGAGGAGCTCGCGCGCTACGATCCGCAGTTTACCGAAGCAGTCGAGCAGGTGAAGTCGGCGCGCGCTCTGGTGGATGACGTCAGCGACAGGGTCCGCGACTATACCTCCAGGATTCAGGCCTCTCCCGACCGGCTCGCTGAGCTGGAAGACCGCCTCGAAGCGCTCAATCGCCTGAAGCGGAAATATGGATCGACGCTGGCGCAGGTCCTGGCTCATGGCCAGGAAGTGGCTGCCAAGCTGGCGGAGGTTGAGAACCGCGACCAGTTGCTGCTCGAGTTGCGGGCGGCGCGGAACAAGGCGGCGGATGCGTATCGCTTGGCGGCTGCCGAAATAACCGCGGAGCGCACGGCCGCGGGCCGCAAGCTGGAAAAGCTGGCCGAAGCGCACATCAATGATCTGGCAATGAAGGCCAGGTTTGCCGTCCAGGTGACCGCGCAGGAAGCCGAGCAGTACTGGACCCGGCAAGGCTGGAATCTGGTGGATTGCCGGATCGCCACCAATGCCGGGGAGCCCTTGAAGCCGTTGGAGCAAATTGCTTCCGGCGGCGAATTGTCGCGCGTGATGCTGGCGCTGAAAGTGAGCGTCGAGGAGGGAGCGTCTCGTGGGCAGGGAAGCGTACGGCGCAAAGCGCCTGTGCCGCGTACCCTGGTTTTTGACGAGATCGACATCGGCATCGGGGGCCGTGCTGCCGAGGCGGTTGGCCAAAAGCTGAAGGAGCTCTCCCGCGCGCAACAGGTGCTCTGCGTAACCCATCTGCCCCAGATTGCCGCATTCGCCGACCAGCACTTCCTGGTCGAAAAGCAGGAGCGGCAGGGAAAGACGAAGACTTCCGTCCGCCTTCTCGAGGATCAAGAGCGAACCGAAGAGGTAGCCCGCATGCTGAGCGGGGCCAAGCTGACCGACACTTCCCTGAAGCACGCGGAGCAATTGCTGAAAACCAGCCGCAAAGCAGTTCGCCCTTCGTCCCCAAGCAAATGACGGGTGGGCAGATCTCGCTCGTTTTTCGCGAGATGTGGGATACCACCGATGTCGAACGTTCAGTCCGCCGCTTGAATCGAGTGTCAGAGGGAAAGAGTCGTGGTATCCCACATCTCGCGAAAAACGAGCGATATAGGGCACCCGTCATTTGTCAGGGAACAAGGCAGCCAGGGACAGGCCGCACTCGTTCTCGGGCCAATTTTTGCGACCAACGGCTGGTATGTGCATCTTGTCCACAGCGACCCCGGTGCCGAGTTTGATGATGGCCCAGACGCTTTATCCATCAGACAGATAAGGGCCGGCGCGGTATACTGATTGATGTGACGAGTCCCCTATTATCCTCGCCTGTGGGCGGTGCCCGCCCCGAAAAAGCAACCAGGAAGGTTCTTCTTCTCAAGCCGCGCGGTTTCTGCGCCGGCGTGGTGCGCGCGATCGATGTCGTGAACATTGCTCTCGACACTTTTGGCGCGCCCATCTACGTCCGCAAAGAAATTGTGCACAACCGGTTTGTAGTCAACGAACTGGCCGAGAAAGGCGCCATTTTCGTCGATGACATCGACGACGTTCCCGAGGGAATGCGTGTCATCTACAGTGCTCATGGCGTTTCCCCAGCAGTCCGTGCGCGCAGCAAGTCGCGCAAACTAAAGGTGATCGACGCCACCTGCCCGCTGGTGACAAAAGTCCACGTAGAGGCGGTCAAGTTTGCCCGTCAGGGCTATTCCCTGGTGTTGATCGGGCATCGCGACCATGACGAGATCGAAGGCACCCTCGGCGAGGCCCCGGAAGTGACCCAGGTGGTCTCGACCGTGGAGGAAGTGGCTGCCCTGGAAGTCGCTGATCCTGAGCGAGTTGCCTATCTTACCCAAACAACCCTAAGCCTCGACGAAGCGCGGGACATTATCCACGCTCTCAAGGCCAAATTTCCCAACATCGTTGGACCGCATACCCAGGACATCTGCTACGCCACGGAAAATCGTCAGGTAGCAGTGAAGAACGTGGCCCATCAGGCGGACCTGGTGTTGGTGGTTGGATCGACCAACAGCTCCAACTCCAACCGACTGGTGGAAGTTTCCCGTAATCTCAGCACCAACGCATTTCTGATCGAAGATTCGGGAGCCATCCATCCCGAATGGCTGGAGAACGCAACCACGGTTGCGGTCACAGCCGGGGCATCCGCGCCTGAAGTTCTAGTTGCCGAAGTAGTGGCGTATTTGCGCGGTCGCGGTTTTTCCGACGTAGAAGAAGTTGAAGTCATGCCGGAAAATGTCCGCTTTGGCTTGCCTCCCGAGATCGTCCAGGCCATCCGGCCTGTTGCCGGCTAGGGGCCAGCTATTTACAGCGTAAGACAGCTGCTTTTGAAAGAGAATTTCAGGGTCCAGCATGAGCACATCCTCTGAAAGTGGACAGCCCGCTATACCCCGGTTTGGCCGCATTGATGCAGGCTTAGACCAGGTTGAATCTTCCGTCGCACGGGCTCGAGACTTCCTCTTCTCCCAGCAACACCCGGATGGCTACTGGTGTGGAGAGCTCGAGGCCGACACCACCCTGGAATCTGACTACATCATGGTGCATACGTTGCTGGGTACCGGCGACGAGCGCAAGATGAAGCGGGCCGTCTCAGAAATCCTGCGCAAGCAAAACGAGGATGGTGGCTGGAGTATCTACGCCGGCGGCCCGTCGAATATCAGCGCTTCGGTAAAGGCGTATTTCGCCTTCAAGCTGATGGGTTGGCTTCCCGATCACCCGGTCATGGTCCATGCCAGGCAATGGATTCTCGAGCATGGCGGCGTGGTCGAGTGTAATACCTTCACCAAGATCTATCTCTGCTTCTTCGGCCAATACGAATACGATGCAGTTCCCGCCATCCCACCCGAGTTAGTCCTCTTTCCCAACTGGTGTTACTTCAACATCTATGAGATCTCGGCCTGGTCGCGCGCGATCCTGGTTCCGCTATCCATCGCGTACGCCAAGAAACCCTTCAAGAAGCTCGCTGCCGAAAATGGAATCGACGAGCTCTTCGTTGGGGGCAAGAGCCATGCCGACCTCCACCTGCGTTGGGATCGCAAGCGCATACTGGGCTGGCGCAACTTCTTCCTGGTCGTCGACCGGCTCTTTCATTGGGCCGAGCGCGTGCACATTCGGCCACTGCGCAAGGTAGCCCTCAAGAAAGCCGAGAAGTGGATCCTGGAGCGCCTGGAGATGAGCGATGGGTTGGGCGCTATCTACCCCGCCATGCTCAACGCTATCCTCGCCTTGCGCTGCCTGGGCTACTCAATTGACGACCCGCAGACCATCCGGGCGATGGATGAGTTTGAAAAGCTGGGCATCGAAGAGGAAGGGGTTCCTGACTTTCTGGAGCCCACCTTCCGCATGCAGCCGTGCATGTCGCCGGTGTGGGATACCGCCTATGCCGTGTATGCGCTGGGCCAGTCCGGAGTTCCGCGCACCGACCCGCGCCTGTTGAAGGCCGCTGACTGGATGCTGTCCAAGGAAGTACGCCACAAGGGCGACTGGGCCGTGAAAGTGCGGAATGCGCAGCCCGGCGGTTGGTATTTCGAATTCAACAACGAGTTTTATCCCGACACCGACGACTCTGCCCAGGTGCTTCTGGCCCTGAACAAGGTCGACAACCATGCCCGGGAACGCTATCAATACGATGTTTGCCAGCGCGCGATTTCCTGGATTTTCGCCATGCAGTGCAAAAATGGCGGCTGGGCCAGCTTTGATAAAGACAACACCAAGATGGTTTTCGAAAACATTCCTTTCGCTGACCATAACGCCATGCTCGATCCGCCCACAGTCGACATCACGGGACGCATCCTGGAGATGCTGGCCACCTACGGCTACACGCAAAAAGACCGCCGCGTCGAAAAGGCCATCCGCTTCATCTATAACGAGCAAGAGCCGGATGGAAGCTGGTTTGGCCGTTGGGGTGTGAACTACCTTTACGGAACCTTCCTGGTGCTTCGCGGTCTGGAAGCGATCGGAGTCTGGAACCACGAGCCGCAGATTCAGCAGGCGGCGGAGTGGATTCGCATGGTGCAGAACGCGGACGGCGGCTGGGGTGAGAGCTGCGCCAGCTACGACGATCCGATCACCCGAGGCGTTGGCCCCAGCACTCCATCGCAGACGGCGTGGGCTATTTTGGGTCTGCTATCGGCTGGGGACACACGCAGCGATTCGGTTGCCAAGGGAGTTCGCTGGCTGATTGAGCGGCAGCTGCCCGATGGTTCGTGGGATGAAAGCATGGGCGAAGGCCCGACCAAGCAGGCTGTGATTACCGGGACCGGCTTTCCCCGCGTGTTTTATCTTGCTTACCATCTTTACCGGAATTACTTCCCCCTACTGGCGCTTACTGACTACCGCCGCGCAATGGAAAGAGCTTAGGCTCAGAGGAGATTTGAAACGATGGCAGTGCCGATCTCACAGATGTGGACCGTGGCCAGCTACGTGATCAAGAAGCGCTGGAGCGGGCAAAAACGCTACCCGCTCGTGCTTATGCTGGAGCCATTGTTCCGCTGCAACCTGGCTTGCGCCGGCTGCGGCAAAATTCAATATCCCGCGCACATTCTCAAGCGAGATCTTTCGCCCGAGGAGTGCTTCCGCGCGGTAGAAGAGTGCGGAGCCCCCATGGTGTCTATCCCCGGCGGCGAACCACTCATGCACCCGCAGATCGCCGAGATCGTGGAAGGGCTGGTGGCGCGAAAGAAATACATTTATCTCTGCACCAATGCCTTGCTGCTCAAGGAAAAAATCGGCCTCTTCAAGCCCAGCAAGTATCTGACTTTCTCGGTCCATCTCGATGGCCAGCGTGAGCACCATGATTTTTCCGTTTGCCGCGAGGGAGGCTACGACAAGGCGGTCGAAGGGATTCGCGAGGCAGTACAACGGGGATTTCGGGTCACCACCAACGCCACACTCTTCGACGGCGCCGATCCCAACAGCGTGCGTGCTTTCTTCGACGAAGTCATGGCCATGGGAGTCGAGGGCATCGTGATCTCCCCGGGTTATTCCTACGAAAAGGCGCCCGACCAGAAGCACTTCCTGGGTCGCGCGCGCACCCGCAGGCTTTTCCGCGCGATTCTCTCCAACCGGGAGAAGCACTGGAAATTCAACATGTCGCCGCTATTCCTCGAGTTCCTGATGGGCAAGCGGAACTACGAGTGCACACCCTGGGGTAATCCGGCTTACAACATCTTCGGCTGGCAGAAACCCTGCTACCTGCTGCAGGATGGCTACGCTTCCACCTTCAAGGAGTTGATTGACGAGACGGAGTGGGAAAACTACGGCACCGCTTCCGGCAATCCAAAATGCGCTAACTGCATGGTCAGCTGCGGTTATGAGCCGTCCTCGGTCAACGAGATGTTTGGCTCTTTCCGGGGATTTGTGGCTGCGGTGCGCGCCACTCTGTTTGATAGGTACCAGGATCAGGGTGCACGCGATCTGCTGACTTCTCCGCTGTTGAACGGGCACTCGTCGCCGTCGCTGGTGCAGATCTCGAGCGATGCCAAGAGCCAGATGGAAGAGACACGCGTATGACCGGGAAGGCTGCAGGCAACCTCGATCCTGACACGCTGGAGCTGGCGCCGGGAACCAAACACGAAAATCTGGAAGGCTGGGCTCCCGTTCTGGGGAGCGACGCCGAAGTGCTCGATGCCTTGGAGAAGGCCTTCGACTATCGTGGGGACGTCACCATTAGCTGCAAGGATGGATCCGTCATCGAGGGTTATATCTTCGACCGCAAGACGGGAGCCACGCTCGCGCAATCCTGGGTCCGTCTCTTTCCCAAGGATTCGCCGGAAAAGCGCTCGATACCCTATAGCGAAATCGCGGGCCTTACCTTCACCGGCAAAGACCGCGCCGCCGGTGCAAGCTGGGAAGCCTGGGTAAAGAAGTGGAACGAAAAGAAAGCAGCAGGCGAAAAAGGATTCGGGCTTCATCCCGAAGCGCTGGATTAGTTTAGATAACAGCAGGTCCCTCCACTACGCTACCCCGGATTTCCTGTTGAGGTTGGTTGCGTTGGTGAACTTCATGCGGCTTTCTTTGCGGAAAGCCGCACAAGTGGGTCTTGGTTAGGACCGTAACAGGAAATCCGGGTGCGCTCCGGTCGGGATGACAATTCTGTCTGAAGGTCAACGGTTTGGCACTCAAACAGAATTGTCTTCCCGACCGGAGCGAAGCGTAGTGGAGGGACCTGCTGTTGTACTATCCCTTCTCAGGACAGTGCAGGGGTATAGGTCTGAAAATCTTCCTCACAGGAGCAACGGGGTTCGTCGGCAGCCACGTGGCGCAGGAGCTGTCCCGTCGCGGCGCTCAGTTGCGCATCCTCATCCGCCCTACCAGCAAGCTCGAGAATCTAGCTGGGCTTCCCGCCGAAACGGTCGTCGGCGACTTGCTGCGGGTAGATGCCTTGCGCAGTGCCATCGCCGGCTGTGATGCGGTCATGCACGTAGCCGCGGATTACCGGCTTTGGGTGACCGATCCAAAAACCATGTACGCCACCAACGTGACCGGTACCCGGGACTTGCTGCGCATTGCCCGCGAAGAGAGCGTCCGCCGGGTGGTCTACACTTCGAGCGTAGCTACCATGGGCTTTCTCTCCAACGGGTGCCCGGCGGATGAGGAGACCCCGGTTTCTATCGACGACATGATCGGGGACTACAAGCGATCGAAATACCAGGCGGAGCAGGAAGCCGTGGCAGCCGGGCGCGCCGGCCAGCAGGTGATTATTCTTAATCCCACGACACCGATTGGATCCAATGACATCAAACCAACGCCCACGGGCCGCATCGTTGTTGATTTTCTCAATCGGAGATTTCCCGCATATATGGATACGGGCCTGAACCTGGTCGATGTGAACGAAGTGGCAAGGACCCATGCCGATGCACTGGAGGCGGGGCGGTCTGGCGAGCGCTACATCCTGGGTGGGGAGAACCTGACCTTGAAGCAGATCCTGGACAAAATGTCGGCCATCACCGGTCTTCCTTCTCCCACCATGCGCGTACCGCACAGCGTGGCCATGATCTTTGCTCTTTGGGATCAGACCATTACCGGCAAGCTGCGCGGGCGTGAGCCGCGTGCTACCGTGGAGGCCGTACGGATGGGGAAGAAAAAGATGTTTGTCTCCTCTGCCAAAGCGGAGCGCGAGCTGGGATTTCGCGTAGTGCCGGTGTATGCGGCGCTGCGTGCGGCCATCGAATGGTTTCGGGCGCACGGGTACGCGCCCGCTGCATGAGCCGCGTGGCTATTATCGCGGCCTTGCCCGGCGAATTAAAACCGCTGGTGCAGGGATGGCAGTCTTTGCCCCTGCCCGGTGCCCGCAAAGGGCAGGCGGCCTGGGGTTCCCGCGTGGACGATGTAGATTGCATCGCGGTCTGCGGAGGCGTTGGGAGCGAGGCAGCAGCGCAAGCCTGCGACCTATCCGCGCAGGGCGGCGCACTGGATGCGATTGTCTCGGTAGGATGGTCGGGGGCCCTGTCCTGCGGTATTCATCCCGGCAATGCGTACGCCGTCAACCAGGTAATCGACGCCCTCACCGGGGAACATTTCGACACCCAGTTCCCCCTGCCCGAGGGAAGTGGGGTGCCGCTCAGGCTGGTAACCACCGACCATATCGTCCAGTATGCGGAAAAGCGGAAACTCGCTGGACTCTACCAGGCCGTGATGGTGGATATGGAGGCCGCGACAGTGGCCCGCTTTGGCCTAACGTAAGAACATTCCGTTCTACTGTCTCAAAGCCATATCGGACGAGATCGCTGACATATTGCCGGACTTCGGGCGTTACACCGACTCCAACGGCCACCTGCGGGTAGCGCCTCTGTTGGGCCATGTAGCCGTGCGGCCGAAGTATTGGCCTGCCATGCTCCGCATGGGCCAAAACGCGAAGAGCGGCGCGCGCGCGGTGGCCGGTGCGCTGGGTCCACTCATAGGGAATGCGTAATATGCAAATCGCACCTGGTGTTCAAGAGCTGCAACACTCATCCGCCGTCCCGGCGACCATGCAGGCCGCTGTTTATCGCGGCGTGAACGATGTTCGCGTCGAGACCGTTGCCGTACCCGCGATTGGCCCGGGAGAAGTGCTCATCAGGGTGCACAGCTGCGGCATCTGCGGCACCGACCTGAAGAAAATCCACACCGGATCGCACTCCGCGCCGCGCATCTTCGGTCATGAGACCGTGGGCACGATCGCCGCGGTGGGGGAGGGAGTTGAGCCCTTCGCGGTGGGCGACCGGGTGGCTGTCTTTCACCACATTCCCTGCGGCGCCTGCTACTACTGCCGCAAGAAAACTTTTGCCCAATGTCCGGTTTACAAGCAGGTAGGCTGCACCGCCGGTTTCGAGCCTTCCGGTGGCGGCTTTGCTGGGTATGTGCGGGTCATGGACTGGATCGTGAAGCGTGGACTGGTCAAGATCCCCGACGATGTTCCTTTTGCCCAGGCGGTCTTTATGGAACCCCTGAATACCTGCCTCAAGGGTGTACGCAGCCTGAATCTCGCGCCGGATGAGACCGTTTTAGTGATCGGTCAGGGCCCCATCGGGATCATGCTGGCATCGCTGGCCAAGCGGACGGCTGCCATCGTGCTGACGTCGGATCTCTATCCGGAGCGGCATGCGATCGCGGCCACCTTCGGGCTCGATTCGCCCATCGATGCATCGCGCGAAAACGTGGTTGACGTGGTCCGAGCGGCCACCGAGGGCCGGGGAGCCGACGCCGTTATCCTGGCCGTGGGCGGCAATGCGCTGATCCGCACCGCGATGGACGCGGCGCGTCCCGGAGGGCGGGTGCTGCTGTTTGCCCAGACCCAGCGCGGTGAGGCAACGATCGATCCCGCTGCTGTATGTGTGGACGAGAAGACGCTGCTGGGCTCCTATAGCGCCTCCGTAGAGGTTCAAGATGAGGCATTGCGCCTGGTTTTCGAGGGCTACGGTCAAGGATTCGACCTGACCCGGCTGGTCTCGCATCGTTTTCCCTTGACCGAGGCGATGGCTGCACTGGCCGTAGCCTCCGAGCCCAAGGCAACATCGATGAAGATCATGATCGAAGAAGGCACATAGAATAGGAATGCATGTTAAGTGAGATGAACGCTGCCGTCCTCTACGGCAAAGAAGACGTCAGGATTGAACGGGTTCCCATCCCCGCCGCCGGTAAGGGGGAGATTGTGATCCGCGTTCACGCCGCTCTCACTTGCGGTACCGATCTGAAAGTCTTCCGCCGCGGATACCATGCCAGGATGATTGCGCCGCCGGCGCTTTTCGGGCACGAGATGGCGGGTGTGGTTCACGAGACCGGCGCCGGGGTGCGTGGCTTCAAACCAGGTATGCGCGTGGTGGCGCTGAATTCGGCGCCCTGCGGTATCTGCTACTGGTGTGTGCGCAAACAGGAAAACCTCTGTGAGGACTTGCTCTTCAACAACGGTGCTTATGCCGAGTACATCCGCATTCCTGCTCGCATCGTGTCCAAGAACACCCTCATTGTGCCTGAGAGTTTGCCCCTGGAGCACGCGGCGTTGACCGAACCGTTGGCCTGCGTAGTACGTGGGTTGGAGGAGACGGGAGCCAAGCGCGGTGACAGTGTGGTGGTGATCGGAGCGGGACCGATCGGCCTGATGTTCATGCACGTGGCGCAGCTATCGGGGATGAAAGTGATCGCGGTGGTCAAACGCGATGAACAGATTGCCTCCGCAACCACCTTCGGCGCCAGCCATGTCGTGCACACCAGCTCCGTCGTCGATGCCGTGGCCGCAGTGCGCGCCCTGACCCCTGATCACCGGGGTGTGGATGTGGCCATTGAAGCCGTGGCCGCGCCGATTACCTGGCAGTGGGCGGTGGAGATGGTTCGCCGTGGAGGCACGGTGAACTTCTTCGGGGGCTGCGCCGCCGGCACCAAGGTGGAGTTCGATACCAATCGGCTGCACTACAACGACATTACGCTGAAGGCGAGCTTTCACCATACGCCCGCGGCTTGCCGCAAGGCCTTCGACCTGCTGGCCAGCGGGCGTTTCAAGTGCAGCGAATACATCACCGGCAGAGCCCAGTTGTCAGAACTGGAAACAGTCCTGCGCCGCCTGAAGGATCGCTCCAACGACATCAAGACGGCTATCATTCCATAGGTGGCAAGAATGACAGCGGACGGGATGATAAGTCCGCGACCGTCCAGACGAAGGGCATGGCTTGAGCATTGCCGTAAGGGCTGGGAAGACGGGGGCTCTAGCCCCTGAGGTAGCGTGGGAAGAATGACAGTCGAGAGTGCTCAGGACGATAGGGAACTGGTAGAACGCGGGTGGTCCGCGTTGCCGGCGGAATACCGCATCCCCGAGCAGCGCCCGACCCTGGAAGAGGCGCGTGCCTACTGCCAAAGGCTGGCCACGACCCACTATGAGAACTTTCATGTGGCCTCCTGGTTTTTGCCCGCTCGGCTGCGGCCTCACTTCCACAGTATCTATGCTTACTGCCGCATCGCGGACGACCTGGGCGACGAGGTAGGGAATCGCGAGCAGTCCCTGGCCCTGCTCGATCTGTGGGGCCGGGAACTGGACGCCTGTTACCGGGGCGAGGCGCGCCACCCGGTCTTTGTCGCGCTTGCCGAGACTATTCGCGTCTGCGACATTCCTCAAAAACCCTTTGCCGATCTGCTCGTCGCCTTTCGTCAGGACCAGACCGTGCCCCGTTACCAGACCATGGATGACGTGCTGGAGTACTGCAAGTACTCCGCCAATCCAGTTGGACGGCTCGTCCTCTATGCCTGCGGCTATCGCGAGCCGGAGATGTTTCAGCTTTCCGACTACACCTGCACCGCCTTGCAATTAGCAAACTTCTGGCAGGATGTAAGTTCCGATTACGCGCGCGGCCGGATCTACCTGCCCTTCGACGACATGCATCGTTACGGCGTGGACGAGGCCACAATTGCGCGGCGTGAGCCCACCGCGGCCTTTCGCGAGCTTCTGCGCTATGAGGTCGACTATGCCCGTGAACTATTCACCAAGGGCCTGCCCCTGATTGACCAGGTCGATCGCGAACTGGCGCTGGATCTCGATCTGTTTAGCCGCGGCGGCCTGGAAATACTGCGCGCGGTCGAGCGTCGGCGATACGACGTGCTGACCATGCGTCCGGTTATCTCGAAAACCAGGAAGCTGGGGCTATTGGCGCGTGCGCTGTGCGGCAAACTCTTGCCTGGGTTTTCGCGGGGAAGGCGGGCGGCGTGACCCCTGAGGTTCAGGCGGCCTACGCGGCCTGCCGGGCGATCGCGCGCAAGAAGGCAAAGAATTTCTACTACGCCTTTGTTGCCCTGCCGGCGAGCAAGCGGGACGCGATTTGTGCGGTCTACGCCTTCATGCGCCAGGCCGACGATCTCTCTGACGATGAATCGCTTCCCATCGCCGATCGCCGGGTTGCGCTCGATGCATGGCTGACCAGTTGGCATCAAGCGCTGGCGGGTGGGCCCACCAGCGACCTGGTCTTCGTCGCGCTCCTGGATGCGCAGCGCTGCTTTGCCATCCCCTCGCAGCTACTCGACCAGCTGGTACAAGGCACAGCGACGGATCTTGACCCGAAATTCTCCGCATATGCAACCTTCGCTGATCTCTATCACTACTGCTACCTCGTAGCATCGGTCGTCGGGCTGGTGTGCATTCGGATTTTCGGATACCTCGATCCGCGGGCGGAGAAGCTTGCCGAAGAAACGGGCATTGCTTTTCAGTTGACCAATATCCTGCGCGATGTGCGCGAGGATGCAGAGCGCGGCCGGCTCTATCTCCCCCTGGAAGATCTCGAGCGCTGCGGCGTGAGCGCCAGCTCCATGACCGCAATCTCCAGCGGAAAGCAATTGACACCACCGCAGCGTCAGGTGCTCGCCATCCAGGCGGAGCGCGCGGGTCAGTTTTATAAATCCGCGGAAGCGCTGTTGCCCTTGATCTCGCCTGACAGCCGCGCAGCGATGTGGGTGCTGGTCACTATTTACCATCGTTTGTTGCGCCATATCGAACAGCGAAACTTCGATGTGTTTTCTGCCCGGATCGGCGTTCCGGCGTATGAGAAGCTGAGCATATTAGGATGCGGCCTTTTCAAGACGCTGGCGCAGGGTGTGTGGGCCTGACTCGTTCGGTCATTGTGGTCGGCGGTGGGTTGGCAGGACTCTCAGCTGCCTGCGCTTTAGCGGATGCAGGCTACCAGGTCCGCTTGTTGGAGAAGCGGCGCTATCTGGGCGGCCGTGCCTCCTCCTACGAGCACCCGGGAACGGGAGAGGTGATCGACAATTGCCAGCACGTGCTGCTGGGCAACTGTGTCAACCTCATCAATCTTTACCGGCGGCTGGGTGTGAGCGATGCCATCCGCTGGTTCGATCGCCTTACCTTTGTCGAGCCAGGGGGACGCAGAAGCATTCTCGAGCCCTCGTTTCTGCCCGCGCCTTTTCACTCTATGCCGGCCTTTCTACGCGCGTCTGCATTTTCCTTTGCCGACAAGCTGGCCATCGGGCGCGGCATGAGCGCCTTCATCACCGGAATTCCCAAAGACTCCGATGAGAATTTTGCCCACTGGCTGGCTCGTCATGGGCAAACCACTGGAGCAATCGACCGCTTCTGGAAGCCGGTTCTGGTCAGTGCGTTGAATGAGGATCCGGAGCACATGTCGGTGCACTACGCCGGTCAGGTCATCCGTAAGTCGCTCTTGCTTTCCCCGGGAGCGAGCCGGATGGGCGTTCCCACGATTCCTTTGAGCGACCTGTATAGCCGGGCTATCGATTACATTGGAAGCCGCGGCGGTCACGTGGATCTGAGCGCGGCGCCCGAGTCATTTGAGTGGTCTGAAGAAAGCCAGCAATGGACGGTCACTACGCGAGACCAAAGCTTCTCCGGCGACGCCATGGTGCTGGCGCTGGCCTTTGAAGGCTTGAGCAAGTTGCTGCCGTCTATGCCGCAAAACCCCGAGGCCGAGCAACTCGCGATCAATCTGGGACATTTTGGGCACTCACCGATCACCGGCATTCACCTCTGGTTTGATCGCGAGATCACTGATCTGGAGCATGCGATCTTGCTCGACGCAACCATTCAATGGTTGTTTCACAAATCGCGCTTGCAACCTGAGAAGCGTCGTGGTGGGCCGGGCAGTTATGTGGAGCTGGTGGTGAGCGCCTCCAAATCCATGGTCGAGATGCAGCGTCAGGAGATTATCGATCTGGCATTGCGGGAATTAACGGAATTTTTCCCCCTGGTAGCGCAGGCAAAGCTGGTCAAGGCGGCGGTCGTGAAAGAAGTGCGTGCCACTTACTCCATTCGTCCGCAGCTTGATTTACTTAGGCCTACAGCGCAAAGTCCGTGGCCGCGCGTCTTTCTGGCGGGTGACTGGGTCACGACCGGCTGGCCGGCCACGATGGAGGGCGCCGTGCGTAGCGGCTATCTGGCTGCGGAAGCGATAAGCCGTGCCGGCGGTGAGTCTGCTCGCTTCATCGAACCCGACTTGGCGCCCACCGGCCTGATGCGCTTGCTGCCGTAGCAAGCCCGATGCGGACTTCTTGTGCTCTGCCAGGAATTGCTTACGACGGTTTCTGTTCTCAACGCAGAGTCAGTAGACAACGGCGGTTTCGATAGTCAGGGTCAGATGCCCTGTATCAGGGCACGATCTTACAGGCTGCGGAAAAACTAACGTTTACCAGACACGGCTTTGCAGGTTGCGGTAAAGCTCATGTTTTGTAACAGACACGGCTTTGCGGGTTGCGGTAAAGCTGATGTTTTGTATCAGGGCACGACTTTACGGGTTGCGGTAAAGCTGATGTTTTGTAACAGGGCACGACTTTACGGGTTGCGGCAGAGCTGATGTTTTGTAACAGGGCACGGCTTCACGGGTTGCGATAGAGCTAATGTTTTGTATCAGGGCACGACTTTAGTCGGGCCGTAAAAGATCGCCTGATGAGGGCTTTAGCCCCTGAGGTGTTGCTTTCCGCCCGGTGCGGACTTCCTTCGCAGCCTGTCTCGCCCGGTCTATTCCGTCGTGTCGTGGAGCTACGGCGTATCCTGCACAAATCCCTTTCGGCGATAATTCTCAGCCGGGCAACGACGTTTTCCGGCGGACCGAAAACAAAAGCCGAGGGGCTAAAGCCCTCATACTCTGCGGCTCGGTATGGCACGGCTAAACCCGTGCCCTTCGTGGAGCGTGTTTTTTCCGCAAGCTGTTTAGTCGTGCCCTGATACAAAACATGAGTTTTTACCGTTGCCTATAAAGCCATGCCCAGATACAAAGCATCCAAACCCAACTACCGGAAAATTTGATCTAGGAGAGATTCTCGGCAATCAAGCGCGCGGCTCGGAGTCAATTGACAGAAGCGAGTAAATGTTTTCTCATACGGCGCAGATGTTCTCATTCCTCGACGGAATCCCCTTACGAGGACGAGCATGCAACGACGCAGCTTCTTAAAGACCGGCGCGCTCGCAGGGTCTGCTTTTCTCTTCTCCCGCAACCTGTCAGCGGCAGCAACCGGGTCGGACGAAGCGGGTATTGAGATCATGCTCGATGAACCCCTCGGAACCATCTCACCTCTGATCTACAGTCATTTCACGGAAGAACTGGGGGCAGTGATCTATGACGGCGTGTGGGTAGGCGAGAAGTCGAAGATCCCCAACACCGGTGGCATTCGCACCGCCCTCATCGAGAGGATGCGTCAGATTAAAGCACCTGCCGTGCGCTGGCCTGGCGGCTGCTTTGCCGATAGCTACGATTGGCGTGATGGCGTTGGCCCCAAGGATAAGCGCCCCCGCCGAACAGACTTTTGGGTCGACGATGGGGATGCGAAGAACTTTCCCAAGAAAGGCTTACCCAGTTACGACCCGAATGAGTTCGGTACCGACGAGTTTTGCCGCTTCTGCAAACTTGCGGGCGCCGAGCCGTATATCGCTGCCAATGTTCGCAGTCTGAATGCCTACACCTTCGACCAATGGATTGAATATTGCAATTCCCCGGCGGGCAGCACTTCATGGTCTGACGTACGCGCGGCTGACGGATCACCCGAACCGTATAACGTGCAGTACTGGGGCGTAGGCAACGAGAGCTGGGGCTGCGGCGGAGATTTCACGCCCGAGGAATACGCCAGTGAATATCGCCGCTATCAGTCATGGTTGCCGAGCTATGGCCTTGACCTGAAGTTGATTGCCTCCGGGCCAAACCAGGACGACGTGGACTGGACCACGCGTTTTTTTCAGAACATCTTCACTTCAGGTCGCGCCGTGAAACCACCTTTTGGTTGGTCGATGCACTACTACACTGACTTGCCCGACGCGCTGAAATTCACGGCTGAGGATGTGTATCCGGGCTATGCACTGGCCGACAGGATGGAGAAGATCATGCTGGACCATTGGACAGCGATGGGCGTCTACGACCGCACTCATCGTGTGAAACTGGTGGTTGACGAATACGGGCCATGGTATCGCTTCAGTGATACGAAACTCGACCCCAGTCACCTGCTTGGGCAGCAACTAACGGTTCGCGATGCAATCATGACCGCGCTCACGCTCGACACGTTCAATCGCCATCCGGACAAAGTGGCCATCGCCGCCTGCGCGCAGCTCATCAATTGCATTGATTCGCTCTTCCTCTCGCATGAGGAGCACTTCATCACCACGCCGGTCTTCCATGTATTCGACATGTACAAGGAACACCAGGGAGGGCAGGCAGTACGCGTCCAATTCTCTGTGCCGGACATTTCGTTTCCTCGCATGGGGATCAGGAAGCAGCTCAGTTCTACCGGCGACGAGGCTGTTGTCGGAGGTCCCGATGCGCGCTTGTGGGGATTGAATGGTTCCGCTTCGCTTACAGGAAAAGTGTTGACGCTCACGGTGGTGAACCCTCATCAGACTGAGCCCCGCCCTTCGCAGATCATGCTGAGAGGCGACGCCAGCGCGGCGTCCGCCGAGGCCGAAGTGCTGGGTGGTGAAGACGTGCACGACCACAACACCTTCGAGCAACCCAACGCAGTCACAACCAGGAAGGCCGCGGCAACGGTTTCGGGTAAGGTGGTGAGATTCACCTTGCCCCCATCTTCGGTGACACGGTTAACGATTACGCTGACCTAGCATCGTTTACTGCGTCAGCTCCGCAACCACACGATCCGCAAGAAAGCGTTCCAGCGCCTTCGTCGGTATGGACGAGGACGACAATGTCATCCTGGGCCGATGAGCAAGCTGCGGAATCGTAGTCCGGGACGAGCAGAACGTGGGTCTCCACTTTAGTGATCTTCATGGTGTCTGCTCCTGCGAAATCACTTGGGCCGACAAGCGTCTCAGCGAAAGAAAGCTGATGGGCAAAGTCGTTTTCCCCTGCTGCACCAGATCGGCCAATGCGACGGCGATCAGAGGGGCGAACTTGAAACCATGACCAGAGAAGCCCGCGGCAAAAACGACGTTGTTGAACTTGGGATGATGATCCACGATGAAGTCGTCATCGGGGGTCATGGTGTAGAGGCAGGTAGTCGAACGCACCAACCGGGATCGCGCTGCGGAAGAGCTGCCCGCGAGCTTAGGCATGTATTTCGCGGCCATGGCCGCAATCGGATCGAGGTCGGCCGGACCCGCAGGCAGGACGGGGCGATCGGCATCGGGCAGGGAACTGCCGCCTGCGTGCTCCGCCATCTTGACGCCCAGGCCGGGAACGCTGGGGAATCCATAAATCAGGTTCTCCGCAAAGGCGAACACAGGAATGCGGTCCGCCGCAAAGAGTTCCGGAGCGAGGGGATCGAACCAGGCGATCACCTTGCGCTTCAATGACAGCGGCAGATGCAGTTCACGCAGCAGTTTCCCCGTCCAGGCGCCCGCGGTAACGATCATTTTCGTCGCAGTGATAGTTTCGTTTTGCAGATGCACGCGGACTTCGGTTGGTGACGCATCCCATCCTTGCACGGCTTGATCGAATACGCATTCGACGCCAAGCGCCTGGGCTTGGGCAAGACTGGCGGTGATCGACGCATCCACATCGATCCAGCCTGCCTGGGCATCGAAAAGTCCAACATACTCTTCCTCAAGCTCAAACGCAGGATAGCGTCGATGCACTTCATCCGCCGACAGTGTTTCCACGTGCAGCCGGTTAGTGGATGCGCTCTCTTCGATCTCCTGGATGAATCGCTCGCCTGGAATGCCCATATACAGCATGCCGGTCCGGTGCAGCAGCTGCGTACCCAATTGCTCGGTCGCCTGGTCCCACAACTCACCCGCGCGTTGCGCCAGCTGCACATAGCCGGTTCCTTCAGGGTAGGCGATGCGATAAACACGGGTACCCCCGGAATGGCTGCCGCGGCCATGAGGCGGTGTGAACTGGTCGAAACCCACCACGGACAAGCCTCTCCTGGCCAGCTCGACAGCGGCGAAACTACCCATGGTTCCCAGCCCGATGACGGCTACGTCGTAGCGCTTGCTTCTACTCATCCAGACTGCCTTATCCCTCCTGAGCATTGCCTTCCAGTGCCACGGCCGCTGGGAGACTCACCGAGTCCAGCGGCAGCAGAGGTGTGCCTGCGGCGCCGCGCACCGTTAGCATCACCACCACACCGGCTAAGAGCCAGACGGCGGCCAGGATCGGCGCATAGCGGACCGGAGGTTCCGGCAAGGGTACAGCGGATTTATACGTCACCCAAAGCAGGGAAATCGTCGACAGCAAGGGAAGTAGAAAGTGCAGAAAGAAACGGAATTCCGCCGGCCGCTCACGCCGGTAATAAAAGAAGACACCGACGTTGCCGGCGCAATAAATGAACATTAGCCCCATCGTCATGGCCACGCCGCCTACGTAGTACTCCTGATCCGGACCAATCCAGAAACCAACCCCCAGGCCGATCGCGAGTGTGAGGAAGGTCTGAAAAAGGATGGCATTCCGAGGGGTCTGGAATCGCGGGTGCACATAGTCGAGAACGGCGGGGAGTGACCGCGCTCTCCCCATCGCGAAGAAGACCCGGGTCGCAGCATTGTTGCCGGCAATGGCCACCGCAAGGATAGAGTTGGTGACTGCGATCAGAACCAGCACCCAAGCCGCGCCCCAAAGCCGCTTGGCCAGCAGGATCACCGGCGCTTCCGTCGACGCCGCAAAGCTGGCGATGTGGCTGTTGCCCCAACCGGTAAGGATGGCCATGGAACAGACGACGAATAGAACACCCGTGAAGGTGGTCGAGAGCAGGACAGCGCGGGGCAGCGTGCGCTTGGGATCGCGTGTTTCCTCGGCCAGAGGAGCGACCGACTCGAAGCCGGTAAAAATCAGGATGGAGAAGACCACCGCAAGATAGAAACCTTTTTGCCGGAAGCTATGCCACGAGGCAAAGTCTTGCAGATGGACTCGTCCATCGCCGGGATGCATGAAGCCGGCGATGGCCAGGCAAATGACAATCAGGATCTCGATCCCGGTCAGCCACATGACGCAGGTCGCGGAGATTTCGATGCCGCGATAGGTCAGCACCGTGATCAGGCACACCGCGGTCAGAAAAAAGACGTACCAGGGACAGTTGATACCCGCTTCCATTTTGAAGATGTTATGCAGCATGAAGCTTAAGAACGCCAGATTCAGCGCGGGAGTGGGTGGCTCGTACAGGAAGAACATCCAAGCCGCCAGAAAACCGGCCTTGGGATTGAGCGCACGGCTGACGTAGGTGTAATACCCGCCGGCCGAAGGAAGATGCAGTGCGAGTTGCACCATGCAAACCGCGATTGCCAGCACAATGAAGAACGCCATCGCAAAGGCCAACGGAGCGGCAATTCCGGCCATGGTGGTGATGAACTGCAGCACGAAAACCAAACCTACCGCGGGCGCAATATGGGTAATGCTCTGCATCAACACCGATGGGAAGGAAAGGGCATTCGCCCGCAGGACCTGCTCGCCATCGGCTTGTGGAGGAGGTTTCATGAGAACCTGCAGCCTATCATACGGAAAGGGCGTTGGCTCGCAGGCTTTCGGTCCGTGGAGACGAAGGCTTCATGAATTATCTTGGAAAGAAAGGCCGGGGAGAGGACTGGTCCGTTTATTGTAAGGCCAGTGGTCCTAGCAGACCTGGAGGAAGAACCTAATGCTGGAACGTTTACTAGTCGATGGGGCGCCTAAGCCTCAGGGTCCTTATTCAAGCGCAGTGCGCGCAGGGGATTTTCTTTTTATTTCCGGTCAGGGCCCAGTGGATGCCGCGACCGGCGAGATGCAGTCGGAAGCGAGTGTGCAGGAGCAAACCAGGCTCGTCTTGCAACACTTGCAGACCATCCTCCGGGGTTGCGGAGCGGATCTGCAGGACGTAGTCAAATGCTCCGTATTTCTGCGCGATGCGCAAGACTTTGGCGCCATGAACGAGGTGTATGCCGAAGTCTTCAGCGCCTTCAAACCCGCTCGCACTACCGTCGCCGCGGGCATGGTAGCTCCCGGCATGAAAGTGGAGATCGATTGCATTGCCTACCGGCCCCTACCCGCCTAAAGCAGTTTCGCAATCGGTATAGACCGAAGGGATAGGTCTTTTCGTGGTTTTCTCCCGAAGAAAACCACACCTCACGATCTTTACAAGGCCACAGTAATTGCGAAACTGCTCTAGAAACGGATCACTCTAACCCATGACATCGTCAGGCAATCGGCTCATCGTTATCACCGGCGGTGGCGGCGGGATAGGTCGTGCCACCGCGTTGCTGTGCGCAAGGCGTGGTGACCGCGTCGCCATTCTGGATAAGAACGGTGAGCGCGCAAAAGAGGCGGCCGATGCAGCGCTGAGCGAAGGTGCAAGCGGAGCTGTCGGCTTAGCCTGTGACGTTGCGGACGAGGCCCAGGTAGCGCAGGCCTTCGCGCTGAGCTCGGAGCAATTTGGTGCGCCTTACGGCATCTTTGCTAACGCGGGCATCGATATCGGCGGGCTGATCCATGAGATGCCGCTGCAACTCTGGAAGCATATTGTGGACACCAACCTGACCGGCATTTTCCTCACCTGCAAACATGGCCTGCAACAGATGCTGGCAGCGCAGATCCGCGGGTCGATCGTCTGTACTTCTTCTCCCGCCGGATCCATCGCCATGGCTGCAGGTGGGAGTGGCGCCTACAGCGCAACCAAGGGAGCCGTCTCTTCACTGGTGCGCTGCATGGCGATCGACTACGCAAAATTTGGCATACGCGTAAATGCCATCACACCCGGGGCAACGGAGACCGCCTTGATGTGGAACAATGTGGCTGCCGGCGAAGTTGAAACCATGCGCGCCCAGCTCTGCCGCGAAATCCCATTGGGACGGCTGGCGGACGCGGAGGAACCTGCGCGCATCGTAGCCTGGCTGCTCTCCGATGAGACTGCCTATATGACTGGTTCGCACGTGGTTTGTGACGGGGGGATCCTGGCCAAGGGGTCGATCAGCGTATGACTTCAGACAGCAGCGTTGGTTCCTTCCAGGGCCGCGGCTTCCACCTCTTCGGCGCGCTTCAAAGCGCCTACGATCAACTTGCTCGGAATCAGCGATGTGATCGATCATGGCCTTTCTAGACTTTTCCGGATCACGCTGCTTGATGACGTGAAATAGATCCTGGTGCGATTTCAATTCATGCCGTTTGAATTCGGCCAGGTCTTCCACACTCTCCTCCAGCAGCCGCCCCGCCTTTGCCATCAATTGCGTGAAGGAACGAAGCAACTTGGCCAGCACCGCATTGTGGCTAGCCTCGGCTAGAGCGCAATGAAATTCAGGGGTGATGACGGCAATGCTTTCGTTCTTCTGGATCGCTCGGTCGATGGCGATCAGAACATCTTCCATCTTCCAGTAATCCTCGGGGAGCGCACGTTCCGTGGCCAGGGCAGCGGTCCCCGATTCCACCAGCTTGCGCGCCTCGATTACATCCATCACCGATTCCTTATCCAGCAAAATCGATAATACGTCCGCGTGAATGATGTACTCCGGCGATACGCTCTTAACGAAGCATCCTAAACCTGGTTTGATTTCGATCAGGTTCAGTACCGCCATCATTTGCAGCGCTTCACGAATACCCGTGCGGCTCACCCCGAAGTACTCCACCAATTCGTTTTGCGATGGCAGCTTACTGCCGGATTTGAAGGTGCCGTCCTTCAACCAGCCAATCAGTTGATCGAGTGTTTGGGTAGAGAGGCTTTCACGGGGCGCAGCCGAAAGATGGCTATGGGAGTGGTCGTGTGCCAATGGCTTAGCCTCAATTGTCGGCAAGCATATCACACGGAACGTGGCCCTTAGCTCTTGAGCAGGGCAACACCGCAGCAGACGAAGACCGCCGCCAGCCAGCGCCTGCGGTCGACATTCTCGTGCAGAACCCACTTCGCGGCCACCGCATTGCTGACAAAGGTGAGGGAACCCGCTGCCGGGGCAATCAGGCTCACGTCCGCGTGGCTGAGGGAAAAGAGCAGGGAGAAGAAGCTGAGGGCCATACAGGTGGCTCCGGCCAAAAAGCGGCTTTCACTGACCACCGCCCAGGCCGCGCCCTTAAAGCCTCGAGCTGCCTTGATATGGTCCAGGTCGCCGATACCGCGCATGGCTGAGGCGATAAATACATCGCCCGCAGTGGCAGTCAAGACAATGGCGCCAATCATAGCTGCAACGGCTGGGCCCGAGCTCCAGTTCATGGGCCTTCCTGCAGGGAGCCGGTAAATCCCGGGTCGGCTGAATTCCGCGGCGTGTAGGCCGGCCCCTGAGTTACGAAACCGACTCCGGCTGTGATCAGCGCTATGCCCAGCCAGCGCTCGGTCGAGATCTGTTCGTGCAGCCAGAACTTAGACAGAAACGCAACCGCAACATAGGCGAGCGAAGTGGCGGGCAGCACGAAAGTCAGATCCGCCCAGGAAAGCGCCGTCAGGTAGGAGGCAAAAAAGAGCAGCAGCAGCAGGACTCCACCAAACACCCAGGGGGTTCGCAACGCCGCAAGAAGCGCATCCGGATGAGACAAGGATACTGGCCCGACACGCTTCATCCCCACGGCGAGCGAAGTGTCGCCGAAAGCCGAGGTGAGCGTTACCACGCCAAGGACCAGGTAGCGCCGCAGGGTCAGTGTGGAGGGATTCATGGAACGTTAGAGCCGGTGCAACCGGCTCATGCTCCAGCGTTCACGGCAGGCCCAGGAGTCTTGGCGGCCTTCACCTTACCGTCCGCCACCACCTTGTTGCGTTGGGCACGGAGTTTCATGAACGACTTAGCCTCGACGTAGAGTCGCTTGACGTCGCGATTCACGATGGCCTTGCTGACGATGCGCCATGCCGCTTTGGGACGGAAGTAGTACTCGTCGTAGAAGCGGTGCACCATCTCCAATACGTAGTCCTTGGGCAACCCGGGGTACTCGATGTGGGCGAGCTGGTGTCCGCCTTCATCGACCATGGCTCCGTTGTTGATGATGAAACCGTTCTCGGCGGCGAAGTCATAGAACTCCGTGCCCGGATAGGCATGGGCGATCGAGACCTGGATCGTCTCCACATCGAGGGCTTTGGCGAAGTTGATGGTGTTGCGGATTGATTCCTTGGTTTCGCCAGGCAGGCCGAGGATGAAGTCTCCGTGAATGGTCAGCCCGAGCTCGTGGCAATCGCGTGCGAAGTCGCGTGCCCGCTCCACGGTGGCGCCCTTCTTGATGTTCTTGAGAATTTGCGGATCGCCCGATTCAAAGCCCACAATCAGCAGCCGGCAACCGGCTTCACGCATGGCCTTCAGCGTCTCGCGGTCGGTGGTCACGCGCGAAGTGCAGGACCACGTCAGCTTCAGCGGCTTGAGCTTGGCGCAGAGTTCCACCGTGCGCGCTTTCTGGATATTGAAGGTATCGTCGTCGAAGAAGAACTCTTTTACGTCGGGAAACAACTCCTTGGCGTGTGCCATTTCCGCAGCGACGTCGTCGGTGGAGCGCTTGCGCCACGCGTGTCCGCTCAGGGTCTGCGGCCAAAGGCAGAAAGTACATTGCGCCGGGCAGCCTCGCGTGGAATAAAGAGAGACATAGGGATAGAGCAGGAACGGGACGTTGTATTTCGTCACGTCGATGTCACGTTTATAGACATCGGTGACCCATGGCATTTGATCCAGGTTATCTACCTGAGGGCGGTCGGGATTGTGCGCGACAACGCCGTTCTTCAGGTAGCTGATGCCGAGGATCTCGTCCAGCGGCTTACCATTGGCAAACTCCACCACGGAGAAGTCAAACTCGCGCCGGCAAACGAAGTCGATGGCTGCGCACTCGTTCAGCGCTTTGTCTGGCGACGTGGTGACCGGCGGTCCGACGAACGCGATCTTGATCTGGGGATTGGCTCGCTTAATGGCCTCGGCCAGCCTCTGGTCGCCGGTCCAGCCGGGGGTGCTGGTAAATAGAACGAGGAACTCATAGCTCTTGGAGATCTCGATGGTTTCCGTCGCCGAGATGTGGTGCGGAGGGGCGTCCAGCATGCGGGAGCCTTCCAGCATCCCAGCCGGGTACGCCAGCCATACCGGATACCAGTACGACTCGATCTCACGCGTAGCAGGCCAACGTGAGCTGGCTCCGCCGTCAAAATTCTCGAACGATGGGGGGTTTAACAGTAGCGTTTTTAGTGGCATAGGCTCAACGTACAGTCTAACAGCAGTGGGGGCACTGAGGGTGAAAACAGGATACTTATGAGCACTCCCGAAGCATTAGACGCCAGCCATGTCAAGAGGGTTCATCGATTGCGCTGGAGGGGTCTGCTGACTCCCAATTTTCCCCTCAGGGCCGGGCCACAGGCACGCCTTTGGCCCAATCTTCGATTTTCCCCATGGACCGCAGCAGCGACAAGCGCGCTTGTGTCAGCTGGAAGCGGGTGTCGAGCATATCGACGAAGCGGCTGCGCTCACCGATGTGGGCAGCCTGTTCGTCCTTGGGCAACGGCGCCGCGGTTCCAGGGCTGCCACTGCCCAGGTGAAGCTGGGTCGTGATTGCGTCCAGTTGATCCTGGGCCAATTCATTTTGCAATTCAGCCACCTGCTCCTGTGCCCCAAGCTCGGTCACGCTCTTCTGCAACTGCAGGATTTGCTCCCCGGCCTGGTCGCGCATCTGATCCGCTTCGGCAGCTGCCTGCACTGCTTCGGCACCGGAACTCTTCGCTTTCGCCTTGCGCGTCGCATCGAAGAGCGGCAACGTGATCTGGATACCGACATTGAAGTTGTTGTGCTGAAAGCGGAGATAGTACTCGTTGTAATTGTTGAACTTAGCGTACCGGTTGTATTCTCCCCCAAAGCCAAAAGTCGGCCGGTTATTCTGGCGGTCATCCCCGAAGGACGTGTAAAGCTTCGACTTCGCCGAGGCATACGCGGCCTTCACGCCGTTATTGTCATCCATAACCATCCTCTCGATAGAACCCTCCCGCGAAACCTCCGGGGCCTTGGGGATGGTTTGCGGTTCGGAGACGATGTCGGGCGGGCTCAGCCCGGTCAAGTGGGCGATCCGGACGCGCAGCAGATCGGCCTGGTCCACAAGATGGATCCGCCGGAGCGCAATCTGTGCCCCGGTCAGACGCGCCTTGGTCAATTCGACTTTGCTGTCGACGCCGGCATTGACACGGTCGGTCTCGATCTCAACCAACTTGTCCACGAAGCCGGTCTGCTGATCGAGCGCCGTGATCTCCTCGCTGACGGTATTCAGCTGAATGTAGGCCAGCGCCGTGTCCAGGATGACTTGCTGCCGGGTGTCTTTGAGTTGCAATTGCGCCGACAACAGGGCTGCGCGGGCAGACCGAATATAGTCCGGTTGAGAGAAGGAGAAGGCCAGCGAGCTGGCGCTGACGCTGTAGACCGAAGGCTGGCCCACGGGAAAGCCGTACGAATATCCCAGGCTGGAACCAACCACAAAACTGGGCTTATAAGCGTCTATGCTCTCCATCACCGCAGCCTCGGCATGCTGCACCTGGGCTGCGCCAATGCGCACTGGGGTGCTGTTACGTAGAGCCAGATCGACCGCGGTATAAAAGGAGACCTGGGCCAGCGCTCCGCTCTGCGCAATCAGCGTAAAGAGACCCAACAACACGAACTGGCAGGCGCGCCTCACCGATATGGTTGACCCTCGAATTTTCCGCAATCTGCATTTTACAGACTGGTCAGCGCCGTCTAATCGACGATGCGAATGGGAACACCTTCGGAGATGGGCGCCCCGTTAGTCGTGCCCAGGGCAACCACTGTATGTTCCTTCAGGCCGCTCACGATCTGCACTAGCGTGAGGTTGAGGGCGCCCACTTCCACCGGAACGCGATGCAGGGTGTCACCCGAGACCACGTATACATAATCGCGCCCGCCCTCGATGTGGAGAGCCTCACGAGGAACCGTGAGTGCATTGCGCACTTCCTGGGTTACGACTGTGACCACGACACTTATGTTGGGTAATAGAACTCCGTCCGAGTCCTCGATGCTGATCAGGACCTCCCCGACGCGCCTGGTTCCATAGTCGATGACAGAAGAGGGAAGGCGAATGATGTGCCCGTGGAATTTCAAATCCGGTTTAGCATCCCACACAATGGTGACCGGATTGTTGAGCTTCAGGTCGCCGATCTCCGGCTCATCGAAGTAGGCGTGCACCTGGAGCTTGGTGAGATCAGCTAACTGCAAAATCTCCGCGCCGGGCTCGATATACGAATACCGCGTCACCGGGAGTGAAAAGACAGTGCCGGCGAAGGGAGCGCGCACATTCGATTGTTCGATCACCTGGGCGGCGGCGGCGCGGGCTGCCTCCGCTTCTTGCACGCTCGATTGGGCCCGGGTGAGCTCGACCGGCGCAAACGGCTTCTTCTTCTGCTCCTCAAGAGAGTGGAGAGATGCCTGCGCAATGGCTAAGCGCGTTTGCGCCTGCGCAACCTCGCTGGGCGCCGCAGCCCCCTTGGCTGCCAGCTTCTGGATCACATCCAGGTCCCGCGCGGCCTGGTCGCAATCGATTTTTGCTTTGGCGATGTTGCTGCCAAGAGCGAGCTGCTCCTGCTGGGTGCCTCCACCCTCCACTGTCTGGTAGCCGGCTTCGGCGGCGCGCAATGCCGCGATGGCCGCCGCCAGCTTGGCGCGCGCGTTGCTGTCATCCAGGGTCACCAGCAACTGCCCTGCGCGTACCCGGTCGCCCACGTGGATGCTTACTTCCTTGACGATCGTCGCTTCGGGAGCGTGTGCCTCAAAAATATGCTCCGGCTCTACCCGGCCATTGGTGCTGCTGGGCTTGACCAGGTCCTGTATCTGGCTCTCGGCCACACGTAACGGCAGCTTTTCGCGGGTTAAACGGCGGACGCCAAAGAAAATGAACGCGAGAACGATAGCGGCAGCAATCCAGAGCACACTGCTGCTGATTCTTTTTCGTCTTTCTTCTGCCATTCAGTCTGCGCCCGGAGGCCAGTATACAAGTTGTGCCACCGCGCATACTGGACAGGTGCCCGTCTTCTTCCGCATCGTGCAGGTACTGGACTGGCTCGTCGCGCTGTCCTGGTTGATGCGCATACTGGTATGGCGCCGCATGCTGCGCCGCGTACCCGATCTGACCCGGACGGTCGAGACCCCATCCCAGCGTTTGCCGGGTCTGAGCGTCATCGTCCCGGCGAGGAATGAAGCTGCAGGCATTGGCGCGACACTCCGCTCCTTGCTGGCCGCGGAAGGCGTCGACCTTCAGATCCTTGCCGTAAACGACCGCTCCAGCGACCAAACGGGCGCGATTATGGATAGCCTGGTTGCCGAGGGAGGAGCGCCGGGTAAAACCCTGCAGACTCTGCACGTAACCGAGCTACCCTCCGGCTGGCTGGGCAAGACACACGCCATGGCCCTGGCCACAGAGCGTGCTACCGGCGAGTGGCTGCTTTTTACCGACGGAGATGTTCTTTTTCGCCCTGATGCGCTGCGCCGCGCACTGCAGTACGCCACATCCAGCGGCGCTGACCATCTGGTTCTACTGCCTACAATTCTGCTGCGCAGTTGGAGCGAACGCATGATGATCGCGTTTCTTCAGGTCTTATCCATCTGGGCGCTTCGCCCATGGCGAGTGCCGGACGCCAAGGCCCGTCGGGATTCGATCGGTGTGGGCGCCTTTAACCTGATCCGGCGCGAGGTTTATGACGCCCTGGGTGGGTGGGGAGCACTCCGCATGGAGGTTATTGAGGATCTGGCTCTAGGCCGCCGGGTCAAAGCCCGTGGATTCGCGCAGCGTCTGGTATTGGGGCTTGATCTGGTGGAAGTGCGTTGGGCGCGGGGGGCTTTCGGTGTGGTGGAAAACCTGACCAAGAACCTGTTCGCGCTCTTCCATTTCCGGCCCGAACTGCTGCTCGGCTTTGTTTGCGGCCTGGCCATGTTCACGCTTTTTCCGTTGGCCGCGTGTCTGGTTGGCCCCGCCCTGTGGTGGCCAACCGGGGTCATGCTGATTGCACTTCTTCTCGGCTACCAGCAAATGGGCAGGTATAACCACTTCTCCGCCGCGCAGATGCTGCTGTATCCCGCCGCCGCGGTCCTGTTGCTCTACGCCCTGCTTCGCTCCATGTGCGTAGCACTCTGGCACGGAGGTGTCTCGTGGCGAGGCACCTTCTACTCTCTGCACGAATTGCGAAACCAATCAAGAGACGCCAGCTAGCCTCTGCAACCCTTTACCAGCAGCAGACGAATTTAGAAACTGGACGGGTGCCTCTCAGCGTGTCTGGGCCGAAATAGACGCGCGAAACCCCACAACAGCTGTTGCTGGTGGGGAGTTACAGGTGGGAAGCTAACGGACTTCGATCAACTGCTCTTCACGAGAACCAGACCCGTAGCGGGCCGCGACATACTCATCCAGAATCTTCTTGAAGTCGTTAACGATGTCGTCCCCGCGCAGTGTCGTCATCAGGCGTCCGTCCACATAAACCGGCGCCTTGGGATCTTCAAAGGTGCCGGGAAGCGAAATACCGATGTTGGCATGCTTGGACTCGCCCGGCCCGTTCACCACGCAACCCATCACCGCGAGCTTCAGCTCTTCCACTCCGGGATAGCGGTCGCGCCACACCGGCATGCTGTCGCGTACGTAGCCCTGAATGTCCTGGGTCAATTCCTGGAAGTAAGTGCTGCTGGTGCGTCCGCATCCCGGGCAGGCAGTCACCTGCGGAGCAAAACTGCGGATGCCCAGAGATTGCAGGATCTGTTGCGCCACCTGTACTTCCTCCGTGCGATCGCCCCCAGGTTTAGGGGTGAGGGAAACGCGAATGGTATCGCCGATACCCCTAAGCAGCAGCGGAGCGAGACCGGCTGTGGAAGCGACGATGCCCTTCATGCTCATCCCAGCTTCGGTGAGACCCAGATGCAACGC
This sequence comes from uncultured Acidobacteriaceae bacterium, assembly GCA_963824325.1. Classification (GTDB taxonomy): domain Bacteria; phylum Acidobacteriota; class Terriglobia; order Terriglobales; family Acidobacteriaceae; genus PALSA-350. The sequence goes on along the minus strand of CAWGPA010000028.1, from coordinate 645,995 downwards.
GTAGTCGCAGCGAGCAGCCATCAATTCATAGACTTCAATCAGGTCGCGTACACCGCTGACTTTGGCGCTGAGAATGATCTGGTCGTGCCGCAGCCCATATCGCTCGGCGGCGCGCGCGGACTCGATCGCGCTCACCAGCATGGCCTCGATCATCACATCGCGCGCCTCCGCGGGCTGGGCCTTCTTGGAATTCTCGTCCATCATCTTCGTTAGCAGGGCCTGGTCGAGCGAACCCCAGTTCACGCCGATGCGCACTGGCTTCTGGTTTTCGACAGCGCACTCAATCATGGTGCGGAAGTTGTCGTCATCCTTGCGCCCGATTGAAACATTCCCGGGATTGATACGGTACTTGGCCAACGCGCGAGCGCACTCGGGATATTTCTTCAACAGCAGGTGGCCGTTGTAATGGAAGTCGCCAACGATGGGCACGTCGATTCCCAGCTTGGCCAGCCCCTCGACAATTGCGGGCAGCGCTGCCGCTGCAGCGTCGTTATTGACCGTCACCCGCACCAGCTCCGACCCTGCGGTGGCCAGCGCGGCAACCTGCTGCACCGTACCCTGCACATCGGCGGTATCGGTATTGGTCATGGACTGCACCACTACCGGCACGGAAGAGCCCACGCGCACATTCCCCACCTTGACTGTCGTTGACTTCCTACGTTCCAGCTGTGCCATATAACCCTCAATATTAGTTTACAACCCGGCCCAACCCCACCGCCTTGACATGCCTCCAATGCATCAATAGCTTTGAATCCAGAGGGCTTGGCACCCAGGACCAGGCAATAATCACCATCAATGGAGGCCGGCAATGCCCGAACAGCTAGAAACGCTTAGCGATACCAGAGTGTTGAACGCATTGCTGAGCGACCAGTTTGTCGCCAAACTCGAAGCTCTGGGCCCAGCTAAGGCGGAGGAGTACAAGGCAAATTCTCCTTATCCCCATATCTACTTCGATAATTTCCTGCCCCTCGAGGTAGCCGAGACCGCGCTGCGGGATTTCCCTGAGCCCAAAGAAGCGGACTGGTACGCCCACACCGATGTGAACCAGCGGAAGAAGCTGGCCTTCGATGTAGTGGAGAAGCTGCCCCCAACGATTCGCGACGTGCTCTATTTTCTCAACAGCCGGCCCATGCTCAAGTTTCTTGAAACGCTGACCGGGATTCAGGGGGTATTGCCCGATCCGTACTACGCCGGCGGAGGACTGCACCAGATCCGGCCCGGGGGCCTGTTGGAAGTGCACGCCGACTTTAGCTACCACAAAGCAATTCGGTTGGACCGCCGCATCAACGTTCTTATTTACCTCAATAAGGACTGGAAAGAGGAGTACGGGGGACACTTCGAATTGTGGGATCGCGACGTCAAGCGAGCAGAAAAGAAGATTCTTCCCGTCTTCAACCGCTGCGCTATCTTCAGCACCACGAGTATCTCGTTCCACGGTCATCCCCATCCGCTGGCGTGCCCGCCTGATCGAAATCGCAAGTCCATCGCGACTTACTACTATTCGAACGGTCGCCCTGAAGAAGATCCGGGACTTACTCACAGGCATGAGGTGGCATTTCAAGAACGCCCCGGAGTGAACAGCGTCAAAACGACGATTCGACTCAAAAAAGCGATCCGCGCAATTACCCCGCCGGTGATCACCGACCTTATTCGCGCCATCCGCAAATAGGGAAGACAAGGCTAGTGGGCTAGTCGCTGGGCTTACGAGGTCTGGGCTTCTTTCCATAGCGCGCCGCCGGCAGGATGCTGTTCCAGGGCACCGGAGAAGCCAGGACCATCGACGTGTTGGTTGAGACATAGGGCATCATGGAGTCAATCACTTCTTCCATATGTCTTACGTCGCGGACTGCGACCTGGACGATAAAGGACTCAGCGCCCGTTACCCGATGACACTCCAGAACCTCGGGCAGGTTGCGCACCACTGCGGCAAACTTGGCCAACTTGTCTCCCGCGACAGTGACATGAACAAACGCGCGCACGGGCAGTCCCACCTTAGCCGGATCGATCAGGGTGCGATAGCCGAGAATCACCTGGCTCTCCTCCAGGCGGTGAACCCTTTCAATGACCGCAGGCGTAGATAGTCCCACTCTGCGGCCCAACTCCGCGAATGCAATGCGCGCGTTGGCCTGGAGTTCCGCGAGAATTTCGCAATCGATGTCGTCAATCGACGGGTGAACCAATCCAGTCATAAGTAAGTTGGTACCTCCTCTATCGTGCGCATGTCCTTAAATTATGAGGTCCGGGGGCAGCTTGTCGATTCTTTATGACGTGAATCGCTAGATTTTCCATATTTCCGCGATTCCAGCACGCGCGGGCTTTGTCTATGATTCAACTGTCGCAAGGTTCGCGCATAAGGAGCAAGTGTTATGGCCAGGGCGTTAGGGGATACAGCAGCAAGGCAGTTAGCGAATACAACGAAAACGCCGCCGCAGCTTACGGCCATTACTCCGCGCTGGCTGGTGCAGTTGCTCAGCTGGGTGCCGGTCGAATCGGGTACCTATAGAGTTAATAAGGTTAAGAACGATTCGGATATCGAGGTCGCTTGCGGATCGCGCGATGAACGTGAATTGCCCGAGACCTTTGTCGACTACGTAGAGACGCCGCGCGAATATACGTTGAGTGCGATCACCACCGTTGTGGATATTCACACCCGCGTCTCTGACCTGTTTAGTCATCCGCACGATCAGATCCGGGAGCAGTTGCGGCTCACAGTGGAAAAGGTAAAAGAGCGTCAGGAAAGCGAGCTGATCAACAACGCGGACTATGGCCTGCTGAACAACGTGGATCCCGCATTCAAGATTCAGGCCCGCCAGGCTGCGCCTACGCCCGACGATTTGGACGAATTGCTCTCTCGCATCTGGAAGGAGCCGGCGTTCTTCCTGGCTCATCCCCGCGCCATCGCCGCCTTTGGCCGTGAATGTACCTATCGTGGTGTCCCTCCGCCGACGGCAACCATCTTCGGATCGCCCTTCCTGACCTGGCGAGGCATTCCGCTGATTCCCACCGACAAGATGAATATTGACGGGGCGGGGAAGACCAATATCCTGCTGCTCCGCACCGGCGAAAGAAAGCAGGGCGTCGTAGGACTCTTTCAGCCCGGACTGCCAGGCGAACAAACTCCCGGCCTTTCCATCCGTTTCATGGGTATTGACCGCAACTCTATCGCCTCCTACCTGGTGTCGCTCTATTGCTCCGCGGCCGTGCTGACCGAAGACGCCCTGGGTGTGATCGAGAATGTAGAAGTCGGACAATACCATGAGTACAAGTGATCAAAACTACGGAGAGGATTCTGCTGCGCGGTTGACAGAACGGCTACCGGTGGACGAGAACAGCATCGGCCAAGCGGCTTCGTTTCCCGATGTGACGACGTTGACACGCATGGCCAACGAGTTCTTTCGCGCGCAGCCGGCTCCGGCTTTTCCATCCAGCGTGGCGCCATCTGCGCCCGATGCTTCCTACGCCGGATCGGCCTTCGAAACCAGGCTGCCCCAGTTGGGGATGCCGCTACCCTCGGTGCCCGCCATTCCATCCGCCGGCAAGTTTCCCGTCACCCCGGATACGTCCGCGACGGAGTTGTCCTCATTCGCGCCGGGACAGATAACCGCAGTTGCTCTGCCCGCTGCGGCGCCCATCCCGCAGGGATTGCCGCAACATGACCCCCGCAGCGCATCCGCTGCGTTTCCCTCGTCGCCCTTCTCGCTTCCAATGCCCGAGTTTGACGACGCCTTGTTCCCATCCTTCGCGACGGGTGTGCCCGCGCTTCCGCCGCTTTCTCCGCTGCGGACCGAGGACGATGCAAAATCGGCGTTGACTGCAAATTCCCCGTTCTACTTTCTGGAGCATGCCCGCGGTTTCGAGCGCGGCCTAGCATGGCTCCCACCACGGAATTGTCCTACCACGTACGGACCGACGACGGCGCCCACAGAATTGTCATCCCGACGGAGCGAAGCGTAGCGGAGGGACCTGCTGTTCATTCCGTCCCGGCAGCGGCGATGCCCTCATCCCCCTTCTCGCTCCCCATGCCGGAGTTTGACCGCGCCTTGTTCCCCGCCTTCTCAACCGGAGTGCCTACCCTTGCGCCACTGTCACCATTACTGAACGAAAACGATGCCAAAGCTGCTCTGACGGAATCGTCTTCGCTGTACTTTCTTGACGACAGCGGCCTGCTCACCGCATCCGACAAGGCGCAAAAGACTGCATCTGTTCCTGAGCCCAAATCCACCAAGTCGCAGCCCGCGGGTGTCGGCGACCTCAAGATTCCGCGACAGCAGTTTGATATAGGCTCGGTGCGGCGCGATTTCCCCATCTTGAACGAGCGCGTCAACGGCCGTCCGTTGATCTGGCTGGACAACGCGGCAACCACACAGAAGCCACAGAGCGTGATCGACCGGATTTCGTATTTCTACGAACACGAGAACTCGAATATTCATCGTGCCGCTCATGACCTGGCAGCACGCGCCACCGATGCCTACGAGGATGCTCGCACCAAGGTGGCGCACTTCCTCAATGCTTCTTCTTCGAAAGAGATCGTATTCGTCCGTGGCGCGACCGAGGCCATCAATCTTGTGGCCCAGTCATGGGGACGGCGTCACATCAACAAGGGCGATGAGATCGTCATCAGCTGGATTGAGCACCACGCCAATATCGTTCCCTGGCAGATGTTGTGCGCGGAAAAGGGAGCGTGCCTGCGGGTGGCGCCCGTCGACGACGATGGCCAGATTTTGCTCGATGAGTACGAGAAGCTGCTAACCCCGAAGACTCGCCTGGTTTCTTTTACCCACGTTTCCAATGCCCTGGGCACCATGACCCCGGCGCATCAGATGGTGCAAATGGCTCATCGCTATGGAGCCCGGGTTCTGGTCGACGGCGCTCAGGCCGTTTCCCACATGCCAACCGATGTGCAGTCTCTGGATTGCGATTTCTATGTCTTCTCCGGGCACAAGGTCTTCGCGCCCACCGGCATCGGAGTGCTTTACGGTAAACCTGAGGTGTTGGCCGAGACGCCTCCCTGGCAGGGAGGCGGAAACATGATCGTCGACGTCACCTTTGAGAAGACGACCTATCAGCCACCGCCTGGACGATTCGAAGCCGGCACCGGCAACATCGCGGATGCTGTAGGACTGGGCGCGGCCATCGATTACCTGGACCGCATCGGCATGCCCAACATCGCTCGTTACGAGCATGAACTCCTGGTCTACGCGACTCAGGGGCTCTTGCGGGTCCCGGGCCTGCGCATCATCGGCACTGCCAAGGAAAAAGCGGGTGTACTCTCCTTTGTGCTCGCGGGCTTCCGTACCGAAGAGGTGGGCGCCGCTCTCAACCGGGAAGGTATCGCTGTGCGCTCCGGCCATCATTGTGCCCAGCCCACGCTGCGCCGCTTTGGGGTCGAGACAACGGTGCGTCCATCCCTGGCGCTCTACAACAGCTTCGACGATATCGATGCTCTAATCGCCGCGCTCTTCCGCTTGAAAAGCCTGGGCGCATAGCCCCTCCGTGTTAGTTGCGCGGGATTGCCGGTGTCGGTACCGCCCCACAAATGGGCCATAGCACAAACTGGTCATTGTCAGTTAAGCCCAGTGAGACCAAGATTGCTGTATGCCCTCCCCCGTCCTCATCTGCGACCCCCCGACAAAATTAGCTGTTTGGTAAGAGGCGTGCCCTTGAGAGGTACGCCCTACCGCACCACCATTCCAGCCGAACTTTACCCTCGTTCCCTCACGAAGACGGGTGGGCCATACCCCGGATTTCCTGTGAAGCTTGTTGGCGTTGATAAACTTCATGCGGCTTTCCTTAATGAAAGCCGCACGCGCGGACGTTGATTGGGGCCACGGTACCGGAAATCCGGGTATCTCGCTTGTTTTTTGCGAGATGTGGGATTCCACTGCTCTTTCCGTCTGGCTCTCGATTCATCCCGATACACCGAGCGGTCAGCATCGGTGGAATCCCACATCTCGCGAAAAACGAGCGAGATATGGGGCACCCGGTCCTTCATGAGGGAACTAGAGCATATGAGGTTGAGGTAGTTAGTTTGCCAATACTCTCGAAATCGAGAATAATATATCTCGGAGGCGAGATTGCCTTATGGCAACAGCACTGGCTGCTCCCAACGTGGCCGGATACTCCTTCGACCAGGCTCCTGACCTCACGGATGCCCAGGAGCGAAGGAAATTGAGCGAGAACGCGATCAAGGTGTTCGTGAACATCGCGCAGAAATGGGATTTGAACGAGGTCCAGGCCCGAGGTCTGCTGGGCGGTGTCGCCTCTTCAACCTTTCACGCCTGGAAAACCAAGCCCAAGAGCAAACACCTCGACCAGGACACCCTGACACGAATCTCCCTCGTCATAGGAATCTACAAGGCGCTGAACATCTACTTCGGGAAGCCCTGGGCGGACCGATGGATCACGCTTGAAAACCGCGGTCCGCTCTTCGCCGGCCACGCTCCCATCGACTACATGCTCCGTAATGGCCAGCCAGGCATGGCCGAGGTCCGCCGTATGTTGGACGCCTGGCGGGGCGGCCGTTGACTCCCCCGGTCCGGGAACTCGGCCAGAAAGGGATGCATCGGCTCATTCCCTCGCGATACAGCGAATCCGGAACCGTTTTAGAAGAGGTGGCAGGCAATGAGGCGATGCTTGCGGATGCTGCCCGGCTGGATGCCGCAACCAACGAGCGTATCCACGGCGAGCTCAATGGTCTGAGCGGGATCAGTCATTTCGAACTGGTCTACGGAATTCCCAACGCTCATATCATTCGCGCCGCGTTCCTTCATCCGGGACCCTTTGGATCTCGCTTCAACGACACCACGCGCGGCGCCTGGTACGCGGCGAAAAAGGTGGACACTTCGATTGCGGAAGTTGCGTATCACAAATCGAAGCGGCTTTCGGAGATCGTCGTTCCCGGGCTACCACACGAACGGCCGGATGCAGAAGTCTCCACCTACGACGACTGGCTGGCGGATTTTCACGGCCCCTTTCACGTTCTCGAACCAAGGGAAGAGTACGCGCATTGCCTCCAGCCGGAACCCGTGCCGCAATGCTATCTGCCATCGCAGCTGCTGGCGCGGCACCTTCTCGACCAGCAGTCGAACGGCATCCTTTATCCCAGCGTGCGCCACAAGGGCGGCACATGTTTGGCCTGCTTTCGTCCGGCCCTGGTGTATCAGCCGCGCCGGGCTGAGAGCTATGAAATTCGCTTGCAGGCCGTGAAGGATGGCTATAAAACATCCGTCCGAAGCATTCCTGCATAGCCCGAGGCCGAGCACCCGTCTCGTCACAGAATTCGCGAAAATGCTCTAAACTGAAGCCGTAGCAAGTGAGTCAAGACAAGGGCCCCGTAGCTCAGGTGGATAGAGCAGCAGTTTCCTAAACTGTTTGTCGGAAGTTCGAGTCTTCCCGGGGTCACCATTCTCTTTCCAAAGCCTGCGCGTCGGACCGGTGCGCGGCGTCTATCCAGGTGCGGGTACCTCGATCCCGGGAGAAAAAAGGATTTTCATGCCGGGTCGATCGCGGCGCAAGTACCTCCTGCCATTTAGCTTTTGTCTCTTTCTGATCCTCTCTGCGGCTGTCACCACCCGGGCTGCGGTCGTGCGCGGAACCGTAACCAACTCATTGGGCATGCCGGTCATTCATGCCAACGTTGTATTGCTGCAAAACAGCCAGATCGTGGCGATCGGGGTGACCCGCACGGACGGCACCTACCAGATCAGCAGCAGCGCCTCGGGGCGGTTCTACGTCCTGGTCTCGGCAAATCATTTCAAACAGATCACCGCCTTAAGCTTTTACGCGGGAGCGGCAGACAGCCACCAGGAAGACGTTGTGCTGGAGTCTTCCAACGATCGGCAGGAAACTGTTGTTTCTGCCACCGGCACGCCGACCCCCGAGGCCCAGATCAGCTCTGCGGTCACCGCGCAGCGCAGTGCAACCTTTCCCAACCGCACCGATCTGATCGATCCCCTGCGTCAGGTGCCGGGAGATTTTGTGGTACGTCAGGGCGAGTACGGCGCCTTGGCCTCGTTGTTTATTCGCGGCGGCAATCCCGACTCCAACCAGGTAAATCAGGATGGAGTGCCCATTGGCGATATCGGTGGCGGCTTCGACTACAGCAATCTGTCGACCACTCGGCATAGGAGACCTCGAGGTTTATCGCGGTCCCAACAGCGTGCTCTACGGCTCGGATGCTGCTTCCGGGGCCGTGAACGTGAGGACGTCGCGCGGCAGCACAGCCTTTCCATCGCTCTTTTATGAGGGAGATGCCGGCACCTTCACCACCTTTCGCAACCGTGCGCAGCTCGGCGGCACCTACAAGAGGCTCGATTACTACGGCGGCTTTGAGGCCTTCCAAAGCGACAACTCCATCAAGATGGATGAGTTTCACGACGACACTGGGAGCGCGAACCTGGGCTACGCCTTCACTTCGGCGACCCAAATTCGGGTGACCGCCAGCAATAGCGATGCGGCCACCGGAACCCCGGGCCCCTTCAACTTCTACGGCATCTCCAACGCCGGCAAGCAGTCGAATCAAGACACGTATCTTGGAGCATCGATCGAAAACCGCACCTATGGCAACTGGCACAACCTGGTGCGTTACGGCATGACGCGCAAGCGCGAAGAGGATATCAATTTCTACCCCGCGGGTCTCCAGTTCACCACCTCGGACAACTATTACGGTTACAATACCGTGATCGACGGCGCTAACGGATACTCGGTAACGGGACAGGCGATCCTGAATTTCCCCGGCACGTATCCCAATACCGTGGAGCAGGTCAACAACCGCGACCAGTTCTACTTTCAGAGCGACTACCCATTCACCCAGCACATCCTCGGCCTATTTACCTTTCGCTACGACGACGAGCGCGGCGCGAAGAAGTCCGCTGCCTACGGGATCGATCAGAATATAGGACGCGCCAATTATGACTACACCGGGCAATTGCAGGGCAACTACCACAACCGGCTTTTCTATTCGCTGGGAGGCGGGGTGGAGAAGAATCAGCTTTTTGGGACGTTGGGCGTGCCGCGTCTCGGCTTGGCCTATTATCCGGTCCGGCCGGGTAACGGGGTCTTCCACGGCACCAAGATATGGGCCAACTTCGCCGAGGGCTTCCAGGAGCCATCTCTCGACGAGCAATTCGCGTCACTGTATGACTTTCTGCTGAGTGAGCAGGGCGGCCAGGAAGCGATTCAGCAGTACCATATCACCCCCATTGTGGAGGAGCAGTCGCGCACCTTTGAGGGCGGCGTCGCGCAGAGCTTTCTGAGTGAGCGCGGCCTATTGCGGATCGGCTATTTCCATAACCAGTACACCAGGCAGATTGAACCGGTCCCTGCCACCGAAGTGCCGTTGCTGCTGCCGCAATTGAGCCCGGGTGAGCAACAGTCGCTGGAGAGCCTTATCAGCACCGCGGGTCCCCTCGATCTGAACTCGCAGGCATTCCGTGCTCTGGGCGTAGAAAGCGAAGTGCAATACAGCGTCTTCAGGACTTTGTTTTTGCGCGGAGGCTATACCTATCTGGACGCCGTGGTGCAGCGCTCTTTTACCTCCGATGCGCTGCAACCCTCGTTTAACACCGGCCTGCCCGGAGAACCCCCGCCGCCCTTCTCGACGGTGCCCATAGGAGCCTTCGACCCATTGCGGGGCGCTCGTCCCTTTGAGCGGCCGCCGCATACCGGCTTTGCCGCGGTAACTTACAGCGGCGAACAATATGCGGTCGGGTTCAATGCCGTGTTCGCCAGCCGGAGTGACGATTCCACATTTCTCGGTGGCCGAGATTTGGTGGAAGGGAACTCGCTGCTGTTGCCCAACCGCAATCTCGACTCCGGTTATGCCAAGCTGGATCTTGGCGGAAACTACCAGTTCTTGTCCTGGGTTGCCGCGTATGCCCAGCTCGACAACCTTACCAGCAACAAGAAAATCGCCCCCATAGGCTATCCATCGCTGCCCTTTACCTTCCGAGTGGGTCTGCGTTTCACCGTCGGCCATTCGTCCAGCAAATAACAATCCCTCGATCGGTCAGCTTCGGGGCTTTATCACTCCCACGACTTTTCAATCTCTTCCAGGGTTTTTTGTTTGGTCTCGGGCAGATACAGCCGGATATATATAAACGACAACCCGCAAAGCACGGCATAAAGAAAGAAGACGCCGGCTACCGTCAACCACGTGATCAGGCTGAGAAAGGTTGCGGTTACGATCGAGACGGCAACCCACAGCACCACGGTCGCCACCGACATGGCGCGTCCGCGGGCCCGGTTAGGGAAGAGTTCAGCAATGCAAACCCACACCCCGGGGCCGAGCCCCACAGCAAAACAGGCGACATACGAAAGTACGGCAGCCATCAGCAGTGTGATCATCTCCGCGTGCCACCGCAGGGTGAAGGAAAAGACGATCAGCGAAATCGCCATGCCAGCGGTGGCGAATTGCAGCAGCGGCCGCCGGCCAAAACGGTCGATCCACAAAAGCGCCGCCACCGTACACACCAAATTCACCAGACCGATCAGGATATTCAAGGCGAGAGCACTGTTGGCGGACTGACGAGCGTGTTCCTGAAAAAGGATTGAACCGTAATAGAGCACAGTATTGATCCCGGTAACCTGCTGGATTACGGCGAGCATGACCGCCAGTACCATGGGCCGGCGTAGTGCGGCCCCCAGTAATTCGCGATAAGTGATCGATTCCTGTTGAAGCGAGGCGGCAATCTCGGCGAGAGACGATTCGACAGTGCCGGCGGGAGCGATGCGGATCAAAACCTCGCGCGCGGTTTTGATCTGCCCGCGCTGCACCAGCCATCGCGGGCTCTCCGGGATCCAGAAAAGCGCCAGGCAAAGAAAGAAGGCGGGAATGGCGCCGAGGCCAAACATCCATCGCCAGCTTGATTGGCCAAGCCGGGCCACAAAGTAATTGCTGACATAGGCCACCAGGATGCCAATCACGATGGCCAGCTGGTAGACAGAGATCAGCCTCCCTCTGATTGCCGCGGGCGAGATTTCGGCGATATAAAGGGGCGCGACCAGCGAAGCGCAGCCGATGGCGACTCCACCTACCAGGCGCGCCAGAAGAAATTGCCAGGCTGCGGTTGGCAAGGCCGCGCCAATGGCAGAGGCTACGAAGAGCACTCCACTCAGCATCAGCACCCGGCGGCGTCCATAGCGATCGCACAAATAACCGGCCAACGCCGCCCCCAACACGCAGCCCCAGAGGAGAGAGGTGGCCGCCAGTTCTGTTTGGAATGCTGTCAGGTTGAACTGCGCTCGCAGAAAGACAAGTGCGCCGTTCACGACCGCCGTATCGTAGCCAAAGAGCAGCCCGGAGATGGCTGCGCTTCCGGTGATCAGCGTCACCGTAACGAGGCCGGTGCGCTCGTGAGGCATGATGGGTGGATCTGTGGGCAAGTGAGTTTGCAATCTTTCCAGCTTCTCAGAAAAGAGTCCAATTGTCCTGCTCAGGCAAAATCAGCAGCCGACCCGGTCAATCCGCGGGTCCTCTCAGCTGTTCTCCAGCGTCTTTGTTCTTGTATAGAACTAAGCGAACTAAGTCTCCTGGAGGCGGTGGCGTCTTTCTGGGTAAATGACGTAGGTGCCGCCCTCATTCGACGGGGAGGCCGTTCGAGGGAAGGTTTGGCAGGTTTTAAAAATTGAGCGCTAAAAGCGCCATAAGCGCTATAAGCCCCCCTGGGGTGCCGGTCTGCCGATCCTTGGCCGATTTCGCCTAGACTGAAGCTGATGAACTACGACGATCTCCGCCTCCTTATCGACTACAACTATTGGGCGCGCGACCGGGTGCTCGACGCCGTAGCGACGATCACGCCCGAGCAGTTCATGCGTCCCATGGGCAACAGCTTCCACTCGATACGCGACACCGTTGCGCACATCTGCACTGCCGAGCGCATTTGGATCACTCGTTTGAAGGGCGAAAAGCCGCAGGGACTTCAGAAGCCGGACCGCCTTCCCGATGTCGACGCAGTTCGCAAGGAGTGGGCCGAACTTGAAGGCGAGATGCGCGAACAGCTCGCAAGATTAGGGCCCGAAGCGGTGGAGCGCACGATCAAGTATCAGGACCTTCGCGGCAATGACCAATTGGATGTGCTTTGGCAGATTTTGCAGCACATGGTCAATCACGGCACCTATCATCGCGGACAGATCACCACGATGCTGCGACAGCTCGACGCAGTGCCGCCGAAGTCCATGGACCTGATTGCGTTTTATCGCGAACGAAATCGGAAGGCTTGACCAGGTGTTCACGGGAGGCCCGCAACGTACGCCAGGAAAGCCGCGCTCTTCGCTTCGCGAATCGCCAAGAATTGGCTTCCAGCATCACACACACCAAAGTTAATAACAGGCTCTAGCCAGTCCGGTGACAAACGGGACGAATCTCTTTCTAACGAAAGAGATTGACTAACGTCCCGTCTGCGATCCGGTGCTCGTTTCACGTGGCCTGGACTTCCATTAGCTGGAGTGCTGCTGTTCAAGTTGTCAAAACTGCTTAATCAAGAGAACGCACTGAGCGCACCCTGCAACCAGCATTTTCGCAGTTACGTGGCGGGACACGCGTGATTCGTCACTTCCGGTGTCACATTCATGTTTGCTACACCCAGGTCATCACGCAGATGAGGGCGGATGCTTTTCCGGGGGTTGACGGCGGATGCACGGGTGGAGCGCACCGGTGCAACGCCAAGCAGGGCAGTCGTGAAGACGGCGCTGACGTGTGGGGGTTCTTACTTCCACAGTAGTACGGCTTTTGGGCCCTGTCCAGAGCGAGAAAAAATAATTTTTGCAACCATGGCGGCGCTCTGTTCGTTCATCAGCACGCGAGGAAGTAAGGGCCGATGAGGCTGGTTTATTCTCACATTGAAATTTTATGCGAGGGCTGCTTCCAGGGCGGGTGCGAGCGTGATGGTGAGGACGGTGATGTCGTCCTCCTGTCCGAATTGCTTTGCGGTTTGGGCGATCGCGCTGGCGGATCGATTGCTGATGGCCCGGGTTCGGTCGAAGCCGAAGAGTTCGCGATGTTCGTTGGTGGCTTCGACGACTCCGTCGGATACGAAGGTGAGGTGGTCACCTGGATTGAGTTGATAGGTGGTTTCGGAGTAGTCGGCGTTGGCGACGATGCCGAGTGGCAGGCCGGATTCGACGGCGAGTTCTTCTCCGTTGCAGTAAGGCGCGAGGTTTCCGGCGTTGGCGAGGGACATACTGCCGTCTGCGGAGATGAGGGCGCTGGTGCAGGTGACGAAGCCTGTTATTTGGCCGTGGAGAACGCGGTTGAGGTGAGCGAGGACTTCGGCGGGTTTTCGTGCCGCGCAGCCGCGCAGAGCGCCGATGATGGCGCTGACGGTCATTGCAGCTTTGAGGCCCTTGCCGCTGACGTCTCCGACGATGACGAGCAGAGAGCCATCGTTGGCGGGCATGATCTGGAAGAAGTCGCCGCCTACTTCACTGGCGGGAAGGTAGACGCTGTCGATGGCAAAACCGGGGGTGACGGGCGGCTTTGGTGGGATGAGCAGCGATTGAATGTTGCGTGCAGACTCGAATTCACTGGAAAGGCGCGTTTCCTCCTGCCGGGCGAGCGAGAAGCGCCGTATCAGAAAGAGAAGAAGGGCAAAGATGAAAATTGTGCCGACGGCGGGACCAGGCATCAGCACGAACGGCTTGGTTAGCAATGGGAAGACCCACTGTACCGCCCAACGCTGCCAGCCCAGTTGCCAGGTGATGAGGAGGATGCTGTCGATCAAGGGAAATCCTTGCCAGAGAAGGGTGGGCACTAGCAGGATGAGGGCGTCGCGATCGCGTTGGAGTGCACGCTTGAGCAGGGTTACTAGAATCCAGACGGTGGCAGGGAGCACAGCGAGCGCTGCAAGCAGGCCGGCGATCGCCACGGAGCTGATATTGAACACGTAAAGAAAAACCATTGGCGGACTGAGGAACAACAGGGCGGCGACGAGCCACCAGGTTCTGGACCGCGGGGCGCGCAGCACGACGGAGAAAAAGGCCAGGGCGGCAAAGAGAGCAGCCGATTGCACTGAGGCATCGATAAAATCAGAGATCGGCAAAGGGATCAGAGCAAGTAGCCGGCTGATGTTTAATCCTATGTCTATGGCGTTCGCCAGTAGAAGGAGAGCGAACCATAGATATTCACGTTCTTCGCGGCGGATGAAAAACAAGACGAGCACGACGAGGCCGACGAGCGTGCCGAGCACGGCATAGGTGTATTCATCGACGAGCCCGTTCCACTGAAGCGATCTGGCTGTTGCCGCACGTTGCGCGATGAGGCGGGAGTCTCCGAAATAGCTGCTACCGAAAAACCCTCCCTGCGCATAATCCGCCCAGATGGGAGCATGCCAGGCGCGGATAGCAATATGAAACGTATGCGGGCCGGAGGCGGCGGCGGGGGATATGGCGAAGACGCGGCTTGAAGCGGCGTAGTTCCAATAATTGAGGATGGGGCCGAATGAACCGGCGAGACGTCCATCGACGAAGAGTTGATAGCCGGTTTCCATGGGTCCCAAGTAGATGGACCAGTTGCTACTACCCTCAGGCACCGCGACGGCGAAGCGATACCATGCGAATCCGCCATAGTTCTCATAGCCCTGTTGGCCCCAGGCTTCCTCGGAGCGGAGCAGAGGCCACTGCGAATCGTCGAAATTTGGGTCGGCCCATGAGGTATTGTCTCCGGTGTGAAAGCGCCAGAGACCGTCGAGGGAGGCGACGGGTTCGCGTCCGGTTTGCAGGTTGAAGGTCTGGGCATGGAGGCCAGAGGCCGCGCAGAGTGAGAGCGACAACGCGGCGAGCGACATCAGCAGCACAGAGAACAGCGAGCGTCTCATTTGTACTTCTCCCGGGGGTACGCCTCCACCAATAGCAGCTATGCCGTGCTTTCGCAATCGGAGCTCATGCAAAAGAGAGTGGGTCACCGTCGGGATTGCGGCGTGGAAGAAATGCTGGTCCTTTCAGCAAGCTTAGGAGATTCTCTCCGCTTGCTTCGACTTAATCCGAAGTTCCTACCAAATACCTGTTTACTCGACGAGCGATAAATCGCCGCGTCGCTCACCCCGGTGCGCGCTTTCATACGGGTGGTGGCGTCGAGTTCCTTGAAAACAGAATTTGCGGGTAACTTGCCCGTCCCTGATCCCGCAGACTTAGGAATTTACCGAAATCCGACTTTACGGATACTATGTTTTCTTTGCAGAACTTTGCATGCTCCTGGGCCATCCTCGAGTTTGAGGCGAAATCTCCGAAGTCGGACCGGTAGCCGAATGGAGGGGACAATGAGAGCCAAGCCACGACGCATATATCTTTTGTGGGTGTTGTTTGCAGTGACTGCGTGTTCAGAGGCGGCTCTGTCAGGGCAAGCAACATCGGCACAGGAGACTACGCCGATATTGGGTGTCTGGCGAGCACAGATGGACGGGTCGCCCGTCGTTACCTTGACCGTCACCAATGAAGGCGGGAAATTGGCTGGAGCTCTTCTCTTTTACCTCCTTCGGCGCGATGAAAAGGGAGGCACAAGTTCATCGCCCGGAATTCCCGAACCGCTCCTCAACCCAACATTTGACGGAAAAGTCCTGGGGTTCCAAGTGAGCCACCGCCGCGCGCATCCGCCGAGAACGTTAGCAGACCCTCCAGCGAATTTTCTTTTGAAACTGACCGCTACGAACAAGGACGAATTTGTTAACAAAAGTGAAGACTCCCCTGTGATTCAGTTGATCAGGAGCGACTACTAACCAACCTGACGCTCCCGAAACTCCTTGCTTTCGGGTTCCAGGTCCTCAGGCGGATCCGGCCTTCGTCCCAGGCACTGGTCCGATAAAGAGGCGTCACCGAAGGGGTTTTCAACTACTTAATATTTGGTGCATTCAACAGGCTGCGACGTGGTGTGGTGGTGATTTCGATCCGCGTGTTTTTCACAAAGACAACGTTATGACCGTGTGCCAGCCAGAGGTCGTAGAAGGAAAGGGCAGCCCCATAAATGCCTATGCCCGCCGCGACATTCCTTGAGCTCGCCAAGATGCCGACAACCCGACCCACAATTCCGAAGCCATTGGAGGCGACAGCGCTATTACCAACGCGGCTTCCGTCATCATCAAATGCGCGCCCGGCGAGCAGGGTCAGCACTAGCGGTACGATCACGCGGTTTTGTGCTTTTGGCTGGACGCCGCCTTCGGAGTCCATTTGTAAATCTGCTGACTTGTTCGAATCCACTCCGGCGAGGGCACCTTCGATAGGTTGGGAGAAGCCGCTGGGGAACTTCAATTCCCGAAATCGAAGGCGAAGCTTTCCCTGACGCCCAAAAGAGCGAGCCGGTTTAGCCCGCGTAATCTCTCCAACAAGCAGGGACCCTTCGGGAACCAAAAGGGTGTGGTCGGCGTTGAAAACCGGTTCCGCGATGAAAGCTTGGAAAGTGTCACCTGGCTTTTCGTTGGCGGAGCTGATCGTTTGCTGCAGATATGCGCGCAGTCGCCATTCTTTCCCTTGATCTGGAGGCGGTCCTGTCGCTGGCTTTGCCTTGACCGTTAGCTTGCTCTCAGCGAGAGTAAGAGGATCGTTAGCCTGTTCCGGCGGACTGAACTTGAGATTGAGGGGCTGAGCCAATTCAACCGTCCACGAAGTTCCGGTTTCGATCCTTTCCGGGTGATAGGGCAACTGCGTGTAGATAAATTGAACGAGCCGGTCGCCTCGACCGGGTGCGGTGACCAGCGCGGCGGCATCTTTCAACCGCTGCTTCCCTTCGGCTATCTGGCGGGAGATGAAAGACCCTTTCCCCTTGCCGGGCGGAGGCGACAGGCGCAGGATCGGGACCCCATCCTTGGCGCTATCACTCACAATTGTTTGGAGGGTTCCGTCGGGGAGCAGCAACTGATCGAATCTCACGACCGGGACGTGAAATGGCGTGAAATCGCCCCTGAGGCGCGAGTGGATTCGGCGGCTTCGGTCTGAATCGAGTTGGATTACACTCCCGCGAAGAACGGCGCCCGCAGGTATCGCGATCTGGTTCTCGACGTAGACCGGATAAAGCAGACGACCTTCCAACGACTCCCCAGTCTTCATGGGGACGTGCTGGAACAATTGAACTGCGAGTGGAGTTGTCGAAGGAATCTGGATGGGTGTCGCTTGAGCACGCGACAAACTCGGGAGCAGGGCTACCAACGACGCGAATGCGAAAGAACGAGCCGCTGCACGCGCCATATAAGACAATTCTTCCAAATAGTGTGGTCCTGGATCCTCATATCGCATTTGACCAAGCTTTAACCTAGTGCAATTTGAGGAGGTCAGCGGCGGGGTCGATTGAGACGCCGAGCAGTTCGGATCTCTTCGGGGGTTGACGAATTCGATCTGCAGGTTCTGTTGAACGGCGACTCGAAAATATCCAATTCCTCTGATTACATCTAAAACTTATTTCTTTAGGCATTAAGAGATAGAGTCTATCATAATCTTAAAGCGTTAAGACATCACTGGTGAGGCACCTATGCGAAACAAGCTGTCAAAGGTCGCGCGAGGAAAGCAACAGCTTTCTGTACCGACCGAGGCGGAGATGCGCCTTCTGCAGATTCTATGGGAACGGGAAGAGTCTACCGTCGAGGAGGTGGTGAATGCTCATCCCGAGAAAGAACGGCCCCACTACAAGACCACCCAGACTTTGCTCCGTATCATGGAACGGAAGGGTTTTATCGCGCATGAGAGTCGAGGCCGCGTCTTCGTGTTCAGGCCGTTGGTCTCTCGGAAGACCATAGACTATCTGTCAGTAGAGGCACTGGCGTTCCGGAACTTCAACGGATCGGTATCCACATTGTTCATCAAATTGCTGGAAGCCAGTCCATTCAAAAAGAAAGAATTAGATGAACTCCAAACGTACATACGAGAGCATCGTAAGAGCTATGAACGAGGCGATCGCGGATAATCCAGGGACGCTATGAATCCAGATCTTTTGCTTCGTATTGTGGAGGCACTTGCGGACTTTTTCTTGAAGACGACACTTGCCTTCGGAGTGTGTTTGGTCTTCAGTTGGCTCGTCGACTCACCAAACCGAAGATTCATGATTTGGCTGGGTTTTCTTTATGGGTCGGCAACGTATTGGCTCTGGCTGGCGAACGGGGTTCTGGCGGGTGGACAGTTCTCTGCAGGTGCTCGGCACGCCTCGTATCAACCAGCGACTTCCACCGTCGGCGGGTTTCAGATTCCTGGCTCGTGGGCCTTCCCGCTTGGTGTCGCGCTTCGTGTGATAGGGATCGCTTACCTGCTGGTCTTGAGCTACAGTCTCCTTACCCATATTAAAAGACAGCGACAGCTCAAATGGGTTCTCGGTTTCACCACCAAGCCCCCGGTTGAGATCGCAAAAACTTTTCGGCTGCTTGCCGAAAGCCTCCATGTTGGGCATTCGAGATTGTTAGTGCTGTCGGGGATGATATCGCCGGCGACATTCGGGTGGATACGGCCGACCATCTTGCTCCCGCCACTTTGTCTTGAGCAGGATGCCTCGGAACTCGAAGATATTTTGCGTCACGAGCTACACCACGTTCGCCGCCTGGATTTTTTCTGGGACCGATTCGCTATGGTATGCCGCGCGGTTCTTTTCTTTCATCCCGCGGCTTGGTACGCGGTCAGCAAGGTGCAAGTCGACCGTGAGCTCGCATGCGATCTTGCAGTTGTTTCTCACTCTCCAGGAAGAAGAGCAACGTATGCGGAGTGTCTAGTTCGTTTTGCGCGCTTGACTCTGTCGGAAGACCCGAACGCGTGGGGAATAGATTTTGCGTCGTCGTCGGAACATCTGAAGGTCCGTGTTCACTCAATCCTGGCTGAATCCAGGAAGCCTTCTGCTTGGTTGACTGCCTCGCGCATCGGTTCCGGATTGATGCTCCTTGCCGGCGCTCTCGAAATGGCACCATCTTTGGCAGTCCTCCTTTCCTACACTCAGCAGCAGATGTCGCAACCATCGACGACAGAGCCTCGCGCCTCTCACTCCCGAATGGGGGTCGAAGCAAGAGCTACAAGAGAGGTTCGTCCATTATCATTTCCAGCCCCCAGGAACGCGGACGCTGCAGTTGCAAACCTGGGTCAGCCGGGAGGAATTCAGCCCACGACGGATTCTCCCGCAGACAGCAATACGCAGGGTCCATCGTCAACGCAGGGCAACTCGGGCCCGCAACTCCTTCGTCATCGTTCCCCGGCTATTGGTAAATCCTTTGGCCCTTACAGCAAGGGTGCAAAGCAGCAAACAATAGCTTTGACAGACCCGGATTCTCCGGGCCAAGTTAGTAAGACTGGAGACCAGAATCGCAAGCAAACCCTCCAGCAATCGGCCACTGCGGCGGTTGAAATTTATAGGCGCCTGGCTGAGGTCGATCGCCACTGACGGCTTTTTCCCCGTGGTGCGCGTGTAGTATGCGTTCGATCTTTAGGACCCAGCAAGCGTGGCTTGCCGCCGCGCGGACACAGATGTGCGACCGAAGTTGAGTGCGTCGAACCAGAAGGCGGTCGAGGAATGCATGGATTCCACCACTTCGCCTAGTTGCTATCATTTTGCACTAAAGAACACCCAGCGCAGCAGGACTCACACGCGAGATAGCGCCAACAATGCGTTAGTTACGAAGTAAGACGATGAGCGCCGCCGCCGCCGTGGCTCCAATGAGGATTATGGCTGCTATTGCAAAGAGCAAGTACGTAGTCGGTAGGTCGTGATCGTCTGCCTCCATCTGGTTCCCTCTAATGTCACCGCGGCCGTGCTCACAAACTGAAGCGCGAGAATGAGGCCGCATGAAGATCAAAAGACATGTACACTGCATGCAAGTCTTAACTAGTTAAGACTTGTTGTCAAGTACCACCTGTGTGAGCGATAAAAGGGGAACCGCGGAGAAGCGTAACGTCACCTGCGGCGTCTAACGTTATAGTCCGGGCTGAAGACTCTGAGAATGACCACGGCTTACCTTAATCGTATCGCCACTGCCGTGCCCGAGCACGATGTGCATGACGCCTTCGTCGTATTCGCCGACCAAATGCTTGCCGACCCGCGGCTGCGCACGGTCTTCCGCCGCATGGTGAGCCGAGCGGGCATCGCGCATCGCTATTCGTCCCTCGATCCGCAGAGAGATTTGGGCCAATTCTGGTCGCACGACGCGCATGAGTTCTATCGACTAAGCAACTTTCCTAACACGGCGCGGCGGATGGAGCTGTTTGAGCGGAACGCTCCGGTGCTGATGCGGAAGGCCGTGGACCGACTTATGCTGCATGAGAAGGAACGCTCCGCTATTACGCACGTGCTGGTGACCTGCTGCACAGGGCTCTATGCGCCAGGGCTGGACTTTGAGATCGTCGACCACCTCGGGCTTCACGCGGGCGTGGAGCGTACGATGGTTGGCTTCATGGGCTGCTATGCCGCGATCAATGCGCTGAAGCTGGCGCGACACATTGTGCGCTCAGACCCGAAGGCTGGTGTGCTTATGGTCAACCTGGAGCTGTGCACGCTGCACTTCCAGGAGACGCAGGAGCTGGAGCAGGTGCTCTCGTTCCTGGTCTTTGCCGATGGCGCGGCGGCGAGCCTGATTACCGCGTGCGAGCGGGGCTTTGCTCTGGACAGCTTTAAGGCGGTGACGGTTCCCGAGACAAGGGGTCTGATTACATGGAAGATCCGCGGGCTGGGATTCGACATGCTACTGTCCGGGCAGGTGCCGGCGGAGTTGGGCCGCGCGCTAAACGAGGGAGAGCTGATGGCCGAGCGCGATGACATCGACCTGTGGGCGGTGCATCCCGGTGGCCGGTCGGTTCTGGATGCGGTGGAGAAGGGGCTGGAGCTGCCGGTCGATGCGCTGGCGGCGTCGCGCGAAGTGCTGTCGTGCTTCGGCAACATGTCGTCGGTGACGGTGATGTTTGTGCTGGAGCGGATGATGCAGCAGGCGCGGCCCGGGCAACGCGGGTGCGCGATGTCGTTTGGCCCGGGGCTGACGGCGGAGACAATGCGCTTCCATGCGGTCTAGTGCGCCGATCGAATTCAGACCGCGGGTTTCTCCGCGCGAGCTGCCGGAGCTGATGGATGGTGACTGTAGCTATGACGATTTCCGTGGCTGCCTGCGCAGCCTGGAGCAGGTCAATCGCTGGCTGCTGGGATATCGACCGACGATGGCCTGGCTGAAGCGGCCACCACATAAATTGCGTGATCCGGTGCACATCGTCGATGTGGGCAGTGGCGGGGGCGATCTGCTGCGGCGGATTGCAGGCTGGGCACGCAAGCGGGGCATTGCTGTGCAGTTAACGGGAATCGACTTGAATCCTTATGCGGCGCGTGTGGCAGTGGAGTCCACGCCGAAGGAGTTCAGAATTGCATGGGTGACCGGCGATGCTCTCGTGTATCGGCCGGAGACACCGGTGGATATCATCGTGAGTTCTCTGATGGCACATCATCTCGAGGATGAAGAGATCATCGCGCTGCTGCGGTGGATGGAAGCCACTGCGCAGGATGGTTGGTTTATCAATGATTTGGAGCGGTCGGAATGGAGTTGCCGGATGTTTGGGTGGGTGGAGGGGATGGTAGAGTGGCACCGGTTTGTGCGGCATGATGGGCCGGTGTCTTTCCGGCGGGCCTTCCGGGAAGAGGACTGGGTGCGGTTGCTGGCGGCGGCTGAGGTTCCGCAGAAGGCGGTGACGGTAGAGCATTGGCGGCCGGGACGGTTGTGTGTGGGGCGATGGAAGTGAGGGGATTTTAGTGATTGTAGGCGAGCAGGTTGCGGCTTCCACGGCTTTGCTGGCGCGGGCTGATGTGGTCCGCATTCCGAAGCTTCTCGTTCGACCAAGAACCATGAAGCCCCTCGCGCCCATCATCACGTCGAACCATCTGAGAGGGGAATAATGGCAACCTTTACACAGCTCCCACCCAACCCCAGCCGTGCCAGATCTAAGGGCCGTTTCAGATCTAAAACCATTCTATGGATCTCCCTTGGCCTCACCGCGCTCTTCGTATTCATCACCTCAGAAGTTCTCCTGATCACCGACTATCGGATGTACCACGCTTACCGTCTGCAGGTCATCGCCGACCGCCAGCTCCTCATCCCGCACACGCTCTTCGGCATGATGGCTCTCCTCATCGGCCCGATCCAGTTCTCGTCACGATTTCGCCAGCGTCACCTCAAGATCCATCGCATTCTCGGCCGCATCTACGTCATCTCTGTTTTCATAGGCGCCGCAACCGGGGTCGCCCTCGCCAGCGGCCGTCCGGGCTTCCCCGGAACCTCGATGCAGGCTGCCGCCTGGATCGTCTGCACTACCGCCGCCCTCATCACCGCGCGCAACCGCCAGATCATCCAGCACCGCCAATGGATGGCCCGCTCCTACGCCGTCACCTTTACCTTCGTCTCCAGCCGTGTGCTGAACCTCTGGCCCCGTTACTGGAGCCACCTCGGGGATACGTTCGCCGCCGTCGGCGTGATCGCCTTTACTCTTGCCTCGCTGCTTATCGTGGACCTCGGCCTTAACTGGCGCGAGCTCACCAGTCGCTGTGACTAATTGAGGTTCCTGCGCCAGTGCTGTGGGTTGGAAACTGCACCACCGGCCAACTGCAGCATTGGTCATTCAATACCGTCAGGAGCGATACAGTTTCACGTATCGCATCCGGAAAAAGGAGATTCCCGTTACAACGTCCAATCTGAATCAGATTCCTTTGCAAGACCAAGTTCTCGTCCTGGGTGGTGGAGTGGCGGGCTGTGCGGCTTCGATCGCGCTCGCCCGCAAGGGACGAGTCGTTAGGCTGATTGAACGCGAGCCCACGCCGCGCCATAAGGTTTGCGGAGAGTTTCTAAGCGGTGAGGCACTTGAGGACCTGCATGCGCTCGGCATCGATGTGGCCTCGCTTGGCGCCGTGCCCATCGACTACGTTCGCCTCGCGGCAGCCAGGCGCGCCGCGGAAGCTCCCTTGCCTTTTCCCGCAGCCTCGCTAACGCGCAAGACGCTTGATACAGCGCTCATCGCCGACGCCATCGCCGCAGGAGTCCGGGTAGAGCGCGGCCGCAGTGTGGAGGCGCTCAGCCGCACGACATCCAACGTCTGGCAAGCTACGCTCGACGACGGCACCACTCGTGAGGCCCCAGCGATCTTTCTGGCCACGGGCAAGCACGATATCCGCGGCCACTTGCGTCCGAAGGACCCACAGCGATGGGTCTCCTTCAAGATGTATTTTCGCTTATCGTCCGCGCAGGCATCTGAGCTGGCGGGCGCCTCTGAGCTGATGCTCTATCCTGGAGGCTATGGCGGTATCCAGCCAGTGGAAGGCGGCATTGCAAACCTGTGCTGCGTGGTGCAACAGCGATATCTTGCACGTGCGGGTCACCGCTGGGAGAACTTCCTGGCGAAGATGCAGCAGGACTGTCCACACCTCGCTATGAGGCTTGCCGGTGCGGAGCCGTTGCTCGCCAGGCCGATCGCCATTACCCATATCCCGTATGGTTACGTCCGCCGCACAACGGAGAATGGGCTCTACTGCATCGGCGATCAGGCAGCCGTCATCCCCTCGTTCACCGGCGATGGCATATCCATCGCGCTGCATACGGCACGCTGTGCCGTCGCTGCGTATCTTGCAGAAGAGCCGGCATCGCTCTTTCAGGCTAGACTGCGCTCCGCACTACTGGTCCAGATGCGCCTTGCCGAGTTCGCCGCCGATGGCTTGAACAACCCAATCGCGCGCGCTGTATTGCCGTTTTGCCTCAGGGTCTGGCCCGGAGTGATGCGCGTGACGGCAAGGCTGACACGCGTTGCCCAGCACACCGCTGTTGCTACCCCTGCAGTCGCCAGTTGAAATCGAAGCCACGCCAAAACAACTCTCAGTCGTCGGAACACCATAGGGGAGATGCAATGAAATCCTTCACGGTATTCGCCCTCGCTGTCCTACTCGCTCCGGTCGCGCTCGCCCAGGAGCAGACCTTCGTCGCCAACCCCGATGCCAGCGAGGTCAAGATGACGCTGAAAACGACCCGCGAGGTGGTCAACGGCACCTTTCACATCCAGTCCGGATCGCTAAAGTTTGACCGCAGCGCTGCTAAGATGTCGGGTTCGGTGGTCGTTCTCGCCGGCAGCGGCAAGACCGGCAATGGCAGTCGCGACAAGAAGATGAACAAGGACATCCTTGAGGTCGAACAGTACGCAACTGTCTCGTTTGAGCCCAAGTCCTACGCTGGCGCCATCGCTCCATCAGGGGACTCGACCATCCAGGCAACCGGTATCTTCACGCTCCTCGGCACGCCTCACGAGATCACCATCCCGATCTTTGTCCATCTTGAAGGTACAACCGCAACGGCCAAGGCTCATTTTGTCGTACCGTACATCCAATGGGGACTGAAGGATCCAAGCTTTTTGTTCTGGAAAGCGGACAAAGAGGTGGCGATTGACCTCTTTCTTACTGGCCGGCTTTCACAATAGCGGACAGCCTTCTTTACACGCAACGATGTCATGCGCCAGCATGAGTTTCCCGTCCCCGAGTTTCCCGCTTCCCGGTCAGCGCCCTGGACTAGATGGTCTGAACGATATTCTTGGCGCCATGCGAGCCGGCTTCCCGGATCTGGATTTTTCCATCAAAGAGCAGATTGCCGAAAGGCGATAAGGTCGTCAGCCGATTTGAATGGACTGGCACTCATGGTGGAGCGTTTCTTGGGGTGCCCGCGACGGGGGAATCAGTCCGGGTTTGGGGCGTCGTCATCGACCGTTTGCAGGAAGGCCGAATCAAAGAAACGCGCATCATTATGGACATGCTCGGTCTGATGATGCAATTGGGAGTGATCCCACCCCCCGAGGCATGAGACCATCGTTTCCAGAAACGCCCCACTTTTCCTAGGTTGATGCAGCATGTTGTCCCGTTCAGCGAGGCTGTCCATTATTCCCCGCGATTACCGTCCACCATTCCCCCCGGCGGATTAGAACTAGTCTTGATATATGGGCCACACTGAAGGGGTGCCGAAGTTCAGCATTATAATTTTGAGTCGGCTACTCTCGTCGGATCGTCACTGCCGAGGGTGTTGGAAGGTGTTTCAAATTGGCCTTCCATATTTGACAATGGTGGATCATCACATGAAGGAGTTCCTTTATGACCGAAACCACATCCGCTAAGGCGTCGGGTGATGGTGTGCGCGGATCTCAAGCGAACACAGGTAACCCACTGCAGGCGAAGAGTGTTCTAACGAAGATTGCAGTGTTTGTTGCAGATCGAAATATTCCTTTCCTTGTTTGCAGCATTGGGATGATCGTGATGTTGCTGTGGGCAGGCAAGTTCAAAATGACAGCACCCGGAGCAGAGGGCATCATCCCGCTCGTCACTAACAGCCCACTTACCAGTTGGCAATTCAAGGTCTTTGGACCCTATATTGGGTCGGATATGATCGGGGCCACTGAATGGACAGCAGCGATCCTACTGATCCTTGGCTACTTTAAACCGAAAGCAGGCATTCTGGGCGGGATCATTCTCGTCGGTATGTTCTTCACCACAAGCACCATGTTGATCACGACTCCGGACGACACCATCGTGGTTCACGGCATCCATTACATGAACAATCTCGGCCTGTTTCTCTTCAAGGACATTATCTCTTTCGGAGTTGCGTTCTATCTGATCAGCTATTATGGCCGGAAAGCAATCATGGCTGAAAATGAGAGCTGAATCCTTTACAGGGACGGAAAAATTTTCTCTCTCTGGGACACTGCCTCAGGGTGTGACCGCGGCGATCTTATCGATAGCCGGCCCATCCGGCATCGACTGCGCTACTGCCGCGAACGGCAACGCCACAGCCAGTATTGCCAGATATGCAATCCGCATCTTCGGACCTCCTTTTGTTTTGCTTTCATCTTTTGCGGGACGGTGCCTATTGATAAATTGCTCAGCTCGGCGTACCGGATCGATGCTCAGCTTGTATCCGCCTCAGGCGCTTTTACTGTTTCAGAATCCTGCTAGCCCCCTTCCGTGGGCGTAAGATAGCTCGAAGAACGACTCGGCGATTCGATCATGTCCCTTGCCCGGCGGTCCGTGGCTGTGTTTTGTGCTAAGGCCATTTTGTTGGTGCTTACCGTCGGCGCTCTTCACCCGCGCTGCGCAGCTCAACGCACGCCCGACATCTCTGGAGCATGGGAAGTAAGCGGAGGGTACCACTTTCTCGCCAAAACCCACCTTTGGATAACGATGCCGATGGCTGGTCCGCCGAAGGCGGTGCTCTACGCGGCCTACGACAATCCGCAACCAGCCCTAGTGACATCGGCCCTCCTCCAAGGCTCGACTTTCATATTCTCCGTTGAACCCCTTCATCTTTCATACACAGGCACGCTCAGCGCAGATGGCGACACGCTTACAGGTTCTTGCACCTTGGAAAACCAGTCATACGCTCTTGACTTCCGCCGCAGCAGCGACGCCCAACCCATAACGATTCACGGCCTCGAGCGAATGCTCCTTGCAGGGGCAGGGAAGCCTGATGCGCAGGTGGCCGCTCAAATCCATGGTACGCGGCTGACCGAACGGCTGAGTACCACGCGCCTAACCCGCCTCGAGGCGAACATCCCGAGGCCTGAGGCGCGACAGGCATTGATCGCCTTGGCAGATAGCTCTGCGTTCCTCGATCCACCCGACGACGAGATTCTCTCCATGGAGAACCCGGACAGCACCACCCAGAACAAGATGCTCGCGCTCGCGAAGGACTTCGTCGCCCGGACGATTCCTCGCTTGCCCAATTTCACAGCGACGCGCACCACCACCACCTACCAACGGGACTTGCTGCACAAAGAGCTGTGGCACGCGGTGGGGCTTTCGCATGCTCTTGTGTTCTATCGCGATGGGCAGGAAACACAGCGCTCCAGCGAATTCGAGATCGATCCCGGCTTGTCGACACGAGGTGAATTCGGTCCGATCTTGAGCACCGTGATGCTTGATATTACTAAGGACAACTTCGCCTGGAGTCGCTGGGAGAATGGTGAAAAGGGCCCGCTGGCGGTGTTCCAATATCGGGCTGAGGCTGGCCACTCGCATTACGAGGTAGAGAACAGGCTTTCCGGCTACGTGGGAGAGATCACCATGGATCCAGCGGATGGATCGATCGT
This sequence comes from uncultured Acidobacteriaceae bacterium, assembly GCA_963824325.1. GTDB lineage: Bacteria > Acidobacteriota > Terriglobia > Terriglobales > Acidobacteriaceae > PALSA-350. The sequence continues at coordinate 618,965 of CAWGPA010000028.1, read as the reverse complement.
TCGCTTGGCCCTGAAAGCAGATATGGAACCGGCAAATCCGTTTCTGATGGCGGACGTCATGATTGAGTACGGCCCTGAGGTGCTCGGGGACAAGACCTATATGTGCCCGAAAAGGGGCGTGGCACTATCGCAGGGTCTGAGGCAACAGTGGGTAAACAACGTGGTATTCACCAGCTACCACCTGTTCCACGCAACCACGCGCATCCTGCCTGGAGCGAAACCAACGGAGTGAAGGGTGCCCTCTATGCTCCGACGAAAACGGTGACAGACGAAACGTTTCCGCGTTCCCGGGGGTGATTGCAGGGTAAACGTTCCGTCTGCCACCGGGTTCGCAGTGGGAGGGACCCGGCGGGCAGTTACTGAAAACCCCGTTTTTCGCTCAATGTGAATGCTAAACCTACCCCTCAAAAAAATTCCCCTAACCGCACTGGGGCAGACTGCCGTCTAATTGTACGCATGGGTATGGACGAACACGCTGCCATTCAGCAATTCTTGCCGGAGATGAAGACGCCTAGGCAACGTTCGTCGTGCGTCATAACGAGACACTTTTCCGGGTGCTTGAACTGGTTGAGCGCTCTCCTATCTGTTGTCGTGTTTTCGCTGTCCGCCGTGCCAGCAGCCCATTCTCAAGCGCCAATGGGAGGAGAGCTTCCGTCCAGTCAGTTACCGCAATTGATTCCCCGATCTCAAGGAGACAAACAACGTGTCTATCAATCTAGACACCGGGTTGTCTTGAATGTGAATGTAGCTGATACAGCCGGTAAGCTCGTCGCAGGGCTAACTCAAACAGACTTCACCGTTTTGGACAATCAGAAGGCTGTCGATATTCAAAGTTTTCGATCAGTGCAAGCTGGATCAGGCGTCGATCCGGCGCAGGTCGTTCTTGTGCTCGATGCGGTGAACAATACCTTGCGCAAGATTGGCTACGTTCGGAGGGAGTTGGAAAAGTACTTGAACGATGGGGACGGCCCCCTCACTCACCCAACGTCCATCGCACTACTCTCCGATTCAGCCATGAGACAGGGTCAGGTAACTCAAGATCGCAGTGTCCTCCTCGGAGACCTGAGGTCCTTTACGGCTGACCTGCGGGAGGGTGAGTGCGCGAATAAAGTCCCGAAAGATCGGGATGTTCTGCCTGTAGCCGCTGGAGTTCACCCCATTCTAGAAGACCCGAAACTAGACTGCCAGGATAACCAGTTCTACGCGTCCTTGACGGGCCTTGCGAGTCTCGTAAAACGACAATCGGATGTGCCCGTAAGAGTCATCCTAATTTGGATAGGCCAAGGGTGGCCGATACTTGCCGACAGGGGGTACAGTCCCGACACGCCGTCCTTAAAGCAAGGCTTCTTTAATAATCTGGTAGAAATTTCAGAGGCACTCAGAGACTCTCAGGTCACACTGAGTGCGATTGCTTCGCCGGAGCCATCGCATGGTCCGAACTCCCGCGTTCTGCACGATGCTGCTTTTTTCGAAGGAGTTCCCAACGAAAACGAGGTAACCGCGGGCAGTCTGGGCTTGCATCCCCTCGCACATCAAAGCGGAGGCCAAATCCACACGGAAACTAAGGGTATTGCCGGGCAAATTGCCACCTGCATAGCCGACGCCGAGTCATATTACGTGTTCTCATTTGATTCTCCGCCTGCTGCTCGATACGGGGAATACCACTCACTCGAGGTGAAAGTCGGCAAGCCCGGACTTAAGGCACGCACAAATACCCTCCGTTATGCCCAGCCGTGAATCCTGATCTTGGTAACTTGCCCATAGTCGTCTGTTAAACAGCTCAGGTTACCGCAAGCCATTTTTTTGCAAGCTGTCGTGACGCCACAAGTCACGCTAAACTGACTGCGATGAAATTTGCTCTGGAGATACGCGAAGGGCTTGATGCCTTCGTTGTTCACGTCAAACAGTCGCGAAACCCAAACCATATTCTCCTGACAACAGCCGTCCCTTGGTAGGGATCTATTTATTCTGGCATATTCCACGACCTCGCATAACGCAGGTCTTCGTTGGGTGCATCATCTTGTTGCTTTTTGGAATCTGACTGAAGGCTTGTACGTCGAGTACAACCAAGGTACGCCATGGGATGCATCAGCTTGCGTCCTTCCTCATGTCGGAAGAAAACAGACCGAGGAGATTATCCAGAAGATAATGTATCGCTTTCCTGACACCGGCAAGCTAGCAAGCCGCCCGTCGGAACCGTCTCAATTGATATCGCTGCACCTGAACTCGCCTACCGACCGGTGACTGCCTGGAAAGTCTGTTCTCAGTAAATTCCCGCGACCATCGGCCCGAGGGCCAAGTTACCGAGATTCGCCACTCACGGGAACTCGGCGTCAGTGCACAACGTCCACCGGTCCGACAAGCCGATATCGGGCAAAGTGGAGGAAAGAGCGGCACAGAATCGGTGCTGCTGTCTAGAGTCAAGGGGTGGCCGGCAACTCGGCTCAGTGCCTAATGATTACGTGCTCGGCAGGAACAGCTCTTGACGGTGCACAGCGTATCACTGCGCTATGTTGTCACTGCTTAGGCTCCCCAATGAATCAGCATCGAAGAATGCATTCGGAGCATAGGGGCCGACGCCGTCGATCGCTTCCACTTGATTGTTGATAACGCTCGAGTTGGTCAAGGTACCAGTGGCGCCCTGGAGATATAGGCCGCCGGCAAAGGCGGCTGAATTTCCATTAAACGAGGATTGATCGATGGCGGCTGTTCCCGCAGTAGCGTCATCGACGAAGAAGAAACCTCCTCCGTAGGCGTTGCCTTTGTTGGTGTCCACGTGCGTTCCACACATTTTGACGGTGATGTTTGCTCCGTCCATGTAGACGCCGCCTCCGTTTCCTCCGTTGCCTGGATTGCCACCAGTCCCGGTGGCCTGGTTTCCGGTAATCGTGTCGTTGACAAGATTAATGGAGGCTCCGAGATTGCCGAGCGCTCCGCCATCGCTCGACTGATTCCCGCTGAAGGTACTTCCTACAATGGTCGTTGTGCCGACTCCGACGGAGTAGATGGCTCCGCCCGCAGAATCTTGCCCGGTTGCCGGGCCTACGTTGTTGGTGAATTGACTGTTGATGACGTTGAGCGTACCTCCGTAGCGATAGATCGCTCCGCCTCCGGTCGGCGCGCCCGTGCCTGCGTTATCGGTCCCATGACCGTTGGCGAACGTAACATTCTGAAGCGTCAGTGTTGGAGTAGTCGCATCGAAGTTGCCGTTGTTCAGGAGCAGTTGTCTGACCTGGCCGCCGCCATCCAGTGTTACTAGATTTCCGCCGTCGATCACGGTGTCCTTGGTGATTGACTTGGTAGAACTCAGGACGAGGCGATAGGGCGCGGAGCCGCAATTGAAGGTGACTACCCCCCCGGCTGCAACGGCCTGTTCGAATGCGCTCTCCGTACAGCTCGCCGGAGTTCCATCACCCACGACATTGGTGTTGCCTGCTGTATTTACAGCGTTGATGGGCAGAGCACACGAAGAGGTTCCCGGAGGTGTGGGGGGAGTGGGCGATACTGGAGGGGTACTGGGCGTCGCCGACGCCTGATTGGAATTTGCGCTTTCTCCATTCGCGCTGACTGCCGTGACCACGTAGTAATAGGTGGTTTCGTTGGTTACGGTGGTGTCGGTATAACTTGTGCCCGCGGGCGACGCCACGGTTGTGTAGGGTCCGCCGTTGGTGATTGACCGTTTGACGTTATAGCTGGTTGCGCCGGTGCTAGCCGTCCACGCAAGCGAGACTTGTTGGTTGCCTCCCGTGGCGGTGAGGTTAAGGGGAGGAACCGGCGCGGTGGCCACAGCAGCCGGGGTTGCGGACGCCTGGTTGGAATTGCCGCTTTGTCCGGTCGCGTTCACAGCCGTCACGACATAGTAGTATGCGGTTCCGTTGGTTACGGTCGTGTCGGTATAACTTGTGCCCGTAGGCGAGGCCACGGTTGTGTAGGGCCCGCCGTTGGTGGTTGCCCGTTTGACGTTGTAGCTGGTTGCGCCGGTGCTGGCCGTCCACGCAAGCGAGACTTGTTGGCTGCCTCCCGTGGCGGTGAGGCTAAGGGGAGGGGCCGGGGCGGTGGGCGCAGCAGTCGGGGTCGCGGTCGCCTGGTTGGAATTGCCGCTTTCCCCCGTCGCACCCACAGCCGTCACGACATAGTAGTAGGCGGTTCCGTTGTTCAGCTTGGTGTCAGCGTAGGTTGTTCCTGCAGGCGTACCCACCGTGGTGTAGGGGCCGCCGCTCACCGTTCCCCGTTTTACGTAATAGCTGGTCGCACCACTGCTCGCCGTCCAGGTAAGGCTAGCCTGCTGGTTACCCGCTGTAGCGGCGAGGTTGGTGGGGGCGGCAGCAGTGGTGTTTCCGTCAGCGGTAGGGCCGCTATTGCTGCCGGAGTTGCTACACGCGTTGCACGCAAGCAGCATGGCGAACAGCGAAATTTTCAACCAGGAAGACGAGCGCAGCGCGCGAAGCCTCATAGCTTGACTGGAGCCTCAAACGAAGTCTACTTACATTGAGTCATTACGGATTGGGCACCAAAGTTGTAGGGGATTGAAGATTGAGGACAAGACACACTGGACCTCCGCCAGACCTGTCCCCGCCAGACTCCAAGTCACGGGTAGCGCGGCAAGTTATTGCTCCCCGTTTAGCACAATTAGATTGCAGGTGGTGGGGTCAGCACTTATGTTGGAGCACGCGATAGAGAACGGGCGGAGTGGTTGCAATCTACGGCATCGCTTAAGTGGGGCTGTATGTTCGGTAAGTGAAATTTTCGGGGACTCCCGAAATTCGGGCACGCGAAGAGTTTTGTCTCAGCAAATCTCGGTCCACGTTACAATTTCCGGGAACAAGTAGTCTCAAATCGACCGTTCACGCCTGCCCAATCTGGAGTGGGAAATGAGTGACGACGAATTCCGGGAGTTTGCTTTATATCGACAGGTCGGTCCTTCGAAACACCTTACGGCTCGACTCAGCCATCGCGGGGCCCAATGGGTTCTTTGCGTCTACGTGGCCGTGGAATTTTATTTTAGCGTTTCCGACGCCGCTCGGTTGAAGGGCGCTAAAAATTGGACTGAAAGTGAGATGGAAGAATGGAAGAACGCGTTCATAAAGTCTGGTGAGGCTACGTTTAGCTATCGATGGTCTCTGCAAGCCCTCCTGAAAGATAAAGCGTCTCTCCAGGGGCCCCTGCTGGTAGACGTGGAGGTTGTAATCGTGGAGGCCGATACAAGTGAAATGACTCGCACCAAAGACGTCTATAAGGTGTTTGTGATTCGTCAACCGCTGGAGGGTGGACTGGACGGCGAAGGAATTTCCCGCCCTGAAATGAAGCTTTCCGAAGGACATACCGGGCTGCATAAGACTCCTCATGCCCCGGAGTGGTTGTTGCAGAGAGGCAGCGACCACGAGATCGGTCATGCCTTGGGAATGGTCCACCCGCGTTGTAAAGAAAATGATTTGTACTGCTATGGAGACCCAAAAGAAGAATCGGGCCAGGACCTCATGGGAATGGGGCAGAGTGTCTCCGCTAAGGATTATTTGGTATTCGCGGAGATACTAGAGGAGATCACTCCTGGCCGCTCCTGGATGGTCGTAGGCAATAGCTTTCGTTCCGGCGTGGAGCGGCATCCGTCTTGGATGCGGATACCGGGCCCGTACCCCAGTAGCGGGGCGGCACCGATAGGGCTTGGAAAATCTGCGGTCAAACACCATCATCGGAAAAGAAAACATTAACCAGCTTTCTTTGCCGTTTACCCGTCTTTCGTGGACGGACGTGAAAATCTGACGAAAACGGATTTTGCTGAGCAGTTAGTCGTCTCCATCCTCCCAGCCTGAGGACAAACCCTGGAAGTTGCGTGAGTTCGCCGCCGCCGACCTCGACAGCAACCTCATTTGTGTCTTCTACGATTTTGGACGCGAGGTTGCGAAGACCCAAATCTAACTTCCTGACGGCTAACGTAATGCAAGCGACGAAGCCTGATCCTGGGAAGTTAATCTGCCATCGAGCCATGACCCCGTCGGCTCACATGTCTGCAACGTATTATCCTCAGGCATGCAGATGAGCGCGACGGACGTTATCCACGCCTTTCGCAGGGCAGAGCCGCGCCTGTTTATTGGGGCAGCCTCCGTCACGGTGGGCCTGGTGGTGGTTGGGTTCCTGCTCATCCGGCGCAGGTTCGATCGGTTGCTCTCGTTCTTTGCCTGGTTTGCCATTCTGTACGGCGAACGGTTGTGGCTGCAATCCAGCGCGTTCGGGCTTCTGGAGCCCTCGTCCCTTTTCCGCGCGCGGTTCGACGCGGCGATGGATTTTTTCGTGGCCGTCCCGGCGTTTCTTTTTTTTCAGGAAGCAGGATTGCTCGGCCGTGCGGGCCGTGTGATTGCCTACACGGTCTGCTGGCTCGAGATGGCCCTGATTGCGGCGGCTTTTGCCGGGGTGCCGTTGACATTGCTCTACCACTTGAACAGCGGCCTGGTGATTGCCGGCTCGCTTCCGCTCGTCATCCTGGTGTTTCGGCAGAAGGGCGCAGGTAGGGATGTAGTTGTGTTTCGCGCCGGGTTGCTCATCTTTGTCGGCTTTGTGCTTTGGGCGAACACGCGAAACCTTTTGGGCCATCGGGGCCTGGAGCCGCCCTATGGCTTTGGTCTTTTCTTGTGCTGTCTGGGCTATGTTGCAGCCAAGCGGGCGCTCGATCGCGATCAGCAGTTGGCCTTGTTGCATCAGGAACTGGAGGTGGCGAAGCGCATTCAACTTTCGATTTTGCCCACCGGCTTCCCAGTGTCACCGCACTTTACCGTGGCCGCGCGCTATGTCCCGATGACTGCGGTGGCCGGCGACTTCTACGAGTTTCTCTCGACCGGCGGCCCCAGCGCCGGGTTGTTAATTGCGGATGTCTCGGGACATGGAGTACCAGCAGCACTGATCGCCTCGATGGTGAAGATCGCGACCACCGCGCAGCGGCATCACGCAGCGAGTCCGGAGCGATTGCTGGCGGGAGTGAACGAGGCGCTGTGCGGAAGCACCCAGGGTCAGTTTGTCACTGCAGCCTACGTCTACCTCGATGCGGAGCGGGGCGAGCTTTGCTATGCCGCTGCCGGGCATCCGCCGATGCTTCTGCTGCGGGATGGCCAGGTCTGTTCGATCGAAGAAAACGGTCTGCTGCTGGGGGTCTTCTCTTGGGCGGCCTACCGCTCGACCAAACAAACTTTGCGCAAAGGGGACCGTCTGTTGCTGTACACCGATGGGGTGGTTGAGGCCACGAATGGCGCTGAAGAAGAGTTCGGTTACGAGCGGCTGGGCGAGTTGCTGGCCATGAGCGCGAGCAGGACCGTGGAGGAGATGGCGGATCTGATTCTCTCCAAGGTGCAGGATTGGGCTTCGACGCAGACGGATGATCTGACGGTCGTGGTCTGCGAGTGCCATTAGCTGCGGCACCGGGAGCAAGACGCTAGTTTCCATCGCTTCATGGGTAGTTACGGACCTGTCCGTCCCCAAGTTTCTCCAGGTCCTGACCGGCGCGGTATCAGGCTCGATGAATCGAACCTTCACCGTATCAATTGAGAGTCGGGCGTTTCTATTCTCGCCCTGCGAATCCCGATCTCTATCTCTGTTTGTTATTGTTGAGGTACGATAACGCGCCACCTTCCTATGAGAATCGTGCATCGCCTGAATCGCGGACTCGTATTCTTGTGTGTCATGTGGGCACAGAGGATGGCCTTTGGATGCGACCAGTTGCCGGCAGGTCAGACACTCTGGATCCGCCTTGCCGCCCCAATCTCCACCTATACGGCGAAAGCCGGTGATCCTGTCCATGCAGTCCTTACCCAGGATCTTGTTTGCGGTAGCGAAATCGTCCTCCCTATGGGTGCACCGATCGAGGGTGTTGTTCACAGCAAGCGCAAGGTTGGATGGGGCATTCGACACGAAACCGCTGCCCTCGAACTCGAATTCAATCGTGCCACACGCAAACCTGGTGTAGCCCTAGCGCTCAATGCCCGGGTGGAAGAAGTGGAGAATGCACGCGAGGGAGTAAAAAATGGAGTGATTCAAGGTATACGCAGTTCGGACACGTTTCAGGGCCGTATCAACAGCCGCTTGATTCACCTGCCCACCTGGAATCCCTATTCCGATCCGTTCTTGATCGCCTACAAAGCAACCTTCCCGATTTTTCCCGAACCGGAGATTTATTACCCAGCTGGTGTCGATATGCGGCTTCGAACCATGAAGGAGGTTTCGTTTTCACCGGCGCTGGGGACCGCACAGCCCGAATCCTCTCTCGCCTTCGAGGCGACCGAGTCAGATCAACTCGATCAGTTAGTTCGGCAACTTCCCTGGAGAGTGACCACCAGGAAGAACGTCGATGCCGACCTGTTGAACATTGTCTTCCTGGGATCAGAGGACGAGGTGAAGTCGGCATTTCGCCAGGCAGGATGGCACAATGCCGATCCCGTTTCCAAGCGTGCCATGCTGAAGAATATGTATGCTCTGCTGAATAATAGCGGCTACCCGCAACAGCCCATGACGACGTTTCTTTTACAGGGCAAGCCGGAGGACATGAACTGGCAAAAGAGCCTCAACAGTTACGATCGCCGTGACCACCTTCGCATTTGGCAATGGACATCCAAGGGAACCGCTGAATCTGTTTGGATCAGTTCGTCGACTCACGATACCAGCGCGGTGCTGGCCGTGAAGTATAAGGGCTTTGTACATCACATCACGCCTGACATCGACGATGAACGCGCAACCGTCATTCGCGATTTGAATTTTGCCGGCTGCGTGCGATCGGTCAGCTACGTCTCGAAGCCTGAGATGCCTACGGCTACTCACAATGCGACGGGCGACGCGATGTATACCGACGGCTCGGTGGCGGTGGTCGCATTGCAAGCCTGCCAATCCGCCGATCCACCATTGGATTCCTACGCGAAAGGCGCCAGCTTCAAGCCAGGGAACTATGCTTTCCGTTATATCCGGCGGCAAATCCTTACCTTCCGGAATGACATCCTGCGCGCCAACATCATCTATGGCATTTATGATGCCGGACGGATGACAGTGAAGGCGCTGCGGAAACCGGTGGACAAGAAACCGGGGGACGAAACGTACGCCAAACTACAAGGGGCCCGGCAGTAATGATTTTGGAATCGTTCAGGGGGTACGTTTCGTCAGGGTCATTTCCGTCGGTCCTACTTTCTTCCGCTCTGTCCCTCCTCGATCGAATACTTAGGCTCTCATTCCCTTCGTGCGTTTCTGGATGCTGACGTGGTAGAGTTTCCACGCGCCGCTCTCAGGTTGAAAAGAATCTTAAGCGGAGGAAAGATATGACTAGACGTTTGCGCGCGTTCCTACTCGTGCTTAGCGGCTTCATTCCGCTAGTCGCGCTGCCACAAACAGCAACACCAGACATCAGCACAACAATAGAGCGATTACACCAACAGTGGTTTGCGGCCTTCGATAAAGGGGATGGTGCAACCATGGACCGCATGGAGGTGCCCAACCTTGTTCTGGTCTTTGATAATGGCACGATATGGCAGAAGAACGGGCCTCGGGCTGGAACGCAGAAGCCAACCGGCGTGACAAGTCGTAGCCTAAGTAAAGTACAGGTTCGGCAGTTTGGCGACACAGCGATTCTGACTGGCCTTCTTACCAATAAAGATCGCGACAGCGAAGAAATGGTTCCGACCACTGTCGTGTGGCTACGACAGCAACCAGGATTGGCTCATTGCATCGGCACAGTGGGGTTGCAAAATCACAGGGAATGGCAGCAAAACCGAGTAGAAGTGCAATGCAACGGTTCATTCTTCTTGGGCTTTTGACGTCCATAGGGCTTCCGGCCTGGGCCGCAGCGAATTCCTTATTGCAATGCCTGGAGGATAGGTCCTGATAGACGCTTAGGACACCCCGGAAACCCCGGGACGAAAAGTAACCCAACCTGAGGATCGGCATAATCTGACCAGACCTGCAGGCCACGGCTCGAGGGGTTCCTGTACGTTTCTACTTCAACCCCGTGAGTTCCACAGGAAAAGAGCTGCCGGTTGCATCCCACGCAACCCGTGTAGGCTTGATGGTATGGAAGCCCGTCTCCTACCGCGCGGAGTCAAGTACCTGCCGGTGACGTTCCTGGCACTCTGCGCCATGAGCCTACACGCGCAGTCCGGCACCTACGCAAGCTCGGCGGAGTACCAGGGCATGCTCGAAGAGCTGCATGCACCCGCGCCCTCCCCAATCTTCCTCGCCACTGGAGCAAGACCGCTCCCCGAGCAGGACCTGAAAGTAAAGGTGCATGACACCCGCGGCCGCCTGGAGCTCAAAACGCAATCGCTGCAGATCACGATCGACCGCGCGGCCGGCACTCTCACCATGCTCAATCTCGAAACCCGCGCGTCAACCCACGCAGGGTGGGTCTTCTCCTTTGCAGGGCAAGCCGCGGCCACACCAATGCCGGTCCCCGCTGCCACCGTCCCTCCTACCTTCACCAATCTCACCCGGCAACGAAACACCTGGTCCTTCTCTTTCCAATCTCCAGCCGGGGACACGACCGTCACCCTCGGACTGCTGCATGCAGGCATGGCAACACTGTCGATCGCGCGGCCCGTCCCCTCACCGGCCCCCGCCCCCGCAGCAACCCCAGCCCCTCTCACCTTGCACATTGCCGGAGCCGACCCCTGTTTCGGTCTCGGCGAACGCTTCCACCAGGCGGCCCTTTCCCATACCCATTTCGACGTCCGTCCCGCCGACCGCTCCGGCGAACCTGGCCACAACTGGAGCTACGTAGCCATCCCCCTGGTCTACACCCCCACCGGCCTTGGCCTGTATGCCGACACAGTCTTTGATACAAATTTCAACTTCAACGATGGCGGTTCGGCCTTCGATCTCCGCGTCGCCAGCACCCCTGTGACTTTCTACTTGTTCTCTGCGCCCAATCCCAAGGCCATCCTGCAGCAGTACACTGCGCTCACCGGCCGTCCGGAAAACCCGCCCCTATGGACTTTCGGACCCTGGATCACCGCACTCCAGGGGAGAGATGCGGTACTGGAGGAGGCGCAGAGAATCCGCACGGAAGGCATTCCGGCCAGCGCCCTCTGGGTTTTCGACGAGCTCGATGAGCCCAATAACCTCGGCTGGCCCTTCTGGTTCTCCAGCTACTATGGCGACCCGCGCGCCTTCAACGACACGCTGCACAACCTGGGCTACAAGGTGCTCGGTTACGTGCATCCTTATCTACGCGAGCGCATGCTCCCCTATCCCACGCTGAGCCCCACCTGGCAAAGAGGGGTAGCCGAGAAACTGCTGGTCACCGGCATCGACGGCCTTCCCCACGGTCCCATGTTTGAGCCCGTGCGCACCGGTAATCTGGACTTCACCAATCCCCGCACCGTCGAATGGTGGCAAGAGATGCTCACCCACGCCGTACGCGACCAGGCCTGGGATGGCTGGATGGAAGACTTTGGCGAGTACGTCGACGACAGCGACCACCTGGCCGCAGGCGACGGAACGCGTCTCTCCGAAGTGTATCCGCTGCTGTATCACAAGATCACGACCCGCATCGTGCAAGCCCTCAACCCCAATATCGTCTCCTTCTCCCGCTCCGGGTTTATCGGCACCCAGCAATGGAGCCCGATGCTCTGGGGCGGCGACCAGCAGCACGACTGGGCCCCTGACCTCGGCCTCCCCTCCGTCGTCACGGCCGGCATTACCGCGGGCATGTCGGGTTATTCCACCTGGGGACCGGACATCATCAGCGACGGCTTCGACCGCGAACTGTGGATGCGCTGGGCCGAATTCGGAGCGCTCACCCCGGTCATGCGCGATCACCCCTGGTCGAGGCCCAAGTTCTCAGTAGACCTCTGGCACGACCCCGGAACCATAGCGCTCTTTCGCCGCTACGCCATCCTGCACACATCCCTGCTGCCCTACTTCGCTACCTACGCCGTAGAAGCCCACCGCACCGGAGTGCCCATCCTGCGCCACCTGGTGCTCGAGTACCCAGAAGATCCCCGCGCTGCGACGGCCGAGTATCAATATCTGCTGGGCGAGAGCCTGTTGGTAGCCCCTGTGATCGAACAGGGAGCCGTGAACCGCAAGCTCTATCTACCCAAAGGAGACTGGCTGAACTACTGGACCGGAGACCGCTTCACCGGAGGCACGGACGTCACGGTCGCAGCCCCGCTCGATCAAATTCCCATCTTGGTGCGAGCCGGCTCCATCCTCCCCTTCAAGCCAGAGAGGGAAACCGAGACCTTGAAGTGGAGCGATCCGAATCTCTTAGCCGGCCCCCTGGTCTGGAAGGCCTACCCAAGCAAAGCCGGCAACCCCTCCACCTTCACCCTGCCGGATGGCACCAGCGCAACCCTCCAAACCACCCCGGCCGGAGTGCGCATAGTCGGCACGTCGCCCACCGTTCGTTCCTATGAAGTAGTCACTGCTATGGATACCGAACCAACCGCGGTTCAACTCGACAACCAACCCCTGCCACAGCAAGCCTGGCGTTACGACCCCGCCGCCCACCAGGTGCACGCAACCTTCGCCGCCGCCGGCTTTACGCTGCTCGTTCAGCGCAACCCGTAACCGGCCTTCACCTGCGTGTCGTCGACCGGGGAGATAGATGCGTTGCGCTTCCAGGCTGATGATCGCGTCCCACAACTTGGCTGGGTCGCGTGTCCAACCCTGTTCGTTTTTTCAGAAGTTGAGACGACGACGGCGATATTCGAGTCGGCTAGCATCCTTTCCGAAGTTTCAAGGCCAGCCTTCTTGGCGCGCGCCAGTTCTTCGAATGTGAGGTTCATATCGTCAAAGAGCATGACGATGAAGCGCTTTGGCGCGGGGGTCGGGCATTGTTTGGAGCCGTCGGCCGCACATCGCTTTCCGTGTTGCTGCCTTGGCTTAACCCGCGTTTCTCAATTGTGAATCCGGAGATAACTCGCGGCTTGCCGTTGTCAAAGACTTGAAAGTCCTCTTTCTTCAGGTCACCCAACGTGTGGCGCTGCTGATCGCGGACCACGACACCCTTGCGCGTTCGTCAGTACGAGTCCGTCCTTAGGCTGGAAGCAATCCTGCTTTGCGATAACTTTCGATCAGGCTGTCGTAGAGAGCGATGTCGGCCCTGCTCCTCGCCATCAGTTGAGCACCCACAATTCCCGAATAGATGGCACGCGCTCGCTTCTCAGCCTCCTTGGGGCTTGCCACCTTAGCGGCAACCAACGTCTTCTTCAGCCACGCAAGGTTGACGTCGGTAAAAGCTTGAACTTCCGTCTTCACTGGGTCGGGTAGGTCATCAAATTGCGCGGACATAAAGCTGCAGAGGCAGATGCGATTTTCGTTCTCCAGTGCCCAGCGAAAGGTCTCCGGATAGCGGCGCAGTGCGTCGAGCGGCTTGGCTGAGCTTTGCAGCAGCGACTCAAGATAAGCTGCGGAATCCTCCCAGTAGCGCTTCGCCACCGCCGCAGCGAGGTCGCCTTTGCTGGGGAAGTAATAGTAGATACTCGCGGCTTTGATGCCGACTTGCTGGGCCAAATCACGGAAGTTCAACCCTGCATAACCGTGAGCTTGAGCGACAAGCTTTGCGGCGGCCAGGATCTCTTCGCGAGCATTTGCACTCATTACGCACCTCCGTACGACAAAATCCTCTCGATTTATGAATCTACCATGTGACAGGTAGAATCTCAACACTGTACCTACCAAATGACAGGTAGAGAGGAAGACAATGAACACTGAACTGATTTACTCCGATGCAACGAAGCTGGCCGAACTGATCCGCGCACGCGAGGTCTCCCCGGTCGAAGTCATGAAGGCCCACCTCGATCGCATCGAGGCCGTCAACCCTAAGGTGAACGCGATGGTTACGATCTCCGATGAGGCGTTGCAGTCCGCAAAGAAAGCGGAAGGGGCGGTACAGCGTGGAGACGAGTTGGGACCTCTGCACGGAGTGCCGTTCACGGTGAAGGATTCGATCGACACCGAGGGAGTCCTGACCCAACGTGGAACGCCGATCTTCAGGGGACGAACGCCCGACACGGATGCGACCAGTGTTGCGCGCCTAAAGAAAGCAGGGGGCATTCTGCTTGCGAAGACCAATCTTCCTGAATTCTCCTACGGGATCGAAAGCAACAATCTTCTCACGGGCCGCACGAATAACCCTTGGAACCTTGATCTCACGCCAGGCGGTTCAAGCGGGGGAGAGTCGGCGGCGATCGCGGCGGGCATGTCACCACTTGGACTGGGTACTGACCTTGCGATTTCTGTCCGTGGTCCGGCAGCCCACACCGGCATTGTCTCGCTCAAGGCGACACACGGACGAGTCCCTATGACCGGCATCTGGCCTCGGGAGCCGCGTCGCTTCTGGCATGTGGGTCCGATGGCGCGGAGCATTCGCGATCTGTCGTTGGCCTTTTCGCAACTCGCCGGACCAGACGGACAGGACGGCTACTCCAGCAGCGCCATCGCATTCGGTAACGGCATTGGCATTTCCAACAAGCGTCCGCTTCGCGTGGGCTGGCTGGTGGAACCCGGGTTTGGCCCGATCGACCGCGAGGTTGCGGAGACCGTGCAAGCTGCCGCAGCAGCGCTCAAGGATTTCGGGCACACTGTCGAGTCCGTACGCATCCCCGCACTGGAGCGCGATTTTGCGCTTGATGTATTCACCCGTCTGCATGTGCTCGAGATGAAGCCTGGATTCGTGGAGACGACGGCCGGGCGCAGGAAGGATGAGATTGGCGATATGGCCAGGTTCATGCTCTCGCTGCCCGACACGCCGGCAGCGGACTACATCGATGCAGCGCAGGCGGCGGAGCGACTGAAGGATGGTTATGCCGAGTACTTCCAAAAGTACGACGTATTGCTCACACCGGTTCTGCCTACGCCTTCCTTCAAGCATGGCCAGGCGGAGTTGCTGATCGACGGCCAGACGGTAAACGTCATGGGCATCATGTCCGCGACAACGCCGTTGAGCGTGACCGGCCTGCCGGGTGTTTCCATGCGGTTCGGCACGAGTCATGATGGGATGCCGATCGGCGTGCAGATCGCTGGTAATTGGCAGGCCGAGTCTACTATTCTCTACATTGCGTCGCTCCTGGAGCAGGTTAGCCCGGTGCGCGATCTACATCCAAAGCTCTAAATCACGCGTGCGGAAGAGCGAGGAATTGAGCAGGACTGGAGAGGATGAACCCCTCCTGCTCATTTGCTCCCTGTATGGCGCATCGGTACTGAGCCGGCTTTTTGGTAGCGATGACAGTCAAGCGACGGGAAGCGCGTTTCAACGTTAGCTATCCGGTTCAGCCAGTGACGCGGCGGAGACGTTCTGGCCAAACTCGTTCTTCGCAATCTTCACCAGATGACCGGCAGCAGGGTTGCGGATCGCAGCCTCCGTCCAGAGATCGATGGAAGACTCCCCCAAGCGCCAGAGTATCTGCGTGAGAGGCTCGATCCAGGCGCCAACGATGAGATCATCGTGTGCCCGGATGCAAACCTCCTGCCGCACCTTGCAGAGGTCGAGGTTGTCATTCCTAAGATGCAACGGATCGGGGCTGAGGCCATCGAAGCCGGTACGTTTCGGCTGGTGCAGCAGTGGGGCGCCGGGCTCGAAGGAGTGGACGTAGAGCCTGCCAAGCGCAAAGGGGCCTTTGTCGCCAATGTACCGGCTACAGGCGGGAATGCTGAGTCGGTCGCCGAACACGCGATGCTGCTCATCCTTTCGTTGTTACGCGACCTGCCAAAGGCGCAGGCTCATGTGAGGTCCGGTATCCTCGGTGCTCCGCTGGGCAAGATTCTGGCGGGCCGCACCGTGTGTCTCTACGGATTGGGCGCGATCGCCATGCCGCTTGCGAAGCGGCTGCGTGCGTTCGATGTGAACCTCATCGGAATCAGCCGCCAGGTGAGCGCCGCGAAAACTGCCGCTTTCCATTTATCCGAGTGCTTTTCCGTGGAGGAGCGGGACAAGGCCTTCGCACAGACGGACGTTCTGGTGCTCTGCATGCGGTATACGCAGGAGATGCGTGGGATGCTCGGCGCTCGCGAACTCGGCGCCTTGAGAGCAGGGTCCTACGTGATTAATGTCGCGCGTGGAGGAGTGATCAACGAAGAAGCGTTGTATGCGCATCTCCACTCGGGGCACCTTGCCGGTGCTGGGCTTGATGTGTTCTGGCAAGAGCCCTTGCCTACGAACGATCCAATTCTGACACTGCCGAATGTTATCGCTACGCCGCATATCGGAGGCGTCACGGAATCCTCGTTCGGCATGATTGCGGAGGTTGTCGCGGAAAACATTGAACGCCTCAGACACGGCGACTCGCCGTTACATCGGGCCGCGTAACGCGATGTGGGCCCCAGTTTTCTAAGCATCGTCACGCTGCTCGTTCAGCGCAACCCGTAACCGCGCCTTCACCTGCGTGTCGTCGACCGAGAGATAAGGGGACACAACTGCATCGAAGGGGAGGTTCGAGTGGCAGCATACCGGGTCTTCACGGCAGAGTTCCGGATTTCGATAGCCAGCGAATTTTGACGGCGAAAGCGTAGGTTCGCTGAGCGATCGTTACGTCCACGAACCAACAGAGAATATCATTTTACTCACCTTGACATTCTACCTGAAGCCAGCTAGAGTCGCCTAGCATGTCTACTAGAGGGCAACAAGGGCGGATCGAGTTGCTTCAAGGAACACTCGACCTCCTGATTCTCCGCACCTTGCAACTTGGCCCTATGCACGGGCACGCGATCGCCAAGACTATCGAATTGAGGACCGACGATGTACTCCAGGTGGAGCAGGGGTCCCCATATCCAGCTCTGCACCGCCTGATAAAACGACGATGGATCTCTTTCATGAAGGAGTTTCAGAAAACAATCGCCGGGCAAAATTCTACGCGCTAACAGCCAAAGGCAGGCAGCAATTGACTGTCGAGACCTGCAAATGGGAGAAACTCACTCGAGCAGTCGCGCAGGTTCTAAGTACTCAAGAGCAGGAGGAAGCATGAGGCGTCGCAAACGCATGCTGAAGGATCTCGACGATGACATTCGGGATTATCTCGAACGAGAAACCCAGGACAACATGGATCGGGGAATGCCTGCGGAGGAAGCCCGCTTCGCTGCATTGCGCAAGTTAGGCAACGTGAGGAGGGTAAAAGAGGAAACCTGGAAAGTATGGAGCATTGAATGGTTGGAGCGCCTGTTGCAGGATCTTCGCTTTGCCTTTCGCAGCCTGAGAAAGGCGCCCGGACACACCGCCTCCGTCGTGCTCACGCTCGCGCTGGGCCTCGGCTCCGTAGCCACCATGCTCGCCATCGTGGATAGCGTCCTCCTCCGGCCCGCTGCCATTCCGCGCCCTCACGAACTCGTTATGCTGTACCTCAATTCCGGCCAGACAGGGATGCGTGGTGGGCTCACCTGGTCGCAGATTCAGGATCTTCAACGGAACAGTCGCCTCTTCACGTCGATCGCAGGATACACGACGATGATCAAGCCCGTAGGGACATCCAATGGGACTGGCTGGGCAATTGCAGTTCAGGTCACGCCTGGTTTTTTCCGCATGCTGAATGTCCAGCCGACGTTGGGCAGACTGCCCGAACCCAATAGCACCGGGCCGGCTGCAGTTGTGAGCCACGATTTTTGGCAGGAGCGTCTCGGTTCGGATCCACACGCCGTTGGGTCCGTCATTCATCTTGACGGCGAAGCGCGAACGATCATCGGAGTTCTGCCTAGGGGCATGAGCATTTTGTCCGGAACCGGGGGCCCGGTCGTTTACACAACAATCTCCCAGCCGTCGCAGCGGAATGTCGCGCTGGCTAGTGTATTTGCCATGGCGAGGATACAGCCCGGCGTCTCCGTCTCCCAGGCGCTCGCGGAGGCTCGGAGCATCCTTGCTCATTCAAATCCTCAGGATGAGTTCGCTAGCCGCCATTTCTCCTTACAGTCCTATGACAGCTATCTCACGGGCAGCTTGCAAAAACCTCTATTCGTGTTGCTCGGGGGGGTAATGATCCTGTTACTGATCAGCTTAGCCAACGCCGCTAACCTGCAGATTGCGCGCACCATGGAGCGGATGACGGAAATGTATGTCCGATCTGCGCTGGGTGCGAGCTTCAGCCGGCTTTTTCAGCAGTTGCTCGTCGAAAGCGTCGTAATCTCGCTGCTCGGTGCCGCGCTCGGGTGCGCCCTTGCGTATGGATCAGCGGCAGTCATCCGAACCGAATACGGCAATCAATATGCACGCTTTCGCGAAATTGCTGTTCACCCCAACGTCATTGTGGGCATCTCGTTCCTTGCATTTGTCGCCGGCATGATTCCTTCCCTCGCGCCGGCTTTCAGCATTCGCCACCAGGCGCGCACCGCAGCTATTACGCAGCACGCCACCCCGCGAATGCGAATGTCTAGCATTCTCGTCGCTCTGCAGATAGCACTGACTTGTGTTCTCCTGGCGACCACCGGCTTGTTTGTGCGAACTTTCGACGCGCTCCGGCAAATCCCTCTGGGATTCAACGCGCATCACCTCACAAATTTGGTCATTATGCCGGTTGATTCCCGGCAACCACCCCTTCGTATCCGCCAGATGGACAATCTCCTGCTCGAACGCTTCGGCGCTCTTCCGGGTGTTGAATCCGCAGCCATGCAGTCTTCTGTCCCATTCTCGGTTTACACCCCTACGCTAGCCTGCGCCACTGACGTCAGCGGCCGACCCTTTCAAAATGGTGATATGCCTCTCTACAACTTCGTCAGTTCCAATTTCGTAACCGCCAGCGGAATCCAAATGCTGAAGGGGCGTGCATTTACTACCCAGGACGACACGAGCCCCGACATAGTAGCGCTCGTCAATCAGGCTTTCGTCAGCAAGTTCCTGCTTGGACGTAATCCCATCGGCGTAATTCTTCGGTCCCACCGCCTCCCTCGTCCTCCTCGGAATGCCGGCCCAGGCATCCTGCCCGAGGAGATCCTAAGCATTCTTGAACCGGAGCCCAATGTGCCGCTTAAGCCGAGTTTCACCATCATCGGGGTTGTACAGAACGAGCTACAGGGTCAGGACCTTGGAGCGCCGATCCAGCCCATGATTTACCTTAACTACAGGCAGATTCCAGATGAGTCCTCTCTCCTGGGCATCATTGCCGAGCAGAGTCAGTTTGTCATTCGCTCGCGGCTGCCCCAAGGCGTTCTCAACAAAGAACTGCGCACGACGCTGAAGCAGGTAGCGCCCGAGATGGCCGAGATGCAGCTCTATCCGATGGAAGAAGAGCTGGCACACGCGCTCGGCGAGCGCAGTCTTGGCCTTCGCCTGGTATCCAGCTTCGGCGCGATTGCCCTGTTGCTGGCTGCCATCGGAATCTACGCCATGCTGGCGTACTCTGTGACTATCCGGCGCAGAGAGATTGGAGTCCGAATGGCGTTGGGTTCATCGCGCTCCAGAGTCACCAAACTTGTCCTGCGTCAGGCCGGCCGGATGGTTCTCGCAGGCGTCATTCCTGGATTGGTTGGAGCATGGGCCGCCGGACGCGCAGTGCAAGCCTTCCTGTTCGGCGTAAAACCTCTGGATCCTAGGTCGCTTGTAACAGCCATAGCCATTCTGCTGCTGACTGGTATGGTGGCCGCCGTCCTCCCAGCGTGGAGAGCAGCCCTGGTAGACCCGATGGAGGTACTCCGCGTCGAGTAAATCCTGAATCTGGCTTTGCAATCCTTCTCAACCGCAGAGGATTCGCTACTCGCCGCGACTGATTATTACCGTGCCCAATGACCCTCCCCCGCCTTAAGTGTAGATTTATGGGAGATCAAGGAACAGCGATACCTATTGCCGGAACTTTCCGGGATACGTATGCTGTCGCCGGCCGGGACTCCAGTTCTTTCGACACCTTATCCGGCTTGAGGTTCGAGGTGAAGCTCCCTGAGGGCGGTCTTACTTGTCAGCTTCGCGGTGACAGCCCCTTCAATCGTTCAGCGGCGTAAGGGCGCGCCGCGATGGTGGGCACCATAAACAATTCCAACCATTCGCGCAGGCTGGTCCAGGTCATTGCGCCAGCTATGCATCACTCCATTGACAACCAACCAGTCACCGGCTAGCAACCGGACTTCGCGATCTTCCAAGACAAGGACGGATTCGCCTGAAATCTGCATAAGACAGTCCATAGATGATGTCGCGTGCATACCCAGTGCGCCCGGAATGCGGCCATAGGTACCCGGCGGGTTCGGATCGTGTACGACCGGATGCGTATCGTCTTTGGATTCAGTATGCCGTTTTACCGATTCTGCCAACTCCGCCGAATTCGGGTTCTGAAGCTCATCCGGGTTGAAGCGTGGTGGCAGAGTAAAGACCATGACGTGTAGACCACCGGGCTTTGGAAGCAGCGGCCCAGCGAACGCAGGAGGCGCACCAGCAGAAGGAAACGATGGCGCTGAATCAGCAGCCCATATCGACCACTTCTGCCCGAAATCGGGAGAGGTCGGCTCCACCGCAGTATCACTTACGACCACAGCCTTACCCTTCACATCGTGCCCGGTGACGACGCGACGCACTGGTTCAACTCCTACGCTGCCTGTTTTTTCGACGATCATTATGGTGTCCTTCTACATTTGCTCCAATGACGATGAAAGCTTCGCGAGCTAATGCGACCGGGTCGTCTTTCCCTTGTCCCATAGCCCATTGAAATAACGCCGCAGAAACAGCGGCGAGACAAGCCCCAACGGCAACTGAATTCCGTAGCTGATCCTTCCTGTTTGAGGAACCAAGAGCCGAGGCGACGACCTGCTGAGTTTGATAAAGATTGTCCAAGCCTCGCGCCCGGAGCGCGGGCGTTCTTGCTGCCAATTCGAGGCGCGCCAACATAGCCATTCGCGCCTCCTCACCTGCGTCCATGAGGCTGGTGAGAAGAACAGTCGCTACGAGCGTGATCACATCTTCATTTCTCGGCGCACGCCGAATTCCCGCGACGAGTGCTTGGTCAAAGTCATCCCAAAGAGCAAGGTCTTCCTTGGTGGGGAAGTATCTGAAGACGGTCATCGGTGATACTTCCGCGGCTGCCGCGATCTGGCTGACCGTGGTTTCCTCGAACCCTTGCTTTCTAAATAACCTCAAAGCGCACCGCTGAATTTCTGCCTTAGTGCGCGCCATGCGGCGCTGCTTTAGACCGGCGCTGACGGGTGTGGTAGTTGATACCATGTGCTATAGACTATCACATTTGTGGGCATCTTTGCAGTTCCTAACAAGCCCGAATCCGTCAAACAGGCAATTCCATTGCCTGGCGGCGGACGCTGTCCGGCCACGACGGCGACATGGATAAAAGTGCAGACCGCTGAGGACGATGTGTACCCAAGTCCTGAGAGATGCGCTTGTGTTGATCTAAGGCCGCAGGCAATGAGGGAGGAAAGTGCAGGAAGGGGGAACGTCGTTCTGCCGCGCAGCCGGCGAGCGGGGGCCGGGGTCAAAGGGAAGAGAAAGCCAGGGTCCCGACGAAACGTAACCTATGAATGTTATGAAGTTTATGTGTCACACCACTAAATCCGCTTGACCACTAAATCCACTCGAACTCGAGCCGTTGTGGCCGGTCAGGCCAGCAGGCGGGACGTTTCGTGCCGAACCCTGGGAGTGACAGACGGGGCCTTTACTAACTGAATGTATCGTTGAAGCAAGGGTAACGTTCCGATCCCCCGTCGTAAACACAATCACAGGCTGTCCCCCTTTGCTCCTACTGGTTACTTCACCCCCGAAACCTGTCCTCGATGGATTCTTCGCATGGTACTGTGGAAGCCAGGTTTCCCTGATCGGAACGCGGCTCCAACGGGAGTGGGGATGAATAAGCTCGACGAAACCGCCGAGCGGCTTTTCGGAGAGGCTCTCGACCTGCCGCGCGAGCAACGCCCCGCCTTCCTCGACCGGGTCTGCGCTGCCAACCCTCAGCTGCGGCAAATGATCGACGATCTGCTGAGCGAGAACGACCGCATGAGCGGCTTCCTCTCGGAGCCTGCCTTGCCAGTCCCGAGAGGGACGCCCGCGGCAGATCCCACGATCGTGGCGACCGAAACCCAACTCCTCGACCGCTATCGCATTCTCGCGCAGATCGGCTCAGGCGGTATGGGCGTCGTCTATCGCGCGCGCGATGAAAAACTCGAGCGCGATGTTGCTATCAAGATGCTTCAGCCCGGCCTGCTCGCTGGCCAGGAAGGACGAGAGCGCTTTCGCCGGGAAGCGCGCGTGCTGGCGAAGCTCAATCACCCCCACATCGCATCCGTCTATGACGTGATCGAGTCCAAGGGCTCTGACTACATCGTTATGGAGCTGGTCGCGGGCGAATCGCTCGCCGCGAAGCTGCACGCAGGACCGCTGCCGATCGCCGAGGCCACCTCGATTTCCGCGCAGATCGCCGAGGCCCTTGAAGAGGCGCACGAGCAGGGAGTCATTCATCGCGACCTCAAACCAGGCAACGTGATGATCACTCCCAAGGGTCAGGCGAAGGTCCTCGATTTCGGCCTCGCCAAGCTTTTCGCGCCTCTCAGCACCGACCCCGCGCTGTCCGTCTCCGACAACCGCGTGCTCATGGGCACTCCCCGCTATATGTCACCGGAACAAGCGCTCGGCAGGAAGCTCGACGCCCGCACCGACCTCTGGAGCCTGGGCGTCCTCTTCTATGAATCCCTCAGCGGCGCCACACCCTTCCAAGGGAAAAGCAACATCGCCATTCTGAACGCGATCATGACAGAGTCTTTTCCGCCGCTGCGGGAAGTTCGTCCCGATCTTCCTGCGTTCGCTGACACGATCGTGACCCACGCGCTTCACAAGGATCCCAAGCAGAGATATGTATCTGCGACGGAGATGAGAGCCGATCTCCAGAAGCTGGCACACAGGGGATCAGACGAACGTTCCCCCGTGCCCCACGACAGCACCCAGCGGCCGGAAAACTTCGAACCCGCAACACCTGCCCCAACCACAAAACCAAAACGCTGGAAGACTTGGGCGGCAGCGGCTGCACTTCTGATTCTGGCATCCGGGGCCGCCCTGTTTTTCTTCCACAACACATCCCCGCGCCCTCTTCCCGACAGCAAGGACTGGCAGCAGCTAACCTTCTTTACCGATTCAGCCGTCTACCCAGCTCTGTCCTCTGACGGACGCACCCTTGCCTTCATCCGCGGCGCCAGTTCCTTCATGGGGCCCGGCGAGATCTACGTGAAGTTGCTGCCCGATGGCGAACCCGTGCAGCTCACGCATGACGGGAAGATGAAGATGGCGCCGGCCTTCACTCCGGATAACACCGGCATCGTCTACAGCTTTGTAGGACCGTGGGATACCTGGGAAGTGAGCGTCCTGGGCCGCGACCCCCATCTGCTGCTGCCTAACTCCTCGTCTTTGTCCTGGATTGAGGGAGGCAAGCGCCTGATGTTTTCCGAGATGCGCAATGGCATGCATCTGGTCCTGGTCACCACGGACGAAGCGCGAGGGGACCTGCGCGATGTTTACCTCCCGCCGGGCAAACGCAGCATGGTCCATCATTCTTATCTTTCGCCGGATGGCCAATCCGTCCTCACGGTCGAAATGGACAATCAGGGCGTCATCTCACCTTGCCATGTGGTTCCTTTTGCGGGCACAGGCGTTTCGAGAGTGGTCGGCCCTCCTGACCATCAGTGTTTGTCCGGCGCCTGGTCCGCTGACGGGCAATGGCTGTTCCTCAGCGTCCTGACGAATGGCTTTCACCTCTGGCGGCAGCGCTACCCCGATGGAACTCCCGAGCAGGTCACGTTCGGCCCCACCACCCAGGAAGGGATCGTGATGGCGCCGGACGGCAAGTCGCTCATCACTTCCGTCGGCACCCAGGACAGTACAGTGTGGATGCACGACAGCGAGGGAGAACACCAGATCTCCTCCGAAGGCTATGCCACCGCCCCGCAGTTTTCTTTCGATGGGCGCAGCCTCTATTTCCTCATGGCCAACGGGCACACGACCGGCCAGGAATTGTGGAGCAAGGACCTGGCCACCGGCAAGGTCGACCGCATCCTGCCCGGTTACTCGATGGAAACGTATACCGTCTCGCGGGACGCAAAAGAAATCGCCTTTGTCATGAAGGACAAGACCGGCCGTCCGAACCTGTGGCTGGCTCCCACCAGCCGCCGCTCCTCTCCCCGCAATCTCTCGGCTGCGGCGATCGAAGATAGCCCCCTGTTTCTGCCAGACGGCGACTTAGTGGTCCGCGCCAACGAGGGAGGATCGAACTATCTCTATCGCATGAAGACAGACGGCAGCCAACGCCGCAGGATTATCCAGGAACGTATCCTCGACAGCTTCGCTGTATCGCCGGACGGACGTTGGGTGGTGGTCTCGATCCCGGGCACCGGGGACGATCGTCCTGTTCTGACGGTTGCGTACGCGACGGATGGAAGTGCGAAAGCTGGACTTTGCACCGAGTGGTGCAATTTCCGTTGGGACAATGCCGGGAAGACTGGATTTCTGACATTCCCGCCCCTCTTTGATGGCACCTACGCTCTCCCCATCATGCAGAACACGGGGCTTCCCAAGTTGCCGCCGGACGGAGTGGACCGAATGGACGATATTCCGGATGTGAAAACTCGTGCGCCGATCCCATGGTACGTCGCCTCCGCAGTCAATCCCGCGGTATACGCCTACGCCCGCCAAGAGACTCGCCGCAATCTTTACCGCATCCAGCTGCCGTAAGCATTTGCTGAAGGCCCCTGTTGCTTTCCCAAGGTTACGATTGTGCTGCGCATGGCGCTCTCCTGTAGAAGGCGTCTCACTAACCGCCTGCACCTATAAACGCGCAGCCGCCGAGAAAGAGGGGCCACTTTGCAACCACAGAAATTCGCTGTGACGGGGACAGAAACCGCGGCACAGGCCGACGGTTCCCACGCTGCTTGACGTGGTCCCCCAAGCTTTCTAGGCATCGTCATAGTCCTCAGTTAACGACTGCAGGAAAGCCACCAGAGCCGCGACATCATCCGCACTCAATGACATATTCGCGAACTCCGGGGGGGCGTTGCGCATGAGCCCCGCCTGGGCTAGTTGCGACATCTGGATATAGTGATTTACCACATCGTCGAATTTCGGCGCACTGCCATCGTGAAAGTATGGGGCGGAGTCCTCCAGGTCGCGAAGCACCGGCGTCTTGAATCGGGCAATGGTGGACGCGAGCCCCTTGTCGACGCTGCAATCATTGCCGGAAGCGCACACAAAAACAGCCAGGTTCGCCTGCGGCTTCGGGATATCCGGATTCAGATACACGTTCCAGAGACCGAGGTCCGCATATGCGGCGTTCCCTGCAACCGCTGCATGTCGCAAAGACTCCGTCGCATTCGGATGATTTGGCGAGGCCGGCATGTAGGCGTCGAAATTTGCCTGACGCTGTGCATCGGTAGGGATAAATAATTTCCCGAAAGCGCCCTGCCCATTCGCGGCGTCGTATTCTTCCTGGGCGACGCCGTTGTTGTGGAATACAAAGTCGGAGAAGTCCGGAGCCTGGTGGCATGCGCCACAGTTGCCCGCGTGCGCATTGACCGCGCCCGCGGTGGCGGAGGAGAGAAAGATTTTCAACCCCTGCAACTCAAGCGCACCAAATTGGTAGGCCTGGGGGTGATAGGCAAACGAGCCGTCGCTGGGAGTGATGTAGATAGGATTCTTAAGCGCCGCTACCTGCTGATAAAGCCGTAGATTGTAGGCCGCCTTTGATTCCCCCGAGAGTGGCTGCGCGGGCAGATGGTTTACCCGCAAGAAATTGTCGTACGGCGAGCCTATGTAGCGGCCATACTTATCTCGCTGGAAGAGCAGGTCGCCCATGTAGGTAGCCATGCACAGGGCAATCTCATTCACTACCTGCACATCCGAAGCTGTCGCCACGTCGAGCCTTTGGGAAGGCGGCAGCAGCAGATCGCTGGTGATACGCGAGTCGGTTCCTTTGAAGATGACCGCATAGCTCAGGCCGTCCAGGCGATCCGCAGCAAGCTGGCCGCTGCCATCGTCCTCGCGAATGATTTTTGCAATATGTGCGATGGCTTCGTTGTACTGCGAGGGAAGCCAACCAAAATTGCGGCCGGTCAACGTCCCTACCACCAGGTCTTCTCCTGAGGCGAACTCGCCATCGAAGTGCAGAAACAGCGGGCCCGAACGGCTGGTAAACGAATCGACCATCTGCATCGAGTTGCGCGGGGTGTGATCGAATCCGTTCGGTTGTGAGCGCGGGAGCGGGCTTCGGGTGGTGAAATCCGAGTAGGTTCGATTCCCCCCGCCCGTAACACCCTGGAACTCAGTCACAAAATGGCATGAACGGCAATTGATCGATTGCCCGGCAAATGGGCCGGGCAGTGGCCCGTTCAACGTCTGCACCTGTTCGACGCTCGGATCGCCCGCCGGCAGCGGGTTGTTGACGCCGGTCATCGATGCGGCAAAAAACTGCGCAAACCTTGTATCGAGGAAAAGGGCCTCTCCAATTGAGTCCGCCGGCGGGGTCGCATCCGATTCTGTGGGAGCAGCTGGCGCCTGTCCGGAACTGCACCCCTGAAAGCCAACCAGGCTTGCTAAACCAATCGTGAGGATGGCCAGTACTCTAAAACACTTTCCTTGCTGCGCCGTCACTTCTGTACCTCCGCGGGAAGAACGTTGAGGCTCCGTAGGTAGGCAATGATCTGCCAACGCTCCTGCTCCGGCAGGGCCGCCCAAATCGGCATTCCTTTGTACGGATTCCCGTTCTTCAGTAACCATGCCAGTTCGCCATCGGTAGCGTTCTTGATGCGATCGCTTTTCAGACTTGGCCGTGATCCTTTGCCCTCAGCATTTCCACCGTGGCACTTGGCGCAGTTCTCGGCAAAGAGATTCTTGCCGGCAGCAACGGCTTGCGCGTTTCCGGCATAGGGATTGACCCGCTCTCTATCTGCTTGCGGCACTTTTTTGAGCCAAGCCCCGTTGGCGGCGCCAAAGCTCATCGCGGACACAGTCATCGACACCAATAAGAGCAACGTCCGCCCCTTCATTGCTTCCTCCGGAACCAGTCGCGAAACTGTTGAATTTCGTACGACACGCCGAAACGCCACAACACTCCGGCGGAGTTGTCGTTCAATCCAAACTCAGGGGAAAACTTGAACGTGGTTCCGCTCGGCATATTGAATGCCACTGTGGGTCCTAAGTATTGCTGGGTCTGCTTAAAGCCGAAGTTATATCGAGTACCCAGGCCACCGAACAGCTCCGCGCCCGCGGCAAAGTTTTGCCGGCAAACGATGCATCGCCTACGACTGCCTACGAGCGCAAGAGGCCTGGACGTAGCAAGAGCGTAGCCAAATTCCCACGGCTCGTTATCATTCACCGCCTTCTCGGCGATCATGTTCTCCGAAATACCCCAGCCTTTTATGTTGCTGGAGAGGATGAGCTTGCCCTCGATCGAGCGCTCGATCTCTTTTCGCAGTTGCGCATTCGAGACCTGCAGAGTCGTGATCGTGGTGTTTCCCGTAACTTCGAGAAAACTCTTGTCTGCGCCATTTACGTTTTCGTATTCCACGTAGAGCACAGGGTTGATCCAATACTGGTGCGGGAGCGGGCGGAACCGGCTCTCGAAGCGATAGCCGGTTAAGATCGCGGAGTCGTTCTGCGTAGCCTGTCCCTGGATATAGGCTTCAGCGGTCCACCATGCGGTTACCCCGTATTCAAGTTCCACTGTGGGCGCGAAGAAAAGATTTGCGTTTTTTGGAGAGGCGACAATGTTCTGGTTTTCGATCTCCAGATTTCCCGGCTCCTCAAGCACTGAGGAATAGGTGACGAAGTAGGGAGGCTCCTGCTGCGCTTGGGCTTTATGGGTCAGAAGCGGGAAAAAAATTAATGGGAAAAGGAATAACTGGTAGCGCACAAATCTTGGAGCAAACGAATTCACAAAAAACACGTACAAGCCTCCTCGAATAGGACACTTAGCGCTGCGCAGAGGCTAATCGGAGAATATCCGACCAATCTTGTCTGAATTATGTGAGACTAAATCGGTCGGATATTAACGTCAACGATAATTTTGAATTTTTCTCACTTTTTTCATACTGCATCCAGTGACGTTGCGAAGTGGGCTTCGTGGCTCGAGCCTTCTCTGATGAGCAGCGGCTCACATGGGAACTGCTGTAAAAGGAAGTCGTGGGGTTTGTTTCCGGATAAAGGCAGGACAGACAGAACGTTTACTTGCAACAGCAGTCGCAACAAGCAAGTAAACGTCCCGCCGGCTATCGATCCGGAGGCCCTACAAGGGATCAGTTATTAAAATGCCCCGACGTATATGATCCATTCTGAGAACTTCACCCCTGATGATGTCAAGGCCAGAGAGGGGCTTAAAATGCTGAGGGGAACGCAGTCTGCGCGTGGTCACGAACTGTACCTCAAATAGAGAGTTCCCATCGGACAGTCTCAAGCCGATCGCAATCACCAATCGAGGTTGCCGTTATTCCGAATGGCGATGAGCTAAAACTCTTTCTATCGGCACGCGATCTTCTGTTACGTCATCGTGAAGATTACGGAGCCGCTTATCGCGAATTCCGCTGGCCGAATCTCACGCACTTCAACTGGGCACTTGATTATTTCGACGACTACGCGCGTGGAAATTCAAAGACTGCCCTGTGGATTGCATACGAGAACGGACTGGAGACGAAGCTGAGCTTTGAGCAGATGGCTCATCGGTCCAGCCAGGTGGCCAATTTCCTCCGGCGGCACGGCGTATCTCGTGGCGCCCGCATCCTCGTGATGCTTCCGAATGTGGTGGCCATCTGGGAGATCATGCTGGCGGCCCTGAAGTTGGGAGCAGTGGTGATCCCCGCTGCGACCTTGCTTGTTCACGACGACCTATCCGACAGGCTGCAGCGCGGACAAGCGAAGCATGTGATCACCGATGCAAAATCGGCGGAGAAGTTTTCCGGCTTGCCAGGAGAGTACACACGGATTGTTATGGGAGATCCTATTCCCGGCTGGACTTCCTACGAATTGGCTTTCCAGGAATCCATAAACTTCCCGCCGCATGGACTCACATGGGCCAACGATCCGTTTCTCCTGTACTTTACCTCCGGTACGACCGCGGTTCCCAAGTTAGTCCTGCATACTCAACAGAGTTATCCCGTGGGGCATCTCGCGACCATGTATTGGATCGGTGTTCGACCCGATGACGTTCACTACAACATCAGTTCTCCAGGTTGGGCCAAACATGCATGGAGCTGTTTTTTTGCGCCGTGGAATGCAGGCGCTACGGTCTTTGCTCACAACTACTCGCGGTTTGACGCAAAGCAAACGCTGCATACGATCACGCGGTGCGGCGTGACCACGCTCTGCGCGCCGCCGACGGTTTGGCGCATCTTGATTCTGGAGGACCTGCGCGCTTATCCGGTGCGGCTTAGGGAAGTTGTTGCGGCTGGAGAGCCGCTGAACCCGGAGATAATCCAGAGAGTCCGTTCCGCGTGGGATCTTACGATTCGAGACGGATTTGGACAAACTGAGAACGTTTTGCTGCTGGGGAACTTCCCCGGTCAGGACGTCAAACTCGGAGCCGTAGGCCGGGCATCCCCCGGGCATACGATCGCACTGCTCGACCCCGATGGTCGTGAGAGCGAGGACGGTGAAATTTCAATCCGACTGAATCCGCGCCCGTTGAGCCTGATGGCTGGTTATATGGATGACCCTGAACGCAGCCGACAAAGCATGGCGGGCGGGTACTATCGAACCGGAGATGTTGCGCAGCGCGACGCCGATGGATACTTCACCTATGTGGGTCGCACCGATGATGTGTTCAAGAGCTCGGATTATCGCTTGGGGCCGTTCGAACTGGAGAGCGCACTCATGGAGCACAGCGCTGTCGCGGAAGCAGCAGTCGTACCCAGCCCGGATGCAATTCGGTGGACTGTTCCCAAGGCGTTCGTCATGCTCGTTCCGCCCCTTGAGTCATCGGCGGAAATTGCTCGGGAATTGTTTCAATTCATCCATGAGCGGCTTGGTCCTCACAAGCGCATTCGCAGAATCGAGTTTTGCGAACTGCCGAAGACTATTTCCGGTAAGATCCGCCGGGTGCAATTGCGCAAGTTGGAGCAGGAGGCAAGAGCGCCGGGAGTTCGCAGAGCCAACGAATTCTGGGAGGAGGATTTCCCCGATCTTCGCAGACAACGGAAATCCTGAGTGCAGCGAAGGGATTCAGTCAGAAGACGAAATCGGCTGAGTTGGCGATTTGTCGGCGGCGCGGAAGAAAAAGCGCGACCCGCGGCTGAAGCCGGATAAGGTAGTCGTACTCGATCCGCTCGGCTTAAAAGCCGAGCTCCCCCGCATGAATGCGGGGGCTCCCACCATTCCTTAACTCGGACCTAATCGGCTTGCATAACAAGACTTGAACGACTGCCTGGCACGGTGTAACAACACTCTTAAATATTCGCGGTTGATGCCGAACTCGGCGCAAACCTCATCTTTGTTGCGTTCTTCCAGCAACACCGACTGAAGAAGACGCCGGTCGCGTTCGGGCAACTGGTTGAGAATCTGGCGAACCACTCGCTCGGTGTCCTTGGCTTCCAGCAGACGCAACGCAGTTGGTTCGCGGCCGGCAATGGTGGCCTCGTCATCGATCGTCGCCTCCATTCTTTTTTGGGAACGATAATGCTCGAACAAGACATGGTTGCACACCGAATTGACGAAGGGTCCCAATCGATGCGGCTGCCGCAGCCCTCCTTCTCGGCGCAAGAGTGTCAGTACGCGCATGAAGGTCTCCTGCTTGACGTCTTCGATTGCTTCTTTGGAATTCAACCGCGAGCGTAGCTTGAGACGGATCAGCTCGCTGAAGTAGCTCACGAAGTGTCCCTCTATATGTGCATCTCCCGCTCGAAGCTTCTCGACGTAAGACGCATCGAACGCAAAGAATTCCAAGCCGTGTTCCCCGGTGGCGACAGCGAGCGCGCTCATGTGTACATTTCTCCTGTGGAAGGCGTCTCACCAAACGCCTCACTTACTAAAGCGCAATCGCCTGGCAGAAAGGGCCAGATCGCCCAAACATTGTGGCCTTCATAGGGTTGTTTGACGGCTACGGGCACCATGAGTCCGGCGGTATTTGAATCAGGCGGTGGCCGGGTCCACCCTCTGGGCGACCAAACGGGGTGCGACGGTGTGTCGTCGATCATCGCGCACGTGATCGCGTTCCATAGTCGGGTTTCCTCACTTCATACCAGCAGCGGACATGAGGTCGGATAGAAGGTATTGGTCCACTACGGTCTGCGCGCGGTCACAGGTGTTGAACTGCTCTAATCGGATCTTGTGCTCCGCAATCATGCCCGGTAGCGCAGCCTTCTTGCCGGTTACGGAGAGGGGGCCAGCCGGGGGGAGGGTGCCGTTCTTGATGTCGGTGGTGAAGTTGTTGATCATGTCACGCTCCTTGTCGGCTGACCGCTTCAAGAGGTGACAGGTGGTATCGGTTGCTGGGTTGATGTCAGTGTCGTACTGTTCCAACTCAGTTTCCAGTTTTCCGTCTCTCGTGGTTCGGACGGCGGTCCGCGCATCGTGTGCGTAAGCATCTCGCTCTGGTCCGGGGTTGGACTTGAGGGCAGCGGCGAGGTATGACTTGTAACCTGCACTGATCGTGTGATCTTTGATGACGTAGACGGCTACAGTTATTACGGTGATGATGATCGCGAGCGCGATTGCTTTGCGTGTGTTCATGTTACTGGTGTCTTTTTATAGCGAAAGCAATCATAGCCGGTCCCTTTCTGAATCGTTTATGGCCCGGCTAAAGAGTCTGCGTGAGAACATACAATTCCTGACCCACCGGAGAATGCTAAAGCCCAGGATTGCATCCTGGGATATTCTCAGCCGTCCCCTTCGGGACTGGTCCGTGGTGTCAAATCCTCCCCAGGACTACCCCGGATTTCCTGCACGCTGCGCTAGAGAGGTCTGCGTAGGCGGCTTTCCTCGCGGAAAGCCGCACGATATTTCCTGGTGCCACCAGACTTCACAGGAAATTCGGTCCGTCCTGGGCTACTCTCAGCCCCGCTGTCCAAATTAGCGAATGTACCTGGCATGGTGTGCAGGTAATCCGTTGATTATGAAACCGGCTTCTTCCCAATCAGAATCGGGTTGGGGTGGTGGATCGCTTGTTGGCATTTGCGTGCGGTCCGAGTGAAACTGCAGGTCCCTCCCCTTCGCTCCCCGGATTTCCTGTCCAGGAAATCCGGGTCCGCTCCGGTCGGGATGACAAGGTTGAGGGCGGTGGCCCACCTTGGCATAAGTGGACGTGGATGGACAGAGTCGAGGAAGTTAATCCAGGCAAGTCTGATTCTCAGCCGTCCCATTCGAAAGCTCATGGCGGGCTCTGCGGGACTTCCACTCGTGGACCGACAGGTTCTCTCGCAGACTCTGAAGTCCGTCCTGTTCTCGGGTTGAAAGCCGAGCTGCGGTACGACAAGCCGGACCGGCCACTGAGGGCAGGGAACTACGCAACAAACAAAGAGGCCACCCTTGCGGGTGGCCTCTTTTGTTAAGGGCGTGTTGCTTAGTACATGTCGCCCATACCGCCGCCGCCGCCGTGCCCGCCACCAGCTGGCGCGCTCTTCGGCTCGGGGATATCGGCCACCATGGCTTCGGTCGTCAGCATGAGGCCGGCGATCGAGGCTGCGTTCTGCAACGCGGTGCGGGTTACCTTGGTCGGATCGATGACACCGGCCGCGACCAGGTCCTCGTACTGATTGGTCCCAGCGTTGTAGCCGAAGTGAGGGTTGTTGTTATCGCTGATCTTGCCCACGATTACAGCACCTTCCTCACCGGCATTGCCGACGATCTGGCGAAGAGGCTCTTCGAGTGCGCGACGGACGATCGTGGCACCGATCTTCTCGTCACCCTCGAGCTTCTTGATGAGCTCGTCGACGTCCTTAGCGGAGCGCAGCAGAGCTACACCACCACCCGGGACGATGCCTTCTTCCACTGCAGCGCGGGTAGCGTGCATGGCATCCTCAACGCGAGCCTTTTTCTCCTTCATCTCGGTCTCGGTTGCAGCACCGACCTTGATGACGGCAACGCCGCCAACCAACTTGGCGAGCCGCTCTTGCAGCTTCTCGCGGTCATAGTCAGAGGTCGTCTTCTCTACCTGGTTGCGGATTTCCTTCACCCGGCCTTCGATGGCCTTCGCGTCGCCGCGGCCCTCGACGATCGTGGTGTTGTCCTTGTCAATGGTCACGCGCTTGGCACGGCCAAGATCTTCGATCTTGACGTTCTCGAGCTTGATGCCGAGATCTTCCGTGATCGCGTTGCCACCGGTCAGCTTGGCGATGTCTTCCAGCATTGCCTTGCGGCGATCGCCGAAGCCAGGAGCCTTCACTGCCGCTACGTTCAGAGTGCCACGCAGCTTGTTGACCACCAGAGTCGCGAGCGCCTCGCCGTCTACGTCCTCGGCGATGATCACCAGCGGCTTGCCGTTGCGGGCAACCTGCTCGAGCAGGGGCAGAAGATCCTTCATGGAGCTGATCTTCTTCTCGTGGATCAGGATGTAAGGCTCTTCGAGCGATACTTCCATGCGATCCGGATCGGTCACGAAATAGGGGCTCAGGTAGCCGCGATCGAATTGCATGCCTTCGACCACTTCCAACTGGGTCTCCAGAGTCTTCGACTCTTCGACCGTGATTACGCCGTCCTTGCCGACCTTCTTCATGGCCTCGGCAATGATGTTTCCGATGGTGGAATCGCTGTTAGCCGAAATGGTGCCAACCTGGGCAATCATTTCGCCGGTCACGGGCTTGGAAAACTTCGCCAGTGCTCCGCCAATCACCACACCGTGCTCATCCCGCTTGCCGACAACCGCTTCGACAGCCTTGTCGATGCCGCGCTTCAGAGCCATCGGGTTTGCGCCGGCAGCCACAGTCTTCACGCCCTCGCGATAAATCGCCTGGGCCAAAACAGTCGCCGTCGTGGTGCCGTCACCGGCCACGTCCGAGGTCTTCGAAGCTACTTCACGAACCATTTGCGCGCCCATGTTCTCGAGCGAGTCCTTGAGTTCGATCTCCTTGGCTACCGTGACACCGTCCTTGGTGATGGTAGGGGAGCCGAACTTCTTCTCGATGACCACATTGCGCCCCTTGGGCCCGAGTGTCACCTTAACCGCGTCGGCCAGCGTATTTACGCCGCGCAGAATTGCCTGACGCGAATCTTCTCCGTGCAGAATTTGCTTTGCCATTCCTTTTTCTCCTTCAACCAGACCGGCAATGCCGGCCGTTTGCTATAGCAATAAAAAAGCGCAACCGGTGCAGCCGGAATGCGCTTATTTCTTCTTGAGAATGCCGAGAACTTCTTCCTCACGCATAATGAGGAATTCCTCGCCATCGATCTTGATCTCGGTTCCCGAATACTTGCCGAACAGGATGCTGTCGCCGGCCTTCACGTCCAACGGGAAAACCTTGCCCTCGTCGTTCGACTTGCCCTTGCCAACGGAGATGACCTCACCCTCTTGCGGCTTTTCCTTCGCCGTGTCAGGAATGATGATGCCGCCCCGGATCGATTCGCCCTCTTCCACGCGCCGTACAAGGATGCGGTCGTGAAGTGGCGTGAAGCTGGTAGCTACGGATGCTGTTGCTGGTGCCATTGCGTTACTTCTCCTTCGCACGAGGGTTTGCCTCGCGGTAATTACGAGTGGAGCTTTTTGGTTTAGATTGGAGAGCGATACCCCGACGGGGGCGTTTAGCACTCTCGCCCTTCAATTGCTAAGATAGCCACCAGCCCATACCTTGTCAAGCCTGCAAAGTCGAAATGTGAGTGAAACTCGCTCAAATATTACGACTGCGTAAATGGTTTCAAAATCATCTATACTTTCTGCCATGGGCGTCCAGTTTTACCGCCGGATCTCGAGTGTCCTATTGTTGCTGGCGGGTTTTCCGCTCCTCGCGTTGGCTGATCAGCATAATGGGCGTAAATACACCCCTCCGCCAGCCACTTGCACCATCAAAGTCACGGTGGTCAGGTCCACCAATGGCAAGGCTATCCCCAACGCTGCGGTCGTTTTCCATCCCATGGAAGGCGATAGGGACAAGGGCGCGCTGGAGCTGAAGAGCGATGAAGACGGCAAAGTCACCATCGATGTGATCCCGATAGGCGACACGGTCCGCCTGCAGGTGATTGCCACAGGCTGGCAGACCTATGGCGAGGAC
The DNA here is from genome assembly GCA_963824325.1 of uncultured Acidobacteriaceae bacterium. Lineage (GTDB taxonomy): Bacteria > Acidobacteriota > Terriglobia > Terriglobales > Acidobacteriaceae > PALSA-350. The sequence goes on along the minus strand of CAWGPA010000028.1, from coordinate 583,925 downwards.
TACAAGATTGATACCGACAGTAAAGAGATCCTGGTCAAGATGAAGCGGCCGACTTCGCAATACTCGCTTTACGGCGACGGGCAGGGGACTGCACCCAACAACACCGCACCGAAAGGCGAGTCAAACAGCGCCAAACCCTCCCAGCAGACGCCGTTACCGCAATAAATCGGTCCTGCCTTTAGCGAAGCGGATTTACTGCTTCGTTTCACTGGACAGAGCGGCGCGTGCGCCTTTCCGTGAAGAAAGGCGCATAAAGTTCGCCAACGCCACAAACCCCGACAGGAAATCCGGGAGCGGCTGGGTATGATCGATTGCTATGGAAAACCTGCATCACAGAAGGGCGCTTGTGACCGGCGCTGCCAAGCGTATCGGCAGGAGCCTTGCGCTGAGCCTGGCCGCAGCTGGAGCGGATGTCGCCATCACTTATAAGGGTTCGAAGGCCGAAGCGCAGGAGACGGTAGGAGCTCTGCAGCAGCTCAACGTCAGGGCCATGGCTGTTGCTTGCGATGTGCGCAACATCGATAGCGTTCAGGCGGCAGTCGCCACCGTGGTGGAGCAGTTTGGCGGCCTGGACATCCTGGTCAATAACGCGGGAACGTTTGAGACCGCTGTGCTGCAGTCGATCAGCCTGGCGCAATGGGACAGGATGTTCGAAACCAATACCCGCGGGCCTTTCCTCATGTCCCAGGCAGCCTATCCTCACCTGCGCGAGGCCAAAGGCCGCATCATCAATATTGGCTCGCTCGGTGGCATGCATCCCTGGGCTACGCACGGGCACTATTGCACCTCAAAAGCGGCGCTGCACATGCTCACGCAGACCATGGCGAAGGCCTTCGCGCCCGAGATCAGCGTGAATTGCGTGGCTCCGGGCATGGTGGTGAATGGGGAAGTGGATCCAGCGTACGAGCATTTTGCCAATAAGACGCCGATGCAGCGCAATGGCACGCCCAACGATGTTGCGGAAGCAGTTCTGTTTTTCGCCCGTGGACCGCATTTCATCACCGGCCAGATTCTGGGCGTGGATGGCGGCCTGGGGTTGTAGAGGGGTGGCTCATTGCAGCCCGGCTGAACCGGCGGAGAAACTCTGCACCGGGTGGGAAAACACCGAGCATCTCCGACCATAAGTCTCTTTGAGTTAGCTGCCTGTACGTTTTTCTTCGACCTTCTCTTTCGTAATCTGCGGCCCTGCCGGCGAAGACTCTCAATTGACTGGGGCCTCTAATTCCCGCGCCGTCACCCAAGTTGTGATCACTCCTGTCTCTGCGTCCAAGTGTCGAATACAGTCGTTGCCGGTATCCGCTATTAACAGGTCGCCTTTTCGGTCCGTCAGGACCCCCATGGGACCGTTGAGGCTTGCTTGCAGCGCCGGACCGCCGTCTCCGGCATAGCCGGCTTGTCCATTGCCCGCGACCGTCGTGACCACCCCTGAGTTGAGATCCAGACTGCGGATCCGGTTATTGGCTGTATCTGCGATGAATAGCTTGTTCCCGCCTACAGCCACGGACTCCGGGAAACATAGAAGAGCTCCGCTGGCCGGTTCTCCATCGCCGGCAAAACCGCAAACAGCGCCGCCTGCAATCGTCCTGAAATGACCCGGCCCGCTGATTTCAGCGACCGAATTGCGGGTTGGATCGGCAACGAAGAGGACTCCATGTTCGCCGGCCGCTACCCAATAATGGCCCCGAGGCGGGAGACGAGGCGAGTGGATCCCCGGGCAAATCTGCTCCCATCACCTTCGTGATTCCCTGGGTGATCGCGTCCAGGCGCATGACCGGAGAACCGCCAGAGCTTCCTGTATAGACATTGTCATCGCCGTCGACGGCGACAGATACCGGCTCATAGAGTGAAGTGGTGGTTGCCAGTTTGCCCCGTCCACCCCAAAGGGAGCCACTACCCGCCACAGTGGTGATGGTGTTGTCCTTTGCTTCCACCCGTCGAATGCGATTGTTGCCGGTGTCGGCGATAAATAAATTGCCTGAGCTATCGACCGCAACGCCCATGGGTAAAGACAAGCCGGCTTGCGTCGCAGGCCCGCCATCACCAGTGAAAGCCCTGTTGCCGTTCCCCGCGTAAACAGTGACCTCCCGGTCGGCAGAGATCTTCAAAATTCGATTTTGCTTGCGCGCCGCCACATAGAGATTGCCTTTACCGTCCTCGGCAAGTCCTACAGGGAAGGCCACCGAGCCCGGGTGTGGCTGCCCCCAGCAGTCGGCTTTCCGCTCCATGCGGTACACCCACACCCCTGCAGCCACCAGCAGGATCACGCCACCGAGAATGAAAAGCAATCGCCGGCTCATGGATCACACCTTATTGGTCTTTTATTGGTCTGGGCTCTCGCTGATCAACTGTCGATACACCTGGCGGGCATGGTCGTATGCCTTCTGGGCCTCTGGTAGCTCTTTAGCAGAAATCTTGGGGGCCTTCTGGCTCCAGCACTGATTTACCCCTCTGAGGCACCATTCCGCGCTTCGCCGGGATGCCCGGATCGGCTTGCCATCCACCAGGACGAAGATAGGGTTGGTGTGCGAAGAGGGAAGTATACGAACGGCTATCCAACTGCTCTTGTTAATGGGTATGTCGAACTTAAGTGTCTGCGCGGTTCCGTCCGCAACAATTTCTTTCGTCGCCACCGGTTCTCCGTTGACTACAACGGCTACCGGGACCTTGCGCGTAGTGCCCACGCGCGATCGCTCCAGATGCCAGTAAGGCCTCTCGTTGTAGGGAAGTTCATCGATTGCCGTATCGGGTTTTACCGGGAGATAAGCGGCCGCTGTGACGCTCACCGATACGGTGCCCGGGGCTGTCAGATCCACCTGACTTCCTTTCACGCCCATTGCATTGCCATTCACGGCAAAGTCCATGAGATGGCTGCGGCCGTCGGAAACATAAACCGCGCCATCGAGCACCGCTTTGGTGTAGTTGTCATAACTTAGCGGACCGCTGATCTTGGCGTAGGTTCGTCCTTCGCCCACTCTGCTGTCATATATGCAGGGAAAATCGGTCTCGCCGGAGATACGGGTGCGAAATCCCACATTCAAGGTCTGGTACCAGATATTCAGCTCCCAGACGTAGGGCGTATCACCCGCGGAAATGAAGTCCACGGCGCCGGGATGGGTCACATCCATGATGTATTCGTTGGCTCCGATGCTGTCGAAGGGGGGCACGATCCAGTTCGGCAAAGCATCCGTTTGCACGTCAAGACCCCACCCGGAGTGCGCAAACCCAGCTACTGCCCCTTGTGATTTGGCCCATTGCAGGATGGGTAAGTCCCAGGTCGGCCACTCTTCAATGCGCTTCGTGTTGGGATAAATGATCTTCTTAAGGTTCAGCAGCACCAGATGTCCGGAGTGGTCGGAAGGGAATCCAGAGACCTCCAGGTCGTAGTGGAGCAGGGAACTCCGGGTGGAGCTGGGGTCATCATGCTGACCACGAAAAAAATGAGTTTGATAGTAGAAGCAGGGTCCCCACACCAGCACGGCGCCCACGTTCAGATGTTCGCCCCGGACCTGCCGTCCCATATCGTCGTCGGAGACTCCCTGGGTTGGGTTCTCATAATGGGAGCAGCCCGCGGGATGAATATGGTCATCGCCGGAATACCAGCCGGTCTTCACGGGATCGATCCAGCGGTTGAGCCGGAAGGTAAGTTCGCTGGGCATACGGTCCGTGACCATGAGCTTTCTCGTGTCTGTTATGTATTCAGGCCCGCCAGTGTAGGTGACTGTGTAGGAGCCGGGCGGCAGTTGAATGGATTCGCCATCGCCGCGATATACCTGCGGTTGAAAATAGAAGTCTGGCGCGAGCCTCTTTACCGGATTGGGATAGATACGGCCGAAGCTATCGCGAAAGATAAAGGAAGCCATTGTCGGCTGACCATTCGGGTCGACTACATGGAGCTGGATGGAATGGACGGGAACTATCTTGAATAAGACCGGGATCTCGTTGAGAAAACCGATATCCTGGGTTCCTTGTCCAACATTGAAACTGATTTTTGCTGAACGTTGACCGGCGTCACGGCTGGAGATGGTGAGCACCCGGTATTCCAACGGCAAACCCGACAGCCTTTCTTCCATGGGAGGATGGTCGAACAGGGAAATATCCGCCCAACGTTCGGCCACGTCGGATGCAGTCAGACGCTGCTTGGGCTCGTGGTCGCCGGAGGATGTGACGTAGACCTGGCCGCTGTTGGGGCTACTCACGGCAAGAGGAGCGGTGATGCCGGGTTGGTTGATCACCTTTACCAGAAAAGAGCGGGTGCCGTCCTGAATCAGTTCTGGAGCCGCGGGGCCGCGCTTCACGTCGACGCGGCTTTCCGGACTAATCGTCACCACGGCGAGTACATATTTATCCAAGATTGCCTGGACCTGAGAGCCTGCTGATCCTGTTTCCCGGCCGGCGGCGATGGCTTTGATTCGTTCCCGATCCTGCTCTGCCAGGGGTTGACCGAGATAGCTGAGTGCCGCCTCCACGCGATCCACCTGCGCCATAAAGGGCTGCATCGCGACATCTGCGACGGCAGCTCCGTGAGCTTCGTATGGCGAAACCAGGCTCAGCAGGAGCGCTGGTAGAAGAAGCACCCTGAGTTTCATGGAAACCATCCTCAGCATTACGCCAAGATGATACAAGGCATTTCATCACGGCAGATTTTAGGGGTAGAAGGCGGGCTGGGGCAAAACGCAATGCCCGAGGAGACGGTTGAAAACAACTGAGACGCCACTCATGAGTTTTGCTGGTCTCGCAGAAATTGGTAAGGATGCCCAGGATTGCATCCTGGGATATTCTCAGCCGTCCCCGTTCGACAAGCTCAGGGCAGGCTCTGCGGGACTAGTCCATGGCGTCAAATTCTACCCAGGACTTACGTCCCGGGCTACTTTCAGCCGTCCCCGTTCGACAAGCTCAGGGCAGGCTCTGCGGGACTATTTCTGGACCGGCAGGTTCTCACGCAGACTCTTGAGTATTCGCCGGGAACGGGTTCTGTCAGTACCGGAGCGAATCGCAGCCGCTCGTCTACCAACCAAACATCTTGTTCAGCAGCCCCGAGGAGTGCTTTGGGTCTAGTTCCGGATGCAGACCCTCCGGTTCAGGCTGAGGCGGGAGGGCTTCCCCGAAATAGACCGCGCGAGGATTGTGCAGACACAGGCGGTCAGCGGTCTCGACCCCATATTTGTCGGATACCAGTTGGTAGGCGTCGCGCAGCATGGGAGGCCGCGACGTGAGGTCGTGTGCGTCGGTGGCCAGGAAGTTTACCCAATTCCGTCGCAGCAGTTCGTGGGAGACGCGTTGCGCCACCTTACCGAAGCGGCCGGTCAGGGAGGCAGCGGTGATCTGCACTAAACAGCCCGAGCGGAGCCAATCCGCCATGCGTTCGGGGTGGCGCGCGAGCAGCGGGTTGCGCTCGGGATGGGTGATGATCGAGGTCAACCCGGCCGTGCTCAGACGAAAGAAGATCTCCTTCATGTTCTGGGAGATTCCGTGGTCAGGGAACTCCACCAGCAGATATTGCTTGCCGTTGATGGAATACTTTGCCGGGTTGGCGATGGCGTCCTCAATGTTGTCGAACATGAGGTGGAAGTCGCAGCCCAGGGCAAGCGAAATCTTGTTGCCCAGCCGTTGCCGGATCATCTCCAGGCGTTCCAGATTCAACGCCGGGTCGAACTTGAAATGCTCGCTCGAATGGGGGGTGCACACGATGTGCGTCACCCCGTTCTGTATAGACATTTCGGCCATGGCCACCGAGATCTCGATATCGGTGGGTCCGTCATCCAGGCCAAACAGCAAATGATGGTGTATATCAATCATGAAATTCCTGACCTACCTGGCCATCGCGTTGACCAGTGAGGCAAACAACAACAAGCCGTCCGAGGAGCCAAGGATCGTTTCGCTCGAGCGGTCCGGATGGGGCATCATACCCAGCACATTGTGCCCCTCGCTATATACCCCCGCAATGCAACTAATGGAGCCATTGGGGTTGGCGGCGGAGGTTACCTCCCCAGACTGGGTGCAGTAACGGAAGGCGATACGGTCGCCGCGCTCCAGTTCGGCCAGGGTGGCAGGGTCACAAAAGTAGTTTCCCTCCATGTGCCCGATGGGAATCTTCAACACCTGGCCCGGGGTCAACGCCTGGGTGAAGGGGCTGCGATTGGTCTCAGTCCGCACGTAGACTTGCTTGCAGATATAGCGGAGCCCGGCGTTTCTGAGCAACGCTCCCGGCAGCATACCGCTCTCGCACAAAATCTGGAAGCCGTTACAGATGCCCAGCACCAAGCCACCCCCGGCGGCAAACCGTTTAACCGACTGCATGACCGGGGAAAACCGGGCGATGGCCCCCGTCCTCAGGTAGTCCCCATAAGCAAATCCGCCCGGCACCAGGATGGCGTCGCACTGCTCCAGATCCTCCGACTCGTGCCAAAGAAAAGTCACGGGCTGCTCAGCGATCTCGCGCAGGACGTGGAACGCGTCGTGGTCGCAATTGGAACCAGGGAAGACGAGGACGCCGAATTTCATACATATAGGCTAGCAGTTTTGCCCAAACGGAGGAGTGCCTGCATGGCTACCGCCCCTGTGGCCGAGATTCCCATGGTGGCAATTGGCCTGCTTGCTGGAGTATTGTCGGGGGTATTGGCCATGCCAGATCCGGACGCCACTCCCGGGGATGCTGTACCCAACAACCCGCCTGCGGTGTCAGCGCCTGCCGCCCTCAGCGCCGACGGGCCTGCCCCGGCTAATTTTTCCGCCAAAAGTGCGCTTCACCTGCGGACGGCCGGTACCGCACTGGTGAATTGGTGGCGCGCCGTAACCATTGAAGGACTGTGCGTGGCGGTGTTGTGGCTGATCGGGCTCCTGCTCCTGAAGGTGCCTCTGGCGCCGGTTTGGGCGCTGATCGCCGGCCTCATGACCCTGGTCCCCAACATTGGCGGGGTGATTGCTCTGCTGGGGCCGGCTTTCTCCATCCTGGTCAGCCAGCACGATCAGCCAATGTACAGTCTGTGTTTCCTGCTGGGCATGTACGCGGTGATTGTGGTCATCGATCAATTGATATTGCAGCCGATGATCATGAAGCGGGTCACGCGGGTCCCGGTGTGGGCTTCTATCCTGGTGCCCATCGTGCTCGGCATTGTGATTCCGTTTTGGGGCATTCTGTTGGCGCCCCCGTTGCTCGCCATCGTCTATGCTTTCCGCCGCCCGCGGCCACGCTCGCTGCCCTAGCCACGCCGGTCTGCCTCTCGCTCCCAATTCCACCGATGTTGACCGCTATGTGCATCGGACGAATCGATAGTCAGAGGGAAAGAGCAGTGGTATCCCACATCTCGCGAAAAACGAGCGAGATATGGGGCACCCGTCCTTTGTTAGGGAACGGGAGGTAAACCACCGAGGGTGGGAACCACAACTCTCAAGGTGCTATACTCGGCTTTCGCCGCGAGGCTTCGCTATGCTTCGCAGCTAGAACCAGCCTTTTTACAGGCAGTAGAGGTTGCTATGTCCGGCCATTCCAAGTGGGCCACAATCAAGCACAAAAAGGGCGCACTTGACGCCAAGCGCGGCAAGATCTTCACGCGTCTGATCAGGGAAATCACCATGGCGGCCCGCCAGGGCGGGGGGGATGTGGATGCCAATCCGCGTCTACGGGGCGCCGTTGCTGCTGCCAAGGCTGAGAACATGCCGCAGGACAACATCAAGCGGGCCATTCAACGCGGCACCGGTGAATTGCCGGGATCGATCTATGAGGAAATCTCCTTTGAAGGGTACGGTCCCGGAGGCGTCGCTCTGATTGTCGAAGTCACCACCGACAATCGCAACCGAACCGTGAGTGAAGTGCGCCATGCCTTCTCGAAAAATGGGGGCAACCTGGGCGAACCAAATTCTGTCCGCTTCATGTTCGCCAAGAAAGGCCTGATCGCGATTCCGAAATCCGCTGCCGATGAGGACAAGTTGATGAACATCGTTCTCGATGCCGGCGGAGACGATCTGAACGACGAGGGCGATACCTGGGAGATACTGACCGACCCTTCCGCGTACGAGGCGGTGGCGAACGCGGTCAAGGCGGCCAAGCTCGAGCCTTCGCTCTCTGAGATCACCATGATTGCGTCCACCTACACCAAGCTCGAGGGCAGTGTAGCGGCCCAGATGATCCGGCTGCTGGAAGCACTGGAAGATCTGGACGACGTCCAGAACGTCTACTCGAACTTTGATCTGGACGCCACGCAGTACGAAGAAGTCGCTGGCTAATACCCCGATCGAATCCTAGTCTCCGCTCGCCCTGTAGCTGTAACCTCGCCCAGGACGGTTCCGTTTGCCCTGCCTTAGAACTGGTCTCAAGATAGAGTGATTTGAAAGAAGGGAAGACGAGTATCACAATGGCAATGCCCCGAAATCGTACTGCTGCTGTGCTTCTGTTTGCCATTGTTTCGACCGTGATCGCAGCGGCACAGTCGGTCGCTACGGACTCCTCTGTGCGTCCGGCGGAAAATCTCCTCGCCGGGCAGCCCTGGGAGTTTGGACCCTTTGTGAACGGCGGCTTCGGTACTGGAAATCGCGATGCCTACAAATTTCTATGGGCCGGCGTGCATGCCGGCAAGGTGCTGACGGGCCCTATCGGCAAGGGCTTCCTGAGAGGCCAGTTTGAGCTGGGTGCGGAATTCATGCCCCTGTGGCAGGCATATACCCCTAAATACCTGCGCGCCAACTGCTACGAGCAACCCGGCATACCCTTGACTTGCAGCAACCTGTTTCCCACCGGCGGGACTTATACCGGGCTGAGCATCACGCCGGCCATTTTGCGCTGGAACTTCCGCAGCAGAGGTCGGTTCCTGCCCTGGATTCAGGGCGCGGGTGGTCTCATCTGGACCAATCACAAGTTTCCGCCGATCGGACCGTACCCCGTGCCCAATCATCTGGGAACAAGCGTTTTCAACTACACTCCGCAGTTCGGTTTAGGCATCCACTACTTCATCAAGCCGAAGCAATCGATCTCGATAGCGGCCAATGCGGTGCATATTTCTAATGCCAGCATGGGAGATTCCAATCCTGGGGTGAATGCGAGCGTACAGTTCTCCATTGGCTATACCTGGTGGAAATAACCGGCCCAGGGGCCGGAAGTCTTATGGACGACATTGTCATCGAGTGCGTGCCCAACTTCTCCGAGGGCACCGATCGCAAAAAAGTACACGCCATCGTGGACGCCATGCGTGTCGACGGCGTCTCCTTGCTCGACTGGTCGATGGACAGCGACCACAATCGTTCCGTGGTGACTATTGCGGGGCGGCCGATGGCGGTGGTGGAGGCGGCCGTTCGTGCAGCCGGCAGGGCGGCGGAACTAATTGATCTGACTGTCCAGCGCGGGGTCCATCCCCGGATCGGCGCTACGGACGTGATTCCGTTCGTTCCCGTCTCCGGAATCTCACTCGCCCAGTGCGCCATCCTGGCTCGCCAGGCCGGCCTGGAAATCTGGAGCCGCCACAACATCCCCATCTATTTCTACGAAGCGGCCGCGTCGCGTCCCGACCGGGCGCTGCTGGAGCAGGTGCGGCAAGGGCAATTCGAGGGCCTGCGTGAGCTGGTGTCGCGTGATGCGGCACGGCGTCCCGATTTGGGAGGCCCCGAACTACACCCCACTGCTGGGGCCAGCGCGGTGGGAGCGCGCAAGTTTCTTATCGCCTACAACCTGTACCTGGACCGGCCCAACGTCACCGCGGCACGGGCGATCGCCAAGGCTTTGCGGGCCTCGAATGGTGGCCTGGAAGGAGTTAAGGCGATGGGTGTGCTGGTGCAGGGGCGGGCCCAGGTCTCCCTGAACATCACGGATTTCCGCCTTACCCCGGTAGGCCACGCCTTTGCCGCGGTGAATCGCCTGGCAGCCACCCATGGCACCAAGGTTGTAGATGCAGAACTCATCGGTCTACTTCCGGAAGAGGCCTTTGAGCGTGATAGTGAGTGGGTACGTCTAATAAATGGGTTTACGCCGGAGGAGAGGATTCTCGAACGGCGGCTGAAGCAGCCACTCGATTGGCCCGTCGCCGGCGCCAGCAAAGCATAAGATAGAGAAAGCTGGGTTGGAAGCGGTTAAACGAGGATCGGAGCCGGGGAAATCGCCTTGTACGGGGGTTTTCACCAGGAAAAGCCCAAATCGCACGGGCTGGACGGGCAAGATCCGCGTGAAATCGCTCAAATAACTGCTTACATTTTTTGCATGTAGTCCCCCCAGGGAAGGAAGACCCATTGATTCAATTCGCAAAACAAATGCAAACGAGTGCTATTGCCGGACTCGCTCTCGCGCTGACGCTCCCCGCCACTGCCGCTCAGCTTGGCCAGGATGCGCGCGCCGCCATACCTAAGGATGTTCAGCAGCTGATCGTCGTGGATTACCACGCCATGCAAAATTCGCAAGCAGCGATGGATCTCAAGGCGCGTGTGCTTCCGCCTGAGCTCAAGCAGCTGGAGCAGGCTCTTCGCACGTCAGGCCTGGATGAGAACCATGACATTGAAGAGTTGGCCTTCGCTTCGTTCAAAAAAGGACAAGACACTCGGATCGTTGGTTTGGCGCAAGGCCAGTTCTCGATCGACGACATCATGGCTAACTTCAAAAAGCGCAAGGTCAAGCCCATCGTCTACCGCGAGAACAAGGTATATCCCATGGGATCGGGCATGCAGGTGGTCTTCCTGAATCCGACGACCATGGTCTTCGGTCAAACCGAATCGCTCAAGTCGGCGCTCGATGCACGCGACGGTATGGCGCCCAGCTTTCTGACCAACAGTGCCATGTTGAGCCAGATGGCCTCCGTCGACACCGACGCCGTTTGGAGCGTTCTCGATCAGGAAGGTACGCAGACCATGATGCGCTCGGTACTGGGAGACGCGTCCCAGTTGACCGACTATGACACGGTGAAGAAGCGGCTCCTCAGTTCCCGGTACTCGATGAGCTTCGACAACGGGGTCAAGTTCTCCCTCGATGTGATTACTCCAGACACCATTTCTGCCGCCACCATGGCTTCGCTGCTGAACGCTGCTGCGTTGTACAAGAAAGTCAGTGGTACTCCGGCGGAGAAGGAAGCTATCGACAACACCACCATCAACTCGAGTGGGGGAACTTTGGACGTGCGGTTCGCGTCTTCAGACAGCCAGTTTTCGAGCCTCTTGCAATCGAGCCTGTTCCAGTCAGTGGTGAAGTAGCTCTATTTCGGATTGGTCAGGCTTGGGGTCCATGTGACTGCCCCCGTGGGGCTGATAGTTACCAGCAACGAACCTTGATCGCCCAGGTCCACTTTAGGACCTGTAGCGGTATGGGCTTTACCTTTCCCATCCTCATATTGCAGTGATAGCGGTCCCGACCCCTGAACCTTGAAGCGGTAATGGAATTTGCCGCCGGCCGCCAGCACGTTCGCGCCGAAGCTGGCGCTCGGGTAGTCGAACTCCATCACGTGCAATGTGGGGCCCTGGTTCACAATAGTGACCTCAACAAAGCGCGACCGGCACCCCGCCAGGCATAGTGTCATAACTAATCCCAACAGGAACTGGACGGCTGTCCCGCGAGTTGCACAATACCGACGAGGAGATTCAGGCGGTGCGAGGAAAAGCATTCGAAATATATCGTTTTCGGCCCACGTACGCTGGTGCGAACGTGGGGCACCCGTCCTGTTCTTATTGGGCTTGGTTATGACAGAGACTCCTTAGCCCTGAGGCATTGCCTTTTCGGTACCTCATAGCAACGCCTTACGTTCCAGAATACGCGCGGTCAAAACCACTCCGGTCTCGTCATTATGCAACGTGAGCGGAAAGGCGAGCACATTCCAGACCCACTCTTCGCCCTTCCGCGGTAGATTCAACAAGCCGCGATAGGTTCGATCGATATAGGTTTCGCGTTTCTCCGCGACGGTGCGCAGAATCTCTTTCCAATCGTCTACCAGATCAGGCATTTCGGCGAACATGTTTTTCCCGGGAAACCAATCCCGTGGCCGCTCCAGCAAGCGGGCGCAGGACTCGTTCACATACATCCATTCTCCCTTGCCATCGAGGATCTCGAGCACCACGTCTTCGCCGATCGCCATGCCGATGCGGGAGTAGAAGAAATCCCGGGCGTCGACCACCACCGGCCTTCCCCGGTGCTTGGCCTCAAATGAACGCAGGGCGGCGATCAGATCGTCGACCGAGCTGTAGCCTTTGAGCAGGTGCATATCCTCTACCCCGCCGAAGCGCCGCTCCAGGGTGGAGGAAAGAATAATGATCGGCACTTCCGGCCGGCGCCGGCGTAAGACGCTAGCGACTTCCGTTCCGAACTGGCCCGCCCCCAGATGGTAGTCGAGCACAGCGATATCGATCTTGTTGAGCAGCTTCTCCGCCTCACCGATGGTTCCCGCGGTGTCGGCTAAATATCCGTGCTTGCGCAGGATAGCGGCGCGCAGCAACAGGTTCTCCGGATCATCGTCAAGCAGCAACACGCGAACAGGATTCTCGACCAGATGCAAACTCTACCTTCCCCGTTTCTCAGATAGGTTGGTTCTGCCGGCATTGTGACTGAAGTAGGATGCCCGTTTCGAGAAATGTGCTGCCGACCGAATTCTTTTGTGCGTGGCGCAACCCAGCTCGAACAGACTTCGATAAAGTATGACTTCACAAATTCTTAAGTCTTCTTATTCACCTGTTTGACGAGCTCGGGAAGACGCCTGAATGCCGCCACACTTTTCATCCAGGCGCGGTGTTCGAAGGCCGGTGAACCACTGATCACGCTGCCCGGAGCCACATCGCCGGGCACCCCGGATTGCGCCGTGACCACCACACCATCGCCGATGAAACTATGACCGACCACCCCGACCTGGCCCGCGAGCACAACATTTTTTCCCACACCGGAGGATCCCGCCAGTCCCACCTGGGAACAGACCAGGGTATTCTCTCCGACGGACGAACCATGCCCCACTTGCACCAGGTTGTCGATCTTGACCCCGCTGGCAATCTCGGTGTTGCCCACACTGGCCCGGTCGATGCAGGAATTGGCCTGAACCTCCACCTGATCCCCCAGAGTCACCGCGCCGCTCTGGGTGATTTTATGCCATGTACCGCCGTCCTCCTTGGCGAATCCGAAGCCGTCCGAGCCGACCACCGCTCCGTTTTGCAGGATGACGCCGTCGCCCAGCCGGCACTCCTCGCGTACCACGGCATGGGCGTGGGCAAAGAATTGTTTTCCTATGTGCGCTTTAGGGTAGATCACCACATGGGGCAGCAGGGTAGCGCCGGCCCCGATCACCACCCCTGCTCCGACCACGACATAGGCCCCAATATGGGCGTGTTCGCCAATCTTGGCGCTGGGGTCGATCACCGCCGTAGGGTGAATCCCTGGAGGATAGTGTGGGGCGGGACGGAAGACGTCGATGGCGCGGGCGAACGCGAGATAGGGGTTCGCTGTGCGCAAGGTGGCCGCTTCAATCTGCGGAAAGTCCTCGGTTACCAGAACCGCTCCGGCCTTGGTCGTCCGGGCAAACGGCGTGTACTTTGGGTTGGCCACAAAGGTCAGCTGGCCGGGACCAGCCTTTTCAATCCCCTCGACCCCGGTTATCTCCTGATCCTGGTCACCATGGCAGGTGGCGCCAAGGACGCGGGCGAGTTCGGCAAGCTTCATGCAGGGGATTGTACCGGACTCCCGAGAGCCACTTCACGATCACGTGTCCCGTCCGGTCTCGGTGAAGTGGGACTTTTCTTGATCAAAAGTCCCGTGCGGGGTATTTTTCACCGGCTGCTCGCATCGTGAGACGGCTCAGAGTGAATTCTGTGGTTTGAACAGGCTCTCCTGCACAACCTCGGAGGGGCCTCGCCGGGCTCCCGTCTTGATCACCGCCAGCACATCCAGCTCGGCGACTGCCTGCCGGGGCAAAAAGATCCGCTGCGTATTCGATCGCGTATCGGGCGGAATGAGGAACAGCCCATCCCCGTCAAGCAAAGTCGTATCATTCTGCGCCAGGCCCTCGATCAAGTCGTTATCTTTCAGCCGCGCTCGAATCCACAGGCCCTGGCTGCGGGGGCGAGTGACAAATGTCTTGCGCAACAAACGCTCAGGTTGGTTGGCATCGCCGGATTGAAAGTCGCGCACGAAGCAGATCCATTTCACTTCCGACATCTGTACGGAAACCAGCTTGCCGGCCAGGTCGAGCACCTCGACTTGTTCGTGATGAACAAAGGCCGACGGAGGCAGATATCCGGAGAGCCAGTCGCGGCTCAACTTTCGTACGATGACCTTCTTACGGCTGACTGGCATGGGGTCGGGCCTCCGAAGGCCGGGCAGGCGGAAATTCGCCACCGGCTGGATTGTCGCATGCCTTCCGCCATGAGCACCGGCAATCGTGCAAAGGGGCGCTGCGAAAGCTGTGCAAGCCTGTAGCCAAGCGCCTCCCCAGTATGGTAACTTAGGTGTTTGTTCGTAGCGTGGGTTTGCCGCTAAGGTGTTCACATGGCGAATGTTAGCCGCAATCTCAGTGACGGGCGGAGCTGAACGTCAGGCATGCCCGACTATATCTATCTCCTCAAGAATCGTCTCTCCATCCACCAGCAGAACGCCCTCCAGCACATCCGCGAGGCAGCTCGCGAAGCCGGGATGACCGTATTTTTGGTCGGTGGCGCGGTGCGCGACCTTACCAGCGGTTCACCGGTGTTCGACCTTGATGTGACTGTTCAGGGAAACGCTCTTAAGCTAAAGAAAGCATTGGAAAAAGCGGGTGGAACGCTATGGGGCGAGCACGAGCCCTCACGGACTCTGTTCTTTCGTTTTCCGGTCGGCGTCACGGTGGAGATCTCGAGCGCGCGGCGCGAGGAATATCCCAAGCCGGGTAAGCCGGTGTACCACTGGGACACGATTTTGGAAGATCTCCGCCGGCGCGATTTCACCGCCAATGCCATGGCTTTGTCGTTGAATGAGCATTCTTACGGCTTGCTCATGGATCCCCTGAACGGGGTTGCGGACATTGAGGCTCGGCAGCTGCGCCTGGTAAGCAATTATGGATTTCTGGAGGAACCCTCCCGCTTGCTCCGGGCCACTCGGCTGGTAGCGCGCCTCGGCTGGGAGCTGGATGAACGCACCCAGACACGTTTCCAGAATGCCAAGGAAGAAAAGGCCATCGAGGCTCTGTCTGCCTATCACCGGGGCTACGAGCTGGAAGAGATCGGCCATGAAGAGGACGGGTTGCGGGTGCTGGCCGCCATGGAGGCACAGGGGTGGATGCACCACCTGTTTCCCGCCTGGACCACTGCGTCAGCCGATGCGCCGGGGCTGGAGGAAGTGCGCAAGCTTGTAACGCAGCTGCAGATGCAAGGGGTAAGTCCTGATATTTCAGCAGCCTCGGTGCATTTTCTTACAGCCAAGCTTTCAGCTAAAGATCTTGCGACCCTCAAGGCCACATTCGTTCGTCCTGGTTTTGTCGCAGAATGGGACAATCTCGACAACGCGGCCAAGGAATTCAACAAGCAGCTCAGCGGCAAAGAAGCGGCCACCCCTTCGGCCACCTGGAAGCTGTTTACCACCGCTGACCCGCAAGCTGTTCTATGGTTGGGCTTAACCTCCAAGTCCCCGGCAATTCAGGCCAAATATAAGAATTTCTTCACCGTCTGGCCGGAGGCGCGGCAGAAGGTTCCCCATGCCTTGCTGCAGGAATTGCGCATTACTCCCGAGGTGCCTGGCTATGAGGAAATGATGTCCGGGCTTTTCCTGGGTGTCATCGATGGCAAATTGGAGACCGAGGAGCAGCTGCGTGCCTTCCTGGAACCCTATTCGCCTCCAGCGCCGCCACCACCGGTGACCGTACGCCGAACCCGAGGTTCGAAGAAAGCCGGAGAAGCAAAAGCCAAGGTTCCGGTCGAGGAGGCCGCTGAGGAAGCCGTTTTTGATGGCGACCCCTTGGAACTCGACGACGAGGAGGCGATCGAAGATATAGACGAGGAAGAAGAAGGCGAGCCGGAGGACAGCCTTCCGCCGGTACCGAAGAAGACCGCACCGGCGTCCAAGAAAGTTCCCGCGGAAAGTGACTCAGGCCATGGAGCCGCGAAGGCGCAGGCCACACCGAAGCCCGAGGTCGTTGCCGCCAAGGTAACTCCGGCTGCGGCGAAGGCAGCGCCAAGTCCCACTCTTCATGTGGTGGCGCCCAGCAAGCCGGGCAAAGTCCACGTGATGGCCAAGGCTGCCAAATCCACCGCCCCAAGCCATCCACCGCCCCATGCACCCAGCCATGCTCACCCTGCACCTGTCGGCAAAAAGGCAGTGCCCGTGAAAGCCGCGGCCGTGAAAGCGACACCTACCAAGGCAGCTGCCGCCAAGCCAGTTGCAACCAAGGCGGTTCGGCACGTTCCAGTGAAAACTGCGCCAGCGGCCAAGCCTGCTGCCAAAAGCAACAACCATGCGAAGAAGGCGGCTCCGCCCAAACCACCTGCCAAAGCCGCCAAGAAGCCCGAGCCAGCGAAAAAGTCGCCGCCGGCAAAGAAGTCCGCCCCAGCCAAAAAGCATCGCTAAGCGTCTGCCTCTCGTTGTGAGGGATCAGGACCGTTCCTGATTACGGCCGTGGCCTGAATCGCCTGCGATCGTTAAAGTCCCAATCCCGGGGGACGATGATCCATGCATGGACACTGCGCATGCCACCCCCTCGGGCGCGAGTTCCGAAAAGAAGTCCCTGGAGTTCTCGGAGCTCGTTGAAGAACCCGCGAACACTCAGGATGCCTATGAGTCTTCGCGCTGCACGAATGAAATGAACCTCCTGGGAACGGTCGTCGTCTTTCGTGACATCTCCCAAAGCAAGCGTAGGGAGAATTGGGAACAGAGCAAGAGCGCGATATTCTCCGCCATCATCGCCCACCATTCTCTCTCCTCGACCATGCAGTTGATGGCCGATGCCTTCGTAGCCCTGTATCCTCCTAAGGCGATTGCGATCTTCGTGCTAGCTGGGGACCAGTTCCGCATCGAAGCCGAGGCGGGGTTGCCCCCACGCGCAGTCCAACCCGCTGCCACAATCAACTCCGTCGCCTTGGGACGATCTCCGGGACAATTCGGGAGCTTGGCTCGGTCAGCCGATTCCGGATTGCGTGATAGCCCAGCCAGCAGCTGCCCCGCCTTCCGGGAAATCCTGAAAACCGGGGTTAAGCTCAGCCTGGCTTCGCCCCTGAGCTCCGGCTCCGGGGAAGCGAAAGGCATGGTAACCGTATTCGACACACACCAGGTGCTGCTGGACGACGCCGTTCGCGAAACCATGCGCAGCCTTTGCGACCTCGGCCGCATGGCGATCGAACATCAGGAACTTTATGATCAGGTTGTTCATCGGTCCCACCATGACCCCCTGACCGGGCTGCCCAACCGGACCCTGTTGGAGGATCGGTTACGTCAGGCGATGGTCACCGCCAGGCGTCAGGGCAAGATGATCGCGGTCTGTTGCATCGATCTGGATCGCTTCAAACAAATCAACGACAACCTGGGACACGAGCTGGGAGATGCCTGTTTCAAAGTCGCCAGCGAGCGGCTGCAGGCAGCCATTCGAGAGATCGACACGCTGGCCCGGCATGGCGGCGATGAGTTCATTCTCGCGCTGCCTGACCTTGCGAAAATCTCCGACGCGGCGAACATTTGCAAGCGCCTTCTTAAGGAATTGAGCTCTCCCATGCTGCTGGATGGCCATTCATTGACCTTAAACGCCAGCATTGGCATCAGCATCTTTCCCGATCATGGCGATACTCCGGACCTATTGCTGCGCAATGCGGATATGGCGCTGGTGGAGGCGAAACGTGTGGGCGGCGGTCAAGCCCAGATCTATTCCCCGGATTTGGGCCGCCAGAGCCGGCGCGCGGCGGAGATGGCGGATGCGCTGGTCGTCGCTGTCGCCCAGGGCCAATTTCGCGTAGCCTACCAGCCGATTTACAGCATCACTGGGGAGATCATGGGCGTGGAGGCATTGCTGCGCTGGAAGCATCCCAGCTGGGGCCGGGTTGCCCCCCTGGAGTTTATTCCTATCGCCGAAAAAACGGGTCTCATTGTTCCGATAGGCGATTGGGTCATCGAAGAGGTATGTCGCCAGGCGATGGCATGGAATGCCGCCGCCGCACCCCAGGTCAAGATCTTCGTTAACGTCTCCGGTGTGCAGTTGGGCCGCTCCAACTTCAGCTCCAAGATCGCCGAAGCGCTGCAGCGTAGCGGGCTCGCGCCCGAACGCCTGGAGCTTGAAATTACCGAAAGCTGGATCATTTCAGATCTCCGGGGAGCTGCCAGCAAATTGCAAAAGCTGCGCGATTTGGGCGTGGGCATTGCCATCGACGACTTCGGCACCGGCCATTCGACCTTCACCTATCTTCAGGCGCTGCCCCTCGACACCCTCAAAATCGATCGCTCGTTCATCCAACGCCTCGACGGGTCTGCCGTCAGCCTGTCCACGGTGCGTGCCATCATCGGGCTGGCGCAACAGTTGGGGCTGACGACCGTGGCTGAAGGAGTGGAAACCGAGCAGCATTTGCGGCAAGTAGCTGAGATAGGGTGCGAACTGGTCCAGGGCTTTTTCCTGGCCCGGCCAATGACCCCTCAGGCCGTCTGTTCGCTGCTGATGAAGCAATCCTTTCCCAAGACAACCCTCACGGAATGCGTGAGCCGCTAGAGCAGTTTCATTTCTACACTCTGCCATAATTTGATCGATGCAACGTAATCAGGAATTCTCCCTAGAGGTCAGCCAGTCCTCCCCTCGTGTGATCAGCATGAGGGTGATTCCGGTCGCGGGCAGTGACAGCATGCTGCTAAACCTCAGCGGGGCACACGCGCCATTCTTCACCCGCAACGTCGTTCTTCTTACTGATGACGCAGGCCATACCGGCGCGGGCGAGGTTCCCGGCGGCGAAAAGATACGCCAGGTTCTCGAAGAAGCCAGCTCCGCGATTGTCGGCAGCGCGATCGCTGCTTACCGCGAGATTATCGAAACCATGCGCCAGCGATTCGCCCACCGCGACGCCGCGGGGCGCGGTCTTCAGACCTTCGATATGCGCACCACGGTGCACGCGGTTACGGCGGTCGAGAGCGCGCTGCTCGACTTGCTGGGCCAGTGGGTCGGCCTGCCTGTCGCCGCGTTGCTGGGGGAGGGAAGGCAGCGGTCGCGTGTGCCCGTGCTGGGCTACTTGTTCTTCGTCGGCGACCGGCGCAAGACTGACCTAGCGTACGCCAGCGAACCAGATGCCGGCGACGAGTGGTTGCGCCTGCGCCATGAAGAGGCGCTTACCACGGACGCTGTGGTACGCCTGGCTGAAGCCGCGCAAGCCCGCTACGGCTTTCACGACTTCAAGCTCAAGGGGGGCGTGCTTGCCGGGGCGCAAGAGATGGAGACCGTGACTGCGCTGGCGGGGCGATTTCCCCAGGCACGCATCACCCTCGATCCCAACGGCGCCTGGCCCTTAGAGGAAGCAGTGGCTCTTTGCCGTGGTAAACACCATGTTCTGGCGTATGCGGAAGACCCCTGTGGGGCGGAGCAAGGGTACTCCGGCCGGGAGATCATGGCGGAATTCCGCCGTGCCACCGGCCTGCCCACGGCCACCAACATGATCGCCACCGACTGGCGAGAGCTCAAGCATGCCGTGCAATTGGACGCGATCGACATTCCGCTGGCCGATCCACATTTCTGGACCATGCATGGCTCGGTGCGGGTAGCGCAGTTTTGCCGCGACTGGGGCCTCACCTGGGGGTCGCATTCCAACAACCACTTCGACATTTCGTTGGCCATGTTTACCCACGTAGCGGCTGCCGCTCCGGGAAAGGTAACCGCCATCGATACGCATTGGATCTGGCAGGACGGCCAACGCCTGACCCGGGAGCCTTTCCCCATCGTCCATGGAGTAATCGAACTGCCCGCTCGCCCCGGGTTGGGGATTGAGATCGACCTGGAGCGCATCGAGGCCGCACATGCGCTTTACAAAAAGCTGAACCTGGGAGACCGCGACGATCGCACCCCGATGCAGTACCTCGTTCCCGGCTGGAGCTTCCACCCTAAGCGTCCCTGCCTCGCAGGCTGGTAATTTTCGTCCATTCGTCTATAGTTGTCACAAAATGCCCACCTCCAGCACTCTTCCCGCGCAGGCGCAACCTGTCTCGCTTCCGGACCGATTCTTTTGGATTGGGCCGCCGTTGCTGCTCGCGCTGGCGCTAGGCCACTCCCTTTGGGCGACCAGCCGCGATGGATTCACCATTGATGAGCCCTACCACACCGCTGCCGGAGCTTCTTACGTGCTCTGGGGCGACTACCGCTTGAATCCCGAGCACCCGCCGTTGGTAAAGCTGATCGAGTTAGTCAACTTTGCACTTGCCCGCCGCGAAACAGCGAAGGCGCTGGAGTGGTATGCACTCGCGCAGAAGGATGCTGCCGAGCAACCGGATATCCTTGTGGATGTCGATCGGCAGATTCAATTGGTAAAGACCTCGCCTCCAGGCACGGTGCCTGCCTTGTGCAATCCAGCAAAGGAATAAGAACCATTCATGAAACCAGTCTTCTTAGCCCTGCTTCTCCTGACCGTTTCTCCCTTAGCCTTAGCGCAGAAGCGCATGGTGCTGGTCGACCAGGATGCCTCCGGCCCCGGCGGATCGGACCAGATGTCGTTGATGGTCCTTCTGCAATCGCCGGATGTTCAAGTGCTCGGCATCACCGTGGTGACGGGCGACGCCTGGCGCGATGAGGAAGTGCAGCACACGCTGCGCATGCTGGAACTCATTGGAAGAACCGACGTGCCGGTGGTTCCCGGCGCTGTTGTTCCCCTAGTGCGCACGCAGAAGGGGACCCAACTCGCTGCCCGGCTCTACGGCAAAGTGAATTGGCTGGGCGCGTGGGGAGGCGGACCCTCCAATCTGGACCAGCAGGACGCCCACGAAGGGGATCCATCGCGCAGCCATGATCCCTACCTCGTCCCTCCTCTGGAGGAAGGCGCACCGCACACGCTTCCTCTTGACCAGGACGCTGCCCACTTTCTCATCTCCCAGGTGCACGCGCATCCTCACGAGGTGACCATATGCGCTCTGGGTCCGCTTACCAACATTGCGCTTGCGCTATCCATCGATCCGCATTTCGCCGAATTGACGAAGGGGATTTATCTCATGGGTGGCAGTCTTGACCCGCAGACCGACGATCCGGAATTCTCGGCCAGTCCGCGGCACGAGTTCAACTTCTGGTTCGATCCGGAGGCCGCGCACATAGTCCTGCGTGCCCACTGGCCGCGCATCGATGTGACCACGGTGGACGTCTCCATCAAGGGAAAATTCACGCAGAAGATGGTGGACGACATTGCGCAATCATCGAACCCGGCGGCGCAGTACATCGTCCGCTTCTCCAAGGATCGCTACTACCTGTGGGACGAGCTGACCGCCAGCACCATACTGGAGCCGTCCATCATCACCACGGAGCGCCTTCTGTACATGGATGTCGACATAAGCCATGGGCCAAGCTACGGCAACACCCTTACCTGGACCGCGGCACTTAAGCCCGACACCGACGTGCAGCAGGTGCATGCGCAGATGGATCTGGATCTTCCGAAGTTCACCACCAAATTTGTCGGCCTGATGAAAGCACCGCCTCCAGGGAAGTGAGCTAATGAGAACTGGAGGATCCTTTCAGATGCAGCTCTGGTGGAAGAAACAGCAGGTCCCTCCACTGCGCTTCGCTCCGGTCGGGATGACAAGGTTGAAGGGGTGGCGCACCTTTGCATTGGTGGGGTGGATGGACAGAGTTGTAGGGAGTTGTTAGGAGGAAGGGCGCACAGCAGGTCTACGATGTTATGGGAAAATACGCCGACGGACCTAAACGGCGAAGCCAATGGTGGTCATACGTGGCTCTCGCCTCCGCCCTGATAGGCGCTTGCCTAACCATCATCTACACCCGGCAGCGTATGACCATCGCCCCCCAACAAGTCACGCTACCGGCTGATGGCGCCGAACACCCGGCATTCCGCATCCGGCTCCCGTGGCCCAGTAGTCCCGTGACCCAAGATACTCATCAAGCGCCAACGCTACGCCTACTCGAATCGAACAACGTTATCGAAGCCATCCTGCAATCGCCGGTCAATCCCGGCCAAACCCAGCTCCATCTACACTGGCGCCACCATCTGTTCCGCATCCCAGTAACCTTTGTCTTCGACCCCAGCGACACGTATTCTGACGGAACCCCCGACTTCCTCCGCCTACACACCACCCAGGACCGCCAAGCCTTCCGCGCCTGGTTCACCGCGATAGCCGAGCACCAGGCAGACCAACCCGCCCAACTACCCACCGAGATCAACGATTGCGCCGCCCTCCTGCGCTACGCCTATCGCGAAGCTCTCCACGCCCACGACGAACCCTGGCTAGGCAGCCACAATCTCCAATCCGCCGCACCCTCGATCCGCCAGTACACCTACCCGCAAACCCCTCTAGGAGCTAGCCTCTTCCGAGTCCGCGCCGGCCCATTCCTACCCGCGGACCTCAACGACGGCACCTTCGCGCAATTCGCCGACGCGCAAACCCTGATGCAGGACAACACCCACCTGGTCGGACGCGACCTTCGCCTGGCGCGCCCCGGCGACCTGATTTTTTATCGCCAGTTGGACCAGGACTCACCGTATGATGTCCCGGGCGCCACCCGTTACCACTCCCCGTTTCACTCCATGATTTTTTGTGGAGAAAAGGGTGTTGTCTATCACACCGGGCCGATTAACCATGGCAAAGGCGAAATGCGCCGGCTGCTATTGAGTGACCTGTTGCACCACCCGGACGCGCGTTGGCGTCCGCTCAACGAAAACGCAAACTTTCTCGGAGTCTACCGTTGGAATATTCTGCGCGAAGGCGATTGAGCATTGGGTTGCTGCTTCTGCTCGGGTTTCTGCTCCCCGTCCACCTGCACGCCGCCCCTGCGGTCTCCTTCAATCTGAGCACCAACCGCAGCTTCGCCCCCACCGAGAAACCCACCATCCATCTCTACGCGCAAAACGTAGATGAGCTTGAGTTCCGCATCTACCGGGTGCAGAATCCGGCAAAATTCCTCGCCGGCTTGCCCGACCTGCACAGCTTCGACAACGGAACCCCCTTCGGCCCCAAAGAGCAAATCGACGAGCGCACCTGGCTGGAGAAGTTCCATGACTGGAAGCATCACCTCTGGTTCCTGGTGCGCCGCTTTTTCCGCAGCCAGTTCACCATGGAAAACCGCGACCGTCTGCGTGAGCATCAAGCCAATCTGGCCCATCGCAGCCGCATTGTCGGCGTAGCCCAGTTTGCCCAGATCCCACTACTGAACGATCACCAACTGGTAGCGCGCTGGCGCCAGGAGCTGCCGCCAACCTACGTCTCCGATTCGCAGGAACTGCCCATTGATCCGCTGCCCTCAGGCCTCTACCTGATCGAGGCCACCAACGGCCACTACAAGGCCTACACCCTGCTGATGGTAAGCCGCATGGCCATGATCACGCGCACCGGCAGCGGCAACGTTTTGGCGTATTGCGTCGACCGCGTCTCCGGCGCGGGCATCACAGGCGTGCAAGTGATCGCGGGCTTCGGCCAGCAGCAGCAATCTAGCGGCAACACCGACGCCGACGGACTCGCCGAGCTCCATCTGACCGCGCCCAAAGTGCAGCAGGATAACTTTTGGGTGCTGGCAACCTCCGGCAACGACGTAGCCGCCGTCACTCCCGGAAGCTATGCACTCAGCGGCTTTCAGGGTGGCCGCTGGTCCTCCTACATCTACACCGACCGCCCCGTCTATCGCCCCGGCCATGTCGTGCACTGGAAGGGGATCCTCCGCGCCAAGGTAGAGAATCACCTGGAGCTGCCCAAGCTCACCACCATCCACGTAACTATTGCCGACCAGGATGACCACGCCCTGCTCGACAAGGACATGCCGTTCTCCGCTGGCGCCGTGTACGGCGACCTGACCCTGCCAGCGAGCGCGACCCTGGGTTACTACACCATCCGGCTCCGCAACGGTCCTCCGTCAGACGACGCCGACAACGACGCGGGCACGGGCACATTCCGGGTGGAGGACTACCGCAAACCCGAGTACCAAGTGCGCGTAAGCCCGGCCAAGCCACGCCTGCTGCAGGGCGAGAGTATGCCGGTAGTGATCGATGCCAGGTACTTCTTCGGCGAGCCGGTCTCCAATGCCGCGGTCAAGTACCGCGTCTACCATTCGCCGCATTACTGGTGGGATGACGAAGGTAGCGGCGGCGATGAAGGGGCAGGCATGGGAGCCGGGAGCGACGATGCCTCACTCGGCTACGACGCCTCACAGCAATCCGAGCAGACCGGCAAACTCGACGCCAACGGCAAGCTCACCATCAATGTTCCGACGCAGTACGTAGCCAACGCACCGCATCCGATGGACCAGGACTACACCGTGGAGGCTGCCGTTACCGACCAGGCCAACCGCGAAATCACCGGCCGAGGTCGCTTTCTCGCTACCCGCGGCACCTTCCGCATCCGCGTCGAGCCGGTGAGCTACGCCATCCGCACCGGCGACACCGCGCTCTTTAACGTAACCGCGGTGGACTACGATAACCGCCCGGTACAAACCCGCGTACACCTCCAGCTGGTAACGCATAAGTATGCCAATGGAAAGACCGAGACCACGCGAGGCGCCGCGACCGATGTGACCACCGACGCCAGTGGAAAGGCCCAAGGATCCATTCGCGTCGATCATGCTGGCAGCATGGAGGTCGAGGCAAGCGCCACAACGCCCGAGAATCGTGTCGTTTTCGACTCCAGCTATCTGTGGGTGATGGGCAGCAACGAAGAAGGATGGGGCGGGGAATCACGCTCAGTGCAGATGATCGCCGACAAGAAGAGTTATGCCCCCGGAGACACCGCCCACCTCAGCATCCTCTCCAATGTCGACAACATCCACCCCCTGGTAATCGCCACCGGGAATACAGTCGAGTTCCGCAAGGTCATGTTCTCTCCCGGGAAGTCGTTGACCTTCGACCTGCCCATCACCGCGGATGGCCAGCCCAACCTGGAGGTAACCGCCGCCTTCATCCGCAACGATCAGCTCTATCAGGCCAACCTCAGCATCAAAGTTCCGCCGGTGCAGCAACAGTTACAAATCGACATCACTCCAGCCAAGGAGGTCTTTCAGCCCCAGCAGACCGCCTCCTATGATGTATTCGCCCGCGACTACCAGGGCAAGCCAGTGAGCGCCGATTTTAGCTTTGGAGTGGTCGACGAGGCCATCTACTCGCTTTACCCCGACAGCAGCGGCGACATGGTCAAGAAGCTCTATCCGGACCGCTACGTCTACGCCGCTGTCGATTCGTCGCTGCAGTACTACTTCAGCGGCAAGGCCGGGCTCAAATCCCCACAGCTGGCTGAACGGCAGTCACGTTACCGTCCGCAACTGGCCCAGGTGAAGCCGGGCAACGACGTAGTGCAGCCGCGTGTGCGCAAGGCCTTTCCAGATACCGCCTACTGGTCGCCGTCCATGCATACCGACGCCACCGGCCATGCCCACGTCACCCTTACCTTCCCTGACTCGCTAACCACCTGGCGAAGCACGGTGCACGCCATCACGCTCGACTCCAAGGCCGGCTCCGCGATCAACCGCGTGCTGGTGCGCAAGAACATCATCGTGCGCATGGGCACGCCGCGCTTCCTGCGCCAGGGGGATGAAGTCACCATTCCGGTCATCGTGCACAACTACCTCGACCAAGCCAAGCAGGTGCAGCTCTCGCTCGACATCAACGGGCTCGATCCCGTCTCCGGCGCGCCGCAAACAGTCACCGTCCCCAGCAAGGGCGAAGGCACCGCGCTGTGGCGAGTCAAAGCATCGAAGATCGGCAGTGCTCGCCTGCTGGCCAAGGCCCTTACCAACGAAGAATCAGATGCGCTGGAGCTGACCTTCCCGGTGGAACCGATCGGCGTTCCGCGGACCCTCAACAACTCCGGAGTGATCGCGGATAACGGACAGGCCGCCACTACCATCGATTTCCCCGGAAACACCGATGCCTCCGCGCACACGCTGCATCTCGAGATCGCTCCGTCGATAGCGGGCAGTCTCTTCTCCGCACTCGGCTATCTCACCAGTTATCCTTACGGCTGCACCGAGCAGACCATGTCCAGCTTCCTGCCTAACCTGGTCGTCGCCGACACGCTCAAGAAGCTGAACCTCTCCGGCTTGGTGAGCCCAACCGATTTGCAAGCCAAGATCGACGCCGGCCTTGATCGCCTCAATGATCTCAAGCACGACGACGGCGGATGGGGCTGGTGGAAAGAGGACTTCAGCCGCGTCTTCATCACGGCCTATGTTGTCAGCGGTCTGGCGGAGGCGAAGACCGCGGGCTATGCCAAAGCCGACGCCGACCTGGGCGGGGGAGTGAGCTATCTGCAGAAGCAGATGGCCCAGCATCCGCGCATGATCCCCGAACTGCGTGCCTACGTGCTGTATGCCCTCAGTGAGGCCGGCGCGAAGAACCTCGGTCCATCCATCGAGACCCTCTGGTCCCGCCGCAACGACCTCTCTGCGGAGGGCCTGGCGCTTACCGGCATGGTGATGCTGCGCACCAGCGACAGCAGGTCAGCGCAGATCGCCCAATTGTTGGAAGGGAAAGCCAAGCACACGGGAACCCTCGTCTCCTGGCCGTCCACCTACAATCCGCTGCTTGAGCTGAGTGACGACAACAGCGCTGAGAGCACGGCTTTCGCTCTACGCTTCCTCACTCACGCCGATGCCAAGAGTCCCTTGCTCGAAGGCGCAGCGCAGTGGCTGGTGCTCAATCGCAATGGCGGCTATTGGTGGAATTCGACCGAGCAAACAGCCATGGTGCTCTTTGGCCTGGTGGATTATCTCGCTGCCTCGCAAGAGTTGAACGCGGACTTCGATGTGGACGTGCAACTCAACGGTGCATCGATAGGGAAGCGGCATTTCACCGCGGCCGATGCGGCTTCGGGAGTTGATCTAACCCTCGATGTAACCCCCGCGCAGCTACATCCTGGGAGCAACGCAGTGGTCGTGACCAAGCAGGGAACTGGGCGCGCCTACTGGACGGTGCAGGGCAAGTACTATTCCACCGAGCAGAAGTTCTACCAGCAGGGTTCGCTTTCGCTCAATCTAACCCGAGACTACTTCAAGCTGGTGCCCACCACCAAGGACGGGCAGATCGTTTACCGGCTCGACCCGCTGAAGGGCCCCGTCGTGCCCGGTGACACGCTCGCCGTCCATCTGGCCGTAAACGGCTCGCCCGCGAAGTATTTGCTGATCGAGGATCCAATTCCCGCAGGAACGGAATTCGTGCAGCACGAGGACAGCTATAACATCCTGGACCAGCCCGGTGCCTGGCAGGACTGGTATACGCGGCGCGAATTTTTCGATGACCGCGCGGCTATCTTCGCCACCGAGTCGAGCGGCCGCCATGAATCCTTCTATCTGCTCAAGGTCGTCAACCCGGGAAGCTTTGCCATCAGCCCGGCGAACGTGCAGCCGATGTACCAGCCCGGTATTCAGGCGACGAGCGACTTGTTGCACCTGCAAGTGGATTCGGCGCCGTCGCCCGTGGAGGAAAAGAAATGATGCAGGCATTCCGAGGCGCCGTCGGCAGGTTCAGGGGCCGTCTTATCCTTGCCCAACTGCTGGGAAATTTCCTGCTCATGCTACTGGCCGCGGGCTGGCTGCAAATTCCCGACTCGCACACCTGGCAATTCGCCTTCTCCATACTCTCTGGAGGGCTGTTGGTGATCGCGTTTCTCTGGCTCTACACGGGCACCTTCCGCCATCTGCGACCCTGCGCAGCGCGGCCGCCCCACTGGCTCAGCTGGATTCTGCTAGCGATTTTCGTAGCCCTGTGGTGGTTGCTAGTGCAGCCGATCGACGCGCTCCGGGCGCACGAGGCCTTGTATGCCGGCTATTGGAACTCGCAATCGCCGCCGTGGCTGCGCGCGCATTTTGGCTACTCGTCCTTAGTTGCCTGGCAGGAACGTATCTATGACTGTATGCAATGGCTTTTGGGTGGGCTATTGCTCCCGCTTGCCGTGGAGACCTGTGCGTGCGGACTGAAAGCAGGTTGGTTCGGCCGTGCCGCTCGAGCTTATCGCCACTGGCTCTACTGGTTTTGCATCCTGGTGGCCGGCCTGGGGGCATCCGCGGTCACCTGGGCTCTCGCAGGCTGGACGCCCGCAGCAGGTCTGGCAGGCCAAACCTTTAGTATCATCGCCCGCCTGGGCACCGCCTACATCCTCGATATCATGCTCTGGTGTTTCATCCTGGGCCTCGTCGCCTACTACCTCGACAACCGATCGCCTGCTGAACCCGGAACCGAATAGCCGCGGCGTGTCGCGCGCACAGACTGAGTGTTTAAACTTTCTGGTTGACAGGGATCAGGCAGCGTTGCCACACTAGCATAGTTAAACTATGCTACTTGCCCGGAGATAGCTCCATGGCTGCGCTCATCCGCCAGAAAGCCGGCACTGACAACGATCGCGACGAGATCCCGCCGGGCACTCTCTACCTGCTCATCCTCAAAACGCTCGCGGTTGGCGGTCGGTTGCACGGGTATGAGATCGCCGAGTCGATCCAGAATTGCTCCGACGAGGTGCTTCTAGTGGAGGAAGGCTCTCTTTACCCGGCACTGCAGCGAATGTTGATCAAAGGCTGGGTTACGGCGGAGTGGGGGGTGACTGCCGGCAATCGCCGTGCCCGCTACTACACCCTCACACGTGCCGGGGAAAAGCAGCTCGGCATCGAGGTATCCCAATTCCAGCGCGTCATGGGCGCCATCTCTCGCATCATCCAGACGGCCTGAGGAGCCAACATGAGCCTCGCGGGTGAATTCAAACGGCGACTCACCATGCTGCTGCACCGCGACCAGTTTCGGCGCGATCTGGACGAGGAAATGCGTCTCCATCTCGAACTGCGCCGACAGCAGCAGATTGCCTCAGGACTCACGCCGGAAGCTGCCCACCAGTCAACGCAGCGGCGATTCGGCAATACTACTCGCATGAAGGAGAAGAGCCATATGACATGGGGCTGGGATTGGCTCGAAACATTTCTGCAGGATACGGGGTTTGGACTACGCTCCATGCTGCGCACGCCGGCCATTACCGTGGTCGCGTTGATTTCGCTAGCCCTCGGTATAGGCGCCAATACCGCGATATTCAGTTTCCTTGATGCCATGATGCTGCGCTCACTGCCAGTCAGGGATCCGCAGCAGCTGGTGAAGTTGGGCATAGAGGATTGGGGCGGCATCACCGACAATTTCGTCTGCACTGAGCTCTACTCCTATCCCTTTTATCGTCAATTCCAGCGCAAGAACGCAGTCTTCTCTGATACGGCCGCCATTTTCAGCATGATGAACAACGTTCACGGCTTCATCGACCAGCAACAGGAGTCGCAGCTGATCCATGTCCAAGCCGTTTCGGGCACTTACTTTCAGACTCTCGGCGTGGGCGCGTTGATGGGCCGTATGCTCAATGATGCGGACGACTCAAGCGAAGGCGACCATCCGGTTGTTGTCATTAGTGAGGGGTTCTGGAAACGCACATTCGGGCGCGACCCGTCGATCCTCAAACATCAGTTGAGACTGGGTAACGTTGTCTACGACATTGTGGGCGTCGCGCCGGCGGAGTTCTTCGGAACAAAGGTCGGCGAAGCACCCGATGTTTGGGCACCCTTATCCATGGCCGGTCTGATACCTCCCGGCTGGGGCAGCTACAAGGAAAACTTTTCCGAATCTCTCTACATCCTGGGCCGATTGAAACCCGGCGTCACCATGGAGCAGGCCACGGCTAACGTTAATGTTCTGTTTCCGCAGATATTGCACAGCTTTCCCGATGCCAAGCTCACGCAGGAAAATGTAGCCGACCTCGCTCGCGCGCACGTGACTTTGAAAAGCATGGCCAGCGGCCTTTCCGACCTGCGCCGAACCTACTCCCGGCCTTTGATGGTGCTGATGACCATTGTCGGGCTGGTGCTGCTCATTGCCTGTGCTAACATCGCCAACCTCCTGCTGGCTCGCTCCACAACCCGGGCTCGCGAACTGGCGGTGCGGCAGGCGCTCGGCGCTGGTCGGTCGCGGATTATCCGCCAGCTTCTCACGGAGAGTCTGTCGTTGGCGCTAGCAGGCGGAGCGCTCGGCATGGGTCTTGCTGCCGTCGCCAATCGCTTGCTGTTGGGCATGATCTCGCGCGGTTCAGATGGCGTTCTGCTCGACGTCTCGCTCAACCTGCGCCTTCTAGCCTTCACCTTCGCGGTTACTGTTTGCACCGCGTTGCTCTTTGGTACCTTCCCGGCTGTGCGGGCCACGCGCCTGCACCTGGTGGAGAGTCTCAAGAGCGGCCGCGGCGCTTCGAGTGCCGCCAGTCGATCACCATTGGCGAAAATACTGGTTATCTCCCAGGTCGCGCTTTCGTTGGTCTTGATGGTAGCTGCCTGTGTCTTTCTGCGCACGCTCGTCAACCTGAACCGTGTCGACGTCGGCTTCAACAAAGAGAATGTGCTGCGCCTTGACATCGACTCCGACATCACCGGATATAAAGGTAACGATCCCCGCCTCAAGATGCTCTTCAAGGAAATCGAGGAACGAGTCAACGGGCTTCCGGGAGTCAAAGCGGCCAGTTTTTCCGCCTTCACATTTATCGAAGGAAGCTGGAGCACCAACATCCGCGTTCCCGGCATGACCGTGAACCGTGACACGAATGTGAACCACAACGTCGTAGGCGATGCGTACTTTGCGACCATGCAAATTCCCATCCTGGCTGGCCGTACCTTCGGCCCCCAGGACACCGCCACATCGCAGCGTGTGGCGATCATCAGCGAGCACATGGCACGCATCCTATTCCCGGCCGGTTCACCCATCGGACACACCTACTTCATCGGCTCCGACGACGATCCGGGGGCTCCCTCCGAAGTGCAGGTGATCGGTGTAGCGAGGGATGTGAAGCTCCATGGTCTCGAAGGCCCCGTCCGTTACATCGACTACCTTCCGTACTCGCAGGCGGACTGGGGCTTCGGCAACTTCCAGGTCCGTTACTCCGGAGACTTCAGTTCCATTTCCAACCAGGTGCAGCAGGCCATTCATGCTATCGATCGAAAATTGCCGATCAGCCACATCACAACGCTCGATGCGCAGGTGGCACGCTCCTTCACCAACCAGACCATGATCGCCGAGCTCTCCGCTTTCTTCGGAATGATGGCAGTGTTCCTTTCGTGCATAGGCCTCTATGGCCTGATGTCCTACCTGGTGGGCCGCCGCACCGGCGAAATCGGAATACGCATGGCTCTCGGCGCCAGCCGCTCTGGAGTAGCATGGCAGGTGCTGCGCGAGATTGGGCTGCTGCTTGTGGCAGGTATCCTCATCGGCCTGCCACTTACGCTGTCTGGGATCCGGATGGTGCGCTCCATGCTCTATGGGCTGAGCGGAACCGATCCGTTCAGTTTGCTGGCGGCGACGGCTCTTCTGCTGTTTGCGGGAATGGCCGCAGGGTTCTTGCCGGCGCGCAAGGCTTCATCCGTCGACCCGGTGGTCGCCCTTCGTGACGAATAGAACCGGCGAATTTTGATCCTGCTCGAGCCCTGTCACGGCAGTTCTCCTTCCAACTGATCAAGACCTCCGACGCCATGACCGGATCGACAACGGGCCACAGTTCGTCCATACTCCACATCCAAGACAGTAGAGTTAAAAGGAGAGAGATGATGCGGTGGCGCGCACGAGCTTACTGGCAAATCTCGGTTACCCGCATCAAGTTGCGGCGCTTCGGGTGGGCGTACGGCATGAGAGAAAAGAATGGATAGACTGGCGGACATTCAGATCGAACTGGCGGTGCGGGAGCAGTCACCGATCCTTGCCAATCTGCTTGAGTTGTATGTACACGACTTCAGTGAGTTTCAACCTTTGGATATAGGCCCAGAAGGTAGGTTTGGTTACAAGTCACTTCCACAGTACTGGAGTGACGCCAATCGACATCCCTTCCTCATCCGTTTCGATGGCAAGCTTGCAGGGCTCGCTCTGGTGAAGGGAGGTTCGGAGATATCTGATAACCAGGAGGTGTGGGACATGGCGGAATTCTTTGTTCTCCGTGGTTATCGCAGACACGGGATCGGAACACTCGCCGCACAGGAGGTGTGGAGGCGTTTTCCAGGACCTTGGGAGGTTCGAGTGATGCAATCCAATCCTTCAGCGATCTCTTTTTGGAATCGGGCGATTTCAGATTTTATTCTTGAGTCGACCAAGCCTGTCCGCATCCAGAAGGCTGGCAGGTCCTGGCAACTCTACTCGTTCAAATCGGAATGAGGCAGCGTCCCAGCAGCGCAACTCAGTCCTGAACTGACCTGCCGCCCTATCGGCATCCGGACCGTGGATTTTTACCCATGGGAGAAGTGACCCAATACAGAAAGCTCAATATCGCCCATCTCCAACTGATCAAGACCTCCGACGCCATGACCGGATCGACAACGGGCCACAGTTCGGCCATACTTCCATAGCCGAGCAGTAGAGAGTGAAAAGGAGAGAGATACTTTATGTGCGATGACTTGATTCACCAGGGTCTTATTCATGATCCCACTGTTTCGCGCAGGGCCTTTGGGCTGGGAGCGGTAGCGACCATGGTGCTGAGTTCTTCGGTGGCTGCAGCGCAGGCGAAGGTGGTTCAGAAGGACGTAGATGTGCCAATGGCGAGCGGTGTTGCCGACTCGGCGCTGTTCTATCCCGAGGGCAAGGGAAGATGGCCGGCGGTCCTGGTATGGACCGACATTCTTGGGTTGAGGCCGGTGTTTCGCGAGATGGGGCAAAGGCTCGCCGCCGAAGGCTATGTGGTCCTGGTGCCGAATCCGTTCTACCGTAATGCTAAGGCGCCGGTGGTCGATGGTTCGTTTGACTTCAGCAAGCCGGAAGATCGCGCCAAGGTGATGCCGATGGCAGAGGCGTTAACTGCCGATGCCAACATCAGCGACGCAAAGTCGTACGTCGCCTTTCTCGACGCGCAGCCGCAAACCGACAGGAAGAAAAAGATGGGGGTGCAGGGGTACTGCATGGGAGGGCCACTCACCTTTCGTACGGCAGCCACCGCACCCGACCGCATTGGTGCGGCTGCTACCTTTCATGGCGGTGGTCTGGTAACCGACAAGCCGGACAGCCCGTACCTGATGATCCCCAAGATGAAGGCCGAGGTGCTCTGTGCGGTGGCAGACAACGACGACAAGCGCGACCCGACTGCCAAGGACAAACTAAAAGAGGCCTTCGCGGCAGCGCATCTGAAGGCAACGGTTGAAGTCTACGAGGGCTGCAATCACGGATGGACGGTGCGCGGTAGCCAGGTCTACAACGAGGCAGGAGCGGAACGAGCCTGGGCGGAACTCACCGCGCTGTATAAGCGGAACCTGGCTTAATCGATGTCAGGAAGTGAAGGCAACGACGAAAGGCAACTTGATGATAAGAGTCGTACTGAGGTGCTTTAGTCCCCTTAGGTTTTGCTTTCCGCCGGGCGCAGAGTCTTGAAGGGTAGGGCTTTCAGCCCGTACGGACGTGTTTGTATCAAGATCGGCTTTAGCCGCTGAGGGAACCCGTTTCATCCTGTTCCCGCCCCCGTATTTATGCGTTAGGCTTCCACACGTACAGGAACTGGTTG
Source organism: uncultured Acidobacteriaceae bacterium (assembly GCA_963824325.1). Classification (GTDB taxonomy): domain Bacteria; phylum Acidobacteriota; class Terriglobia; order Terriglobales; family Acidobacteriaceae; genus PALSA-350. The sequence continues at coordinate 550,384 of CAWGPA010000028.1, read as the reverse complement.
TCGCTGGAGGTCGCAATATCAATACCTCTCTGTCGGGTTGCGCGGCTCAGTGCAGAGCGGATGTTCTCTTTCGTGTCCGGTAGAGCAGAGAGAGGAATCTTCAGCGCAGCGCCTTCCCCTAGTCGAGCGATGTCATTGAGCAGTTCCTCAATGATCTGCTTGTGTTTTCCATCGCGACCTTTCGGCACGTTCGCCTGAAGTATGGATTCAAACCTCATGGGAGGCCTTTTCGGCTGCGATGTGCTAGCCATGGCATCTTTCTCCTCTGGCGTATTCGTCACGCTAATCTGACGCTAACCTGAGCTAAAACTAACATGCCCCGTCAACAGCTCGCAAGCAAACCCGGCGAAAAGCTAACCATGACCTGTAAACAACACACTTTTAAATATTTAGCCCGTATCAGAAGAAGCCTGTTAGGTTTCAAAAAAGGGTGAAACGGGAGGTTCAGGCAAAAAGGTTTCAGACCTTTCCATCGGCCGAATGGGCTTTGAAGGGAAACATTTACGCGGATGGATCAACCAGAATCTAACGGAGTTGGTTGTGGCCGTTAAGGCCGGTACTAGTCGAGACGAGGTGTTCTTTTATGCAGCAGTTGAACGTCAAGCTTCGGCGCAACCACCAGGAGCAGAACTGGTCTGTCGAGATCAACGGTAACTCCCACGAGTTCATATCAATCGAAGAGGTCGATGAACTTGTGAAAAAAGCTTTGATCGATGCGCAGGAATTCTTGACTGACGCGAAAACCCGAAGCGCGCAATAGGCCTGGTTCCTCGTGGGGTTGCTACCGGGATGATCGGCGCTAATGTGGTTCGGCGCTGAGAGATTGATTGGAAGGGTTGCTTGCACGCCTCAACTCCTATCGTCAACGGGGCGATAAGCGGCGAGCGTATACTCTACCCAATGAGCACGCAACCACCATCTCGCCTCCGGGTGGTCAAAGACCGCAAGTTCGTCAATCAGACGCTGGTGCTCGATGGTGTCAGATACGAAAACTGCCACTTCATCGGTTGCACGCTGGTGTACGCAGGCGGTGATTCAGAAATGTCATCCTGCTACGTGCATGCAGGAACTGTGTGGAAGCTTCAAGGACCTGCTGCTACGACCGTGCAGGTGCTTGAGCGGTACGGATGGCACATCGAGTATGGCAACGGACATGAGCAAGAGTCTATTCGGTTCCCGTCGGACGCTCTGTAAAACCCCAATTAAATGTATCTGTTTGTATCTACGATTAGTAGATTCTGATATGGGTTGCGCGTTTCCCTGGCTGCGCTCATAGATGTAGCTGCTCTACTCCCACATGCAGTAGGGTGTCCACAACCGAACTCTTACGGGCAGGACCCCCAACTCTACGGATTGCACGAGAATGGAACCGCTGGACAGCCGGCACCACCTCTTTGGGAAGATAGAATTGCTTGGAGCGCGGGGAGGCACAGGATGGCATGCTGGCGGGGGGCGCTCAGAGCAATAGTCTCATTGGCCATTTTGGCTACGATGTTCCCCTGGCTGACAGGGACTGCGCAGAACGGTGACTCCAACCAAAAGACCCAGGATCTTGCAGCCACCTGGCAGGGCACGCTCGGCCCGGGCCAGGGAACGCGGGTTGTCATCCGAATCACGCAGGAGACGCGGGGCGAGTATCGAGCCCTCTTCTACAGCATTGACCGAAGCGGGGATGGGGTTCCCGGACGCGCGGTCTCTCAGGATGGTTCGGCGGTAAAAATGACATTCACCATGGTCGATGGAACCTATGTCGGCCACCTGGCTCCGGATGGCAAATCCATTACGGGAACATGGAGTCAGAATTCTGCCCCGGTACCTCTCAATCTGACGCGCGCCGCAGCCGGAACGGAATGGGTTGTTCCAACTCCGGCCCTCAGCCCCAGGGCGATGGATGCAAATGCGGATCCGGCCTTTGAGGTGGCCACCATCAAGTCCAGCAACCCTGAGGAGCACCGCAAGTTTTTTCGCCTAAGACCCGATCGTCTCGAGGGAGTGAATGAAAGTGTCGTCGACATGATCACGTTCTCATACGGTGTTCACGGCAAGCAGATCCTCGATGCACCGGCCTGGACGGAATCGGAAAGGTTCGATATCAGCGCGAAGCCCGACACTGAAGGTATGCCCAGCCTGGCGCAATGGAAGACGATGGTGAAGAAGTTGCTTACGGATCGATTCAAGCTGACTTTCCATCGTGATCAGAGAGAGCTTGCGGTCTATGTTCTCTCGGTGAGCCCTGCTGGGGCGAAGCTCGCAGAGAGCCAGGGGGATCCGAAAGGATTGCCTGGAATCGGCTTCCAGCGACGAATGGGTGACCTGGGTGCTTTCAACGTGAGCATGGCTGATTTCGTCAACTTCATGACAAGAAATGCGGGCCTTGATCGTCCCATCCTGGATCGAACAGGGCTCACCGGCAAGTACGACTTCAAGCTCAGCTGGACTCCGGACGACGCGCAATGGAGCAGTGTTGTGCCCGATGTTCCTCGCCCATCCGACGACGCAAACCCAGCGCCCCCTCTATACACCGCGCTCCAGGAACAACTAGGCCTCAAGTTCTCCGCCGCCAAAGCGCCTGCTGAGGTCTTAGTCATCGACCATGTCGAAAAGCCTTCAGAGAATTGATGGCCCTGTGCACGCACTTTCGGCTTCTGAGAACGACCGGCTGATTTGGTCAGCATTCGCTGAAAACAAGTCAGCAATCCAGGCAGATGCGAGACCAGTCCGGTAGAGACGGCTAAGTCAGTTGCGCAATCCGCGTAGATACTTCTGCATCGCTTCCGCATCGCCACTCTTTGCGCGCAGAGCAACGTAGCCGTCCGGACGCACTAGCCACAGGTGCTTTCCGTCATACGGTTGCCGCAGCTTTGGCTCCAGGATCTCGGGAAACTCCTTAACCAGGGAAGCATGCACCTCACTATCCGCGGCAAACAATGCAAAGCGCGGGGTAGAGCCTGCTCCCACAGCTAATTCACCATTACGAATGGAAGCTCGCTTGCCGGGTGCCGGTCCACTATGTCCGGAGTCAACGGAGCTGTTCAGTGGGCTGTCCGGATACCCAACCGCAATTTCGGAAATTACGTCGGCCATCGTGTGTCGCACAGGAGCTAACCCAAACACCAGCGATGCAACATGATTTCGAATCGACTGCTTCACCTCGCCCCTCATCAACGCTATCACCGTTGCTTTACCTGTTGCCTCCAGAACGAGCTTCGCCACAGCACTCCGCTCCGCGCTGTAGCTCATGAGGAGCGGCTCCGCGTCACATAGCCCACGCGACACCAACGACAGCTTCCACGCCAGGTTGAACGCATCGTGCATTCCAGTGTTCATCCCCTGGCCACCCGCCGGGCTGTGCACATGGGCTGCGTCACCTGCAAGAAAAATCCTTCCCGCACGATAGTCCGTGACTTTCCGCTCATTGATGGTGAAATTCGATATCCAGACCGGATCGCTCGCTACTAACCCTTTTGTGCCGCGAATATCCAAAATGGTCTGCACTTCTTCGAGTGTCGGAACGCTATGCTCTCCGATACCACTGGACGCGGACTCACCCACATCTGCGATCATCCTATACCGGGTACCTCCCAGAGGAAATATTGCCAGAATGCCCTGCGCGTGCCAGTGAATATTGACTGCCGGCGGACCCTGTACCCCGCTGATATGCAGGTCGGCGAGAATCCAATCGTTGAGCATAGTGCTGCCCTCGAAGCTCATCCCCAAAGCATGCCGCACCGTGCTGTGCGCGCCGTCGCATCCGATGAACCATGAAACCTCTATCTGCTCGCGGCTTCCGTCCGCCCGCGCGACGCTGCAGGTCACGCTATCTGCGCCCTGCTCAAAAGTCTCCAGTTCAACCTGGCGTTCAACCTTCACACCAAGCCCGGCCAGATGCTCCTCCAAGAGTCTCTCGGTCTCGCTTTGCCGAATCAGCAGAGCAAACTTATATGGCGTATCCACGACCGACAGATCGACATGGGCAATCCGCTCTTCGCCAGCGAGGATGTTCGTGTACTCCGCCTTCAGGCCGGCCTGGATAAATCGCTCTGCAACACCGGGTCCCATCCGGTCCAGCAACTCCAGCGTCCGTGCCCATATGACGATAGCTTTCGACTTGTCCGTCCTCTGCGTGTTCTTATCTATAATCCGAACTGACAACCCATAGCGCGCAAGCTCTGCGGCCATCGTCAAACCCACCGGTCCTGCTCCGGCAATCAATACGTCGGCTTTCATCTCAGCACTCTCCTCAATCGATCACAGGGAGAGTATACGAAGATTTCCCAGCGCTTTTAATAGAGGGTGCTACACGACTGCCCGTGTGGTTCCACACAAGCCGCAAGAGCGGGTTCGTTCGAACGCGTTGCCGCCCATTTCCAGATTTGCAGGGGCATCGATTTTTGCCTGGCGGACGCAGGCGAGCTAAGAACGAGAAAGTGCTTAGATAATTATTGAAGTCTAATCGGCCGACGAGCTGGAAGATTCATTTGCAGGAGAAACGCAACCAGGCCTCGCAGACGATTTGGTTGTTCGAGCAGAACTCCGTACAGATCTGCGTCCACATCATGCTCTGGTCCTGACACCCGCATGGCAAGGGTCTTAACAGTGGGATCCAGTTTGTGAGCCTGATCGATAAGCGTCCGTGAAGTCTCCTCTGGGATCGTCTGGCAGAAGATAATCAGGTCGTAAAACTTTGACCGAAATTCCTCGACAGCCTGTTGAGAGGTAGTGGTCGAAACCTGCCAGGCTTTCAACGAGTCGGTTCGTGTCTCCAATAGCACCGGGTCATCACCCACGATCAGAATCGCCGCTGTCATTCACTTTCCTTCCACGGCGTCTCAGCCCAGGGACCCGAGTATTTGCTATTCGATGGGGCTTAGCTAAAGCGTCCTCGACAAGTCAGGTTGGATGCGCGCCGAGGATCGGGCAAACGATTCCAGTCTGCTCGCTTAACATGCCTGGCGCTGGCAGTCAGCAACTTTCAGAAAAGAACACTCTGACAATAAGCGGGCAACTGGACAATTGCTATCCCCTTAAGCCACTAAAAACGCGCCGAAAAGGGAGGATGATCGTACTCCTGAATCAATACTTGGGTGCGTCATTAGGAACCGGAGATGCGGAGTACGGGACAGCTCAATGCGTGCACTGGCTCTGTTGGCGAAAGTTGGGCTCAGTTGATGAGTACTATGACGAGGGACTTCGTCAGAAGAGTGCCGCGACCAGGAGAAAGATAAGACTGGCAACACCGGCAATTACTCGAAGCACATGGAACCGCATCCAACGATCCCGGAGCTGGCTGCCAGTTTGCCGGTAATGTCGAGGGCGTCCACGTGACGATTTGCTGAACGATGGGAACTTCAACCACCACCGTGACCAGCAGCGCAACGAGAAAGAGCACTAATGCGGCCGCACTGAGGTAGAAAACCATCGGCCGCTCGTGGTAAGAAAGCAGCAGAATCGGGATGATCGACAACATGGTGCCCGGCATGAGCACGGTCATCACCGGCGCCATGTTACGGTTCATCCGATCGACGATCTCGAGAAAAACTTCAGGCGCAAAGGTCTTCATCGACCGGCTCAAGGCAATCCAGGGTCCATGGAACATTCCAGCCGTAAGAGCCGAAAGAACGATGCTGATTAGCTGCCAGGTCTTCATTGTCAGCCCCCATTTTCACGATACTCCGCCGCCACGGCATGCTGTCACCGCACAAGGCAAGCCAAGGGTGAGTGATGGCTTGCTATCATGATCCCCGGGGTCGGGCATTCGGGGGTAATCGCGTGAAATGGACTCATTCTTGTGTGCTCCTGGGCGCGCTGTCGCTGACCACGGCACGGGCAGACGGGCCCAAAGCGCCGAACGGCCGGCAGTATCTATCTCAGCCCCTGGTCACCTCCATCTACACCGCGGACCCATCTGCTCATGTTTTTCAGGGCAAAATCTACGTCTATCCTTCTCATGACGTCCCAACGGATATTCCGGACGATGACCTCGGCAGCGAATACGCGATGCATGATTATCGGGTGCTCACGATGGACCGAATCGGCGGTCCGGTTGGAGTAGGTCCCGTAGCGCTCGACGTAAAGGACGTGCCCTGGGCATCCAGGCAATTGTGGGCGCCCGACGCCGCATATCGTAATGGAATCTACTACCTGTATTTTCCGGGCCGCGACAAGCAGGGAGTGTTCCGCATCGGGGTCGCGACGTCGAGCGATCCCCTGGGGCCCTTCAAGGCTGAGCCCGAACCGATCCGAGGCAGCTTCAGCATTGATCCTGCGGTGTTCACAGATACGGATGGCCAGAGCTATATGTATTTCGGTGGGATCTGGGGAGGGCAACTGGAGAACTGGACGAGCGGAAGTTTCGTTGCGGGATCAACCACAGATCTGCACCAGGATGACAAACCCGCGCTGATGGCCAAGGTGGCAAGGTTGGCACCCGACATGAAACAGTTTGCGGAACCGCCTGGCGACGTGGTCATACTCGGGGAAGACGGCAAACCGTTGCTTGGCGGCGACCATGATCGCCGCTTCTTCGAGGCTTCCTGGATGTTCCAGCGCAACGGCGTCTACTACTTCACGTATTCGACGGGTGACACACACTTTCTCGCGTATGCGACCGGTAGGACGCCCAAAGGACCCTTCCGGTACAGAGGTCATTTTCTGCTTCCCGTGCAGGGCTGGACCACGCATCACTCAATCATGGAATGGGGCGGCAAGTGGTGGCTCTTCTATGCAGACACGCAACTCTCAAACAAGAACCACCTGCGCAACGTCAAGGTGACCGAGCTTCACTTCGAAGCCGACGGCTCGATTCGAACCATTGACCCGTTTACGCATTGAATCCCACCCCCCACGGCTTTGATAGACTTCCGCCAGGCAGATGAGAGAGATAAGCGACCAGCTGCGATGTCTGGTGGAAGCCGCGGAGCCAGGGCTGCGACAACTACCTGAATCAGAAACCATCCGGGCCGCGTTGCCGGGAGGCTGGTCCAGGAAGCAGGTCCTTGGACATCTCATCGATTCGGCCTCCAACAACCATCAGCGGTTTGTGCGTGCGATGCTGCAGCCGTCGTTGGATTTCCCCGGCTACGACCAGGAAGGCAACATACGCGTGCAAGCGGTGCAGGAGGCTGACTGGGTGTTGCTGGTATCGCTATGGGCAGCCTACAACCGCTATCTTGCCCATCTCATCGCGCACATCCCACCTTCTCAACTGGACAAACCGTGTCGAATCGGGGCCGGAGAAACCGTCACTCTGGGCTTCTTGGCGTCTGACTATCTCACCCATCTGCACCATCACCTCCATCAAATCGGCGTGGCAGCATAGAATCGGAAAACATGCCCAGGCTCCCATTCCAGCAATCTCCTATTGCCGCTACTTCTCGACGCTGGACCATCGTGTGGCTCCTCTTCATAGCCTCACTGATCAACTATCTTGACCGATCCAGTATTTCGCTGGCCTTGCCGCTGATCTCCAAAGATCTGCATCTGGGGCCGGAAAGCAAAGGCCTGTTGCTCTCGGCCTTCTTTTGGACGTATGCGTTACTGCAAATCCCGGTCGGCTGGGCCGCTGACCGCGTCAACCTGCGCTGGCTCTACTTCTCCGCTTTCGTGCTCTGGTCTCTGGGACAGGGGTTGACCGGCTTCGCCACCAGCCTCGCCGTGCTTATTCTCTTTCGCCTGCTGCTCGGCATCGGGGAGTCCATCTACCTGCCCGGCGGCACCAAGATCGTGAGCATCCTCTTTGCCTCCACGGAGCGCGGTCTACCTTGCGGCATCTTCGACTTCGGCACCCGCATGGGCCTGGTGTTGGGTGGCCTGACCATCCCCTGGCTTCTGGTCCACTTCGGCTGGCGCCTAAGCTTTCGCTTGATCGGGTTCACTGCGCTGTTATGGGTGATTCCCTGGCTATGGGCGACGAAGGGAAGGCTCAATCAGCGTGCGCGGCCGGCATCATCGGCCCGCGATCAAGGGCGAGCGCTGCGTCGCCTGTTGACCAATCGCAACCTGATCGGTATCTGTCTCGGTTTCTTTTGCTTCGACTACTATTGGTACCTGTTTGTCACCTGGCTGCCCGATTACCTGGTGACCGTACGTCACCTGACCATACTCCGGGCCGGCTTCTTCTCCGCGCTGCCATATTTCGTCTTTGGGGCCAGCGAGCCCCTGGGGGGCTGGATCGCCGACCGCCTCACCGCCCGCGGCTGGAGTGAAACGCGGACCCGGAAGGGAATCGTCACCATAGCCTTTCTCTGTGGCCTGTTGCTCATTCCTGCGTCCCGTGTGCAGAGTGCCAACACGGCGGTGTTTCTCCTCGCCGGCGCTTCGCTGGTCGGCCTCGCTACTGGCAATCTGCTGGTCATTCTGCAGTGTTGCGCGCCCCAGGAAGACGTGGGCCTTTGGACTGGCTTTGAAAATTTTGCCGGCAACCTCGCGGGTGTTTTAGCGCCGTTGCTCACCGGCGTGCTCATTAGCCGCACTGGCTCTTATGCTCCCGGCTTCGGGTTGGCTGTGGTTGTCCTGCTCGCAGGCATATTTTGCTACTGGTTCATCGTGGAAAACTTCGATGTCCGGCAGCCTGAATCCTCATCATAGGTCTGGCAAGATCGGTAGGTTCGCAGCGGATCCGTCACCATGGCATGCGCGCCCGTTTTCTCATTTGCAGCAGCCTACGGACTTTTCCGGCCGTTCTGCCTGTAGAAATCCACCTGTCAAATTTGTGAGCTAAGCAATGCATGAACGGCAAGCCGGCAATTGAGAAAGGGGCTTACAGCGCTTTTGGCGCAGTTAAATTGGGGGGATATCCGGCGACAGCGCGATGGAGCTATTCGTTCTTAAGAGAAGCGATCGGGTCCAAAGCAGCGGCTCGCCGAGCCGGCAGATAGCTCGCCCCCAGTGCGACCGCCGCCAAAACCGCAACTGCTACCCCCAGGGTCCCAGGGTCACGCGGCTTCAACCCGAACAGCAGGGCGCTCGCCGCGCTTGCGGCAGCGAGGGATAACGCCGCGCCCACAGCCAGACCTGCCGCCAGCAGCGTCGCTGCTTTTCGCAGAATCATCGCCGTCACATCCGTGCGCTGCGCACCCAGCGCCATGCGGATGCCGATCTCGCTCGTCCGCTCCGCCACCGTGTATGACATCACCCCGTACAGCCCGATCATCGCCAGCGCCACCGCCAGCGCGCCGAAAAATCCGGAGAGCGTCGCCAGCAGTCGCTCGGCCGACAGCGACTGCTGGATCTGATCCTGCAGCCCTTCGAAGTTGAAGCTGATCCCTGAGCTCACCTCATGCACTGTGCGCCGGATCGCCGCCTCGACTGTCTCCATCGGCAGCTTCGAACGCACCAGAACCTGCATTGAGTGGCCCGCGTCCTTGTCCTGCCTGATGTCAAGATACGCAATCGCCGGAGCTGGCCGCCGGATACTGCTGTACTTTGTGTCCTTCACCAGACCGACAATCTCGTTTACTTCCTCCGGACTGGTCGGAGTCGCCTCCCGCCGGAACCTCATGCCGATAGGATTCGCACCCAACCCCAGCGAGCGCGCGAGCGCCTCATTGACAATCGCCGCACGCGGCGACTGGGTAGTGTCGCTCTCGTTGAAGTCGCGTCCGGTAAGCATCGGAATCCCCAGCGTTTGGAAATACTGCGGACTGACAGAGCTGAAATTCGAATCTTTCCGCTGCGTCGCATCGCGGCCGTCGATCCACACCGTGTTGCCCCAGCTTTCGCCGCTGAGGGGAACGATATCCGTGTCGGCTGCCGCATCCACCCCGGGAATAGCTCGTATCCTGTCGAGCAACTCCCGCCGGAACACTGCACGCCGGTCCACCGGAATCTGCAGGCGCGCAAAGTCCAGCCAGGCGATCAGCACACCGTTCGCCTGAAACCCCGGATTATCCGTCAGCAGATTCCGCAGGCTTTCGGTGAACAGCAACGCGCCGAACAGCAGCACCAGCGACAGCGCCACCTGTGATACCACCAGCGCGCCGCGAAATCCCAGCCGCCCGCGGCTTGCCGTCATTCCGTGCCCGCCTGTCTTCATCGCTGCGCCAGGAGCGGTGCGCGATGCACGCAGCGCGGGAGCAAACCCGAACAGCACGCACGTCACCAGAGATACCGCGAGCAGAAACACGAACAGCCGCCAATCCTGTTTGAAGTCCAGCGAGACCGGATTGTCCGCAGTGTTGAGAAACGCCACCAATCCCCGGCTCAGCGAGCGCGCCAGCACTGCACCGGCCACCGCGCCCGCCAGCGACAGCAACAGGCTCTCCGATAACACCTGCCGGATTAACCTCGATCGCCCTGCGCCGATCGCCAGCCGCACCGCCATCTCCCGCTCACGCGCGCTGGTCCGTGCCAGCATCAAGCTGGCCAGGTTCGCGCACGTAATCAGCAACACCAGCCCGGAGATTCCCAGCAAAATCCGCAGCGGATCTGAATAGGTTTCACGCAGCATCGAGGCACCGGCCGCCGAAGGTTCGGCCGTCAGCTTCATCGCGAGATAGTCTTTTACGCTCTCCACCGGATAATCTGGACGCAGCGTTGCCGCAAAAATCGCAGGCGAGACCGCTCCCAGGTGCGCTGCCACTCGTTCGACCCGCCACGAACGATCGAGCCTTCCGATCACCGAGAGCCACCACTGAGTACTTGCATCCAGCCTGTTCCTTGTTTCCAGGAATGGCTGCGAGCACAGTGGCACTGCCACGTCAAAGTTCCGCCCGACATCCACGCCGAAGAAGCTCGCCGGCGTCACGCCGATCACTTCTACCGGCTTGTCGTTGAGCATCAACTTTCGGCCCAGCGCGGGGCCGCCGCCGTACTCCTGCTGCCAGAAGCCATAGCTGATCACCGCGCCAGGCAACCCGCAACCGCGGCGATCGTCCTCCGCGGTAAACACGCGCCCCTGGATCGGCCTAACTCCCAGCACGCGGAAGAAGTTGCCGCTCACCCACAGCCCCTGCGCAAAACGCGCGTCACCGCCTGAGTCCCGACTGAAACCGGTACCGCTCCATGCGGCAATCTCCGAGAAGCCCTGATGATCCTCGCGCAGCTTCTCCCAGATCGGGTTCGTTACCACCGGATATGCGCTGGAATAGCTCCCGCGCGCTTTATCCATGTCGACCACCCGCACATCCGCCAGTTCCTGCGGATTCGCTACCGGTAGCGACTGCAGCAGCACGGCATCCAGAAGCTCGAAGATTGCCGTGTTCGCGCCGATGCCCAGCGTCAGCGTCGCAATGGCCGCAATGGTGAACCCCGGAGATTTCAGCAGCCGCCGCAGCGCGTATTTCAGATCCTGGACCGCGCTCTCCAGCCACTCCCAGCCCCACGTCTTACGCGTCACGTCCTTCACCAGCGGCACATTGCCGAACTCCTTTGCCGCCGCCGCCCGAGCCTCGGCCGGATTCTCGCCACGTTCCACGCGGTCACGCACAGCCATGCGTAGATGCGCCTCGATTTCCTCATCGAGATCGCGCTTACGTCGTGTCAAGAACCGCCACGAGGTCATGGCTCACCCCTCTCCGGCTCACCGCCGCCCATAATCGCGCCAATCGCCTCAACCATCTGCTGCCAGCGGCCGTGATCAGACGCAAGTTGCTTCTTTCCGGTCGCGGTAATGCGGTAATACTTCGCTCGCTGCTTGCTCTCAGTCAACTTCCACTCGGACCGCACCCACGCCTGCCGCTCCAGCCGGTGCAACGCGGGATACAGTGACCCTGTCTCCACTTGCAGAACTTCGCCGGATCGTATACGAATCGCCTGGCTGATGCCGTATCCGTGCTGCGGGCCCCACTGCAGTGTCTGCAGAACCAGCATGTCGAGTGTGCCCTGAAGCAACTCGATCCGGTTCTGATATGGATTCCGCTTTTCCCTGGTCGCGGTCATAGGTGTAGTCACTCTACTCCCACATGCAGTAGAGTGTCTACGGCCAAACTCTGGCTGCCCCCACCTCTTCTATCAGGGTGTATCGCGATCAGTCCCGAAGGGTGTCTGAGAATCAGACCACATAGATGACTGAGGCTGAGGTTGGTGGCTGGTTCATAACTTCCCACCACTCATAAATTTGGCTGCAAAATCGCGACACCTAAAAGTGCGAGCCGCATCAAAAGCCAAGACGGTGAGGGAAAGGCAATTTGCTGAAATCACTTTTTGACTCCATCGGACAGGTGGCGTTATTTGGCGCAAGAGCCATTCGCGATGCGTGGGTGCCGCCGTTTGAATGCGAGTACCTGCTCGCGCAGTTCTACGAAATCGGTGTAGGCTCCTTCTTCCTGATCGTGGCGTCAGGCCTGGCGCTCGGCGTGGTCATGACATTGCACACGCGAAGCACCCTGGTGCAGTTCGGGGCCACAGCAGAAATCCCCGTCTTCCAGTCACTTGCGTTCTTCAATGAGATTGGTCCCCTGGTCGCTGCCTTGCTGATGGCTGGGCGGGTAGGCGCGGGCATGGGAGCGCAGCTTGCGAACATGCGCGCCACTGAGCAGATCGACGCCATTGAGACCCTTTCCATTGACTCTTTCAAGTTGCTGGTGGTCACCAGGGTCATCGCTTGTACCGTCATGCTTCCGCTGCTGACTATGTTTATGGATGCAGCGGGTATCGTTGGTGGCTTTCTCTCGGAGCATATCTGGTCGCATCTAAGCTGGACGCTCTACATGCAGCGTGCCTTCGACGGAGTCGCACTCGCCGATTTCCTGCCCCCCACGCTCAAGACCGCTGTCTTTGGCTACCTTATCGCCGTCATCTCGTGCTTTTATGGCTACAACACCAACGAGGGCTCCGACGGCGTGCGCAAAGCGGCCACCAACAGCGTTGTCGTCTCTTCGTTGGTAGTCATCCTGGCGGACGTGATTCTGGTCAAATGCATCTTCTTCCTCTTTCCGGATCAAGCCATATGAGTGAGGGCCAAGGCAGCGTTACCACGATCTCGTTTGAACAAGTGGAAAAGGGTTTTGACGGCAGAAAAATCCTGGATAAGGTGTCCTTCCGCGTGGCTCCGGGAGAAGCGGTCTGCATCCTGGGCCGAAGCGGGACCGGCAAAAGTGTGACTTTGAAACTGATGATTGGCCTGCTATTTGCGGACTCTGGAAAAGTCCTGGTGACAGGAGAAGATATGTCGACTCTGAATGAAGAGGGCTTGGCCAAGGTCCGCCGCAAAATGGGGTATCTCTTTCAGAGCGCAGCCCTCTTTGACTCCTTCACTCTTAATCAAAACCTCGCCCTGCCCCTGCATCGCCTGGACCGCACCAAATCTCCTGAGGAGATCGAGCGGCTGGTCGAAGAGACCTTAGGAGAAGTGGGTCTGGGAAAAGATGGCAACAAAATGCCGTCGGCGCTCTCCGGCGGTATGCAGAAGCGAGCCGGCCTGGCGCGGGCCCTGGTACTTCAGCCGGAAATTCTGTTGGTTGATGAGCCCGCCAGCGGGTTGGACAGAATCACCGCCTCTGAGATCGATGACCTTCTCATGAAAGTCAAAACCGAGCGTCACACCACGATGGTGATTGTGACCCACGACGTTCATGGGGCACGCAAGATCGCAGACAAGTTTGCCGTGTTGGATCAAGGCCGGCTCCTGGCATTCGGAACGCCGCAAGAACTGGACAGCAGGGATGACAAACGGTTGCAACAATTCATAGCGGAGCGCTTCTAGTCGCATGAAAAACCACAACGTGGTCGTCGGAATTTTCGTTACAGCCGCCATCGTGCTATTCGGCGCCTGCCTCTTTCTCATTGGCAATCAGCACAAAGCGTTTAACCGGCACATCGTTTTCTACGCCAATTTCAAGAGTGTGGATGGCCTTCCCAAGGGGGCGAAAGTCCGCGTGGATGGCATGGATGCGGGCGAATTGGTAAATATCCAGATCCCCACGAGCCCGGCGCAAAAGTTCCGCCTGAAGATGAATATAGAGGATCGACTCCATGGTTTGGTCCGTGAAGATTCGCTGGTGACCGTCGAGACCGAAGGGTTAGTGGGTGATAAATTTTTGCTCATCCACTCTGGTACCGACCGTTCGCCCGAAGCCCCGCCGGAGAGCACTCTCGCCGGTAAGGAGCCCTTCGACCTAACCAAAATGCTGGAACAGGCTCAGGGTCTGATGACTCAGGCGGGCACCACCATCACCGCCCTGCAAGGCACTATGAAAGACGTAAGCGGCCGCCTCGACACCACTCTTGACACCGCGACCGGCACACTAAGAAACGTAGACGGAGTAGTGCTGGACGTGCGAAACGGGAAAGGCGCCGCAGGGCTCTTGCTCGAAGATAAAGCAACTGCGGCGGACGTAAGGCAGTCGATCGCGAACGTCCGCCAGACAACTGAGAAGCTCAACACCACCACCACGCGCGTCGACGATCTCCTGGCCGACGTGCAGACCCGGCAACTGGTCCCCAAAATGGACGACACCCTGACCAGCGCCAAGGCCGCAACCCAGAATCTCGACCAGACGACGGAGCTGGTCAATACCACTCTGAAGAGCGCTTTTGCCCAGGATCAGTATGGCGAAGACGCAGGCACCAACCTGCAGCAATCGCTTACCAACCTCAACCAGGCTTCCGGCAACCTGACCGACGACACAGAAGCGCTGAAGCACGAATTCTTCTTCAAGGGCTTCTACAAACATCGCGGCTACTACAACCTCGACGATCTGCCGGCGGGGCAGTATCGGGCCGGGGAGATTTTCAAGTCCTTGCCTGAGAACCGCGAGTGGATCGATGCTTCTGGGCTGTTCACTAAGGATCAGAGTGGGGAAGAGGTGTTATCAGCGACTGGCAGGCAGAATATCGATCAGGCAGTCGGTCAGTTTAAAGAGATCTACGATAAACCCCTCATCATCGAAGGCTACGCTTCTTCCGGGTCGCCGTCGGATGAACTGCTGCAATCGCGCAGAAGAGCAGCCCTGGTCCAGACCTATCTACAGCTGCACTACCATCTTGCGCCCAAGAGCACCGGCATCATTGCCCTCAGTAGCAGGCCTCCGCAGAACGCCGGCAAAACCACCTTTGATGGAGTCAGCCTGGTAAGTGTCGGCAGATCCAGCAAGTAACGTCCCGTATCTTCAGTAGTCATAAAGGTGTTCTATTTTAAGCCCCTGCTGCTCCAGCATAGGCAAAGTGTTGTGAAGTTCGGGGACGCGACACAACAGAACGACCCGGGTGTTGCCTGGGTCGGTCAGCAAGGGCTGACCTAAAAGCAACTGCACATTCGGTATGCTGTTCGTCCAGCCGCTCGGGGCAATGGCCGAGATAACGATGAGCTGATTGCTTGCGATCTGGCGGAAGTGGACGCCGGTATGAATCAGACCGAGCGCTGCGCTGGTGAAGTCCTGGTAGCGAGGAATCTCCACCAGGGCTTGCTTGTTTCCCAAGTCGCGGAGAATCCTGACAGACGGTATGTTTTCCGATGCTGGAAACTCGACCCACGCGACAGTAGTTGTATCCTCGAAACCGTAGGTGGCGTGTGTTGCCAGCTCGATAAGTTCGCAATAGACAGCTTCCACCGAGTAATCGAGAGTGAGCCACGCGCGGCGTTCGAGGGTGCGAACAAGATGAGTGGCGCGGAAGGGCGTGTTGCTCCACAGACCCCGGAGTGCATGCGCGAACGAGAACTCATAAAAAGGGCGGATGTGGACGAAACTGGCGTAGTTCTCTGCCACCTCGGCGGCATACTCATCCTCAGCCACGGGCTGATGGTGGCTTGTCCACCCGCTCAACCGGCCTACAGTTTCCTCGTACAGACCTTTCAGGGTGTACTCGGCTGAGAAAGAGGAACCGATGACGGCAAGCATGATGTGGTCGCCGGCAGGGAAGGGATAGCGACCGCGGGTTGCCGAATAAACGCAACAGTACGCTTGCCAGAATTGGCCGATGTCGCCGAAGTAAGAGTATCCAGAGGGAAGATGATTGCGCTGAAAGTCGGCCTTAGATTGGTAGCTCCATACGATGTACCACTCGGGGTAGGTATAGAACGTATCCACCTCGGGCCGCGCGTAGTGGGGAATGCCGGCAGCCTGATCCGGATGTCGTAGGGCCTCAGGAGTTGGGTCGAAAAGAAGCTGCCTGCGACGGCAGTGAACAGTGAAAACGATAACGGCCACGAGGCCGAGAATGACGATGCACCCCAGCACACGTGTGAGGCGAAAAAGTGTCTTACGCGCGCGCGATCGTGGCATCCGCTCGATGTGTGCCTACGTTGATCGCGATAAGGAAAGCCGCAATCGAGACGACCATGTGCGGCATGTTCACTAACAGATTGGTGATCGGTGAGATGAGATGCAGATGCCGGATCGCGTAGTTGATCACGTCTGCCGCATAGAAAAAACCGAGGAACCAGAAGTAGACGCGTGAGGTTCTGGGACCTACAAATCCGCTGATGAGAGCCAGTGTGCCCAGACCGAGGTGGCCTATATCGACAAAGGTCGTCATCGAGAAAAGGCCGAACATCTTCCCATTGGCGTCCATAATGCCGGGCACATAGTCCAGGGAATACACGGCGAGAAAGAGCAGCGCGAAGCCAAAAGCGCATTTCTGAATCGTGCTAAAGCGTCGGGCCATGGTTGTCATCCTATAGCAGGAAGATCGCTGTCCGCAGGTATAATTCCGCGCATGCGAAGACATGGTTGGCGATATTGTTGGCTCCTGTCTGCAGTTCTGCTTGTTTCTGGTATTGGATCCTTCGCCCAGACCGCAGTGACGGCTCCCGCAGAAACGGAGCTGCATGCAGTTCATAATGCGCTGTTTGCCTCGTTCTTACCGGTTGACGATCTCCCCAACGATCCGAGGACAACCGGGCTGTTGATAGCGGCGCGGGATGCCATCTGGCAGCAAGCCGGCAGCTTACCGGCGTTTCGACAATTAGTGCAGCCGTTCGCAGATCTCCCGGGCCTCGGTAACAGCTGCGGGATTGCGCAGGCCATCCAGGCGAATGGCAGAACATCTTTTGCTGCGCTCGATAAGAACGAACGCGAACGGGTGCTCTTCTTGATGCATCAATGTTCGGATAATGCGCCTCGCAGGCTGGCAGCGACAGTTCGAAATTTCTACATCGTCAAAGGTTATGGCGCAATCCAGGGACAGCTTACCGGAATCAAGCTGGACATGTTTGCGCCGCCGGAATACCTGAAAGCGAATATGCCGCACCTCGCGCCCACGCGTCTGGTCTACAACCGCGTGAAGAGGGAAGTGGAAGAGAAGGATGGCCACCCGATCGATGTGCTGATCGTGGGCAGTGGCCCGGCAGGGTCAGTGTTAGCGCATGAGTTGCGGCAGGGTGGAAAGCGCGTGTTGTTGCTGGAGCGCGGATCGTTTGTCATACCGGGCTCCATGGAAACCCGGCTGATCGATGACCTTATCGACACGCGCACTTCGATGGATGGAAACATCCGCATTCGAAATGGAATGGGCGTGGGCGGTGGTTCGCTGGTGAATGTGGACCTGTGCTTCGCCCCGACAACGGTCGCCATCCGCACCAAGATCGAAGGTTGGCGCGAAGCCGGTCTGATTGCCCCGGATCAGTTCACACAATCGGAACTGGTGCAGGCGTACGAGTGGGTGAAACGGGAGATTGGCACCCGCACCCTGTCAGAGGCGGAGATCAACTCAAACAATCGAGTGCTGTGGGACGGGGCCAGATTGTCGGGTTTGCACCCTAAGCTTTACCGCTTGAACACGTATGCTCCTGGCAAATCTCCCTCGCCGGTGACGGACAAGCGTTCGGCTGAGAGCCAGTTGCTGATTGCAGCTCTTGAAGATGGAACGAACCCACTGGGGATGATCCCGGATGCCGATGTCAGACGTGTGATCTTTGAGCAGAGTGGCGGCGAGCAGCGTGTTGTTGGTGTCGAGGTGGAGACGAGGCCGGCCATACCGGTCGTTGGCGCCATTCCTGACCCCAACAATTTGAAGTTGCCTGCTGGAGAGATTTTCACCATTCGCGCAAAAACCGTAATCCTTTCTGCGGGTGCGCTCGGATCACCTACGGTGCTTTTACGCAGCGGAGTCAAAAATGATTGGATTGGCCGGGGGGTCGTGCTCCATCCGTCCATGCCGATCATGGGACGCTTCGACCACCACATCGACGCGCTCACTGGCACGGAGGCATCGGTGTATGTAGATGACCGGTTAGTGGATCGTGGCTATGCCCTGGAGTCGATGGCAGACCAGCCGCTCTATGCGGCCCTGATGAGTCCAGGACCCGCGATCCACTCCTTGCAAATGATTCAGTCCTTCCGCGACCTGGCCGGCTTTGGAGTCATGCTGATCGATACGCCGCAACCGAACAACCGCCTTGTGCTCGACCAAAGCGGCGCGCCACAGATCGACTACACACTTTCTGCGCCTGACAAGAAGCGCTTTGCCACGGGCATCGCGGAGGCTATCCGCGTAATGTTCAACGCCGGGGCAAAAGAGGTCTACCTGCCGACGACGGAAGATATTCTCGGAAGCCAGGCAGGCGGGCCGCAACCCGGACTCGATATCGGCTTGCAGCCGCAGGTTCTCACCTCGCCCGACCAGGCAGCGCTGGTCGAGAAGAACCTCACCTTTGCCGAGAACCAATCCATCGTCACCTCAGCCCATATGCAGGCAACCGACAAGATGGGCGCGAGCCCTCAGAATAGTGTGGTTGGCCAGGATTTTCATGTTTGGGGAACTGACCGCCTGTATGTTGTCGATGGTAGCGTCTTTCCCAACATCGGTGGGCGCGAATCCAATGCAAAGCATCTACACCATCGCCAAGATCTTTGCGGATCAATGGAATCGCCAACAAGCGCAAATCAATGCGGCACATCAGTGAGGCTAAGGCGTTCTAGCGAGGCGTGACGGTGTTTGAGGTTCGACTCCGAAAGGGCTCGATACGCACGTTGCCGTGGGCGTCAATCTCCTGAGTCTTCTCGTTATATTCAACGGCGTCAGCATGCAGAACCATCGAACCCTGTTCACAACCGAGTCCTCCAGGAGAGCACATCCTCACCTGGACAGCTCCCTTTAGTTTGAGGACCGATTCGATTTCCGCGCTTGATAAATCCAGAGGTCCGCTTAGAATCCGCTGAGCGCTCCATGCCTCCAACACCACGCGTCCAGCGCCTCCGTTAGGGGGCACCGTAAAGTGCAGTCGTGAAGTCTCCGTATGCTCCAAGTAAGGTCGATCCGGCTGTGGTTTCTGCTGCTGGCATACACCTTCAGAGGCAAAAACGAAAACTGCGCAAGCCACCGCAAGACCGGGTGTCAGGAGTTTCATGAAAGAGCTCCTCGTGAAAGCAAACTACATTTCTTGCAACCCAGTGTACTCCGCCGTTCAACGCGTCACTCTTCTCCAAGTGCAATGACCAAACCCCTGAGGCAACCGAGGCTAGGTGTCCACCATCTCAAGGAGAAGAAACAGCGAACACCGGAGGAGTGATGGACATCAATGCTGAAGCAGTGAATGTTCGTGGGCGTGAGACGCTGGAGCAGGCACAGAAACGTGCGGATAAGGCTGAGAGGGAACTCTCGCGGCTTAAACACGATGCCAACACCGGAAGTGCACAGAACTCCATCTCGGAACTTGACGGAATTCAGGAACTTCGCAAGGACGCGATGATGGCGCACCTGCTGGATTCATTGGAGGCAGGGAAGGACATAGGTCACTACGGCCGTCTCGTGTTCGCGATGGTGGCGTCGCGATTTCTGCCCGAACAAGAAGTAATCGATTGGTTGGCGAAGGACCCAGACTTTCCTCGAGAGAAGGCGTCGGCGATGCTGCGCCAAGTGGAGGGACGGGGTTACAATCCACCGCGGCGCGAGCGCATTCTCCAATGGCAAGCCGAGCAGGATTTTCCAATTGTGCCCGACCCCGCCGATCCAGACTGCGGGAACGTGTACAAGAGTCTGAAATTCACCCAGCAGGTGTACGACCACATAGAAAACTATCAAATGGAGAAAGCAGAGGCGAGTTCCTAGTTCGCTTGGAAACCTACGCGTGGGTACCAGACTCCCCGCGCACGTGTAACGCTTCTGTATCCTCGCGCACAATATCGGCGTCAGGGATTCCCCCATGCTGCCAAAGGAAGATCTTCGATTGCTCGTGGTCGCCGCGCTTTTTCTTACTCTGCTCGCAATGTGGATGTTTCCCGGTCCCACCGCGTTCGAGCCATCGCCTTGGGTTCTCAGCTTCACACCGCCGTAGGAACGCCCCTACGGAGAGCACCGGGCAAGGCCAAGAGCCGTTCCATGTCAACTCGTAGAGCGTGCCACCGCTGTTGTTGTAACCGGCGGGGCTGCCGTGAGAGCAGTCAACCAGTCACCCGCAGACATTCGGGCTGCCGAAAGAGAACTCTCAATGCGTTTACCAGAGTTGTCTTACCGGCGCCGGGAAGTCCACAGATGATGAACAGCGTCGCTTGGGACCCCAAGAGACCTTCCCTCCGAAAAAAATACTGTAAGGTGCGATCCCCTGGCCGGACATAATCGCGGCCCCAGGGTCATTTTTGAAGACCGGCATTCAAATCAGTCCAGCCGAAAACTGTGCGTGCTTCAATCTCAGCGATGTTCTCCGGTCGCTGAAAGGGCTCTGGCGCGTCTTCGTCCGCCATTTTGGGCCGCCCAATTTCTTTGTGGAAATCGTCCAGACCGCCAGGGCAAAAAAACAGAATCAATACCAGAGGCTCCGGACCTGGATTGTTCCATTGGTGCTTGCGGTTGGTGCCCAGGAAGACGGCAGACCCAGCGGATATCGGTATCTCGTCCTTGCCGTCAAGCTTGATCGAGCCTGTTCCAGAGCCGACATACACTATCTCCTCGTTGGCGCTGTGCGTGTGCTCCCGGATGAAACAACCGGGCGCTACCGTTTGCACGCTCAAGGAAAACTCTGTCGAACTATGCACCGTCCGATTGTTTAATAAGTTCCTCACGAAACCATTGGCCGGGACCGGCTGCCAAAAGAACTCGCCTTCAGTTGGCCCTATCACTTTGATTTCGCCGGCGGTTTCAGTAATTCCGGCCATGTGTCAGCTCCATCCTTATATCCAGAACGCAAGTAGAATACTTTGTTCCAAACGGTTCCAGGGCCATATGAATCCCCCTCAAGCCAGTTCAGAACTTGGCCTCTGTTAGGATAACGGGCGCCCGCCGTAGGGATCATCTGGAAGGAGAACCGCCGAACCGTGCTAACCTCACTACGCAGATTCTGTGGCATTTACCATTGTGGCGGCAGATTACGGCGTGAAAGCGCTAACATGATCGCGATCTCGAATATCAGTTGTTTTTCAACGTAGAAATCTCGCGGACGAGCTTCGTGCGGTCTGCGCGGTCGCTCCATGAGCTTTTTATTGCTTGGAGTCTAGGGTGGGCCCGTTGGATTATGCACCCCCGAGCTAGGCGTGCCGAATAAGGTTTAACGGCCGCCTCGGGAAAGTACGCTCTGCCTGGAAAGAAAATGAACGTGTTTTCGAAATACAAATTCTGGGTAGGCGGGGCGCTTTGCTTGCTCGTCCTCGGACTGATCATCGGAGCCGTCTACCCAAAGCATGTATCCGGTGCAAAGCCCGACGCCCCCGTGAACGTGGAGGTGGTGCAGGTTGAGCAGAAGGATGTGCCGATTTATGGCGAGTGGATCGGCACCCTCGATGGATTCACCAATGCCGATGTCCGGGCCCAGGTCACAGGATACCTGCTGAAGCAGGGTTATCAGGAAGGGGCATTCGTCAGGAAGGGTCAGTTGCTCTTCCAGATTGATCCCCGGCCGTTCCAGGCGGCTCTCGACCAGGCGGAAGGGCAGTTAGCCCAGGCCAAGGCTCAGCTTGCCAACGACGAAGCGGTCCAGGGGAGAACTCAGCTCGACGTAGAGAAGTACGAACCGCTGGCCAAAGAACAGGCGGCAAGCCAGCAGGATCTCGACAATGCCGTGCAGAACAACCTGGCCGCCAAGGCCACGGTGCAGACCGCCCAGGCTCATGATCAAGACCGCCCAGGCTGCCGCCGAAACGGCCAGGATCAACCTGGAATTTACCCGCCTCGTAGCCCCCATCGACGGCATCGCCGGACAGGCCCAGCTTCAGGTGGGCGCTTTGGTCAATCTCGGCAGCGGGCCCGTCACCTCCGTGTCCACAGTCGACCCCATCAAGGTTTACTTCACGGTCGGCGAGCCTCAATACCTCGCCTGGCGACAACGCTTTCCCACAGAGGCGAGCCGACAAGCGGCGGATAAGAATCTCCGCCTCGAGCTGATTCTGGCCGATGGATCCACCTACGCCCATCCGGGCACGTACTTCTTCGCCGATCGCCAGGTAAATGAAAGTACCGGGGCCATTCGCATCGCTGGGCTGTTCCCCAATCCTGGAAACATTCTCCGTCCCGGCGGATACGCCAAGGTGCGCGCCGTTGTCCGCATGCAGAAGGACGCGCTGCTGGTACCGCAGAGGGCCGTCTCGGAGCTGCAAGGCGGCTACCAGGTCGCCATTGTGGGGGACGACAACAAGGTCACCATCCGACCCGTCACCGTCGGCGACCGTATCGGCAATCAGTGGGTCATTGCGCAGGGAGTCAAGCCGGGCGACCGCGTGGTCGCTGAAGGCGTGCAGAAGGTGCGCCCGGGAGCGCAGGTGAATCCCAGGCCATTTGCCGCGGGCACTGGGGGACGGTGATTCATGTCGAAGTTCTTTATCAACCGCCCCATCGTCGCCATGGTGATCTCCATCGTCACGGTGCTGGTTGGCGCCCTCACCATGCTCACTCTGCCGGTGGCGCAGTTCCCCAGCATCACTCCGCCTGAGATTCAAGTGCTGGCCACCTACGTCGGCGCGGAGGCTCAAACCCTGGAGCAAGCGGTCGCCACGCCTATCGAACAACAGATGAATGGCGTGGACAACATGAACTACATGTATTCGGTGAACGCCACCGCCAACTCCACCACCACCCTGATTGTGGACTTCGACGTAAAGACCGATCCCAACACCGACTACATTCTCGCCCAAAGCCGTGAAACCCAGGCCGCTTCTCAGTTGCCCACTGACGTTACCAACTACGGAATCACGGTTCGAAAATCGGTGACGGCTCCCCTCATGTGGGTAGCCCTTTATTCGCCCCACGGAACCTATGACGCCAGGTTTCTGGCGAACTACGCATACATCAACCTGGTTGACCCCATTTTGCGTTCCCCAGGCGTTGGCAACGTGACGGTGTTCGGCGCCGGCCAATACGCCATGCGCTTATGGATAAAGCCTGACACCCTGGCCAAGCTGGGCATCACCGTCCCGGAAATCGTCAGCGCGATTCAAGCGCAAAACACCGTGAACCCGACCGGGAAGGCAGGCGGCGAGCCTGCCCCCAAAGGCCAGGAATTTACGTATTCGGTTCTCGCCCAGGGCCGTCTCGTGTCGCCGGAAGAATTCGGGCAGATCGTGGTGCGCGAGACTCCCGACGGTGGGACCGTTCGGGTAAGCGATGTGGCACGCATCGAGCTGGGTTCACAGGACTATACCGTCGCCGGTCGATTCAATGGAAAGCCCAGCGCTATCATCTCGGTCTACCAATTGCCTGGCTCCAACGCCGTCGATGCCGCCGCAGGCATCAGGAAATTGATGTCGCAAATGAAGCAACGCTTCCCGGCGGATATGGATTTCCAAGTTGCCCTGGATACCACCCGCTCGGTGACCGAAGGCATCAAGGAAATCGTTAAGACGCTGGCCATCGCACTCGTCCTGGTGATCCTGGTCGTCTTTCTATTCCTGCAAAGTTGGCGCGCCACGTTGATTCCGCTGCTGGCCGTGCCTGTTTCGCTGGTGGGCACGTTTGCCATCTTTCCCCTTTTCGGTTTCTCCATTAACACCCTGTCGCTCTTTGGCCTAGTGCTGGCGATCGGGCTGGTGGTGGATGACGCCATCGTCGTGGTGGAGGGCGTGGAGCGGCACATCGAGGAGGGGCTGACTCCGAAGGCCGCAGCGTTTAAAGCCATGGAAGAACTTTCGGGCCCAGTGGTTGGCATCGCGTTAGTTCTCTCCGCCGTCTTTGTGCCCACCGCCTTCATCCCCGGAATTACCGGCAGGCTCTATCAGCAGTTTGCGGTCACCATCGCCATCTCCGTCGTTCTCTCGGCGTTTAATGCGCTTACCCTCAGCCCCGCGTTGGCCGCGCTCCTGCTTCGCCCGCGGCAGCCAAGCCGCGGCCTGCTGAGGAGGTTCTTCGATTGGTTCAACCACCGTTTCGAGCAAGCCACCGACCTCTACGTAAGTTGGAGTGGGGTGCTGCTCACGAAAACCGCGGTGGTGCTTGTACTGCTGCTGGCCTGTGGCGCAGCGGCAGCTTTCTTTGCTGCTCATGTGCCCTCCAGTTTCCTGCCCGACGAAGACCAGGGTTACGCCTACGTCAATCTGCAACTGCCCGACGGGGCCTCAATGGAACGGACCACTGCTGTATGCGCCGATGTTGAAAAAATCCTATTGAATACTCCGGGGGTGAAATACGCCACCACCGTGGTGGGTTTTAGTTTGCTAAGTTACGTTCGCACCAGCTACAGCGCGTTCTTTTCTGTAGCCCTGCAGCCATGGGATCAGCGAACGTCGAGAGAGCAGCAATTTCAATCGATCAAGGCGCATCTCAACCGGGAGTTGAGCAAGCTGCCGGCGGGTGTCGCCTTCAGTTTTTCTCCGCCCGCCATTCCCGGTGTCGGCACTTCCGGCGGTTTCACCTTCATGCTCGAGGACCGTTCGGGAGGCGATGTACAGTTCCTCGCTAGAAACCTGAACCTCTTTCTTGCAGCGGCTCGAAAGCGCCCCGAGATCGCCAGTCTTAGTACTACTTTCCTGCCCGCCGTTCCCCAGGAATTTATCCAGGTAGATCGCGACAAGGTACTGAAGCAAGGGGTGAACCTGAGCGATGTGTACCGCACCATCCAGGCGTTCATGGGCGGCTATTTCATCAACTATTTCAATCGCTTCGGCCGCCAGTGGCAGGTGTATATCGAAGCCGAGGGTGAAGACCGCGCCAGAATAGAAAACGTTGGCCAATTCTATGTTCGCAACGGCAGGGGAGAGGCTGTCCCCCTTTCGACACTTACTACGCTCAAACCGCGGCTCGGCCCGGAATTTACTTTGCGCTACAACGAATACCGTTCCGCGCAAATCAACGGCAGCGCCGCGCCGGGCTATAGCGCAGACCAAGCCACGGCTGCCCTGGAAGAAGTTTTCAAACAGACCATGCCGCGCGAGATGGGCTTCGACTACCTGGGTATATCGTTCCTGGAGCAGAAAGCGCGGCAGGGAGTGCCGCCTGCGGTCATCTTTTCGCTGTCTCTGTTATTCGTTTTTCTGGTTCTTGCGGCGTTGTATGAGAGCTGGTCATTGCCGTTCAGCGTGCTGTTGAGTACGCCGGTCGCGATTTTTGGGGCCTTTGCAATTCTGTGGTTGCGTCGTGTCCTGCTGGGCGTCTTCCTGCCTCCCTATCTGGTCCAGATGGAGACGGATATCTACTCGCAAATCGGACTGGTCATGCTCATCGGCCTCGCGGCTAAGAACGCCATCCTGATCGTCGAGTTCGCCAAAGACCAATTCGAGAACGGAAAACCTCTTGCCGATGCCGCGCTGGAAGGAGCCAAACTTCGTCTGCGGCCGATTTTGATGACCTCGTTCGCCTTCATCCTGGGTTGCGTTCCGCTCTGGACGGCGAAGGGAGCCGGGTCGGTTGCTCGCCAGATCATGGGTACGACCGTGATTGGCGGAATGCTCGCCGCCAGCTTAATCGGAATCTTTTTCGTGCCTGCGATCTTCTACCTGGTCGAGAAGTGGTCAGGCGCCGGCAAGCAGCCGGCTGCGGCCGCACTGCCGGGAAGGCCTGCGCCCTCGGAGGGAGACTGAAATGGTCCCACTGCCTGATGAGCACCAGGACGGGAACGAGCCATGAAAAACCTGGCGCCACGGACCTATGCGATCTTCGCCGCGATCTCCGCCTCGACGGTCATGATCGGCTGCATGGTCGGGCCCAACTATCACCGGCCCGCCGTCGCCACTCCAGGCGTGTACCGTGATCTGAGCGAAAACCCGCAAGCCCAGGTCCAGGCAACGTCGTTTGCCGACCTTCACTGGTGGCAAGTCTTCCAGGATGCGCAACTGCAAGAACTGATCCGCACAGCACTCAAGGAGAATTACGATCTTCAGTTGGCTACGGAGCGCATCAGCGCTGCGCGCGCTGAGGTAACCATCACGCGCTCCAGTTTATTTCCCCAGGTGGGGGCGAACAGTAACTTCGGCGGTGGGAAAGATCCGACCAGCCAGGCTACCTACAACATTTTGACTCTCACCGCCGATGCCGCATTCCAGTTGGATCTCTTCGGGCGTCTACGACGTGCCACCGAGGCTTCACGCGCTCAGCTGCTGGCTACCGAGGATGCGCGGGATACCGTCATACTCACGCTGGTCAGCGATGTGGCGAGCGACTACTTCACGCTGCTGGAGCTCTATCTCGAACTCCAAATCACGCGCGACACGGTGAAGACCCAGGAGGATTCCGTCAAGCTGACCCGGTTGCGGCTCGACCACGGTCTTGCCACCAAGCTCGATGTGCTGCAATCCCAACAGGTGCTGGACACCGCTAACGCCGCGGTGCCAGACATTGAGCGACAGATCGGTCAGGAGGAAGACGCGATCAGTATTCTCTTGGGCCATTATCCCGAGAGCGTACGGCGTGGACGCCCATTGGCCGAGCAGCCGCTTCCACCGGAGGTGCCACCGGGAATGCCATCGACGTTGCTCGAACGGCGGCCAGATATTCGCCAGGTCGAACAAAACCTGATTGCCGCCAACGCCGAGATCGGCGTCGCCCGAGCTGCGTTTTTTCCGCAGATTTCTCTTACCGGCTCCGGCGGCGGTGCGTTTGGCCGCAGCAGTATCCTCACTGGCCTGATGAGCTCACAAACTGGAATTTGGAGCTACGGTGCCCAGGTTAGCCAACCTATTTTCACCGGCGGCGCCCTGCGTGGGAATTTGAGACTCGCTGAATCCCAACAACGCCAGGAATTGATCGCTTATAAGCAGGTTATCCAGTTGTCGTTCCGTGATGTCTCCGATGCTCTGATCGGTTATCAGAAACTTCATCAAGTCCGCGTCGCTCAGGAGGTCACGGTCAAAGATCTGCAGGATTCAGTCGATACCTCGCTCAAACGTTATCGGGGAGGGATCACAACTTACCTTGAAGTCCTCGATGGGCAGCGATCGCTATTTACCGCTGAGCTGACTCTCGCCCAGGCTCGTGGCAATGAGTACCAGAGCCTGGTGCAACTCTACAAGGCCCTTGGCGGTGGCTGGCAATGAGCAGCCGTTTGCGCAATGATCATCGCAGCATCCACCTCAAACGAGAGATCGTTCTGTAGTTTGAAGTAATCCCGTACTTCGGACGGTGCGCCTGACCAAAGGGAACGTATGGCAGCTATGCGCTCTGCCGAAGTACCGATCCGGGATACCCAGGAGGAAAATTCAAGGGCCATGCGCCATTTCTGTTCTATGCGCGCATCGAATGAGGCCGCCTGGAAGAAGGAAAGCCATTCGCGGTCGGTATAGCTGCGGACATGGGATGGATCGCGCGCTAGCTCGACCGATTGGAGATGGGTATCCAGCAGAGGGGAGGAGGCGCCGGTAAGGTCGATGAAGCAGACCCGGCCTCCAGGCTTCAGAACACGCTTCACTTCCTGCAGCGCTCGTGGGACATCGTTCCAGTGATGAGCACTGTAACGGCTCATTACGAAATCAAACTGCTGGCCATGGAATGGAAGTTCTTCCACCGAGCCCTGCGCTGTAGTGATATTTGAGAGGCCTCGCTCTTTGGCTGCGGCGGCTGTTACCTCAAGCATCGCCGCGGTAAGGTCGAACGCAATCACCTCCCGAGCGAACGGTGCGGTGGCAAAGCTGGCGTGGCCCGCTCCACAACCGAGGTCGAGGACCTTCGGTTGATCCAACGCGGCGACTGAATTCGCCAGAAAATCAAGATCGGCTCCGGCTGAATGCACGGGGCTGGTGAGATACCTCTCGGCGTTTGAACCGAAACTCTTGGATATGGATTGTTCGTGCCGCATAGGGTGCCTCCTGCTGGGATTACGACCTCTTAAAAAAACCCTAGCCGCCGAATTATCCAGGTACAAGATGATCTTTTATCCTAGTATGCTAGGTACCCTGATCAACGATGACACCCTTTCGTGCCGAGCCCATCCAAAACTCAACCCAGACGCTCGGAGCATTTCTCCGTTCTCATCGTGAGCGACTTTCGCCCACGAAACTTGGACTACCTTCCGCCGGGCGGCGCAGGACTCCTGGCTTACGGAGGGAGGAAGTGGCTCAACTCTGCGGTGTGAGCACGACTTGGTACACATGGCTTGAGCAAGGTCGTCCGATTCGTGCCTCGGCTCCGGTTCTGAGGCGTATCGCCGAAGCACTTCAGCTTTCGCGTGCTGAGAGGTTGTACTTGTTTGAGATCGCGCGCTGTGTCGTTCCGGACTCGAGCGAAACACGCGAGTTGGAGATTCCTACAGGCCTGAAGGACCTGGTCGATCGGATGCCAGTCCCCGTTTATGTGCTGGATCGCCAATGGAACGCAGTGGCCTGGAATGGGAGAGCTGCGAAGCTCTTCCGGCCGTGGTTGGTTGAATCGGAAGAACGCAATCTTCTTCGTTTTGTCTTTCTGCATCGGAATGCTCGAAGTTTGATCGTGGATTGGAGGAGCCGTGCGAAGCGGCTGGTCGCCGAATTTCGGTCGGATGCCGGACGGCATTTGACCGAGGCTCCGACGCTTAGGCTGATATTCGAATTGCAGAGCGGTAGCAGAGTATTTGCCAAATATTGGAGCGAACAGGATGTGCGGGAGCGAGAGGGTGGTGCTCGTACATTTCGTTCCCCAACGGGAGCGATCAGCACCTATTCCCAGGTGTCGTTGATTCCCAGCATCAATACCGATCTCAAGGTCGTCGCGCTCATCGCGCAACGTGTATTTTCGTCATAGGCTTCGAAAGTGCCGGGATTTGTCCGCAGGCGTCCGTTGTTCTCACCTAGGGAAAAGATTTAATCGCTTGAGCGTTGCCGCAAAACGGCGATCCCGCTGCAGACAGGCCATACGCGGCTGATTTTTCATCCACAGGATCGTCGGCTCGCGGTGGCGGATCGCCAGGTCCAGCCAGTCGAAGGCCAGATCTACATCACCGAGCAAGCCATGGATCAGGCCGATCCGCGCAGGGCAGGCCTGCGTGCTTCCGGGAAGACTCTTCAAATCGGCCAGCACGCGGCGAGCCGCTTCGCTATTGCCGGCCACCGCGTGGGCCTGCCCCAGAGCGTAAAGCGTTCCGTAGGAGTTGCCCCACAACGTTACCAGGCGCTCCGCCCAGACCACGCCCTCTTCGAAATGTCCCTGATGCCCGGCAACAAAGGAAAGACACTGTATGGCCCGGGGAAAAGTTGCATCCATTTCCAGCACGCGCAGGCACGCCTCCCTGGCTGCCTGCTGATCTCCTGAGAACATCAGCGCAATCGCCCGCGCCAAGCGGGCGATCAGGTGGAGGGGATCTTCGCGCACGACACGATCTGTTTCCGCTATGGCTTCCGCCATCCGTCCGTGCGGAAGCAGGTACCAGATGGCATAAGCCAAACGCACATAGGGCACCGCGCCCAGCGCAAGAGCCCGTTTGAAGTGCTTTTCTGCCGCTGGCCAGTCGTAGTCAAGCATGGCGGCGATCTGGCCCAGGGCGGCGTGCGCCTCGGCATCGCGCGGATCCAGATCTAGTGCTCGGCGCGCGGCGACGGCCGCCGCCGGCAGCATCTCTAATGCCGGCACACCGGCCTCCGTGACCAAGCTGATTCGGCTCTGCGCGATGCCAGTGTAAGCCTGCGCGTAGCCCGGATCGGCGGCGACCGCGCGTTCAAAACACTCGATCGCTTTTTCGAATTCCGCCGGAGAATACTTGCGCCAGTGGAAGCGGCCTTCCAGGTAAGACTCGAACGCGGGGAAGTTTACCGTGGATTGCCTGGGCGCCAGGCGGACCTTTAGCTGTGCCGCGATGTCGGCGGAGATCTCATCCTGCAGCGCGAAGATATCTGTCAATTCGCGGTCGTATCGCTTGGCCATGCGATGGCTGCCGTCTGTCCCATGAATTAATTGCACGGTCACCCGGATACGGTCCGCGCTGCGCCGCACGCTGCCTTCAAGTACGTAGTGCACGCGCAGGATCTTGGCGATCTGGCGGATATCCTCATTCCTGCCCTTGAATGCGAACGCAGACGTGCGGGCGATGACCCGCAACCCGTCGATTTGCGCCAGGGCACAGATAATCTCTTCGGCCAGCCCGTCACTGAAGTATTCATCCTCTGGGTTCGCACTCAGGTTGGCGAAAGGCAGCACCACAATAGAAGAGTCAGAAGAGTCGGGCTCGGACTGCTTTACGTCGGAGGTGGCCGTGGGACTCTGAGCGATGGGCGCGATGAAGCAATAGCCAAGCCGGGGGATGGTTTTGATATAGTGCGGGGTAGTGGCGTCGTCGTGCAGCGCGATCCTTAGTTGCCGCACGCACCTGTTCACGCCAACCTCGAAGTCCACTGTGGTGCCGTCGCGCCACAACGATTCCTGGATGGCTTCGCGCTTGACCAACTCACCCGCACTGGACAACAGCAGGCCCAACAATCGCGCAGGTTGAAGTTGCAGCGGAATGCGGAGGCCGTTCCTGGTCAGCTCCAGCATCTCGCTGTTGAAGCGGAACACGCCAAATTGAAAGATCTCAGATTCTGTCCGCAAGCGGTTGAGCGATCCTTCTGCCAGGCCACGTCGGGGCTGGAGCCGGCGAATGTTTCCTGCCGGGCTCCGGGGCGGTGCTGCGAGGACTGGCTCCGCCGCCCGACCCAAGCGTATAGGTTCCGATAAGTTACTTGCATTCAATCATCTGCGAGCGCACCTAAAAAGCAGAAGCTGCGCAGTGAGCGCGCATGGAGCGCCGCCGGCTGCTGCGGCAAAGTGACCTTGGAAGCGTTATCGCGAAATAACCTGAATGACCGACGGGACCGTGTCGCGATTGCCCCAAATTCTGCAAAGAGGAGAGCACCCATGAAACATCTCTGTACCAACCATCTGCCCGCGTCCGCCCGGGTTTGTGCGGCATCCTTTTTTCCATCAGAACCAACCCAGCTGGAACAGCCGGCTCGGCAAGACATTGGATTCTTGCGCCGGCTGCAGGCTTGCTTTCTGATCGCGTCCACCCTCTTTACTCCGGCATCCACAAGAACGGCACAAGCATCACAGAGCGCTGCGTCTAGCTCAGCCACCACTTATGACTCGGACGAATACGCGACGGCGGCTGAGTATGTCGTGCACTTCTATCCGCTGTGGTTCTATCACCAGCAGTTTCAGGTAAACAATCAATTGGGCGTTACGAACAGAATGGTAGCACCCGCCCAGGTGAGTCCGAACTTCAAATTTGTTGTGGCCAGCAACTACGACACACTCTACTCCAGTGCCTTTCTCGACCTGAGGGACGAGCCCGTCGTGGTCACCGTGCCCCCGGCGCAGGTGGGCTACTCCATTCTGGTTCTGGACTATTACGGCAACGAGATTCCGATCACAATTCCGTCGCAAACGCCGGGCTCCTTTGCGTTCACTGGTCCGGGCTTTTCAGGAACGCTTGCTTCGGGTGTGACCCGGATCCCCATGCCGATCAACTTTCCGATGGTGAATTTCAGGGCGGTCAAATTCTCGACCGTCGGCGAGGACCAGAACAGCCAAGCCGCGGCGTTTATCGCAGCGCTCAAGACACAACCACTCAGCGG
This sequence comes from uncultured Acidobacteriaceae bacterium, assembly GCA_963824325.1. GTDB lineage: Bacteria > Acidobacteriota > Terriglobia > Terriglobales > Acidobacteriaceae > PALSA-350. The sequence continues at coordinate 518,636 of CAWGPA010000028.1, read as the reverse complement.
GTTCCGGAAGAACCCATTGGACGGGAACACGATCATCGTTCCGGAGTCCTATTTCACAACGTCGTTCAAGACCACCGCCGATGACTTGATTGCAAAACAGCCGCTCACCTTTCTCAAGCAGCTGCAGACCGCGGTTAAGTCTCCCCAGAAGCCGCCTCTATCATCCGCGGACCAGGAGCTGTCGAACCACTTCGACGAGTTATTTGGCAACGGTAACCATTGCGGTAGGGGGTTGAGCGCGGGGACCCAAAAGGCTTTCCAGTTGATCATCGACAATTATCTGACGAATACAGGTCAGACCCACTGGATCCACTTCACCAATATCGCCCACTGGGGCAGTAACGTCCTCGACCGCGCGTCGATTGGTGAATACCTTCAGCAATCGAATGGAATCAGCACCGCGACGTACTATCACACGTTCAGCAGCGCTGACGGCAGTCCGCTCGACGGGAGTAATCCGGAAGGCTACGTTCTGACCTTTCCCGCCGGACAGATTCCGGAGGCACGGCTCTTCTGGTCCCTGACGGCGTACACCCCGGATACCATTGAACTGGTTCCTAACCCCGTCAACAAGTATGTAGTGGCCAGGTACACACCGGGGCTCACCTACAATGGGGACGGTTCGCTCACGATCCACATGAGTGTGCAGCAACCGGCGCATGTGCCTATGGGCAACTGGCTGCCGGTTCCCCCAGGCAAGTTTAATGTCGTCCTACGAGTTTATGGTCCCGAGGGCGACGTCGCAGATAACACTTATGTTCCGCCGGCCATAGTGCGCCCATAGCACGTAGGTCGATGTTGAAGAAAGACAGCAACCCAGTCCGGCGGCCCAGTGCCGCCGGCTTTTCTTTGGTGCGCTCGGCAGGGTGCAGTTACCTGGGACTGCAAGTGAAGTAGATCCCGGTGAGCTGACAGAGTCAGCGCGAAGACACATCTGCTCATCGGCGATCTGCGAATTTGGAAGACTCCTATATACTTCCTCCGATATTTCAGCTTCAGGAATCTCCAGTCGGAGAACAAAGTGAACAGCATGCGACGAGTAAAGCCGGCCGGCTTTGTTTTGGTGAGCCTCTTTTGGCTGGGTGCGGCCTCCGCCGTGGGTCAGATTATGGATGATGCCCATTCCGCACCAGATCAGCCCGTCCATGTGCGAGTGCATGCCGATAAGTTATCGGAGGAGGCGATTCCGCCTACCGTCTTCGGCAGCTTTCTGGAACCGATCGGCCACTCGACCTACGGCGGATTGTGGTCTGAACTACTGGAGAATGGCAGCTTCGAAGAAGGTTTGTGGAGCGCCGGAGCGATCGCCAGGATGATCAAAGAACGGCCGGAGCTGGAGCCGGCCTCGAAACTTGATCTTCCGCTGCCCTGGGAGCCATTAGACGTCCGGCAGGGAAACCGCTACGAGCCGCAGTCGGGCGATGCGGCCAACTCTTCGAATTCACTGCTGATTATGGGCTTGCCGGCGGGAGAGGTGGGCATCTGTCAGCGAATCTACCTGCCCGTGCATCGCATTCTGACGTATCGCGGAAGCGTCTTTGTCAAGCATCAGTCCGGCCCGGCGAAGGTGTACATCTCGCTGCGGGAGAGAAACAAACCGCAAGCCGAATTGGCCGGCACGACGATCGATGCAGCCGCCAAGGACTGGACCAAATACCCCTTTGAGCTCACGCTCAAATCCGGCGTGGTCGGGAAGTTGCAGCCAGTCGACTTCGTGATTGCCCTGCATGACGATGCTCGCGCTTATATCGATCAAGTCTCGTTGATGCCCACCGACGCTGTAGACGGGATGGATCCCGAAGTCGTGCAGATGGCGCGAGAGCTGCAGAGTCCACTCGTCCGCTTCGGCGGCAACTTTACTTCTTCCTATCACTGGAAGAACGGCATCGGACCCCGCGATCAGCGGAGAAGTCAATCCAACCTCGCGTGGAACAGTCCGGAGTACAACACCTTCGGGACGGATGAATTCCTGCGATTCTGCGAACTGATTGGAGCACAACCACAGATCGCCCTGAACCTCGGTTCCGGAACTCCTGAGGAAGCCGCGGAGTGGGTCAAGTATGTGAACGATCGCTGGGGCGACAAGAAAGGCGGCCTGTTCTGGGAGCTGGGGAATGAACTATGGGGCAATTGGAACACGGGCTACCCGGCCCAGGATCAGATTGGCGTCCGAACGCAGGCATTCAGCGAGGCCATCCGCAGCGTGGATCCGACTGCACATCTGATCGCGACCGGCGCCGACCCGGACCATTATCATGAGTGGAACGCCGTGCAACTCGCTACGCCACCCAATACCTTTCAGTATTTGTCGACCCACTTTGTGGTCCGGGATGACCAGGTGGAGCTCGCGAGTCCATCGAATGATTTCATTGCGCTCTCGAGCTTCGCGCTGCCCATCGGGTTGGAGCAGCACTTGAAGGAGATGACCGAGCAAATCCAGCAGTCGAACCACAAGAACGCGAAGATTGCTTTCACCGAATGGCTCTTTGTGCCTGGCCAACGGCCGGCGCCGGGCTTCGACAATATGGGTGGGGCGATCAATACCGCGGGCTTCCTCAATATGCTGTTGAGGAACTCCGGCATTGTCCCCATCTCTGACATGACGGGCATTCTCGAGTTTGGAGGTATCTGGAAGAAGCGGGAACAGGTCTACGGCGCTCCGGGATACTGGGTGCTGCGCTCGTACGCCGAGGAAAAGCCAAGCCGGCTCGTGGCCACCGAAAGTGATGCTCCGATGTACACGGTTGAACATGGAGTCAATCGCCTGCCGCACATTGATCATGTTCCCTGGCTGGAAGTTGTAGCGGCAATGGGACCGTCACCGGATACGCTTGTTCTATTCTGCGTCAATCGCAGTCTTACCCGCGATTTTCGTGCGGCCATTCAAGTGGATGGCTTTACTCCTCGCACCCAGGCGCAAGCGAAGACCATCTCGGCGCCCAGTATCTATACAGAGAACAACGAAATGCAGCCACATGCAGTAGGGAATGTGACGAATCAGATTCGGGTAGGCTCAAACTTCGAGACGGTATTTCCGCATAGCAGCGTCGTGGTCATCCGGCTCCTGCGCAAGAGCAACTAACGGATCGTGAGCCGTAGGGAATTTAGTTTTTGCCCCGCCGTCAACAATGCTGGGTGGCCCATTCATTCCTTTAAGTTTCCAATTGATGGAGTTGACGTTGCCAAATCCAGGCTGTGACAGAGCGCCGAGGTTGGTTGGCGAACCCTCACAACTCACCCACGTCCGTCGACAGTTTCATAGTCATCCCGGTCCAACCGTTACGATATTCGCAGTTTTACTCTAAGGAGAGGTGGTGGAATATGGACTCGATCTTGCCCTTACAGGCTTCATTTGCGCGCGAGTTTGCTCAAGACTGGGTGGACGCTTGGAACAGCCATGACCTGGAACGGATCTTGACTCACTACGACGCTGAGGTGCTCCTTGTCTCTCCAGTCGCACTGAAGTTGCTAGGGGGCTCCGGCATGGTGCGAGGGACAGCTGCATTGCGGGAATACTTCCTCCGCGGTCTTGAGGCATTTCCGGATCTCCGCTTCGACCTGATTGATGCATTTTGGGGAGTAGAGACCGTCGTCGTCTATTACGTCAACAATGTTCGCGGTAACAAGACCGCCGAGGTGATGCTCCTGAATGCTGCTGGAAAGATTCGCCATGTGTGGGCCAACTATGATCAGTAAAGCGAAGGCTTGCGGGTCGCCCGCTCGCAAGACTTGAGCCGTTGGGTCACTTGTCCGCCATCGTCTTCCATGAATACCTCCTGATATAGTTCACGCGTACCCAATTGAATCGAGATCATGACCGACCCAGGGCAATCTGCCGAGGAATTGTTTGGAGAAGCGCTGGAATTGCCTCCGGAAAGCAGGTCTGCTTTTCTCGACCGGGTGTGCAGTGATGATCCGGAACTTCGGCGCTTGCTGGAACAGCTTCTCCTGGAGGACGCGCGTGCCGGTAGCTTTCTTGCGAATCCCGCCTTTACCCCGGATGGCACAGGGACCCTATCTTCGGTGGGCGCTCCCGCCACCCGCTTCCAGTCCGGACAGCTCATCGCCGGCCGCTTTGCGATTGTTCGTTTCATTGCTCGCGGTGGTATGGGAGAGGTCTACGAGGCGAAGGATCAGTTTCTCCAGGACGCCGGTGTTGCTCTGAAAATCATCCGGCCGGAGATTGCGGCCGATGCAACCACCGCAGCCCGATTTGAGCAGGAAGTGCTTCTGGCGCGTAAGGTGGTTCACACCAATCTCTGCCCCATCTATGAGATTTTTCGCTGCGACCAGCCCGCACCTCCTTTTCTGTTCCTCACCATGAGGTTGTTGCAGGGTGAAACTCTCTATGCGCGCTTCGAGCAATCCAAAAGGTTGGAAACCGGCGAGGCGGCGGACATCTGTAGGCAGCTGTTGGCCGGCGTGGCAGCTCTGCACGCCGGAGGCGTTATTCATCGCGACCTCAAGCCGAACAACGTCATGTTGGAAAACGGCGGATCCGGGTTGCATGTCAGCATCATGGATTTTGGCCTTGCCCGCCCCCATGAGGCCGCGAACACCTTGTTTGGATCCGGCGTCATCGCCGGAACACCTGGGTACATGGCGCCCGAACTGTTGCGTGGAGGGCGACCGACGAAGGCCACCGACCTCTACGCTCTGGGAGTTGTGCTGCACCAGGTGCTGACGGGTGAACGCCCGCTTGCGTCGGAAGGGGGACTCTCCCCCGCAACGTCGTCGTTGCGGTCCACTCGAGCCTCGGGAGAGTTAGTGCAAGCGGTTGAGGGCTTTCTTTCGCCCGAACCCGAAACCAGAACCCGAGCCTTCGAGCGGGTGTGGCCGACGCAGAATGGTGCCGCGACCCTTGCGCGCCACTCCTTATCGAAGTCCAGGGCTATTGGGTACGCCGCTGTCGCGATCATTCTATTGCTTGCGATTGCACTGGTGACCGTCAAGACGCCGCCCGCGGTCTCAGGCCCGCTCGATTCAACCCAGATCACCTCAACGGCAGAGCCAAAAGGGGGGCCGCTATTTACCGATGGATCGCGGCTCTATTTTGACAGCCGGGGAACCCCCTCGGAGATGGCGGTGAGCGGCGGGCCAATTGTGCCTATGCACATTCTCGAACGCGGCATGTGGTTGCAAGACATTTCGGCCGACGCCTCAAAGGCACTGGGGTTAAAACAGGACGGCGAAGATACACTGGGCCGCGGCACCCTGTGGACAACAGCGATGCTGGGTGGGACTCCGCGAAAACTGAGTGATCACCTGGTGAACGGGGCGCGGTGGTCCCCGGATGGACACTCGGTTGTGTTTTTCGACCTGCGGACCCTCTACAGAATCGGTGCGGACGGCGAGAACCTGACCAGGCTTTGGCAGGCGCCGATGGATGTACACGATTTCGCCTTCTCGCCCGATGGCCGGCAGCTGAGCGTGACCGTGGGTACTCCGCCCGACACTTCGCGGCTGTGGCGTTTGAGTGCCGACGGGCAGAACGCACGGCCATTGCGGTTCGATTGGCCTGCGGATGTCGAACAGTTTGCCGCCCAGTGGACGCCGGACGGGCGCCACTTCCTGTTTTCGTCCAATCGCGAAGGACGCGACAACATCTACGAGCTGCTTACGCCGCGTTGGTTTGAATTCTGGAAGAAGCCGACGCCAGTGAGAATAACGGGCAACCAGATCCCCATCCTCGCCTCTACCCCGAGCCGCGATAGCCGCGGACTCTTTGTGCTGGGCCGGATGGACGAGGGGGCGATGCGGGCCTATGACCCACAGTCGACGAAGCTGGCGCCTTTTATGGACGATCGGTCTATGCTGGGATTCGTGATCTCGCCCGACCGCGAATGGATGGCATACACAGACTACCCAAGCAAAAATTTGTGGAGAAGCAAGCTGGACGGCAGCGAGACGTTGCAGCTCAACCATTCCTACGCCGTGATGGAACAGTGGTCGCCCGATGGAAAATGGTTGGTCTACTCCGATTGGAAGCATCTGTTTCTCGTCTCGCGCGATGGCGGCGCTCCGCAGAAATTAACCCCGGATGGCGAAATCCCAGTTGGTCCAACGTGGTCCTCTGACGGGAAGACGATTGCGTTCAGCTACTTTCCAGTTCCGGAAAAGGTGCCCCGGATCGAGGTAATCGACTTAGCCACCCGGCAGATTTCCGCGATGCCAAAGGGCGAAGGATACTACTATCCTTCCTGGTCTCCCGATGGAAAATACCTGGTCGCGATGGCGGTAAATCCTTCGCGCATGGCGCTGTACTCCACGACGACGAAGACGTGGAAGGATTTGCGTGGGTTTCCGGACCAATGGGGTTTCTGGAGTTGGGCACCAGATAGCAACTCCTTATATATGGCTCTGTTTCAAGGGAAAGCCAGCGACGGCGTTTACCGCATCACCATTCCCCAGAGCGGTTGGGAGAAGTTAGCCGGCGCGGAAGGCATCGACCCTGCCTACTCTACCGAAGCCTTTGTGAGCCTTACGCCCCAAGGTCAACCGGCGGTCATGAGCAGGACCGGTGCGGCGCAAATTTATCTACTGCATTGGCCGCAGTGAGATCGCTTTGCTCAATCCCAAACCACAGCCAGGTGACCCGGGTGCGTACTTAGGTACCGCGAGCAAACAGCGCCATACGCGGTTCCCAATCCTTTGGATCTCTGATTCTTTTTCCGGTCACCTCGTCGAGTAACCAGAAACCAGCACTGCTGGAAGCCAACTGCAACTTAGGTACAGTGTGCGGAAATCGAAGGCACGGTTTACCTTCTAGTCATCGCACCAGCGTCGCGCCCCCGCGGAGCCGTATTTGTCAGCATGATGGTTGCGCATGGCCTCTTAAGTAGTCCCGTTCGCTGATTTTCTCCCCCGAGAATCGTAGAGGAATTAAATGCAGTCCTTGAAAATTGCCTTGGAACCTTCGTCTTCAAAATCGATCCGCAGCCTCTCCTGCCTTCCCGCAATCGCAGTCATGTTTTGCGCTTCCCACGCCTTCGCAGCTGCGCCTGCTGTGGTGGTCGACGCGCAGCAGACCCTCGGGAGCGGTTTCTCTGACCCGCAGGGGATCGCGGTCGCGCCGAATGGCATCGTCTACGTTGCCGATACACAGAACAACCAGATCGTAATGCTCACCCCTAACCTGCCTGGGAACTCCGCCTCAGCGGTTGTGCCGGGCCTAAGACTCACTGCTCCGCAAGGACTTGCGGTGGACGCTGCCGGCGACCTCTTTATCGGCGACAACCCGAACTTCGGTGCTCGGATCTCTGAAGTCGTAGCCAGTGGAGGGGTCTTGACCAGCACAGTCAAAACCATTTACTCCGGCGGCTTTCTGAACGATCCGATATCGCTGGTGATCAACAGCGCCAACCCGACGTTCGCCAACACTCTGTTCATTGGGGACAGCTTGGCCTTCGGTGGAGGAGCAGTTTACTCCATCAATTTGAGCAGCAAGACGCCTACGCCCGTACAGGTATCGATCAAGGGTCTGCCGGGGTCGTTTACACCGTCGGCATTGGCCTTAGACGTGAAAGGCAACCTATACATTGCCAACAGCACCAACAGCGGGGGTGTCTATGTGGCGCCCGCAGCCGGCGGAGGTACCGCGCAGTCCATACGCACCGGCAGCTTTACCATCAGCCAGCCCCAGGGCCTGGCGCTCGATGCCTCAGGAGATCTCTTTATCCTTTCCCAGCTGTCGGGCTTGGGCCCGAATGGCGAGCAGGTAATCGAAGTTCCCAATGCTTCTCCTACGGTGCAGTCAACCCCGTACATTATCCCGACGTTGAACCTCGAAACCGGCGGCGGCATGGCGCTGGATCCAGCCGGCAATCTTGACGTAGCCGAAGTCGGTACGAATGGCTTTTTCGGCATACAGCCAAACACGGGCCTGGTCGCGCAACTGAACTTCCTCAATCCCGTCTATCTTGGATCCGCGAACGTCTACGGGAACAATGGAATCGGAGTGACGTTCAATTTCGAATTCAACAGCAATACAACCTTCTCCGGCTTTACTGCGGTGACGGTGGGCGATACCGCAAGCAACAGCGACGTCATCCCGGTTCCAACCCAACGCTTTGGATCTCCGACCGGCAACTGCCAGACCCAGAAATTAACTGGCCTGACAGCATATCAACCATATTTCTGCTATCAGAACTTCGAGGCGACACCGCAGTATGTGGGTACCCGTGCCTCGGCCATTCAGGTCAAGGGTTCTGGTTCCACAATCCTTGATTCGTCGCCGGTCTATGAGTTGGGCAACGCGGCAGCGCAGATTGCTTACCCGCTCGACGTGATGACCACTCCGTTGGGATTGGTTCAACCCCAGGGAGTTGCCATCTCCGGCTTTAATAACGAGGTCTACATCGCTGATCTGGTCGGCGGTAAGGTCTATTCCATTAATGGATTGACTGGATCGAAACCGACCGCTGTCTTCACCGGCGCGGCCGGCAGCGCCACGGCCCTTAGTGGGCCGAGTGCGGTGGCCATGAACGGCGAAGGAGATTTGTACATCGCCGACTTCAACCTGGGCGAAGTGATTGTGGTGCCCACCACGACTGGCATTGCTCCCTACGTACTCAATACCGGGACGGTGCAACTCCAGCATCCGATTTCGCTGGCGCTCGATGAGCTGGGAGACTTGTACATCGGAGACTCGGGAGTGGACGGTGACGGCGCAACCGGTGCTGCACCTGGTTTCGTGGTTGTCGTGCCCTACAACGCTTCGGCCTTTAAACTGGCGATCAATGGCGCATCGATCATTTTCCCGCAGGCGCTCGCAATCAACAGCATCAACGGCAATTTGGTCATTGGAGACGGAGGCGACGGTACCAGTGGTGGCCAGATGGTTCAGGTCACCCCGGCCGGCACAGCCAGCGTGCTTTCGGTCACCAATCCGGCAACACCGTCCGACCCAACCGGTCTAAGCTTCGATGCCGCCGGCAATCTCTACATTCTTGACGGCGCATTGAATACCATCACGGAGCTATACACCAACAAAACCAGCGCACTTCTGGCTATTTCTAATCCGTCCTCTCTCTCATATCCCAGCGCGCTGGCGAGTTCCGCGGGCTCACAGAGTTTTGTGGTCGCGAACCTCGGTGGCGGTACCGCCAACAACCTGATTTATCTCAATGGCAACAGTGTGTCGTTTGCCTTTGGGAACCAGGCGAACAATTCCACGAGTGCCTCCCAAACCGCGACCGTAGCCAATATCGGCAATCAATCATTGACGCTGAGCAACTTCGGCTACTACAACCCCAAGCCAATTCCCGGGTTCGGGCTTGGGACTTCCACCACCTGCGCCAACGGGGACGTCTACACCTCGTTGACGTCGTGCTTCTTCGCGGTCGCATTTCAGCCGACGTCGAAATACACAGGCAATCAAAGCCAGCAGGTAACGATCAACAGCAACGCTTATAACAGTGGCACTCCGGCCATTAACTTGACTGGAACCGGCACCGGCGCAGGCCCTCTGGTCAAAACCAATCTAAAGGCTGCTACGCAAACGTTTCAAACCAACAGCAGGGGACGAAAGTCGTTTGCGGGAGCCAAGTTCAAATAAGACCTAACGCAGTCAACACTACCTGGGCCATGGCTCGTACATCGAGTCATGGCCCTCTTCTTTTTCCGCATCCGCATCCGGCTCCCGTACTATAGGGGAAATCCGTATGACGGGAACGACGCAAACCTGGATCGTCGCCGCGATCTCCGCGGTTATATTGCTTGGTGAAGGTGCCTGGTGGGGGCCAGGGACGGCGCATACGGCCGTCAAGAATCCAGTTGCCGGCAACGCCGCCGCGATCCGGGAAGGCGCTTCGCTCTTTCGTCCTAATTGTTCGCCCTGCCACGGTCCCAACGCACAGGGTGGCGGCCGAGGTCCCGACCTGACCATCGGACGTTGGATTCACGGCTCGAGCGATGCTGAGATCTTCGCAACCATTACCCACGGCGTGCCGGGCACGGAGATGCCCGCCAACGCATTTGAGGATTCAGAGACCTGGGCCATCATCGCCTACCTTCGGTCACTGGCGCCTGCGAAGAGCCAAGCGGTGACCGGCGATCGCGTTAAGGGTGAAAAGATCTTCCGGGAAACGGCGGGCTGTTCGGCCTGCCACATGGTGGATGGCCGCGGGGGCCTGCTTGGCCCGGATCTGTCGCGCGTCGGCGAGGCGCGCTCCGCTACTTATTTAATCGATTCCATTCGCGAGCCCAACAGGGAACTGAGCAGCGGCATGCTCGATCCCAACAACCACTATGGCCTGCCTCTGATCTACGACACGGTCACGGTGGTAACTGCAAGCGGCCAGAAGATCGTAGGCATCGCCAAAAACGAGGACACCTTCTCCATCCAGCTACTCGACACCCACCAGCAATTGCAATTTTTTCTGAAGAAAGATCTTAAGCAAGTAACGCACGAACGCAAATCCCTGATGCCGGCTTATTCCGAGCAGATGCTCAAGCCTGCGGATCTTCAGGACCTGGTCGCTTACCTGGAAAGTTTGCGAGCCGATTGATCGACCGCAGCAAGGACGGTGGCATGAACAAGAGGTCATTGCTGGTAGCGCTGCTTCTTTTAGCGACGGCCTGCGGGCAAGCGCAGGTGAGCTACCAGCGCTTGCTGGGCGCTGATCACGAACCGCAGAACTGGCTTACCTACTCGGGGCGTTACGCCGGCTGGCGCTACAGCGAACTGGACCAGATCAATACCGGCAATGCGCCGCGGCTCGCGATGCAGTGGACGTTTCAGGTTGCCGACCTGGGTCAGTTCGAGACGACTCCGCTGGTAGTGGATGGCGTGTTGTACGGAACGGGGCAGAATGACCGGGCCTTTGCGCTCGACGCCCGCACAGGACGCCCCATCTGGCGTTATCAGCGGAACCTGCCGGACAAACTTCAGCCCTGTTGTGGTGCGGTGAACCGCGGCTTCGCGATTCTTGGCAGCAAGCTCTTCATGGCAACGTTGGATGGCCATGTGATCGCATTGGACACTAAGACCGGCAACCTGGTGTGGGACGTAAAGGCGGCTGACTCCAACGCCGCTTATGTCTTCACGGTCGCGCCGCTGGCAGTGAAGAATGAAGTGATCGTTGGCATCTCCGGCGGCGAGTATGGAGTCAGAGGGTTTGTGGATGCCTATGATGCGGACACCGGCCGTCGCCGATGGCGCTTTGAAACCGTCCCCGGTCCTGGCCAGCCCGGACACGAAACCTGGACCGGCGACTCCTGGAAGACCGGAGGCGCGCCGGCGTGGATCACAGGTTCGTTTGATCCTGAGTTGAACCTGATCTATTGGCCTACTGGGAACCCTTCGCCCAGCGACTTTGGCGGCGAGCGTGGCGGCGACAATCTTTACAGCAACAGCATGCTGGCGCTGGACGCCGACACAGGGAAATTGAAATGGTATTTCCAATTTACGCCGCACGACCTCTACGACTACGACGCCACGCAGGTTCCCGTTTTGCTGGACGCGGACTGGGAGGGCCAGCCGCGCAAGCTGTTGGTGCAAGCCAATCGCAACGGCTTTCTCTACGTACTCGATCGCACGAACGGAAAGTTCCTCAAGGCGACCGCTTTCGGCAACGTTACCTGGGCCAAGAGCATCGGGGCGGACGGCAGGCCGATGGTGGATAAGGACCTGGTGCCGAACGCAACGGGAACTCGGGTTTGTCCGGGCGCGCTCGGGCTAACCAACTGGTATTCGCCCTCCTACAGTCCGGCGACCGGGCTACTATATGTGGCAACTTCCGACGAGTGCGACATCTTCACCGGCGCGCCCCAGTCTTATCGCGTGGGCCACGACTTTCTTGGAAGCGTCTATGTGCCCGACCCCGTCACAAGACCTACCGGGGCGCTCAAAGCGCTCGACCCCACGACGGGAGTGGAGAAATGGGAGTTCAAGTACTTCAGCAGTCCTAACGGGGGAGCGCTCTCGACCGCGGGTGGGGTTGTTTTTGCCGGTGAGTCTGACGGCAATTTCATCGCGCTCGATGGGCGCACGGGGCAGGATCTGTGGCATGTGCAACTAGGCGCGGCCATCTACTCCACAGCCATTACCTACCGGCTCGACGGGCGGCAGTACGTGGTCATTCCGGCTGGTTCCGCGCTCTTCGCGTTTGCCGTCACTCAACCTTAGTACCTCAACCGCCCGCCAGATTCCCCTGGCAGGAAAAATGCTTTATCGTTCTGGGGCAGCACTTCCATCGAAGGAAACGCGATGAATCGCAGAGAACTAATCCAGTCGGCTGTTGTCTCGCTCCCCCTCATCTCCATGGCCCGCGCGCAGGAGATCGCCAAAAATACCAACGGGCTGCCGGCGCTGACCATCAAGGATGTCAAGGTCATCACCACGAACGGGGGAAGCCATTATCGCTGGATCTTCATCAAGATCATCACCAACGAGCCTGGTCTTTATGGCATTGGCTCGGCCAACAATAACTACGAGACTATGGCGGTGGTCTCGGCGCTCGAAGAGCATCTGAAACCATGGCTGATAGGCAAAGACCCGGACCGGATCGAGGACCTGTGGCAATCGGCCCAGATGCGCACCTACTGGCGCAACGGCCCGGTGAACAACAACGTGCTCTCGGCTATGGACATGGCCCTGTGGGACATCAAGGGCAAGCGCGCCAACATGCCGGTTTACGAAATGTTGGGCGGCAAGGCACGCGATGGCGTTCCCGTCTATGACCATCAAGGAGGCGCGACCAAAGAAGAGTGTCTCGACACCCTGCAGAAGTCACTGGCCAATGGATTTACCCATGTGCGGATCCAACTCGGCGGCTACGGAGGAGGCGGATTCACCCCGCCGGGGCAGGGAAGCCGTGCGGAAGGCGGCTACCAGGGGGCCGCATTTGACGAGCAGCAATATGTGGACGCGATCCCGCCGCTCTTTGAGTTCCTGCGCGACAAAGCAGGCTTCGGGCCGAAGCTACTGCATGATGTCCACTCGCACCTAAGCGGGATGAACGCGGTAGAGTTGGCGCGGCGACTGCAGCCTTACCAGATGTTCTTCGTCGAAGACATTCTTCCCCCGGAACAGATTGCTTACTACCGCAATATCCGTGAGATCTGCACCACTCCTCAAGCTGTGGGCGAAGTATTTTCCCATCCGTTTGAGGTGGTGCCGCTGGTCACCGATCGCCTGATCGACTTTATTCGCTGCCGGGTGGCGGCGACGGGCGGCATCACTCCGATTAAGAAGCTGACCACGCTCTGCGAAATTTTCGGCGTCAGGACAGCCTTCCAGGAAGGCGGCGAAAACGATCCCGTGAATCAGATTGCCAGCTACCACGTCGATATTTCCAGCAGCGCGTTTGGGATCCAGGAGGAGAACCACTTTCCGCCGATCGTGCACGAGATGTTCCCCGGCATGGGAGAGATCCGCAAGGGATATCTCTACGGCAGCGGCAAACCGGGTCTAGGCCTGGACATCAATGAGGAGCTGGCGGCAAAGAATCCGCTCGGTCCCATCAAGGGCGGGGGAGCCTATCCAACCGACCGCACTATTGATGGACAGGTAGTGAAGCCCTAATGCCGGAGTTGCCGGTTGTTTTTATTGCTCGCGCATCCATGTGACCGGATCGATCGACATCGGGCGGCGGGCGCCAGGGCTGCCAGCAGCCCTACCAACGCCATCGCAACGTCGTATACGGGGCGAGCGGGGCCCGATTTAAGCAAAGTTCAAGCTATCATTTAAGGGCAGATGCCCCTCCTTACTGATCTTCGGAGTCTCTGGCAGCCGGGCACCGGCGGGGTCCAAGTGTCCGCTCGCACGATAGCCACGCTACGCAGCCAGATGGAGGCCTGCTGTGCCGCGACCACTCTGGCCAGCCAGACCGATCGCCTCATCGATCTTTTTTCCGGCATCTGGCATCAAGGTTCCAAGCGAGAATATCAGGGCCGCCTGGACGGGTGGCTGGGCATGCTCGAACACGATTCCGAGCTGCGCGCGCGCTTTCAGCAGGCAGTGAAGTCGACGCTCGGTTCGATCGATTCCGTCTCCTTCTTCGCGGAAACGGGGATCCCCGCCCAGCACGCACTCTTTCGTGAAATTACCAGCCGCTTTTTCCAACGCTGGCTGCCCCCGCCGCGCAAGGAAGACGATGTCGCCCGCCTCTTCGCCGCCGTCTTTTGCTCCGATCGTGCTGTCCAGCGCTTTCTGAATATGGATGCGGCGCTCTTTGGCCGCCTGGTTGCAAACCTCTGGAGCGTGGAGGGGCTGACCGCCTATCCCCATATACACCAGGACCTCCACGAATCACTCCGCTTGTTAGCCGCGCGTGTCTCTGCCCGCGGCACCAGCCGTGCTGTCCGCCAGCGCAGCGCCGACCAGTCGGTGGAGCAATCTCCTTCCTATGCCCTGGTCTTCGCCACCGAAAAACTTATTGAGTGCGAGCACTCCGCGACCCCAGGTGGTTGTCCGGATGAATGCAGGGAGAATTGGCTCAATGCTGTCTACGCCTGCAGGGGAGAACTGGCGATTGTCCGCATCAATATGGAAGACGCCGGCGTAAATTCTCCCCTGGTCTTCGATCTGGGGGCAATGGACGCGGCGCTGGACCGCATGGAGATGATAGCCGCCGCTCTGGTCGAGCGCGGCAGCAGGCTTCCAGCCGCGGTACGCCTCTTGCTGGATACGCTGGTGCGCGGGCTGCTCGAGGATACGCGCATCTCCTCGCTCATCAGGCAGAACTTCAACCTGCTGGCGAGAAAGACGGTGGAACGTACCGGCCATGGCGGTGAACACTATATCGCTCACAGCCGCAGGGAGTACTGGCAGATGTGGGGCGCAGCGATCGGCGGCGGATTCCTCACGGTTTTTACCGCGGCGCTCAAACTTCACCTCATCGCCAAACACTGGCCACCCTTTGTGGAAGCAGTTCTGATTGGCACTAACTACGCCGTCAGTTTCTTGTTGCTGCAGATCTTCGGTCTTGCCCTGGCTACAAAACAGCCGGCCTTGACGGGAGCCAAGCTGGCCGATATCATCCGCCGCAACCGTGGCGATTCCCGCCGCGACCAGATCACCGAGTTCGGCGCCTCCATTAGCCGCACCCAACTGGCCGCGGCGCTGGGCAATATTCTGGCGGTGAGCACTGGCGCCGTGATCTTCAATCTGCTTTGGCTCAGGCACTTCCACACGCCCTATGTGCCCGCGGACCAGGCACAGAAGGTCTACTTGTCGTTACGCCCTCTGGCCTCGTTAACCGCGATTGACGCAGCACTCACCGGAGTTTTGCTCTGGCTTGCCGGCCTCATCGGGGGATGGTGCGAAAACTTTGCTGTCTACCATCGCATTCCAGCGTCCATTGCGCAGCATTCCTTCGGACGAACCATCGGCGCCGGCAACATGCGGAAGATTGCAGACTGGGTGGACCGCAATATCGGTCCCTGGAGCACCAGCATCTCGCTCGGATACCTGTTGGGGTTTACGCCGGAAGTCTTCCCCTTCTTTGGCTTGCCGCTTGACGTTCGTCATGTCACCCTCAACACCGGTATGTTCGCCTTCGCCGCCGCTCGCTTCGGCCCATCGGCCTTCAGGCAGGTATGGCTATACTCGGCGATGGTTGGCATCGCGATTATGTTTGTGCTGAATCTGGGGGTGAGCTTTGCCATCGCTTCTTTTGTGGCCCTCCGCGCCTACGATGTGGGCCACAAGGAGCGGGCATCGATCCTGCGCTATGTGCTCAGGCAAATAGTATCGTCACCGTTGCAGTTTCTTTTTCCAGTGCAACCGAAGGCCGCTGCCCCCGAGGGGCCCGTGGATGATGTCGAGCGGCCAGCGCCCGCCGCTTAACTTAGGATGCAGCATGCCTGAAAATATGTCAGCGCTCTCTGTTGCCGAAATCGGCAGCTTTTTTGTTGGTGGCCGCATACGCCATTTGGAGGGCCTGGCCAAACGGGAGCGCATCAGCACGCCTGGCGGCCCGGTACACTTGGTGGACCCCAACGGCGAAATCATGGCCGGACAGATGTATGTGCAATATGTGCGCCTCGCTACGCCAGGTGCGGCGGCGCCGCTGCTGATGTGGCACGGCGGGGGCATGACTGGCGTGAATTGGGAAACCACGCCAGACGGACGCCCGGGCTGGCAGATGTTCTTCCTCCGCTCGGGATTCGACACCTACGTCTCAGATGCGGTTGAGCGGGGCCGTGCATCCTGGGCGCCCTACCCACAGGTTTACGCTGACGCGCCTTATTTCCGCACGGCGAGGGAAGCCTGGGAGGAAACGTTCCGCTTCGGCCCTGCTGGCTCGTGGCATGCGAACCCCGAGCTGCGACGCACCCATCCCGGCCTGCGTTTCCCGATCGATCACTTTGATGCCTTCTTATGCCAGTGCGTGCCGCGCTGGGACTGCAACGAGTGTGCTCACTCAACAAGCCTACGACTGTCTGATCCAGCGTATGGACAGTGGCGTCATCCTCTTGACCCACAGCCAGGGAGGCAATTTTGGTCTGACTGCCGCGGCCAATCATCCTGACCGCATCCACGCTGTTGTTTCCCTGGATCCTTCTGGCGCTCCGGACCCGAGCCTTCAGGATGCTGCGAAGCTAAGAGGTGTGCCCCACCTTTTCATCTGGGGCGACTTTCTTGATCAGCACACCTTCTGGGTTCACTCCCGGCCCGCTGTGGAACGCTGGCGAGATGCTCTCCGTTCTGCCGGCTGCGATGTCACGTGGATAGAGTTGCCGTCGCTTGGGATACACGGCAACAGCCATGCCTTGATGTCTGACGACAACAGCGATGCGGTGGCGGCCATCGTACTGGACTGGCTTCGCGAACGGGACTTGTCCGGCCGCGTGGCTGGCTGAGAGATTGACTTCAGCGTCGACTACACTTGGTGCTTACACTCGATTGATGGTGAACCAACGTGAGACGGAAAATAGATCTCGAGAACTGGGTGCGCAGGGAGCACTTCTGTTTTTTCAATGACTTTGAAGAGCCCTATTATGGCGTTTGCGTGAATGTCGATTGTACTGCGGCCTACTCCTTCGCTAAGCGCCATGGTTTTTCATTTTTCCTCTACTACCTTTATCGGTCGCTCTCGGCAGCCCAGATCGTTGAGCCTTTTCGCTATCGGACAGAGCAGGGTGAGGTATTCGTCTACGACAGAGTCAATGCCGGGGCCGCGATTGACCGGAGCAACGGGACATTCGGCTATGGTCATATCCTCTATCACGAAAACCTCAATCAGTTTCTCGAGGACGCAAAACGCGAAGTGGAACGGGTTCGCAATTCTTCTAACCTAACCCGGACGACCGCGAGTAACGTCATCCGCTATTCTGCTCTGCCATGGATCGACTTTACTTCACTGTCTCATGCGCGCATGTTCACTGTACCCGATAGCTGCCCACGTATTTCGTTCGGCAAGATGACGGAGAATGGCGGGAAACGGTCTATGCCGGTTTCGATCCATGTGCATCATGCGTTAGTGGACGGGCTGCACGTTGGACAATATATAGATTGTTTTCAGGAGCTCATGAATGCTCAATAAGCCTCGTTTCCTCGGCGAGCCGCAGCCGTGATGAACGGCGCAATTCGCCATATTCGGAGCCCTTCTCCGAGTAGCGCGCAGGCTTGAGACAATTTTCGAGTCTGGCGATTGTGAGAACAGCCCGTCCAGTGTTGGCGCTTTCCTAACAGCTGACGATAGCGTCGCATTCGATTGCGAAATATCGGGGCCCTTTGCAGTGCATTCACATCGTCAGCACAACACGAAACTCCGCGTGGCCGCTCATCATGCGGGCATATGCTTCAGCCGCTTTTTCCAGTGGATAGGTTTCGATCATAGCGCGTACCCCGCGCAGTTCTGCAAAGCGAAGTGCGTCATCCGAATCCGCCGGCGTTACCCCTGCCCATCCTTCAATGGTCTTTCCGCCCCTGATGAGCTGAGTCGGAACAAACTCGATAGGGCCGGAAGCTACGCCGATCAGGAGGAGCTTGCCGTTCGGTCCCAATCCGCCAATCAGTTGGGTCATTGCCTTGGAGTCCGGCGCGGTCGCGATAATGACTCTAGCGCCGCCTAATTTTTGTAGTTCCTCTGCCGGGCTCTTCACCTTGCTGTCGATATAGACATCGGCGCCGAGTCTCATTGCTAACGATTCAATTTGCGAGCCGCGCCCGATTGCAGCCACCTTGTAGCCAAACTTGTTGGCGAACTGAATGCCCAGGTGGCCAAGTCCACCGATGCCTTGCACCGCGACCAGGTCGCCCGGCAATGCGCCGGCATAGCGCAGGGCGTTGTAGGTGTTACTTCCAGCGCACACCAGGGGCGCCGCATCGACATCGCTAAGACTGTCCGGAATCGAAACCAATGCTTCGATCGGGGCCAGCATGTACTCCTGGTAGCCACCGTCATAGCTGAGACCGGGATTCTTCTCATTGCGGCAGAGCCGAAAATCTCCGTGCCGGCACTCGGGGCAAGTGCCGTCATGGCCGCCATGCCAGCCAACGCGCAACACGCTGGCCTCTTTGCCATTCGGTCACTCCCGTTCCTAGCGCATCCACCACGCCGGCCACTTCATGGCCCGGAACGCGCGGATAGAGGATTCCTGGCCGGCGGCCTTCGATGATGATCGCATCGCTGTGGCACACACCACATGCCTGAACTTTGATGCGCACTTGTCCCGGGCCTGGATCGGGGATCTCCAGCTCAACGATTTTAAGATCGGCTCCGGGTGCTGCCACCTGGGCGGCTTTCATGATTGATACTGCGACAGCGGTTGTCATAAATCCTCCTATTTCTTACTTGAGCCGGTGGCATCGTGAACTCGAGGTTTCAGGAAGAACTCTATCCTCGACCAACAAATTCCGCCTCACCGGAATCGGGGAAAGGGCTTCCGCTGTACAAGTGGAGTCACGATGAACATCAATCCACTCGTTCACGCTTATCTGAGTTAGACCCGCGTTAACCCTTGCAAATCTACATGAGGCGCAGAGGCGAAGCCATTGGACGTAGGTATCGGTCGATACCAAAGTATTGGCCAATACCATCGTCCAATTGATTTTCACGGCATCGCATGGAAAGCCAAAAATCCGGTTTTCCCTTACCCACGCTCTTTGGAAATCCTTCAGGATTGGGGGTAAGAATACCTCTCGCAAGTGCCAGGGATGCGAACCGGCGGCCGGCATTGTCGATGCAATTGGACTTAGGGGTATCCGTCTGGGCCCTATTGTTTCCCTACTCTGTCCGAAGCGCTTGCATGGGATCGATGGAAGCGGCGCGACGGGCGGGAACAATGGCCGCAATCAAGCCGGAGACCGCGAGCAAAGCACAGACGGACAGGATTGTAATTGGGTCGTGCCGGCCGATACCGAAGAGAAATGCCTGAATGGCGCGCGTGGCGAACCACGAGACAACGAGCCCGGAGATGAGACCCAGCGCAAGCAGGAGCGCGGCTTTCTTTAGCACAAGTAGCATCACGTCGCTCCGCTGCGCGCCGAGGGCCATGCGAATACCTACTTCGCGGGTGCGGCGGCTGACAGAGTAGGCCATGAGACCGTAGAGTCCAACCAAGGCAAGGAACAGGGCGATAGCGGCGAAGACGGTGATCAGTGAGGTTTGGAAGCGGCGCTGTGCGCTGGCCACAGACTCCAATTCGCCCATGGTCCGAATATCGCCCGCTGCCAGGTTGGGATCGAGAGAGTGAAGAATAGTGCGAATGGTTGCTGCGAAGGGCTTGGCAGGAAGGGAGGAGCGGACGGCGATGTATCCACCGCCGAACTCCATGTCGGAATGATAGATTTGCGGCTTGACGGGTTCTTCCAGGCTGGTATGGCGCGCGTCGCCGATGACACCGACAACGGTAGCCCATCGAGTATAGTCATCCTGCCTGCTGACGCGGCCCCCGATGGGGTTGCGACCGGCAAAATACTTCCTGGCGAAACTCTGATTGATGATGATGGTCTGCGCCCCGGGTTTCTCGTCGGCGGTAAATAGCCGCCCGGCGATCAGTGGAATGCTCATCGCTCGAAAATAATCGGGCGTTACCCAGAACGCTTGAGCTAATTGAGTTTTTTCGTTTGGATACCCATCCACGGCGAACATGCGCAGATCTTCCGAGTTACTGAGGGGCAGGTTGTTGACGGCTCCCACTGTTTCTACGCCAGGCAACGCTTGCAGTCTAGCGAAGAGATTTCGGAAGAAGCCAACGGCCTGCGGGTGGGTATAGCGCGGCTCGAGATCAATGTTGAAAGTGAGTGTGGATTCGGAGAAACCGGTGTTGACCGATTCGACGTTGATGTAGCTGCGCAGGAAGAGGCCCGCCGACGCGAGCAGGACGACGACCAGCGCGGATTCGAAGACAATGAGACCGCTTTGCAGGCGTGTATGAGCGCCGGTCACGCTGCGGCTGCCGGTCGTGGCGAGAAAGTCCGTCAGATTGATTCGCGACACTGCCAATGCGGGCAGAATACCGGTAAGCACGCTGGTCAGCAAAGACACGGCGACGGTGAAGAGCAGGACGCGCGTATCCAGAGAGGCTTCGCGGAGGCGCGGAATGTTGCCGGGATCGAGGAGCGGCAGCAGGCGCAGAAAGGCGAACGCCAGACCGATGCCGATCACTCCTGCAGCAACGCCGATGAGGAGCGCCTCGGTGAGTAGTTGGCGGATAATACGGCTGCGTCCTGCCCCGAGCGCGACGCGTACACCCAACTCGCGCATGCGGCTTGCCGCACGGGCCAGCAAAAGATTGGCGGCATTTCCGGAAGCGATCAATAGGACGATGGAAACAGCGCCAAGCAGGAGCCACAAGAGAGAACGGACGTGGCCAACCGCGCTGTCCACGAAGTTCTTTACAGAGGCGCTCCAGCCGTGCATCTGGGGGTCGTGGAGCTTGTCCAGCCGTGTCATGATGGTGGCCATCTCCGCCTGCGCCTGGGCGATGGAGACGCCGGGCCTCAGGCGAGCAATGACGATTCCACGCGTGTTGTCGCGGTCAGCCAGGTCATGAGGCGTAAGGGTCAGCGGTGTCCAGATCTGAGTGGTTTTGTATTGCGCTTCGCCATAGGGAATATCAGAGAAATGCGGATACTCGAAGCCTTGTGGCATGACGCCGATGATTTGGTAACTCACGCCATCGAGCAACAGCGAACGATGAAGAATATCCGCAGCGGACGCGAACATGGACTGCCAGAGCGCGTGGCTGATGACGGCGATTTTTTCGTGGCCTGGTTGGGCATCGTCCTGGGTGATGGCTCTGCCGAGTTGGGGAGGGGATTGAAAAGTCCGAAAGAAACCGCCATCGACCTGCGCTGCGCTTACGCGTTCCGCCGCGCCCTGGGAAGCCAGGCTGAAGACTGATTGAGCAAAGGTGGTCATGTCCTGAAAGGAATGACTGTCGCGCTTGAGGTCGAAGAAGTCGGCGTAGGAGGGGCTGAACATCTCGACCGGTAGCTTGAATTGTGGAATGGGTGTGTAGAGATAAACGAGACGGCTGGGATCGCCGTAGGGGAGCGAGCGGATGAGGACGGCGTTGACCAGGCTGAAGATGGCAGTACATGCGCCGATGCCGAGAGCGAGAGTGAGTACAGCGGTTACGGTGAAGCCGGGACTCTTGCTCAATGTGCGCAGGCCATAGCCCAGATCCTGCATGGTTTGTTGGATCCACAACGGAGAGCGCTGGTCGCGATGTGCCTGTTTTGCCTGCTCCACGCCGCCGTAAGCGCGCCGCGCGGCCAGCCGTGCTTCTTCAGGCGACATGCCGCGGCTTTCGAAGTCGTCAGCGAGTAAGGTGAGGTGCGATGCGACCTCGCGCGCCAGGTCCTCTTCGGCGCGCTTATTGGCGAGGAGGCTACGGACTTGGGCGATGATTCTTCTCCAATGCGCCATGGTTACTGTTCCTCGGCGAGCAGCTTTTCCACCACGCCGGCCATCTGGCGCCAACGTTCGGTTTCTTGACCGAGCGCCTTCAGACCCGTCCTAGTGATGGCGTAATACTTCGCTTCGCGACCGTTTTCAGTCTTGCCCCAGGAGCCACGGGTCCAGCCGTGCTGCTCAATACGGACAAGAGCCGGATAGATAGTGCCCTGGTTGAGATTCAAGGCGTCCTCAGAGACCTGCTGGAGCCTGTTGGCGATGCCATAAGCATGCTGCGGGCCCATGGTAGCAAGGATGCGGAGGATCATGAGGTCGAGAGTGCCTTGCAGGATCTGGTTGGCCATTTTCTTCACTTGGCATTCAAGTGAACATGATTTTCACTTGGGGGTCAAGTGGGAGCGATCGTCACCGACAGCATCCTACGTGTTGACACTCTACGTATCCGAACGCTAGATTATGTAGAAGATCTACAGGTGGCCGATGAGTGACGGGAAATCGGATGTTCTGCAGGGCACGCTGGATCTGATGGTGCTCAAGACTCTGGAGTCGATGGGATCTTTGCACGGATACGCGATCGCCCGACGGATCGAACAGGTCAGCGATCACACCGTAATCATGAATCAGGGGACTATTTACCCGGCGCTGCTACGCCTGCAGCAGCGCAAGTGGATCAAGGCCGAGTGGGGCATCTCGGAGACGGGCCGTCGCGCCAAGTTCTATTCGCTGACCAAACTCGGACGGCAAAAAATCGAAACCGAAACTGAAAACTGGGAGCGGGCCGCCACGACTATGGCACGCTTTCTAGCCCCATCCAATTGAGGACGACCCGATGGAGTGGATACGGATTCTGTTGAGCCGTTGCGCGGCGTTACTCCACCATCAACAGCTTGACGCGGACCTTGACGAAGAACTCCTGGCCCATATCGAACTAGCGACCGAGGAGAACCGGAAGCGTGGCATGCCGGAAGAGGAAGCACGTACGGCGGCGCTGCGTTCCTTCGGTGGTGTGACGCAGACGCGGGAGCATTATCGCGTAGAGCGCGGGCTGTCCTTTCTGGAATCGCTGGTTGGCGATGTTCGCTACGCGGCACGGCAACTGCGTAAGCATCCCGGCTTCCTGGTCACTGCTTTGCTGACGCTCGGTTTGGGAATCGGCGCCAACGCTGCGATCTTTACTCTCATTCATGCCACGCTGCTGCAGGACCTGCCGATACCCCATCCGGAACAGTTGGTTCGCGTGGGCGACGGTCATCGTGGCGGAATCTCATGGTTCTCGACGCAGATGTATGACCAGCTAAGAAAGAATGCGTCTGAGTTTCAAGAGTTGGCAGCGATGCAGGCAACATCCCCCGACAACTCGTGGCTCACGCTACACCGGCAGGGATCGGCCGAGTTACCTCATGGCGAGGTGAGCGAATGGGTGTCGGGAAACTACTTCGCCATGATGGGGATTACGCCGGCGGCAGGACGGCTATTACAGCCTGCGGACGACATCGCAGGGGCGCCCATGGTCGCAGTGATGAGTGACTCGATGTGGCAGCGCGAATATGCCGGTGACCCTTCGATCATAGGCAGCGTATTTGTAATGAACACCCATCCCGTGACCATTGTAGGCATTGCGCCGAAGCCGTTTTACGGGGATCGCATTACACCGTATCCCACAGATTTGTTTGTGCCATTGTCGACGGAGCCCTTGCTGGGAGAAAGTGATTATACCCATAACCCCAGGACGCAGTGGCTCTATATACTGGGCCGCATAAAGCCGGGTGTGGCGCTGGCGCCGCTGCAGGCGAAGATGCATGCCGAATTAGTCCCTCTGCTTTCTCAGCTACCGTACTACTCCAATGCATCTGGACGCGAGGAGCGCATTAAGCGCATCCGTCTTTCATTGACGCCGGGTCGTAGCGGCATAGCCGTGATGGCGCGAGATATGGTGGACGGTCTGCATCTCTTGATGTGGATCTCCGGATTGGTGTTGTTGATTGCGTGCGCAAATATCGCCAATCTGGTGCTGGCTCGCGGACTTGCACGAAACGGTGAGATATCCGTACGCGTTGCCTTAGGCGCTGCGCGGACCCGCATCGTCAGGCAGATGCTCACGGAAAGCGTTCTGCTCTCGTGCATGGGCGGCGTCGTGGGGCTGGCGGTCGCTTACCTGGTTTCCGCAATGATGCTCAGGCTGGCATTCCCGCATGCAGAGTTTTCCCCCATCCGTGCCACCCCATCGCCGCAAGTGCTGGGGTTTGCATTTGGCGTGTCGTTGCTCACTGGACTACTTTTCGGCATGGCGCCTGCCTGGGCGACCTCTCATGCACAGCCGGCTCATGCGCTGCGTCGATCGAATCGGACGAGCAGCGGCCACGCTTCGCTGCTGCAACGTTCCCTAGTCGTGTTGCAGGCGGGGCTGTCAGTGATTCTGCTGATAGGCGCGGGCCTGTTGGCCAGGAGCCTGATCAATCTGCAGCATCAGAATTTTGGCATTGAAGTGGAACATCGCGTGGTGGTCCGCCTGAACGCTCAAAATGCCGGGTATACGACAGAACAACTGCAGCCACTCTACGATCGAATGCGCGCCAGGATGTTGTCTCTGCCAGGCGTGACGAAGGTGGGGATGGCCCTATACGCGCCGCTCGATGGCGATAACTGGGACTCGGACGTGGTCGTGGAAGGAAGGCCGCAACTGGGACCTTATGATGACGTTCACGCGTCGTGGGACAGGGTTAGCCCGGAACTCTTCGATGCGATTGGCCAACACCTGGTGCGCGGACGCAATATTCTCGCAACCGACACGGCTCTCACACCCGGAGTAGCTGTGGTGAACCGCGCCTTCGTGAAACGCTTCTTTCCGCGCGGAGAAGATCCTATCGGACAACACTTTGGCATGGAAGACAGGAAGAGCTCTGCTGACTGGCAGATCGTTGGAATAGTCGAGAATGCCAAATATCAGAATCCGCATGAAGAGCAGCAACCGATGTTCTTTTTGCCTCTGTTGCAGCGCGCGAAGAGCGACCCCGAATCGAGTGACGTGTCGACGTTGTACATCGGTTCGATCATCCTGGCAACCACGGGACCGATGCCGGGTCTGGAGCACCAGGTGCGTCAAGCCCTGGAGGAAATCAACCCAAACCTGAACGTTAACAACTACGAAACGCTGGAAGAGCAGATTGGCGACCGGTTAAGCCAGGAGAAGTTAGTGGCGCGGTTGACGCTGCTGTTCGGACTGCTGGCGCTTGCGTTGGCGGCAGTGGGAATATACGGCGTTACGGCCTACACGGTTGCGCAACGCGGATCGGAAATTGGGATACGGATGGCGCTGGGAGCGGAACGTGGCGACATCGTGCGCATGGTGTTGCAGGGAGCGATCCTGCAGGTGGGGATTGGACTGCTCATCGGCGTTCCGGTGGCTCTGCTCTGTGCACGCTACGTGCAGTCACAGCTATTTGAGGTAACCGGGGAAGACCCCGGGGTTTTAACGGCGGCAATCGCGGCCCTGGTGCTGGCTGCTTGCGCGGCCGCTATCCTTCCGGCAAAGCGGGCGGCGACGATCGACGCGGCCAAGGCCCTGAGGAGTGAATAAGGTTTCATCTCTGCTCAGTGCTGCGCGGTTGTTCAGAGAGCCCTAGAACGCGCTCTAGTCACGGGCTTTCCTGGTTTGAGTGGCCTGATCGCGTAAGCCCAACAGGGCATCGAAGATCGTACCAAGCATGGCTCTCATCTTCCGCTCAGGAAGGACAGCAGGTTGCAAATCGGTTTCAAGCACGAGGGCAGAGAAGATTCCCCCCAGGGCTTCTCCAGCGGCTCGAGACGAGTTGCCGAAAAGTCCAGTCAATGCCTCCTCGATGCTCCCTCCAACGTGCTCGTCAATCTGCCGAAGTTTCTCTTTTACTTCTGGATGACGGCGAATCAGGAGCTTGACCTCAAGGATGATAAGCGCCCACTCCTTCTCCTTCGACAGATCGATGTAGAAGCTACGGAAGGCCGCGATTTTTCCCTCGCGAGTTTGGGTGCTGTCCAGGGCATGGCGAAGTTTCTCCTGGTAACTGGTAGTTTTGGCACGATACAAAGCCAGAAATAGCTCCTCTTTACTCTTGAAGTGAGCGTAGAGAGCCCCTTTGCTGAAGCCCGCCGCTACCGCAATTTCCTCCACGAGTGCCTTTTCATAGCCGACTCGCGCAAAGACCTGCTCCGCAGCACTCAACAGCAAGTCTCGCGTCACGGCCGTTCGTTCCTGTGGCTTTCGTGCTTTTCGTATGCTCACGCTAGCCAAAATAACATAAACCGACCAATCGGTATGTTTTTATTGTAAAAACCGACCGGACGGTATATTTTAGGGTAGAGATGTAAGCAGAATGTTTCACGAGACGAGGGAGGCGACGATATGAGCAGGCTTACGGGAAAAATTGCGCTGGTTACGGGCGCTTCGAAGGGCATCGGCGCCGGCATTGCGAAGAATCTGGGCGCTGAGGGTGCGACCGTGGTGGTGAACTATGCGACGAGCCGCGAGGGCGCGGACCGGACTGCGGCGGAGATTGTGAAAAGAGGCGGGCAGGCGTGGTCGGTGCAGGGCGACTTCTCGCAGCCTGCGGAGATTGCGCGGACGTTTGCGGAGATCGAGAAGAAGCACGGGAAGCTGGATGTGTTGGTGAACAACGCGGGCGTGGCCGCGTTTGGACCGCTGGAAAGCGTGACTGTGGAGGAGTTCCACCGGCTTTTCAATCTGAATGTGCTGGGTCTTCTGCTTTCGATACAGGCGGGTGTGAGGCTGATGAGAGGGGGCGGATCGGTGATCAATATCGGGTCGTTGGCAGGGTCGATGCCGGCGGCGTACGGGTCGATTTATTCAGCTACGAAGGCTGCGGTGAACAACCTCTCGATCTCCCTGTCGAAGGAACTGGGGCCGAAGCAGATTCGGGTAAATGCGCTGAATCCGGGACTGGTGATGACGGAGGGATTGCAGGCGGCGGGCTTCATGAAAGGCGAGATGTTCGATAAGGCGGTGAAGGGGACGCCGCTGGGACGAGCTGGGCAACCGGACGATATCGGCAGGGTAGCGGTGTTTCTGGCGTCGGATGAATCGTACTGGATCACCGGGCAGTTGATACAGGCCGCGGGTGGAGTCACGCTGTAACGGCGGCTTCGGCCGTATGGCCGGAAATTGCAGTCAGGCTACAACACAACCGGCCGGGCGTGTGACTTCTATCCCGTTATCCACTCTGAAAGGGACACTTCAAAAAATGAAATCCGCACCAAGTCAATCCATTTACGATGTCATTATTTCCGGCGCAGGGCCTGTAGGTTTGTTCCTCGCCTGTGAACTGGCCTTGGCCAAATGTTCCGTCCTGATACTGGAGAAGGCGGAAAATCCGCACTCGCCATTGAAGAACCTTCCTTTCGGGATACGGGGACTTTCGGCGCCTACGATCGAAGCGCTTTACCGTCGCGGATTACTGGAGGAGCTTGAGGTACACAAACGCCTTAAAAACCCCCACAAGACTTCAGTTCCCGAAGGACCACGCCGTCAGGGAGGACACTTTGCCGGCATTCCATTTCTTGACGGCAATATCGACTCCTCACAGTGGAGGTATCGCCTGCCAAGCTCGACAGAGACCAATTTGATTTCCGAAATGGCGGAGCTTGAATCTGTGCTGGGTCGTCGCGCAGAGGCGATGGGTGTCGAGATCAAGCGCGGGCTCGCGATTACCAACTTTCAGCAAACCGCGGATGGCGTGACGGTTCAGTCAGGGGATCGTTCGTTCGAAGCGAAATGGCTGGTAGGTTGCGATGGGAGCCGCAGCGTTGTTCGCAAGGCAGGCGGTTTTGAGTTCGCCGGTACGGAGCCGGAATTTACCGGCTACTCGACCCACGTCGACATTGCGGACCCGGAAAAGCTGAGCCCAGGCCGGAACCTGACACCA
Organism: uncultured Acidobacteriaceae bacterium; assembly: GCA_963824325.1. Taxonomy (GTDB): domain Bacteria; phylum Acidobacteriota; class Terriglobia; order Terriglobales; family Acidobacteriaceae; genus PALSA-350. The sequence goes on along the minus strand of CAWGPA010000028.1, from coordinate 490,909 downwards.
ACAGGCATGTACTTCCAATCGCAGCCAAGCTACCTGGTGATGCTGGAGTTCGATGGCGGCGCCGCTCACCGCGCAGAACCACCCGCGATCGAAGACGTACAGGCAACGCTACGCCGCGTCTCGAACACCGACGTGACGATCACCGCCCTGCATGCGGCAACCACGTGGACTGACCGGGCACGGCAGGCCACTACTTACCGCAACGGGCGTGTTTTCTTAGCCGGCGATGCCGCGCACATCCATTCGCCGTTGGGAGGCCAAGGACTCAACCTTGGGCTGGGCGATGCCATGAACCTCGGCTGGAAGCTGGCGGCAACCATACAAAAGAAAGCGCCGGAAGGCTTGTTGGACACTTATCAAACGGAACGACACCCACTCGGTATACAGGTTCTGGATTGGTCACGAGCCCAGGTGGCCATCATGAAACCAGATCCACCCTCCCGGGCGCTGAACGCTGTCGTTCGCGACCTGATAAATACGCGCGATGGCACCACTTATATTGCAGGAAGGGTGTGGGGCATTTTCACACAGTACGATCTCGGTGGCGGCCACCCGCTCGTAGGCCACAGCGTTCCCAACTTTGAGTTCGAAGATGGGGCAAGAATTGGCGAGTTCATGCGCGATGGGCAAGGGATGCTGCTTGATTTCGACGGGAATGCTTCCCTTGAAACTTTAGCGAGTTCATACGGCGACCGCATCAAGTATGTTGCTGGCCGGGCGAAAGAACAGTTAGGCTTGAGCGCTATACTGATCCGCCCTGATGGGATGATTGCCTGGGCTTCTGACAACGACCTGGATTGCGGTGAACTCGAAAAGGCTGCGGCTCGCTGGTTTGTTCGTTGAGGGCGTCAACGCCGCCGTGGTGAGAGAATACCCCTAAGGATGAGATCGATCCCGGCGAGAAAATCCATTCTGTCGTCGTGAACGCGCAACTGCTTGGCTACGCTGCGGGCGAACGGGTATTCATCCGGATCGAGCTGCGACCACAAAGTCGACATCGCTTCCAGGAAGTCGGACCTGTCGAGGTCGTGCGCCCGAGCGAACACCCCGTTGGCCGCGTTCTGCCCAGCGACGCCAAGGATGTAGCTCAACAACGCGGACACGGTGGCCCACTGCTTTTTGCCCGGCACGCCAAGAGCGCGAATCTGCTGACCCAGACGTTCGAAAATGCGCAGCATGGGCAACTGCCCCGGGGGCCCTGTCAATGTCGAGCCAACCCACGGATGTGCGTCGATGGCATCGAACATGCCCAGTGCGAGGGTGCGAATGCTTGCCTCCGGCGTCGCACCGACCGGGGGCGTATTCATCGTACGTGCGACCACGGCGTCGCAGGCGGCTGTTAGCAGCTCGCTCTTGTTAGCGATGTGCCAATAAATCGCTCCAGGACCGGTGGCGAGCCGTTCGGACAAGGTGCGAAAGGTTAGACCGCCTTCTCCGCCGCGATCCAGGATCTCGATCGATGCTTCAATGATGCGATCCCGCGAGAGCGATTCCTCGCGTCGTTGGCGACCACGTGCTTTCGTAACCATACCCCATCTTGACATAAATGGAACGATGTTCCAATATTATGGAATGACGTTCCATAGCTGCTCGTGGACGCCAGCTACGAAGGAGGCGACATGAGTACTCCAGTTTCGATCGTCGGTGCTGGACTCGGCGGCCTGACACTTGCGCGCGTCCTCCATGTTCACGGTATTCGAGCGACGGTCTATGAAGCGGAAGCTTCGGCGAACGTGCGAGGGCAGGGGGGCATGCTCGATATCCACGAAAACAACGGGCAGGTTGCGCTCAAGGCAGCAGGACTCTTCGAAGAGTTTCTCGCCATCATCCATCCCGGGGGGCAGGCTATGAGGGTACTCGACAAGGACGGCAACGTCCTGTTGGATGAGCCCGACGACGGCGCAGGCGGTCGACCCGAGGTGCCCCGAGGAGAGCTTCGCCGGATACTGCTTGACTCACTTCCAGCCGGCACGGTCCGCTGGGGACACAAAGTTGCAGCAGTATCTTCGCTCGGCGGGGGGCGGCACATGTTGACCTTTGCTGACGGGTCAAAGGTGAGTACCGGCATTCTCGTCGGCGCAGACGGCGCCTGGTCGAAAGTTCGTCCACTTCTCTCCGAGGCGAAGCCGGCGTATGTCGGCGCCTCGTTCATCGAGACGTACCTGTATGACAGCGACATCCGTCACAAGGCAAGCGCGACGGCGGTCGGCGGTGGTGCGCTGTTTGCAGTAGCGCCGGGAAAGGGCATTCTCGCTCACCGCGAGCCCAATGGCGTGCTGCACACGTACGCCCAGTTGAACAAGCCAAAAGACTGGATTGAGAGCATCGACTTCTCCGATCAGGCGACTGCCTTGGCCCGCGTCGCGGAGGAGTTCAACGGCTGGGCTCCGGAGTTGACAGCGCTCATTACCGACGGTGAAGCTGCCCCTGTGGCTCGCGCCCTCCATACGCTCCCGGTCGAGCACCCATGGGGCCGCGTACCCGGGGTGACCCTGCTTGGCGACGCAGCACACTTGATGATCCCGTCTGGCGAAGGGGCCAATCTCGCAATGTTCGACGGCGCTGAACTTGCGAAAGCCATTACCGCCAACCCCGGAAACGTGGAAGCCGCGCTCATGGCGTATGAAAAGGAACTCTTTCCCCGCAGCGCTGCTGAGGCTGCGGCGGCAGAAGAGGTCCACAGGGTGTGTCTCGGCCCCAACGCGCCCCAGAGCTTACTTGACTTCTTCACCAGCCACCAGCCCGCGAAGTAATCGACCTGCGCGCCATGCGCCTCGATCCAATCACTACACTCCACTCCGAATGACTTCCACCTTGAGCCAGCGAAGGCGCGTTGCCTTGACGGAAGAGGCGAGGACAAACCAGAAGCCATCAGACCTGACGCATAGAGTGAAAGTTCCCCCGCGCGTTGCCATGAACAGTTATGGTTACGTTACGCCTGATCATTCAGTCTTACCTCATTTGCGAGCCCACACCGAGCCTGTTTTACCGTGGGGCATCTTTGGGAAGACTGAAGACTCTGAGCACAGCCGGAACCGAAGGATCGCCCAGAAACCCGCCGCCGGAGACAAATGCTGCGACATATTGGCGGCCGTTACGGCCGAGGTAGGTGATAGTTATCCCGTGAGCAGATGCACCCACGTCAGCCTGCCACAACTGCTTGCCAGTGGAAGATTCCACGGCACGTAAAATCCCGTCGATGGTGCCGCCGGCAAAAGTGACTCCGCCGGCGGTCGACGTGGGGCCGCCCATCAGGAGCGTGCCCCAATCCTTGATGCCAAGCTGCTCGAGACGAGGATCTTCGCCGATCGGTCTGCGCCAGGCGACGAGGCCAGTGTTGACGTTGACCGCAATCATCTCGCCCCAAGGGCCGTTGCTGCAGGGCCAGCCGGTATTGGGATTGCGGAATTGATAGCGGTCGATAAGCGGCGGCGACGAATTAGGAAGGGCTTGGAAGACCTCGCCAAGATCCGCGGTAAGGACGAAGACAAATCCCAGGCCAGGGTCGTACGACATGCCCTCCCACTCAGCGCCACCGTTTGTCCATGGGAAGAGGATGGAGCCGTTTTCGTCGTAAGGGAGATAGGGGCCTCCTGTCCGCAGTCCATCGGGCCCGGCCGGCAGATCCGCGCGGCCATGCTTGAGCATGTCTTCGCAGAAGTCGGCCTGTTCTGGCGTGATGCGATTGAGGTCATCCGGCGAAAAATAGTCCCGTGCCAGCGGCCCAGGCCAGATGGGGAACGGCTGAGTCGCGGATGGTAGTTCCGTTGGTACAAAACCATAGGTCGGAACGCGACGTTCTTCGACTGGATAGATCGGCTTACCCGTGTTCCGGTCCAGGATGAACATGAGGCCACGTTTGGTCGCAATCGCGACGGAGGCGATCCGTCGGGTTCCTTTTTGAACTGTGATCAAGACCGGTGCATGGTGCAGGTCCGCGTCCCACACATCGTGGTGGGTGGTCTGGTAATACCATTTGAGCTTGCCGGTCGTGGCGTCAAGCGCGACTAAGCTGGTGCCGTAGAGGTCATCGCCAGGTCGATCGCCACCGTAATAGTCGAAATGCGCGGTGCTGAGCGGTACGAAGACAGTGCCGGTCTCGACGTCGATGCTCTGGATTCCCCAACTGTAGGCTCCGTCACGATCCATCCAGGTATTCCCGACCCAGGTTTCGTGGCCGGGCTCGCCTGGCTGGGGAACGCCATGAAATTCCCAGAGGAGCTTGCCAGTGGCGGCGTCCCATCCGCGGGTTGTGCCCAAGGGTCCCTTCCCGCCGCTTCCATAGGCAGCCATTCCGGTGATCATGATGTTCTTGTAAAACGCCGGCGAGGAGGTCAAGCTGGGGGAGAGATCGGTGAACTTGCCCCGAGCCACAGCTGAGAAATTCAGCATGCCGTCCATGCCAAAAGATTTCAACGGGTGTCCGGCCCGGGCATCTAGAGCGATGATCAGACCTGCCGTAGTGGAGAAGTAAATGGCGGCTGGTGTTGTTCCGTCGCCAGGCCAATATGCCAGGCTGCGGACGGCCGGCCGCCCTTGCTCTGGCGAGAGTGTGTATTTCCAGATTTCGCGGCCGGTATCACCCTCGAGGGCAACGGCTTGACCATAGGGCGTGGTGACGTAGAGCACACCGTCAACGACCAGCGGCGTCACTTCCGTGATCGGCACGCCCCGCCCATACCCGGCGTTAAACGAGTTGAGCCGCTCAGCCATGCTCAACTTTGTCTGGGGAACGCTGGTATTGCTTTCCCAGGTCCAAGCTTCCTTCAACTGCCCGACGTTCTTCGCAGTGATTTGTGTGAGTGGAGAGAATCGGCGGGCGCCTGGATCCAGATTCATGGAAGGCCAATCCGCTCCCGCCCGGCGAGTTGGCGAGTTTAGCTCCGACGGTGTAACGGCCTTCGAAGACGGCGCAAGACCCGGCGGTGCAATCGGCGGCTCGAGCGGCCGATGCTGCCCGGGACCGGCTGCAGCTGCCTCGCCGTCGGCCGCTGATGCCGGCGCCGGCGAAGGTGCGGAGGCAGTTCCCGAGGGGTAGTGCTGGGCGAGGTAGGCCACAACCTTGGACTCTTCCGCCGCTGAGAGCATCGCCCCGCGTGCCACCATCGAATCCACTTCATTGGCCCACCCGGCAGCTGTATCGTGGTGCTGGATCACTGTCGCAGTCGAGTGGCAGCTCGAGCATGCACGCATCACCAGTTCACGACCCGGCCCAGGCGTTAACTCTCCGATGGGGGATACACTTTGCCCGCCTGCGGCTCCGCACGAGACAAGGAGCACTAGTGTAGCCGGATACACCATGGCTGCATCGAACCGCACGACCCATCCGCAGGCTATCCCAGTAGCCGCTCTATGGCTACCGGCTTTTGCCTCGGTGCTTTGTGAACTCCATCGTTCCGTCCGCAATAGATTAAGCACGCAGCCTATCCCTCTTTTCCACTCTTTACCCTCCAGGCGGGTCTACCAGCCGCCCCTACAGCTTTCTCTCCCCGCAAAACGCGGTAGGGAGAACCCGCTTTTGGTTTCTCCCTGCACCCTCATCCGGCATCGTCATAGGCAGCGAATGACAGACGGGACGTAACCTATGCCAGTCGTATCCGGGAGTTGCGTGGAGCTCCCAAAAACTAAGTGGATCGACTCGAAGGATTGACGGAGCCGGTTTGATCTTGTGACTCCCTTAGGAGACCCTATAGCATGACTGGCGTGGTTGAAACTACCTACAGGTCCCCCGATTCCGACCTCGCAAAGCAGGTCGCGAAACTTTGGCCACACCGAGAGTGTGAAGCCAACATCATCTTAGGACAATTTTGCCGCATCGGGTTGCACTGGTGGCGGAGGTTGGATCTATCAGACCTTGCCCCCGGCAAAGACATCCACTTTTGCTTCTCATGCAAAAAAGTGAAAATCGACGGTGCGGTCCACGAACTGTGACCGTTTTTTCTTCACGTTCACTCTGCCCCTGACAGCCCTCCCGCACACTTGATACCAAGGTATCGATCAATACCTTCGTCCAATGGTTTTGCTCCCTCACCTCTGGCTTAATCGCAATGATTGCAGAAGCACGTTAGATCGGGCTCTGAAAAGTTTCTTTGTGAAGGAGAATACACACCATGCCTGAACCGATGAGGGAATTTGTGGGTCTGCCGTGGATCGGCGGGTGGCGCGCAGGTGATCGCAGCGTGGTACTAAAATACACGCGGATGCTTGGCGTGATCAGTGCAATGCTGGGTGTTTTGCTTCAAGGTTGCGCAGCGGGCAAGGGTCCTTCCCAGGAGGAAACCGGCCTGGCCAACGCGGCTAAAGACGTTACCATTCCATTGGAAGCAGGGAAGATGAAGAACCCGCTGCCTGAGACGAATGAGGTCGTGAGCCAGGGACAGGAATTGTTTCTTGGGTCTTGCGCCCAATGCCACGGTCCGAATGCGCGCGGAGATACTGACATCGGGCGCAACATGAACCCACCTGCCATGGACCTGACCTCACCCCACGTGCAGCACTGGAGCGATGCGGAACTGTTTTGGATCATACAGAATGGAGTGCGCCTCACGGGCATGCCTGCCTGGAAGTCGAGCATTTCTGCTGACGATACCTGGAAGCTTGCACGTTTCATCCACAAACTTCCCCACCTCGACGCTGCCTCCGCCTCCACGAAGGTCGCGTCAGAGGCGCAAGCCGCCAGTTCCACGCAGGACAAGTACACCCTCAAAATACCGAATGGCCTGGCCTTCGCTGAGTTCAAAGGATACGAAGGCTGGCCGGTGATCGCCATCAGCCATAACGGAAATACGCTCGCTGCAATCCTTGGGAATCCTGTGATGATCGACGCCTACAAGGCCGGCTTTCCCGGTAACGGGAAGCCCTTTCCGGATGGTGCGAAGATGGCGAAAGTCCATTGGAACGCGAAAGTGAATGTCGATGAACCCGGTGCGCCGACAGTGCCAGGCACCCAGCATGACGTTGACTTCATGCTGAAGGACAGCAAGAGGTTCGCGGACAGCGGCGGATGGGGTTACGGTGCGTTCGAGTATGACGCGGCGTCCAATACGTTCAGGCCCGCCGACTTGAAAGACAAGCCACCGCAGGGGAACGACGCCAAGTGCGGCTTCGCATGCCACACGATCGTGAAGACAAGAGATTACGTTTTCACCGATTACGGGCACAAGTGAAGTAAGCTAAACGTTGACGAAAGGGGGTCGAAATTGTTGCAATAAGTATCACGTCGACGAATTCGAGAATGGCTAATGCCAAATGACGATCGCGCCAGGATCATTTACGGCAGGACGCCAGAATCGGCAGCCATGTTGGCAAACGTCAAACGGGCGACGGCGATCACTGCCAAACTTAACCGTTTGACGTTCAACGACGCGGACGAAGTTCGGGCATTGTTCAGTGAACTCATCGGGAAAAGAGTCGACGATAGTTTTCTATTGATCCCGCCGTTTTATACGGTCGGTGGGGCCGATATCCGCGTGGGGCGAAATGTCTTCGTCAATCAAAATTGCACGTTCTATGACCTTGGCGGCCTCGATATCGCAGACGATGTGATGATTGGGCCGAACGTGAGCCTTATCACGACGGGCCATCCCCTCGAACCCTCGCAGCGACGCACCACTACCATCGGAAGACCCATCGTGATCGAGAAAGGCGTGTGGATCGCAGCGGGCGCGACCATCATCGGCGGCGTAACAGTAGGTGAGAACTCGGTCGTCGCGGCGGGCTCAGTCGTCACCAGGGACGTTCCCCCGAATACCCTTGTCGGAGGAAATCCGGCGCGGGTCATTCGTTCGGTTGTCTCAGATCAAAACGTCTGAGGTATGCCCCATGGAGCGCGGACGCGGGAGTTAAACCGGCACACTGTAGGGGACGCTTACTTCTCCACGGGATTCTGCTGGGATTGGTTTGGTTTTTGCTGCTGCGCTGATGGAGTCGGAGACAACCCAACTAGCGCCAGCCAACGCGATGCCGATAGCATTGCCCGCCCAATTAAAGTGGTTGCGTGGCCCGGCGGAGAGATTGGGAATCCAGACGAGAAGTTCGAAGATCAAGATCTCCGCAGTGAGGAGGCGCGCGGCAAGCGGCGCCACGATGCCGGTGAGGATGGCAACGGCGGCCCCGAAAAAGCCCAGGGTGGTGGTGTAGGCCCAGAACATCTTGGTCGGCGGCAGCCAACCCGGGATCCAGCCCAACAGGCCGGGCATATCGATGATGTGGACGATGCCAAAGGAAATGGGGCAGATGCCGAAAAGGAGGACGAAGAAGGGCCGGCGGCGCGCAATGGATGAACCGGCAGGCGAGAAGATTGCGCAGAGGACCAGACCGGCAGCGACCAGGGCGAACTCCTCAAAGACGTTTCCGATGGGGTCGTAGTTGCCGAGATTCACAAAGGCCTTGGGCACCCAGATGAGCGTGAAAACAGAGTAGACAATCGTCAGGGTCAGAGCGCCGGCGCGTGCGGTGCGGGGGAAGAAGAGTGCGATCCCCCCGGCGAGCTCAATGAGTGCGGTGAGATAGGCAAGCGGAACGCGCAGAGGGACGTGGGGGCCGACGTTCTGCCAGGTGGTGGCGAAGTCGCCCGAGACCAGGCCCAGAAGGCCGAGAAAGATGGCGGCTCCGGCGTAGACGTAGAGTCCGAGATTTGATGTTATGCTGAGTTGTTTTGCCATCGAGCGCCCGGGGGAATTCAGTATCCCCCGGCGAGGCGCGGTGGGCAATAGCCACTTGGCGCAATTTGGGCAGGACCACTGGTCCCGGATTCGCGGCGCATTACAGGAGCGACTTCACCTCGATTTTGCGAAACCAAATCTCCGCATACTCGATCTCGATGGCGATCCTTCCCCGCGTCAGGGGGATGAATTTCCCGGGCTGGTTGGGGTCGGGCTGTTGCAGCGTCGTCAGCACATTGACGAGTCGTCCATTCACGATGTGGGCAGCCCGGTCACCCTGCCAAATCACCTCAACGACATTCCACCCGTCGAGAATCTCGAAGTTGCCATCTTTTATCTTTCGCCCGGTTGTGGGCTCCGGATCCGGCGCACCTTGCTTCGCGTGGCTGGCGATGCCCGGGCGTGGCCAGCCGTCCGGTCCGGGAGCCTGTTCGAACAGACCATCGTCGTGTCGCGGCTGCACACCGCGTACCCCGTTCACCAGGTAGGCATCACCCAAATCATCTTCTTCAATCTGGCATTCGACACAGGTAGGCCAAACGATGTCGGCGCCCACCAGGCCGTAGAGAATCCCGTTATCGCGCTTGGCCAGTGTCTGCGGCGGAAAGCGTTTGACGCCCCACTTGTATTCCACGCGGATGTGGACGTTTTCAAACTCCTCGTGGGTGGCGAGATAGCCGGTTTCCATGCGCTCGGCCGTGACTTCGTTTCCCAGAATATGGAGCATGTCCTGCTCCATCACGACGATCTTCCTGGATTGCGCGACATCTTTACCCGACTTTTCCAGCATCGAGTACCAACCGGTCAGGTCGTGGCCATTCAGCAGGGAGATCCATCCGTCCGCACCGGCCGCAGGCAACGATAGTGACCCAGTGGCAGCTTGCGCGCAGGCCCAGCGTGGCAGGCGCCATGCACCCGCGGCGATAGGCAGGCTTGCCTTGAGCAGATCTCGACGATTCATCATGCGATTTGCTTCTCCTTGCGTTCTTCGGTGAGGACTAAGAGGTGGTGGCGCCATGCAGCATAAGCGAAAGAGTACACGCGATTCCCGGCAAGGCCACTTCGCAAATACACGTTCAACCGATTGCAAGCTGAGGAATCCGTTTGAGGGGACCAAGCGCCGCGATCTTTATCTGCACTCTTCATGCCAGTCGCTTGTAGGGAGCAAAATGTCAAAGTCAGCCCATTGTGCAGCCTTTGGAAGCCTTGTCCCGTCCAACAAGCCAAGTTCCGAACTATCATATGTTTTGCACCATGGAGAGCGTTACATGACACTGCATGCAGTCCAATCGAGGATTGACTGCCCTGACCAGGAACTTCATGCTCTTAGCGGCTGTACTCACCGTTGCTACCCAACTGCTGGCGCAAGCCCCGCCTCCCGGCAACCAGCCGCCACCACCGCCGCCCACTGCGGGCATCAACGCGACCCTTGACTCCGATGGGTCTTCGGCAACTTACATCGTCACAGAGCAGCTTGTCGGCATTAACTTTCCCAATGACGCTGAGGGCACTACTCCTACTGTCTCCGGCAACCTGGTCATCGCGCCGGATGGCAGCATCCCTGTCGGCTCCTCCAAGCTCACCGCTGACCTGCGCAACCTCAAGAGCGACCAGGATCAGCGTGACGGCTACATCCGCAAAAATGTACTCGAGACGGACAAGTTCCCAACCGCCGAATTTGTGCCGACGAAAATTGAAGGCCTGCCAAAGATGATCCCCTTCACGGGTCAGGCCGGCGTCCAGATGACCGGCAATCTCACCGTACACGGCGTGACCAAGGAGGTCACCTTCCAGGGCATCGCCACCTTTAATCGTAATGGCACGATCGCCGGGCGCGCCAAAACTAGCTTCACCTTCGCTACTTTCGGACTCAACAAACCCACCATCGCTCGCCTGATGAGCGTTGATGACAAGATCACTCTCGAGCTTGTCTATAGGCTTAAACGTAGTTAGAGGTTGTTTGAAAGAGTATTACGGGCCGTGGACGACTCAGCTTTCGTTGTTTGTCCTTCAGCCTTGGGGAACACCGGCCTTGCGAAAGACAGCCAGTGCGCTATCCAGGCCGGCTTTGGCGGCTGCTTCCGGTGTCATGTCTTTCGTTCGCCCGAAGACTTCGACGCTGAGCGCATCGCTGTACTGGATTTTTTGGAGCGCCTGCAAGAAGCCGGTCAAGTTGATGACACCTTCGCCGGGTAGCAGACGCTGGTTATCGTGGATCTGCTCTGGAGGCAAGTTCGGCGAGTCATTGAAATGGACGTGCACGATGCGATCGCGGCCGGCGGCGATGATGTCCTCCGGGGTGGCTCCCGCGTGGTGCCAGTGCCAGGAATCGAGCAGCAGCCCGACATTGGGACCGCACTCCTTGGCGAACGCGAGCATATCGTTCATGTGCCAGATGAATTCGTATTTGTGCGCTTTGCGCAGCTCGAGCGGACCTAGAAACTCGAGGCCGAGGCGGACGTTGTACCGCGCCAAAATGCGGGCACTTTCGGTAAACCGCTGCTTGTAGGTTTGGCGCAGTTCGTCTTTTGGCGTATCGCTCGACGGCATGATGTACGTCATCATGCGCGGGCAATGAATGGCGGCAGCGAACTGGGCGGCTGCGTCGAGCTGGGCAAGCGAGGCCTTGAAGGTGGCGTCGTCTTTCCGGAATTCGACTGGGAACTCGATGATGGCTGGCCTGATCTTAAGGCCGGCAAGTAGGTCGTTGGTCGCGGTGACGCCGGCTTCCATGGCTGGGCGCAGCATGATGTCCGTGCCGGGAAAGCCAATTTTCGCGGCCAAGTGGGCAAATTCAGGCCAGGGAACACGACCTTGCAACAGGACGCTGTTCAAGGAGAGGAACATGTTGCGGTTTTCGGAGGACGCTCGGGCGAGCGGGGCGAAAGCTAGGGCCAGCGGGGCTGCGGCGAGCAGCTTACCAAATGAGCGTCTGGATATCGAATTAGGCATGCGCAATCGATGATACCCGAGTAGCATGGGGTCGAGGAGACGGAAGACATGAACAGACGGGAGATGTTGGCCACCACCGGTGCTGCGACGCTTGGGTCACTCGTCATGCCGAAGCTGATGAAGGCCGAGGCTCCAGCGAGCCAGGTTGCGATTGTCCGCTGCCGCGATTACGCGCAGTATGGGCAGCAACTCTCGAGCGCGTTCGATCAGATCGGCGGCCTCGATAAGTTGGTGCGCGGCAAGACCGTTGCGCTCAAGCTCAATCTCACCGGGAATCCGAAAAACTGGCCGCTGACGCCTGAGCTTCCGTATCGGACGAATGCGCAGACCGTGGCAGCGACCGTGCATTTATTTGCCAGGGCGGGCGCGCGCCGCGTTCGCTTGATCGAAAGCTTCTTCCCCGCCGATCAGGATCTCTCACTGTGGGCACGCTACGGCCTGGACGTAAACGCGATTAACAACATGGGCGTGCCGGTGGTTTGGGAAAACGTGCAGAACCTGGGCAACTACAAGCACTACGTGCGCATGAAGGTGCCCTGGGGCGGGTACGCTTATCCGGCATACCATCTGAACCCCGCGTTCTATCAGGCCGACGTATATGCTTCGATGGCCAAGCTGAAGAACCATTGGATTGCCGGCGTGACCATGACGATGAAGAACAACTTTGGCAACACACCCTGCTCGCTCTACGGCGGGGACTGCGGCCCTAGCGGGAACGAGCGGCCGACCAAAGAGCGTGGTGAGGTACTGCACAACGGAACGACGCCTGCGCCCTCTGGAGTCGATGCCGAGTTGCATCCTGATTCGCCGCGCGATCCGGGCTATCGGGTTCCGCGCATTCTGGTCGATCAGAACGGTATTCGGCCTATTGATATCGCGATTATTGATGGTGTCGAGACGGTGCGGGGAGGGGAAGGTCCGTGGCTTCCTGGCCTGGAAAAGATGACGCCGGGCGTGATCATTGCCGGCCGCAACGCTGTCAATGTGGACGCTGTCGGGATGGCAGTGATGGGCTACGATCCGTATGCGGAGCGCGGCACTTCTCCGTTCATCCGAGGCGACAACTCGCTGCGTCTCGCGGAAGAAGCCGGGATTGGCACACGGGACCTGAAGCGTATCGAAGTAGTCGGAGTATCAATTAAGGACGCTCATATCAATTTCGGCCCCGGCGCCGTTGGTAAGAAGATGAGCGAATTGAACTCTTAGAGCGCAGCGATGGTGTTTGGCATACTTTTGCTGGAGCGATCGTCACTCCATGACCCGGAAAAGGAGTGACGATCGGAATGTTATCTATGCTGCGCTCGGCCTCAGTTCTTTAAACCTGCAAGCTCTTCAGGTATGGAACGCTTTGCGCCATCAGGGCGGGATCCTGTTCCAGTTCGACAAAGTAGTTTTGGATGTGAGCCTTTCCTGCCGCGGTGAAGACTTTCTTCCAGTCCACGACGCCCTTACCGAGCGGCACCTGTTTAGCTTTGCCGTCGGCGGTCATCACCCAGTCCTGGCAGTGCATGGAGATATAGCGGTTCGGATAGCGGGCGAAGTAATCCACCGGATCGAACCCATCCAGCATGGTGGAGACCTGAAACTGCAGTTTCACCGTCTTCGGATCCAGCCTTTCGATCTCCATGTCGTAAACTCGCTTGCCGTCGATGCTGGTTACCTCAAAGCCTTCGTTGTGCAGCACCGCAACCATGCCTGCACTATGCGCCTTGGCGGCAAACTTGTTGAAGAGATCGGTAATGCGGTTCACGTCACCTACGGTTGGTGGAGCGTTCTTAGGCAGCGTGCCGAAGCCGAGGCTGGCCGTCGCCATCTGGGTCAGGCCAAGCTCCTTGGCCCATGCAATCCGCTCCTCCGCATGGTTGAACAACTCGTCCGTGTCAAAGTGCGAGCTGATACAGGTAAGACCGTAATCGTGCAGCATCCTGCGCAGCTCCTGCGGCTTGTACTGCGCGAGGCTGGAGAACTCCTTATAGCCAAACGGCGAACAGAGCTCAATGGTCTGAAAGCCCGCTGCGGAAAGGCCCTTCATCGTCCCCGCAAAATCCGGATTGATCGAGGCGCGGACAGGATAGGTCTGACAGCCGATGGGGAGGCCCAGCGGATCGGCCAGCAGGGACGGGGTTGTGGTCAGAGCGACAGCAGCGGCCGCCCCCTGCTGAAGGAAATGACGTCGGGTCATCGATCTGGGCATATGGTGTTCTCCTGATGCGTCTTTCAAGAAGATTACGACAGTTGCCCGTAGGCTGACGAATGCTGTCGCGGCCAAGGGGTCCACTTCAGTGAAGCTGACACTTATTGCCTACGTTTTTCGGGAAAGCGAGCCACTCCACTGACGACGCAAATTAGTCGGCAAAAACTGAAATTGTTGCAATAGGTAAGCACGTCGACGAATCACTGCTCCTCTCCACCACGCCATAACCTGCCGTACTGCGGTAACCGCGTGGTTAAGATTGCTGTTACCTATTGCCACCCTTCAGTGCTCACAGGATTTTGTGGTGTAAGCCGCGCCAACTCGGATAGAATCTGCGAGGCCTTTCCAAAGCAAGATAACGATCTGGTTACCCAGTGTAAGGGCTACGTCTGTTCGAAAGCTGTTACGGGGGAATTCGGGATGTTTCTTGCTGGTGCACAGGGGTGGCTACCCTGCAGACGGCTTGTGCTCAAGCTTGCGTCTGTGCAGTTGCTGTTGTTGGGTTTCGCCTGGGCGCAGCCCCCGGCGACAGTGACCACTTTGACCGTCACCCCGGCGACAGGGCAGGCGTCTTCGGTTGCGCCGGGTACCGTCATCACCTTGACCGCAGTGGTCAGCATGAGTGGCAAGCCGGTCATCCAGGGACAGGTCAATTTCTGCGATGCTAACGTAAGTTACTGCACAGACGTCCACCTCATAGGGACCGCGCAGCTGACTGGCGCAGGAACGGCCGTTCTCCGGTTCGTTCCGGGGATCGGCAGCCACAGCTATCAAGCAGTGTTCGCAGGGACGGCAAATTCTGCTCGCAGCACTTCCACGGTCGCGGTAGCCACCGTGACGGGCACGTATCCAACAACGACGAATCTCACTGCAAGCGGAGTTCCCGGCAATTACACCCTGAATGCGTCCGTGGTCAGCGCCGGGGGAACGATAGCGCCCACGGGTAGCGTGGGGTTTGTCGATACCACGAACGGCAATACCTTAATCTCGACCCAAGCACTGGTTCCGAACTCGACGAATGTCAATTGGAACAGCCTGGTTGAGCCATTCTCGAATGTCTATGGCGCCGTTGTGGCCGGTGACTTCAATGGTGACGGGAAGTTGGACCTGGTCTACGTGGTGTCTGGCCAACCAAACCAATTGGCCGTGCTTTTCGGAAACGGTGATGGAACCTTCACCGCCGCACAAAACGGTACCAACATCGGGGTCAATGCTTCCGAGACTTGTGGTGGGAGATTTCAATGGCGACGGCCGGCAGGAT
Source organism: uncultured Acidobacteriaceae bacterium (assembly GCA_963824325.1). Taxonomy (GTDB): domain Bacteria; phylum Acidobacteriota; class Terriglobia; order Terriglobales; family Acidobacteriaceae; genus PALSA-350. The sequence goes on along the minus strand of CAWGPA010000028.1, from coordinate 475,839 downwards.
GTGGCTGTGAGCTTCTACACCCAGCAGACGAATAACCTGACCATCTATCTTGGCAATGGAGACGGCACGTTCACCCCAGGCGTCAACACCCGCCCAGGAGATAAGCGTCGACAATCTTGAGGGCGGGGACTTCAACGGCGACGGCAACGAGGATCTCGCGGTCACGGATGGTGGGTCTCTCCATATCCTGTTCGGCAACGGTGATGGAACCTTCGCTGTTGGACCGTCTACCACAGCAGCCTTTATGAATTTTGCGGTGGGCGATTTCAATAAGGATGGGGTGTTGGACATTGTCTATGCCGGCCATGGACTGACGATCCTGCTGGGCAACGGAGACGGCACGTTCCGCGAGGGGGTCACGCTCCCCAGCACAGGCTATTCCTATGCTCCCGCAGTGGCCGATTTCAATGGAGACGGCATACTGGACATCGCAGACACAAATGCCGTGGAAGATCCCGATTTCCTGATGGACGATGGATTCGTTTCTGTCTACCTTGGGGCCGGTGATGGATCGTTTACTGCATCCGCGAATCTGACGGTTCAGCTGGGACCGAGAACGATCGTGGTGGGCGACTTTAATCGTGACGGTAAGGCCGATATTGCCGTGGCAAATTTTTCCTCCCATAGCGACTCGACTTTTCTGGGCAACGGCGATGGCACCTTTGCGGCCGCGGGCACGCTGTCGACCGGCAACAATGCCGCCGGGGCGCTGCTGACCGCCGATTTTAACGGGGACGGTGCGGCAGACCTGATAACGACGTACACCCTCGGACTGGCTGCGTATCTATCCCAGCCCACGATGACTTCTGTTGCCACGGCCACCGGCGTTACGGTTGTGGGCACCGGAACGCACATGGTTACGGCGAATTACCCGGACAGCGGGCCATACGTCCCCAGCATCTCGCCGCCGATCGGGCTAACACCACTCACTGACCCCAACCCAGTGATGACTATTCTCGATTTCGTTGCCAACCCGGGGAGCAGCGCGGCCTATGGTCAACAAGTTACCCTCACTGCGACGCTGAGCCCATATAGCGCCCAGGGCAAAACCAGCGATGGCGAAACGATCACGTTTTATTCCGGACGCTACCCAGTGGGCACTGCAACTCTGCAAAGCGGAGTGGCGACGCTGCAGTTGGGGACCTTGCCCGTGGGCATGAATACTCTGACGGCAAGGTATGGCGGGGACGAAACGTTCGTCGGCAGCACCTCGGGGGTGCGCGAATTTTCTGTGGGAGGAGCCGCGCCGGCCACCACCACCAGCCTGAGCATCACGGCCGACGGCCAGCCAGTCACTACGGTTGGGGCGGGCAAAGCCGTGACTTTAACGGCGAGCGTGCTGGTGAACGGAACGCCTTTGATCTCGGCGGGTATCTTCAACTTCTGCGATGCCTCCGCACCCTATTGTGCAGACGTGCATGTGCTAGGCACAGCGCAGATGACCCGCGCCGGAATGGCAACCTTCAAGTTTGTTCCTGGTATCGGTACACACAGCTACAAAGCGGCCTTCCTGCGAACTTCAAGTTATGCGGCGAGCAGTTCGGCGGCGGTCGCGCTGGCTGTCACGGGCACATTCGCGACGACTACCGGCCTGACGGCAAGCGGGGATGGAAGCGATTACACTTTGACCGCGACCACAATCGGTTACGTGGATGCTATCGGGGCGCCGTTACCGACAGGTACGGTTACATTTGTCGACACGTCGAGTCAGAACTCCACCCTGGCGACTGCAGTTTTAGGGCACGGGACGCCGGGAATCCATGTGGCTCCGCCCATCCAGGTGCCGGCTGGCTCCGAACCCATTTCTGTCGCGGTCTGCGACTTCAACGGTGACGGCATTGTTGACCTGGCAGTCGCCAGCGATATTGACCCAACCTTGATGGTGCTTCTAGGCAACGGCGACGGCACGTTTCACCAGGGTGTGAACCCCTCGATTGCCGGCGGGAGCGTCGTAGCCGGAGACGTGAATGGAGATGAGATTACGGATCTGGTCGTAGCCCACGGCTACGACCAGATGACGGTATTGCTCGGCGTAGGTGATGGCACCTTTACGGTGCTGACCGAGCCGTCGATCAGCAATGCGTTCTATCTGGCAATGGCCGACTTCAATGGAGATGGCATTCTGGACCTTATGGTCACCACCGGACAGGACAACATGCTGGGCGTGGTCCCTACAGTCCAGGTGTTGCTGGGGAACGGAGATGGGACCTTTACCGGCGGTCAGGTGATTTCCAACTTTGGCGGTGGCGTCGGGGTTCCAGTTCCCGGGCCGATTTTGGTAGGCGATTTTAATGGCGACGGGAAACCCGATTTTGCAGTGTCAGGGAGTTACCTTGGTATTCAGGCCATCTACCTAGGCAACGGCGATGGCACCTTTAACCGGCCGGCAACAAACCCTACTATCCAGGGGCTGGTGGCAGCTGCCGACTTCAACGGAGATGGCAAGACTGATCTGGTTGGTGGAGAAGGCTCGGAAACGCTCACTGTATTTTTGAGCAACGGCGATGGAACATTCACGCCCGTTCCCTCCAGCACTCCCGGGTCGATACTGGCACCAGCCCCGATCGTGGCAGACTTTAACCATGACGGCCTTGCCGACATAGCCGCGGCTACGTCGTACGGCGGTGCGGTCACGCTTTTTCTCGGCAATGGGGATGGAACACTTACGAAAACGGCGGCATCCTTCTCTTCGCCGTTGTACAACCCCATAACCGCGGACGTGAACGGAGACGGCCTTCCGGATATATTGGTGCCGAACTTTCCGACGGCCAATACTGTCTCGGTGTTCCTCACCCAGCTGACGCAGACGGCGACGGCAACGGCGACCGGAATAACACTGATGGGAGTGAACAATCAAGCGGTGACTGCCGCTTATCCGGGTGACACGGCTTTCCGGGACAGCACTTCAGACACGGTGACGCTGATTTCGAAACCGTTGCCTACCGGTATGGTGATCGCTGCGAATCCGCCGGCCAGCAGTACCTACGGCAAGCCGGTAACAATCACTGCGACGTTGCATCCATATTTCACGCCGGTGCATAGTTCCGACGGCGAAATCGTGACCTTCACCCAGGCGGGGTACGTCGTCGGTACAGGCGTCCTTTCCGGGGGGGTGGCCAGCTTGACGGTTTCCACGCTTCCCGCAGGGACGGACTCCCTAACCGCGTCCTTTGCCGGGGAACATTACCTCGCCGCGACGAGCTCGAACAGTCAGGCCTACACGGTGAGCGCCGCGGCACCGACGATCACCTTCACGATTCCGAACCATATTTATGGAGATCCGCCGTTCCCGGTGATGGCAACGTCGAACTCGAGCGGGGCAATCACCTACTCAGTCGTCAGTGGTCCAGCGACCATCCGTGGTTCGACGGTGAGTTTGACTGGCCCCGGGACGGTGACGATCCAGGCATCGCAGGCAGTATCGGAGGAATACCTGGCGGGCACCCAGCAGGCAACCTTTTCGGTGGCCGGGAAAGCGCAGACGGCGGTGGCGGCGGTCGCCCTCAGCGCGGCGCCGAACCCGGCACTGGTGCAAACCGCCGTGACCTTTACAGCCACTGTTTCCTCGCCGAACAGCACGCCCTCCGGGACCGTCGTGTTCGCTGACGGTGGCGCACCGTTGGGGACAGGTATGCTGACGAATGGCGTGGCCGCATTTACCCTCTCAACCCTCACTGCTGGACAACATTCCATCACCGCGGCTTACAGTGGGGACGCCAACTTTACACCGTTGACCAGCGCTGCCGTTGTGGAGACAGTGCAGGACTTTCAGGTGACTTTGGGAGCAGGCGATCCGGCGGCTCAGACCATTCAACCGGGTGGAACCGCTAGTTATGCTTTCTCGTTCAGCCCCAGGGCGGGTCCACGTTTGCAGACGCTGTGAGCTTGACGGCCACCGGTCTGCCACCAGGAGCGGTCGCCTCGTTTTCGCCGCAAACCATTGCCGCTGGCGCGGGATCTACGAATGTAACTTTAACTATTCAGGCGCCGGCGCAAACAGCCTTGATGAAGAGGAAGGGGGAGAGAGGGAGAACGCTTGCCGAGGTTGCTGTGGCCTGTATTCTGCTGCCCTTTGTACGCCGGAGAAGGTTTGCGAGCCGGCGATTCAGTTTGCTTTGCGTTGGAGTATTGGGAGCGGCTCTCTGTGGCAGCCTGCTGGGCTGCGGAGGCGGTCAGGGAAGCAGCGGCACCAGCACTGGCCAAGAGGGCACGCAGACTTACAACATTACGGTGACCGCTACCTCCGGACATCTTTCGCATATAACCACAGTGACTCTTACGGTGGACTAAATCCAATTGTGATCAATAGTGAGTGATATTCTGACGGTTCCCCCGATTTCTATCAATGATTCACGTCACCCTCGTGCAGGTGTCAGGCGGCCATGGTTTCTTGCCTCTTGTTTGTTTGCTGCTCTATGGTCTTGTTAATTTTTGAGCGTAGTATCCTCCGTGCAACCCAGGCAGCCAAGTGGATAGGGTTGTGCCTGGCCGCCTTTGCTGTGTTAAGCGGGGTTTGGAGTGACGCTTCCGCAGAAAACAGAATCCCAACGGTGACCACTCTCGCGGTGACATCCAACGGTAGCGTGGTAACTACGGTCACCACGGGGACGGTTGTCACCCTGACTGCGGCGGTGGAAGTTGGGACGGCTCCGGTAACGACCGGACAGGTGAGCTTTTGCGACGCATCGGCGAAGTACTGCACTGACATTCATTTGCTCGGCACAGCGCAGCTGACGAGCGCGGGAACGGCGACGCTAAAGTTCCGGCCGGGGATCGGAACCCACAGTTATATCGCATCATTCCGGGGGACAAAGAGCGAAGTCGCAGGCGTGTCCAACACTGCAACGCTAACCGTGACCGGGAGGTATGCAACCACCACTACACTTGTGCAAACTGGATTGCCCGGGAACTATACCTTGACGGCTACCGTTGCCGGGGTCGTTAACTCCACCACGATACCGGCGCCGACGGGGAACATCTCCTTCTTGAACCCCACCAGTAACGCCGTGCTCGCCACCGCCGCGCCAGGCCCGGGTACGACAGGGCTAAGCTTTTTCAATTCGAGTATCCCCAAGCTGACGCAAGAGGCGAACGCGGTCGCGACCGCGGATTTTAATGGCGATGGCATTCCCGATCTTGCCGTATCCGACTCTAACTCCGGGCAGGTGTTACTAGCCATTCTTTTGGGCAACGGAGACGGGACCTTTACAGCCGCCGCGACCAGTCCCACCGTTGGCCTCTACCCCGATTCAATCGCCGTCGCGGATTTTAATAGCGATGGCAAGGCGGATCTCGCCGTGACCAGTGTCGACCAGGTTACCGTCACCATCCTTCTGGGCAATGGGGATGGCACCTTCACGGCGGCACCGACTCTGGACACGAACGGCACTCCACAGTCGATCGCCGCGGGGGACTTCAACTTTGACGGCATCCCCGATCTGGCCGTGGTGAACGGCGAATCGGTGTCGATTTTCCTCGGCAATGGAGATGGAACCTTTGCGGCGACGAGTAGCAACCCTATAGCCGGCAGCCAGCTCGACTACGTCGCTGTTGGTGATTTCAATGGGGACGGGATTCTCGATCTTGTCGTGACGAACGCATCTGAGAGCGGTTTTCTCACCATTCTGCTGGGCAAAGGTGATGGCACATTTGCAGCCCTTCCGACCACTTCGGTGGGCACATCGCCAGTTTGGGTAACGGTGGCCGATTTCAACGGCGATGGGATTCTCGATTTAGCGGTTGCAGACTATGACGCCGGGGCCAGTAGTACTCCGTTGACGATCCTTCTAGGCAATGGCGATGGAACCTTCAAGGCAAATGAGGGGCCTTCCGTCCCCGGCTTGAACTTCAAGCAAATTGTAGTTAGCGATTTCAACCAGGACGGCATTGCAGACCTGGCCGTAGGGGAATTCTGGCATGGCCTTCTTGGCATTTGCCTGGGCAAAGGCGATGGCACGTTTTCCGCTGGAATTGCGGAGAGTGCAGAGTCGCAATTGGGCTCGGGTTATCTCGCAGCCGCAGACTTTAATGGCGATGGCATTCTGGACCTGGCCGTGCCTAGCCAGGATGGCGTCGTCCCTATTCTGCTGACGCAACCCACGCAAACTGTTACCGCGACGGTAACAAACTTTTCGCCGGTAGGCCCCGGCCCTGTCCAGGTTTTTGCCAGCTATCCCGGAGACGCCAACTACGTTCCCAGCATCTCGAGCGCAACGGCACTCATTGTGCAGGTGGCGACGCCCGTGATCTCGCCAGCCGCGGGCACTTATACTTCGAGCCAGACGGTAACGATTTCGGACGCAACTGCGGGAGCTACCATTTACTACCAGGCTTCCGGAGGTTCTGCTAGCAGCGGATTCGTACAATATACCGGCCCGATCACGATTTCCCAGCAGGGGTATCAAAGCATTCAGGCGTACGCCACGGCCACCGGCTACCAGCAGAGCACGTACGCGAGTGTAACTTACAACCTGAACCTACCGCCTACAGCTGCCCCGGTTCTATCGCTTGCCGCTGGCGTGTATCCCGGCGCCCAGACGGTGAGCATTTCCGATTCTGCGTCAGCGGCCGTGATCTACTACACGACCAATGGATCTTTACCCACGACGAGTTCCACACGATACTCCGGGCCGATCAACGTCTCCACATCCGAGACGCTGGTTGCGGTCGCTGTTGCTAACGGGTATTCGATGAGTACGCCGGTAAGCGCCCAGTACATCATAGGATCGTCCGCGTCATCGTTCATTTATACCCTGGCCGGAAACGGTTTCTCTGGCTATGCGGGTGACGGTGGCCCGGCCGTCTTAGCAAATTTGAACTACCCCAACTCGACCGTCGTAGACAGCGCCGGCAATCTGTACATGGCCGACGCTACCAACAATGTGATCCGCAGGGTCGCTGCAGGTACGGGAATCATCACCACGATTGCCGGTACGGGAGTCTCCGGGTACAGCGGCGACAACGGCGCCGCGACCAGCGCGCAACTCAACGTGCCCACCGGTCTTTCGCTCGACGGTGCGGACGATTTGTATTTCTCAGACGAGCTTAACCATCGGGTTCGCATGATCGCGGCAGCTACCGGAGTGATCACAACGGTTGCTGGGAACGGGACGCCGGGCTATTCGGGCGATGGAAACACGGCTGTCAATGCACAGTTGCAATATCCGAATGGAACTGTGGTTGATAGCGCTGGGAACCTGTACATCGCAGACACTTCCAACAGCCGGATACGCGAGGTAGCTGCAAAGACCGGAATCATCACGACATTTGCCGGAAGCGGGCTATTCGGTTATGCCGGGGATGGCGGTCCGGCCAACGCAGCCGAATTCGACAGCCCGGAGGGAGTTGCAGTGGACAGCTCCGGGAATGTCTACATCGCCGACACCGATAACCAGGTGGTTCGCAAGGTGACCGCCGGCACAGGAGTGATCTCAACGGTCGCAGGCGTCAACCTGCCGGGCCCGGATGGAGGCGGCTATAGCGGAGACGGCGGCCCGGCGACCAGCGCTGAATTTCGCCTTCCAACAGATGTGGCTCTCGATAGCGCAGGCAACCTCTACATAGCCGATAGCAACAACCAGGTCATCCGGAAAGTGACCGCAAGCACCGGTCTTGTCAATACGGTAGCCGGCAATGGTAATGGAACTTCTTGCACTTCCTTCGCTGGGGACGGGGGCCCAGCAGCCAGCGCGGCGCTCTGCTTTCCAATGGGAATTTCCTTCGATAGGGCCGGCAATCTGTACATTGCGGACAACGGATTCGACCGCATTCGTGTAGTCACTGCCGCTGCGCTTCCCCCCAACTCCGCCACCGCCGCGCCGGTTGTCTCTGTGGCGGCGGGAACTTATCCTACTCCGCAAACGGTAACCATCACAGATGCCACTCCCGGAGCTTCTATCTACATAACAACCAACGGAGCAGCCTCCAGTACGAGCGCATCAGGCTACAACGGGCCGATCAAGGTGTCCGGGTCAGTGACCGTCCAGGCAGTTGCTTTAGCGCCGGGCCACTTGACAAGCACCCCTCTTAGCGCCGCTTACACCATCACGTCTCCTCCCACCACAGTCATCAAGACTGTTGCTGGAAATGGGGTGAGCGGGTTTACCGGTGCCGGAGGGCCCGCGACCAGCGCCCAGATCGGCATGGTTACAGCCATGGCGATCGATAGCGCCGGCGACCTGTTTTTCACGGACACGCTCAACCATGTTGTCTGGATGGTGACAGCGGCCACAGGAAATCTCTCGATCGTGGCGGGCAACGGAACGCCAGGATTCAGTGGAGACGGCGGCCCGGCAACCAGCGCCGAACTGAACGAGCCGAGCGGGATCGCGGTAGATAGCGCGGGGAATCTGTATATCTCCGATGCCAATAGCAGCGTCGTGCGTAAAGTCAACGCGAGCACAGGATTGATCGCAACCATTGCGGGATTCCCTGGACAACTTGGGGCTCCGGGTCATGTCGGAGACGGATTCCTTGCCACAGCGGCGTACTTGGGGGCTCCCCAGGGCCTGGCGTTGGATGCCGCTGGCAATCTGTACATTGCCGATTCCTTCGATAACGAAGTGCGCATGGTGTCGGCAAGTAGCGGCATCATCACCAGCGTGGCCGGGAATGGAAAACAAGGCTACAGCGGGGAGAACGGTCCGGCTACCAGCGCCAGCCTGCAAGAGCCCTATTCGTTGGCGTTCGACAACGCGGGCAACCTCTACATCGGATCTCTTACCTTGGGTCGGGTTTGCAAGGTGGCGGCCACGACCGGGATTATCACGACCGTCGCCGGCAACGGCAATCCGTATGGCAGCAGCGGTGATGGGGGATTAGCCACCGCTGCGGAGGTAGACCCTTACGGGTTGGCGCTGGACTCCGCCCGAAACCTGTACATCGCGAACTGGCCTGGCGTGGTGCGCGAAGTCGCCGCGAGCAGCGGCATGATTACGAAGGCAGTCGGCAATGGATATCCGGGCTATTTTGGAGACGGCGGCTCGGCCACAATCGCACAGATCCAGGGGCCACAGGGAATCGTATTTGATGCTTCCGGCAATCTGTATCTTGCCGATTCGTACAACTATCGAGTGAGGGAAGTCTCGCCGGCCGCTCGAGCGATCGCGCCCACGGTGACGGTTACCCCATCTTCGACCAGCATCACCACCGCGCAGGCGCTGACAGTTGCGGTGGCCGTCGCCGGCCCAGGCGGCAGCCCAACGCCTACAGGCTCGGTGGCGCTGAGCGGGGGTGGGCTCAACGCGCAACAGGCGCTCACGAACGGCGCCGCCGCCTTCAGTGTGGCTGCGGGAGCACTTCCGGTTGGTACGCAAACCCTGACGGTGACCTATACTCCTGACGTTCCCGGCACCATCAATTACACCAGTGGCGCGCAGTCCGCGGCTGTGACGGTGACTCAGGCGATTGGCACAGCAACAGCGACGTTGACGTTAACCCCGTCGGCTACAACGGTCACCAATGAACAGCCCGTTAGTGTTTCTGTCTCTGTCGCTGGGGTAAGCGGGCAATCACCCCCGACGGGCACGATGACCCTGGCCGGGGGCTCATACAGGGGTCAGCAGCCTCTTTCCGGCAGTTCAGCAACGTTTAACGTTCCGGCCGGAGCCTTGAACGCCGGTTCCAATGCACTTGTGGCGAACTACTCTGGCGACGCCTATTACTCAGTTGCCTCTGGGACAACCACGATCACATTAGCCCCGGTTGTGATCGCAGTGTCCAACCCGGGTCCAGTCGCACCTGGCAGCGCCATTGCTGCGACAGTCACGTTATCAGCGGGGAGCACCTATTCCGGCACCGTGAACTTAACCTGTGCGCTCACTACTTCTCCAACGGGTGCGCAGAGCTTACCGGTTTGCAGCCTTAGTCCGAACAGCGTCACAGTCTCTGGCGGTGGGAACGCTGCGGCGAGCTTGACTGTCAAAACAACTGCGGCCTCCACCAGCAGCGCTCTCGTTCGACCAGGACTCAAGGATTGGAAGAGCTGGCGGGGAGGGGGCATTTTGACGTTGGCTCTGTTATTCGGCGTACCGTCATGGCGCCGCCGGCGGGTATTTGCCATGGTCATTCTCTGTGGAGTCATCGCAGCTGCTGGGGTAACGGGCTGCGGCGGAGGTGCCGGCTCAAGCTCCAGTCTTCCACCCAATACAATCGCGACGACCGCGGGTACCTACACCTTTCGCCTGACCGGGACAGACGCGACGAATGCGAAGATCACGGCCTCGACGAATGTGACAATTACCGTGCAGTGACCGGCAGTCGCGGAAAGTTCACTCGGAACGAAGGGCCTGCATGGGGTCGATGTTGGCAGCGCGCCAGGCGGGATTCCAACTGGCCACGAGTGTGGTCAGGGTCAAGACGATGGAAGCGAGTACAAACATTGCGGTATTCTCCGCGCGCACTCCATAGAGCAGCCCAGCCAGAGCGCGGACGGCGAGGGCTGAGCCGGTCACGCCCAGCGTAATCCCCAGCGCTGCCAGAATGATGGCTTTGCGCAAGACGCGGCCTAAGACTTCTCCACGGTTGGCTCCTACAGCTATGCGGATGGCCATTTCTCGCGTTCGCTGTGCGACCATCTGTGTTAGGACGCCATACAATCCAACCACCGCCAGCAATAAAGCCAATCCTGCGAAACTGGCGAAGAGGACGGTGCGGAAGCGAGGTTGAGAAAGTACAGCCGATTGCTGGTCTTCGAGGGTTCCCGGGTCAGCCAATAGGAGGCTACGATCCATCGCGGCAAGCTGCTCTTCTATTCCGCTGATTAATCCCGACGACTTGTCTTTCGCTAGAACCATCAGGGCTAGAGAGCCCGGCGCGTCCTGGGTGAGTGGGCGATAGACCGTGGGCTGCACAACATAACCCATCTCTTGAAAAACAGTCGTTACCTTGACGTCGGCCACCACGCCGATAATCGTGAGCCATGGGCGCGATGGATCGTCAGCACGGCTTAGCTTGACGGCATGTCCGACCGGATCATCATGGGGGAAATATCGATTGGCAAGAGCCTGGTTGACGATGCCAACTTGTCGGGTGTCGGTACCATCCTGGGTGTTAAAAACTCTGCCGCGAAACGATGGAATCTGCATCGCGTCGAAGAAGTTTGCGCTCACGCTCTGGGTGGCAATGCCGCCTGCGGAAAATCTGCCGGGATCTCCCTCAACCGATAATGGATTTTCCCCCCCGGGAGTAAAGTACGAAGCTTCCGCGACAGCCTCGACGCCGGGCATCGCGGAGACCCTTCTGGAGAGTTCGGCAGCAAATCTGGCTTTCCCTTCGTTGTCGCCGTAGTGTCCTTGGGGAAGATTGACGGTCGCTGTCAAGACATGATTAGTGCGATAGCCCAATGGGGTCGAAGCCATCCGCCACATGCTTGCCCCCAGCAACCCTGCTCCAACAAAGAGCATGAGCGAAAGCGCAATCTGCATCACCACCAATACCTGTGAAGCGCGCTGTGCGGAAGCGCTCGCTCCCATACCGCGTTGATTGTTCTTGAGGACAGAGTTCAGGTCGACCCGCGAAGCCTGCCACGCCGGCAACAGCCCAAAAACGATGGCCGAGCTAAAGCCCAGGAGCGCCGCGAACAGAAGAACCTGCCAGTGGAGAGATACCACATTGCCGGGCGGCAATTCCACCGGGTTTACAGCCCGGAACCAGTGAAGCATCAGCAGGGCCAAGAGAACGCCCGTGCCCGTCCCGCAGAGGGCCAGCACTAACGACTCGGTCAACATTTGCCGGATGAGCCGCGCACGGCCGGAACCCAATGCAGTACGAATGGCCATCTCGCGTGCATGTTCCATCGCGCGGCCAAGCAGCAGACCGGCCACGTTCAAGCACGCCATGAGCAAGATGAGGCTGACTGCACCGGACAGTAGACAAAGTCCCCGGCGCAGATTTCTTCCCGCCAGCCAGGTGAAATTATCCTGCAAGCTCAGCACAATCGGCGTCGCGGAGGCGAGCGTGGACAGCGATGCCGGAGCTTCGGGTGAGACTCTCTTTTGCATGGCGTCGAGTTCCGCTTCTGCTTGAGCGTGGGTGACTCCTGGTTTCAATAATCCAAAGACGCCGGTCATCGAATCCCACGGCTTCTGCACGAATGCGCTTGCGGGGGTAATCAGGGACCATGCGTTTGCTTGTTTGGGATAGAACGCGAATTGTTGCGGCATCACGCCGACGACAACACAGGAAAGTGGGCCCACGGTCAGTGTTTGCCCGGCAATGTCTTTGGGTGCACCCAGCTTTTGTTGCCAGAACGGATAAGCGAGGACCAAGGTGCAGGGACTGTTCAGATCCGCCTGGCGAAATGTTCTGCCGATTTGGGCTTCGGCGCCGAGCAGGGAGAAGAAGTTGCTACTGGCCGGAAGAGCGAGGAGCGCAACCGGTTTACCCCGCCAGATCATAGTGTCGCTCGTGGCCGCCCAGCTCATCGCGGCTAACTTTTCGAAACTGCGGCTCCCACGTTGCCATTCTTCAAATTCGCGGTAAGGATCAAACCATGCGCCTACGCCGCGATGCGCCGCATCGGTCTGCCAAACAACCACGAGGCGATCGGCATTCTTGTAGGGAAGCGGCCGCAGGAGTACGGCATCCACAATACTGAAGATGGCTGTATTGGCCCCGATGCCAAGGGCCAGGGTTGTAATGATCGTGATGGCAAACCCAGGTGATTTGCGTAGTTTTCGGCAGGCGTAGTGAATGTCGCTCACGACGCTGGCAAGGCCTAACGCCACATCTACACCAGCCACTTTCTCTTTCATGACCGTGGGGTTGCCAAATTTCAGCAGCGCATCACGCCGGGCCTCTTCCGGCGGCATGCCTGCCGCGATATTGTCCGCAGCCTTCATTTCGATGTGCGCTTGCAGCTCAGCATCGATCTCCCGGTCTACGGTGGGACGGAAAAGTAGATTCAAGATGCGACGAAGAAGTCGGATGGCGTTGCTCCCAACTTAGCCTATTAATCCATAGAAGCCTAGGGATGTCAATTCATTCACGCTTCTCGCAAATAGAGCTCGATGGTCTCGGTGGTCCAAGTAGAAATGCCGCTACCATCTGCGAAGCAAATGTCCGGTGCGTAGAAGGACACGGAGTCCTCATAGATTTCGAGAAGACTGCGCACTCGCACACCGAATACTGCTCGAAGAAGATAGATATTGTAAGAACGTCAGGTCTTGCAACCTCGCGCGTGTGTGTTAAAGTGTCTGCACGATGGGGCTTGAATGGGTGACGCGACGTCCAAAGCAAGACGTGATTCTTGTTGAACTCAATGGCCGGCTGGCATATGGTGATGAGTTGCAGGCGCTGAAAAAACAGCTGGCGTCCTCCGCCGGCGAACGGGGTCTGAACCTGATCCTTGACCTCTCAAAGGTTGTATACGCCGACAGCTCGGGATTGGGAGTATTGCTCTACCTGGACGGAGTTGCCCGCGAGGCGGGTTCTAAGCTTCGACTTGCCGGGATAACTCGACGCCTCCTGGAGCTGTTTCAGATGACCCATACGGAAAAGGAATTCACCATTGATCGCGACGTCGCCACCAGTTTGAGCTACAGCGCGTTTTGATGTCGCCGACTCGCCCTAATTCTCTGCCTCATTTTAGACATCGTTGTACGGCAGCACTTGAGCGATGGAGTACCCTGTCAGCTTCCGCCCAGCCATCCTGACGTTTTCGGGAGCGTAATGAGTATCCCCATCCAACCGCGCCTGCACGGTATTTGACATGGTCGCGACGGATGGGATATTCCGGTGTTCCGGTATTCCCCAAGGAATAATCTTCCATTCGTCATGAGCCTGGCCCGCGACGTCGTTCAAGGCAGGTTGGAGGTATTTCGCTTCCGCTTCCGGAAAAAATACAAGGCCATGTTTTTTTGCCTTCCGCAGCATCCAGCTCAATGTGATGTCGGAGAGCCCAGACTCCGGATAGCTTCCCCCGACGTCGCAATGTACACCGGGAAACCAGACCTGCTGGACCTGATCATTGTTTTCAAGTGCCGATCCGTCGGACCTGGTCCACAGTGTCGGCTTGAACTGGGCGCGTCTTTCATCAATGCAGACGGCATGGTATCCATGGTTGATGCAGGGGTGAATGGTGGTGTCGAGGAAGCCATATTTTTTCGCATTCAACGCGTTGAAAAAGATCCCTGGGATTCCCAGCGATCCTACTGTATCCCACACCCCGACCATTTCGACGGTGACGTCCTGCAAACCATACGCAGTTGTCAGTTGGTCTTTCAAATTCTTCTTTTTGTCTGGATCGGGCTCCCGGTAGGCGGCAAATATCGAAGGCACAGTTTGATTATCCAGGTTGATCGACGGGACACCAAAACCGGCGATCATGCCACCGATACTGCGCGCAGTGAAGGCTCCACGGCTGAATCCAAAGAGGAAGATTTTGTCGCCTGGATCGTAGACATTTCCCAGGAACGCATAACAATCCTGCACTTTCTGGAAGAGACCCTCTCCCATGGCGCCGCCCGTCAGATGGTCAATCGGGGTTCCATCGGTACCGACGCCGCTGTCGTAATACTTGAGCTGCGATGCGTCGTTGGTGAGCGCCAGGTAGAGTTTGCGAACGTTGGTGTCTACAACGGTCACCGCAACGCCGTGCGGAGTGTTCCAGGTCCCATCGGCACACAAAACAATGTTTTTGCTCATCATGTCTCCATCAGGACTCACCCGCGGAGGGCGACCTAAACTTCCGCAGTGATTCTACAGCGCAAGCACAGGCAGTGGAGCGCATACCGCAGGGGAGGTTCCGAGTTCGGCGACATGATGGAGTGGACCCCCGGAATTGGAATCATTCCGGCAGTGGTCCAAGAATGTCGATCTGGTTTTTTTCGCAGAGGATCTTGAGGCGTTGAAGGTCGGGCGGTGTTGGGTTTCGTAAGATTCGGTCCGTGGCGGGCACAGCCATCTCGAGCATCATTCCAACAAACCCAACGTCACCACCTGGCATTACGTGGGTGAGGATGCGAGAGTCCTTTTGGCTGCTGCATTTAAGCCCGTGAGGTACTCCGCGGGGAAGAAAGATGTATCCACCGGATCCCAGGACCGTCTTCTTTCCGTCGCAGTAGAAAGTGAACTCTCCGTCCAACACGTAGAACGATTCGTCTTCCATGTGGTGAAGGTGGTAAGGCGTCGCGAAGCCCGGAGTCGCGGTGAGATGAATGAGGGAATAGGCGCCTCCGGTCGATTGGCTTTTGGCCAAAAGGATATGGAGGGTGTTGAGAAACCAGTAGGCCGGCGCATCATCGAGGGTTGTGGATTGCAGAGTTGCTGGAGGCATAAAGGGAATCTCCTTTTTACTGAGGTGGTCACACCCATTGAGATTACCTGGGCAAAGCGTTCGTTCCTATAGAGGCCGCCACATGATTCCCCGTGTGGTTCCACACGGGTCGGAGCCGCTTCACTGCGCCGGGCACTTGTCGCTTAGTGAGTTGGTCAGCC
Source organism: uncultured Acidobacteriaceae bacterium (assembly GCA_963824325.1). Taxonomy (GTDB): domain Bacteria; phylum Acidobacteriota; class Terriglobia; order Terriglobales; family Acidobacteriaceae; genus PALSA-350. Next base: position 460,404 of record CAWGPA010000028.1, on the reverse strand, counting down.
CCTGTTGCTCGACGCTAAACGTCAAATCCTTCTTTCCATCCACGTCCTTGATACGGAAGACGTAAATCCGGTCATACTCGTCATTTGGCCAGTCGGGAACAAGCGATGGATCCTTTCCATAAGCCTTGAGTAACCGCTTCGCAAATTCGTTCAGATACGAGTGTTCCCAGGCCAGATAAAATTACCGAATTCTCGTTTTCTTGAGCCAGCAGTTCTTTTCGGAGCTGGCCGACATTCTTGAAGCCGATCAAGGCGTTCACCGGCATCTCCAGCTGGATAGCTATCGGCTCAATGGTCATGAGCGGACGCACATAGGAGTAGCTCAAATTGCCCTGCTGTCCGATCCGTGTACCGGGATCGGGCGCGTAAATCCGGTCAGGCTTACCGTAGCGTGGAACGAGCACCTTGGGCAGCGCCAGCGCGCGGTTCAGTCCCTTGCAGGTAAGCTGCCCCAGGCTCGTCGCGGGTTTCTCGGCGTGACGGATAGCAACGATCGTCTCCTGCGCATGGACACAGTTGATAAAGAACAGCAGGCAAGCAGCGTTCAGCAGAAATCGCGCTCTTTTCTCAGGTTCCATGCATGAAGTTTCTCAGATGTTGAAGAGCGGATGGCACTCGATGTTTCCACGTTCGAAAATTGATGACTCAAATCAATCGTTCCATCCGACGAGAGGACGGAGGACCTTTTACGATAAGGGTTCTGCCCAGAGTGTCAATCCTATTCGCTCTCATGAACCGTCATGATCCATTCCGAGAAGCGAACGCCGGTTGGAGAAGTGTAGTGGATGGTGGCTGTGCCGGCTGACATCGCCCATGCCAATCCGGTTTGGCTTACGTACATTACATAAGGATTGCTGGAAGTCCAGGCTCCGCTGGAGCCGGCAGAGTTGCTGTTATACAGGGCTCTCGTGACACCGTTGCTGTACAGTCCCCAGGGCGTGAACTGGATAACTGCGCTCGAGAATACCTGGTTGACGTTAGCCAAAGCTTTACTGATCCCAATGTCGCTATTCGTTGCTTCTACATTGTTCAACCAGCCTGATTTCAGTTTCACACCGGAAAGCGAGTCGACGACGGCTTCTGCCATCTGGGCCATCCTGGCATACCCTGCGGCTGAAGGGATAAGCGACGGGCCCATCAGCGGGACGGAGTTGGTCTGCGGGGGCACGTAAATGTATCCTATGCCGGAGCCGCCGACAGAGCTGACACAACCGCATAGCATGTCGTCGTAGTTGATCACCGGGATGTCGTTCGCGGCCCCGTAGCTCTCCAGGAAAGCATTCATCTGGACGATCCCGAAGGTGCTTGGGCTGCCTGCTGGAGTGGTTGCCAGGATTACCTTGATGTCAGCGGCTATAGCTTCCTGCACCATTTTCTCTATGTTGGCGATGAAATTCGCCACCACGGTTGGTCCGGTTGCATCGTCTGCGATCGCCGCATCGACAGAACCGACGAGGATGTGGACGATCGCCGGATGGAGGGCTACTACGTCGGCCTGGAAGCGGGCTGCCGCATCGGAAGATGTCTGCCCTGGGTAATTCATTCCAGGAAGTGACGCGTTGATCCAGTTTTTGTTGGCCGCGAATCCACTGGTCCAGTGATAGGTAAGGTAATCGCCGAAGAAGATCACTTTCGGGGGTTTTTCGGCAGCAGCGGCCGTAGCCGAGGTGAAAACGGAAAGAAGTAAGCCCAACAGGGCTACCGTTACTTTGTACGACTGGGTCATGGTGAGCGACCCTCCCCAGGCTCATCATCGGCTTTACCCGATGTGACTTTAGTAGCGTTTTTGACCTGCAACGTCCGCACGGGTCAAGGGACTACGGCGCACTCAAGGGCTTTTATCCAGGGAGGATGCGGTAGTAAGGCAACATTTTGTCCACAGAAATACATCTTGTGATATATCTTAAGATGTATTTTAAAGAAAGGACGAAACACATGCATCGACATCATCATCAAGACTTCTCTTTCTTCGAAGAGCGGGGACGCCACGGCTTCTTTGGGGGGAGAGGAAGGCCATTTGACCGCATGGGCGGGGGCTTCATGGGCCCTGGAATGCGGGCGGCAAAAATGCTGGCCTCGGGGGATCTAAGGCTAATCATCCTTGCTTTGCTCAGCGAGAAGCCGGGTCATGGCTACGAGATCATCAAGGCCATCGAGGAGCACTCCAGCGGCATCTACTCGCCCAGTCCAGGGATGGTTTACCCGGCGCTCACCTATCTTGAGGAACTGGGATACACAGCCTCGGAATCGGAAGGCACCAAGAAGCTTTACCGAATCACCGAAGCGGGTACTGCCTACCTGAATGAAAACCGAGCGGGTGTTGAGGAAACTTTGGACCAGCTCGCACGCTACGGCCGCAAGGTCTCCCAGTTCCGAAAGCAATTCACGGAGGAAAACGAAGAGGGCGATGACCTTGGGGGCGACCCCCGCGGCGGGATCAGAAGTGACTGGCGGCAAATGAAGACGGAATTTCGCGAGCTGCGGAATGAACTCAAAGCTGCATTGCACGAGAAGCTCGACGCTTCCCCAGAGGAGAGAAAGCGAGTCTTCGCGATCCTGCGCCGGGCAATTGACGAAATCCGGAGGAAGCCATGACTGTTGTAGAGACCCGGCCGCGATTGAATTCGGAAAAAGCCCGGCGCGCCGCACAACGCCCAGATCGGCCCGGAGAGAAGTGCGGGGCAGAAGCCGGCGCCTATCGGCCCGTGGTGGATCGCAATGCCTGCGAGGGAAAACGTGATTGCGTGGAGGTCTGCCCCTACGATGTTTTTGAGGTAAGACAGATCGACGAGAAAGATTTCTCGAATCTCTCTTTCATGGGAAAGCTCAAGAACCGGGCCCACGGCAGACTCACCGCCTATACGCCGCATGCGGACTTGTGTCAGGCTTGCGGACTCTGTGTCGTGGCGTGTCCCGAAAAGGCGATCCGTCTGGTTTCGAACAGAGAGCTGTTAGGAAAGGGAATTACGTAGATCCGAGGGAGTTCGATCCAACCACGTGGTTTTCAGCTCTCAAGCAGGGCGTCCAGGTCGCGTTTCCCGTGTAGCACATGCATGATTTGAACACCGGATTCCGACAGGCGATAGAACCACCACGTCCCTACGGGAAAGCTGCGATAGCCAGGGCGAAGCTCGTCCCGACTTCTTCCGGCATATGGATTCTCACCAACTAGTTGGAAACGCTGCGTGATGAGATCGATGAAGCGGTCGGCCGCAGATTCATTGTCCATATTTTTATAAGGTCACGGTGCGCTCGACCGCTAATGCGGTAAGTCATCCCTTAAAGCTGCTCTTGAGCGATGCTCGCGCCTCGCGCTTCAGCTCTTCCCCTAATTTCGGCAGGGAGCCATCGCCGTAGTCTGAGAAGTTGCCCGTCTCTAGATCACCTTCGGCCTCATCCAATGCGGACAAAATGTCGAGCCTGCCACGCTCTCGCGTCTCCCATGGTGAAAGAGCTTGCTGTAACGCTTCCTCAGCATGATGGATTCTCCCGCTCTCGATAGCCTGGCGAAGAAAAGCTTCCAGGGCCGGGGTGAGGTGTATTTCCATTGGTTTAGCGTAGAGGCGTCCAAACGGCCTGTCAATCAGCGCCTCAAGTCGACCTCTGGGTGGCTGGGCCACGCTCGGTAGTTGTCCGGAATCGAACGGTTGTGTTCAGTTTTGTTGAGGAGCGGTGCAGCTTTCCTCGTGAAGCGTTAATAATCCAATACTTGGTTGGAGCGATGCCGGCAGAAGTTTGGCCCGCCACGTGCTCCTCCGAGTAGGTGCCTGGGAGGCTGCCGTGCCTGCAATCGTCGACAACCTGAGATATGCGCTTCGCCAGTTAAGAAAGACGCCCGGTTTTACTTTGGTCGCCGTACTCACGCTGGCGCTGGGTATTGGTGCGAATACGGCGGTCTTCAGCGTGATGAACGCGGTGCTGCTGCGTTCGCTGCCGGTGGCCGATCCCGCCCGCGTGGTGTATCTAAGAACCTCCAACCCACCTGGTGGAACGGGCACCATCGACTCAAACGAAACCTTCTCGTATGCGGTGTATGACGCGCTGCGGCGGCAAGACCGGGGACTCTCGCCGGTGATGGCCTACGCGCCCCTGGCCACGAGCAAGGTTGCTGTCCGTTATGGAGAGCAGCCGGAGCAGGCAGAGGGCGACATGGTGAGTGGAACCTTCTTCTCCGGCCTGGGTGTGAAGCTGGCGTACGGACGCGGTTTCAGCCAACAGGACGAGTCGAACCACGCACCCATTGCAGTGATCAGCTACAGCTATTGGACTCGGCGTTTCGCGAGCGCCCCGGACGTGCTGGGAAAAACGCTTTATGTAAACAGAGTCCCCCTGACCATCGTGGGGGTTGCTACGCAAGGCTTTGAAGGAGTCGAGGCTGGGAGTTCCACAGATTTCTGGATTCCCTTGCAGAGCCGGGCAGAACTGAATGCCTGGGGCGCTCCTGTGTACGAAGGGAAAACATACATCGCAAGACCCACATGGTGGTGCCTGCGGCTGATTGGACGTCTGGCGCCGGGTGTAAACCAGGCGCAGGCGGTTGCGCAACTTGAGTCCGCATTTCAGACAGCGGCCTATGTTGGACTTGGCAATCCAAAACCGGGAGAAAAGAAACCCGTACTCAGCCTGCAGGAGGTAAGGGGTTTCCCGGGATACGAAGAACAATACGGCAAACCGTTGCGCATCCTGATGAGCATGGTCGGGCTGGTGCTGCTGATCGCTTTAAGCAATGTCGTCATGTTGCTGATGGCGCGGAATGCCACGCGGCAGCGCGAGTTCTCGCTGCGGCTGGCGCTGGGCGCGGGACGCAAGGAGCTGCTGCGGCAACTTCTTAGCGAGAGCTTGCTGCTGGTGTCGGCCGGAGCGCTGCTGGCATGGCTCTTTGCCAACTCGGCAACCAGGGCGCTGGGGGCCTGGGCGCAGATCGAGTCAAGCCTGGCCCCGGACAACACCGCCCTGCTTTTCACGCTCAGCATTTTGGCGCTGGCTACGCTTTTGTTCGGGCTGGTGCCTCTGCGCGTTGTGCTCTCCGCCGGGCCGGCCCTGGCGCTGAAAACATCCGCGGCGGTCTCGCATACGGATGCCGGCAAATCGCGCGCCAGCAGAATCATTGTTGCTCATGCAGATGACATTGTGTGTGGTGCTGCTGGTGGGTAGTGGGTTGTTGGTGCGTACCTTGCGTAATCTGGAAAATACACCTCTGGGCATGCAGGTTCACGGCCTGGTCGTCTTCGGAGTGAAGCCTGACATACAGTCGGTCCCCGAAGGCGTCGCCTTTTATCGGGAGTTGATGAACAAGCTGCGTCTTCTTCCCGGCGTGGAGTCTGTGACCATCATGGAGGAGCGCCTTGGGTCGTGGGCTTCCGACAACAGCGCCATGACGGTAAACGGTAAGTTACCGGAATTGGCGAACGGCGCGTCGGGGACGGTTCGCAGCAATGTGGCGGGGCCCGACTTCTTCCGTACCCTAGGAGTCCCCATCCTTCTGGGTCGCGATTTTGCGGATTCCGATACGGCAACTTCGCCCCACGTGGGCATCATCAATGAGCAGTTTGCCAAGCGCTTCTTCGCCAACCAGAATCCGCTGGGTCACAGTATTGGGACCGACGATGGGCAATACCAGATGACTGTAGTAGGCGTGGTGAAAGACCACAAGTATCGCAGCATCGATGAAGAGCCAATTCCCATGGCCTGGTACATGTACGCGCAGATTCCGATCACCGGTCAAATGCACGTCGAAATGCGGGTACATGGCGACCCAATGGCGATTCTGCCATCGGCACGCAAAGCGGTGCAGCAGATGGATCCAAACCTGCCGCTGATCCAGCCCATGACACAGCGCGCGCAGTTTGATCTCACCATCTCCCGTCAATTGCTCTTTGCGCGGTTGGCCGGGTTCTTCGGCTTCCTGGCGGTGGTCCTGGTGGCGACAGGCGTATATGGGACGCTCGCTTACCGTGTGAATAACCGCACCAATGAGATTGGCGTGCGCATCGCTATGGGCGCGCAGAGGAGGCAGGTGGTGTGGATGGTGCTGCGTGACAGTCTTATGCTGACGGCTGTGGGCGTGATCATCGGCATACCGCTGTCGCTGTTACTGGGTAAAGCGTTAACTTCAGCTTTGTATGGCGTGCAGCCCTACGATGTGGTGAGCGATGTGTTCGCAGCGCTCGGAATCGTCGCGGTGGCGATTGCCGCTAGCGTGATCCCAGCGCGCCGGGCAGCGGGCGTCGATCCATTGACGGCACTGCGGTCGGAGTAGCGGGAAGGAGACCCTCGCCTTTTCTAGGCAAGGGTCTTCAGATGGTCGTAGGTTGCAGTCAGCCGTTCGCGTAGATAGTCGGCGCCGGTTGTGGGCTGATACTTTGAGGTGGCGCCAGGCGCGATGCAACCCTGAAGCACTTCCACGCGGGCATCGGGATTCGGATCGAGGAAAAACGCTACCGAATACCGGTCCTGGACCGGGATTGCGACCCGGTGCGGTGTGGAGATATATACGTCGTTGGTCCAGCGCATCAAGCAGTCACCGATGTTGCAAACGAATGCGCCCGGAATGTGGGGTGCATCGATCCACGCGCCGCTTCGTGTGCGCACCTGGAGTCCGGCAATCCCATCCGTGGCGAGAATGGTGAGGTTGCCATAGTCGGTGTGCATGCCGGCCCCACTATCGGGAGCGCGATCCTTGCTCTGCGGCTGCGGCGGGTAGTGCAGCATCCGCACCATCGCGAGCGGCGCGTCGAGTTTGTCCTCGAAGAAATCCTCCGCGATGCCCAGATCGAGCGCGAAGCCGTGGTGAAGGCGGCGGCCCAGCGTCCAGCACGCGTCGTAATAGGCGAGCACGGTCTCTCGCCAATGGGGAAGTGCCGGCCATAGATTGACACCCCGAAACGGCCTACCCGCCACCACGTCGGGATGGTCGGCAGCCAGTTCAAGCCCAACATTAAAAGCTTCCTTGTAATCGGCCCGGGCGGCGGCTTCATCGAGGCGTTCGCCCTCGAGTGCGATATAACCGCGGTTGTGGGGCGAGCGCTTGATCGAATATTGCTCCTTGTTCGCGAGCGGCAAGGAAAAGAATTCGCGGGCAGCGGCAAACATGGCGGCGCGTGTGCTCTCAATGACGCCATGATTTATCACATAGAAGAAACCGATCTCGCGGCAGGCATGGCCCAATTGCGCCGCCACGCGCGCGCGGGCAGAGAGGTCGTCTGAAGCCAGACCCGAAACATCGATCACCGGTAGCGCTGTCATCATCTCTCCGCTCCAATATCTGTTCGTGGAGTCAAGACTGATATCATTGCGACCACCCGGATTTCCTGTGCAACTTCTTAGCCTCGGCGCACTTCATGCGGGCTTCCTTAAAGAAAGCCGCAAACGCGGTCGTGTCCAGTGCAGCGTACAGGAAATCCGGGCCGCCGTAGGGTCAGATTGTAGCAAATGGCCGCAAGCCCAAATTTACGATCATCGAGTCCAAGCCCGGGAACACTTGCTGGAGGAGCAAAGATCAGCCGTGAATATCGAGAACTTTGTTAAGTCACTGCCCAAAGCCGAGCTGCACTTGCATCTCGAAGGGGCGGTCGCGGCAACCACGGCAATCGAGTTGGCGAGGAAGCACGGTTTAGGAACGCACGATTATGAAGATGCATCGAAGCTCTTCGACTTCGCGGATCTGGGCGCGTTTCTCAAAGCCTACGACATCATCTGCAACTCGATCGTCGATGCGGATGACTTCCATCGCGTAACCTACGAAATGCTTGCGCGTTGTGCGAGCAATGGCGCGCGCTACGTCGAATTCTTCTTCAGCCCGCAGGCGCATCATGGTGTGGCTTATGCCACCATGATGGACGGCATCGTCGCCGCGATGCGCGACGCCGCGCGCGACCATGGCGTGCAATCACGGCTGATCCCTGCTCTGAACCGCGAGTTGGGCCCGCAAATCAGCATGGAGTTTCTCGACCTCGTGCTGGCCCACCGGCGCGAGGAAGTCATCGGCATCGGGCTTGATTACAACGAGGTCGGTCATCCGCCAGGCCTCTATGCGGATGTCTATCGGCACGCCAGGAACAGGGGACTGCGCGTGACCGCCCACGCGGGGGAGAATGGACCCTCTGAGCATGTCGGCGCTTCGCTTGATTTGCTGGCGTGCGATCGCATCGATCATGGTTACCATGTGGTTGACGATCCGGCGCTGGTAGCAGCATGCCGCGAGCGCGGCGTGTTCTTCACCGTTTGCCCCACCACGACCACTTACACAACCGAGTTCCGCGATCTCGGTTCGCCTGACCATGCAATTCACCGCATGTTCGATGCCGGGCTTAACCTGGTGATCAATACGGACGATCCCGCCCTCTTCCGCACCGACCTTAACCGCGAGTATTTGTTGGTCGCCCGGCATATGGGGTGCACCCCACAACAACTGGCCGAAGTAGCTCTCAACGGTCTACGCGCCTCCTGGCTAGATGACACCACCAAGCAGACATGGATCTCTGCATGGAGCGCCGAAATCAACCGACTGCTCCCGCCCGCGGCGGCGGGTCCTCTTGAGGACGGAACGCAGGTGACCGATCTTCGGATAGCAGGAGAAGCTGCTCAGTAACGTGAGGGACCAAGAACTCTCTGCCCTGCGCCGATCCGTCAACGTCTCTGGCCAAGAGAGGATTTCTTAATGCGCAGGTTCTTGCTCGGATTCATTGCAGCAGTAAAATTTCTACATCGTTCAACATGGAGTACGTCTCACCGGAATGCCTGCATTCGGGAGTTTTCTGAACGAGCAGGAAGTTTGGCAGGTGATCACTTTTCTGAGTCACATGGATAGCGTCCACCGCAAGTCTCCGAAGAGTGGAGAGCGATCGCGGCCAAGGATCCCTGAATTGTCTTCGTCCGATGCCGTGTGGTAACAGGTGAGCCCACTCATGGGTAACAAAAGGGCACTTAGAACTTGAGCATGGGTAACGGGTGAGCCGTGAGCTAGTACTCAAGCGGTAATCCATCGTAGGGTGGCCTTTACAGTCCATCCAGCGCCGCTTCACCTGGGATCAAAGAACGACGATGCAGCGGCGCTAAGTCGCATAAGGCGGTAAATAAAAGGCTTTCCACTTCAGCGCGGCAATAACCAAGTCCAGGTTACATCTGCGGCCCCTCTACTTGCGATAGACCTGTTTTCCACTCTTGACACAATTGACTCCGTAGTACTATCGCGAAATAGGGCAGAAACGACCGAGACCCTAGTCCCCCTAACTTAGCCCTAACAGTCAGTGGAGACTTGCCATGGTTAGTGTAATCAGGGACTCGTCCGCGCAAGCTGAAGTAGCAACGAAACACACCCTCCTCGAATTAAGCGTAGTAATACCCACATATAAGGAGCGGCAGAATATTGCCCGGCTGGTCGCCTCTCTCGAAGCCGCCCTTGAGGGTGTCCATTGGGAAGTCATTTTTGTGGATGACCACTCGCCGGATCATACGGCCGATGTAATCCGCGAGCTCGCGTTGACCAACCCACGAGTGAGGATTCTAGAGCGTATCGGGCGGCGTGGTTTGTCTTCTGCATGCATCGAGGGAATGATGGCAAGCCCAGCACCCAGCATTGCAGTCATGGACGCCGATATGCAGCATGACGAAACGATCCTGCCGGAAATGCTTCGTCTTTTGCGATCGAACAAGTTGGATGTAGTCGTCGGCAGCAGAAAAACCGCGGGAGGGAGCATGGGCGAGTTTGCCGAGAAGCGCGTTCGCTTGAGCGACCTTGGCTCCCGAGTCAGCAAGCTAGTCTGTCACTGTGATGTGACCGATCCCATGAGCGGCTTTTTCGTGGTGGATAGCGAATTTTTCAGGGCCTCGGTCCCCCGCCTGACCGGCGCCGGGTTTAAACTTCTGGTCGACATCCTGGCCTCGAGTCCGAAGCCGCCCCGGATAGCTGAAGTACCTTACCGATTCCGTAACCGACTCGCAGGAGAGAGCAAGCTCGATGTGAACGTAGAGTTGGAGTATCTTTTTCTCATTGTCGATAAGATTGTGGGCCGCTACGTCCCCGCGCGATTTGCGGTCTTTGTTGCTGTTGGCACCTTAGGTCTTTTGATTCACTTATCAATCCTGGGAATTTTTCATTCCTTCGATGCGCCTGCATTTGGGCTAGGACAGGTTGTCGCTACGCTCAGCGCAATGATGTTTAATTTCTTCCTGAACAACCTGGTCACCTTCCGTGATCGCAGGCTGAAAGGCATTGCGCTGCTTCGCGGACTCGTCCTCTTCTGCGCTGCCTGCTCGATAGGAGTGTTGATCAACCTGAGTTTCGCGCACCGTTTATTTTCCGCGGGCCTGCCCTGGTACTTAGCCGGACTTTCCGGTGTGGCCATCAGCTCTTTCTGGAACTACGGTGTAAACACGATCGTGACGTGGCGGCGCACCCGAGGGCTTTATGAGCTGGCGTCGGCTGCCCCGGCCGCGGAATTTGTCACCACGAATGCAGCATGAGTAGTCGCCGGCCGATAAGCACCATGGGCGATGCAGGAGCGCTTAATTTGGCTTTGCGCGTGAGGAAGTTTGCGGCAGAACCACACCTGCCGGGTCAGCAGCCACAGCGCCGGCGGTAACTGGCGCGAATTGCTGTAGCGCTGGTTGACGCATAATCAATGCGCTTGCCGCTCTTGAGACGCGGGCTCGACAGCAAACTCTGGACACGGGGCTGAAACTACCACACCCTTGCTGTCGTCCATTCAAATGACAATTTACTGACTTTTTCATGACAAAAAGAACGACCGGGCCTGTTTCACTGGAATCCTCCCCCTCCATCAGTTAGTGGAGACTTGCCATGGTTAGCGTAATCACGGACTCGTCCGCGCAAGCGGGGGCAGCTACGAATCGTCCGCTCGTCGAATTGAGCGTAGTGATACCCACGTACAAGGAGCGGCAGAATATTGCCCGGCTTGTCGCCTCTCTTGAAGCCGCTCTGGAGGGTCTCAATTGGGAAGTCATCTTTGTGGATGACCACTCGCCGGATCACACCGCCGATGCAATCCGCGAGCTTGCGTTGAGCAACCCACGGGTGAGGATTTTGGAGCGTATCGGGCGACGTGGTTTGTCTTCTGCATGCATCGAGGGAATGATGGCTAGCCCAGCGCCCAGCATTGCGGTCATGGACGCCGATATGCAGCATGACGAAACGATCCTGCCGGAAATGCTTCGTCTCTTGCAATCGAGGAAGTTGGATGTAGTCGTCGGTAGTAGAAGAACCGCAGGAGGGAGCATGGGGGAGTTTGCCGAGAGGCGCGTTCGCTTGAGCGAGCTTGGCTCCCGGGTCAGCAAACTAGTCTGCCACTGTGATGTCACCGACCCCATGAGCGGCTTTTTTATGGTGGACAGTCGATTTTTCAGGGCCTCGGTACCCCGCCTGACCGGTGCTGGCTTCAAGCTTCTGGTCGACATCCTGGCCTCGAGCCCAACACCACCCCGGGTAGCTGAGGTGCCCTACCGGTTTCGTAACCGACTCGCAGGAGAGAGCAAGCTCGATGTGAACGTGGAGTTGGAGTATCTCTTTCTCATTGTCGATAAGATCGTGGGCCGCTACATCCCAGCGCGATTTGCGGTCTTTGTCGCGGTTGGTTCATTGGGTCTCTTGATTCACTTGTCGATCCTGGGCATGTTTCATTCGTTCGACGCACCTGCATTTGCGCTGGGCCAGGTGGTCGCTACATTCAGCGCAATGATGTTTAATTTCTTCCTGAACAACCTGGTTACCTTCCGTGATCGCAGGCTGAAAGGCGTTGCGCTGCTGCGCGGACTCGTCCTTTTTTGCGCTGCCTGCTCGATAGGAGTGTTGATCAACCTGAGTTTCGCGCACCGTCTATTTTCCGCTGGCCTGCCCTGGTACCTAGCCGGACTTTCCGGTGTCGCCATCAGCTCTGTTTGGAACTACGGTGTAAATACGATCGTGACGTGGCGGCGGACCCGCGAGTTTTATGAGTCGGCACCCGCGGCTGCGCCGGCCGGGAAGCTTGCGACTCCGAATGCAGCATGAGTAGCCACTCAGTGGAGGCAGCCGTCGGGTGATTGAAGGCGCGTAACCCTGCGTATGTCCTGCTTGCTGCCGACGTAAATTGGTTTGGCTATGGCCAGATGACTCGACAAGCTTGACAAGCATAGTCTTAATATATTAAGACTTGTGCTGGAGAATCTGTTTGCAATCTCTTCGCTGCGATACAGTTGCGGAGCACGGGGGGGAGATCATCATGCACACTATCTCCGAGGGCAGCGCGGCGAAGTTCAGCAGTACTTAAAGAATAGCGCACGCTGAAAGCAGGCCAGCATAGAGTTGGAGTGGATGCCTCGCTTAAGACAATGAGAGGTATTTACTAAAGCGTAGGGATAAGTATCTCATCGCAGTGTTGTCTGGCGAGAAGTTCTATTGCTACTTAGATGCCTTACTCTATCCTGAAACGATAACGAAACTTTCCTAATAGCTGTTCTTTGGAAGATTTCGAAATGTCCTCACGGAACCTGCCGGTCCAGCCCCACTCACCCAGCCAGATATCACCGGCTCAGCGGGAGATTTCGTTCGAGATCGTTGCTCTTGGCTTCATCACCTTTCTCTGCGCTGGGCTGAGCATCTACCATCTCGGGGCAGCCTCGCTGTGGAGTGATGAGATGTTTTCACGGTATTACGCAGACCTCTTTGGGCTGCGCTACGTCTTGACTGACGGGTTGTCCAAGGAGACGAACCCTCCTACCTACTATCTCTTGCTCCATGGCTGGATCGCGTTGTGGGGCGCCAGCGAGGTAGCGTTGCGCTCGTTGTCCGTGGTGGCCTGCACCCTTTGCGTTCCAATCACTTATTTGCTCGGCCGTGAGCTGGCCGGGAAATCGCTGGGCTTACTGGGCGCTCTTGTCTTCGCGCTTTGTCCGACGAGCTTGTATTTCGCTCAGGAGACCCGGGTCTATGCCATGTTAATGTTGGCCGGCGCAGTCTTGCTCTGGGCCACCGCGGTGTTTCTGCGTGACTCGCGCTCCGTGAAGGCAGCCGCTTTCTATGCTTTGTTCGGCACTCTCTGTCTTTATCTCCATGCGACCGGCCTGCTGTTCGTAGTGGCCTGCGGGGTTGCGGTGTGGCTGTCGTTGTTGACGCAAGGGGCTGGCAGCCGCCAGGCTCTGTTGAAATGGACAGTACTAAACGCATGCGTTCTCTTGCTCGGGGTGCCATATTATCTTCGCGCGTTCACGGCCAGTAAGAGCGGGGTCATTAGTTACATGCCGCCGGCGGGCATCCACCAAATCGTCTACTGCGCTTCGATGATTGTGAGCGGTATGGTGACACCGTACCCGTGGCCCGCGTTCCTTTTAGCAGCTGCAGTGTTTGTTACGTTGGCCGTCTCGTTGTCCCTCCATCGTCCCTCAAGCCGGTCAAGTCTCACCCTGATCGGCGTACCGTTTCTTTACCTGGCGCTTGTGGTCGTGCTCAGCCAGGCTCGCCCTATATTGTTACCGCGGATTCTAGTCTGGACAGTCGCGCCACTTTGTTTGATTGCCGGGAACCAACTCCTGGCGGCTGGACGCGCGCGTGTTGTGGTCTTGCTTAGTTTGGTTGCCGCGTTCGGAACTGGCTTGTTCTTCCAGGTGACAGCGCCAAACAGCGACAAGGAACCCTGGCGAGACATTTCGCAGACGCTCGCGCCTGAACTTGAGCGAGCAGATCTCGTGGTGCTGAGCCCTGTTTCGAATCCGATGGTGCTGAGCTACTACGGGCCGCATATTAAGAATGCCCGGCTCTGGGATGCATCGATGCGACCGACGATCATGGCCGCCGCAGCGGAAAGACTTGGTATCGCATCGATTTCAGAACCCGAGATTTTGCAAGCGATTCAGGCCAACCACTCTGTTTGGGTGCTGTCGCACTCCTTCGACCTCGGTCGTGTCGATGATCTTCGACGCCGGGTGCCGCCCACGTACTATCGGGTATGGTTTTGCGGTAAAGTTCCTTGCGTAGCCGCAGCCGGTTGGCAGACTCACCCATAAGAAACAGCTGTGCTCAAAACCACGTGCCGGCAGACCGTTGAGACAGGACGCTGCTGTGGGAAGGTAGTGAAAGTCTGCCGGGAATCGTTTCGCCGGTTGGCACGCCTCCGGGCAATTTTCAAAGAGGATCGCGTTGGCCTTGGACGATCCCCAAGCGGCATTCTTAGCCGTCCCCGTTCGACAAGCTCAGGGCAGGCTCTGCGGGATTGATCGCACAACTGCGTCATTGCTGATTCGTTTTCCACGAGCGCAGTCCAAATCAGTCGATTGGTGGCAAGAGCTAATTTGGGCACGTCTGGCTGGGGAAGGGAACTGTCCCGTGGGCTCGAAGACGTTTGTACGTCCGCTCACGTGGACTCTAAGCCCCAGCAGTTACCATCGCGCACCAGAAGTAACCCGCGCTGGTACCTTTTGGTTTAGATTTCCCCGCCAGAGCCATAGGAAAAAACCCTCAGTCATGACAGGATGCGATTTGAGATCACTCGGAAACGCCTTGTCAAGGCCCTGACGAATCAGATTGAGTACTAGATTCAAGTGATAGGTTACCAAGTTTGAGACGCAAAACCTGAATCGCGTTGTATGCTCCTACTTAAGCAGATTCAGACTCGGCAGCACACTCCATCCCCCCGATGGAAGCCAGGGCCGAATTTGTTGAGAAGCGGAAAAAATCCGCCGGATTATCCCCCCTTAAATATTTGATGGCGTTGTCCGCTTGGGCTGCGCCGAAGTAGGTGACTTTGAGCTTTGGTCGCACAGGTGTAGTCATTATCGGTGGAGGCCCAGCGGGACTGGCGCCTCTGCTCGCGGCGCATAGACGTGGTCGTCTCGCCGATCTTCTCAATGAGGGTGTCACCGTCGTGGAGCAGTCCGGCTCCGTTGGGGACGGGACCATCGGCCGTTGGTACATTAATTCTGACAGTACAGCTTTCACGTTTGCCGACTGCCTTGCCGGACCACCCGACAGTGAGCTTGCAGCGCTACGAAACCATCCGCTGACGAAAGAGTTTCTGGAAGTGGGCGAAGGCACGGTGCCATTGCGCCGCGCAGGCGAGTTTCTGGGCCTGGTCGGGCAAGCGATGAACGAAGTGATTGCGGCCTCGCCAAATGGTCGTGTTCTTAAGGGATACAGAGCGGTGTCGACGCGGCGCACGCAAACTGGTTGGGTGACTCTGCTTCAGGATCTTGAGACCGGTCGTGAGCGCACCATCGATTCCCGCAATGTAGTGCTTGCCACAGGCGCCCACCAGCCGGTAGAGCGGCTTCAGCGTGAGGTAGTGGCCGGCGTCAACCTGGTCGAGAGATGTGGCGAACGGCTGTTGCAATCCGGCGAGGTTGTGAGCCATGAAGGTTTTGCAGCCGTCAGTGCCCGTCTTTCGGGTCTTGGCCGGCCGCCCCGCGTTGCCATCATCGGCGGTTCCACCAGCGCAGCAGCCATTGCATTCACCATGCTGAACCGTATGCCCGGTGTCACGTTTGGCCCGGGCGGGCTCACCATCCTGCACCGCCGGGAATTGCGGATTTTCTATCCCAATGTCGAAGCGGCCCTGGCTGATGGATATACGGAGTTTGGGCCCGATGACATCTGTCCAGTCAGCGGACGCGTGTTTCGTCTGAGCGGATTCCGGTTGGACTCGCGCGAGTTAATCATGCGCGCGCGGGGTATTGGTGGGCGGCCGGCTGAGCCTCGCTTGCAGCTTCATCGCCTTGGGGTGGATGATGCCGCATCACTGGCGGTGCTGGACAATGCGGATCTGGTGATTGCTGCGCTCGGTTACCGGCCTCGCGCTCTGCCGGTCTTCGATGAAGCAGGGGAACGCGTGTCCCTTCACTCGGAAACAAGTCCGCAGGCGCGGCTTGTGGATAATGACTGCCGGGTGATGGACGCAAACGGCAACCCGCTGTCGAACTTATTTGCCATTGGTCTGGCCGCGGGGTTTGTCCCCCATGGAAAGCTTGGCGGCGAAAAAAGTTTCAGGGGCCAGGCAAATGGCCTCTGGTTGTGGCAGAACGACGTTGGCGCTTTGATCGCCGATGCGATTCTGTCCCCCAACGATGCCGAGGAATACTCACTTGAATCGCCCGCGCTCGCGGGCTTGGAACAAATTTACGCTGCCCAGGAGCTCGAGGTATGAACATCCCATTGGTTCGTCCCGCCCCACCGCAACTCTCGCTTGCACTCAAAGAACTGCAATCGCTTGAGCAGAGTGGGATCTTCAGCAATTTCGGTCCGGTCAACACGCTTTTCGAGCAGGAGATGCTGGATCGCTTCTTCGGCGGTGAAGGCGCTTGCACGACTGTGTGCAATGCGACGATCGGGCTGATGCTGGCGATTAAGGATGCGGTGGGCGAGCAGCCTGCTGGCAAGTATGCCCTTATGCCGGGCTTCACGTTCGCGGCCGCGGCGCACGCCGCGATTTGGTGTGGTCTAACGCCTCTGCTCTGCGACGTCCATCCGAGGAATTGGGCGGCCGACCCTGCAGCCGAGGCGGAGATGCTGGCACGCTATGGGGGCGAGATCGCCGTGGTGATGCCCTACGCGACGTTTGGTTACCCGATCGATCTGGAGCACTATACGAGACTCGCCGATCAGCTCGGCGTGCCGGTCGTGGTGGATGCCGCAGCTTCGCTGGGCACATTTGACGAGCAGGGACGTGGATTCGGAAGTGGCTTTGCGGGAAGCGTTGTGTATTCCATGCACGCCACCAAGTCGTTTGCTGTGGGAGAGGCCGGAGTGATCTACAGCGCGGATACGGATCGTATAGCCAGGATTCGTACCATGAGCAGCTTTGGCTTTGGTGAGCCACGCACCGCGACCATGGCTGGCTTGAACGGCAAAGTCAGCGAAGTGACCGCATTGCTCGGCCGGTTGCGGCTGTTAGATTACGACAGCGTTGTGGAACACCGGGCCGCGCTATTCAATCGCTATCGCGATGCGCTGCCGGAATTGCAGTTTCAATTGAAACAGCCGGGCACGCAGGCACACCAGTTTGTGCCGGCCTTGTTGCCCTCTGGCCTGGGTGGGCGCAGGGCGGCCATTCGTGCAGCAGTTAGCCGATCAGGGGATCGCGACGGGAGCTTACTTTAGCCCCCACTTGATGGAGCAGCCATACTTCCAAAAAACCTGCGTGGCAGGTGCCATACCGGTCTGCGACGATGTTTCCGCGAGGATGATCAGCCTGCCTTTGTTCGACACCATGACTCACCATGAGGTTGATCAGGTGGCTGAAGCCCTCCAGGCCTTGATAGATGCAGAGCAGGGGAGAAGGCGTTTCATGCCGTTGCACAGCGAGCAGCCAGTACATCTGGTCCACGCATAAGCGGCGAGAGACGCCAACAAACGAGATGGGCAGGATCGAGGAACCACGGATATGAGCACCACGTCTCCCCGCTGTGCTGTTGTCTTTAAAACTTATGCCTGGGATGGATTCGTTGAGCGTCAGGCGCGGCGCCTGGCGGAGGCGGCCGGGGCTCAGGATTTCTATGTCTCGGTAGATGAAACCAATGGCTCGGTCGGGCCGATACCCTTTGAGCGGGTAGTCCGCTTCACCTGCAACGATCTTGCTGCCGCTGGTCTTCCCATGCGTTATTCAGTGGGCGGTGTGTTGTGGTGGAATCCGGATTACGCGCACTATCAGTTTCAGACGCAGTTTCCGGATTACGACTATTACCTGTTTGTCGAGTATGACTGCGTCGTGCAATGCTCGGTGGAACAGTTTGTCCTCCGTGCAGCGTCACAAGGGGCTGACTTCGTTGCCTTGCCGATTACGCGAGCCTTCAAGCAATGGCATTGGATGCCGTATCAGCGCGATGTCTATCCTGCAGGCCAGGTAAAGCTCGCTCTCTTGAATGCGTGTCTGTTTTCTTCTGCTGCTCTCAAGCTGTTGCATCAGCGGCGGCTCGCCATGGGCTCCGATCCGTTCATGCGGCAGTGGCCGAGCAGTGAGGTGTTTGTACCGACCGAGATCGCGCGGGCGGGCATGACGTGGCTGTCGCTGTCCGAGTTTGGCGACGTTTCTCGCTGTGACTGGTTCCCGCCGACCATGGAAGAAGATTTGCGTACATCCGATGGCGAGGCCTTCTTGCACCCCGTACTTGACCGGCAACGGTACATCTCCTCGATGCTGTATAACCGCGGCTCACTTGCGCCCGGGGAACTGGACCGTGGACTGGCTCGTTTCCAGCGCAAGGAATATGCCAAGCTCATCTGGCCGGCGGCCCGCCAGGTCGCAGTGAGACGAATTCAGCACAAACTCCTGCGACTGCGGCAGCAAGTGGGGTATTGAGGTTCAGTCAGCCATGCTGTTCGAGAACCAGGAAATGGATCCAGCCATTTCCTGGTTCTCATGGGGCTCGTGTCCCTATTGTTCAGTCCTGGAAATTCTCCACAGACCTGCAAAGAAACCTTTCCCAAGCGTGCTAGCGCAAGTGCCTGCGAGGCAGAGATACGGGGACCTATGGCCGGGGTAACATCTTATATGTTACTAAGGTAACCAATTACATTACTAAGTCTCGAGATACACATCCCTGAAACCCTCCCTATGTCCCATCATTGGGACATCCAGTCGGGGGGCGGAAATCTATCCTTTATTGAGCTTTGGCAGAGTTTGTTGGGGAACCAAGGAAATTTTGCTTTTGGGCCAAGGTCTGTCGTAAGCTGCTCGCCAGGATGCTGGTTGGGCGCCTCGAAAATAATCTTAAGGCGCGGCCACCCGACGGTGTCGTACTCTAGACCAACCCCCCTAAATATTGATGGCGTCGCCTGCCATTTGGGCTACGTCGGAGCAGGTGACATTGAGCTTTGGTCTCACAGGTGTAGCCATTATTGGTGGAGGCCCAGCTGGACTGGCGCCTCTGCTCGCGGCGCATAGACGTGGGCGTCTAGCTGACTTACTCAAAGAAGGTGTCACGGTCGTAGAGCAGTCGGCTTCCGTTGGGGACGGGACCATCGGCCGTTGGTGCATTAACTCCGACAGTACGGGTTTCACCTTTGCTGACTGCCTCGCCGGACCACCGGACAGCGAGCTTGCGGCACTCCGAAGTCATCCACTCACAAAAGAGTTCGTGGAAGTGGGAGACGGCACGGTGCCATTGTGCCGCGCGGGTGAGTTTCTGGGCCTGGTTGGGCAAGCGATGAACGAGGTGATTGCGGCCTCGCCCAACGGTCGCGTTCTCAAGGGATACAGAGCGGTTTCGACGCAGCGCACGCAAACTGGTTGGCTGACACTGATCAAAGATCTTGAGACGGGGCGCGAGCGCACCATCGACTCCCGCAATGTAGTGCTTGCCACCGGCGCCTCCCAGCCGGTAGAGCGGCTTCAGCGTGAGGTAGTGGCCGGGGTGAACCTTGTGGAGAGATGCGGCCAACGGCTGTTGCAATCCGGCGATGTTGTGAGCACGGACGGTTTTGCAGCGGTCAGTGCGCGTCTCGGGAGTCTTGGCCGGCCGCCACGGGTTGCGATCGTCGGCGGGTCCACGAGCGCGGCAGCTGTCGCGTTCGCCATGCTGAACCGTATGCCTGGGGTCACGTTTGGTCCGGGCGGGCTCACCATCCTGCACCGCCGTGAGTTGCGGATTTTTTATCCCAACGTGGAAGCGGCCCTGGCTGATGGATATACGGAGTTTGGGCCCGATGACATCTGTCCAGTCAGCGGTCGCGTGTTTCGTCTGAGCGGATTCCGGTTGGACTCGCGCGAGTTGATCATGCGCGCGCGGGGTATCGGAGGACGGCCCGCCGAGCCACGCTTGCAGTTACATCGTCTCGGTGTGGATGACGCGGCGTCACTGGCGGTGCTGGACAATGCGGACCTGGTAATTGCCGCGCTCGGCTACCGGCCTCGCGCTCTGCCGGTCTTTGATGAGGCGGGCGAACGCGTATCCCTTCAGTCCGAAACAAGTCCGCAAGCTCGGCTGGTGGATAATCACTGCCGGGTGATCGACGCAAGCGGCAACCCGCTGCCTCACTTATTTGCCATCGGCCTGGCTGCGGGGTTTGTCCCCTATGGAAAACTCGGCGGTGAGGCCAGCTTTCGGGGTCAGGCAAATGGCCTCTGGTTGTGGCAGAATGACGTTGGCGCATTGATCGCCGATGCCATCCTGTCACCCAACTTTGCCGAGGACTACTTACTTGAATCACCCACGCTTGCGCGCCTGGAGCAGATCAACGCTACCTAGCTAGGAGCCTCCGAAGCATGAAAATCCCTCTCGTGCGTCCCTCCCCACCCGAGCTCTCCCGTGCAGTCATGGAATTGCAAGCTCTGGAGCAGAGTGGGATCTTCAGCAATTACGGTCCGGTTAACACCCGCTTTGAAGAGGAGATGCTCGAGCGCTTTTTCGGCGGCGAAGGAGCCTGCACGACGGTTTGTAACGCCACCATCGGCCTGATGCTGGCGATCAAAGAGGCGGTTGGGGAGCAGCCTGCTGGAAAGTATGCCCTCATGCCGTGCTTCACGTTCGCAGCCACGGCTCATGCGGCGCTTTGGTGTGGCCTGACGCCGCTCTTATGCGATATTCATCCCACGAATTGGGCGGCCGATCCTGCAGCCGAGTCGGAGTTGCTGTCGCGTTATGCGGGCAAGATCGCGGTGGTGATGCCCTACGCGACTTTTGGCTATCCCATTGATCTGGAACGCTATAAGCGACTGGCTGCTCAGCTCGGCGTGCCGGTCGTAGTGGACGCAGCGGCCTCACTGGGTACGTTTGACGGGCAGGGGCGTGGATTTGGGACTGGATTTGCTGGAAGTGTCGTGTATTCCATGCACGCCACCAAGTCCTTTGCGGTGGGAGAGGCCGGACTGATCTACAGCGCGGATCGGGATCGTATTGCAAAGCTTCGCGCTATGTCCAATTTCGGCTTTGGCGAGCCGCGCACGGCGACCATGGCTGGACTCAACGGCAAACTCAGCGAAGTAGGGGCCTTGCTCGGCCAGTTACGCCTTGCCGATTATGACCGCGTAGCGGCACATCGGGCCGCGCTGCACGAGCACTATCGCAAGGCACTGCCGGAGTTGCAGTTTCAATTGAGAGAGCCGGGCACGCAGGTACATCAATTTGTGACCGCCTTGCTGCCGCCTGGACTGGGTGGACGGAGGGCGGCTATCCGCGCGGAGTTAGCCGATCAGGGGATCGGGACGGGAACTTACTTCAGTCCACACCTGATGGAGCAGCCGTATTTCCAAAAAGTTTGCGTGGCCGGCCCGATACCGGTCTGCGACGATGTTTCTGCACGGATGATGAGTCTACCTCTGTTCGACACCATGACGCACGATGAAGTTGATCAGGTGGCGGAACGCCTCCATGCATTGATAGAGGCAGAACAGGGGGGACCGCGAAAGCCATCGCGCAGCGAGCAGTCCGTGCGCTCGGTCTATGGCGGGTTGAACTGCGCGCCTGAGGAAATCGCCGTTGAATAGGATCCGCAGA
Source organism: uncultured Acidobacteriaceae bacterium (assembly GCA_963824325.1). Classification (GTDB taxonomy): domain Bacteria; phylum Acidobacteriota; class Terriglobia; order Terriglobales; family Acidobacteriaceae; genus PALSA-350. Next base: position 438,987 of record CAWGPA010000028.1, on the reverse strand, counting down.
GTCGAGGGGGTGGACTCCGTTGGCGCTTTCCGCGCCTCGACCAATTCCAGGGGAAGGACGGGTATGACCACTACTCCCCGCTGTGCTGTTGTTTTCAAAACTTACGCCTGGGACGGATTCGTTGAGCGTCAGGCGCGCCGTCTGGCGGAGGCTACCGGCGCTCTGGATTTCTACGTCTCGGTCGATGAGACCAACGGCGGGGTCGGGCCGATACCCTTTGAGCGTGTAGTGCGTTTTACGTGCAACGATCTTGCTGCTGCTGGTCTTCCGATGCGCTATGCCGTAGGCGGAGTGCTGTGGTGGAATCCGGATTACGCGCATTATCAGTTTCTGACCGCAATGTCCGGATTACGACTATTACCTGTTTGTTGAATATGACTGCGTCCTGCAATGCTCGCTCGAGCAGCTTGTCGTCCGTGCGGCCTCACAAGAGGCAGACTTTGTTGCCTTGCCGATTACACGACCCTTCAAGAAATGGCATTGGATGCCGTATCAGCGCGACGTCTATCCTCCTGGCGAAGTCAAGCTCTCTCTGCTGAATGCTTGTTTGTTCTCTTCCGCTGCTCTCAAGCTGTTGCATCAGCGGCGGCTCGCCATGGGTTCTGATCCGTTCATGCGACAGTGGCCGAGCAGTGAGGTGTTTATACCGACTGAGGTTGCGCGGGCGGGCATGACGTGGCTGTCGCTGGCCGACTTTGGCGACGTTTCTCACTGTGACTGGTTCCCGCCGACGATGGAAGAAGATTTGCGGACGGCGGATGGTAACGCCTTCTTGCACCCTGTGCTCGACCGGCAACGGTATATCTCGTCAATGCTGTATAACCGGTGGTCTCTGGCGCCGGGGGAACTAAACCGTGCACTTGCTCGTTTCGAGCGCAAGGAGTACGCCAATCTTATTTGGCCGGCGGCCCGCCAGGTCGCAGTGAGACGGATACAGCACAAACTCCTCCAATGGCGACAAGAAGTAGGGTGGTGACGCGGCGATCAGCCGCGTGCTGTTGTCGCTTAACCTACGGGGAAACCGGTCACGCCTCCATCTAGCCGCGCGGCAAAACGACGCCGAGTCCAGTATTCTCGCGTGCGCTGACTGATATGAAGTGAGGCCAGTGCTCGCTCAAAAGCGTGGCATCTGCGCTGTGGGTCCGGGTCGAGGCATTCCCCGATCAGCTGGACGCAGAAGGAAGGCAGGCCGCTGGCGTTCAATCGCGGACTGACTATCCGCGAGGAGTTGCCTGGCGCTACCTCCGGCTTCCGTCCGGTAAATACCTCGTGCAGCACAACACCAAAGGCGAAAAGATCGCTGGCTTGCGAGGGCGGTCGTCCCAGGTATAGTTCGGGAGCCATATAGTCTGGTGTTCCTGCTACTAAACCTCTACCAAAAAGAGAGGGCTCGGCCTCATGGGCGCGAGCCAGGCCAAAGTCGGTGATGCAAAGCCGCAACTCTGAGGCGATTCCATCAAGGATGATGTTGTTCGGCTTGATATCCCGGTGAATGATACCGGCAGCGTGGATGGCGGCTAGTCCTGAGGCTAGCTGCTTGAGGATGGCCAATCCCTCGGTAATCGATATGGACCTGGTTCTACGCAGCCGCGCCGCCAGCGTTTCGCCCGGCAGAAGCTTCATGGTCAAGAACAGGAAGTTCACCGGCGACTGCTCACCATGAAAGATGTCATAGATTGGGCAGAGGTTTGGGTGGCTAACCTCCCTGGCGATCAATACTTCCCGCTCGAACCGTTGCCGCAAGGCAGGATCATCGGCAATTTGAGGAAGAATAGTCTTCAGGGCGACGTGGACGCCTTGCAGAAAACGGTCCTCCGCCTCGTAGACTTCGCCCATCCCACCCTTGGCGATGAAACGAACAATGACGAAGCGATCGATCAGAACCTGGCCGGGCTTGAGCCGCCCTCCCGGCGGTGCTGAAGAGATCTCATTCTCGTCGATAGAACCAGTCTTACCGGGGATGTCCGCGGGGCGCGTCCCCGTTCGGCCAACAAACTCAAATGGCGGGTGCTCCAGAAGGCTGCCGGCATTTGCATCCTCGGTCAGCAACTCTTCGACCGCACGTCTCAGCTTCGGGTCGCCTACCTGGTCGAGCAAAGCCTCCCGCTTGACCGGCTCGAGCGCCAATGCAGTCTCGAATAGTTGCTCCACGAATTCGGGTTGAATAGCCATGACACCCGTCCCACAAAGCGCTTGTTTGTAAAGACCTGTGTCGCCGGAAAGGGTTCCGGCTGGCGTCTGGTCTTCGACAAATAGGCCACTGCGCGTTCCTGCCTTATGGGCTTAGTGTTTGGGGACTGCAAAAGGTATCAGCGTTTCAGCAATATTCGCCTGGGTGTTCCCAGAATCTAACGGATATTTATGGGAAGCCCGAAGTCTGGTTTGGCCCCGGGCCCCTCATTCCGAATCACTTCGTTATCGGGCAGCAATGAAGACCTCGCTGCTCGGGTGGACCATTGCTTGCTGCAGCTGAACCCTCTTCTCTGTTTTGGAAGGACGGACTTTTACGTCCATATCTGCCCAGTCGCAGAGAATCTCGCTCAGAAAGTACTGGTCGCCGTACCGGTGGAAGATCAGCTTTCCACCGTTTGGGGACCTGGCTCCGTCCTGCTCGGCGATCGTGAGCACGGTGATGGGTTTATCGTGGTTCTTGATCGCGATGAGCCCCGACGATTCCGCTTTAATCGTGTAAGTGCCTGCGGGAAGCAGCTGCTTGCCAACGGTGAAGTCAAAGGGGACGTTCACCCTAACCATGTTGGACTGCGCGTAGGACGTGCCGACCATGGCAAAATTTGCGATGGCGAGGAGTGCGAGTGCTGTAATCCGTTTCATGACAGTGTCTCCTTTTTGTGAGGCGCTGAACTCTGATCGCCTTCAATCTGTTAAGCGGATTCCACTGCCGAAAAGTGCCATGTTTTGAAAATTATTTTGAAAGGGCAAACGGCCGACCAAAACTGACAGGAGGCAACGATCATGTCTGTGGATGACGGGCAAGTCACCCTTCTGTTGAAGGCCATGAAAAACGGAGACGAGTCTGCAGCCGGGAAGCTATTGCCCCTGGTCTACAACGAACTGCACCGGTTAGCCAAGTCCTACATGCAACGCGAGCGATCAGACCACACCTTACAGCCGACCGCACTCATCAATGAAGCATACCTGCGTCTGGCTCGGGACAGCGTCGATTGGCAGAGCCGCCAACACTTTATCGGGGTGGCAGCAAACGTCATGCGTCGCTTGCTTGTCGATCACGCACGAGCACATAACGCTGCAGGGAGGGCCGGGGGCCTGCAGCGGGTTGAGCTGGAGGAGGGATTGGCAGTTTCACGCGAGCGCTCATCCGAGGTGCTTGCGTTGCATGATGCGCTGACCAATCTTGAAGCAGTGGATCCGCGGCAAGCGAAGGTGGTGGAGCTGCGCTACTTCGGCGGCTTCTCCATTGAGGAGATCGGCGCGCTCCTGGAGATCTCTCCGCGATCGGTAAAGCGGCACTGGGCTTTGGCCAGAATCTGGTTGCTCAAACAGATGAAGAATCCTCACGATCTGGACGGGCCTTCGCTTTAGGTCTCTCACCTTGTTGGCGGTTTGGGCATTGGTTGGTTGCTTACGATCGGTCGTTCCACCACCCGCTTGGGCGCCAGCTTTGAAGACACAAATGCAATGTCACCGGGCACGCGCAACTCAACTTGCGTTCCTGCTCCATGGCGGCTGGAGACTTTGAGCGTCGCGCCGATCCTGCGCGCTCTCTCCCGCATACCCGACAGTCCCCAATGCCCGTCGCGGCCGGCTTCCAACACCTGGTTGTCAATGCCACACCCGTTGTCGCTGACGAGAACGCGCAATTGGCTGGATGAATACTGGAGCTCCACTTCGATGGTGGCGGCTTTGGAGTGGCGGAAGGCGTTGACCATTGCTTCCCGTCCGATGGAATAGACTTCATCGCGGATTACGGGATGCACTGCTTGCGGATCGCCTTGGACAATGACGCGAAAATCGACTTGACGTTCAAAGTCCAGTTCCTGCGGAACTCTGGTGAATGCCCGCCCGAGGTCCAGGCTGTGGGTGTCAGTCGAACGAAAACCTCGAACCGTATTACGCCCTTCTTCAATGACCTGCTCGGTGACTTGCAGTGCTCGGACCAACAGTGGTTTTGCGGGCGACTCCTCCGGCAGCTTTTCCATGGCTATATGAAGGTGCAAGGATGCGCTGATGAATCCTTGAAGGAGAGTGTCGTGCAATTCACGGGCGATGCGTGTGCGCTCGTTGAGTCTCTCTTCCAGGCGCAGCTCGACGATGCGCCGGGTGATGGCCCAACCCAGGAAGGCAGCCATGAAAAACGTGGAGATCGCTGTGGCCGGCACCAGAAATACAATTTTGAGCTGGGCATCCTTCATGTTGGCCAGAGCTTGTCTTCGCTCTCCGCTCACCTCGTGATCGATGTTCGCTACCAGGGCTGCGGTCTGGGTCTCCAGCGGCTGAAATTCATTGTCCAGTCGAAGGCGAACAGCCTCCCAGTCGCCCGATGCAGCCAGTGCCGTGACGGCTTCCAACTGCGACGGCAGGGTGATCTCGATGGCATCCAGAGTAGGTAAGAACGCTGGGTCCATGCGGGCTTCGGACGGCAAAAGAGTCAGCGCGTTCCTGGTATTTTGGGTCTGGTCGAGGAGAGCTTTGCGTAACGGTTCGGCTTCGGTGAGCAACCGGTGGGCATCCCTGGTCTTGGCCAGTTGGTCCAGCCGCTCGTGAGCGTACACAAGATTTTCCTGGAGCCGCAGAACGGAGATCACTTGCTGATTCACAACGGTGAGACGATCCGTTTCGAGCCGAGCTATGTGGAATTGCCAGAGAAGAAGTGCGTTTCCACCTAATATCAGTGCGAGCAAGACAGCAAAGGTTATTGTCAGGCGCGGACCGATGTTGAAGTAGCTGGCGTCTGGTGTCTTCATCCTGCGGTTGCTTAGGAGCTTACGCCGAACGCGCTGCTGTTCGCCAACAGGAATAGAGGCCTAGCCGAATTAGTTCGTCGTTTTCGGTGGCCCCGCGCGGAGACCCGTTATATGGATCAATTGACGCTCCAGATCGGCGGCAGCCTCGGCCGCGGGTCTCTGCCCGGTTAGCACAGAATGCACGGCCGCGATGTAAGCCCGGGCAACTTGCTCATAGGCTCGTCCGGTAAGATCCGACGGCCGACGGGCGATACCGCTCCGGTCCGGGTGAGCAGAAGAATTTTGGATGGAGGGCATGTCGGAAGGTTCCGGCTGCGGCAGCGCCGCCGGCCATCCAGTTTGCTGGATTGAATCTGCGCGCGCACCAGGAACCTAACCAACTCGACGGCTTCTTGAGGATGAAGCGAGTGAGCGGAAACGGCCAGGCCCGAACCGCCCAGGGTGCCTGCCCACCCTCCGCGGCCGCCGGGAATACTCGCGTAGCCGGTCACGCTATCCAAAGGCGAGCCTCGCGCATGCGTCAGACGGGCATTCTTGCTGAGCGGGATGGTTGCTCCTCCCCAGACGCGGCCGAATGCAGCTTCCCCCGAGTCAAAGACGTTCATTGTATCCAGTTCCTGGTAAGCCACGACGCCGGGCGGGGAGATCCAGCCGATCCAGTGTTTTGCTCGCTGCCAAGCCTTGATGGCCGCGGGATTGTTCACGCTAATCGTTCGGTCGTTCTCGATGATTTGTCCGCCTCCTTCGGCGGCCTGCCATTCCAGGGCGTTGCAGGTCAATGACTCGGCGGCAGCCCCTTGCCAGACGTAACCCCAAAAATCCTTCTTACCCTTGGCGCGCTCGCCGACCTGGATCCGCTGTGCCATGCGTTCCAGCTCGTCCCACGTTTTCGGAGGATGGTTGTAGCCATATTGGCGCAGAAGGTCGGTCCGGTACTCGAGGACTCCCACTTGCATTTGATAGGGAATTGCCACGACCTTGTGGCCGACTACGTAGCTGGAGAGCAACTCTGGCTCCAAAGCGGAGATCTCGGTTGCCAGGTAGGGGCGCAAATCGAGCAGATTGTCCTCAAGCAGTCCGGACCAGATCAGGTCGACGCCGAGAACATCCGGACCGGAGGCGCCCTGTTGTAGTAGCTGACGGGAAAGAGCCATCTGGTCCAGGGTGTTTTCGGGAACGGGCAGACTCTTAAGCTGGATACCTGTCTTTTGGGTAAACTGCTGCGACAAGGATCCCGCCGCCGGCAGTTCGTCGGGTTGGGACCAACCAAGGCGGAAGTAACTGAGTGTTACCGGCTCTCGTGGAGCTTGCCGGCAGGCAGAGAGGGTGAGCGCGAGCAGAGCCGCGGCCAAAGCCTTACGTGCGGTTGCTGTCGCGGTGTTGGCCATGGGGATGCTACCGTGCAGCATACCTCGAAGTCTTGACTCCCGGTTGAGTCTCGTAGGTCGACCAAGTGCGTATCAGCTACGGTTTTTTATGGAGCGGGAGAGGTTCCGTCTGTTTGCGCCGGCGACTGTTCCTTGTTGGCGACAGACGCGATCGAAACTGCATCCTGGCCAAAGAAGTTCATCTTGATTTGTGTCTCCACTTCAGCCGGACTGCCGGGAACTTGATTGGGGCTATAGTGCCATTGGCGCACCGCACGCATTGCGGCTTTCGCCAATAACGGGTTACCACTTAGTACCTTCACTTCTTTGACCGACCCATCGGCGGCAATCAATGCTTTTAGCTGCAACTCTCCAACTAGATTGGGTTCGGAAACGACAGGATGCGCAAAGTGACCCTGTGGAAGCTCCGAGACAAACCTCCGTTCTACGGCGGCGGAAGAAGCATGCCGAACCGGCTGAATCGTATCAGGAACCGTAGCAAGAGCTGGAGCCGGGAGGCGGCCGGGGTTTATGGATTGAACCGAGGGGACTGCCGGTGGCTTAGCTTTCTGTTGAGCAACCGTGGGCTCAAGCGGTGGGGGTGCGACCCAGTGCGTTGGCTTTTCGGCATTTGGTAAGGAAACTGGTGCCGGTGCAACCGGGAGCGGACTGGTTGCCGCCGGACGTGGAGGCGATGGTTTGATGTAGTTTGTGGAAGGCGCGATGGGCTTCGATGCAATTTGAGGATTCCCCACCTCTCCTGCACTTGAGAACAGAGGGATTCCAGAAAATAATGCCAACGTGACGGTGATACAAGCGGCAACCAGCATGATGCCCCAGTCCTTTATGCCGCCGAATGCCTCCTTTGCCTTTTCTTGCTTCACGCCAACGTACAGGTCTGGCTTTGGCAACGCTGGAGTCGGCAAGGCTGGAGTCGCCGACTTTGCCAGGAATACTTGCGTCGTTACCCGTGCCGTCCGCAGCGTAACCACTCGATTAGCGGAAGCCGGCGACTTGGGGCGCCCTTGATCGACTACTCCAAAGACAGCGTTACGAGCCACCGGTAGAGAGGGTTTTACTACAGCCGACCGGGATAGCTTCTCAATCAGGCGCCGATCGCCGCGGCTGAGGAGCTGCGGAGGAAGAACGCGAAAGTGGCGGAAGGCCCACTGAAGACGAATGCGCTGCCAGCGGGATGGCCGAATGTACACGGTCCCAGTCTCGGTACGCAATTCCAGAAGCTCTGCGCCATTTTCGTTGACATTCCGGTAGCTGACGGCCGGAGGTGATTGCGGTTCTTCTGAGAGTTGGAGGATCGGCCCGAAATTCGTCAAGATGGCCTCCGCTTTGAGATTGCACAGGGGCCCGTCTACGTTTACTTACTGAATTTGGGGGGGTCTTAAAGACCAGCAGACTTTCAACACCATCTTATTACGGCATCGAGACTGTTTCCAGTTCGATCTTATTACGTCATTGAAACTGTTTCCAGTCGAACCCAGGCGACGGCGCGCATGTTGTTGCTATCACACAGTTTCGGGCGCTTGAATCGGTTTCGGAGGGCGCGCGATTTCTCATGACAGACCGCCGCCGGTTCCATGCCCTAACCATTTGAGTCCGGGGACCGCAAAAGGTATCAGATTTTGAGGAAATTCGCCTGCCTGTCCCAGAGATGCATGGAAGAGCATCCGCGAGAAGGCCCGAAGTCTGGTTTGGCCTCGGGCCTCCCCCGCTCAATGACTCCGTTACCGGGCAGCAACGAAGACCTCGCTGCTCGGGTGGACCATTGCCTGCTGCAACCGAACCGTCTTCTCTATATTGGAAGGACGGACTGTGACGTTCATATCCGCCCAGCCGCAGAGAATCTCGCTCAGGAAGTACTGGTCGCCGTATTTGTGGAACACCAGCTTTCCGCCATTTGGGGCCTTGGCGCCGTCACGGGCGACAAGGGTGAACACCGCAATGGGTTTACCGTTGTTCTTGATCGCGACGAGCCCCTCTGATTCCGTTTTAAACGTGTAAGCGCCCGCGGGGAGGTGCTGGTTGCCGACGGTGAAGTCAAAGGGAACGTCCGCCCGAACCCCTTGGGACTGCGCGAATGACGTGCCGGCCATGGCAAAATTTGCAATGGCGAGGAGTGCGATGGCTGCGATCCGTTTCATGACAGTGTCTCCTTTTTGTGAGGCGTCGAACCCTGATTGCCTTCACTCTCTTAAGCGGAGTCCACTGCTGAAAAGTGCCAATATCCCAAAACTTTTTTCACAGGAGGCCTGAGGCGCCGGCGAAGAACCGGCATCGCCGCCAACGATCATGTGCGCCGTACGCATGCCAGGGCTGATCGATGCCCACGCTCATGTTATGCAGAACGAGGATTTCCTAGTCGCAGGACTCCTTATTAGGCAGCACATTCCAACTCTGAACTTCCTCCATAAGAAACAGGGCAACGAGTTTTCCATTTGAGTTGAGCAGTGCCAGGTGCTCACCATGGATTTCAACGCTCGCTGCCATCACATGCTGAAGACCCAGTGTGGGCGGCTTCAAACGCAGTAGATGAGTCTTGTCAACCATTTTGTAAAGTCTATGCAAAGTGTCTAATGGCGCCATCGGGGGAACCCTGATGGGGTTTACTTCGTCGTTTCGCGCCGCCGGCGTTTTCGCGCAAGAGGGAAAAGATCAGTCTTTATGCGCGGCGTGTTTTCCGGGTGCTTCACAGCCTGCGGCCAATGCTGCTATGGTCGCTGATGCTACGAGCGACCGTCCGGGAGGTAGTGTGAATGACGCGGCGAATTGTCTTCCAGTCAGCCCTCATCTTTGATGGCGCATCGGAAACGCTGCGAGCGCGGGAACAGGTTTTTGTCGAAGGCGGCGTGATCAGCGAGATCTCCGCGCGGCCGCCAGGCAGTGAGGATGAGGTGATCGATTGCGGCGGCCGTGTACTGATGCCGGGGTTGATCGATGCACATGTTCATGTTTACGGAGCGGGGTTGAACATCGTCAGGGTTGTGCAATCGCCCATGTCTTACCTGGCGCACTTTGCGGCGCGGTTTCTTAGGGCGAGCATTGACCGCGGATTCACCACGCTGCGCGACGTTGGCGGGGCCGACATTGGCCTGGCTCTGGCCATCAAGGAGGGTCTGCTGGGGACAGTCCCGAGGTTGATTTATGGCGGCCGCTTTATCTCGCAGACCGGCGGCCATGGGGACTTTCGTCCCGGAGACCACGCATTCGAGACGGGAAGTTTTTGCGGTTGTTCGTATCACGGCGATCAGTTGGCGGTGATTGCCGACGGCGCGGACGCGGTGCGCAAGGCGGTGCGTGAAGAACTGCGGCGCGGCGCTTCGCACATCAAGATCATGGCTTCAGGAGGAGTCGCTTCCCCTACGGATCCGATCGATCGCTGCCAATACTCCGACGAGGAGATTCGCGCCGCGGTGGAGGAGGCGGATCGCGCCGGTAGCTACGTGGCTGCTCACTGCCATCCAAAAGAAGCCGTGCGGCGGGCTGCGGAGCTGGGCGTGCGATCGATCGAGCATGCCACCATGATCGATGAGGCGACGGCTGACTTTGTCGCGGAGAAAGGCGCATTCACGGTGCCCACCATGGCGATCATGGTGGGCTTGCTGGAAGAGGGCAAGACACTGGGACTGCCTGCGACCAGCCTGGAGAAGTTAAAGCGTTTTGGCGATGGTGCGTTTCTGACTCTCGAGATCATGAAGCGGGCCGGCGTGCGGATGGGCCTCGGCACAGATCTGTTGGGTAGCCTGCACCTGCGGCAAAGCACCGAGTTCACTCTGCGCGCGCGCGTGCTGCCGCCGATCGATGTGCTTCGTTCGGCTTGTACCATCAATGCGGAATTAATCGGACAAGCGGGAAAGCTGGGCTGCGTTCGCGAGGGCGCCATAGCAGACATCCTGGTGGTCGATGGCAATCCACTCGAAGATATCTCTGTGCTGGGGAGTGGCGGAGATCGCCTCTCGGTCATTATGAAAGATGGGAATTTTCATAAGCGTGCGATCTAATTGAGGGGCCTTGCAATATGTGACTGGCCGTGTCGGGTCAAGGTGCAACCAGGGCTAAGGCGGGTACTCGACCGACGGGGATTGTGCTCGTCTCACGCAGGGTGGTCGCGTCGATGACGAGCACGCGGTGCTCTTCCGGAACAACCGCATAAATGAACTTACCGTCGTTACTTATCGAGGCACTCCAGAAGGGAACGCTGGTCTTGATGCTGCCCACCTGCCGCCAGGTGGACGTTTCGAAGGCTCGGAGTTCCGCTGATGTAGCCATTCCATCGGGAGTTGCGGGACCGTAGCCGACATAGACGATTGTTCCGTCCGGAGAGCGAGGCCACGCGAACGGATAAACAATTCGATGGCTGTAACCACCGACTGCGGTGGCGCTGAATTCCTGCGTCGCCGCGTTCCACTCGTAGATCGCACCATCTCCACGAACAATTGCAACCTTCCCGTTTGGTGCTAAGAAACCATCGGATACGCCGTAGTCCCTTGGCCAGGGAAACTCTACAAAAGTGTTCGACACTTGGTGGTGGTCGATGTCCAGGTCGACGAAATGGAGTTTGTTGGCAGTGGGGCAGAGAAAGTCAAAATAATTTGCGATCGCTGAAACCACAAACTGTCCATAGCCGCAGTTTCCCAGGCCGATGTGGGCGGACAAAAAATGCCCGCTCGTAGTGTCGAACGTCCATAGCTGATAACCGATTTTCTCTGGCGATAAAAGGTTATGCACCAGAATTCGCACTGCACCGTCCGAGGCAACGATCATGCGGGAGTATGGCGGAAGGGCTTGGTACCAAGGCTTGTACAAAATGCGATCGGGGAAGGGGAATCGCTTGACGGAGCCGGTGGCAGTGTCGATCGCAGCGAGTTCACCCGATTCGCGTTCTTCTGACGCGACGTAGAGCCGGGTCCCATCCGGGGAAAGCGCAAAATCCGGGTCAGAGCCCGCCTGGATAATTCCCATTACTTTTGCCGACTTCGGATCGACCAACCACACACGCGAACCCGGATGATCGGATTCCGATCGAGGATCGAGCACGTAGAGCCAGCCTCGCTTCGGTTTGGTCCAGCCGCCCGTCGCCGCCTCAGAGGTCTCAGATGCTTTCTGATTTTGCGAGCCGGCTGCCTCGGCGTTTGCGATCAGGGGCTTGATCAAAGCTTCCCAGGCCCGCATAGCGTAGCTCCACTTTCCGTCAAGCGGGCCGCGCATAATCGTGCCGATGTTGAGTTCCGAAGCCGGGCCTCTGCCAGGCAGATAGATGAACCCCTGCTCTGACCCCTCGTTGGGGTAGTAATAGACAACGTACATCTTGCGTACGTCGTTTTCCGCCTCTTTGATGTAAAACGAAATCTCGTAGGCCTTCAGTCCGGGCGGGGCCTCATTCAACGGGGTGCGCGATGGATCGAGGAACTGACCCCAAAACACGTTGCTCATGCCAAGCAGTCGTGGATCCGTGACTTCAATGACCGTTCCCAGCCCGCCACCGGAGATAGTGATCTCTGCGGTGGGAGCTTTTGCCCATGCTGCAATGGGCGACCCGAGTAACACCAGCAGGACCGCGAGCTTCGCGACGGCAAACATGTTTTCCTTCATTTGCGACATCCGATAGCGAGACCAGGAGCCAAATGCCGGTCCATGCGCCACTAGGGCGGCTGGCGCGGAAATCCTGGACACTGCTATTTTCTACCTGGAACAGATGTTGGGCAAATGAGGCTAGCGCGGTAGTCAATGGACCGTATAATTCGTGGCGCGGGTTTTCGCGATGTTCGTGAATGGTGAGGTGAATGGGCGAGTACACGTTGTCTCATGAGTTACTTGGCGAGCAGCAACGCTTGGCATTGATGTCTTCGTTACTGGATCCAGTCGAGCGATCTCGCATTGCGCGCCTTGGCGTGCGTCCCGGCTGGCGTTGCCTGGAACTCGGTTGCGGCAACGGATCGATCGCGCGGGTTCTGGCTGAGGCCGTGGCGCCCACGGGCCATGTGGTCGCCAGCGATATCGATCTCGCTTTTATCGCGGATCTGCGAATGCCGTGTCTTGAAGTCCGCCGCATCGATGTGCTGCAGGATGTAATCGAAGAGGGGTGCTACGACTTCGTCGTCGCGCGCGCCCTGCTTCACCATCTCACTCCCGCGCGCAAGGCCGTGGAGCGGATGATCGCGGCGCTGAAACCCGGAGGTGTGCTTCTTTCCATCGAGCCGGATATGTTGCCCTGTACGGTTACCGAGCCGGATACGATGCGCGCGTTCTGGCAAGGATGGCTCAAATGGTCGGTGGAAGCGGGGATCGATTACTCCATCGGGCGCAAAATTCCCGCGTGGCTGGATTCGCTCGGACTGGAGCAAGTTGCCGGGGAAGGGCACACCGCCCAGTTCAATGGCGGGTCACGCTGGGCGGCATACTGGACCGCGACGGTGCGGGAGTTGGCGCCTGCACTCCTGAAATCGGGTCACATTACCGGGAAAATGTTGGAGGAGTTTCACTCCTGCTACGAGGACCCGCATTATTGGACCAGCATCATGACCTTCATTGAGAATTGGGGTCGCAAGCCGGGGTGAACCACGATCAACAGCCCATCCGAGCGAGTCAACGACAACAACCCGGCGAGTCTATGTTCGTTGTTGATCGCAGCCCAGGGAGAAGCGCAATGCAGCACAGATTTCGTTGATGCGTAACCCGCTAAGCTTGGCCACGAGCTTCCCCAATCGGTCCTGAAAAACCGTAATCGTATTGTGCAGGTTCACCGCACAGGGAGCCTTTATGCCATCGTCGTCCCCTGAGGCAGCCTCGGATGGCACTCCTCGGATCGTGGACGTTATAGGTGCAAAGTCACGGTCGATAAGTAAGAAATAGGGCTGTCGCGTGTGAGCACCACCACGGGCCTGCTCTTGTCGGGCGAAGCAAAGCGGTAAAGGCAGACGTCGCCTCGGGCTATTCCGCCGGCCACGCGGCCTCCGCCTCCCAGAGGGTAGATTCATCGCAGGCTTGCGGCCGCTTCGCATAACCCCCGCGGTCACGCTCCTCGCTAGTACGTACTTCTAACATTTTGAGGTGCTCTCGCAGTGCCTCACGCACCAATGCGGACCGGTTTAGTTTCAGTCGGCGTGCAGCTCTATCCGTAGCCTGCAGAAGACTCTTATCGAGAACAATCTGGACGGTTTCCATTGTCGACGCCGTTCCACAGTTTACTCCACAACAATGTCTCGCTCGGCTAACCGCTGCACGGCAAGCCGGGGGCGACCGGGATGACAACGGGCAGGGAGGCTTTGTCAGGTAGGGCTGACGACGGGGGTGGAGGCGAACTATTGGGAGCGGAGCGTTAAGACGCTCCGGCATGGCCTAAGGGCCAGAAACCAGTTTGGCCCTTCTTGCCGGATCGCCACGCTACTGCAGCCAGGTACCACGCCGGGCAAAGCAATGCCCAGTTACTGACCCACAACGCCTGGCTGCTCCACGCGGAAATCATCAGCACGGTCATGGTGAAAGCCAAAACAGAGGCCGCGCGTAACGAGATGCGAGAGCCTTGCCATCCTCGGCGGACGCCTAAGACCGCGGCCGGAAGGAAAAGCAAAAAGCATGGGCTGGAGACAGACATACACAGAAGAAGCCAGGAGGGAAGAGCCGACAGAATAGCACTCACCCAGAGGGTTCGCCGCGAAACCGATCCAACCACGTAGCCAGCTGACCAGGACCAGGCAATGAGCAGGAAGATGTGGCACATCAGGAGGGGGAAACCCTCGTGACCCGTCGGCCAGTGCCCAACGTAGACCTTGTGATTTACCAGCCGCTGATACGTGCAACTCACCGACAAAGAAGCGATCATCAGGAGATAGCTGCAGGGAAGCGCCACGAAAAATCCCGCAAGCCATGGGCGGGGATCTCGCCAAAGAGCAACTTGCCGCCGGAAGACCAGGCCGAATATATCAAACAATCCTCGCCAGGCGTTCTCGTTGGTTTCTAGCAGATCGCCCAGTACTACCTCGCGTTCCTGGTGATCAAGCAGCCTCGATGACAGCTCGACCAACGGCCACACAATTGCGTTCATAAAGCCCTTCCCGTGCGGTTGTCCACCCAGGATGCGCCACGACTCACGCGTAGGACCGCGTCGTAGAATTCTTTTGCGGCGCGCGCGCCCTGGGAAGTCACGCGCACCATGCGCTTGCCCCGGCCACCACGCTGGGGCGTGGCTTCACCTACCCATGTTTTGAGGAGACCTTTTTCTTCCAGGCGATCCATGGTGGTGTACAGCGCGCCCATGGAGCATTTTCGTTCGATTGCCGCTTCTATCTCTTCACGAATCGCAACGCCATAGGCGCCCTCTCCGAGCCCGGCGGCGGTGGTGATCAAGACGTATTCAAATTCGCCCAGCATTAGTTAGACTACATTGTAGTACTAACCGGGAGGCAGTCAAGGGGTTTCGTTCGGAAGTCGATTAGGGGCTTAACGGATCTGCTCCGTTCCATCGCCCGGAATGACGTCGACCAGGCTGATGAAATCGAGCGTGTGCTTCCAATGGACAATGAGAAACGCGGTGGGCTGGCCGTTGAGATATAAATCCTGGCGCAGGAGTCGCCACGCGGCGAGAGGCCTGGTGCTGAATGCTGCTTGCTGCGGATCGTTCGGGTTGTAGCCGAAGGCCTGAATGTCGCTCACGACCTCTTTTTCCACGGCAAGAACCCTTTCGAAGGGAGGAGGAGGATTCATGCGACTGTCATTATCGATAGTCATGACGCGCTCGCGCAGATTGAGTGGGACCGGAGAGTGACGCCGTGAGCGAAAATCGTAACGGGCGATGGCCATCGCTCCTACGAATCGTTCCAGGCAGCCCTGGTTTTCTTCTCCGCTGGCAGAGAGGCAAAAGGCACGGTTGGTCAGGCGATCACGGAAGTGAAAGCCCTCCGTGGACGAGTTCGCGAGAAATTGAACGCTCATGCGGACTTCGCATTCCGGTGTCAAGAAGCGGTAACTCGCTTCGGACCGCTTTTCGGATTGCAATAATTTGGGGCCTAGCCCAAGACCCGCCAGGGACCACAGGAAGTATCTCCGGTCTGTGTTTTGCAAGAAGGCTTTTGCAGATGCTTCCATCGCTTCTCCGAATCGCTTGCCACTGATAATAACTACATAGTAGTACTAATGGTGCGATGAGGTCAAGTATTTGAATGGTGAACATGAATTCTTCCGCAGCTTGTTAGGGCCAAAGCACAGATCGGTCAATACTGGAGATGGTCGTCCTACCCGTCAGGACCATCGCCATCTCAAACTCGCGCTGCAGGATATTCAAAACTTTCGTGACACCGTCTGCGCCCGCCGCGCCCAATCCGTAGAGATACGGCCGTCCGATGAGCACGGCGTTCGCTCCCAAGGCCAGCGCCTTGAGCACATCGGTCCCGCGTCGAATACCGCCATCGACTAAAACCGGTACGCGTCCGGCAACTTTGTCTGCCACCGCGGGCAGCGCGTCAATCGTTGCAGGCGCCGTGTCCAGATTTCGTCCGCCATGATTGGAAACCATGATCCCAGCAACTCCTGTCTTGACCGCTCTGTCTGCATCGTCAGGATTGAGCACACCTTTCAGCAGCAACGGAATCCTGGCGTAAGAGAGCAAGCGCTCCACGTCCTTCCAACTCAAGGACGGGTCGAGCACGCTGCTGAAAATCTCCAGGGAGTCTATGCGAACAGCGTTGCCTGCGCCCTTGAAGTCGATCAGGTTTGGCAGCGGTGGGAGGATAACCTTTGCCCGGGTCTCGCGGTTGCGGGCACCGCTGATGGGTGTGTCCACCGTGAGACAAAGGGCCAGGTAACCAGCCGCCTCGGCGCGTTGCACCAGGTCGCGCGTGAAGCCGTGGTCCGGCTGCGCGTAGATCTGAAACCACAACGGACTCTTGGCCACGGCCGCCACATCTTCAAGGCTCGTATTGGCAAAGGAACTAACAACCATGGTGGCGCCGGCGGCGCTTGCACCGCGGGCTGTGGCCAGTTCTCCTTCGGGATGGGCCAGCTTATGCGAAGATGTGGGCGCCAACAGAATAGGGAAGTTATGCTCCTGCCCAAACATGGTTATGCGCGGGTCCACGTTCGAAACATCTACGAGAACGCGGGCTTTGAGGCGAATCCGCTGGTAGGCTTCTTCATTCCATCGCAATGTGAGCTCATCACCCGCGCCGGCGGTGATGTATTCCCAACCCATCGCTGACATCTTCGCCTTCGCCAGAGGCTCGAAGTCGGTTAGGCAAAGGGGTTCCGGTTCAGGTACGGAGGCGAGCGGGGAAACACTGACAGCAGCCGGTGCATCGGCGCGGGTCTCTCTACGATTGTCGGGCACTAGAGAACTCCTTGTACGATTGTCCTGCGGCGTTCAAATTCCTGGGCCACGATGGGTGATCGTGCTAACCGGAATCTCCCGAGGGTCACGCCGGGTTGGGGCTGGACGCCATTTCGAAGCGGAGGGTGCCGCCTTTCATGATGGCAGCGTGGTCGAGGAGGTTGCCCGTGACGGCTTTTCCCTGGAGAGAAGCGCGACGGACAAAAACCGCATCGGGGGTATTGCCCGTGGCTTCGATGGTAAATGTAACTCCGCCAGGCACGTGTACCACGGAACGGGCAAAAAGGGGACTGCCCAGGGTGTACTCCGGCTTTCCGGGGCAGACAGGATAAAATCCCAGCGCGCTTAAAACGAACCATGCGGACATTGACCCGGTGTCCTCGTCTCCTGCAAAGGTATCCGGAGTGTAGAGACTCTGCATCACCTTACGCACCCATGACTGTGTGAGGTCCGGGCGCCCGGCATGGGCAAGGATGTAGAGAAGATGGTGTACCGGTTGATTGGAGTGCGCATATTGACCAAACGGCACCGCCGCCATCTCCGACATCTCGTGTATCTCGAATCCGTAGACACCAACGTGGAAGATCGGCGGGGTCGATAACATCTCCTGCAGTGCCTTCGCTGCTTCTGTCTCGCCTCCCATTTGTTCGATCAGACCGCGGAGGTTCTGCGGTGCGTCCCAACGGTGCTGCCAGGCTGCCCCTTCCACGTAAGGACTGCCCCATGTAAAGGGATTGAAGGGGCTAAGCCAGGAGCCATCTTCATTCTTACCGCGGAAGAACTTCACCTCGGTATCGTAGACATGCCGCCAGTTCTCAGAGCGCTTCATAAAGGCAGCGTGATCGTCTTCTTTCCCCAGAGCCTGGGCTACCTGCGCGATGCAGAAATCCCCGTAGGCCGCGTCGACGGTTTCCGCTACGGATTGGATAACTTGATTCGCGGGAACGTATTGCAGCTTGAGATACTGCTCCAGTCCAACCCTCCCGTAGCCTTTGGCGGGGTCGCCGGGCGTGGTGGCATGTTTTTTCAGTCCCTCGTAGGCGCCCTCCAGATCAAAGCCGGTAATGTGCTTCACTGCCGCATCGCCAAAGACGGAGTCGATCAGGCTCCCGGTCATGCACGCCCGGTATCCCGGGCACGGAAACTGCGGCAGCCACCCGCCTTCCTTGTAGGCATTCACCCAGGCCTGCAGAATCTCGCCCAGTCGCTCTGGAAACAGAATGGACATCAATGGATACCAGGCGCGATACACGTCCCAATACCCGTGGTCGGCGTACATCACACCCGGCATCACCTTTCCATTGAAGGCGCTGAAGTGGTGCATCTTGCCGTCTGCATCCGGCTCGTGCCAGGTTCGCGGGAAAAGCAGCACGCGGTACATGCACGAATAAAAGATGCGACGCTGTTCCTCGGTGGCGCCTTCAATCTCGATTCGGTTCAGATGATCGTTCCAAGTGGCAGCAGCTGAACTGCGCAGGTCATCGACAGAATGCTGCCCAATCTCGCTACGTAGGTTGAGCGCTGCCTGCTCGAATCCAATGAAGGAGGTGGCGATGTGTGCTTCCAAAGAAAGGCCTTGTCGAAAACGAAGGATACCTATCCGGTGCGCACCGGCCTCTTTCACTTCAAAACTATCCCACGGAGTTTTGAGCTGCAGTAAGTAGTAGGTAGCGAAGTTATCCGGCACACCACCAGAGTTTGCAGTCGACGTGAAACGAATAGATCGCGTCGCTGGATCGGGTTCGATCGTACCCTCCCGTCCCGGAATATCGAAGAGAAGGCCGATTGTTTCTTCGCCTTCGTCTTTTTCAAATGTTGCCGTCAGTACAGCGCTTCTTTCGGTGGGGACCAGCTCAACGTTAGCGCGATAGCGAAGCAGGAAAAGCTGCAGCGAATGAGGCCCAAGGTGCGCTTGCTCGACGGCATAAGAGGAGGCGCGTTTGGCCGCATCAGGATTAATCTCTCCACGAAAGGGAAGAAAGCTCGCATGCCCATAGTCGCTTAGCCATGGGCTTAGTTGATGCGTACAGCGAAAACCCTGGATACGTCGAACCCCGGGCTGAAACATCCAGGGTGTGTCCTCGTGCGATTGCAGGGTCCAATGCGCCATGCCAAAGGGAAGTGCGGCGATGGGCAGCGTATTGCCGCGCGAGAACTCAGAGGTTGATGCTGTGCCTTGCAGGATGTTGACCCATTCGACCGGGTCCCGCTGCGCCTGGGCGCTCGCGCTATTTGTTTCGCTGGCTCCGTGCGCGGCGCGAACAGCAGCTTCCTCCGTAAATACTGCGCTGACCGCAGCCAGCCCGGACGTTTTCAGGAATGATCGCCTGCTCGGACCATTCCACTTATCCTTCGCCATGCGGGATACCTTCCTCAAGTGATGCTGTATCAGAATAGGCTTATACACCAGAGATTGCTCGCCAGCCTAATTCGCGCTCCGAAGGAAAAACCGGTATCCGTCCCTCGTCAGGGAACCAGAGGCAGACCTCCGCGCGACTGAGTTCGTAGTCGCCCTACAGCAACCACGCTTCCAAATGCCTGCGTGATGGCCGCCCATCCCTGCATCAATCCCTCCGTTCCCTGCAAACCACTCGATCCAATCCGCCAGGCCGCAGAAGGTTGTCGTGAGGGCCAACGGCAGACAGATGAATGATTCGAGCTATGGGCTGGCAACCGTCTTGGGAATAATGTTGAGCTCGGCCATTGGATTTGCCCAGCAAACCTGCACAACCGGCGTTCACCTCGAGGGCGTTATTACCGACCCAGCCGGATCGTTGATCGCCGGAGCCCAAGTGCAGGCGGCGGATGGGGAAACGACCACCACCGACACAGCGGGGCGCTTCGTTTTGCCATGTGTTCCAGCAAACGCAGACACCATCACGGTGCGCGCCGAGGGGTTTGCTTCAGGCACCGCCGCAGCCAACAGGCAGGCAGGACAGAGTGCACACCTCAATCTCCAATTGGCGATCGCACAAGTGCAGACGGATGTGCAGGTGAGCGGCAATGACGCCACTGCCATGGACGCCAATCACGGTGGGGAGACCTCCACTCTGACCACCCAGGACGTGCAGCAGCTTGCCGATGATCCGGATGATTTCCTGCGAGAGCTTCAGGTGTTGGCATCCGTTTCCGGAGGGGACCCAACCGCGACCATGATTCGCGTGGATGGGTTTCAAAGCGCGAGCGCTCTTCCTCCCAAGAGTTCCATCGCCTCCATTCGGATTGCTCCGGACCTTTTCTCCTCCGAGTACTCGTTTCCTCCCTTCAACGGTGGGCTGGTTGAGATCTTCACCAAGCCTGGCGCAGACGCGTTTCACGGAGCCCTCTTCTTTACTGACAGTGACGGCAGCTTCAACGCGACGGATCCTTTTTCCGTCACCGCAACGCCGGCCGGCAAGCGGCGCTACGGATTTGAGCTAGGCGGGCCGGTTGTTCCCAAGAAGAGTGGCTTCGCTCTGGCGCTCGAAAAGCGCGACATCGACGAGTTCAACGTTGTGAACGCGACCACCCTGGACACGAACGGCAAGCCTGCTCCATTTCAACAAACGGTTGCGGCGCCGCAGCGGCTCTGGGTAGCCTCCGCTCGTGGAGACTGGCAGGTCACACCCAACGACACCGCGGCGCTTTCATTTTCAGCGCATACTAACAACCTCAGCAATCAGGGTGTCGGCGGCCTCACGCTTCCTGAGGCCGGATACTCCAGCCTGGTGAGCGAGTACGATCTGCGCCTGACCAACACCCAGACTCTCAGCGCGAACTCTCTGCATGAGACGCATATCGGCTACACCTGGAAACGCACTGCGCAGACACCGCTTGCGACCGATCCAGCTCTCCAGGTGGCCGGATACTTCGTTGGCGGGGGCGCCACCAGCCAGAACCTGAACGACCGCGAGCGTGATCTTGAGATTGATGATGACGTAATGGTCACGCGCGGCAGGCACGACGTGAAACTCGGTGCTCAATCGCTGGGCATCTTCGTGCATGACTACGATCCGAACACCTTCAACGGCGCCTATGTCTTTGGCGGGGGCAGTGCGCCGGTGCTCGACGCCAACAACAACCCTACCGGCCAGACAGAGACTATTCCACCGATCGAGCAGTACCGTCGCGCATTGCTGAACCTTCCAGGCGGCACCCCGACGACCTATCAGCTAACCACCGGTACGCCGCTTGTGCCCGTGACCCAGTGGCAATTAGGTCTCTATGCACAGGACACCATCAAGCTCCTGCCTCGCCTCACGTTTACCACAGGCCTACGCTATGCCTTCCAGACCACGCCCGGCAGCTTTGTCATCTTCGGTCCGCGGGCCGGCTTCGCCTGGGCCGCCGACAAGAAGGAGACCTGGGTCTTCCACCTGAGAGCCGGGTTATTTAATCATCCGCCCAGTGGCCCCACCTATGCTACGGAAGTGTATCGGCTGAACGGTATCCGGCAAACGCAAGCCACCGTCTACTCTCCCAGCTATCGCACCCCTCTGACGCCGATCCCGGGATCGATCGAGGTGAGCACGTTGAATCAGTTTCCACTCTCCTCGCTAACCCAGCCGTCAACGTTCGTCGCGTATTTCAATGTGGAGCACGACTTTCCCCATCGCTGGCACGCGCGCGGAAATCTGTACTGGGGGGAAGACTACAACATTGTTCGTATCCGTAATATCAACGCGCCAATGGTCCCAAGCAGCGTCGGTATGGCTCCCGACCCGACGGCCGCTTTGCTGGCGCCGCGTCCGATCGTGCCTAACGAAAACATCATGCAATATGAAAACTCCGGCCATCTCGCCGGTAACGTTGTTTCCTTCAGTGTTGACCAGCACAGTTACAAACGCTTTGGATTTTATGCCAGATACGCGCATATGAATTTCAAGACGGACGCGGGCGACGATACCAGCCCGCAGTCCAGCTACAGCAACCTGGGAGAATCGGCGCGCGTCGATTGGTTAAGCAAGAACAGTGCGACCTTTGTGGGGAGCCTGAATCTGCCGTACAAGCTGGAATTAAGTGCGCAGTTCGATGCCTATGGAGGACATCCCTATGACATCACGACCGGTACTGACAACAACGGCGACGGCGTCTTCAACGACAGACCCGCCTACGCCGCGGTCACGGGATCAGGTGTCTACAGCACCCGTTTCGGACTGCTCACTTCCAACACGGTGAACGGCAATGTTCCCCGCAATCTCGGAACCATGCCGCCCACGACGCACCTTGACATGAACTTGAGCCGTGCTTTCACTTTCAACCCAAAAGACAAGGACCATCCGAGGACGCTTACCTTCAACGCCCGCAGCGCGAACCTGCTGAACCACACCAATGTGACAGCCGTGAATACAATCCTTTCCTCCTCGAACCTGGGGCAACCACTCACTGCAGAGGCCGCGCGGCGGGTGGAACTTGGTGTGCGCTTTGCCTTTTAAGCATGAGATCGTTCCACTCGCACGGCTGCGCATACGCCAAGGCATTACAGGAACAAAGGTGTCGATATTTCCGATCGCGAGTACGGATCCTTGGATCGAGAAAGCCAGCCAAATTTCTGGCGGCCGTACTTCCATTCATCAACGTTCATAGTCAGAGCTCGGGTTACCAATCTCACAATTCTGTGGAAGAAGGGTTTGAAATTCGCCCATGTTGGGGGTTAATGTATGATTTGCCACCTAAAATTCGTTGGGAGAAGCCATGAGGTCAATTGCGATCGGAGCCGTTCTGCTGACCTGGATAAGCATCGGTTATTCTCAAACGCTCACCACCGCTCAAGCCAGGGCACATGATGGCGAAAGCGCCAAGGTTTGCGGCACGGTGGGCAACGAACATACCGCGATGGCGAGCCCGGGCAAGCCAACTTTCTTGGACTTGGATTCAGCCTTTCCCGAACAGAGGTTCGCGCTGCTGGTTTGGGACCAGGATCGAGAGAATGTAGGGGAACTCCCTCGTGTAGGGGCACATATATGCGCTACTGGAGTGATTAACTACTACCACGGAGTGCCGCAGATAGTCATCAAGAGCAGCAGCCAGCTCAGCCATTAATTTCGGCGACTCTTAGTGATCTGCACGGTGAAGTCCGAATGAAGTCAGGTCCTCGAGTGTAGTCTGCGCTTCTTGAATCACCACAAATTGCGTTCGCATGAAGGTCTTGCAAACTTGCCCCAACTCATCCCGGGGGTTTGGAATACCCTGGAGCCGTCCAATCCAGCGCTTGCATTTCGACCAGCACTTTACTCCCTCATACACGGCCCGAGTGCCTGTGGTCTCCACCAGAAGTACGCGCACCTTTGGATCGTGCGGCGACCAGACATCCAGATGAAGACAACGCGAAATCGCTGTCTCCGGGAGGGGTGAGCTTCACGACTGGTCATCGGGCCGCATCCTCTAAAAGGCGTAGCGCAGAGAGAACTGCTGTACCCGCGGCGCGGTTAAAAGAGCGTTGTAGATGCCCAGTGAACCCGTCGTCAAGGTATTGCCGAGTGAGTTCGGGCTGGTGTCAAAGCGCACCGAGTTGGTTACATTAAATACTTCCCAAGTGAACTTTATCGTTTGCCCCTCCCAGAGGTTCCACGCCTTGCTGAGACCGGAATCTATGCCGAAGTATCCGTCTCCGCGGAAGTTATTGCGCTCGCCTGCTTCCCCGGGATAGGGAATACGAATGGGATTACCTTCGCCGATGATCCCGTTATTGATGGCGGTGATGTTGTTGAAGACCTGTGGCTCGCCGTTCTGGTCAAGGTGCTTGTGGACCTGTACGTTGCCCGTGCGCACACCGTAGCTCTGGATATGCCAGTTTGTCGACCACCCAGGTTCGAGCACGCTAAATGGCAAGCCGCTCGTCCAGCGCGTAAGACCCGACCACTGCCAGCCGCCAATGACCGCATCCAATACGCGGCCGGATGAGCCACCAAAGGCCCGGCCGTGACCAAAGGGAAGCTGATAGACCCAATCAAGTGTGATGAGGTGCCTGGTGTCGAAATCCGAGGCGCTGCGGTTCAATCCAGGATTCCATGAATTCAGGATGTCGCTGAACGAGCCATTGCTCGAGGCCTCGCTGGCACGCTCTGCATCCGAACCCATATCCAGCGATTTTGAGAGCGTGTAGCCAAGGTCAAATTGCAGCCCGTGACTGGACGGATGTCGCAACGTGAGCTGTCCGGCATTGTAATAACTCATCCCGATCGAGGACCACGCGTAGAGCGTGGCAAACTGGTTTTGCCAGAACAGAGAGATCGGGTTGCCCTGCGCGTCCAGCGGGCAGCCGTACAGGCAGAAAAAGTCGATGTCGGCAAGGGCCGTTGTCTCACCCGTGGTGTAACGGTACTGCGTCCACTCGTTTGAATAGATAAACTGCGTTGCACTTTGGCCGTTTCTGGCCAGGTTCGGATAGAGATTTTCCCAGTAGGGGATAGCCGGGACCTGGGCCTTCGCATTGCCGCCGTTGGCATCCACCAGCTTCGATAGCATCGTTCCCGCGGTGAAATAATCCATGCCCGACTTGGGGTCGACGAAGTTGACCGGTTCGGCTAGATCTATTTCTTGAAGTAGATGGCGTCCTAGCCTTCCCACGTACGCGGCTTCAAAAGTAAAACCTCCGCGAAGCTCGCGCTGAATAGAGAAGTCCATTGATTCCGAATAGGGCGTCTTGAGGTTGTTATCGATGGTAAATGACTCCGCGAAGCTATTCAGCGGAGGTGTGTAGGGGAACGTAGCCACCGGCGGCGGCGTAGGGCCCACGTCAATCCCAGGAAGATTACGAACGCCCGTGAAGCGAGGTGCTGTTTCTGGCGTGTACACATCGGAGGGATTGGTGAGGCTGGTGCTGAGGCCGAAGGAGCCATATTGATTGAACGTGTTCACGATGCCCTCGCCGAAGTGGTCATAGTAGATTCCAAAGCCCGCGCGGATAGCGGTCCTGCTGTCCGGGGCGTAGGCAATTGCCAGCCGCGGCGCAAAATTGGTCTTCTGTTGTGGCCAATATCCTGGCCTGTTATTCGCTCGCCCATTGGGCGCAAAGGTCAGGTTTGGTTCATAGATTTGGCCGTGCGCAGCGGCCTCGCCGCGCTGAAGAAACCATTCGTGGGTATCGATCGTCGGCGCGATCTGCTGGCCGTTCACTTCATAGGGCGCCCCCAGCAGCGTATACCGCAGCCCGTATGTGACGGTGAGGTTGGGCAGCACGCGCCATGAATCCTGCACATATCCTTCCCATTCCTGGGCGGTGAAATGGCGGTTGATGAAGGTCCCATCGGGCAAGACATTGGCACTCTGGCCACCCTTGGCTACCTGGTAGTTATAAATATTCGTCTGCTTGGTAACTGCACCGACCAGGTAGGTATATGCAAAAAGATAGGAATTGGTGAACCCGCTGTTCACGCTCGGCAAGCCGATGGTCGCTGGATCAGGCGCATTACCCGCCATTGTTCCCGGATTAATGCTGGCGGAGTTATAAGAGTTCTGGTCGGAGCCCGGATTGTTATGAACCAGGCGCCAATTCACACCAAGCTGGAACGTATGTCTTCCTTTGTTCCAGCTCAGGTCATCTACAATGTTGTTCACGGGAACGTCGAGAGTCGAGCTTCGCGTTTGCGCCTCTAGCGACGCCAACGACGTGAAGTCGACATAATCTCCCACTCCGATGCCGCGCTGGCCATAACCCTGGCGTATGTAGCCATAGCGAAGGTTATTCACCACTTCGGAACTGATCGTCCAGGTATCACCCGCCAGGATTCCCTTCGAGTTGTCTTCGAGATTGGTGGAAGGTGCTTGTCCAGGGAAGTTCTCGGAACCTTTTTGTGTGTCTTTTTGCAGGTTTCCACGCACGAACAATTGCTGCTTTGCGCTCGGAAGGTAGTCCAATTTTAGGATCGACGTATTCAGCGAGCCTGGCGCCGGAGACGAGAAGGAATAGGAGCCCAGGTTGTATCCGTCGCCTTCAGTGAACCCGTTATTCAGTGGAAATTGATTGAAGTAAGTCAGCACATTTGGGTTCGGCCCCGGTCCCCAGGGGCATACCTGGTTCGTAACGCAAGGAGCATCCAGCTGCGCCACCTGCCCTGGTGACAAAGTAGCGGTATTCGTCTGGCCGGAGCTGCTGTCGTAGAGATAAGTCAGGTTGCCATTTCGATAACTCGCCGTCGGTACCACCTGGGTGACCTGCTGGTTCTCGGCGGTACGCTGCCCTTCATAGTTGAAGAAAAAGAAAAGTTTGTCCTTCTTTACCGGACCTCCCGTCGTAGCACCAAAGGTGTTGCGAATGAGCTTCCCGGGGATATTGGGCAATCCTTCCCTGAGTTCCGCTTGCTTGTTGAACCAGTTATTGGCGGTCGCAATGGTGTTCCGGTTGTATTCATAAACGCTTCCATGGAATTTATTGGTGCCGCTCTTGGTGAGCAGGCTTACCTGCGCGCCGGAGGAGCGCCCGGCGTTGGCATTGGCATTGGTCGTCGTCACGCGGAATTCTTGCGTCGAATCGAGAGTCGAACGCAGCACGCCGGTAAAGGCGAAGCCATTCGTTTGATCGTTGTCATCCAGGCCGTCCAAAGTCACATTGCTTTGATCGGA
This sequence comes from uncultured Acidobacteriaceae bacterium, assembly GCA_963824325.1. Taxonomy (GTDB): domain Bacteria; phylum Acidobacteriota; class Terriglobia; order Terriglobales; family Acidobacteriaceae; genus PALSA-350. The sequence continues at coordinate 412,798 of CAWGPA010000028.1, read as the reverse complement.
GCGACCGCCGGCCACCGCTCCACTGCGGCTGTCGGTATTCTGATTGATCACGCGCCCCAGATACAGCACTCCTGGTTGAAGGCTGAGCAAATCCGGAACATTTCTGCCTTCCATGGGCAGCGCTTCGATGGTCTGGTTATTTACCGAATTGCCGATCGTGGCGTCGGTAAGATTCAACGTTTGCGCGGAAGCGCTCACGTCCACGGTCTCGGAGAAAGCCTGCACCGTCAGGGTGAAGTTGATGGTGGCAGGCTGATCCACCAGAAGTTCGGCCTCTTTCGACTGATCGGCAAATCCCCCTGCAGAGATTGTGATCGAGTATCTACCGGGCGCGATCGGCGAGAATACATACTCTCCCTTGCTGTCGGTTGTCCTCACGGTGCGCAGGCCTGAGGCCACGTCGCTGAGAGTGATGGCGGCGCCCTGAACGACTGCCCCTGAAGGGTCGGCAACCGTTCCTCGCAAGGCCGTGGTTGCTGTTTGCGCCAAGACAGGCGAGCATATGCAGAGGAAAATCAAGACTGCTACCAATAACCTACTGGACACTTTCATGCTTACGTCCTCTATGGAGTTCTCAGTTTCTGTTCCCAGGGATGGTCCGAATTCTGTTGGCTGGAATGCGAAAAATATGGTTTGGATTCACTCGCGGCATTCACAGTTCGGGTAACACCGTTCGCGAGACCGCGTCAGGCGATGGAAAGCGTTTATCCATTCTGACCGCCTTCATGACCGGGTAAGGTGGCATCATGGCCATCGAAACCGCTGACAGCAGCGTAGGAACCGCCAGCAGCTGTATTCCCCATGAGGGGTAACTGCCGGTCCACGTGTAGAGCTTTCCCATCAGGACCGGTCCCACCGCTGTACCCAGCGCGTAGGCGGTCCAGGCAAGACCATAGAGAGTGGAGAAGCCCTGCAAGTTGAAATAGCGCGACAGAAGATAAGGGGTGATGTCCGATTCGCCTCCCGCCGCAAACCCAATCATGGCCACGCCGGCGAAGGCGGTTGGCGCAGTACCTCGGCTCAGAAGAAGCACGCCCGCCACGGTGGTAAGGAACAACACGATAGAGACACGAACCCCGAAAAATCTATCCAACAAGAGGCCGGTCACCAGGCGGCCGGCTAGCCCGCACCCGCCCAGGATGGAGAGCGCCTGCGCCGCTGTCCTCAGCGCAAGACCACGATCCGTCAGCAGAGCCGATAAGTGGGATATGACACCGTTAAAGCTGATGGAATAGAGGAAGATGGCCAGGACCAGCAATAAGAACGGCCGGGTGCGGATGGAAGATACAAGCGCTGGATTCACCGGATTCGCTGTTGTCGACTTCGCTTGGCGAGACTCGCCAACCAGGAGCGAGGTCAAAGGAAGGCTTACGGCAAGAACGAGCCAGCCCAGCACCGCATAGGCCGTTCGCCATCCATATTTCTGCATCAGCCACGCCGCCAGAAGAGGCAGGGTCATCGCTCCGACTCCGGCGCCGGCAGCGATCAGGGAAAGCGCCATCCCGCGGTGCTTGAAGAACCATGTCGAAACTGCCCGCGAATAGGCGAGTTGCGTGGTGCCGTTGCCTGCCAGGCCTAGGAAGATGAAGGTGAGGTAGAAATGCGGCAGGCTTGGGGTCAGCAGGGAGAGAGACGCGAAACCGAGGCCGAATGCGGCGATACACGGGAGGATCGTACGCCGTGGTCCGTACCGATCGAGCAGGCGTCCGATGAGTGGCGAGCAAAGAGCAACCGTCACTGCAACGCACCCGAACGCCACGGAGATCTGGTCCCGTCGCCAACCGAAGGCGGCGCTGAGTGGTTTAAGAAAGAGGCCGAAAGTGTAAGGAATGAGAACGGAATACCCGACCATCACTCCAAAGAAGGCCGCTGCGACGACACCCCAACCGCCATACCGGGCAGCCGATGCCCGAGGCGCACTCGAACTAGATTCCGTCACCGTGTTTCCTGTCAAAGGAGATACAGTGCGCATCCTAAACAACGATGGCAGAGATCGTCTTCATCCCTAGGGCGGGTAATCTCGTCAACCTGTTGATCTAGGCGCTGATCGGCCCGGGTCGTACCTGGGACTCAAGCGCAACGTTGACACCCCTCTACTTCTAGGCCTATGCTTAAGGATACCAAGATATATAGGGGTCAATTGCGTGGCGAGAAATGACCTTCAGGGAAGTTTGGATCTATTGGTTCTCAAGACCCTGTCGCAGACCGGATCGCTGCACGGTTACGGTATCGTGCTCCACATTCAGAGAGCCTCCGACGCATTGCTGAATGTAGAGGAAGGGTCTCTGTATCCAGCCTTGCACCGTATGGAGCAGAGCGGATGGATCCGTTCCGAGTGGGCGCTGACCGAGACAGGGCGAAAGGCCAAGTATTACAGGCTAACCGCGGTTGGACGGAAGCAGTTGGAAGAGGCGGAGAAGAGTTTCGAACAACTAGTCAAGGGCATACGCGCCATATTCCGCTATGCGTGAGGTGATTGCATGTCGATCTTGCGTCGCATCTCGAATCTCTTCTCCCGTCCTAAACTAGGACGCGAAATCGATGCTGAACTTCAGTCGCATATCGAGATGCGGATCGAGGACAATCTCGCCGCCGGCATGTCGCCCAGAGAGGCCCGCCGCGATGCGCTCCACCGCTTCGGCAACCCCACGGCAATCAACGAGCACGTAACCGCCGCTGATGCCATTCTTGATCTGGACAACTTCGCCTTTGACGTTCGTTATGGGCTGCGCCAGTTGTGCCGCACGCCGGGCTTTGCCTTGACGGCAATCCTTACCCTGGCTCTGGGTGTCGCAGCGAATCTGATCGTCTTTGGTGTGCTTAACGCGCTGCTTCTGCGCCCGCTCAATGTGGCCGGGGTAGACAGGCTCCTTCAGATCGTGCAAGGGCCGCAGGGATACGATTCGCAATCCTACCCCGACTATCTCGATTACCGCGCCCGCAACAGCACCTTCCGCGATTTAGCCGCATACCGGCTGGCCATGGCTGGGATGAGCATCGGCGGCGCAGCGGAAAAGCGCTGGACCGATGAAGTTTCCGGCAACTACTTCGACATGCTGGGCGTCCAGCCCCAATTGGGACGGCTCTTCCACCCAACCGACGAGCGCGGCCCAAACTCTGCGCCGTTCATCGTGCTCAGCGACTTTTTCTGGCGCTCGCGTTTCAGTGCCGATCCCCTGATCGTTGGTCGGACTGTGGACCTCAACAAGCACCCCTTCACCATCATTGGAGTAGCACCGAAAAGCTTTCACGGCACGGAGCTGATTATTTGGCCTGACTTTTGGATCCCGATCGTAAATCAGGAACAGATCGATGGTTTCAATTTCCTAACCAAACGCTACGACCATGGCACCAACGTGCTCGGCGCGCTCAAGCCTGGCGTCACTGCGCAGCAAGCAGCCGATGACCTGAACTCCATCGCCCATCGCCTCGCCCACGAAAATCCGTCCTCTGACGACACGTTGTCGGCACGCCTGGTCAAGCCGGGCCTGATGGGTGACTTGCTGGCCGGGCCGGCACGGCCCTTTCTCTCCGGCATCATGGTACTTGCCTTGCTTGTGCTGCTGGCGGCCTGCGTCAACCTGGCCAGCATCTTTGCCGCGCGCACCGCCGACCGCGCTCGCGAACTGGCCATCCGTCTCTCCATCGGTTCCACCCGCTGGCGCATCCTGCGCCAGCTAGTCACCGAGGCTGTTCTGGTCTCCATGGCTGCCGGCGTCGTGGGAACCATCGCCGCCGCCGCGCTGCTGCAGTCACTGAGCCGTTGGCAGCCATTCGCGGAGTTTCCCATCCACGTTACGGTCGTTGCGGATGCTCGCGTGTATTTGATTGCACTACTGCTTTCTTTGGCCAGCGCCGTGCTGCCAGGCCTTATCCCGGCGCGGCAGGTCTGGCGGACTCACGCCATGCAGGCCATGAAGAGTGGTGCCCCCATAACAGGCTTATCCCGTCGCCTTACCTTGCGCGATCTGCTGCTGGCAGTCCAGATTACTCTTTGCGCCCTGCTCGTGACTGCCTCGTTGGTATCGTTGCGCGGCATGGAGCGCTCGCTGCACGCGCCCCTCGGTTTTGTACCCCAGGGTGCCGTGCTGGCAGAGGCCGATATGCACATGGCTGGCTACTCCGATAGCTCTGCTTTGCCCGTGCAACGGCGCATCATAGAGGCTGCCCAGCGCATCCCTGGCGTGACCGCAGTCGGAATCATCGACGATACCCCGCTTGGTACCGGCGGCAGCTCGACGCCGGTGTACCGCGAGGGCACAGCGGACCAGCGCACCTCCAATAGCGTGATGTTCGCTCGTTATTACTCCATATCGCCCGGCTATCTCCATGCTGCCGAAACACAGCTGCTCACAGGCCGCGACATCACCTGGCAGGACGACGCAACCAAACCCAAAGTTGCCTTAGTGAACCAGACCTTCGCCCGAAGGATGTTTGGCGATGCCCCTGCATTGGGGCGGCATTTTCTTCAGGGCGAGCTCATCGAAGTGGTCGGCGTGGTGGAAGATGGCAAATATGAGTCGTTGACCGAAGACTCCACCCCGGCCATGTTCTTTCCTCTGGCACAACGCAACCAGGGCGATACGACGGTTGTGGTTCGTTCGCCGTTGCCACAGGCCGAGGTAACAGCCGCGCTCAATGCGGTGCTCGCCGGGGTGGATCGGAGCTTGCCCTTCACCCTTCATGGTTGGCCTGATGAGCTCGCGTTTGTTTTGTTCCCGGCTCGCGTAGCGACCGCGGCGCTTGGGGTGATGGGCCTGTTGGCCGCCTTACTGGCCGTTACTGGCGTATTCGGCATGGCCGCCTATTCGGTGTCCAGGCGGTTGAAGGAGTTCGGCATTCGTGTAGCGTTGGGCTCACGCCGCACGCAGTTGATGCGCGCAGCGTTACTCCGTCCGCTGCTGCTGTTGTTCTCCGGTTCGCTTCTCGGACTGTTCCTGGGAGTGCTGGCGAGTGGATTGCTCGCGCACCTTATCTACCAGGCCACGTCGCGCGATCCTCTGGTCCTGGCCGGCGCGATCGTGATCATGATGCTCGTAGGTATGGTTGCCACCTGGATTCCCGCCCGCCGTGCTTTGGCGGTGGATCCTGCGCAATTGCTTCGTGAGGAATGAACGTTTGTTACCTTGAAGCAGGCCAAAAGCGCGCGATATCCTTCGCGATAGCATGACCTTGGCTGCGCCCGGCTTTCGCTGCCGGTGCCCGGGTCTCAGGCGCAAGAGGATTGAGACCGATGGCGCTCTTCGACGCCTTATCCGGTTCGACCAAGTAGGCTTTGCCACCGGCGCTGGTTAAGGTCTCGACCTGCTGTTCAAGGCTCTCTCCAGTAACTTCAGGGCGCGCCGTACCCATGGGGGAGACAATCACTGTGTGGGCATATCCCAGTGCCAGGTCGGCGTTATCCGATGAACGTGCACCGCCATCCATGTAGCGCCGTCCACTGATGGTGACCGGAGGCCATATACCGGGGACGGCGCAACTCGCACTAACCGCATCTACGAGGCTTGTTCCCGAGAGGCGATCGAATATTTGGGTCTCTCCCGTTTCCGTATCTACAGCCACGATCAGAAGCATGCCATTTGGCCAGGCATGACTTGGCAGGCGCTCCGCAATGACGGATCGTCGTTCCGCTTCTGTAACCGTCGGTGCTTCCAATGCCCATCGGCCGATGTGCCGTATATGGTCTGCCCTGTGAGGCAAGCGGTTAGCCGCCAGAAGGGCACGTTCAAATAACTCAAACAACTCTTCGTTCGGCGCAAGTTCACGGGTCTGTAACGCAGGCTCGACCTGGCGGTCAAATAGTTCCTTCAACGACAGGGCACTGCCAAGTTGGGCGGCGACGGCCGAACCAGCGGAGGTTCCCACGATCAATTCGGCGGTGCGCAAATCTACCCCGTGTTCGCCAAGGCCGAAGAGCAACCCAGTTGTCCAGGCGATTCCCGCTACCCCGCCCCCACCAAGCACCAGGGCACGATTCTTCATTGTTGTTCTTCGCTCCTCAGGGAACACGCGGGACGGCGCGATCCAGTTTGTGATCTAGAACTGCCTGGGAAAAGTGTAATGCCTCGGCCGGATACGAGAATTTTTCACTGCAAGCCGCGCATTAACGTCCTATTTATGTGCCCATACTTCTTTTGGAAGCATCTGTGCTAGTATGCGCAACTAAGCGCGCTCAGGAGGTGCCATGTTCCGCTTCCCACTCACCCGGAAACCAAAAACGTCTCGGGAACCGTTCAGCGTCGAGACGTTGGCCAAGGGTTCGCGGCTGCGCGGCGCCCACGTCACCCAGGGCATTTGTCCTTACTGCGCCGTCGGCTGCGGGCAGCTCATCTTCAGTAAAGGCGGCGAACTCATCGACATCGAGGGCGATCCCGAAAGTCCCATCAGCACCGGACACCTGTGCCCCAAAGGGGCCAACGCCTACCAGCTCTCCGTCAATTCGCATCGCGTCCGCAATGTTCTCTACCGTGCTCCCTACTCCGATCAGTGGGAGACGAAAACAATGGAGTGGGCACTGGAGCAGATCGCCCAGCGCGTGAAGACGACCCGCGACGCCGATTTCACCACTCGCGACGAGCAAGGCCGTTTGCTCAACTCGGTACGCAGCATCGGCTCGTTAGGCGGGGCAACGATTGACAACGAGGAGAACTACCTCATCAAGAAGCTGCTCGGCGGCGGCTTGGGAGTGGTGTCGATCGAAAACCAGGCGCGAATATGACACAGCGCCTCGGTGCCCGGTCTGGGCGCCTCGTTCGGCCGCGGCGCGGCCACAAATTATCAGCAGGACATGGCCAATAGCGATTGCATCCTGTTCATGGGATCGAACATGGCGGAGGCTCAACCTGTCGGCTTTCAATGGCCCATGGAGGGCAAGCTGAAAGGCGCGACCTTGATCCATGTCGATCCGCGCTTCACCCGCATGTCGGCCGTGTGCGATCTTTACGTGGGCATCCGCTCCGGGAGCGACATCGCCTTCCTCGGCGGCCTGGTGAATTACGTCTTAACGCACGACCGTTGGTTTCATGAATATGTCCTGGCCTACACCAACGCTTCGACGATCATCGACGAAGGTTTCCGGGATACCGAAGATCTGGGAGGGATGTTTAGCGGGTTCGATCAGCAGCACGAGTCCTATGATTCCAAGCAGGGCCACTGGGGCTTCGAGAATAACGATGACGGGGAGCAGAACGGTTCGACGCAGTCGACTCAGGAGCATGACCCTCGTGGCCACTCCACGGATGGCAGCAAGTCAGCACATCCCTGGCCGCACAAAGACCCGGCAAACGCACAGCGCGACCCAACCTTGCAGCACCCGCGCTGCGTGATGCAGATTCTGCGCCGGCACTTCGCCCGCTACACGCCGGAGACCGTTTCCCAGGTGTGCGGCTGCACGCCGGAGGAGTTTCTGCGGGTCGCGGATTTGCTCTGCACCAACTCCGGACGCGAGCGGACCACTTGCATCGCCTACGCGCTGGGCTGGACGCAGCACAGCACCGGCGTGCAGATCATTCGCACTGCCGGCATCCTGCAATTGTTGCTCGGCAACATGGGACGGCCTGGCGGCGGCATCATGGCTTTGCGCGGCCACTCGACCATCCAGGGTGCGACCGACATCGCGACGTTGTACGACTCACTGCCCGGTTACTTGCCGCAACCCGCGGCACACGACCCCGCGCACGAAGATTTGGGTTCTTACATCGAGAATGGAGGGATGCCAACCGGTTACTGGGCAAACTTCAGCAAATTCATTGTCAGCCTCCTCAAAGCGTGGTATGGCGACGGAGCGACGCCGGACAACGATTTCGGCTTCTCCTGGGTGCCGCGCGTGGAAGGTGACTATTCGCAACTGGCCTACTTCGATCGCATGTCAAAGGGTGGGGTAAAGGGCTACTTCCTGGCTGGTCAGAACCCCGCCGGCGGCGGACCCAACGCCGGTCTGCACCGTGCCGGCCTGCGCAACCTCGAGTGGCTGGTGGTTCTCGACTGGTTCGAGACGGAAAGCGCCACCTTCTGGAAGAACGATCGAAATGCGCCGCCGTCCTCCGAGATCGGGACCGAGGTCTTCTTCATACCCGCGGCAGCCGCTCAAGAGAAGGAGGGCAGCTTAACCCAGACGCAGCGGCTCATCCAATGGCACAAGAAAGCCATCGATCCGGGCGGCGATTGCCGTTCCGACGCCTGGTTTTTCTACAACCTGGGTAAGCGCCTCAAGCAGCTCTATGCTGGCTCCAACGATCCCAGGGATCAGGGGCTGCTGAACCTCACCTGGGATTACGACTTCGACGAGCAGCCGCGTCTGCCCGATGGAACGCTCAGCCGCATCGAAGGAGAACCGGACCTGGAGAAGGTTCTCATGGAGATAAACGGTCACCGTCTGGATGAAATCGACCCGCGCACCGGGGGGCCTCGTCTTGTCAGCGGCTATTCGGAGTTGAAGGACGACGGCACGACAGCATGCGGCTGCTGGGTCTATAGCGGTGTCTTTCCCGAGCCGGGCCGCAACCGTGCCGACGAACGCAAAATCACGGATAACCCCATCCAACCCGAATGGGGCTTCGCCTGGCCAAACAATGTCCGCGTCCTGTACAACCGGGCCTCGGCCGACCCCGAAGGGCGGCCCTGGTCGGAGCGTAAGAAATTGGTCTGGTGGGACGCAGAGAAGCGAAGCTGGGTGGGTCTCGACAAACCAGACTTTGAGCTGAATAAGCCGCCCGATTACCAACCGCCTCCGGGCGCGACCGGCATGGCCGCCATCGCCGGCACTCACCCCTTCATCACCAAGGCCGACGGACTGGGCTGGCTGTACTCCCCCGCCATCAAGGACGGCCCTCTTCCCACGCATTACGAGCCGGTCGAGTCGCCGTTTGGCAACCTGCTCTATCCCAAACACAATACCAACCCGACGATGCGCTTGTTCCCAGGACCGCTGAACCACATCGCTCACATGCCAACAGCTGACTATCCCGTGGTGGCCACGACGTTCCGTCTCACGGAACATTACCTCAGTGGTCCGATGAGCCGCTTCAATAGCTGGCTCAACGAATTGCAACCGGAGATGTTCGCCGAGCTGAGCCACGAGCTGGCCGCCGAGCGCGGTATCGTTCACGCTGGTTGGATGACGATCCAAACACCGCGCGGTCGAATCGAGGCCCGTGCGATGGTGACCCGGCGCCTGCGGCCCTTTGTTGTTGAGGGGCGCGTGGTCCACCAGATCGGCCTCCCGTTCCACTGGGCTTTCGCTGGGGAGACTGTCGGCGGCAACGCCAACGACCTGACCGCGCTCCTGGCTGACCCCAACGTAAGCATGCACGAAAGCAAGGCGTTCACTTGCCAAGTCCAAGCCGGGCGGCTTGAAGGCCAGGCTCTGGACCCGACGGTGCCCACCGCGCACTGGCCGACCCTCGATCCGATCCCGGATACGCCGGCCAGCGCCCAACCAGAAGGAAGGCTCGGACATGGCAAGTAGAGAACAGGAACTGTCCGCTTTGCCCCAGATCAGCGATCCGCCGCGCGGCCGGCTGTCACAGTTGCTGGGACGCGTGATTCATCCGTACCTGCGTGGTGAACCGCGCGGCCTGGTGCCGGAGGTGCTGGGACGCCTGATCTATCCGTTCCTGCGCGGGGAAGCGCCCAAGCCCCAAACGCCTACTGGCTTTTACACCGACACCACCGTATGCATCGGCTGTAAGGCTTGCGAGGTGGCGTGCAAGCAGTGGAACCAACTACCCTCGGATGGCTTTAACTTTTCAGGTAATAGCTATGACAATACGAACGAGTTGTCGGCGACCACCTGGCGCCATGTGAAATTCATTGAGCAGTTCTCCCACGAACCAAGCACGATCACTTCTCTGGACCAGCTTGTTTCCCTGGACACGGTATCCGACGAGTCGCCTCTTAACCGCTGGCTCATGATGAGTGACCATTGCAAGCATTGCGTGGCGGCCCCTTGCCATCAGGCTTGCCCGACCGGCGCCATTATTCAAAATGAGTTCCAGAACATTTATATACAGGCAGATATCTGCAACGGTTGCTCATGCTGCATAGCGGCCTGCCCGTTCGGCGTCATCACGCGCAGCGAAATGGGCGGGCATTCGCACAAATGCACGCTTTGCTACGACCGCCAGCGCGACGGTCTGGAGCCGGCCTGCGCCAAGGCATGTCCGACCCAGTCCATCCACTTCGGCCCGGTCGACGAGCTTCGCGAGCAGGCGCGCAAACGTGTGGAGCAACTTCACGAGCGTGGAGTCCCGCAGGCCTACCTTTATGGCGACGTCCCGAGCGAGACCTATTCCGAAATGCATTCCTTCTATCTGCTGGTCGATCGCCCTTCTGTTTATGGCCTGCCGGATGCCCCATTCAATCCCTGGCTGCACATGATGGGAGATTATGTTCGTTCCGTCGCCGGCGGCTTGGCCGCGATCGCCGTACTGCTCGCGGTGGTCTTTCTTTTGAAGCCCTAATGCGCCCAGACTCCAAACCGCAGCACGCTCTCACCAAACCTCCCTCGCCGGAACCTGGGGAACAGAGCGGCTATGCGGACATGACAGTGACCAAGGTGCCGGGGTGGCACGGCATCATAGCCTGGGACGCTTTGCTGAACGGCATGGCGACCGGACTGTTCCTGGCCGCCGCGGTCAGCGAGTTAGCGGCGCCCGCCGTTTTCCTTCGGGTGGCGAAAGTGGCTTATCCGGTTGCTCTCTTGCTTTTGCTGGTTGACCTTGGAATGCTGGTATTAGATCTGGGCGATCCGTTGCGTTTCCATCACATGCTCAGGGTTTTCAAGCCCAGCTCGCCCATGTCGTTGGGGACGTGGTGTCTGACGATCTTTTCGCTCCCGCTGACCGCGGCGGCGGGGTTCAGCCTGCTGGCCCAACTGGGCTGGGACTTCGAGTGGGCTCGCATAGCCGCTGTGCTCGTGGGACTGCTGCCTGGCTTCGCGTCTGCGGCCTACAAGGGCGTTTTGCTCAGCACGAACGCGCAACCAGGTTGGAAAGATGCGCGCTGGTTGGGAGGTTATCTCACCAACTCGGCACTCCTGATGGGCTGCGCCGAGCTGCTTGTCCTCTCCGCCCTGATCGGGCAAACGCAGGCAGCCGCCATCCTCCGCACCGCCTTTATCGTGCTGCTCCTGCTCAATGTGATTCCCTTAGGATTGCTGTTTGCGAACCTTCGGCCGGCCCATGCGCTGCTCTATACCCGCGAGCAACAATGGCGCGTTGGCATGCTCATCGCTGCCGGGACGCTGATCCCTTTGGCGCTGATGCTCTTCAAGGGCGGTCTGCCTTTCCTAGTGGTCGCCGTGATTTTTCTTTTCATCCAGAGTTGGGGTATCCGTTTTGTGTACGTCAAGATACCTCACACTTCGCCATTGGAAGCCCGAAGCAGCGAATAGCCCCATCCTGACCTTGTCAAGACTGACCTGGCTCGCGCCTGGCGAGCAATCTCGTCGTTCGACACGCGCACGAGGCGCATAAAGTCGTTTGACTTTAACGATTTGATTCGCTTAAATCGAACTAGGAGCTAGCGGCAAATGCATGGCTCCGGTCATCCGCTGAGTATCGACATTCCGTGTCGAGGATCCACGCGATCGCAACAACTCATGATCACACTGCGGTAATTTTTGGGGGGCAAGATGTTGTTTACTCGTCGTCTTCGTTGTGTGCTGCTGTCTGTGTTTCTTCTTTTTTCCTTTCCCGTGATGGCGCAGGTGTCTGCAGCGTTGTCCGGACGTGTCACCGATCAGACCGGTGCGGCTGTGACCGGCGCGACCGTAACCGCGAAAGACACAGAAACGGGAATCTCCCGCTCGACGGTCACCGATGCAGCGGGACGCTACGAATTGCCCGCTCTTCCCGTTGGCCGATACGAGGTTGAGGCGGAGAAGAGCGGATTTGCGGGAGCGATTCGCTCAGGAATCCTTCTGGTTGTGGGGCAGGATGCAGCTGCGGATTTAAGCCTGAAGGTAGGCAACGTGAGCGAGCAGGTCAAGGTCGTGGCGGACGCCCCGATGGTGAATGCAACCACCCAGGATATCTCCGGCCTGGTGGGGGAGAGGGAAGTTAAGCAACTCCCCTTGAACGGACGCAGTTACGATTTGCTTCTCACCACCAACCCCGGGGTGGTTAATTTCACCTGGGAGAAGACCGGCGGCATCGGGGTTTCCAATTCCACCACGGGCAACAATTTCGCCGTGTCGGGCAATCGTCCGCAACAGAACTTATTTCTTCTAAACGGTATAGAGTTCACGGGCGCCGCGGAAAACAACATGCAGCCAGGCGGGTCAAGCCAAAACCTGCTGGGCGTTGAAGCGGTGCGCGAGTTCAATGTGTTGCGCGACTCGTACGGCGCGGAATACGGCAAGCGGCCGGGGGGACAGGTCATCATCGTGACCCAGTCGGGAAGCAACCAGTGGCACGGCTCCGTCTATGAATTTTTGCGAAATAATGCGCTGGACGCGCCGAACTACTTCGATCAGGGAGGATCACCTCCCCCATTTCAGCGTAACCAGTTCGGAGGGGCCGTAGGCGGACCCATCCAGAAGGATAAGACTTTCATTTTTGCCAACTACGAGGGCCTTCGCCAGCATCTGCATCAGACATCGGTTGCGTTCGTGCCCGATTTAGCCTCGCGTGCGGCTGCGGTGCCGAGTGTCAAACCTCTGCTGAATCTTTGGCTCACTCCCACCGCCAGCGATCCTGACTTTAACGGAATCTCGGCAGTCTCGAGCAGCCCCTTGCAGACTATTCGTGAAGACTTTGGCACCGCGAGGGTGGACCATGTCTTCTCTAAAAGAGACAGCCTCTCGGGGGTCTATACCGCGGATGACGGCGCAGACTTCACGCCAACAACCGCTAACCCGTACAGCACCGATCTATTGAATCTTCGAGAGCAGGTTGTGAGCCTGGAGGAGACCCACGTGGTTTCGCCGCGACTGCTGAATACCGCGCGGTTTGGGTATTCCCGGGCAGGTTATTTCTTCACCGGCGAACCAACACCAGGCACACCAGCCGCCGATGTTCCCGGCTTTCTGACTGGCAAGCTGGTAGGCGCAGTGGTGGTTGGGGGAAGTGCGGCATCCAATCCGCAGGCGCAGATTGGCCTGGCTGGGAGCAACAACGGTAGCAACCTGAATATCGACCGCAATTTGTATACCTATGAAGATCGTGTAGCTTTCACACACGGTGCGCACCAACTGAGTTTCGGCGCCTGGTTCCAGCAGTTCCAATCGAATGAGACGATCAACCTCAGCCAATACGGGCAGGCTACCTTTACCAGCTTGCAGACATTTCTTACCGGCACAACCAGCAGCTTCTTGTACAGCCCTGCGCCCACCGAGATGAACTGGCGATCGCTGTTCGGAGCCGGCTACGCACAAGACGTGATTCGCTTGCGCCCTCAGTTCACTCTGACCTTAGGCTTCCGGGGTGAGTTCTCAACCGGATGGAATGAGGCTCATGGGCGAGCTGCCAACTACACATTCTCGAATGGAGTGATCTCCAGTCAGCCGCGCGTATCCAGCAACATCTTCACCACGAACAATGCAAAGTTCCTGCCTCAGCCGAGAGTAGGCTTCGCTTGGAGCCCTCACCTGGAGAAGACCGTGGTGCGCGGCGGCTTCGGCATGTATTACGAATTGCAGGATGCTTTGGGTTATCGCACGGATCAGAATGCACCCTTCAACCCCACGTACAGCATCGCATCCTTGCCTGTATCCAAGCTGCCCCTGAGTACGGCCGGCCCCCAGCCATCCAATGCGCTGTTGGTGCCTGGAGGTGTTCAACCTGACCTGAAGATGCCGACGCTCATCTCTTATTCCCTGCGAGTGGAACAAGCGCTGAGCGCGAACACGTCGTTGACGGTTGGTTATGTGGGATCGCATGGTTACCATGAGATCGTCGGCATCGACGGCAACATACCCGTGCCAACCATTTGCCCGGCATCGCCTTGCCCTGCGAATTATCCTAAGACATTCCCCGCGCCATTGGCAGGCTCACCGGTTCCCGCGGGTTCTTATTACACCCCGGCCGGGGCGCCGAGGGCGAATCCCAAGATTGCGAATACCTGGACCTGGTTTTCCGCTGGAGACAGCAGCTATAACTCGCTGCAGGTGGACTTCAAGCATCGCTTCAGCCATGATCTTTTTCTGCGCGGAGTCTACACGTGGGCGAAATCTTTGGATGACGGCGATTCATTAAACGCAACCACGGCGGGGAATGCGCCGGGACTGGTGGCAAACCCGAACGACGTGAAGGCGGACTGGGGTCCTGCCACTTACGACGTGCGCAACCTGGGTGTTATCAGCGTAGTTTATGGCTTGCCGTTTGGACATGGGAAACAGTTTCTAGGCGACCTGGGTAAATTTGCCAACGGAGCTGTGAGTGGATGGTCGGTTAACAGTCTTGTGGTTCTGCAAGCCGGATTCCCATTCACACCGCAACTGAGTTACAACCCTTCGAACGATGGAGATACACGGAATCCGGTTCGGCCGTTTATCAATCCGAACTTCACCGGCTCTGCAATCCTTGGAAAGCCGAGCCAGTGGTTTAACCCCAAAGCGTTTCTGCAGCCGCCGGCTAACAGCGGTTTCTTTGGCAACCTGGGAAGAAATACCCTTTTGGGCCCGGGGCTAGCCACCTGGGATTTCTCGGCGGTGAAAGACACTACCCTGTATGAGCGGCTGAGCTTGCAGTTTAGAGCGGAGATCTTTAACCTGCTGGATCGAGCCAATTTCAATACGCCAAATCTCATCGTATTTACGCCCTCGGGTGTTTCCGGTACCGCGGGCGCGATCAGCAGCACGTCGACAACTGCTCGCCAGGTTCAGTTTGGAGTAAAGCTCCTTTGGTAGCAATGTTGGCTGGGGATGAGGTCATTCCCTCGCGGCTAAAGCCGACCTGTTTATAACCGCTTACGTACGAGAGGTTGAGAGTCTGCGTGAGTAGAGAAAAAAACAGCAGGTCCCTCCACTGCGCTACGCTTCGGTCGGGATGACAATTCTGTTGCAGGGTCAACTATCTCTCACTAAAGCTCTTGCGGGTACCACAGAATTGTCATCCCGACCGAAGCGTAGCGCAGTGGAGGGACCTGCTGTTTTTTCCCTGGTGCCTACAAGCCCGTACTCTTCGAAAACTAGGACAAGACATGCCGCGAAGGGAGGCATGTCTTGTCGCAACCTGACGGTTTAGTGCTTTGCGCCTTTTTGCTGCATGCCCGGATACCAGGAGCGGACGGCGAGGATGCGTGATTTGACGTTGGGGGCGCTGTAGTACCCAACCGTGCAGTTTAGGCGGAAGAAATACGCGTCTCCTGCTTTAGCAGGATGCTTTCCTTCGAGTCCGTCCATGCCGCCGCCTGCCACCATCTCTCCGTGACCACTCAAGACCAGGTAGATCTCTTCCTCACGCTCGTGATGGTGGGGAAAGTTGGTGCCACCCGGCGCAATCTCCATGAGGAAAAGGCTGGTCAGCACATGGCCGGCCGCCAGGCGATCCCGCTTGCTCTCAACATCGCCCATCAGCAACCGGTAGAGCGTCGAAGAGGGGTGGCCGCTGACGAGACCCGTGGGCACGTCCTCGATGTTGGCTTTTAACGGATGAGGCGGCGGCGGAGTTTTTTCAAATCCTCGGGTGTAAAAACCCATCACCACCACCGTAAGAGGAGCGCCGGAACTGTTACTTAGCGTATGCGGAACTGTTGATGGTAGATAGAGATAGTCTTCCTTGTTAAGGGAAACGGTTTCGTTTCCGTACTTGACGGCGACCTTTCCGTCGAGGACAACATACAGCTGGTCCTCGTCTGCATATTGAACCGGCGCGCAGGCGCCGTTGGGGTCGATGACTGCTTCGCCATAGCGTGCGATGCCCACGACCACGGAGGTATCCGCGTCCCCCTTGCCGAACAAAGGCCTGTAATGACAGCTGGCTGTCGTCAGGTCGGATTGTTTCGCTTTGACCGCAGAGGCATCGCGGTGGAGAAAGGTGGGGTCGATGGTGCGCTCGCCGGCATGCGCCCCGAGGCTACCTGCGAGCAGAGCAATGAGTAAAGCGTACCGCCTGCCGTTCATGCGGTCTTGCTTTCTTTGCGGGCGGTGGCAAGGATCTGGCGCAGACGATTGCCGACGGTGAGATCTTCTCCTGCGCGCAAGGTCATGGAGATAATTTGCAACTGATTTGGATGGGCTACTTGTTTCCTCTTTGGATCGTCGCCTTCGCGAACCACTGGCACCAGGCTCGGATTGGTATTGGTCAACACTTCAATGCGAGGTTCCCCTTCGCGTAGATGGTGGTCGCATTGGGCCACAGTCAAGCCGAAGCGCGCCTCATCCCACGTGACGGTCAGCGTCGGATAGCTGTTCCCCTCTTCAGGGATGGTAATGTTTGTCGTTACACCTGGCACGGTCTCTACTAACTTCGCGATGCGTTCGACCCGGCCCCTCCACTCCTTATTCAGCGCGTTAAGATCGGCATGCGACCAATATTCAACCGCCGCGAGTATGCCGATAATCTCTTCTTTGCCCACCTTCATGGCCCGGCATACTGAGCCTTCCCAGGGATTATTGTTGGCCAGGGCGGCATCGATCAGATGCTTTCGGCCTAAGAGGATGCCGGAACATTGCGGCCCGCGCAGACCTTTGCCGCCGCTGAAGCAGTAGAGGTCGACACCGAGTTTGGCGTAGCGGGTGAGGTTATCAAAGGGCGGAATCCCCGCTGCATCGTCCAACAGCAAGGGAACCCCTGCGTTGCGGGTAATCGTCAAAGCCTGCGAGAGGCGCTCATCCCGCAACGTGGTGTAGACCATGGCTGTTTGCGAAGTAATAGCCGATTGCAGATGGTCCACCCCGTGGGCCAGCACCAATTTGCCTCCGGCCAGGCGGATCGCGCTGTCGAAGGCACTGCGGCCCCCCAGCATAACGACTTCGCTTTTCAATCCGGTAGTGTCGGGTAGTTGCCAAACATTTTTCGGATCGGACCCGGCAATGCAGGCCGCAGTCGCTACTGCCATCGCACCGGCCGAACCAGAGGTCACCATTCCCGACTCGGCTCCGGAAAGCTCGGCGAGACGCTTACCCACCCCGCGCTGCAGTTCAAACATATCCACAAAGTGCTGCGATGCATTCTCCACCGCTCGCTGCACTTCGGGAAGTTCGAGTGAACCGCTCAAATAGGTCCACGTGCCTCGGGCATTGATAAATGGCCGAACCCCTAAACGGGTGTACACATCGGCAGAAGAAGATTTTCCTGTGCTGGCAGCCACCGTATTCGCCAGACTGCGAGAGCCAAGGGTGGCAAACAGAGGAACTGCTGAAAGCAGTTTAAGGAACGATCGGCGGTCATTATTTTGGAGTCCAGGTTCAGGCAACAGTACTCTCCTTTTTGAAAACAACAGATAACATCGCTATTTGGAACTGGTGGTCGTGGCGGGAGAAACGATGGCCCTCAGCGGAATCTCCAGCGTGCCCGCGAGGTTGGCATTCAGGTCGTAGACCCCGCCTCGCAGGGAGGAGCCGTCTTCAGGTGCATCGATTTGGAGGAAAAGATTGACCCCACTCTTCTGCGCGATCGCGTAACGCGCAGCATCCAGATTAAGGTTGATTTGCCGCAGCATCCAGTTGAGTGGCTTGCCCTGGAGGTCGTAGACCACCAGGCCGGCTTCGACGCTGACATGGTGGTGGCCATCGGAAGCCATGTCAAACTGCACGCCGCGGGCGGGGATCATCAAGTCTACTGAGTAGCGGGTGAGCGTGCCTTTCAGGTTGGGATTGTCTCCGCCCTGGCCTGGAATTCCTGCCGCCGGCTTAGCCGCCATGGACGCTGTTTGCGGCGGGGCACTGCCGCGCGTCACGCGCAGCGTGAATGGAACCTGGGTCGATTGCGGCAAGCCAGGGCGAAGGAATGGAGACAACGAGTCAGCAGCCGGTTTGGGGGCCGGGTTGGCTGCGGCTGCCTGGATGCTCTTCGTGTTGTCTGCGTAGTAGCCGCGCCGGTAGTCGAGTTGGTATCCGCGAGAGCTAGCCAAGGCCACTTGAATTTTCCGGAATCGTCCATCCGTGGCCGGGTTGGTTGAGGTATAGGTCAACGTATAGAAATTCGATCCGTGCGCAGCAACGTGGTCCATGGCATCGGTCAGACTATTGGTGCCATAGAACGCCGCACCACCAGTGTCCTTCGCGATCAGGTCCATCGCCGCGCGGCTGGCGTTGCGTTCCTGACCTTGTTGCTGAGGCTGGGATATTTCCTTTTGCGTCAGGCGGCTGTCAGCGCCGGCAGCGTAGAGCGAGTCAGTCCCGACACCTTCAGCGCCGATGGGATAGATGGCCACCTGGGCTGAAGCAAGCAGAGCATCCGTCTTGTGAATCTCATCCTGATTGTCGCGTTGCGCGCCGAAACGGTCCGGTAGCGAAGGATCTGGAAAGAGAGCTGCTGGAAAGGCGCCCGAAAACCAGGCCACATTTTTTCGTCCCGGAATGCCAGCGAGATATTGCGCAAGTTGCTGAAAGGCCTGGAGCGTTAGCTTTATTCGCAGGTCGCCGCGGGCGGCATCTCCTTCGGCCGCAAACTGCTTCATGTCCGCGGCCGCGTCAGGGGCATATTGCATCAGGGCGCCGATCGTCTCCTGGGTGGCGGCCGTTTCTGCATCCGATTGCAGGAGAGGCGAGACCTGCGCACCGGATCCCTTTCGTTCGTTGATGGCTGCTACCAGGAGCGCCGGATCGTCGGTGAAGCCTTGCAACAAGCGCAGCTGCGTTCCCAGGATAAAGATCGCTATTCTGCGCCCAGGCTCAAGCTTCTTGAGGTACTTGAGCATTTGCGCGCGGACAAATCGTTGGTCATCAAGAGGGGTGTTGAGGGAGTCGAGCACGAGTACCATCACCGCGTCACTGGAGTTGACCCGGGGAATGTTGGTGAAGACGTTTGGTGGGAGGTCGGGCAGGGTAGTCTGGCTTGCCGGCAACGGCTGCGCTGAAGTGTGCTCCTCAAAATAGGTGATGGTTTGGGGATGCCCATCTTCCGAAAGCACGAAGTCTTGCTTCCGCAGGCCCGTGAGTGGACGGCGGTTTTTGTCCGTCACTACTACGTCGAGAACCACAATGCGCGCATTTGCCTGGAAGGCATGGTCTCCGTTGGCCGCCGGCGGCGTGGTTTGGCTCGCAGTTTGGCTTTGCAGGGGCGCGGAAAGAAGACTGGCCAAGCCGCCCAGTAAAAGCACAAGCCGTAAGGCCGAGCGTGAGCGCAGTGGCACTGGATTCCCCTTAGAATTCACCATCCGAAGGCTACCGAACTCTGGTTAGCATGACAAGTTCCGGGCGGAAACGGGGGGTAGACGCGTCGAATGGTCTGATTGCCGGGGTTTAGTTCATCTTCATCCCTGGCATGACCGCGTGGTCCATATTGTCGTGTCCTTGATCGTCATCGTCTGTGGACCAGATTTTCTTCGGGTCGGTCTCGTAGGGGTAGACGTGGACCATCCAGCCGAATATATGAGGTCGAAACTCTCCGCCGGCCGCCTCGCACGCTTCCTTGGTGGTAATCGACCCGAGTAGACCGAACTTTGCATCGGGGCCGAAGTATGCAGCCTTTTGCCCGGCTGGCGCTTTGCAGAAATTTACGTGCTGGTGCCAACGCGCGATGCTTAGCGGTATGCGATCGTTAAGATCCTCCTCGGTGGCATCCACTCGAGCCGTGTACATCGCTCCGACTAGCTTGTATCCACCGTCCGCGGTTTTCTTGTAGAGAAGCGAGGTGGGCTTGAGTGGATCGAAGTGCGACCAAGCATCGCGCCCATTTTCATAGTTAGTAAAGTGGTACTGGGCCTGGGGAATGTTGGGAAGAAAGATTTGATACCCGTCGGCCAGGGCCTTGTGGTAGTCCTCGTAGGGAGCCATTGCCGTTTTTGCCGCTGCTACCACCGCATCCGCCTTCTGTTGATCGCCGGGCTTGAGTGGCGTGAGGGTCGTCATATACATATGCCCCGCCATGTGGGTGTTAGCCACATGGGCGGCCTGCGTATTATCCTCCGCCAATGCAGGGGCGACTGACGCGAGGGAACCAATAGCCCAACAGAGAAGCGTGGTTAAGAGAGCGCGTGCATGGCAGCGGACGTGAACGGAATATTGGAACATGGCTGCACCCTTTCTAAAGATATTGTTACCCATGCCGGGCTTTTGCTCCAGCACAGATCACGGAGCCGTTACCGGGAGGGGACAAAGCCGAGAAAAGCTAATTGGGACAAGCCTTCCCCTGTTGCTTTCCCAGTAGAGCTGTGTCATTCTCCTGTTGGTAAGCCAAATGAATGTCACTGCCGCATGAAACAGAAAAAGGATGTCCTACAAGGAACGCTGGCCTTGATGGTTCTGAAGACCCTTCATGTGTTGGGACCGCTGCACGGGTATGGCATCGCCCGTCGCATCGAGCAGATCAGCGGCGACCTGCTTTCGGTCAACCAGGGGACGCTTTATCCCGTCATGCTGAGGCTGGAGCAGGAGGGCGCGATCACCTCGGAATGGGGTCCGTCGGAAAACAACCGCCGAGCGCGCTTTTATCGGCTCACCCGTGCCGGACACAAATTACTGGACGTCGAAAAACGTGATTGGGAGCAGACCGCCGCGATCATCGCCCGCTTCTTTGAAGTGAAAGCACAGGATCTGTGATGAGAGCCTTGAATCGGTTGTTCGCACGCCTTCTTAACTTCACGTCCAGGCGGAGAAGCGATCAGCGGCTGCACGAAGAAATGCAGGAGCATCTGGCGCTGCAGACAGAAGAGAACATCCACGCTGGCATGACCCCGGAAGAGGCCCGGCGCCAAGCACGCCTGAAGCTCGGAGCGATGGAGGCTGTAGGCGAGGATTATCAGGCCGAGAAAAGCTTGCCGTTGCTGGAAAGCCTGCTGCTCGATCTCCGTTATGCGGTGCGCGTCCTGCGCCGGTCTCCGGCCTTCACCGCTGTCGCGCTGGTGACTCTGATGCTGGGGATCGGCGCCAACGTCGTGGTGTTCGGTGTGCTGAATGCAGTCCTATTGCACCCGCTCGATGTGCGTGCACCACAGGAGCTTTATCAGCTTCGCCCCAAGCAGCGGGTGAGTGGGCGCCTGCTGACGACCTCTTACCCCGCTTTCGAGGACTTTCGCCGGCGCAGCAGCAGCTTCAGCGATATGTTCGCCGTTAATGGCTATTCGCGTGCGGAGTTGCGTGGCCGCGGCAATTTGCTTTTGCAAGTTGGCGGGGAAGAGGTGAGCGCCAATTTTTTCGATATGTTGGGGGTGCAACCGGCTGTAGGGCAGTTCTTTCATGCAGCGGACGATCACGGCGCAGGCTCGGCCCCGTACGTCGTATTGAGCAACGATCTGTGGCGAAACGCCTTTCACGGAGATCACGGCATCGTCGGCACTACGGTGGAGATGAACCTGCATCCCTTCACGGTGGTGGGCGTGGCGCCCGCGCAGTTCCATGGCACAGAGAAGTTTCGTTGGCCGGACTACTGGATACCCCTGGCGAACGAAACCCAATTGAGCGGGTATAACTACCTTGAGGACAGGGCTTCGCGTCTTACCGTGATAGGCCGGCTGAAGCCGGGCGTTACCGTGCAGCAGGCCACGGAAAATCTGAATGCGATCGTGGCCGAGCTGGCGAAGGAATACCCGGCGACCGATAAGGGTTTGGCGGTGCGGCTGATCCATCCCGGGCTCATGGGGGACGACGGAGAGGTGATTAGCGGCTTTCTTTGGAGCGTGAGCGCGCTGGCTTTGCTGGTGTTGTTCGCCGCCTGCGCGAACCTGGCGACTCTGTTTGCGGCTCGCGCCGCCGATCGCACCCGAGAGTTGGCCCTTCGGGTAGCCTTGGGATCGAGTCGGCGACGCCTGGTGCGGCAACTGCTGACAGAAGCGATGGTGGTTTCGCTGGCGGGGGGAGCCGCCGGACTGATGGGGGCGTATCTGCTGCTGGATATGTTAGGCCGCTGGCGCCCCTCCTTTGGCGGTCACGTGGCAATCATCGTGGATGCGCGTGTGTACCTGGCGGGTTTGGCATTGACTTTGGGCAGTGCGCTGCTCTTCGGCATGGTGCCGGCGCGGCAGGCGTGGCAAAGCAGTCCCTTGCAGAGCATGAAGAGCGAGCCAGTCAGTACAGCCCACCTGCGCCGCTTTGCCTTGCGCGATGTTTTGCTGGGTGCGCAGATCGCGATCTGCACGCTGTTGGTCATCGCTTCGCTGGTGGCAGTGCGGGGCATGCTGGGCGCATTGGATGGCCCGCTGGGATTCAAGCCGGAGGGCGCGATGCTGGCCGAGACCGACCTGAGCCATGTTGAACTGGGAAACGACGCGGCTCTGCTGCAGAAGCAGAAGGCAATGATGGAGGCAGTGCAGAGCCTCCCCGGGGTCACGACGGTTGGGATGACAAACGCCACTCCCCTGGGTGGCGGCGGCTCGAAAGGCAACCCCGTCTACTGGCCGGGAACGACGGAGTTTACGCTGGACAAGTCGGTACTGGAAACGCGGCTCTATGACATCTCGCCGGAGTATCTGGGCGCCGCCGGAACGCGGCTGCTTGGAGGGCGCGATGTTTCCTGGCAAGACACGGCCAAGACGCCCGCAGTAGCGATCGTGAACCAAACGTTTGCCCGGACGATGTGGGGCAAAACCCCTGCAACCGGGCAACGCTTCATTCTGTCGGGCAAGCTGACGGAAGTGGTGGGCGTGGCGGAAGACGGCAAGTACCACGACTTGGCGGAATCGCCGCTGCCGGTAGTGTATCTGCCACTGGCACAGAGCGAAGATAGCTCCTTAGTTTTTGTGGTGCGGTCGCGCCTTGCGCCGAACCAGATTGCCGCGCAGCTTGCAAGCACGCTTGGCGGCATCGAACCAGCAGCGCCGCTGACGATCGAGACCTGGCGCAGCGCATTGGAAGATGTGCTGTTCCTGCCCAAAACGGCAACGGTCGCTCTGGGAGTGATGGGTTCGTTGGCGGCGATGTTAGTGGTGACGGGCATCTTCGGGATGGCGGCGTACAGCGTGAGCCGGCGAATGAAGGAGCTGGGCATCCGCGTGGCCTTGGGCGCGCGCAGGACGCAGGTTCTGAGCGCGGCGGTTGGGCGGCCCATGCTGGTGCTTGGGATCGGATCGGCGGTGGGGCTGATTTGGGGCATCTTTGCGAGTGCCTTGTTGGGGCGAATTGTGTATCAGGCAAATCCGCGGGATCCGATGGTAGTAGGCGGCGCAGTGTTGACGATGGCGCTACTCGGCGTTGCAGCGTCCGCCATTCCGGCGCGGCGAGCGCTTTCCGCTGATCCATCCAAACTCATGCGGGAGGAGTAATGGCGCAGGTGGTTTGGCGCTCCTGTTTTCAGGCGCACTGAAACACGGTACTTCCCACTTCACTCCACGTGGGTAAATGATCGCCACACTTCGGCGGCAGCGTAACGATGTAACTCAAGCAGCGGCGACAGTCAGGTGGTCTCCAGGCTCGACGCCGAGTACGCGGAATCCGGGGTATTCTTCCGCAGCGGCGACGAGTGCGCGATCGGCCGAGGCAGCGCTGAGATAGTAGCGGATCGTCCGGCGATTCTGGGTGAGACCCGCTACGGGCCCACGACAAACGACACAGTAGGCGGTCATAAACTCTCCTTTAGTAATCAGAACCCTGGTAGTGAGAAGCCCGAAGTCACTTTAAGGCTGCCTGTGATGGCAAAGGTCTTCATTTATCAGGCCCTTGGCGGCCATTAGGGGTAAGACCAAAGGGGTGCCCTGCACTCCATCTTCCACAACTGAAGTCTTACCATAGTAACTCCATTTCCATCTCCAGACCACCGCTAGCCCATCTTCGCGTTGAGATGTTTCTTCCGTAAAATAGCGACGCGCCGTGCAATTGCCAGGCCAAGACCAAATCCGGGCAGCCGCAAATCGTGCGCATCGCTCCGCCATTCTCTTGTTGACTCTGAACTCCCGTCACGGTAGACGATGGTTTGGGAGCGATGGTAGACGATGGTTTGGGAGCGATGATTGAGGTAATCGAGATGCAGTCAGAAGAGGAATACTTGCGGAAGTACTACACGGAAGAGACTTGGGCAAGAAGAACCCAGATCTTAGAAGAGATGCCTGCTGACACACGAGTGCGCCACAGAGAGGCTTGGAGACAACTCTTCCTGGAGGTAGAGGCAGCTCTCGATCTGGATCCTGTAAGTGAGGCAGCTCAACTTCTCACCAGGCGATGGGTTCTTTTAGTAGAGGCGGGCACCGGTGGTGATTCCGCGATTAAGGCCGCCGCCATCCAGGCATGGAAAGATCGTCGGAACTGGCCCCTCGACGCGCAAGATGCGCTACTCGCTCGTTACGGTCTCTCTGCTGGAAGCGATCGAGACGCGTCGATGCAACGAGTGGAAAAAGCTGCCAAATTTATAGGCCAGGCTATCGGCAGAAAATACTACAGGGCACGTGAAGAAGCCAGCTTTGCCCCAATTGATAAACCATCTGCCAACCGATCATCGGAACGATGGGTCGACCTCTTTCGGGATGTGGAGGCTTCGCTCGCGGAAGATCCTGCCGGCGAAAAAGGTCAGGCGTTGGCAGTCCGGTGGACTGAACTGAAAGGTGCGGAAGGTGACAGGGCCGCTCCGAAGCTAGAAGATTTTCAAGCTGTCTTGGGGCGGAAGGCGCCACTCGATGTTTCTGTCGACGTAATTAACCAGGTCGCACGACTGTATCGCATCGAGCAGGTCTCGAGTTTCCTGGCAAGAGCGCTGGCGTGTGGCGAATCGTTAAGTTGAAGGAGCGGCCGGGCTGTAGCTGGTGAAGCCTGCAAGGGCCATGCCGCGTCGCGCCTCGGTGTTCTTCATAAAGGTCTCCCACACGAACCCGGTGCGGGCGTTTTCCGCCATCAGCATGGTGATGCCTGTATCAATGCCGATCACGTCGTGGTCATACCAGTTTTTCAAAGGATTGAAGGCATCGACGAAGCCGTATTTGCACCAGGCCTGCGGGTAACGACTTCGGATGTTTCTGAGCACCCGCAAGCAGGTCTCGGGGAGAAACGGCAGGGACCCTCCAGAAGCTGCGGGCACCACGGTGCCATCGATCGGGCCCATCGCCGGCGGCCCGCCCCAGATTACATAGCCTTTGTCGGAGTCGGATGCGGTGATGCCCCAAAGGTCGTCGCTGTAATCGGGGAAGGTCTTGCTCAGCTCAATACAGAAGCGGCGGTGTACGTCGGTGGCGATGGCCGAGTTGTGAAAGTAATCCGCGAACTTGTCGCGCTTGTGCCGGAAATCGAACCAGGCCTGGGAGTACTGATGCACAAAGAGCGGCGCAAACGAGCCGATATAACGCAGCCCGTCGTATTCGAAGGTCGTCCGCTTCCAGGCTGTCCATGCATCCGGATGCAGGGGGTGCGTGGAAGAACCCATACCGAGCAGATAAATCATCATCAGCTCGCTGTAGTAGTCCCACTTGTAAGGCAGGAAACCGAACTCAGGCGTCCACCCCTGGGTCAGCAGCGCGGTGTCTTCGGAGAGCCAGGTCCAGTCCACGCGGTCAAAAATGGACCGGGCCAGTTGGACAATCTCGTGATCGTCAAAGTGCTGGCGGCAAGTAAGGATTCCACAAAGCAGGATCGCGGTATCGACGGAGGAGACTTCAGAATCCCACAGCCTTTCGCCGGTATCGATGTTGGCAAAGTGATAGAAGAATCCGCGATGCGTGGGCAAGGTTCGCCAGAGGAAGGTAAGGGTTGCCAGCACGCGCAGGCGAGCTTCGTCGTGAGGAATAAAACCGCGCTTTTCTGCGATGCAAATGGCGGTCAGCCCGAAGCCGGTGGAGGCGATGCTCCCCACCACACCGGTGTCGTTGGTGCGTGCGTTGCAGCGGTCCTTGATCAGACCAGTTTGGGGATTGGCTTGCTCCCAGAAGTAGAGAAAACTGGTGTGTTCGAGCTCGTCCAGAAGTTGCTCATCCTCAGGCGCAAAGGTGGCCGGCGGAGGCGGAGCGGCTGGCCCTTTATGCCGACTCGCTTGGGCTAGCAGCGCGTTCCATGGGGTGAGGGGCAGGCCGAGCGAGACGCCGGCCATCCGGCGCAGTAGCTCGCGCCGGGAGCTGCGATGCGTGCGCGGGTCGCTTCTGTTTTCGTCTGCAAGTTCGTCCACACTCATTCAGCTCATCTTACCCTTTGATGCAAACCCCGCTGCCATTTGTAGCGCTTTAGAGTGGACTAAAGTATCTGCATGAGAACCTTCACACGTTACCTCGCACGCCCTCTTTCCCCGGCTACGGCGATTACGCCGGGGACGCAAGAAAGAACCCAGTTAAAGCCCAGATTCGTTGGATCTCACCGGCCCGACTGAACAAGTCGCGAAGAAACTCAGGTTTTGTATCAGGGCACCGCTTTAGCCGGGCCGTACGGTCGGTTCTGATGAGGGCTTTTAGCCCCTGAGCTTTGCGTTGGGTCCCAGCGAAAAAACACCGTTGACAGCCCAGAATGATCTCTGGACACGCGTTCGCTGCGGGATGCACCGTTAGCAGGGGCTAAAGCCCAAGTCTCACTTAGCACGTTTACGGCCCGACTAAAGTCGTGCCCTGATACAAAACACGAGTTTCTTCCAGGCCTCTAAAGTCGTGCCCTGATGCAAAGCATCCGGAGCATTCCGCAGACATTAAAGCCGGTGCCCTTCCACGTTTGCATCGAATAATTCAATAATGGATGCAATGACAGGAAAGAAAATTGCCTGGGCGATCATCGCAGCGGCAGCAGTCGTGGTCATTGTAGTCTTTCTCTTGATGCGCGCTCACCGGTTGCGGGCCATCACTGACGCGCAATCCATACCGATCGAAGGGGCCGTGATCCGGCGTGACGCGGACCCCAATAAGGAACTGCCGATCGCCGGGGTGGCAATCACAGCATCCGATGGCGTAAGAACCGCTACGGCGGAGACGGATGCTGCCGGGTATTTCAATTTCGTCCTGCAAAAGACAGTTTTGTCCGATCGGCCGGTCACAGTTTCGTTCCGCCATTCCAGTTACGAACCGCTTGACTTGACAGTGCAAACGGGAAGACTGGCGATTCCGAAACAGCTCTATGTCGCGGCCATGGTTCCTATCCCCGTGAAGAGCGCGACTTCTACCAGCCAACAGCAAACGGTGGTCTCGCATATCCGAGTGAGATATACCATCAACACCCGGACAGAGACCAACATTGGCAGCGAAGTCAAGACTTTCCAGGTAGTCAATAAGGGAAACGTCCCCTGTAATCATCAGTCCCCCTGTTCCCCAGATGGAAAGTGGAAGGCGTCTTCTGCATCCACTTCGCTCGATGCGGGCACGGATAATTCGTTCGACAATGTACGAGCCTCCTGCATTGCGGGGCCGTGCCCGTTTACCAGGATCGATTCCAATGGATTCATTCATGGCGGGCGTTACATTAAGGTTTCGGCGTTGAACTGGTCGGATACAGCCACCTTTCTGCTGGAGGCTGAGGTCTATCACACGGCCATCAGTTCCGAAGTCCGCGAATTGTTCCCTGTCAAATTTGGCCAGACACTCAACTTTACCGTGCCCCCAACCCAGGAGGGGGTGAGCCTTGAGGCCGACCTAGACGGCTCCCCCATGGTGTTTCCTCTGGGGCCCGACCCGGAGCTGAGCTGGGCTACCTGTACCGTCCGAACGGGTATGGAAGAAGAGAAGACCTCCGTCTATCGCTGTGAACTAAGGCCGGGATACCGGTTCTAAGCAGAAGAGCGCGGACGAAGGCGAAGGGCTCGATCATGCTTCTGCCATAGAAGCTGACCGAGGTGTTCGCAGGAGAAGCCGGCATCCGTAGGAGTCCTCCGCCGGGCGGCCAAGACTGCTTGACGGGGAAGGACGGGTACATTACAAAGGGACGCCGCCTTCTGCACCTGATTCTGGAATCCGTTGAGGCGGAAGGAGCAATATGCCGGCGCGATCACGTCAAGGTTGTAAAGCCGCTGCTTTTTTCACTCTTCTGCTCTTGCCAACCAGTGGATTCTCCCAGCAAATAACACCCGCGCCGAACGGATTGACCGCCGTGGCGGACGGGGTGTCGTTGCAGGTGAATGCCCTGCGCGACGATGTCTTGCGCGTCCGCATCTGGAGGGGCGATGCGGTACCGGAGGATGCTTCCTGGGCTGTATTGGCCGAGGCACGCACCAGTAGCGTTCCGGTAACTGCCGATGCGCGCGGCTTTTCGACCAAAGCGTTGAAGGTAAGCGTGGACGATCACCTGCTTCTCACGGTAGCCGACCTCCAAGGCAACATTTTGCAAAAGGACGCGGCGCCCGTTCTCTGGGATGGACCACGTTTCGAAGTCAGCAAGCAGCGCAGCTTCAGCGATCATTTCTTCGGGCTGGGAGATAAGCCGGGACCACTGGATCGCGGCGGCCAGGCGTTCACCATGTGGAACACCGACGCCTTCGGATGGCAGGAGTCCACCGATCCGATCTACAAGAGCATTCCGTTTTTTCTGGACGTGAACCAGGGACGCACACTGGGCGTCTTCCTGGACAATACGTGGCGGACCAACTTCGACTTCGGCCGCGCTGATGTGACCCGCTACACCTTTGGATCGCTGAACGGGCCCATTGACTATTACCTCTTATACGGCCCCGAGCCTAAGCAGGTGGTGACGGAATGGGCGTGGTTGACGGGGCCGACACCCTTGCCGCCGCTGTGGGCCCTGGGCTTTCAGCAATCGCGGTACTCGTATTTTCCCGAGACCCAGCTGCGCGAGGTAGCCGCCCGCTTGCGCAAGGATCGCATCCCCGCCGATGTGCTTTGGCTGGACATCGATTTTCAACACGAAAACTGGCCGTTCACTGTTAACGAGAAGGCTTTCCCAAACTTCAAAGGCATGGTCAAGGATCTCGCCGATGAGCAATTCAAGGTGGTAGTGATCACAGACCTGCATGTGGCCAGGCAGCCAAATGTGGGCTACGCGCCCTATGACTCGGGGATCGCGGGGGACCACTTTGTGAAGAACCCGGACGGTTCGATCTACGTAGGCAAAGTTTGGCCTGGACCGGCGGTCTTTCCTGACTTTACCCGGGCGCAGACGCGGCAGTGGTGGGGCGGACTCTTCCAAGATTTTATTAAGGATGGCGTCGCGGGTTTTTGGAACGACATGAACGAGCCCGCGGTCTTCGATGGCCCAGGCAAGACGATGCCCGACGATGTGCAGCATCGTATCGACGAACCCGGTTTTCGCAGGCGCACCGCGACTCATCTGGAGATCCACAACGTTTTCGGTATGGAGAATGCGCGCGCCACGGAGGAGGGAGAGCTGGCATTGCGGCCAAACGAGCGGCCCTTTGTGATGTCACGCGCCAGTTACGCCGGAGGGCAACGCTACACCACCACCTGGACCGGCGATAATAGCTCCACCTGGAATCATCTACGTATGACCGTGCCCCAGTTGGTGAATCTGGGCCTGAGCGGCTTCTCCCTTGCCGGCGCGGATGTGGGCGGCTTTGCCGGTTCTCCGCCGCCCGATCTGCTGACCAAGTGGATCGAGCTTTCGGCTTTTCAGCCGATCGATCGCGATCACTCGGCGAAGGGAACCCGCATGCACGAGGTGTGGGTCGATGGGCCGCAGCAGGAGAACATCCGGCGCCGCTATATCGATGAGCGCTACCGGCTAATGCCTTATTTGTATACGGTTGCGGAAGAGACCTCACATGATGGTTTACCCATCGACAGGCCACTCTTTCTGGAGTTTCCCCATGCCACCGACGATGGCAGTCCCTACGACCTGACCACCGGCGGAAGCGAGTTTCTTTTTGGCAGTCGCATCCTGGTCGCGCCCAATCCTTCGCCGGAGGAGGTCGCTCCTTACGCCGTGCACCTGCCGCCAGGCACCTGGTACGACTACTGGACCGGCCAGCAGGTCGCGCGGGGCGCGCTTGCCGGGACTCTGGATTTGGAACAACGCGATAAGGTGATTGCGCAGAAGCCGCTGATGGTGACGCCCACACTCGATCTGTTACCAGTCTATGTGCGCGGGGGCAGTATCCTGCCTATTGCACCGCTGACGCAGAGCACTCGCGAGGTACCCAACGGCCCCTTGACGCTGCGCGTCTTTCCTCCGAATAAGAGCGAGGCCTGCGCCGGCCGGGTCTACACCGATGACGGCCACACCTTTGATTTTCGCAACGGCGAGTTCGCCCGGATTCCCTTTACCTGTTCGGTTGCGGCCGATGGTTCACTCCATGTGGAGATAGCGAAACAGGAAGGGAATTGGCGGCCCTGGTGGCACGAATATCGCGTCGAAGTGGTGAGTTGGAAGCCAAAGGCGATGCGCGCTTCTGTCAACGGAAAGAACCTGGCGATCACGCAAGCAGATGGGCGTTGGGGCGTCACCGTTCCCGCGAATGCTGACGGCGTGCAAATCACGCTTCAGTAGGGGTTACGCTTCCTCGCAAGCCCGGAAATCATTTCTTGGGCAGCGGAACTGCGTACAGCTTGAACGGGTCGGGGTTTTTATCCTTGAGCTTCGGATCGTCCTGGTAATCCAGTTTGCCCTCTGCGATCCAGGCCATTCCACGAGTCGCAGTCACTGCAGGGGTCGATTCGAGGCCTGATTTGATGACCTTGATGTCTACGGTCTGGAAGTTGAGACCGCTGAAAGTAATGATGTCCATGTTGCCGGAGTTCTCCGCCATCAGCAGCCGGTTCTTGCCAATGGTGCGCATACCGTCGGGAGCAGTGATCGGTTGGGAAAGCTTCAGTTCGATGATGTCCTTCGATTTGCCGTCCGCTCCGATGTCCACGCGCACAAGCTTGTTTTCCGTCACACTGTTGACGTAGAGAACTGTCTTTTCGCCGAAGGCTAAGCCATCAATACCTTTCAACAAGGGGTCTTTGGCAGCGACCTCAAGCTCTTTGGCGCCCGGTTTGAGCATGACCAGGCTGCCTTGTTCCGTGTCGCTAATGTACGCGGTGCCATTCTCTGCGACGGCAATGTCGTTACAGAAGGTCGGAGTTCCCGGAAGAGTATAGCTGCCTTTTGCCGCACCCGTGGTGAGGTCGAATGTCTTCACCGCCGGCGGGTCGCCTTTTCCATCACTCCAATGGTCGGAACATACCCATAGGGTCTTGTGCTTTTCGTCAGCGTAGATGCCGTAGACAGCGTTGAGACCATTGCTGCCCGGCTTGATAAACTCAGTGACCGTCGTGGATTCATAGGGGATGCGGACTACATTGCCCTTGCCGACACTGCCGGCATATAAAGTTCCGTCTTTCGTGGAGGTAATGCTTTCCGTGAATAGCCGCGAACCGGGGAGAGTTATCTCAGTGATCGGCTGGGCGGCATAGACGCTTGCGACCGACACCAATGAAAGAGTACACAGCAATCCATATCTCTTGCGTAACTGTGCCATGGTTTCTCCAATGTGCAGCATAAGTATAAGTGCAATCGCACGCACTGGATACTACAGGCAAATCAAAATGAAGAGTTGGACGTACTGCTGCTGGAATCGCCGTTTTCACTTACGGATTTGTTCATCTCAGCGGCGCTGACAGATGAGCCTTTAGGTATCGCAGACCTTAGGAGGGAACGCAGGGCTTGATTCTTCTTGAGGAGCTCGCCAACCAGGGCTTCCAGCGAGGAGACGCGGTCGCGCCAGTACGTTATTTCGGTCTCGCAGTCCAGTTCGTGCGGTTGTAACGGCATATGCTCCCTCCTTCGAGAGAGACAAGTGGAAAAGCGGGATGTCTATCGAAGACGCCTTCCACTGCTAAAAAATGAAGGGGGCAAGCGCTTTTACTCTGTGGCGATACTGTAGGTATTGCTCGCCGAAGCTCTGCACCATAAAACGCTCTTCAGCCCGGGTCTTCAGCCAAAAGGAAAGCCCGCAGATCAGAACGCCGACAAAACAACGAATCCCCCCTCGCTGGAGCGCCGAGCCAAACATCCCCAGCAGGATGCCGCTGTAGATGGGGTGGCGGACGATGCGATAGGGGCCGCTCCGCACCAGCGTGTGATTTTCCTTCACGGTGACGCGGTTGCTCCAGTTGCCGCCGAGCAGGAGCCGGGCCCAGATGCTGAAGACAACACCCAGCAACACGACTAGAAAGCCCGCCAACGCAATCAGTACAGTCACCGGGTATAGCTGACGATCAAGCCATGGAATCCCACTCTGTTTGGCAAAGATCAGATACACGCCGACCACAAGGATGACCGTATAGAGGAGCTGCGAGGCGCTCGATTGGGTCTTGATGTTGCGCTTAGTACGCAGCGCACCCACTACCCACACGACGACAAGAGCCACCCACAGAAGCAACGTCGTTTGAAGAACCCGTTCCATCAAAGCCGCTTGATTCACGTCCCCCTCCCTGTCCAAAGTCGCTCAAGCGAGGGCAAGACAGTCGTCTGATCAGCTTCAGCCTCGGTCGAATCTCTCATTGTCACGAAAACTTCCATGCTCGGAATCGTACCGATTGCTTGTCCAGCAAAGAAGTACCACCTTGTTCCATTCGCCCTGGGCCACTTCAGCCCAGCCGTTACACTTAAACAGGGCCAATTCCAGGTATGCGAATGGCCGAATTTCTACCTTGACGCTTTCCAGATGAATCGCCAAACGTCCTCATATTCGCTGGCGCTGTTGCCAAGAACGCGGAACCTGCCTTCGTACCAGTGGCTTCGCGATTCGATTCGCAGCGGAATTCTGGACGGCATGTTAGGACCGGGCCAGCGATTGCCGGCCACTCGCGAGCTCGCGCGGCATTATGGTTTATCGCGTGGAACCGTGCTCACTGCGATCGAAGATCTCAAGGCGGAGGGCTACCTTTGTGGAGTCCGGGGTTCAGGCATATTCGTTTGCGAGCTCTTGCCGGACCAGCTTTTGCAAAGCAAAACTACGGAATCAAGACAGCCCCCTACAAAGACCGTCCAACTACCCAGGCTCTCCGATTTTGGCAAGCGCCTCAAGCCCTTCCAATTCTTCGTAAACTCCACCAGTCTGGCCTTCCGCACAAATCTGCCTGCTCTCGACCTCTTTCCCACGACTCTGTGGGCACAAGTTGCCGCGCAAGTGTTGCGTCGCGTCTCCTGCAGCGATTTGCTGGGCTGCGAGGGAAGAGGATATTTGCCGTTGCGCACTGTACTGGCGCAATATCTCCGAGCGTCGAGAGGAGTGAGATGCGAACCCGATCAAC
This sequence comes from uncultured Acidobacteriaceae bacterium, assembly GCA_963824325.1. Lineage (GTDB taxonomy): Bacteria > Acidobacteriota > Terriglobia > Terriglobales > Acidobacteriaceae > PALSA-350. The sequence goes on along the minus strand of CAWGPA010000028.1, from coordinate 379,657 downwards.
TTGTCATCGTATCGGGCATTCAAGAAGCACTTGATCTGGTGGCCAGGATTCTGGTGAATCCTGGGGAGCGAGTATTAATCGAAGATCCTGGCTTTCAGGTAGCCTACTCAGTTTTCGAATCGCTGGGAGCGCGTTTGCAATCTGTCCCTATCGATAAGTATGGAGCGGCTCCGCAACGTCCTCAGTTCCGCAACGCCCGCCTGCTGTATTTGACGCCCGCCCATCAGTTTCCTGTGGGAGTGACTATGCCTCTCAGGCGGCGAATCGAAATTCTGCAACATGCACGAGAGGCTGGAACTCTCATTCTGGAAGATGATTACGACAGCGAGTTTCGCTATTCCGGCAGCCCCCTACCGGCAATGCAAGGCATCGATAGCGACAACCGCGTCATCTTCACAGGCACCTTTAACAAGGTGTTGTTCCCCTCATTGCGTATGGGATACATAGTCCTGCCGCCGGCCCTGGTCGAGCCGTTCGTGCTGGCCAAGACCATGATCACCAGGCACCATTCCATTTTCGATCAAGCGATTGTTTTTCAATTTATGGAACAGGGTCACTTTGGGCGGCACCTCAGGCGCATGCGAAAGGTTTATGCCGAACGGCTGAGCGCGCTTCATTATCATGTCGCCGAACGGCTATCCGGCGTCCTCACTTTGTCGCCGATCGAGGCAGGTCTTCAGACCATCGGCTGGCTCAAGCAGGGGATCCTCGCCGAGGACGTCACGCATGCGGCCGCGCTGCGGAACATCGATGTAGTGCCGCTGAGCCGCTATTGTCACAAGGCTGTCCAGGACGAAGCAATCCAACTCGGCTTTGCGGCGATCGATGAAGAAGCCATTCGAAAGGGTGTCTTGGGATTGGCGGCCGTACTGGACGGTTTGGATCGACGCTAGCGTCTAAAGAACCCGGCCTGGCAAACCGCAGTTAGCTCTCGGGGTCAATTTGGTAGCCTTCGGGCGGGTAGAACAGCTTCTCGTCGGGTTCTCCGCGGCGAATCTGCGTAAGTTTAAAGTCCGGCAGAGGACCCGGCTGCGTTTCCGGTTCCAGAGTCTGGCGCAATTCCAGCAGCTCTTGAAGTTCCTGGGAATACCAAATCTCAGTGGTGAGCACGATGGTACCGCTTGGAGCCGCCGCCCTGGTTCTCGTGCGCCGCACACCAGTGGCTTCGAAACCTTCGATACGGCGGGTCCCCAGCGGCTCGGAGCGTTCGCTGGTGTCGGGAGTAGAACTAACCTGCTGTGGGTGGATTGCAATTGCGTCCGCGTAGATGTTCTGTTCCGTATAATGGAGAGTTCGCGGCATGCAGGTCACCATCGCTCTGGGAGGACCAGGCGCGACCCAGGGCTCCATCCATCGGAAGTTACAGTGTGACACCGGATCGTTCACCGACACCTCGTGGGTCATAACCACGCCGCCATGATCGTCCGGCCGAGGCATTGCCATCTCCTCGCGCTTTCGTCCGGCCCCATCCCGTGCCTGGAGACCGCGCTGGATAACGGTCTTGGTCTCACCACCAGAGTCCCGGAGCTGCCAGGTGGTCACCAGCGTCGCGGAATACGGAGCGTCCCGCTGCGCCGAAGAAGTGTATGTCACATCGTTGTCCGCAGGGTACCAGTTGTCAGGGAAGCGGCTGGATGCCGGCGCAACATCCGTCAGTACGGGCGCCGTGGCCTGTGCCCGACCAGAAGCGGCGACCAGGCAAAAAACAAGAAGCCAAGACTTGCACATTTTCGTTCGACCTTTGGAGCATTCTTTCCTCTTTGCGAGCCCTGAATCGTCATTTGATTGTCACTTTTTGAGGTTGAGGTGTGTAATTTTGGTCAGCATGGGTCATTCCAAGGGTCAGTTGCAGCGGAGGGCGATGATTGGATCGATGCGGGAGGCGCGTCGGGCGGGGAGATATCCAGCGATGAAAGCCACCGCGACCAGCAGCAGGATCATGCCCGCGAAGGTTACCGGATCGGTTGGATTGGTGCCAAAGAGCAGCGACGCAATCAGGGCAGCGATGGCGAACGACGCCGCAATTCCGACTGCTATTCCCAACAGCGCGAGCTTCAGGGTGCGCGCAATTACGCCCAATTGAACGCGACCTTGCGTGGCGCCGAGAGCCATGCGAATGCCAATCTCCTGTGTTTGCTGGGTCACCGAATAGGAGATGACGCCATAGATGCCGAGCGAGGCCAACAATAGACCCAGCCCAGCGAATAGACCTACCAGCAATACGAAGAAACGGCGCGGCGAGACGGCATGGTCGACCAATTGCTGGATGGGACGGAGCTCAACTGCAGGTTGGCCGGGATTCATCGATCGCAGAGTACTCATCACGCTGCCGGCGAGCGCGCCGGGCGGAAGCTTCGAGCGCACCACTAGCTCCGCACCGTCCGGGTTCCCCTGGGTGATGGGTACAAAGACCTCCGGGTTGGCTGCCTCTTCGACGCTGCTCTCGTGTACGTTTGAAACCACGCCGACAACCCGTGTTATACCATCGCCGATACCAAAAGCCTCGCGTCCGATAGGGTCCTGGCCCGGCCACTCTCGGCGGGCGGCCGCCTCGTTGATAAGAATGACTGGCGGGCTGGTAGCCGTGTCACTCCAGCTGATGTCACGTCCCTGGCGCAAATGCATACCGATCGCGTCGAGATAGCCGGGGGTCACAATGTAGACGAGGACGTCGTAATTAGTGGTCTTGGAATATTGCTTTCCCTTGGCCATAAGATCCCAGCTTCGATTGCGGTCCAGGGGAAGCATGTCGGAGATGCCCGCCGCTTCGATGCCGGGAAGCGCGCGCACGCGGCGCAGCATGTCCTCGAGGATGGCGCCCCGCCGCGCCGCTTTGCCCCCATCGTCGAAGTCAACTTTCAAAGCGTACGCATGGCTGGGCTCGAATCCCAGATCGACGTCGAGCACGCGTAGGAAGCTGCGCAGCAGCAGACCCGCGCCAACCAACAGCACGCAAGCCAGAGCTACCTCAGAAACCACCAATGCCGCGCGCATCCGATCATGCTTCCGCCCGGAGCTCGTGCCGTGGCCGCCGTCTTTCAACGATTCCTGCAGGTTGACACCAGACACCCTGAGGGTCGGAACCAAGCCGAAGAAGACCGTGGCCGCGCTAGCGATGAGGATCGTCCAGGCGAGCGCCCCGGCGTCGATGCGCGCGCTGCTCAGCAGGGGTAGCGCGATCGATCCCTGGTGGGAAAGGTAAAGGACGATGGCGCAGGCAATCGCCAGTCCAAGGGCCACTCCCATGGAAGCGAGTACCACGCTCTCGGTGAACAGCTGACGGATCAGCCTGGAGCGTCCTGCTCCCAGAGCACTGCGCATGGCAAACTCCTTGCTGCGCGCGGCAGCGCGAGCCAGCAACAAGTTGGAGAGATTCGCGCATGCGATCAGCAGAATGAGACCGACAGCACACCACAGCACGATCAGGGAACGTCGCAACTGGCCGATGACATGCTCCTTGAGCCCGGTGATCTTTATCGTGAAGTCGGTCGTCAGATCGGTCGTCCAATCGGGATGCGCGGCCATCATTTGTGGGTAGACGACGTCGGCTTCGGCCTGTGCCTGCGCCACTGTGACGCCAGGCTTCAGCAGGCCAATTATCGACAGCATGTGTCCTCCCCATTTCCTGAAGTCATCCATGATGACGGGAGTAAAAATGTCCGCCTTTACCCCGGGATGAAAGACACTGCCGAAGTCGAAGCTGGCGGGTAACACGCCCACGACGGTTACCGCGTGATTGTTGAGCGTGATTGCCTGACCGACAATCGCCGCATTGCCGGCGAACTGACGTTGCCAGAAGGCATAACTTAGCAAAACCGCTGGCCGCCCGCCCTTAACGGTCTCCTCGGGAGTGAAGAGACGGCCAAGTTGTGGCTGAATGCCGAGCATGTTGAAAAAGTTGCCGGCAACCGAGACGCCAGCCAGCACGCGCGGCTCCCCGGCGCCCGTCATTTTCGCATCAGACAAGGCGAAGAACGGTATGTAGGCCGTGATGTCCTGGAAGGATTGGTTGTGGCGCCTAATCTCCTCGTAGGCATCCACGCGGAACGTGGTGTCGGAGAGGGCTCCGATTCCGTTGTTGCCGGCGATCCAAGCCAGGCGGCTTGCATTATGGAAGGGCAGTGGGCGCAGCAGAATAGTATCGACCACACTGAATACTGCAATATTGGCGCCGATGCCGAGAGCGAGGATCAAGACAGCGACCGTTGTGAAGGCGCGATCGCGGCGCAAGGTGCGCAGAGTAAAGCGTAGGTCTTGAGCAACCGAGGTGACCCACAGTGTGCCCCGGCTTTCGCGGCAGTCTTCCTTTACCTGGTTCAGGCCGCCGAATGCAAGGCGAGTAACGCGCCGCGCCTGTTCTTCCGTCATGCCGCTACGAATATTCTGGGCGACTTGTTGCTCGAAGTGAAAGCGCAGTTCCTTGTCCAGTTCCTCTTCCAAACGTTCGCTGCCGAAAAGGCGCTGCCACCAGTTCATGACAATTCTCCCTGCGGATCTTCCAGGAAAAGCGCAACTACGTCCGTGAGTCGGCCCCAGCTCTCGGTCTCGCTCTTCAACTGCGCCCGGCCGCGGGCGGTGAGCTCGTAAAACTTCGCATCGCGCCCAGTCTCTGACTCTGCCCACTTGGCGGTGAGGAGCTTCTTGTATTGCAAACGATGCAACGCAGGATAAAGCGAACCCTGCTGCACTTGCAGCGCATTGCGCGATATTTGCTGGATGCGTTGCGCAATGGCATAGCCGTGGATGGGCCCAAGCGCGACCACTCTCAAAATCAGAAGGTCGAGGGTTCCCTGGGGAAGATCGAATTTAGAAGAGGGTTCCATGCCTATTGCTTCTACATATACGCCTCGATGTGTAGAAGTGCAAGGTGTTGTGAGGTGAGAGAATTTCGATATTCCGCAAAACAGGAGAACTGAAAGATGAAGAGGAAGTATTTGGCAGTGGCGAAGCGCGGCCTTCTATTGGCCGGAGTCATGGCTGTCTTTACGTCGGTCAGCGCGTTTGCGCAAAACCAGGCGATTGGCTTTAAGCAGGGAATGCCGTTCAGTAACGGCTACGTCGCGGGCAATACGCTCTACGTCGCGGGCCAGCAGGGGCCGGATGCAAACGGCAAAGTCACAGGCACAGACATCGCCTTGCAAACCACCAACACCATCGCTGCGGTGAAGAAGGTTGTGGAAGAAGCGGGCTTCAAGATGACGGACATCGTCTCTGTGACCCTCTATATCACCAACCTGGATGATGTGCCCAAAATGAATGAGGTTTACAAAGCTTTAATGCCAGATCCCAAACCGGCACGGGCCACGGTCCAGGTGGCCGGACTGATCGGCGGGGCCAAGATCGAAATGCAGGCGATTGCGGTAAAGCACTAGCGCTCAACACTTTCCTACGCATTATCGGACGCGCTGCTCAAAGCGCGTCCGGAATGCAGGTATTACTAAAGTGGGGCGCCTGTAGAGGCAACCAATATAGAGCAAACCCGCGACTGACCATAGGATGAATTGTTTCTATAATCAGAGTATGCGAGTGAGTTGGTTACGTTGGTGCTTCCTGCTTTTCTTTACGGTTCAAGTGGCCCACGCAGATGGGGGCCCGGCCTTCGATCTTGATGGGCCCCGTATACAGGCCAAGGTAACCCGTAATGGCAAAACGCTGCCCATCGGTGCAGTCGCATCGCTGGCTGCGGGCGACCGCGTGTGGGTGCATCCCGACTTTCCCGAAAAGGAAGGAGCGCGGTACGTGCTGGTTGTGGCGTTTCTGCGTGGCTCGGTCAACCCGCCTCCAGACAATTGGTTCATCAAGGCGGAGACCTGGAATAAGAAGGTCCGCGAAGAAGGAATTAACGTAACTGTCCCTGAGGGCGCACAGCAGGTTCTGCTGTTCCTCGCCCCGGAGACGGGCGGAGACTTCACCACCGTGCGCAACGCTGTGCGTGGCCGGCCGGGAGCCTTCGTGCGCGCGTCCCAGGATCTGCATCAGGCCAGTCTCGATCGAGCGCGGCTGGATACTTACCTCGCCGCCGTCAAAGCCCAGGACACGAGCGATCCGAAAGCAGCGGAGGATCAGGCGAAGCTTCTGGCCCGCAGCCTCAACATCAAGGTCGATCAACAGTGTTTCGACAAGCCGACCGAGCAGCAGGCTCCCTGCCTGGTGCAGAACCCTGACAGCCTGGTGCTCGACAACGGGCGCAGCGCGAGCGTCGTGCAGGCGGCCACTTCGGGCGCCGCCGGTGACATGCTGGCACAAATGTCCTACACCCAACAAGCGGGAGGCGGCTATTACAGCGTCTACGTGGGCACCGTCATGGACATGGCGAAGATCCTCGACAGCTTCCACACCGCGGAGTACCAGTACCTGCCTGCGCTCGCCATGCCTAAGGGCGACACCCTGGTGCTCAAGCTGAATAATCCGCCATCGTTTCATAAGCCGCAGTCGGTGCTGGTGGTTGGGCTGCCGGCGGTGCAAACCGCAGAGACCACCCCGGACCTGCCCCTGATGCGTGCGGTCGATCCAAAGAATATTTTGTGCGCGCAAAAAAAGCCCCTGGTGCTGCAGATGGTGGGAGCCCCGTACGTCTTTGCCACCAGCTACGCTCATGATTTTGTCTTCCGGGTGCAGAACAAGTCAGGACAGAGCGTCGACATTCCCGTCACCCCGGACTCCATGCAGGGTGGATTTGTGGTCAATGAAAAAGCACTGGAAGCACAAAGCCTGGCTGGCAGCGCGACGGGAACCCTGCACGGCTATTGGGGTTTCGACCCAGTCGAAGGACCGAAGTACCAGTTGGTGAGCGCCCACCCGCAACAGTGGACGCTGGCTTCCGCCGATCAGCATGCGCTCATCGTGGGCCGCAAGGATACGGTGCATCTGGATGCTCCGGAGGTGGCGTGCGTTGAGGGCGTAACGGTGAAGGATTCCGCCGGCAAGACGCTCGACGCAACCTGGAAGGCGGTAAGCCCAAAGCAGATTCAGATCGACATGCCGCTGGATAGTGAGCAGGCGGGCGCGGTCAGCCTGCAGGTAAAGCAGGTGGGACTGGAAAAGCCGGATCAGGTTCCACTGCACACCTATTCCGAGGCGGGGAAGCTGGATAGCTTCAAACTCTACGCCGGGGATCATCAGGGCGTGTTGAAGGGCACACGGCTGGACGAGGTCGCGACCATGACGGTCAACAACGTGGTCTTTTCTCCGGCGGCTGCGCTCACGCACAGCGGCACCGAGGATTCGCTGGTGCTGTCAGCTCCGGAATCCGCGGCGTCGAGCTTTCACGCGGATGACAAAGTTGTGGCCAAGGTGACGCTGAAAGATGGGCGTGCACTCGATTTGGAATCGACTGTGCGGACACCGCGGCCCGGTGTGAAACTGATGAACAAAAGTGTCCATGCCGATGGACCGACGTCTGTGGTGCAGTTGAGCAGTCAGGATGAGCTGCCTGAGCACGCGAAGCTCACCTTCTTCGTGCAGGCGGTTACGCCGGCGTCCTTTCCTCGCGACCAGAGGATTGAAGTGGCCAGTACTGACAGCTCCTTCTCCACAATCCTGCGTGTGGGGGAAGGGGGCATCGTGCTGCAGGATAGCAAGACCGCACTGGTGACGCTTGATCCCACCAAGGCCTTCGGAGGATCGGCCTTTGGGCCGCTGCGTTTCCGCCCGATTAGCAGCGATGGCACACAGGGAGACTGGCAGCCTCTGGCTACGTTGGTTCGGGTACCGCAATTGAAGGAACTGAAGTGCGCCGAGGGAGCGCCCTTGTGCACACTGGTAGGAACGGACCTATTCCTGCTTGACCAGGTTGGCATCGATTCCCAGTTGGCCAATGCGGTAACTGTACCGGAAGGCTTTGGGGAGTCGACGCTGAGTGTGCCGCGCCCGAATGGAACCTTGTATCTCAAGCTGCGCGATGATCCTGCAGTGGTAAACACTGCGGTCTTGCCGGTGACCGCGGAGCCCTCGCAATCTGCTGCGGTCGCGCCCTTAGCAGTTTCACCGGCACCGGCAGCAGCGCATCAAGCTGAACAGAAGCCGGAGGAACAGAAGCCGGCCGAACAAGCTGTGCCGCCCGCCACGCCGCCGGCGAGCGCCCCACCGCCCCAGAACTAACCCAGGGCGTGCTGTTCGCAGAACCAAACTGGAAGAGGACGCGCATAAGACAGGGACGGGTGCCCCAGGTTCGCCAAAGCGTACCTAGACCGAAAAAGACGGGCGAAGCCCTACCCACGTTTTTACGATGTTCACCGGAAGACCTAGGCTAGGTAAGGGAAAGCAACCGAAACATATCATTTTCGTCCCAGGTACGCTTTGGCAAACCTGGCGCACCCGTTCTGTTTCTATACGCGTCCTATTTCCATGTGCTTCTGTCGTCTTGAGATTTACACCTGCGCGAAGCCTCCGTCGACAAATAGCTCAATACCGGTTACGAAACTGCTGTCATCCGAAGCAAGAAAAACCGCAGCCTTGGCAATCTCGTCCGGCAGCCCCAGCCTCCCCAACGGCACGGTCGTGCTGATGCTCTTCAAGCGATCCTGTCCGGCTTGAGCGGAGCCGAGTAACTCACGCAAACCTTCGGTGTCGATGGGCCCGGGGCTGATTGCATTCACACGAATGCGGCGAGCCTTGAGATCCGTGGTCCAGGTGCGCGCGAAGGAACGTATCGCCGCCTTGGTTGCGGCATAAACGCTGTTCGATGGCAAACCTTTGCTGCCCACTACGGACGAATTGAGAATGATCGACCCGCCGTCGGGCATCAACGGCAAAGCCTTCTGGACGGTAAACAGCATTCCCTTCACATTGCCGTCGAAGATGCTGTCGTAGTGCTCTTCATCGATGGTGCCGAGCTGGGCATATTTGGCGATGCCCGCGTTGGCAAAGACTATATCGAGCTTGCCTTTCTCCTTCTTGATCTGCGCAAACAGCCGATCCAGGTCGGCGAGCTTGGCCACATCCCCTTGAACCCCCGTCACGTTGGAACCAACCTGCTTCACTGCCCCATCAAGCTTTTCCTGGGTGCGGCCAGTGATAAAGACGTAAGCCCCTTCGTGCACGAAGCGTTTCGCCGTAGCCAACCCGATACCGCTATTACCACCGGTGATGAGTGCAACTTTCCCGTCAAGCTTTCCCATAAAACCTACCTGATAAATTCAAGCCACAGGTCATAGATGCAGCAAGGTTGCTACCGACTCTCATCCCAATACAGCAATCGAGGTTCGCCCATCCAAAAACGATTGCTTTTCCGGGTGAGCATGCTGGGAGAGCGGCCGTGCAGCCGGGCCTCCGCTTCATGAAAAGGGCCGACAAAACGCAGCATCGTGGGCATCCTTGGATAGACTCGTGGTAACCAGTGGGCAACCCGGTCAACGGCTTGTTGTTCCTGCGGGCCGAACTGTAGCGCAAAGCCAGCGCGCAGCCGCGATGGCATCCAGAACGCGGTGAGCGAGAGATACCAGTGTGGAGGGTGAAGCCACGTGCCCACTCCGGACAAAACGCCGCGGCTGAGCGCCCGGGCATTGTCATCGACGCAGAGTTGCGGCGAATCGAACATCTCCGCGGTGTAGCGAGAAAAGGCGGCCCAATCCTGCGGCAGGTCTTCGGCCCGGATACCGAAGAGTGCGGCCATCCGTTTGCTCTCCAGGTAGTACTGCTCCCGCTCGACGGGCGAGAGGGGCGGCAACACAAAGTCATAGGCCAGGATTGCGCTCTCGACCAGCGTGGCATACACCCAGCGCAATGCGGCGACCTCGTTGGCCTCGTAGTGTTCGCCCTGCACATGGGTGCCAATTGTATGCGGCAGTTCGCCGCGGATACCGGTATGGCGTTGATACAGCCGCTTCGATGCCTCGATTGCCTGAGCGCGGGTGCCGAAGAGCATGGTGTAGATGACGCGAAAGGTGGAATGAAAACGGCCGATCGCATCGTTCAGCAGGTTGGAGTGATGGGCCAGGGCGACAGCGACCCAGGGGTGAGCCAATTGCAGCAACGCCGCGCGCCCCGCACCGAGAAACACTGCGGACTCCCGATTCACTCGCCAGGTTACCGACCCGGGCCCAAAGAAACCGATGCGTGCCTCGCCGGGCAGGTCTTCCAAGGACGAGAGCAGTTCTCGGCTATCTTCGCTGGACACATACCGCGGGGATTCACTCATCATTTAACGCATTTCCACTTCTACGCTGCACATTCAAGTTTAGCTAAAAGCGTCTTTTCTTGAAGAAAAGCCGCGCCGGGAGTCGTTGCTCCGCCCAGACCAGAAGTGAATGCTTTGGGCACACGAAACGGCGTAATCCTACCGTCTCAGTTTAGATGTACAGTCATTGGTGGCGTTAAAGCACAAGGAGGAATGAACAATGAAATATTTCCTGGTATTGGCAACCTTGCTGGTGACTCTGGGTTCTGCCTCGGCGCAAACAAGCCCTCCCGAAACGGCGAACGGCAAGATCGGCAGCGCAATGCTGACGATCAAGTATTGCGCTCCGTCGGTTCGAGGACGCCAGATTTTTGGCGAGGGTGGACGGGTCATGCAGGATCCGACGGCTCCGATCTGGCGTGCCGGCGCAAATGACGCTACAGCGTTCCACACCAGCGCGGATTTGATGATCGGCGATTTGGCAGTGCCGAAGGGCGACTACACGCTCTACGTCAACGTGAAAGATCCGGATGCATGGGAACTCGTGATCAACAAGCAGACGGGGCAGTGGGGCACGTCTTACGATGCGTCCCAGGACCTGGGCCGAGTGAAGATGCAAATGAGCAAGCCTTCGGCTCCAGTCGAAGTGCTGAAGTATACGATCAGCAGCACTGGTGGCAACAAGGGCACGATCCAACTAGCGTGGGAGAAACACATCGCATCCGTGGCCGTCACGGCCAAGTAACTGTTTCACGTGCGCAGCTCACTTTCTCTCGTGAGGGTGAGCTGCCATCAACGCAGGCAGAATGATCTTCGCCATGATGGTGTTGGGAGGAGTGGATTCCGCGTTGTAGCCGCCGCCGGTAAAGACTGCAACCAGGTCGTACTGCGGCACCAGATAGATCTTCTGTCCACCATTGCCTTGCGCCGCGACTACATCCACGTGTTGCGCGCCGCCCGCTGTTTCTACATTCAACCACGGACGCCACCAGAAATAACCATAGCTGACATTGTCCACGTGACTCTGTTCTGCCAGGGACGCGTGTATCCATGCGGCGGAGACCACCTGGCGGCCATGCCATCGGCCGCCATCGGAGAACAGAATTCCGAGCTTGAGCATATCGCGAGGGCGAAGGTGGATCTGCGAGTATTCCTTGTCGGCATTGGTCAGGTCGTAGTTCCACTGCCACTGCGCGCGCGAAATGCCTAACGGAGCAAACAGATTGGCCTGGGCGAAGTCAGGAAGGCTCTTGTGGACGACGTTCTCGACCAGCCGGCCCACCACGGCCACACCGCCGGAGCAGTAATAACCTTTGGTTCCGGGATCGTTGATCATGGGCAGATCGAGTGTCGCCTTCACCCAGTCCGGAGTGTCATCAATCACCGTCTCACGTCCCGGGGAGGTCCCGCTATGGTCATTGCAGTCCAGCCCTGAACTCATGGAGAGGAAGTTGCCCAGCGTGATGGTCGCCTTGCGTGGGTCGGGATGGGCATAGCTGCTGTAGCTCATGTGTGGTAGCACGGCCTCGCCCGGTCCGGTGAGCGCGCCGCTGTCGACAGCGATCCCTGCGAGTGTGGCCACGACTGACTTGGTTGCCGAGCGGAGTTGGTGTGAGCGCTGCACATTGTAACCGTAGAAGTACTCCTCCATTACCAGCCTTCCATGGTGATAGAGCAGAACGCCGTGCACATCTTTGTAGGTGCCGTCGAGGACGCCGCGCACGATCGCATCCGCTGTGGCTGTTCCCAGGGCGGACTCCGCAATGTCTCCCACGGCAATGCCGTCGTGCAGATCGGCCGGTGGATGATAGCGATAGTCCCTATCCTGACCTTTAGGGCGCGGGTAGGCCAGCGCCGCGCTCTCGGGTGTAACCGTGGTAGAGATGCGGGGGTGTAACTTGCCATTCTGTTGATATCCCGTGACGTTGCCGTGTGCATCTCGGAGGAAGGGAATCGTTTGCCCCGTGATGGTAGTGAACTGATCGGCAGCCGAGGCGTGGAGCGGGTACTTGGCTTCATCCAGCACCGCGAAAAGCCCGTCGCCGTCTACGATTTCGAGCGTATGGCCAGGGGCATCGGCGTAGGTGCCGACGTAGTCTGACAGTTGGACAGTGGACGATGCTTGCGCCCTCGCGCTACCCGGCACCGTAAAAACCATGAGCACAAGCCACAAAGTACGCATCGTGGGCGTCGCGGAGACTGTGTGAAGGAGTGCGTTGGGCCTCCGCAGCTTTCTCTGATGATTCAGCATGGGGTGTTTACTCTCTCGCCGAAATCATACTATCCACTCACGGCCGATTCTCGGCAACGTTCTTGAGATTGTTGAGCCCGGTTTCGAATTGCTTCCCCATGACGCGATCCATGTTCACAAAGATACTCATCATCTTCATGCGATAAATATTGGAACCCCGCATGGTTCAGTTTCGGCTTGGTGGCTGCGAAGATAACCACGAAAACAAGAATTGCCGCGATCGCTCCAGCAGCGATGAATACGACTCTGAGAATCACGGGAACCTCCGTGCGGCTGAGAAAGAGTTGTACACTGCTGTTCTCGAAACACAGGAGCTGCCTATGATAACGACTCAGACCCTAAACCCCAAAGTGGACGCATACCTGGCTAAGGTGCAGCCGTTTGCGCGACCGATCATGGAGCACTTGCGGGACCTTGTGCACCAGGCCTGCCCCGAAATCGAGGAAACCATCAAGTGGAGCCGGCCGTTTTTTGAGTACCGCGGTGTGATCCTCTGCAATATGTCGGCTTTCAAAGAGCACTGTAGCTTCGGTTTCTGGGGTGAGGAGATCGCGGCCGTGCTGCGCGAGGCCAAGGTGCTGGGTGGGGACGGTATGGGTTCGCTCGGCCGCATTGCTAGTTTGAAGGATCTGCCACCCGACAAGCGGATGCTCGGTTGGCTCCGCCAGGCCGCAGCCTTCGTGGACAATGGCCAATATACGAGCCCGATTGCCGCCAGACGCAAAGTGGTGAAGCCGCAAAAGCCGTCTGTGGATGCCCCGGCAGAGTTCACGGCAGCCTTGCGCAAAAACAAGCGAGCCGCCTCTGTCTTCGCTGCCTTCAGCCCAAGCTGCAAACGTGAGTATGTGGAGTGGATCGTTGAGGCAAAACGCCCCGAGACGCGGGATAAGCGGATCGTTTCCGCAATCGAATGGATCGCCGAGGGCAAGCAGCGCAACTGGAAATATCAAAACTGCTGATCGCGTTCAAGGGGTAAGCGCGGCGAACCGCGTTGAACTTGACCATCACCGGATTTCCAAGGTCGCATCTTGCTGACCGGAAGTTTGCCCGACCCGCACATCCCGTGGCTGCAGATTCAAGAGGACGAGGCCGGCAATGGTGATGGCGACGCCGAGGCAGGCGAACAGGCCGATGGACTCATGCGCGAATAGGCCCCAGAAGAGGCCCCAGATAGGAAGCAGATACGTAACAGCGGTGACATGCGTGGCCGAGACCTGCGCGAGCAGCCGGTAGTAGAGCAGATAAGCAAAGCCGCTGCCGGCAAAGCCAAGGACGGCGATTGCGAGCACCGGAGCCGGGCGCAGCGCGGAGGGGTGAGCGCCGGCAAGCGCGATAGGCAGGATCATAAGGGCGGCGAGACTAAGCTGGGTGGTCGCCAGCCCGATGGGGTCGAGCCCCTGCAACTTTGCCTTGGCCATGATGGTGGCGACGGCATAGCCGAGCGAAGCGAGCGCAATCACGATCGTGCCCCGAAGAAGGCCGCCGGAGACCTGGTCGGCGGCTGGATCGTGGGCATGGCTGACCACCACCACCAGAACCCCGCCGAAGCCGAGAAGAACTCCTCCGATGGTCAGCAGCGCAGCCCGGGTGCGATGAATAGCCATGGAGAGGAGCAGCGTCCAGATAGGCGTGGTGGCATTGATCACGGCGGCAATATTGCTGGGCACAGTACGCTCGCCCCAGGCAAAGAAGGTGAAGGGAATAGCGTTATTGAACAGGGCGACGGCTAACAGCCAGGGCAGCAGGCGGCGCGGCGGCAATTGGTTACCGCCGGCCTTAAGGACAGTCCACAGCAGAGCCGCTCCCAATCCACAGCGCAGCAGCGCGACCCAGAGCGGGGGAAAGGTGCTGCCGGCGACGCGGATCATGAGGAATGAGACTCCCCACACCGCGGAAAGCAGAAGAATCTGAAGAACAGATTTCGTCTTCATTCATTAACGATGACAGCAGGGAAGTATCGCGTCCAATGAATTGATGGGATACGTTCCATCGAAATTCCCGATGCATCTGCTATAGTCTCGCGAAGCTCTCATTCAAGCACAGCAAAGGAACGACACGATGGAGAAATTGCCGGGCAAAATGCGGGTCATTCGAGGCATAACGTATCTCGGGCTTTTCTTGTATTTTCCTCGTACTAGGGTGCAACTCCCAACCGCCGGCGTCTACGCCCGCCGCTGATGAGGCGGCGGTTCGACAAACCGATGAAAACTGGAACAAGACCGTCCAGTCAAAAAAAGTCGACGATTGGGTAGCGTTCTATTCCGACGATGCCGTGATTTTGCCGCCAAACGCGAAGAAAGCGGATAGCAAAGATGGCATCCGCAAATCGATTGGGGAGTTGTTAGCCCTGCCAGGTCTTGCTATCCATTGGGCACCGACAAAAGTGGAAGTGGCGCGATCGGGCGAGCTGGCCTATACCCAGGGCAGCTATACGCTCACCACCACCGACGCCCATGGTAAGCCGAACACCGACCAGGGGAAGACGGTTGAGATATGGAAGAAGCAAGCAGACGGCAGATGGAAGTGTATCGTCGACATGTGGAGCTCTGATCTTCCGCCTACGGCTTAAGAACTTTGCCGGTGGACTCATCCAGGATGTACCGCCGCGCATCCGGATGCGCAAAGTCGAACATCGCATTGATGGTGCCGGCGATGGCGTCGAACGATCCGCCGCCCACGCGCTCTCCGTTGAGCCAATTGTCCTCGATAAAGCGCAAGACGGAAGTTTGATCCGTCACACTGTGGTCCACGTAGTTGCGCCGGGCATAGGGAGAGATCACCAGCAGCGGCAGGCGGGGACCATATCCGCACCGGCCTTGCGCATGGTCCACAGCGGGGCCGGGCAGGGCAGTGCCTCCATCGCCGCATTGCCCCGGTCCGGTTAGCCCGTCCGCTTTGCTGCTCGACTGGTTCGCGATCGGCCCCATCTGGTGGTCGTACCAGCCATCCGAGTCGTCGTAGGCCACAATCACCGCGGTGTTCTTCCACTCCGGTTGGCGCTCCAGGAAGTTGATGACCGTAACCACCCAGGTCTGCTCATCCAGCGGATCAGAATAGCCGGCGTGTGCATCCTGGTAGGCCGGAGCCTTGACGAAACTAACCGCGGGGAAGTTGCCTGCGCGGACCGCGGCGAAGAAATCGTCCGTATCGTACTGGTGATTTGCGCCGTCGCCTTCTTTGCCGATCATCTGCACCGACGAGGGCCGAGTGTGCGGCAGATTTGCCGTGGGAGTGTAGTACTGAAACGGCTCGTGATGCGGAATGTAATCCGTGGTCAATACCTGGGTGACTTTTGAGAGCGTGCTCCGCTGGCAGCCGGTGCTTCCGTTGGGATTTTTCTTGGTCAAATCGAAGCCTGCTTCGAACCAGCCCCAGGTCACGCTTTGTTTGCTCAGCATCTGGCCGATGTTATTTCCCGTGTAGTGCAATTGACCCCAGGTTGTGCTGGAGCACTTGTCCCCGATGGGATCCCCATCATCGACTTCGGTATAGGTGCCGTTTCCACCATCCACCAAAAAACTTGCCGCGTTGATCTGGTCGGTCACACCGTTCGTCTGGCCGGAGATCAGCTCGATAGCTCCCTGGGTCGATTGGCCAAAGGTCGAGGCGTACGAGTTGTCGCTCAAGGCATAGCGCTGCGCGTAATTCCACAACGCGGTCACCGTGTTGCCGTCGAAGTAGGCCATCACCAATCCCTTGGTCTGGTGGACATACTCCGATGGTGCGCCCACCAGGCTTTCCGGATGCAGTTTCTGGGTCGCGAGCGCGGGGAGGCCGGTAAACTGCGGGAAAGAATCCATCAGGCCGCTGTGGAAGGCAAGCTGCTCTTCGGTGTATCCGTGATTCTGGTCGGCGGTGGCCGCCTGCGCCGGGCCCAGGCGAAAGGGATTCACAGCGAAACTCTGATTTACTTTTACGTTCAGAAAATTCGGGTTGCGCTGGAGCAGTAGTGGGGTCAAGCCGTTTACCCCGGGCGTTCCTGCCAGCGCCTTGAACGGCGTCTCGTGGGGGTGGTTGAGCGCATTGGGATAGGTTGCGAAGTAGTGATCGAAGGAGACATTCTCGTCAAAGATCACCACCAGATGCTTGATTGGGGTTGCAGTCGGGAGGCTCGCGTTGCCGGCAGTCTTCTGCTGTGCGAGGCCCGCGCATCAAACCGGTGGTCAATGTCGCAGCCAGGCAAGCGATTGCAGCTATCCTCATGTGCTTTCCTTCACTCCTTTCTGCAACCCCACATTAGCATGAGGATTGGGCAGTCGAGCCACGGCGCTGAACCAAAGTATTGTCCTTCCTAGTTCTTCAGTGTTCTAATGCCCGCTGTATTCAGTACAGAAGAACAATTCCTGGTCGAGACATGCTGACTCTGCACACCCGCGACCGGGTTTTTCAGCTGGCGGAGTCCGCGCACACCAGGCGCGAGGAGGACGTATGATCAGGACACTAGTGTCTGGCGAACGGCTATTCCGCTTGGCGCTTTGCTCCCTTTCGCTCATTGCTGCGACCGGCAGAAACGTCGCCCAGACCGCACAACGGACTGACGCCGACGTTCAACATTTCGTGGATTCCCTTTTGCAAAAGATGACGACCGAAGAAAAGATCGGACAGCTGAGCCAGCTGTTTGTCTTCGATTCTTCGGACCCAGTCGAAAAACCGGTGGCCAGGGGCGAGGTGGGGTCCCTCTTGTTCATCACCGATCCAGCAATGATCAACCGCCTGCAACATATCGCCGTCGAGAAATCTCGTTTGCATATTCCGCTGATCTTTGGCTACGACGTCATTCATGGTTTTCGTACTATTTTTCCGGTCCCCATCGCGATGGCTGCCTCCTGGGATCCGTCGCTGGAGACTGAGGGACAGGCAACTGCGGCCAAAGAAGCTCGGTCGGTCGGCATCAGCTGGGCGTTTGCACCGATGTTGGACATTGCACGCGACCCTCGCTGGGGTCGGATGGTTGAGGGTGCGGGAGAGGATCCCTACCTCGGGTCCGCCATGGCCGCCGCCCAGGTCCGCGGATTTCAGGGTGAATACATCGGTGCCCCCGATCATGTGCTGGCCTGCATGAAACACTTTGCCGGCTACGGAGCCGCTGAGGGCGGCCGGGACTACGACGGCTCTTACATATCAGAGGCGCAGTTGCAAAACGTCTATCTCCCACCATTTCACGCTGCCGTGAAGGCCGGGGTTGGCTCCGCGATGAGCGCCTACATGGATCTCAACGATGTACCGGCCACCGGCAATCGCTGGCTGCTCAACGACGTTCTGCGCCAGCAATGGGGATTCAAAGGATTCGTGGTAAGTGATGCCGATGCGGTAAAAAGCCTGGTGCAGCACGGATATGCCCGAGACCTTCACGATGCTGCTGTGCGCGCCTTGCATGCCGGCGTAGATATGGAGATGGCGCAGGATGCAACTGCGTATGGGCAAGGCCTGGCCGCCGCCCTGAAGGCGGGCGAAATCACTCTGCAGCAGATTGAGACAGCCGACCGGCGCATTCTTGCCGCCAAAGTGCGCTTGGGCTTGTTCCAGCATCCCTACGTCGATCAAGCCCGCATCGCCGGTGTATTGAGCGCTGCCGAGCATCGGACTCAGGCACGGATTGCAGCGGAGCGCACGGCCGTCTTGCTGCGCAACGAGGATGGCTTGTTGCCGCTGAAGAAGAATGGTTACAAAACGATTGCGGTCGTTGGTCCGTTGGCGGATTCGAAGTTTGACACCCTTGGACCTTGGGCTTTCCAGCAAGATCTTTCCGAAACCGTGACGGTGCTGGATGGACTCAGATCAGAAGTAGGCACCGGCGTGCAGCTTTCCTTCGCTCCGGGGGTGCAAATCGTGCGTAAGTATTTCTCGTTCTTCGACAAGATCGACCACTCGACGCACCCGGCCGCCTGGTCCGCCGCACAAGAAGACCAGGAGATGCAGAAGGCGGTAGATCTCGCCGGCTCATCCGACCTGACCATTGCTGTGTTAGGCGAGTTGCATGATATGAGCGGTGAGGCTGCCTCCAGGCAATCGCTGGATCTGCCCGGAAGGGAGCAGGAGTTGTTGCAAAAGGTGGTAGCGACCGGCAAGCCGGTGGTATTGGTTCTAGTCAACGGTCGTCCGCTGAATATCGCCTGGGCATCCCAACATGTCCCGGCAATCCTCGAGGCGTGGTATCCCGGAACTCAGGGTGGCAACGCAGTTGCGCGACTTCTGTTTGGCGACGTCGTCCCAGGCGGCAAGCTACCATTCTCATGGCCACGAGATGTGGGTCAAATCCCAATCAACTACGCCCACAACACCACCCAGGCGCCGCAAGATCAGGGCAAACGTTATTGGGACGTGGAGAGTACTCCCCTTTATCCCTTTGGCTTCGGCCTCAGCTACTCTCAATTCACCTTCTCTGACCTGCGTCTCAGTAAGGCAAAGATCAAGTCAGAAGAGAGTCTTGAGGTAACAGTGGTTGTTGAGAACACAGGGTCCGTCAGTGCTGATGAGGTCGCTCAGCTATATCTTCATCAGCAATACGGCAGTGTATCTCGTCCGGTCCGCGAGCTCAAAGGCTTCCAACGAGTCGAGCTTAAGCCGGCCGAGCGAAAAACGTTGCGGTTCGAAATCAGCAAGGACGAAAGGACCTACTGGAGTGCGGCGACGCGCAGTTGGGTGATCGATCCTTCGACCTTTGACGTCTGGGTCGGTCCAGACTCGTCGGCGTCACTGCATGCATCATTCGAAGTGACCCAATAATGCTGATGTGACGCACATCATCCATGTCCCGCTATCATCGTCCGAGCCACCAGGTCTACATCTCCTTTTTCCTCAAGTCAGGTTTGCGGCAACTTCTACGGCCGCTAATTTTCCGAAGGCCGCTCGACGTGGTCGACGATGAGGAAGCTGATGGGAGCGTGTGAGTTTTTGAGTTCCAGGCCTAACTGGATCTTGAGGGCGTCGCGGAAGTTGGCGGTGTTGTCGGCGATGGCATCATCCCCGCTAGAGTCGTGCAGCCAGGTCAGGGTGAAGTCGTAGAGTCCGGCGAGGCCGGTCTGATCGACGACGGGCCGCGGCATAGCGGCGAGTCCGGTCATGGTCGGGACTGAGGTAGCAAAGAGAGAGAGGGCAATGGCGCGGCCACCGAAGTGCTGGCCGGGGTCCGAGGATGGAACGTGCGCGATGACGCCGCAGACGGGCGGAAGGTCGCCCATGGCAGCCGGTGTGGCTGCGGGGTGAGGTACGGGCGGTGACGACTGGTCGGACACGGCAGCGGCGCAGCCGTCAGATGACGGATGCGGCTGAAGGTGGGGGCCGGTGACGCCGGGCTTGGCCAGGACAAGGGCAAAGACGGGGGCGTCCGCAGAGACGTAATGGGTAACCAGATGGAAGCGGTCGGCGAGCAGAGCCTGCATCATCAGGCGCATCTGGTCGATCGTAGTATCGGCCGGAGCGCGTGCTGAGATATCGAAGTACTCTGGCTGGGCGTCGAAAGAGCCGCTAACCCAGAAAGGCGCGCCGGATTTGGGTGCGCCGGAGAACATGTTGAAGCGTAGGGAAAGTTCCTGCGTCCCGGAAAGCTTATAGGCGAACGAGATGTAGCGCCAAAGCGACTGATGGGCCGCGATGAAATAGCCGCCGGCCGCGCTGCGGGCGTCGTCGGGGCTGATGCTGCCGTAGACGTTGCCGGAATCGAGGGGAACGTTGGTGTGCTGAGGGGAGTCCGGCTTGCTGGGCCGGACGGAGGCAACGTCGAAGGCGAGCGGGGCCGGGGCGGGTGCGCTCTGGGCGAAGGCGGAGAAGGCGGCGAAGATGAAGACGGTAAGCGTGAATCCGAATGAGGGCATATCGTGCCTATGTAGTGTACTACTAGAAGAATAGACATCGCGTGAACGCCCTTCATCGAATCTGATATGGTTCCTGCCAATGGCAGAGAAGCACTGGTACCGGCGCACAGCGACCCGATGGGTACACTTTCGGTCGGTGCCGATAAAGCGCCTATGGGTGTTGATAGCTGCTGTCTTCCTCTTGTTTTCAGTGTTCGGCTTTTACTTCGATCTCATGTACGGGGGAGTGTTGCCTTATGTCGTCGTGCTGCAAATCGCGCTTTACGTCGGGCTGAACGCTTCGTTGTGGTTCATCGTGCTGTCGCGGCTGTCGCTGCCGTTTCTAGCCGGCCTGATTGTGCTGCAATTTTTCAATACCCTGATCAACACCAGTCTGGCACACTGGTTGACGCGCAGCTCGATCTAAAGCCAGTGCCTTCGGATTGGGAATCCATTTCGCCGCAAGCAATCGATGACCGAGTTCCATTAGTGCCTAGCGTGGACAACATGAACGCCAGCGTGTCCGGGCGCGAGTCCTTGAACGGCGTGGCCGAACCTGGACGCGATCTCCTGGAAATCGATGTCTTCGATGGTACAAAATCCGTGCGAGCGAAGGATCCCTGCAATGCTAACCGGCTCAAAACGGCTGGCCCAACGTTCATCAATTTTCTCAAGCTGTTCGGTCCGCTCCTTTACTACTTGCCTTAGCTCTTCGGAGAATGACTCGGGAGGTTCCACGTAGTCGAACACCACCTCCGAGTTCTGGATGGACGACATGTAGTCCAGAGTGCGGCCGATAGCGTCCTGTGTCAGATATGGCACGACCCCAAGCCAAGTGAAAAACGCAGGCGAGTTTTGCTGAAAGCCTGCGGCGACGAGCTTCTCTCCCACATCGTCCCGCTCGAAATCGACTGGTACGAGGATGACCCATGGCGGAAGTGCGATTTGGGCTTCAGTCAAGCGCTGCCGTTTCCATGCCTGCGTCGCCGGGTGGTCCACTTCATAGATAAGGATCTGGCGTGCGCCGTGGGGATTGCGGAGAGCGAACGTGTCGAGTCCGGCGCCAAGGATGACGATCTGCCGAACCCCTCTTTCAACAGCGCTTGACAAAGCATCTTCCGCAATCCGGCTTCGCGCGGCGGTGACCAGACGTCCGATGCTGGCCAAGGGGTATTTCTTCGCAAATTGAAGCACGGCCTGGTCGTCTTCCCGCAGAATCTTCATGGCAAATGGGTCATAGAGGATTGAGACATGATCGAGCAGCTGATGAGCAGCTCGTTGTCGGGCGATCATCAGGGCCGTGCGACTGGGTTCATCAGGCTTCATGTTCGAGGTCTCCGCTCTCATCGAGGGCTGACCGCACGAGTTGCCGTGTGCGCGACTGGCGCCGTGCACACCGATGTCTTCCACTCAAAAGGTCTCGTCACGGATGCCGAACGAATAACTCTCGGCTGCCCATGATCCGACGCGCCAAGACTCCAAGAAATTCCCAGACAAGCCTCGTAATTTTGTTAGTTTACCGGGGCCTATGGCGCCTATAGTCTCGCGCTCAAGGGGTCACAGGGTATGAGCGCCGATGAAAAGGCAGTGAAGCAGGATTCTCTTCGTTTTCCACCGGCACCCTTGGGGAGCATCGCTGGCCGCACCATGCAGGAATCAGTCTACAGCCCGCGCCCTCAACCGCGCCGGCTTACCGCAAAGAAGTAGCCGGTGGGGTAACCTGATGAGGGCTCGGGGCGCGCGACGCCCCGCGCGTGGTCATCGCAATCAGTCCGAAGTAGGCTCAACCCTCACGGGTAACGGGAAGACGGCATGAGACAGGACGCGCTGTGACGGTTCGAGCGATCATTCTGTGCTGCGCCTTTCTTTGCTCCGCGTCGTTGTATGCAACGGAAAACACGGACGTAATCGTAATGAAAAATGGCGACCGCTTTACCTGCGAGATCCAGGGCCTCAGCGGCGGCGTGCTCTCGGTCAAAGTAAAGTACGTCGATGGCGCCATGGCAGTGCAGTGGTCGGAGGTGGCTCACCTGGAGAGCCACCGGCTGTTCCTGGTACACACGGAAAGTGGTACGGTATACACCGGAAAAATATCGACGACCGGCACATCCAACGACCCCCCGATAAAAATTGAAATCGCCGAAACCCCAGGAAAGGAAGTGGAGGTTACGCAAGGTCAGATCATCAAACTGAACCAGACTTCTACGGGTTTTTGGCATCGTTTCGATGGTGCGGTCAACACCGGCCTACTCTATTCGAAAGGCAACGAATCCACGCAGTACAACGTAAGTTCCCAGGTGGCTTATAACCGGGAACGCTGGTCGACCGAGCTTCTGCTCAGCTCGTCGTTAGCGTCCAATAGCGGTTCGCCTCTTACTACCAGGAACCAGACCGACCTGAATACATTGAGGCTTCTGCGCTGGAACAACTGGTTTTATGCGGGGTACGCGTCATTTCTGCAAAGCTCCGTGCAGGAGATCGATTTGCAAACGACGCTCGGTGGGGGGATCGGACGCTATTTAAAAAATACCAATCGATCGACTATCTACGTGATCGGGGGACTAGCGTGGCAGAATGTTAGCTACGGGAAGAGTACTGTCGATCAGGGGTCGCAGAACACCGCGGTGGGTTTCGTCGGTAGCCAGGTCAAAGTCTTCAAATTCAAAAAGACGAACCTCGATGTCTCGGCCTCCCTGCTGCCGGCAATTTCGGATGCCGGACGCGTTCATTTCAATACCAATGCGGTCTATTACATCAAATTCTTCAGCGATCTCTCCTGGAACTTTTCATTTTACGGAAGTTGGGATAGCCGCCCTCCGTCAACCCTTCCGAAAAGCGACTACGGCACCAGCTCAGGACTAAGTTGGACCTTCGGCAATCGATGACGAAGAAAACCGGGGACGGTTGGCTCCTTGCATCCTCCAACGGCTGCAATCCATTGCTGTGTGATCAATAGTGAGCAGACTGCGGGTCAGACCGAGCTGCATACTAACCCTAGATAACCCCTCGGCTACTAGCGCACCAAAAAATACAGGAATAGGTCTTATGTGTCTCCTCGATGCATCTTTGTCGTGGATGATGAACCTGTCATCGCGTCCAGTCTCACCGCCATATTGCAGATGAATGGATTTTCTGCGAAGTTCTTCACCTCGCCTTTAGAGGCGCTAGCTGCAGCTCGCCTCGAATCGCCCGATCTGGTCATATCGGATGTCGCGATGCCGGGTATTTCCGGGGTCGAATTGGCGATCCAAATGAGAGAGCAGCATCCCAACTGCAAGATCCTGCTCTTCTCGGGACAGGCTGCCAGTTTGGACCTGCTGGAAGGTGCCCGTGCTCGAGGTCACGATTTCCGTTTACTTCAAAAGCCTGTTGTTCCTTCCGATTTTCTCTCTGAGATAGGACAACTCTCCGCATGAACCCGGCTCAAGAGATTGACTATGCCTACCACGCTGACAAGTGCGCCGCAGTGATTTGTCCCAATGCGACGGCTGTCTTGGAGCGTTGAGGGTCGCTGTTGTCGGGACTATTTCAACTCCGTCCAAGTCTTATCGGGATTGAATCCGTCCAAATTCTTTGCCACATTGGCGGTATCTTTCCCAAGGTCCTTTTCGAAGACTACTCCATCCTGGTTGATGATGAAGGTCTCAATACCCGAATCGCCGTATATCGCCGGGTACGCAAGATACGCAAATCCACCGGTCATCTTTCCATCAACAACATAGGATTTAGCGCCACCCTTGGCATCAAGACCTTGATTTTCCAGCCGCCGGAAGTAATAACCATAGAAGGGTTGAGCTTTGTCCGGCTTGATAGCGAGTCCCTCATCCGATGCGAAGGCGACGAGTGGTCCGAGTGGGCTGCGGGGAACGCCCTGTGGGGATTGCCAGTACAGTCCATTTTGCTGGCCAGTATCGCTAATCAACTTCTGCGCGTACTGCTTAGAGCCGCCATGTTTTTGCGAGGAGTATTGAAACTGTGATTCCGCCAGTGCTCCGCAAACATAGATCGCGGCGATCTCGTTCCGGCCTATGCGCCGCGCCAGGAGTTCCTTTTTCCCAGCAGCTACATCGAAATACCATTGGCCGGCAGCGTTCTTAGTCAGCGGGATGGGAAATGCTTGATTGTCAGCACCCACGAGCAACAATTCGCTACCGTCGCCCATTTTTCGCCAGCGGTTCATTACCTGGTAGGCCTGTGCGAATCCGTTCAGAGAGGCTTTGTCTTCCGCGGCATTGCCGGAGGAGATGAGATCCGTCGATCCCGGGCCTAAAATCATAAGGATCGTATCCTGGCTTTGCGATTTTGCGGCATCCGCCAACGCTTTGCCTGCTTCCGCGGGCGAAGCGAAGGCTTTGGGTACGATCTGCTCCGACGCAGGCGCCCCCTGCTTGTTGCACGCTATGAGAGACAGTAGCAAACCGAAACTCATAGTCAGGGAAAAGAAGGACGCAAAACCGTTGCGATTAGAGACTAAATGAAGCATTTCGCTCCTCCGATGTATGTGATTGCTCGTGTTGCCGGTGTTCACACGCTTTCTCTACCGCCTGCCCCCAAAACCCCTAGCCCCACCACCCCAGCCACCACCGCCGCCCATACTGCCCCAGCCACGGGAACTCGAATCGCGTGAACCCCAGCCGCCACCCGAACCGTCAGAACGGCTCCCCCAGCCGCCGAATGCCGAACTGTCGCTATGGGAAGCCGCTTCCGAATTCCCGCTGCTACCTCCCCAACCATGTGCGGCATCAGAATTAGAACCCGCGTCCCCCCAGCCGCTGCCGGTGTTCTTGTAGGCGTTGCCGTTTACATCCGCATACTTGTTACCGTTCGAGGTCTCGGCTGTCCCTATGGATCCCTGGGCACTTGAATAATGCTGCGTGTCGGCAGTCTGGCCGTCCTTTGAGAACGTCGAGCTTCCCCAATTGGAATAGGCGTTGGAACCCTGATGGGTGGCGCCGTAGGCGCCGGTGTAAGGGTTGTACGCCTGCCCTACCTTTTGCGTACCGTAGGCGGTCGAAGTCGACGCGCCGCGTGCATAAGTACCGGTGGAGGGGTTATAGCCAGAGCCATAATGTGCGCTACCGTATGCTCCGTAGGCACTCCCGCTGGTGCCGTAGTACCCGCCATGCCAGGCGGCATTCCCGTAGTAAGCCCCGCCATGGTAAACCGCGGCGCCCCCGTACCAATTGCAATTCCAACTGCTATATCCCCAGCCGCAGCAACCACCGCTCATCATCGCCC
This sequence comes from uncultured Acidobacteriaceae bacterium, assembly GCA_963824325.1. Lineage (GTDB taxonomy): Bacteria > Acidobacteriota > Terriglobia > Terriglobales > Acidobacteriaceae > PALSA-350. The sequence continues at coordinate 354,258 of CAWGPA010000028.1, read as the reverse complement.
CAACGGCCATTCCGACCCCGAAGGAAAGAACACTTGCGGCTACCAGATCTCCGGTGCTATAGCCGGGAACGACATAGGGCGTGCCGTAGATCACGGTTGGGTTGTACTGCGGGACATAAACAATCTGCGGGTTGGTCGGCTGGATGACGATTGTCTGCGGCGACTGTTGGACCACAGTGATTTGCGGACCTGAGTTCAAATTGCCGGCGGCTTTCGCCTTCGCGCGCAAGGTCTGGATGGCTGTCATGACGTCGGCCTGCTGGTTGTGGTAATCCTCACCCAGCGTTGACGTCCAGGCAAGGTTCTGAGCCATGTTGTGTAGCACAGACGGAAATTGCGTAAGTGCCTTGACGCTCGGATCCCAGGTTTGTTTGTCCACGGCCGTCATCAGGGCAGTTCCGGTGAGCGTCTTGTTCTGCTGTAACCAGTAGTCGGCGTTGGCCACCTGGTCCGGAAAGGTTGCCGCACTGAGAATTTGCGCGACCAGCGAATCCGGATAAAGCGCGATCGGCGCCACCACACTCTGGAGCTCATCAGCGGTTGCCGGCACGCCCTGTCCAGGATAACTGGAGGTTGTGCTCTGATAGGCCATGCTCGTCACGGCTCCGGGACCGATGGTCAAGATCAGAAGGATGCTCAAGCCAAGAGAGGTTCCTTGCTTGGCCCTTGTTATGCAGTCCATAAACTTTCCTCCTCATCGTGAAGACAATCACCTTTTTTAGTTACCCTACTTCTCATCCGCCTTATTCTTGTGGAGCATTTGCAGCTATATAGGTCTGCCTAAGATAGAGTTTGAAACGCTCCTCGCCGGTAAGCGGCTGAAGCGGCGCATCTTTGGGGATGTATGCACCATAGATCCAGTTCACAGGGAGAGTGTTGTTGACCGAGGCCTTTGGAGGTGCGGAAACATCGGCTGGTTCCTCCGCGAAACCTGAGGGGATCAGAAGCGACAGAGCGAGAATACTCAAGCAAGCGGCGAAGAGCATCGCGTTGTATCGGATGCTTGAGAAGCACCGGTTCGCTCTTTGGAGGGAGCCGATCCCGAACGCCAATTTTTTTTCGTGAAGATTGGACATGGTACGACCTTCGCTTCAACAGCGAATCACATTTGCGCTCCAGGTGCGCCTGGCAAACAGATATGCAGCGGCACCATCATTTGGCCGGGGAAGAATCCCTTCTGGCATTCTTCCCCTCGCTTCGGTTTCCGGGTGCAGCGTTAGCCGGGTAAGACGACTACATGCCTCCCTGAAGGCCTTTGTTTACGATCAGCTTGACATCGACACGCCGGTCCAGCGCGCGCCCCTGAGGATCGCTATTCGTGGCATCAGGATGAGTGGAGCCAAAACCGGCTGGTGCAAGGATCCGCCTCAAAGGAATATTCCCCTGGTTGCGAAGGTAATTAGCCACCGCGGAAGCACGGTCCTCACTCAGTTGTTGGTTCGCCGATTTCGTTCCCGTTTTGGAGGCATAGCCCGCGACCTCGATCATGTAGCCGTCGGTGGACAATGCAACGGCAGCAAGCTTGTCCAGGTCCGCCTTCGCAGCATCATCCAAGACGGATTGGCCGGTAGGGTAGTAGAGCACGGCTTCAGCAACGGTTTTGTAGTCGTCCAGGTCAGAAACGCGCTTGTTCACTGTTTGAATATCAGCAGCATTCATCACCGCGACGGCTCCGGCTGCCTGGGCTGCCGAACCTGCCTGGTTGGCCGAAGTCTGCGCCTGATTCGCCGACGACTGCGCGTCGTCTGCCGCAGCCACGCCCTGATTGGCCGTCGACTGTGCATTGGCGGCCGCTGACTTATTAGCCATGATCTCTTGTTGCTGGGCAACTTCAATCGCAAACGCATCCGGCGAGAAGGTGATTTTGCTCGCCTCAAGTTGGCTGTCCGCGTTGCCTACACCTTCGGCACTGATAGTTAAGCCAGGCACCATAGCTGTGACGTCCATGTCTTCGTGACGGTGAAACACGACCCTGTGTTTGTCACGCAGAACCTTCGTGTCGTCGGTGATCTTAACCACCACCAGCGACCCGGTCTTATTGTCCTGCACTTTAACCAAGTCGCCACTTCGGGACTTGATCACTCCCTTCACCTTTCCCTTTTGCCCAGCTGTGAATGTCTGCGCGTAGCCGGCGGACGCTATTGCGATGACTGCAAGCAGAACCGCGCAAACTCTTTGCGGTACGCATGGAACGCTGCCCTTCGATGTTTTCATAGGACCTCTCCTCCTCTCGCCTGTTCTTGCGTTAAAAAGTTGATCTTCCCGGGAAATGGAACGCCGGAGTAAGCCGTTGTTCCATCTTCTAGAGAGACCTTGGTCGCTATCTTCTGATTAGTCCCTAGCGACCGAGTGTAAGTCAGCCGTAGATTACTGAGGACCGGCAAAACTCATAACTGTCTCTTGCGACAGGTGGAGCAGGTAAAGCTCCTTGAACAGTGCTTTCCGAACCAACCTTATTTTCTGATTAGTCTCGCTGTAAACTCCGCTGCACTGCCTCAGCGCCCAGTGTGGCGCGAAACTGCCTCGGCAGGAGTCGCTCTCACTCGGCGCGCCTGTCTCTGGGGCAGTCGCAGAAAAATGCCGATAGCAGAAGTGAAGAGTGAGTCGTCCGCGTTCATCTCCAGAAAAGTTTCGCAGACCATTTCCTATTCGGACGGGCGTCGACCCGCGGGGGCTGGCCTTTGGTCACCGGAAGCAGCTTTACGGCCGACCCGATATGGACACTCTAATTCCAAGGGACCGAATCCGGCTATCGATGGTCCACAGGCTGGTTTCGCGCGGGCCGGGATGTCGTTCTGGGCATAAGCACCGCCATAGTTTCAAAACGACGTCTCATAGGCGATTCTGCGTCAGCAGGACCTTGGCAAAAACCAAGAAGTTGACGATTGCAAAGGCATGTTCGCGTAAACCCAAGCGGTACTCCGACAGGACGATGCTCTTGTGGACAGACAGCAATTCAAAGACTACCCAAAGATATCCAAGAATTATCACCAACCTGCTGAAGGCATCGGTGGCTTCTTCCCGCGGATGGTGTTGGGGTCTGCGTGGTGTGGTTGGTTCCGTCATATCAGGACTCTGATGCTCGTGCCGACATAGTTTAAATGTGGTTCCACGGACGTCCTCAGGCACTCCAGATAGCCTCTCGGGGATGATCACGAATGATTGTTCTATTAGAAAGAGAGATCGAGCACTGTCACTTGCGACAGGGCGGCGGCAGTGGAAGTTGCATGCGCTTTCTCGCGAGATGGATCATTGAAGCGTAAAAAACAATCACGGCAGTTCCGTCACCGGCACGGGATGTGACGCAATAGTATCAACGACTTTTCTCCGGGAGGTGCCCTCTCGGTCGGCATCGAAGTTGGTACCCAGCCTGGAGTGCGCGAAAGTCGCAGAGCGTTTGCTTTTGTTCACGCTCGTCTACCGGGATGATTGGTCGGTGGATCGGTCCAACCGTCGAAACAACGGCGCTCCCCAAGTTCCTATCGCGAGCAGAGCCCCAAAGAGCACTACCGCATCAATGCTCTCTCTCCCTTGACTCGTCCAATAGTCCGCGGCGTCCAGGTTCAACCAAAGCGCAAATTCATCCAGCGTCAATGCCGCGCCGATCCCATAACTCAGTGCCAGCAACCGGCTCATAAAGATGGAGAGTATGGTTGCCCCGGTGCCCACCTCCGCAAGCTCTGCATAGCCGGTGATAAGCAGGAGAAGAATACCCCACACCAGGTGGTGGATGTGTCTGCCACCCATCTCAACGTAGCCGAATGGCCCAATGTGATGTGTGATGGAGGCTACCAACAGCCGTACCGCAAGGAACGTGATAAAAAAGCTCACCGAAGCAAGAAATAGCCGGCGATGCGGCCGGTCGGGAATCTTCTGGTGGATCAGTAGACCGAGCTTGGTTAGGTGCAATAAGAGAAGGATCACCGCGGCGAACACGGTGACAAATATCAGAAGAATGTACGACCCTGGAATATGCATGGCTAATGTGGCTTGCTCAGACCTGCCGGCGCTTTCTTTGCGCGCTGGAGACTGTGCATCCTTTCTCCCACGGTGTTTCCGAAGGACATGAGTTCCTGATTCACGGCTATGGTCGGCGGCCCCGAGTTCGTTAGCAGTGCGACCGAGCCCTGTCTTTTCTGTATAGCGAGGAGGACAGACGAAGTTCCTTGTGCAACAGAACTCTGCACTCTCCGGTAAATCCCCCTCCACCTTATACTCATTGGATCTGACACGAGCCTAACAAGCGGGCATGAAACCAGTGAACTGGCAGATCTGACAGTAAGCAGCATGTGGTCAAGTTAGTTCAACGCGGAAACAATCCAGCCGCCGCACGCGCTGATCACTGGCCAACAGCACGGCCCGGAATGTGAAGCCCGAATCGCCCCCAAGGGCGCATACCGACTCCTCGCCAGCTCTCTGGCGAACCATCGAGGCCATTTGTTGTGTCTGCTTCGCCATGGAAGACATTCGATCCTCGTTGGAGCTCAATGGTAGACACTCGACCATCGCTTGTCAGGGAAGCCAAATGGAGGCCATTTGTCGATGAGCGTCAGCGAGCACCACGCGAATCGTGGCTACGACGCTGCCCCAGGGAGACGCCAGGCGCGGAATCAAGGACATCCAAAATGAGTCGCACTCGCCACGCTGTTTGACTACTGGCACTTGCGACAGGGGTCTACACCCGGGTGCATACGATAGAATTTGCTCGATATGCCTGAATCCCGGACAAGGCTGCTGTTAATGAATTGATTCAATTGACCCAAGATTTGTGGATGTTCGCCACAGTTTTGATTGCCTATGCAAAGCATTTCCCATTACCGCGGATTAGAGAAGATCGGCGGCGGTGGCATGGGCGTGGTCTACAAAGCACAAGACACGCTTCTGGGGCGCTTCGTCGCGCTTAAGTTCCTGCCGGATCGCTTGGCCAACGATAGTATCATTCTCGAGCGCTTCCGGCGTGAAGCGCGCGCCGCCTCCGCCTTGAACCATCCCAACATCTGCACCATCCATGAGATTGCCGAAGTAGATGGCCTTACCTTCATCGCGATGGAGTTCCTGGATGGCGAAACGCTGAAACACCTGGTTCAAGAAGGCCCGCTTGGTATCGATCGGCTGATCGAAATTGCGATCGATATCACGAATGCTCTCGAAGCAGCGCACGAAAAGGGCATCATCCACCGCGACATCAAGCCGGCGAATGTCTTCGTCACCAAAAGGGGCATTGTCAAGGTCCTGGATTTTGGCTTGGCGAAGATGGTGCCCGTCAAGGAACTCGCCGCCGCCGGGGAGGAGTCTTCCCAGGAGCGACAACAACTCACCGACGGTCTTGGCGCCGCACTGGGTACGGCAGCGTATATGTCGCCTGAGCAGGCCCTCGGCAAGGCTGTCGATACGCGCACCGATCTCTTCTCCTTCGGCATCACGCTATACGAGATGTGCACCGGCTGCTCGCCATTCGCGGGAGATACCACCGGAGAGCTTCTTATCTCCATCGTTCAGCAGGTGCAAACTACCGCCGGGCAGCTGAATGCCGAAGTTCCGGAGGGATTAGGGCGAATCATCGATCGATGCCTGGAAAAGGACCGGGAACTTCGATACCAGCATGTGGGCGAGATCCGCCAGGACTTGAAGCAACTGCAGCGCAACCCGGAGGAGTTAGAGGCGCCGTTTTACGGGAGGCCAAGAGAAACGCCGCCGCGCGTGCTTTCAAGGTCGACGATCAGCGAACCAGAATTAACTCGGGGGGCTACGCGCCTGCGTTGGGTCGCTGCGCTCGCAGCATTGCTGATTGCCATCGTCGCAATGGTCGTCTATTACGGAACACGTCAAGACCCGCCCCCACGGCTTTCAGACTATAAGCAACTCACGCATGACGGCGAAGTGAAGACCCTGGTAGGCACCGATGGTTCGAGGCTTTATCTGGGCCTGGGCCCATGGAATTTCTCTGGAATCGCGCAGATGCCTGTTTCCGGTGACGATCCGGTGCGCATGAAGGTTTCCGTTCCGCATTTGAATCCTCTGGGGCTATCACCGGACGGCAGCGAACTTCTTGCGGTTGCCTACCCGGGCGTTTCCACGCGCTTCCCCGGACCGCTTTGGCGGATTCCGATCCTGGGCGGTCCGCCAACACCAGTCGGAACGATCCTGGCAACCGACGCAAGCTGGTCTGCCGATGGTTCGAAGCTCGTGTATTGCAATCAGGGCGATCTATTCCTGTCGAACAACGACGGTACGGGATCGCAGAAACTTGCTTCGATGCCGGGGTTAATCACCGGACCACAGCTATCGCCGGACGGGCGCAGGCTTCGATTTACTTTCCTGGATGTCAACCACAATGGAAGCCAGTCCCTGTGGGAAGTAACAACCCAGGGAACAGGCCTACACCCTCTGCTACCGGGTTGGCAGACACCCTCTAGTGAGGCTGATGGCAAATGGACTCGGGACGGAAAATACTTCCTCTTCGAGGCGCAGGGTCAGATATGGGCATTGCCGCATCGGACTGGGCTCTTCGGCCAGACGGATGGCAAGCCCATACAGTTGACAAACAGCCCACTTACACTCGCGTCTCCACTTCCCGACCAATACGGCAAACAGCTCTTCGTAATTGGCCGGGCCAAGCATGGAATTCTGTCCCGCTACGAACGCAGTGTGGGCGAGTTCGTTCCGTTTCTCTCCGGCTCGTCGGTGGAGATGACCAACTTCTCCAAGGATGGACAGTGGATCGCTTACGTTACCTATCCCGAGGGTGCTCTTTGGCGTAGCAAACTCGACGGAAGTGAGCGGCTGCGCCTCACCGATCCACCGTTCTATGCAGTCAACCCGCGCTGGTCGCCGGACGGAAAACGTATCTTGTTCAGGGTGGAGCAGACGGGCGAGCCCGTTAGGATCTATATGGTATCGTCCGACGGAGGTACTCCGGAGCAGCTGTTGCCGAGCGATACTGTTCCCCGGTATGACCCGTCCTGGTCGCCAGACGGAAACAGGATCCTGTTTGACGAAACTTTGCCCAACGGCTCACGGACGCTGAAGGTGTTGGATCTGCAAACGCACCGTGTCGTGCCCGTGCCCGGCTCCAACGGTTACACCGGGTCTAACTGGTCGCCAGACGGCCGGCACATCGTCGCGATGACCAGGGATGCTATGAAACTGGTCCTGTTCGATTTCGAAACTGGCAAGTGGTCAGATTTGCTGACAGGGATACCGGTCACCTATCACAACTGGTCGCACGACGGCCAATATGTTTACTTTGCCCGTATTCCTGAGAACCCGGCGATCCTCAGAATCCGGATCAGCGACCGCAAAGTTGAGCAGGTAGCGGATTTGAAGGGTTTCAACCCCATAGGGTTGTGGGGCTTCTGGCTCGGGCTGGATCCCGAGGACAATCCGCTGATGCTCCGCGACGCCGGGACACAGGATGTCTATTCGCTCGATTGGAATTCCGCTCAATGACTTCCAATGTGGAGTCTGTCTCCGTCTCACTTAGGTAAGGAAGGAAGCAGAAGAAAGGCTGTTAAGAAAGGTGTCGCCAAGAAGGCGCCGTCGAAAAAGACCGCAGCTAAGAAGGCTGCCCAGAAAGCCGTGAAGAAGCCCGCAAAGAAAGCTGGCCGTACCCGACGGTGAGTTGAGGACGCAGCGGATGGTGCTACAACTGCCATCCCACCGGCTCAAGAGATTCGATGATGGACCTCGGATCGGAGGGAAGTCAAATGGTTTTGGCATGCATTGGCAAAGGCGACATCTCCATCTGTTCGGAAAGTACGTACATAACAGATGATCGAAGTTTAATGACCTGTCGCTCTAAGCTGCTACACTCTTGCCGGCAATCCAGTGAAAACTTCTGAATACATTCTTCGCGGTGGAGTTGAGGGGCGAGAGCGCCTGCGCATCCTATCCCGGGTCATGCGGCCCACATCGCTGGCCTTGTTGCAGCGCGCTGGAATCCATCCAGGCATGGCTTGTCTCGAGATTGGCTGCGGGGGCGGCGACCTGGCTTTCGACATGGCTCGCATGACCGGTGCGTCCGGCACGGTGGTTGGAATGGATTTCGACCAGAAGGAACTGGATCTGGCAAAGAACGAAGCCGCGAGCCTGAAACTGGACAACCTTGAATTCCGGTTGGCGGACATCACGGAGGCTGAACCCGGTGCTGATTTTGATTTGGTCCATGCCCGATTTTTGCTGACTCACCTTCCGGATCCCGCTGCGGCGGTTGCAAGAATGCGTCGAGCCTTGCGACCGGGCGGCATAATCGTGGTGGAGGACATTGATTTCCGTGGGCATTTTTCCTATCCAGAAAGTGCGGCATTGGTGCGTTATGTGGAGCTCTACATGGAGCTAGCAAGACGTAACGGCAGGGATCCGATCATTGGGCCTCGGCTACCAGGGCTGCTGATGGACGCTGGTTTTGTAAATGTGCAAATGAGTGTGGTTCAGCCAGCGGGAATCTCCGGCGAGGTAAAGCTTATGGCCCCCATTACGATGGAGAGCATCGGCGACAAGATCGTCGCCGAAGGTTTGGCCTCGGCCGCCGAAGTTACGGGTCTCGTGGCAGCCCTTTACGACTATTCCCATACGCCTGGCACAATCGGTTGCTTCCCACGAGTAGTCGAAGCATGGGGCTACCAAAGTTAAGGACCGGGACCGGAGGCACGGACCAGGAGGGACACGGACCAGGAGGGACAGACGAAAAGTTCACCGCAAGCAGATCTTTTTCCGCCCACAAGGTTACTTTTCGCCCGTCCCCCCGGTGACCGACGGGACGTTTACCGCGTGCAAAACAGCAATGTCCTTATTGGTGCTGATAACGGTTACGTTCTTGTCACTCCGAGTCCCGGCCGTCCTATAGGTAAGCTCACCCGTATTAGTCCCTGAGTTGAAACGTTCCCCGCGTTTCGTTCCCTACAAGCCAATAGTGAAGGAGAGATGAATGAATCTCGCAGAGTTTGCAGGCCATGGCCGTAAGGGTGGGCATGCTTGCCGCGCAGGAGTCGTTCGGGATTGCGAAATTGCAGTTCGTTGACACACTCTCGAAGCTTTTCTGGTTTTCACCAGCGCGTGCCCGAGATCGACAAGACTCGCCGATGGCGGATTGGCCAGCGTGGATGGTGTGGGGTCTCCGACGCTGGCGCCAGGCCCTCGAACTTTTTGAACGCACTCCACAATGCTGAATTCTCTATCAGTCCCTGGACCCGCGAATTTTTCCGACTGCTACTGGATAGTGCTGCTCTGACGGTTTCCGTTTCACCGACCTGGAGGTTCAAGGTTAAGTTGAAGGACGCGGAGGAACTAACCATTTCCTCGTCAGGTTGTCGGGGCGCCCTTGGGCCACGGCCCACATTGACGACCGACTTTGGCCACGTTTGGCTGTTGACGCCCCGCAATTCTAGTCCGTACCGTCTTTGCATGGCTAAGAGCGAATACCTCACTGAATATGACGAGATCGTCAATACCATGCAGATGTATATTGACGGAACCAAACAAGGCAAAAGCGTTCTTATGCGTCCCGCTTTCCACCACGATGCCTCATTCTTCGGATACGCGGGAGAAGAACTTGCTGTTGGAACCCAGTTCCTCTTCGATTGGATCGACAAGAATGGTCCCGCTCCCGAAATCGAGGCCCGCTTGGTGAGTGTGGACATCCTCGAATCCATCGCCGTCGCTCGTCTTGAGGTCGCCGGCTTGTCCGGCAACGTGGCTGGCTCGGGCGTCTGTATGTCCGATCTGTTTACGCTGCTCAAAACGCCAGGTGGATGGAAAATCATTCAGAAGGCGTTTCACTGGCATGCATGAGACCTCAGCTCACGCGGCTTCTGGTATAGTTTTCCGCGGGGGTTTTGGAATGCTTGCGCGGAACACCCCACAGAAAACGCTGGAATCGTGGAAGCAGATCGCGGCCTATCTGGACCGCAGTGAACGCACTGTGCGGCGGTGGGAGGCGAGTGAAGGACTGCCAGTCCACCGCCATGAGCACGAAAAGCAGGACACCGTCTTCGCGTTCAGGCACGAGATAGAAGCTTGGAGCCGGTTACGCACAAGGTGCCCCAGCGAGATCTCGATCGATGAAGCCGTGAGCCTCCCTCCCGTTAAGTCCCCTACAAATGCTTACCTGGTCGAACATGACGTGATCACCCGCACCATGCACCGCTATATCGCTGGCGCTCGGGAGGGTAACGGAGATTTGATGCGGCGTGCCTTTCATCCTTCTGCAACCATCTCCGGCACTGTCAGGGGGTCGAATATACCGGCTCTGTTGAACACGTGTTCAAGTGGATCACTCAGAACGGTCCGGCACCGAATATCAGTCCTCGCTTCGCACGTATCGAGATCATCGAGAGCATCGCCGTCGTTCATCTGGAGGTTCAAGGCTGGTCCGGCAAGTTGGCTGGAGCCAAAGCCCGAGCTTCCGACGTATTCACCCTGCTCAAGTGGAATGGCGAGTGGAAGATCACGCATAAGCTCTTTCACTGGCACGGCCAATGATCCGTCCCGCAACTCCTGTACTGAAACTCCCGCGCGATGCAGGGTCAGCAGGGGCTCAAGTCTAGCGAACCCTTCCCGCAGAGTTTTCCAAAACGACATGGGAGAGTACTGCCGTATCGGACTTATCCGGCAGGTGCGAGCAGAAGCCGATGCCCGCGTAGAAGGGCCCGTCGATGTGCAGGTGGATGGGCGGACCGAACTGGTGCATCGGCTCACCTTCCAGGCTGACAAAGAGGGCGAACGAGTCGCCTTGTTTCTCGATGCCGATGCGCTGGGCAAAGACCGGCACAAGGCTGTCAGGGCTGGCGCCGCCAGGACGGCCGCGGCCCCCGACGCGAAACTCCATGTCCTTGACGTGGACATCTTTCTCCGCACGCTCTGCCAGCTGGATCATCCCCGCACCGTGCAGCGCGGCGATGGCCTCCTTCGAATCATCGTCGAGATCCTGGCGAATGATGAGCACTGCCTTGCGATCCCCGTAACCGGTGGCGTCGGGAAAGGAAATGTCGGCAGCCAGCGAAACATCGCCAGACATCTTCTTCCACAGATAACGAAACTCATCCCGGGTGTACCACACGTTGTAACCGGCCGAGTGGATGGTGTACTGGCCAGTGGTGGAGTCATAACTTGCGCTGCCGGGCACCAGAGCGCTGCCAACGTCCGACTGGCCTTCGAAGATGCCGATCGGCGAATCGAAGTTCTTGCTCGGCCGGTGGAAGTCCGCCGGTGGCGCCACCTGCACATGATTTGCGGAACCCGGCTGTGCCCAGCGGGTGGGGTAGGCACCTGCGCGTGGAGCAGATACGGCGCAATACACAGCGTGATAAGCAGCGGTGCGAAACGCTTCATTCGCTATTCTTTGCTGCAGGCAAAGCTGGCTGCATCGTTGGTATCGCCGGTGCCTTTGTACTTCGCGATCGCCGGATAAGGGCACAAGGGCCGGGTCATCACCACCTTGTTATCTGGTGTGTATTTGGTGGCGATCACATTCCCCGCCGGAACATCTTTCTCTACCCAATCAACCAGGGCATCAAAGACTCCATACTTCGGACCGTTGCTGGTGGCGATTCCCAGTTGGCCAAAAGCTGATGGGCCCGGCCCGCCGGAGCAATGCTCCATGCCCGGCGCCATGTAGAGCCGCATGAACGATTGTGTCTTCTCCGCGCCGATTGTTTTCTGAACGCTCTCGTAGTAAGCAATGCTGCCCCAAGGCGAGATGGCTGGATCATCCCAACCGTGATACATGATCAATTTGCCGCCGCGCCTTGAAAACGGGCTTAGGTCCGGATTGGTCGAGTCGAGAGCGGTCGCGGTTTCTTTGCCTGCTGCCACCAGCGAGGCATCCACATCCGCCGTCAATATGTTCCATTTTGGGTTACCGGTCACCATGTAGCGGAAGTAGTTCTGTACGTACTGAACACCATAGCCCGCTCCCGGGCCCGGCCCAATGACCCAGTCGGTCCAGGCGCCCGCCTCGTCCCCCATCGAATATCCTGGGAAAATGGGTTTTCCTTTTCCATCCTCACCGCCCGCATAGAATTTTTTCAGCGAGTCCACTTGCGGCTGCGTGAGGCAGTCCAAAGAATCTGCTGCTTTGCATAACAGCACCGCGGGATCGGAATGGCATTTCGCCGGATCACTAATGAAGCCGTCTTTCACCCCATCCGATGCATCACACGCAGCTAAAGCAGCGCGCTGGATGGCAGGCAGCTTCAGGCTTGATATGTAGGCTCGCGGGTTACTCATCGTTGCCTGGGTGACATCTAGACCTGAAGTCAATAGGCGCGTCCAGTTATTGGCCGGCGCGCCGGCCAGGATGCCGTCGTAGTCTTCCGGGAAGCGCTGCGCTTCCATCAGCGCCTCGCGCCCCCCATCCGAACAGGAATCGAAGTAGGCCTTGTTGGCATTCTTGCCGTAATACGCTTTGACCACATCCTTCGCTCGCTCGGCTGTCAAGTGGACGGCGCGCCATCCAAAGTCTTTGATCTTCTCCGGATGACCAAAGGCCCAGCTCGCATCCTCGGCTTGTGCCTGATGGCCGGCATCGGACCCCGCCGTGGCAAACCCGCGTTTTAAATTGCCGGCCAGCTCTCGATATCCAATCGAACCGGCAAACCCGCCATTGCCTACGCCGAGAAAGCGGCTGTTCCAATCCTTTTCCGGCAGCCAGACCTCGAAGCGGATCTCTGAATCCGCTGTCGGCCGAAGCACTCCCACCACGCGGCAGAAGGGCGGCAGGTCATGCAGCGGCTTGTCGATACCAGGCCCCTCCAGATCGCCTGAAGCGACTTGTTCTGTCACGGTGAAGGTGGTATCCGGAAATTTCAGATCCTTGATCGCGGTGCAGTTGTCGGCATGGAGCACCGGGGCCGAAAAGGTGAATGGTAGAAGTAGGGCGAGAACGATTCGGGTTTGTGTCATGCGGGTGAATCCACTCCAGATAAGTACTGACAGAGCATTCTAGCCGGATCACGGGTTAACAGCTTCACTGCAACCGGGCGTACTCTCGTTTGGCTTGCTGAAGGATGGGTAGGCCAGGGTCGGCATCCTTCCAGAGGGCGAGGAAATCTTCGTAGGCAGCTCTTGCCCTGGTCTTGTCTCCTGACATAGCGAAGGCCCGGCCCAGCTGCAGGCGCGCCAGGGCGCCGATGGGATCACTGACTACGATCCCGCGGTGGTCGAGGATTTTCTGGAACTCCGCGGCGGCTTGAGGGCCCTGGTGCGCCGCCAGATAAGCCTCGCCTCGCACATAGATCGGATAGAGAGAGCCGAAGAAACCCTGGATCTTGCTGCGTGGTTGGCCCAAGTCATAAGGAACCGCGACTCGTAGCAATTCGATCGCCCGGGAAGGCTCGCCATGGTTTAACGCCAGAAGGCCGCGCAGCGCCGGCAGGTAGCTGAACCGTAGGGCCGTGTCCTCCGGGTAGCGGGCCTCCAGATCATTCGCTATGGACGAGGACCGGGACGAATCTCCCGCGAGACCCAGTGCAAAGGCCGCCCCATACTCGACTTCTCTGTCCTTTGCGAGCGCAAGTGCTGCCATCGCACTCCTTCGCGCTTCAGCAGCATTCCCAAACATTGCTTGCCAAAGTGCTGGGCCGGTTAAGAATAGCGCCGCCCTTTCCTGATGAGCTGCCTGCTGGGCCAAATTCGCGGCGTGCTGAGACATGCTCCTGGCCTCATGCAAGCGCCCGGAATACACCAAGGCGAATGCCTGATGGTCGGCGATCCAGTCTTCCGCTCCGGATTTTCCCTGGGCCAGGGCCACGGCCCGGTCCATTCCCACCTTATCAGCCTGCAAAAAGGCTATGTCGTATGCCTGAAGCAGTAGCAAGGGATGATTGAGATTGCGATCCGAGGCGATGCGCAGGGTGCTTTTCGCGTCCTCGAGCCGGTCAAGCGCGACAAGGTTCGCGGCCAGCTCGAGATAAAGGATGGCTTCGTAAGGATCGAGCTGGAGTCCTTTCCGATCTTCTTCGACGGACCTCGTGTATTTGCCGGAAGCGGGGTAAATGAATCCCGCCAGAAAAGAGTGCGGCGCAACATCACGGTCGTACGTCCTAACCCATGTCTCGCACGTCTCCTGCGCCTTTTCCTGGTTTCCCGTCACCCGCCCGTCATAATAGGCAGCGATAAAGAATTTCTCCTTATCACTGACTCGATTCAACAGCGCATAAGCTTTGCTTGCGTTCTCCGCAGCGAGATTCGATTCGCCAGTGGTTCCATGCATAAGACCAAGCGCCGCATAGGCGACCGCAAATTGGGGATCGATGCTGACCGCAGTTTTAAAAAAGGGAAGTGCGGCGGCGTCACCCTCTGAGTGGGCGACCTTCCAACCAGTACTGTAGGCCTTCAGCGCCTCAAGGGAAGGAGTCGTCGCTTCCGCGAGGGGAGTGTTGTGTTTTTCGACGGTCGTGAGAGATTCACCCAGCCGAACTCTGAATCGACTGGCAACTTGATCCAAGGCGCTCAGCACATCCTCTTTCCGCCGCGCTTGCACCTGCTCCTCGGCGAGAACCTTTCCTGTGCGACATTCGCTTGCCTGCACCCCCAACACGTACTGGCTGCCGAGGCTGCTGATTGTGCCGTCCAGCACCGCAGCGCTCCCGGTTCGCTCGCAGATCTCCCGCGCCACCGCCGGGGTGAGCCGCACGTTGGCCGGCTGACCCATCAGGCCGAGAGTCTGCTGCAGGCGCTCCTCTGGGATGAGACTGAGAAAAGGCGATTGCTCCAGCTGAATCGCCAGGCCCTGCCGCAACGTTCCATCAAAGACCGGATCCCCGGTTGTATTGAGAAACTCCGCCAACACGACGGTGTCCTGCGAGGTAAGACCCTTATGTCCACCGTGGGATAAGAAGACAGCCGTCGCCGCGGCGGCGACAACCAGCAGCAGGACGGTTAATGCGACCCAGTTGCGTGGCCCTGGGATTGCCGCAGTTGACTCGACGGGCTCTATCTTTTCAACCGCCGCGTCTGGCACCGGATCAGCCGAAGATTCCGGAACAACGTCGACCACCAGAAAGCGGTAGCCTCGTTTGGGAATGGTCTCTACATACTGAGGATTCTCAGCGTCGTCTCCGAGGGCCTCTCTTAGCTTGCGAACCGCGACGCGAAGACTGCTGTCGAAATCGACGAACGTATCCTGGGGCCAAATGCGGTTGCGAAGTTCCGCCCGCGTGACCATCTCTCCCGCATTCTCAAGCAGAACTACCAATAGCCGGAACGGCTGTTCCTGAAGCTTGATCCGGTTTCCATCCTTCAGGAGTTCACCAGCAATGGCGTTCACCTGAAAAGGGCCGAAGCGATAGATACCATCCAGAGACGTCCGCACCATGCGCCTCCAAAACCCGGTCAGGGGCCGAGTATAGCACCGGCATATTGCTGTTCACAGGCTCAGACCTGCCTCATTCGCAACCAGTTAGTAGTTCACAGAAGGTTCACAGCTAGTTTCTTTGACGGCGGCGAGCGAATCCGCTCTGATGCGTTTGTTGAAACCGGCTGAAGGTTATTCTCTGCCGGCCAATCCAGACGCAATCGTCTTGAGAATCAGCCAAGGAGAGATCCAATGAAATCCACAGCAATTTTTTCCATCGTAGCGGCGAGCTTACTCACGGTGGCCGCACCGGCGACCCCGGTCGCTGCCCAGGACGAGCCGGCAAACGCGAACCATAAAATATTGGCAACCGCCTATGCTCTCTCGGACCTGGGCCCGGTCGGGCCGACCCCTGGTCAACCCTTTCACCTGACAGATAACGGCTTGATCAGTGGCAGCGCCGCGTACAACGGGAAGGAGCAAGCAACCCTCTGGTATAAGCGCTGGAAAGCGAATATCGCCATGAGAGGAGGAAACAGCGTCGCCTTCGGTATTAACCAGTGGGGGCAAGCCGTAGGTGAGGCAGACACCTCCACCCCAGATCCAAACGGCGAAGACTTTTGCGGATTCGCATTCTTCGGCTTTCCCTCGGGAAAGATCTGCCTGCCTTTTCTGTGGCAGGACGGCGTCATGACCGCGCTTCCCACATTGAAAGACAAGAACGGAAAGAACGGCAGCAACGGTGCCGCGAACGTAATTAACAGTTCGGACGAAGTGGTCGGGCTGGCTGAGAACACGACGCTGGACAAAACCTGCCCGGCGTACGATCCGGCCTTGGGACAGACCCAGAAATTCCAGACGAAACCTGTTATCTGGACGCATGCACAGATACACGAGTTGCCCACTCTTGGAGGTGATCCAGACGGAGTAGCGTTAGCGATCAATGAAAAGGGGCAGGTTGCCGGCGGTTCTGGCGATTGCGCGCCCTTCAACCCGGCGAGTTTCCTGTATATCCAACCTGTTCATGCCATCCTTTGGGAGAACGGCAAGCCCACCGACCTGATGAGTTTGGGCGGGGCGACAGGTAACCTCGCTTACGGCGTCAACAATCGTGGGGAAGTGGCCGGTGCTTCAGACCTTCCAGGCGACGCCATATTTCACGGCTTTCTCTGGACCAAAGAGACAGGAAGAATGCAGGACTTGGCACCGTTCTCCCCGGACGTGTACAGCGTGGGCCTTGCCATCAACGATGCTGGTGTTGTTGTCGGTGCATCCCTCGACGCTAAGTTCAATTCACGCGCGGTAGGGTGGGACAGCGGTACACCGGTCGACCTCAACAGCCGAATTCCTCATAGCTCCACCTTGTATCTATTGATAGCCTGCTCGATCAACTCCCGCGGGGAGATCATAGGCCTTGCCGTGGATACAAAAACCGGAGAGACCCATGGCTATCTGGCCAGACCGGCGGCATGGTGAAGGGGCTATACCGGGCGCAAGCGACCCTGTGGTGCTCTCCCCACCTGGAAGTGCTACGCCCGACGGCCTGATACGCGGGTTCTGTCTTTTGTTAGCGCAACGATAGGGGGCCTTCATTGCACTGTGAGGGATGAGGCGATGTGAGGAAATATGATCGGGTGCAGAGCAGGAATTTTCCTGCTCTTTGTACTTACAACTCACTGCAGCCCGGCGTACTCGCGTTTGGCTTGCTGAAGAATGGGGATGCCGGGGTCGGCATCCTTCCAGAGAGTGAGGAAGTTCTCATAGGCGGACTTTGCCCGGCTCTTATCTCCGGACATAGCGAAGGCCCTGCCTAGTTGCAAGCGCGCCAGGGCGCCGATGGGATCACTGACTACGATCCCGCGGTGGTCGAGGATTTTCTGGAATTCCGCGGCAGCTTGAGAGCCCTGGTGCGCTGCCAACAATGCCTCGCCGCGAAAGTATACGGGATAGAGCGGGCCGAAAATCCCGTGATAGCTGCTGTGCGGCGCCCCCAGGTCATAGGGCGCCGCGACTTGCAGAAGTTCGATGGCCCGGGAACTTTCACCGCTGCGCAATGCCAGAAGGGCACGCAGCGTTGGCAGGTAACTGAATTTGACCGAGGTATCCTCGGGAAAGCGCCGTTGTAAATCATTGGCGAGTGTTTGCGCCTGAGCGGTATCGCCCGTCAGGGCGAAGACGAGGGCTGCGCCGTACTCTATCTCTCGATCCTTGGAAAGCTCCAGGGCTGCTTTAGCCTTCTTCCTGGCGGCAGACGGATTGGCCAAGAATGCCTCCAACAAGGCTGCTCCGGTTCCCCACAGGGCCGCTCTCTCCGGTTGATCTGCCTGTTTCGCCATATCGGTTGCACGCGCGGCCATCGTCCTAGCCTGTTGCAAGTGACCGGAATACGCCATCGCGAACGCCTGGTAGTACCAGCTCTGCGCTTCGGATTCGGACTTTGCCTGCTCCTGAGCCGCTTCCCGCTCCATTCCAACCTGATCGCCTCTCAGGAAGGCGATGTTGTAGGGCAGCACCAGGCCGTCGCTGGCTTCCAGGTTGCGTGAAGAAGCCAGTTGAAGGGTTCTCTCCGCCTGCCCCAAGCGATCGAGGTAAACATTGTTGAACGCCAGACTGCCGTATCCAATGGCAAAGTCCGGATCAAGCTCTATGGCTTTACTGGATTCTTCGACCGCTTTTTCGTATTTGCCGAAGGCAGGGTAAATGACGCCGCCGAGAATTCCGGGGGGAGCGTAATCGCGGGGATAGGCTTGCGCCCAAGCCAGGCAGGTCTGCTCTGCCTTTTCCATGTTTCCGGTCACTCGGAAATCGTAGGAAGCGGTGATATAAAACTTCTCCCGGTCACTGGCGCGATCTTGCAACTGATATGCCTTGCTCATGCTTTCCGCGGAGAGGTCAGATTCACCAATTTCGCCATAGGCGTGTCCCAGGTATGCGTAGGCCATGGCGAATTTCGGATCGAGTGCGATCGCGCGCTTGAACAACGGGAGGGCGGCGGCCGAACCTTTTTGAGAATGAATCTTCAAGCCCGCGCTGTAAGCCTCTAATGCTTCGAGCGACGGGGTCGTGGCCTCGGCAAGCGGCGTGTCGTACTTCTCGACCGAAGTCAGCGATTCTCCGACCCTGGATCTAAACCTGCTGGCAATTTGATCCAGTGCGTTCAGCACTTCTTCTTTTCGATCCGCCTGCACCTGTTCTTCCGCGAGAACCTTTCCTGTGCGGCAGTCCTTTGCTTGCAAACCCAACACGTACTTGCTGCCCAGGCTTGCGATCGACCCATACAAAACCGCAGCGCTGCCGGTACGCTCACAAACTTCGCGGCCGATCTGCGGGTCGAGCCGCGCGTCGGGCGGCTGGCCCATCAAGTGCAAGACCTGTTGCATGCGTTCGTCCGAGATGAGACTCAGAAAAGGAGACTGCTCCAGTTGCACGGCCAGGCCCTGGCGTAGCGTCCCGTCAAATACAGAATCGCCGGTGGAGTTAGCGAAGTCGGCGAGCACAACGGTGTCTTTTTCGGTGAAGACTTTTCGCCTGTGGGCGAAAAGGAGGAATCCGCCAGTGCCCGAAGCGATAAGGATAAGCAGGAGGAATGCCGCGATCCATTGCCATCTTTCGGGACGCTCGGACCCGGCTCGCGCCTCGGGTTCGGCGGGGCTGGTTTCCGTTGCCTCGATGCGCTGGACGGATCCTACGGAGGAAGGGAAGGGAGCGAGAAAGCGGTATCCCCGCTTGGGCACAGTCTCAATGTATCGGGGATTCTCCGCATCGTCGGCCAGCGCCTCTCTTAGCTTGCGCACCGCGACGCGAAGGCTCGCGTCAAAGTCTACAAATGTGTTTTCTTCCCAGATGCGGCTTTGGATCTGCTCCCGGGTAACCACTTGCCCCGCGTTCTCCAGAAGAACAACCAGCAGACGGAAGGGTTGGTCCTGCAGCTTGACCCGGCGCCCGTGTTTGAGGAGTTCGCCGGATCCCGGATGCACTTCGAAGGGACCGAATTCATAAATAGAACCGACCGGCGTTTCCACGGGTCTTCCTCAATAACCGGCTTGATGTCCGCACCAGTTTACGCCACCTTCTTACTCCTCTTGTTCTCAACAAGTTGCCAGTTAACAAAGAACTCACGCTTAGTTTCTTTGACGTCTGTGCGGGGACCGGGTTCTTCTGCGTGACGAGCCTGCCAGTTGCAAATTGCACGCTCAGAAGTGAGGCGAATATGAAAGCAAGAAATCCGATCTTGTGCGTTGCAGTGACGTTTTTGCACGCTGTTCACGCCTGCCTGGCTGGTAGCCCAGCAGCAGGAGAAACTGCCGCCGGTCCACTATCACATCACCGACCTGGGCACGCTCGGCGGCCCGTTCAGCGAGGCCACGTCCGTGGCTCGTGATGGCCTGGTCTCCGGCGCGGCGGCCCTCGCCAACGGCACCCAGCATGCGGTCCTTTGGTACAAGGGGTTGAAGCTTGATCTGGGGACGCCTGGTCTGAATGGAAAGAATAGTGCGAGCTTGAACAGCATCGGGTTCACCACCAATGACTTTGCCCAAGTCGTGGGTGCATCTGAAGTCTCCCCCACAGACAAAGACAGCGAAAACTTTTGCGGTTTCGGCACCGGCCTCGAATGTGTGCCTTTCCTCTGGCAAGGAGCAGCGATGACGGCTCTGCCGCTACTCGGGGGCAAGAACGGCCAGGCCATTTCCATCAATGACCGAGGCCAGGCAGTGGGGGTTGCAGAAGAGGGCACGGCTGACAAAAACTGCGTAGCCCCGCAGACGAACGATTTTGAAGCCGTTCTATGGGGGCCAGGAAAGGGCGAAATTCAGGAGCTGCGCCCACTCCCGGGTGATTCGGTTGGAATTGGCCTCTGGGTTAACGACAAGGGTCAGGTGGTCGGACAATCGGGTTCCTGCGGGAACACCCTCCTGCCTCCTCTCGCTATAGGCCCGCACGCCGTGCTTTGGGAAAATGGTACGGTCACCGACCTCGGCAACCTTGGAGGAAGCTGCATCACTCCATGTAAGAGCGCCACGCTGGGGCCGCTGGGCAACACCGCCCTGTTCATCGGCAACAAAGGTCAGGTAGTCGGTGCCTCGGTGCTGGCAGGCGAACAAACCCAACACGCCTTCTTATGGACCAGGGAGACGGGCATGAAAGACCTGGGCACCGTGAAGGGTGACTATGCGAGCGTAGCGCTGGGCGCGAATGAGAAAGGCGAGGTGGTGGGTTTGTCATTCGACAAAAGCGGAGTGCCCCGCGCGTTTCTCCGGCGGAACGGCGTGATGATCGATCTCAACAGCCTTCTCCAGGCCAACGCCCCCATCCATGCGCTGGGTGCAGAGATCATCAACTCCAGTGACGAGATTGTCGGCTTTGGGGTGAACAGCAGCGGACAAATGCACGGCTTCCTGGCTACGCCGTGTCCTTAGTTGCACTCTGCAAGGAGAGAGCAGGAATTCTCCTGCTCTCTCTGTGCTCGCAACTCACTGCAGCCGGGCGTACTCTTCCTGCGCCTCTCGGAATATCAGGATATCGGGGTCGGCATCCTTCCATAGGGTGAGGAAATCCTGGTACGCGGACTTAGCCTTTATTTTGTCTCCCGTTAGGACGTACGCTCTGCCAAGCTGCAGGTGCGCGAGTGCGCCGACGGGATCGCTGCCCACGACTCCGCGGTGGTCGAGGATTTTTTGAAACTCGACGGCGGCTTCAGTACCCTGGTGCGCTGCCAGATGAGCCTCGCCGCGCTCATAGATAGGGTAGAGCGCCCCCAGGTCCAGGCGAGCGCCCAACTCATAAGGAACGGCAACCTGCAGCAGTTCGATCGCTTTCAATGGGTTACCCTGGTCGAGGGCGATACGTGCTCGCAGCACCGGCAGGTCGCTGAAGCGCACGATCGTATCCTCAGGAAAGCGCCTATCCAGATCATCGGCGAGCTGTTGCGCGCGGCCGTCATCACCGGAGATGGCCAGCGCCAGCGCTGCGCCAAACGCTACCTGACGATTATTCGAATGATCGAGGGCGGCGGTAGCCCTCTGCCTGGCTAGCGGCGCGTTTCCAAAAAAGGCCTCGCGTAAGGATGCTCCTGCTTCCCATAACCCAGCTCGCTCCGGTTGGGCCTCCTGCATCGCCTGGTCCACCGCACGCTGAGATAACACGCTAGCCTTTTTCAGCTGACCCGCATAAGCGAAAGCATAGGCCTCTTTATCGGAAATCCAGGTATCTCCTCCAGACCTTTCGCGGGCCCGTGCGGCTGCCCGGTCCATGGCAGCGCGGTCGCCTCTCAAGAAGGCGATGTCATGCTCCAGCATGATGAGTTCGTCGATCTCCAGGCCTCGCCCTGCGGCGCGCCGGAGAACGTTCTCAGCCTCTTCCAGGCGATCGAGATAAACGTTATTGACACCCAGATTGTAATAACCTATGGAAAAATCCGGATCGAGCTCTGTCGACTTGCGGGCTTCGACAATCCCCAGTTCATATCGCGCCGCGGCTTTATTCGGATAGCCCGCCAACATCGAGTGAGGCACCGGATCACGAGGATAAGTTTGTGCCCATGCCTCATCGTTCTGCCGCGCCTTTTCAAGGTTTCCGGTGGCCAGCCCCTCGTAAGTGGCAGTGATGTAGAACCGCTCTCGATCGCTGGCGTGATCCCGCAACTGCCAGGCCCTGGTGGTGCTCGCGGTGGATAGATCGGACTCGTCAAGATCGGCGTATTCACGCCCCATGGTTGCTTGCGCCAAAGCAAAGTTGGGATCGATTTCCAGCGCGCGCTTCAAGAGTGGCAGAGCAGCCATGGCCCCGCTTGTCGTATGGAGCTTCCAGCCTGCGCTGTACGCTTCGAGCGCCTCGAGCGAAGGCGTTGTCGCCTCGGCGAGCGGAGTATTGTGCTCCTGGATAGTAGTCAGCGATTCACCCACTCGCTTTCTAAAGCGACTGGCAATCTCACCCATGGCGGTTAGCACGTCCTCCTTCTTTGCCGCCTGCACCTGTTCCTGATCGAGGATCTCTCCGGTGCGGCAGCTCCTGGCCTGCAGCGTGACTACGTATTGGCTTCCCAGGGGTGCGATCGAGCCCTGCAGAATGGCGGCGCTTCCAGTTCGTTCGCAGACTCCCCGGGCAAGTTCGGGCGTGAGTTTCGCACCCCCACGCAGGCCCATTAAATGGAGCGTGTGCGCAATGCGCTGGTCGGAGATAAGGCTGAGGTAAGGCGACTGCCGGAGCTGAATCGCCAGTCCCTGGCGCAAGGTGTCGTCGAACACGGCGTCGCCCGTAGAGTTTGCAAAATCGGCAAGCACTACCGTGTCTTTAGCGCTGAGAACTGCACGGCGATGCGAGAGCATTCGCCATAACCCCGTAGCCAAGGCAAGCACGATCACGGCGCCCAGGGCGATCCACTTCCACGGGCGAGTCTCCTTGACGTCGATCTGAACCCTGGAGTGGGTGGCAGCGGCAATCTCAAATTCCTGCCCCGGAAGCAAGTGCACGTTCTCGGCAAGCCGGTATCCGCGCCCGGGTACGGTGACGATATAGCGATGGTCCTGCGCGGTCTCGCCCAGCGCCTTGCGCAGCATAAAGATGTTGCGGCTGAGATTGGCCTCCTCCACGAAGGTGTCGGGCCAGACGGTCTTCATCAGGTCATCTTTAGTGACGATCTCTTTGCCGTGGCGGACTAAAACCAGCAGGATTTGAAAGGTCTTCGGCGTGAGCGGCACGGCCACGCCGCCTTTAAGCAGTGTCTCCCTCGCGGGGTCAACCCGAAAAGGACCGAACTCGTAGAGCTCATCAGCTCTCGGATTCTCGCCCATGGTCATTTGAGCCCGAGTCTAGCACGCGATGGCTGCCTATGCCGAGGTGTAGCTCGTTCCGTGGACCGGCGACAAATTGCTCATTTTAAATTGCTTGCGGGCCTGCGAGAAATTATCAGAAGTTTTCAGACGGCTTGGAAGGACTTTTCAAGCAGCCCAGCGCCAACCTTCTCTCGTTCCCATTTTCGGTCCAGCCGACAGAGGAGGTTTTATGGCAAAGCAAACGAGGATCACTATCGAAACCGACTCGCTGTTGATCCTGCGAGGCCGGGGTTCCCGGCGCGCATGGTGTTCGCGCTGCGCGGCGGAAGTGGAAATGATCGCGCTCGAAGAAACCGGCGTGATCTCGAACCTGGAACGGCCGGAAGTAGAGGAGTGGCTCAATTCGGGGGAACTGCATCGGTTGCAGGCAGCCGATGGCGTAGCGCTCACGTGCCTGAACTCACTGCTCGCTCGTGTGCGGAAGACAAACATGCAGCCCGGGGATTCCGCGGCTACGAAACAAACAAAGGAGACGAAATGAACAGCAAATGGAAGTTGAGTTCTTTATTCCTGGGCGTGGTAGCTACCCTGGTGACGGTCGCCGCTCCTGGCGCGCAATCGCCGAGATGCGAAATGCCGCAGTACTCCATCACCGATCTTGGCGTGCTGGGGAAAGGCACGAATGCCTCAGCGTTCGATATGAACCGCACCGGCTGGGTAGCTGGGTCTTCGAACCTGGTTCCCAACGGCCCGCAACACGCCTTCCTTTGGTATGGCGCCGGAGCGTTGGCCGACCTCGGCACGCTGGGAGGACCCAACAGCGGTGCGGACGGACCTAACCTCTATGGCGAGGCTGCGGTCGGTTCCGAGATTTCCAAGAAAGATCCAGATAACGAAGACTTTTGTGCCTACGGTACCCACCTGCAATGTCTCGGCGCCATCTGGCGTTATGGGAAATTGACGGCGCTTCGAACGTTGCCCGGCGGCCGCAACGCCAACGCTTTTGGCATAAACAATCTGGGCCAGGTAGTCGGATTTTCAGAAAATGGCGTTCGCGATTCTACCTGCGTGAAAGCTACTCCCTTCCAGGTCTATCGTTTTGAAGCCGTGAGGTGGGAGCCGAATGGCGAGATCGTTGAACTCCCTCCACTCAAGGGCGACACGGTGGCGTTCAGCATGGGCGTCAATGATCTGGGCCAGGCTGTCGGCTCTTCGGGTACCTGCGCGACCCAGGGCCTGCCGCCTGCGAATGTGACCGGACTGCACGCCGTGCTGTGGGAAAAGGATGGCACGCCGCGGTATCTGGGGACACTCGGGGATGCAAAGAATACGGCATCTAATAATGCTTCCAGCATCAACGACCGGGGCCAGGTTGTCGGGACGTCGCAATTTACCGATGGCACCGTGCATTCCTTCTTTTGGACCAGGGCGAGCGGCATGCACGACATCGGCACCCTTCCCGGTGCCTTCGCCACCATCGCCGGCTGCTGCAGAACCGTAAACAACCGTGGCGAGGTGGTTGGCTTCTCCATCGATGCCAATGGGATGACCCCTTTCCTGTGGAAGGACGGGAAGATTCAGGACCTTAACACCCTCATCCCAGCGAACTCAAAATTGCATCTGATGGGCGCTTACTCGATCAATGATGCCGGAGAGATCGCAGGCCAGGCCTGCGTGATGCCGGCATGCACTGAGCTACACGCTTTCCGGGCCTCTCCGAAAAGGTAGTAAGCACGAGCGTGGTGAAAGGCTCCAAGGGTAAGCGCAGCAGGAAGCTACGCTTACCCTTATTTCTTTCACCAAGCGCTTCAAGTAATTAGCTGGGTCTGGATGGATGGAACCGGTGCTGGTCAGAGAGTGATGGGGATATATTGGTCTTGGTTTGAGCGCTGCAGCTTCTGAACGCTGCGGGTTCGAATGAGGACACGATGAAATCATTCTCCCTGGTATTGACCCTGGCTGCACTCCTCACCGCCCACGGATTCGCCCAGATGAACCATACGATGGTGGGCGAGGACACCGTCAAGATTTCCGACCACGTCTGGGCGATCATGGGCTTTCCTAACATCGGGATCGTCGTCGGCAGCCGCGCTACCCTGGTGGTCGATACCGGCATGGGGCAGAAGAATGGAGCCACCGTCGCTCGCCTGGCGGCGAAACTTGCGCCCAACAATACCAAGCTATTTCTCACTACCACTCACTTCCATCCCGAGCACGCCGGCGGCGAGCCCGGGTTTCCTCCCGGCACCATCCTGATCCGCGATGCGGTGCAGCAGCAGGAAATGGAAAAGCATGGGCAGGAGATGATCGATATGTTCAGCAGCCGGTCGGCGGAGAATAAGGAACTGCTTGCAGGCCTGGTGCTGCGGCCACCCGATGTCACCTTCGATCAGGAAGCGACCGTCGATTTGGGCGGTGTCACCGCGCGGTTGCTGTGGTTCGGGGGAGCCCACACCAAAGGGGACGAGCTCACCTTTGTCGAGCCGGACCGCACGCTGATCTCGGGTGACGTGGTGCAGAACAAGACCATGCCGAATATCTTTGGCGATGGCGGCACACCCGCGACCTGGCTGGCTGTGCTCGACAAGATAGAAGCCCTGAATGCCGCGCATGTGTTACCCGATCACAGTGCTCCCGGCGATGGCTCGCTGGTAGCAGCAGAACGAAGCCTGATCTCGGAGATCCGCACTCGTGCGTTAGCTCTCAAGGGTCAGGGAGTCTCCGCTGAGGACGCCGGGAAGCAGATCACCGCGGAGCTCAAGACGCAGCATCCCGACTGGCCCAACACCAACGCGGCCGGATTCGTCAAAAGCGTGTACGCCGAGCCGCAATAAGGGGTTGCTACTCCGAGCGAAGTGCGGTCAAAGGGTTGACATTGGCCGCGCGGGACGCGGGCACCGCGCTCGCTGCCAATGCAACCGCGGCAACGCCGGCGACTGCCAGCAGATAGCTCATCGCATCCAGTGGCTTCACGCCGTACAAGGATGACGTCAACGCTCTCCCCACCAGCATCGCCAGAGGAATACCCATCACGACGCCGAGGGCTGTCAGCAGGAGGCTGTCCTTGAGGATCATCCAAACTACCTGCTCCCTCCGCGCGCCCACCGCCATGCGCACACCAATCTCCGCCGTGCGCATGTTCACTCGATAGGCCAACGTTCCGTACAATCCCGTGGCCACCAGCACAATCGCCAGCAAACCAAAGAACTCACCCAGGCGGGCGAACATCAGTTGTTGCGAGATGGTGCGCTCAAACTGCTTGCGTTGCAAGATGGGCTGAATCAGCGGCACATCGGGGTCCATTTGCGCGACTACTTTCCGTACTTCGGGCAGAATCGCCAGCGCATCCCCGCGTACCCGCATCTCCACATTCATCTGGCCCTCTTCCGCCGCCTGCGCGTAGTTCCACCACGCCATCGGGATTGGTTCCTCGTCCATGCTGCGATACTTATGGTCCTTCACCACACCCACAATGACCTTGTCGTTGATGCGATGCCCCAAGGGGTTCTGGTTGGGCAGAAACCGTTGTGCGAGCAGTTCATTCACCACGGCAACTTTGGGCGATGTCGCGTTATCCGCATCGGTAAACTCCCGCCCTAGCACGACGGGCACACCGAGGGTGTGAAAGAAGTCCGGGCCGACATCATTGTTCCGCACCAGCGTCGGCTTTCCCGTGGCCACGTCCGGGTCTTTGCCGTCAACCATCACATTACTATTGTTCGACCACCACGATCCAAGCCTGTCCTGCATCACCGTCACTGACTCCACACCCGGCAGCAAGCGCAGGCGGCGCTGCAGCTCTTGATAAAAGGAGACCAGCTTTGCTTCCGATCGGAGGCCTTGGGGATTCAGGCCGAAGACCACCAGCCCGTCCGTCCGCATGCCGAGAGGGATATTCTCCAGGTTGCGCAGTGTGCGAATCAGTAAACCGCCGCCCACCAGCAGCACCAGGCACAGCGCCATCTGCAGCGCGACGATGAGTTTTCCGGTTTGCGTCTTGCCCGCGTCCGCGCTCGAGGTGGCGGCGGAGGTCTTCAGCGTCAGCTCCGCACCGCCGGCAATCGCCGCCCGAAAAGGCGCCAACCCAAACAGCACCGCTGCAAACGTCAGCACGCCCAGCGTGAATAACAGTACTGTCTTGTCGGGAGTGAGGCTCGACTCAATCAGCGCCCAGCGGCCCAGCATCCGCGTCGCCAGCTGCGCAAATCCCCACGCCAATGCGCCGGCCACGATCACCAACAGCAGACTCTCGGTGATCAGCTGGCGCAGCAGCTCACCCCGACGCGCGCCTAACGCCATGCGCAACGAGAACTCTCTCTGCCGGGTGGCATTGCGGGCCATCAGCAGCATCACCACATTGGTCAGCGCAATCAGCAGTACCAACCCAACCATCGCCATCAACATGCGCAGCGGCTTACCGTACATTTCGTCGTAACCGGGAAAGTTCTTGGCATTCGCGAAGCTCAGCACGGGCGGTTTCTCACCCGCCATCGGCGAGCCTAACCCAATGTATGCCGCCGTCTGAAATACCTTCTGCAAGCGCAAGACTGCCTGCTCGCGGCTTACTCCTGGAGCCAATCGCCCCATGAGCCGCAGACACCACCATGTCTGGTCGTGCTGATAGAGCTTGCCGTCCTCTGGCGGATTGCCGAGCACGTTGAACTCAATCCGATTCTGCAACGGAATCCAGAAATCCATGGACTGACCCGCTTCAGTTCCTTCAAAACCCTCCGCCGTCACGCCCACGACGGAGAAGGGAACTCCCTTTACATACAAGGTCTTCCCCAACACGTTGGGATCGCGGGAGAAGCGGCGCGTCCAGTAGCTGTAGCTGATCACCATCACCTGCGCGGGATTAGCGTCTTCCTCGGTAGTGAATCCGCGCCCGCGAATCAGCTTTACTCCCAAAGCGCTGAAAAAATTCCCACTCACCATGTCGGCTTCCGCCGTCTCCGGCTGCGTGCCGATGCGCACATTCACTTTGTCTGCCGATAGTGCCCCGATCGCGATCACATTGCTTAGCACACTGGTCTGCCGGCGCAGCGCGTCATACACCGGATAGGAGAAGGTATCGTAACCATTGATCGTGCCCGTTCCCCGCGGCGAGTTTGAGGTGTTTAGCAACACCACCTGCTGCGGATCGGCGATCGGAAGCGACCGCAAAAGCACCGCGTCCATCACGCTGAACACCGCCGTGTTTGCGCCGATGCCCAACGCCAGCGTAAGAATCGCCGTCACCGCGAACCCCGGGCTCTGGCGCATGGAGCGCCAGCCAAAGCGAAGATCGCGCAGCAGCTTATCCCACCACCCCCATCGGTCTTTGAGGTAAAAGCGTTCCTGCGCGGCGCCGACGTTGCCGAATTCACGGCGCGCCTTCCATCGCGCCTCGTCCTCGCTCAGGCCCTCCTGCTTCAGGTCGTCGGCTTCGAGTTCAAGATGCGCCTTGATTTCTTCGGCGAAATCCTGTGCGCTCCGCTTGCGCTGGAACATAGCTATGCCTCCTCTCGCTTAGGCCCTTTGCTCGACTCCAGAATCAGATCCATGGCCCGGGTCAGCCGCCGCCACTCGCTGGTCTTCTCCACCAGTTGCTCACGGCCCTTCGCCGTCAACGAATAAAAGCGCGCCTTGCGATTGTTCTCGCTCACACCCCACTTGGCGCGAATCCACTTTTTGTCTTCCAGTCGCTGCAGGGCCAGGTAGAGCGACCCGTGGTCGACGAAGAACACCTCTTCTGACTGACGTTGAATTAATCGCGCCACGCCCTGCCCGTGGCAAGGGCCCAGCACCAGCGTTTTCAGGATCAGCAGATCGAGCGTCCCCTGCAATAGGGCGATACGGTCGTCGTTGCTCTCTTGGGTAGTCATTCGACCCAAGTATTCTCTTATTCGGGTCGGATGTCAACCCAAACAGCCGAGGGCCGGTTTGAACCACCCGTGGGAAGCGCGGGGAACACTCCGTTAGGACCACAAGTGGAATTCGATTAAAAGAACTTTATTTATGGTCTCGAAATGGGAATCGATGCACAGATACTTGCGAAGATGTGCATTTTTCGCGAGGGATACCGGATTACACTGCAGGAACTATGAGAGTTTCCAGTGTGTTGCTCCTGCACCTTCCGTTGGCCTGCGCAATCGTTTGGCCGTCCACGCAAGCCGCACTCGCTGACAATACCACCGCGCATTCAAGGTTTGCCGGTGTGTATCTATCGCACTTCGCCCTTCCGTCGATGAACCTGAGCCTGGGTAGAGATGGTACAGCGACGGTTACAGAAGATCCGGGCAACGGCGCCACCACTTTGTTTGGCCATTGGGTCGATTCCGGCAGCCAGGTCACGGTCACGTTCGATGCTGTGGAGGGTAAGCCGGTCGAGCCGCCCATGGTGTTTGCGCCGGGCCACGATGGGCTGCAGGCGGTTACCTGGAACCATACCTCATGGGGTAAGGTGGATCCGCCACCGATGAAAAAGGGATTCAAGGTGAAACAGCTTTACTGGACGACCACCGGGCCGTAGATTTCCCAAGACGGGGGAGCCTTGGGTAGTGCGCCGCTCATCGACCTACGTGAATTCTCGAGAGGGGAGCGAACAGGCCGAACAGGTTGGCGAGCCAGAGGACCACAATGATGACAACTACGCCGTTCAGGATGGATTTGATGCTCGATTGCATCGGTATGAATCGATTCACGAGCCACAACAGGACTCCTACGGCGATGAGCGTAATGACGAGCTGCATGAGCGGCATCTGCTATTCCTCTTTCGGCTTCGGAAGCGGACCTGGAAGCCTAACTTGTAGTGTTTCAGGACAGTAAGGGAAAATCTGAGCTGAATAGCTCAGGTTGGAATAAGCGTGTGTGGGGGAAAGAAACAGCAGGTCCCTCCACTACGCCACCCCGGATTTCCTGTTGGACTTGGTGGCGTTGGCGAAGTTCATGCGGCTTTCCTTACTGAAAGCCGCACGCGTGGCCGCTGGTGAGTGTTGCGTAGCAGGAAATCCGGGTTCGCTCCGGTCGGGATGACAACTCTGTTGCAGGGTCAAGTATTTCTCTTTGAAGCTCTTGAGGGCGCAACACAGAATTGTCATCCCGACCGGAGCGTAGCGTAGTGGAGGGACCTGCTGTTTCTTTTCTTTCCCCGCAACCGAGCGACTTAGTAAGATCGCCGCTCAACGTTGCCAAAGGATCTGCCCGGCCTCCAGGGGCACAGAAACGCCGGCATGATAGGGAACGATTCGCGGCGTGTAGTCGCTGGCCGCACGGCTTGCCGGTACTTGCGCCGAGTAGGTTACGACTCCTTTGTGAGCCACGCCCTTTTCAATCGCCGTCATGGCTTGGACGGCGGATTCGCCGTCGCGAAGGGGATTGGCATACAGCTCGACTCGGAAGTCGCCCACAGGAAGATCACCCGGCAAGACCTGTACCTGGAAGACATGGAAGTTGTCGCGGGTTTCTACGCTGACAGCGCCGAAGCGTGCGGTGTTCCAATGTTCAGCGATGCATTGTTGCCATGCAAGCAGCTCAGCACCCACAGCACTTTCCTTGGCGGAGCGTTGGGCATAACTAGAGGCTGCGGGCAGGTAGTGACCCTGCGTGTAGTCTCGAAGCGTGCGGCCGACGGAAAATTCCGGCGTGAGTTGACACATGCTCTCGCGGATGCGGCTCAGCCATTTGGCCGGCAAGCCACGTTCATCCCTCTGATAGAACTCAGGTACGACCTCCTGCTCCAACAAGGTGTACATAGTCTCGGCTTCCAGGCCATCCCGTGCTGGATCATCCCCATGTTCCTGGCCGTCGCCAATGGCCCACCCCACTTGGGGAGAATAGGCCTCCGCCCACCAACCATCCAGTTCAGAAAAATTCAAGCCTCCATTGACCAGAACTTTCATTCCGCTCGTTCCGCACGCTTCCCAGGGACGCCGCGGCGTATTGATCCAAAGATCGATCCCCTGGACTAATTCCTGCGCCATCTGCATGTCATAGTCGCTCAGAAAGACGACATGGCCTTTGACTTCAGGACGCTTGATGAAGTCATTCCATTTCTTGATCAGCGCCTGTCCAGGATGGTCCTGGGGATGCGCCTTTCCGGCGAGTATCAACTGGACTGGGCGCTCAGGATCGCAAAGCAATCGAATCAGCCGCTCAGGATCATGCAAGAGAAGGTTGGGCCGCTTATAAGTAGCAAATCGGCGCGCGAATCCTACGGTGAGCACATGTTCGTCGAGTAGATGGCTGAAATCCTGTGAGGTTACGTACTCTAAGGCAAGTTGATGTTCATACCGTCTGCGCACACGCTCGATCAGCCGCTTCCGTTGCAGGCTGCGCATTTCCCAAAACTGCTTGCCGGGTATGCGATGGATCTCCTCTTTTTGAGGGCCATCTCCCCGCCAACGCTTCTTGCCGCAAGCGTTGGTCCAGAGCGAATCCGCTTCCGCTGAGTCCCAGGTGGGGACGTGAATGCCATTGGTTACCGAGCCGATGGGGACCTCTTGCTCGGGCCGCCTGGGGAAGAGCGGCTGAAAGATATGCCGGCTTACCTGCCCATGCAGTCTGCTGACGCCGTTGATCTGGCCGCTGCCGCGCGTAGCAAGATAGGCCATGTTAAATGGCTCCAGCGGATCACCGGCATTCTGCCTTCCCATGGCGAGCAAATCATCCAGGGGAATGCCGAGTTCATCCCCCGCGTAGTGGCGGAGATATTTCCGCATGAGCTCGGGATCAAAACGGTCAAAGCCTGCGGCAACCGCGGTATGGGTGGTAAACAAATTGCCCGCGCGGGTGACCGTCATGGCCAGGTCGAAGGATACCTTGTGATCCTCCATGTAGCTGCGTGCCCGTTCCAGGACCGCAAACGCCGCGTGGCCTTCGTTCAGGTGGCATACCTCAGGCTCCAGGCCCAGGGCGCGCAATAGGCGCCAGCCGCCGATGCCCAGCACGATCTCCTGTTTCAATCGCATCTCGGCATCGCCGCCATAGAGCTCGCTGCTGATGCCGCGATGGGCGGCGGAGTTGGCGAAGTCGTTGGTATCCAGGAGGTAGAGCTTGTTCCTGCCAATCGATACCACCCAGCAGCGCAGCCAGATCTTCGTGTCCGGCAGCTGAATCTGTAACCTTAGCCATTCTCCATTGGCCTGACGCAGCGGGCGGATCGGCAGTTGGCCGGGATCGTTGACCGGGTAAAGCGCCTGCTGGTTGCCGTCCAAATCGAATGCCTGGCGGAAATACCCCTGGCCGTAGAGCAAGCCGACTCCGACTACGGGTACGCCTAAGTCGCTCGCCGCCTTCATCTGATCGCCGGCTACGTTGCCGAGGCCGCCTGAATAAATGGGCAACGCCTCGGTCAGCATGAATTCCATGCTGAAGTAGGCTACGGAGGAGAGAGCAGCGAGCGGGTGTTTCTGCTGGAACCAGGTGTCCGCGGACTCATGGTTCTGGCGCAGTAAATCCTGGACGCGCTGACGAAAGTCCGCCGCCGCTAGCAGAGATTTAATCTTCTCCTTAGAGACGGTGCGCAGAATCAGCCAGGGATTTTGCGTAGTCTCCCACAGTTCAGAGTCGAGACTCTTCCAGATCTCATCGGACGCATGGTTCCACGACCAGCGAAGGTTGAGTGCAAGCTCAGCCAGTGCGTCCATGCCTTCCACGTTGGGCCAGAGATTGACCGCGTTCCCATCACTCACTTCATTCCCCCAAAGTCTGTGTTGGACGCACCGCCAAAGACGGGGCATCCGGCGATTTGCGGCGCCTTGCCGATAGGATGTTCGTCGGAGGCTTCTGGACTTGTTAGTTCTTGGTTAGCTGCTTGCGGATCGCCTGCAATTCATGGCGCCGCTTCGTGGTGGTTTTGGGAGGCGCCAGCTTCAGGCTCTCCAGCGTATCCAATAGGATGCGGGCAATAATCATCCGGGCATTCGCCTTATCATCCGCGGGAACGGCATACCAGGGCGCCTGATGTGTGCTGGTCGCGTTCAGGCACTCCTCATACGCTTCCATGTATTGCTTCCAATATTTCCGCTCCTGAATGTCCGCGAGCGAGAATTTCCAGTTCTTTTCCGGCTCGTCAATGCGCGCGAGAAAGCGCTTTTTCTGCTCCGCCTTGGAAAGGTTTAGGAAAATTTTGATGGTCCGGGTTGCATTTCGATAGAGATGGCTCTCCATTTCGACAATCGAGCGATAGCGCTCCTCCCAGATGTTCTTCTCGTCCAGCAGCTCTTTCGGAAGGCCCTGGTTGCGAAGAATCTCGGGGTGCACCCGGACCACCAGCACTTCCTCATAGTAGGAACGATTGAAGATGCCAATCCGCCCTCGTTCGGGAAGGCGGCAGATGGTGCGCCAGAGAAAGTCATGTTGCAGTTCCTGCGCACTCGGTTGTTTGAAACTGGAAACCTCGCAGCCTGCCGGATCGACGCCGGACATGACGTGCCGGATTACTCCATCCTTCCCGGCGGAGTCCATCCCTTGAAAAATCAGCAACAACGCATACTGATTGGAGGCGTAGTGAAGCTGTTGCAGTGAACCCAACTCCTCCACATGCTTCTGCATGAGCGCCTGATATTCCTTTTTCGATTGATAGAAGGGTTTAACAATCGTCGGCCGGTCACTGAGTTTGAACTCTTTTCCGGGATGCACACGAAATTCTTCAGAGTTGATCTTCATGTTGTGGCGATTCGCCTCACGAATATTGGACTCATGAGGATACTAGAGGATTTTCACTTCTACTCGGTATCGGAATGTGGAGACAGGGGCAGCCGCTTACTTTGCACGCTTGGCAGTGGCAGGCCGGCGTTTTTGTGGCTTGGATTTTTTGCGCCGTGCCTCAGCGAGTGTGGGGCGGGTGGCGTTTTGCTTTGGCAAATGATCGTGCAGGATCACGTTGAGGAGTGATTTATGCACTTTGATGCGGCCGTTGTATTCGACGAAGCCGAGCTTGCGAAAGCGATTCATGAAGAAACTGACCCGGGACCGGGTGGTCCCGATCATCTCCGCCAGGGTTTCCTGGGTGATCTTGGGGATCAGGCTCTCCGGTTCGCCCGGCATGCCAAACTCCGCCATCAGGAGAAGAATCCTGGCCAGACGCTTTTCGCTGGAGTTGAAAAGCTGGTCGACCAGGTCCGCCTGTGTGCGCATACTGCGGGCAAGGAGAAACTTCAGGAACAGATCAGAGAAGGCATGTTCCTCGTGCATCACGCGGATCATCTCCGCCCGCTCTATTTTGAGGGCGGTACACGCGATGGTTGCCGTCGCTGTCGCCAACCGGCGTCCCATGGCTCCGGCAATCGATTCTTCTCCAACAAAGTCGCCTACCGTGAGTAGGGTGATGGTCGCTTCTTTGCCGGCTGCCGAAACGACGGTCAGCCTGGCTCGACCCTTCAGAAGGTAAAAGATGGAATCAGCTTCGCTGCCCTGGGAAAAGAAGGCCTCGCGAGGCTTCAACAGGACGATCCTTCGTCCCAGCCCGGTACTCGCCAAAAACACCTCCGGATCGAAAGCCGATTTTGTGGGCTCGGTCAAGGCTGGGGCCCCGTCAGGATGGCGATAGGTCAAGGTGTTATTCATAATGATACGCCGATGCAGCAGCAGGCTGCCTCAGCATCGCATTAAGGGATCGGGGGAATCTGTACTCTTTTGATCACTTTTCGGGGCAACTTCAGGGTGTATGAGAATGCTACCAAAGGGGGCACTCTTCACAGCACCATTTGGGCTTTCGCCTTTTTAGGGTGCGCTCTAACCTACTGATAGACGCAAGGAAGTGTGAGGACGCCCCCATGATAGCGAACGCGCAGATTCATCAAACCACCGTCGAGCCCAGGTGCGCTGACCTTATCGAGACCATCGATCCGCGATCCGATGGGCACGAACTAGCGCAGGAAATTCGCTGCTTGCGCGCGATCATCGCGGAGCTCCTGATAAAGAACCAACACCTCCGTTGGGAGCTGCAGAGACAACCGCAAACGATGGCAGGCTCTTGAGTACGCTCGCGGGTACCCCGTTTCGTAGAAAGTCTCGTACCGCGGCCATACCGTAGCGGGTACAGAGCAAGGCAGCCATCCGGGCCGCAACCTGGTGCGCGCGCCGCGAGGTGGCAGCATCAGCCGGGTGGGCCAACGCAGCCTCCAATTCCTTCGCCGGCCCAGTAACCCTATCGCCATCCTTACCTGGGTTCGCCAAAGTCTCAACCAAACCTTCCCGAAGCCACAACGGAGCTTGCTCTCCTGCCGCCTGCTCCACCAACACATGCAGAAACTCGTGTAAGAGCAACGCTTCAGTTCCTCCGTTGTTTCGCCGCACCGGGGCCGGTTGCAGGAACACATTGCTGCCTCGGGTAGAGGCCAGCATCCAGCCCGGCTCTCCCGTGGTCTGGCGGAAGAGCTCCGTGGTCGGCAGCTCCTGCACCGTGGGGACGGCAGAACCCGCGGTAGAGTTGAACAGCGACTGCGCTTTGGCCCAGGCGACATTTCCTTCGGCCACCAGCCCGCTGCCGGGGTCTGTGGTGAAAAGCGTCCATCCCGTGCCGGCGACCCGCTTCCATCCGTCACCTTCCGGCGTGATGCCGGCAAAGGCGCCAGGGAAGTAGAAACTGAGAATCTCCGCATCGTTGTGGCCTTCCTTCGCCATTTCGTAGGCGCCTGCCTGGCAAAGGCCTACGCCATGCCCGTAGCCGCGGCCTTTCACCTCCAGGGCAGGGCCGGCTACGCTGACGCTATACCAGTCGCTGCGCATCTGGTTCCACCCCAGCGCCCGGTCTACTGCGAAGCGAAAACTGCTGGCCGAGAGTTCAGCCGGGGCGCCCCGGCCAGTCACCTCAAGCAGCTCGACACGGCCGCTCGCGCTTCGCCGGGCCACGCGGATGTCGTTGATCGGAGAGGGTGTCTGCCAACCCTGGGCACGAAAAATCCCACTGAGCTGGGTGAGATCCATGCGCGCGTGCCACTCGGCTGGAGATCGGCGCAGGCAGTAAGGATCGGCACGATTGGCCGCCAGGTAGCTGGCGTGCTCTGCCGGCCAAACATCGCTCGCCCCTTCACTCGTGCCGCCGCAGTGTTGGGTGTAGTAGACGTGCGCCCGCTGGCCGCCGAACCACAGTGTCTCGCCGGCGGTCTCGCGCACCGCGCGCTCCACCTCCGGCCGCGCTTTGCCCAGGCGCAGCGCCTGGCAATGCGTGCTATCGCACAGCCCAAAACCCTCCGCGTTGTGGCGGTTCGCGTTCGCCAGGGCAAAGGTGCGTATGCTGATGGCCATCGCCTTGAGCGAGGCCATTGGCTCGTCCGGCGCGGCTTCGCCATTCAGCGCCGCAATGACGTAGTTTTCGCTGGGCAGCGTCAGGAGCACACGCAGGCCATCGCGCCGCCAGCTGATAGTCCACTTGCCGGCGGCTGAAACCTCCTCCGATTCGTCACCACGCATGCGATAGCTTCCGCTCAAGGCAAGTTGCTTTACTGCCGTTCCTGAAGAGAGCCGGAGGCCATCCGGCGCCCATTCCACCTGCGTTGGCGTGCGTTGGGCCGGCGGCGTTGCCGTGAGCGTCTTCACAGATCGGGTGGAGAAGAGCTCCACTGTAAGCGAGCGAGCACTTTCCGGCGCCGGTGCTCTCGTTGCGAGAAAGAAGTCGTGCGCCAGCCGGGCAGCATCCGCTCCATTGCCGCCAGGGAGGTAGATCACCATCACCACTTCTTCGCTGCCCAGGTAGCCGGTGCCGGCAAACCATCCGTGGCTCCGGCCCTGCGGTCCGTCACCCGCGGTGCCTGTCTTGCCGGCGACCTCCATTCCAGGGACGGCGGCATTGTGCGCCATGCCGTAGCTCACTGAATCCTTTAGACCCTCCCGCACTGCTGGCGTCTTGCCTTCGTCGAGTTCCAGCGCCATCTTTCGATAGGCGTCCGCCATCTGCGCTGGGGAAACGGCAATTCCTGCGACCCCCAACACCAGGAGCTCCTTCTGCTCCCGGCTCCGCGGAATGGGCGTCTGCCCTAGACCGTAGTGCGCGAGGAAGGCTGATGCCTGAGCAGGCGGAATGCGGTCGGCAAGCTCCGCAAAGTATCGATTGCAGGAGTAGGCAAGCGCCTCTTTGGCGGCGAAGGCAACGTCACTCTGCGGATGGGTACAAGCCAGGTTCCATTCCCGGCTTCCGTCGCTGATATGCAGGTTGCGCCGGCAGAAGACGGTGGTCTCGGGCTGCACTTCGTGCTGCTCGAGAGCAGCAGCCAGAAAAAGTGGCTTGAGGATGGATCCTGGTGCGTGGCGTTCGCCGATTGCGTTCACCGCTGCCAACTGGCGTCCGCTCTTTACATCAAACACCACGCTAACAGCCGGAGTGCCGCGCAACGCGGAGCTGAGGGCTGTTTGCGCCGTCGTCTGTGCCACAAATGATCGCGGAGACAAAAAGAGCAGGATCGAAGCTAGCAAGTTCCAGGAGTAGATCCTGAATAAAACACGCCGGGTGTCCCTCAACGTTGCAAGACTCTGCCCTAACCGCAGACCGATGGGTGCCCCACATCTCGCTCGTTTTTCGCGAGATGTGGGATACCACTGCTCTGTCCTGGCCACTTTTGGGGCCCTCGTTAATACACAAGGTCTCAATTCGTCCTGGAGGCGAACGCTTGAGGTTCGTGGTATCCCACATCTCGCGAAAAACGAGCGAGATGTAGGGCACCCATCGGTCTACTTACCGAATTAAAGATCCCCGGGGAAACTCGATTAAATCCCAACGCCTCCACATCTAGAACTTCAACTCCCGCCGGCCCTCCATGGCGCGGGTCATGGTGACCTCATCGGCATACTCGATGTCGCTCCCGGCCGGCACTCCGGTAGCGATCCTGGTCACGCGCACCGTCGTCGAGCGCAGCAGATCCGCTAGATAGACTGCCGTCGCCTCGCCTTCCACCGTTGGATTCGTCGCCAGGATCACCTCTTCCACTTCGCCCTGGGCCACACGGGCCACTAAACTGTCTGTCCTCAGGTGCTCTGGGCCGACCCCGTGCAGCGGGGACAAGGTGCCGTGCAACACGTGGTAGACGCCGTTATAGCTGCGCGTCTTTTCAATCACTGCGATGTTGCCCGGCTCCTCCACCACACACACCACTCGCTGGCTGCGCGTTGCGCTGGCGCAGTAAATGCACGGGTCCACATCGGTAATGTTGTTACAGGTGGAGCACAGCAGCAACCGGGCCTTCAACTCACGCACCGCGTCGGCCAGCGCTCCTGCATCTTCGCTGCTCGCGCGCAAGATGTGGAAGGCAAGCCGCTGGGCGCTCTTGGCCCCGATACCGGGCAATTTGCGCAGCTCTTCAATCAGCCGCGCCATCGGTTCTGCAAATTGAGACAAGGCTAGAGAAGCCCCGGAGGCAGATTCAAACCGCCCAGCATCCCGGTCAGACTGGACTTCATCGCCTCATCGGCGCGGCGGCCGGCCTCATTGAACGCCGCCGTCACCAGGTCTTCCAGCATTTCGACGTCGGCCGGGCTGGAGCTCAGACTGGTCACTGCGGCCGCATCGATCTTCAGCTGCAATACCTGCTTCTGCCCGTTCATCTTCACCGTTACGGCGCCTCCACCCGAGGACGCTTCCACCACCGTCTGGCTCAGCTTTTCCTGCATCTGGTCCTGCATGTGGCGCGCCTGTTCCAGCATTTCCTGCATCTTGAAAGGATTCACAGCCTATTCCGCCTTCCGATATTCAACCTTTGCTCCGCGAATCATTGCCTTGGTCCCTTAGATCGAGTACGCTGCGCACTTCGGCGTGAAAAAGCTCCTGCGCCTGGCGCACCAGCGGATTGCCCAAGGCTACCGCTTCAATGCTATCGCGCGACCACACGCGCGGGCTCGCGCTCCCCTGATCAGCCGATTCGCCCGGCACCACGGTCATCTTTTGCGTGGCGCCCGCTCCGCGCAAGGCCTCGCGCACAATCTTCCACGCCTCGCCGTTCATGGTCAGGCCCAGCATGGTTTTCTTGACCCCTACCTCCACCTGAATCGCGCCATCCTCGTCCAATCTCCACCGCCCGGCTCCCAGCAGGGAAGCCGCGGTGTTGTGACCCTGCTCATTGAGCGCAGCGGTGACCACATCGCGCAGGTGATCCAGATTGGTCTCGCCCGTCTGGGCCGGCGCTGGCTCGGCCTGTTCTTCGGGAGCAATCTTCGCCTCAGGAGCAGTCTCCATCTCGGGAACGGCCTTCGACTCCGGAACGGCCCTGGCCTCAGGAGCAGTCTTCACCTCGGGAACGACCTTCACCTCGGGAGCCGTCTTTACCTCAGGAACAGCCTTTACCTCGGGAACAACTACCGGCGGAGCAGCTGGCGTCCGCACCAACTCCTCCGCATCGCTTCCGCCCAGCTTGCGCAGGCGGTCAAGCTCGAAGGGAGAAGGCGCCGGCGGTTTTGCCGGCTCGACCGGAAGCGGTCTTGGCGGAGCCTGCGCCGGCGTCGGGGGTGCGGTTGTTGCGGGCCTTTGACTCACCGCGCCTTTTCCCGCACCGAGGGCGGCGGGAGGACGCGCTCCACCCGGCAATCCGCTCAGGATTTGCTCCAGCGGGATCAGGCGCTGCAAGTGAACCAGCTTCATCAGCCCCAGTTCCAGATGCAATCGCGGCTCCTGGCGGTAGTTCAGCTCATCGAAGGTGCGCAACATTACCTGCAGGAAACGGGTGAGATCCTCTTCGCTGAATAGGGTGGCAGTGCGCACCGCGCGCGCGCGTTCATCGCCCGAGATCTGCAACAGCTCCGTCTTCTCTCCGCCCAGCTTGGCCATCAGGCAATTGCGCAGGTAGCGCACCAGCTGCCGTGCCATCTGTGACGGGCTGTTGCCCGCATTCAGCAGCCGGTTGAGCTCTTCCATTACGGCCGCGCTCTGACCTTCGCCGATGCCTTCCAGAATGCGTTCGAAGACGGCATCCGGCACCGTCCCCATCAACTCCCGGATTTCGCTGCCGTCGAGCTTGGCCTTTCCTTCCACCATGGGTGCGCTGGCGATGGCCTGGTCCATGATGGAAAGCGCATCGCGCATCGAGCCATCGCCCGCCTCGGCCAACAGGGCAATCGCCTGCGGATCCGCCAGGATCCCTTCCTGGGCGGCGACCTGCGTCAGCTGGGTCACAATGTCATCGAACGTAACCGCGTGGAAGCTGAAATGTTGGCAGCGCGATCGGATGGTCTGCGGAATATCTTCCGGTTGCGTGGTCGCCATCATGAAGACGACGTGCTCCGGCGGTTCCTCCAGGATCTTCAGCAGCGCGTTGAAGGCTGCATCGGTGATCTGATGGGCCTCGTCGAGCAGGTAGATTTTGTAGCGATCGCGTGCCGGGGCGTAGCGCGCCGCCTCGCGCAACTCGCGAATCTCGTCGATCCCGCGGTTGGTGGCGGCGTCGATCTCGATCACGTCCAGGGAGTTGCCGGCGCGAATCTCCTTGCAGGAGTCGCAAACCCCGCACGGCTCAGGGGTGGGCCGCTGTGCGCTGCCAATCTTGTTGCGGCAATTGAGAGCCATGGCCAGAATCCTGGCGATGGTGGTCTTGCCTATGCCGCGATGCCCACTGAAGATGTAGCCATGGGCCACCCGCTCCTGCTCCAGAGCGTGGCCCAGGGTACGAGTCACATGATCCTGTCCGGCGACATCCGAGAAGCGTTGAGGACGGTATTTGCGGGCGAGTACTTGGTAAGCCATAGGGAGGATTCAGCCTGCGAACGGCTTAGGCCGGGAGGCCAGCCGCCTGCAACTTTGATTGTAGCCCGAGTGCCGATCGCAGCAGGAATAGCAAACTCCCATCAAGCCAAGCCAAGCGGGGCGGGGAACTGTCTGCTACTGTTCAGCTATCCTATCGGGTTCATAGCGAAGGACTGGAGGGCAGTGGATGTCCACTATCGAGATTGTGTGCGCGATCATTGCCATTGGTATGCTGTCAGGCCTTCGGGCGCTGTCGCCGATTGCGGTGGTCTGCTGGTTGGCGTTGCTGCATCGCCTGCCGCTTACCGGCTGGGCCTCGTTCGTGGGGAGCAAGGTTGCGGTCGGGCTGTTTTCGCTTGGGGCTGTAGGTGAATTGATCTCCGACAAACTACCCAAGACGCCAAGCCGGCTGAAGCAACCGGGCTTCAGTGTCCGCATCGTGATGGGCGCTTTGTGCGGGCTGCTGCTGGCCAACGCGGGGTCGTTCTCTTTAATTGGAGGCGCGCTGCTGGGCGCCATCGGTGCGGTTGCAGGATCCTATCTAGGCTATTTCGCCCGCAGCCGGATTACCGGCAACTTCGGCTTGCCCGACCTGCCCGTGGCGCTGGTGGAAGACCTCATCTGCATTGCCGGGTCCTTCTATGTGGTGTCGCTCTTTGCGCCCCGCTAGTGAAGCCCACTCAATTTTTGCCACACCCGCAATCGTGGCTGCCTAAGGGAAACAGCAGGTCCCTCCACTACGCTGCGCTCCGGTCGGGATGACAAATTTGTTTGACTATCTTCCACCAATACCCAACAAATTTGTCATCCCGACCGGAGCGCAGCGTAGTGGAGGGACCTGCTGTTTCTCTTAGGTCCCGCTTACCTCCTCTCGGAACCTATTTTCGCCGCGCTGATGGGCGAGCGCCGCTCTTCCTGCCCGCCTTCCCAACCTGCTTGCGCGCTGCTGCTTTCCGCTTCCTGGCTTCCGCTGCCCGGAGGGCTTTCCGCCGGGCTGCTTTCTTGCGCCGCGCAATCTCTTCCGGCGAATACATCGTCTTGC
The DNA here is from genome assembly GCA_963824325.1 of uncultured Acidobacteriaceae bacterium. GTDB lineage: Bacteria > Acidobacteriota > Terriglobia > Terriglobales > Acidobacteriaceae > PALSA-350. Next base: position 312,505 of record CAWGPA010000028.1, on the reverse strand, counting down.
GGCAGTTGCCCGCTCCGCAATGGCAGCGCGCATCGTCCTCGTCGCCGTCGTACAGGTTGTAGTCGTAGGTGAGCTCCTCGCCCGGCGCGATGCCGCGTATGGACATGATCCACACCCGTCCATCCACCTCTTCCGTCTCACAATTGGGGTCGCAGGAGTGGTTGATGTACATGGCCACGCCCATGCCATTGATCACCGTCGAGCCGTCACCGATGCCGAACAGGTAGGTAATCTTCGAGTTCTCAAACCGCTTGTCGGCCTCTTTTTTGCTGATCCGCGGTCCGGTGTATTCCACCACCTGGACACCTTTGGCGATGGACGAAGTGGTATAGCAGCCGGCGGCGTGGATGGAGGAGGAGCGAATCATCAAACCCATAAGTAGTTATTTTTTAACATGGAGCACAACCAGAGCTCCCACCGGATAGCAGGGGGTGCGCTGGAAACGTCGAACCCAAAGGTCTAGACTTGAAATAGCAACGATGCGTAACTCGCCCCTGACGCGCTTTCACAATTACTTCGGCCTCAAAAAGATCGAGAGGTGTGGTTTTCCTTGGGAGAAAACCACCAAGGCGTTTTCTGCTTCGGTTTACACCTATTGTGAAACCGCTTTGATCGTCGCTACCCTCACCGCTCTGCTGACATTTGCAGCCGGTTCCTCAGCGCAGACGCAAACGCCCGCCCAAAGCGGGCAGCCGATTCCCAACGCGCCAGCGCCCCAGCCGCAAAAAAAGCCGGCCCCAAAACCTCAGCCCCCTGCCGATTCCACTGACTCGTCGTCTCAGCCCGCGCAGCCGCCCGCAAAAGACGACAATGCCTTCCCCGAAGCCGTTTCCCGCGACGCCGCCAAGGCGGCTTCCGATGCTTCGGGAACCACCAAGCCCTCCACGGCAACCGATAATCCCTTCCCGGAAGCTGTTTCTCGGGACGCAGCCAAGTCGGCCTCCCAGGACGCGGACAGTCCCAAGAAATCCACGGCAGCCGACAATCCTTTCCCCGAGGCTGTTTCTCGCGATGCCGCCAAGGCTGCTGGGAATGACCAGAACCCGCCCCCCAAGGTCGAGCTACCTCCCGGCGTCAGCTCCAGCCAGTCGGGCGGTGACGCGGATAACCCAAATGGAGCGGCGCCGCAGGTGAACGATCCGGTTCGCGCCAAAAAAGACGCGGAAGTGGGCGGGTTTTACCTGAAGAATGGCGACTATCAGGGAGCCTTACTCCGTTACCAGGACGCCACGGCTGTCGATCCAACCAATGTCGACGCCATCTTTGGTTTGGCCGAAACCCAGCAAATGCTCAAGAAAAATGCGGACGCAGCCCGCAATTACCAGCTCTATCTCGATATCGTGCCCAACGGCCCCAAGGCCAAGCAGGCAATGAAGGCCCTCAAAACACTCCAGCCTGGAAAATAAAGCTGCTCTGCGGCTCGTATCCCTCTGCGGGACCAAGGTTGTAGTTCCTTCGAAGATTCTGCCCGTCTTTTAGGTTTTCTCTCCTAATCCCGGTGTTCTACACTTCCGCAGACTGGCGAGGTTTGTCAGGGGTCTCCCCCAATGCACGCTGTGCTGGAACGAGTTGTCGGCCAAATCAGTAGCGAATTGCTCGGCTTGGACGCGGAGACGACACAGCTACATCCCAACGGCTTGAACTACAAGTGGAGCGCGCAGCAGGTGGTGGAGCACCTGGTTCTCGGCTATCGCCTCACCTCCAGCGCTCTGGAGAACCGGCTGAACAAAGGCCGCCTTTCCCGCAACCAAAACCGCACCTACCTACAATGGTCGCTGCAATTGATGGTCCTCAGCTTTGGAAAGCTTCCCCGGGGAGTGCCGGCGTTGGATGAGACGATGCCTTATGCCGGCGAATTTGCGGCCCTGGATGGGCAGCAGTTGGGTGACCTCATGCGCCAGGAAATCGAGACCATGGACACGCTATTCGATCGTTGCCGGCGCAAATTCGGCATAGAGCGGGTAGCGGTGCATCCCTTTCTCGGACCGCTGCGCGTAGACCAGTGGCGCCGCTTCCACGTAGTGCATGGATTGCACCACCTGGTTCAAATACGGTCTGTAGTTGCGCAGGTGGCCCCGCTGCAGGTTCCGGTCAAGTTAGCCAGCCCCAAACTAGTGGAAAAACTTCAGGTACCAGCCCAGCGTCCGCTCGCCTAGAAAGATGCTGTACAGCCCGGCCAGGCTGAGCATGGTTCCAAAGGGAACCGCCAACTGCCCCGGTGAAATATCCTCTCTCCGATGCCACAGAATCATTCCCAGCCCATAGAGCGCTCCCGCGACCACTGCAAGAAACAGCACCACCCCGGTTTGCCGCAGACCTAGCCATGCGGCCAGCATGGCCAGCAGCTTCACGTCTCCCAGCCCCATACCCATGCGCCGCCGCGCCAGCCAATAAGCTCCGGCGATCAACAGGAGCGCCGCCGCCGCAACAGCCGCCGCCAGCAGCGACCACCCTGCCGCCCGCAAAGCAGTCCCCCATGCCCAGCCGGCGCCCCCCAGGCCGGGACGCAGGGCGGCAAACACTACCCCTGCCACCAGCCCGGGCAGGGTGAACACGTCCGGCAACAGCAGGGTCTCGGCATCCATCACGGCAAGGCCGAGGAGCAGGAAGCAGAGCAGCGCCCAGCAGCCCGCCTGCCAGGCGGGAGAAAAGTGCAGGCAGCACATGACAAAGAGCACGCAAGTGGCTAATTCAATGACTGGATAGCGCCAGGCGATGCGGCTCCCGCAGGCTCTGCAAGCGGCTCCCAGTAGCAGGTAGCTTAGTACCGGAATATTGTCCCGGGCGGCTATGGGCTGGTCGCACTGGCGGCAATGGGACCCGGGCCACATGATCGATTCGCCGACGGGCAATCGGAGGATGCAGACGTTAAGAAAACTGCCCAGCAGCAAGCCGAATAACCCGAAAAAGATACAAGGAATCATGGCTGGTATCAGGAAAGAATGTGTTAGCCAGACCACAGTAACAGGGGAAAGCAATCCTCAAGCGCATCGTTTACATTGTTGGAATGAGCCCTGAGCGCGACCCGGCCGCCGATTCGGCTGCACTTTTCGCCGAAGCCGTGAGCATCATGGCCCGCCTGCGCGGTCCCGATGGCTGTCCCTGGGATCGCGAGCAGAACTTCGACACCATCCGAAAATATACCCTCGAGGAAGCCTACGAGGTCTTCGACGCCATCGAGCGCCGGCACTGGAAGGATCTCTCCGAGGAACTGGGCGATCTCTTGCTGCAGGTCCTCTTTTACGCCCAGATGGCGAGCGAGGCCGGCGACTTTACCATCGCGGATGTGATTGCCGGCCTGAACCGCAAGCTGATCCGCCGCCACCCTCATGTTTTCGGCGACGAGGCCTCAGTGGCCGCCGGCAATGCAGTCAAGTCCGCGCTCGAGACCTCGGGAATCGACGCCACCCAGGTGCTTCGCAACTGGGACGCGATCAAGCAAGCAGAAAAGACGGAACCGCAGCCGCAATCCTCGGCGCTCGATAGCATTCCGCGCTCTCTCCCCTCTCTACTGGAAGCTGCCAAACTGGGTAGCCGCGCGCGCAAGAGTGGATTCGACTGGCCCCATGTCGAAGGCATCTTCGCCAAGCTGGAGGAAGAGACAGAGGAGTTGCGCCAGGCAATCGGCGAGGACCCCTCCAATCCGCCTCCCGGCGCCCAGGAGGCCATCGTTTCCGAAGTGGGCGACATGCTCTTTACCATGGTCAACCTGGCCCGCCAGCTTAACGTGGAACCGGAGTTCGCCCTGCGTCATACCAACGCCAAGTTCCGCCGCCGCTTTGCCGCTATGGAAGCAGCCTCTTCACATCCCCTGGAAGCATTGTCTGCCGCCCAGCTGGAGTCGCTCTGGAGCCAGGCCAAACTTGAAGAAAGCCCAGCCGCCTCGCCTGCCCGATGAACCCATCCCCCAACCCCATCCTGATCCGCGCGTGCAGTGGATTTGAGGAACTCGGCGCCTCTGTCCAGCTGCAGATCGACGTGTGGGGCTATGGAGACCGCGATGTGGTTCCACGCCGGGTCTTTACGGTTGCACAGAGGATCGGCGGACAGGTGATCGGCGCCTTCGATACCGCGCTGCCCGGCACCGACCCCCAGGGCGAGCCCGACAGCCTGGTGGGCTTTGCCATGGCTTTGCCCGGCATCTCCGCGGGCGGTCCCTACCTACATTCCCACATGCTGGCCGTCAACCCCGATTACCGCAACCAGGGCATTGGGCGGCGGCTCAAACTTTTCCAGCGGGATGAGGCCCTGGCGCGTGGGATAACCCGCATGGAATGGACCTTCGACCCACTGGAAATCAAGAACGCCTTCCTCAATATCGCCCGGCTCGGGGCTGTCGTTCGTCGCTACGCACCCAATTTTTATGGTGTAACATCGTCTCGACTGCACGGCCAGGTTCCTACCGATCGACTCTACGCAGAATGGTGGTTGGAAAGTGATTGGGTTTGTTCCGCCCTGGGCGGTAAACCGGCTCCTTTTCCCGCGGTAGAACAGGAAATCCTGGTACCGCACGAGATTGCTCGTTGGAGGCACTCACCGTTGGATCAGGAACGTGTTCTTGACATCCAGACCAGGAATCGCGAGCATTTTGAACAGGCCTTCGCGCGCCAACTAACGGTGATTGGTTTCAGAATCGATACGGAAGGCAACGGCATCTTCCAACTGGGACTCTGGCAGGAGCCGTGATTTGCTGTTGCGCATGGTTAAACTTCTGTCGCGCAGCGTTAAACTAAATCATGTATGCGGCCTTCTCTATTAAGAAAAGCTGAATGGATTTCGACAATGCAACCGGGCCTCGACAGGAAATACGGGAGCCCTCCAGCTCCTTACATTCACTCCAACCGGTATCCGACAGGTTTGCATGAAGATTGAATCGATTGTCCTGCGTGAGCTCAGCATGGCCTTAGTACACCCCTTTGAAACCAGCTTTGGCGAAACCAGAGAGCGGCGTGTGCTGCTGGCGGAAGTCCGCGCGGATGGACTCTCGGGCTGGGGCGAATGTACCACTGGGGAGCATCCCTACTTCAGCGAAGAGTCTACGGATACAGCCTGGGTTACGATTTTGCAGGAGCTGGGTCCTCTGCTTGCGGCCGCCGAAGACCAGAGCGGCGGCAAATGTCCTGAGATCTTTCGCCGCGTTCGCGGCCACCGCATGGCCAAGGCTGCGCTCGAAAATGCGCTGTGGGATCTCGAAGCCCAGATGCGCCGCGTCCCCTTATACGAGCTTTTGGGCGGCACCCGGGAGACCCTCGCCTGCGGAGTCTCCATCGGGATTCAGCCTTCGCTCGAAAAGTTGATGGACAAGGTTGGTTTAGCCCTCTCTCAGGGCTATCAACGAATCAAATTGAAGTGCAAGCCGGGCTGGGATTTGCAGCTGTTCGAAGCAGTGCGCAATCGCTGGCCGGAGATTCTTCTCAGCTGCGATGCCAACTCCGCCTACCGGCTGCGGGATGCCGATCATCTGGTCGGCTTCGATCAATTTAATCTGCTCATGATCGAGCAGCCGTTGTGGGCCGACGACTTCTACTTCCACGCCATGTTGCAGCAGCGTCTGGACACTGCCATCTGCCTCGATGAATCCATCCGCAACCGCCGCGATGCCCTGGCTGCGATCGAGATGGAGTCCTGCCGCATCATCAATATAAAGCTGGGACGGGTGGGAGGCTTCAGCGAAGCCATCGCCATCCACAATGCGACCCTGGAACGCGGAATACCTGTTTGGTGCGGCGGCATGCTGGAAAGCGGTATCGGCCGCTCCCACAACATTGCCGTGTCCACGCTCGAGAACTACTCGCTGCCGGGCGATGTCTCCGCCTCCAGCCGCTACTGGACCGACGACATCATCGAACCTGAGGTCACCGTGTCTCCCGCCGGGGAGATTCGCGTGCCCAACACTCCGGGTCGCGGCTTTGAGGTGCGTACCGACTTAGTCGAACGGCTGACCGTGCGCAAAGAAGAGATCAAAGCCCTGGCGCTGGTTTCCTGACCGGCATCCAACGGAAATAAGCATTGGAGACGAAATGACTCCCCAGGAAGAATCGATGTTGAACGACCTTATCGGTCGTGTCGAGCAGACCCAACTCACAGAAAAAGATCCCGAAGCTGAGCAACTGCTGCTGCAGACCTCGGCCGCAATCCCAACTCCCTCTACATCCTGGCGCAAACGGTGTTGGTACAGAAGTATGCCCTGGAGCAGGCTACGGCGCAGATCAACCAGCTGCAGCAGCAATCGCAGGCACTCCAGCAGCAACCGGCCCACACCACCAGCTTCCTGGGCAGCCTGCTAGGGCACCGCGATCCTGCCCCGCCTCCACCCCCACCCCAGGCTCCTCCGCCACCGCCGGGTTACGGCGCTCCTCCAGGCCAGCCTTACGCTCAGTCCTGGTCGCCGGTCCCTTCGTATGGGGCGCCTCCGCCCCCTCCACCGGGAGGAGGCTCAAGCTTCCTGCGCACAGCAGCCACGACCGCCGCCGGAGTTGCTGCGGGGGCGTTGGCCTTTCAGGGGGTGGAGTCGCTTTTGCACGGTTTTGGTCAGCCTGCCGGCTTCGGCGGTGGCGGCGGACTCTTTGGCGGTGGCGGATTCTCGGGCGGTGGTAGGCCTGAAGAAATCATCACCAACAACTACTACGATGACCCCGGACGCAGCTTGGGCGAGGGAACCCATGAGCGCGTCGACAACAGCAGCTATGGGGACAGTGGTAACGATGCAGCCAACCTGCAGCAGGCAAGTGACGACCTGAGGGATGACGATCAGGATGATTTGAGCCTGGATGACGCGTCCTATGACGACTCATCCTTCGACGACGATTCATCCAGCAGCGGCGACGACCTGGCTTAGGGTTGCGGGGGAAAAGAAACAGCAGGTCCCTCCACTTCGCTAACGCTCCGGTCGGGATGACAACTCTGTTGCAGGGTCAAGTATTTCTCTTTGAAGCTCTTGCGGGCACAACAGAATGTCATCCCGACCGGAGCGTTAGCGAAGTGGAGGGACCTGCTGTTTCTTTTCCCGCGTCCCTAACCCTTTATTTTTCCGCGACTTGGGCCGTAGCCGGCCCCTTCTGCAGCAGGCGGATCGCCTCCTGGTAGCCCAATTCCTGTGGCTGCACCTTGAAATCGCTGAAATCTTCCGTGGTCGAGTAGTCCACACTCTTCATCATCAGCAACTTCCCCTGCAGCTGCAGCTTCATGTGGATGGTCTCCCAGTGATGCAATCCCACATCGGAATTTTCCACCAGGATGCTACCCCCCTTGTACAGCCTCCCGAGCACCCCCCACCCGAAGTTCACATCGGAGAAAAGGTGAGCATCGATCTTGGCCAGCCGCAGCTGCGCCTGGTCCACCCATAGCTCGCCCACCATGCCGTGGTAAACCTCACCCTCCCGGTCAGGCGGCGTAAAAGCAGGGTTCGGCCGGAATTCCAGCCGGTAGCAGGGTCCATTCGGCCCTTCCACCATGCCCTTGGAGGTAAAAAGAAAAGCGTCCGGGAGCATGCGCACCATCTCATCGCCCCGGGCGCTGTCTTCCTGCTCCTTCTTATGGCGGTGCTCCTGCACCTCGGGATGCTCCAGCAGGTGGTTCAGACGGTCGATCTCGGCCTGCTCCTCTTCGGCGGGAAGGGGCTTGCCGTCCTTCTCGATTAGCCGGGCAACGTCCCCGTCCTTGGTCTCGAAGATTTCCTTGACGGTGGTGCCCTTGGGGTCCACTTTGTGCTGGCGGTAGCTGAAGGAACGGCCCGGGCTCTTGGCATGAAGCTCGTTCCAGCTGGCGTCACGCACGATCTTTTGCGGGTCCAGCGCTGGATTTTGACCCTGGGACAGGGCTTGGCCGCTGGCTGCACCCATCCCGATCAGCAGGGCAGCGCCGAGTGTACACATCCGGAGGGGGCACGGAAATGACCGGCATTGAAGCACAAATCGCATAGTCCCCATATCCGACTCCCCGTTTGTAGCCGATGTTACCTTAGTGAGATGCAAGGCAATACCTTCCAGTTTACATCTGGGGGCCACGCCGGGTTTCTAACCTGTTTTGCGGGTTGCGGTTGGCTTCGTACCTTGCGTATAGTTCGGGCAGAGAAGCTTCTGCGACCGCAGGGAGGCACCAGATGAATGCAGGAGACAGTGCTGTCGCCATTATTGGCAAGTCGGTCCAGATCCGCGGCGAAGTGAATGGAAGCGAAGACCTGGTAGTCGATGGCCATGTGGAGGGCACTATTACCTTGGTGGAAAGTCGCCTCACGATTGGCCCCAATGCGCATGTGGCGGCGAACGTCTCGGCGAAGGATGTGATCTTGCTCGGCCAGCTGAGCGGCAATGTCACAGCTACAGGCAAGGTGGAATTACGTGATGGCTGCGATTTAGTCGGGGACATCTCCGCCGCACGCCTATCGATTGAGGAGAGCGCTGTTTTTCGCGGCAAGGTGGAACCGACACAGGGCGAAAAGACAGCGGGCGTTGCACCGGCGAAGGGCGCCGAAGTTCCGGCGGCAACCTCTCCAGCCAAACACTAACGAACGCTGGAGGGCTCCGTTATGATGAATATATTCCCAGCAGGCAACACGGGCCTGCGCTCCAAGACTGACGATGTGATGCGCAACATATTTGGTAAGACACAAAACGACTCTCAGGCGTCCGCTAGCCCCACGGTCCTTACCGGTCCGCGGGTGCCGAGACACTCCAGCGCCTGGAAGGATCTCCTCAAGTTTCTCAAGGCTGAGCCGGGACTACGCATTTTGGATATCGGGCCCACCTCTCCCACCAACATCAACTTCCTGACCACCCTGGGCCACGGGGTGTACATGTCGGACGTGGTGAACGAGGCCTTGCGCGGCAACTGGACCGGCGCCCCGGACGAAAACGGTGTAACCCATTTCGATGTGGAAGGCTTTCTCGACAACAACCTCGATTTTGCCGGTAGGGAATTCGACGTTGTCCTGCTCTGGACCACCCTGGACTATGTTCCCCAGGATCTGGTCGGCCCCATGATCAAGCGCCTTCGCTCCTGCTTGCGTCCCGGTGGCCGCGTGCTCACCTTCTTCCATACCAAGAACACCGGACCCGACACCAGCTTTTGCCGCTATCACGTGACCGACACTGACAGCATCGAGTCGCAGGAAACCACCGGCTACGCCGTGCAACGCGTCTATAACAATCGGACCATCGAAAAGCTCTTCGAGACCTACGCCAACACCAAGTTCTTCCTGGCCAAAGACAATCTCTACGAAGTGATCATCACCCGCTAGGATTCAGCTTCCAAAGTAATTGGCGCAGGACGCCAATCCATCTCCGCGCATCGGACTGGTTCAGGTTCAACCGACGCACCATGCGCCGCACTTCCGTGCGTTCCGCGCTCGCCGGTCGGCGCTTCGCGTATCCGATAGACGCCAGCACCTCCGCCAGCAGCTCAGTGATACGTTCCAGATCCTCCGCACTCGCCATCGGTTGCGGTTCGTTCAGCGGCGGGGCGTCCGTCTGCCGGATCAGCTCATAGAGACACACCGCTGCTGCCTGTCCCAGGTTCATCGACGCATGCCGTATGCCCCGGCTCTGGTGCATGGGGATCGTCATGAGCCAATGGCAGTGGCTTAGGGCGTCGTTGCTCAGGCCGGTCTTTTCCGATCCGAAGAGCAGGGCCACTCGGCCCGACCTTAGAGCGGAATGCACCAGGCCGCCGCCCTCCGCCAGTGTGTACAGCGGATGCTCACGCTTTCGTTCCCCGACGGCGGTTGTGCCCACCACCAGGTTGCAGTCTGCCACCGCATCTGGAACGCTGGCGAACTGCTCTTGCCCGGGCCAGGATCTCGGACGCATCGACGGCCGACCGCGCTGTTTCGAGTCCCGACGGAGTAGTCATTGACCAACCGCAAATCGGCAAAAGCCAAAACCATGCATAGCGCGCGCGACGGCGCCGATATTGTTAGGATTGCGCGCCCGCACCAACACCACACAAACCCGCGCGCGTTCCTCTTCGCTCAGCATCTACTTCATCTTAGGTGGTTGAGGGAACCAGCTTCCGCCCCTCAGAGTCTGCGTTCTAGAGAAACCCACCGGAGAACGGGAGATTTCGGAGGGATTCTCCCTCCGAGCTTTCAGCCGTCCCTGACGGGACTGGTCAAGGGTTTGCGGTGTACCCAGGACTGCGTCCTGGGCTACTCTCAGCCGTCCCTTCGGGACTGAACCGAAGGTTTCACGCAGCCTCGGTAGGGTGGTATATCAATCCCAATGATCCCGACCGCCCCGGCGTGCCGTGGGAGCGCCGTAAGCAAGGCACTGACACACCCAGGCGGTCCCAAAAGTGACGACGAGAATCAGTCCTGTTTCCGTTTTTGCCTTCCTCGATCGGCCGATTCGTACCGCCCTCGCTGAAAACAAATTAGGTGTACCCAGACTGCGTCCTGGGCTACTCTCAGCAGTCCCCGCTCGGCAAGCTCAGGGACGTCCCTTAGGGACTGGTTCCGAGGCACCGCTGATAGCGGATTTTTGCGGCGAGTGCTGTATCGACCATCATGGCATGACGCAATCAGTCCCGCAGGGACGGCTGAAAGTAGCCCAGGACGTCAGTCCTGGGTGCACATTTTCACCACGACCAGTCCCGTCAGGGACGGCTGAGATCTTCGGAGGGAGAATCCCTCCGAAAGCCTTACCTCAAACGAAATCGACGTCACAGACTCACGCCTCTATCCTGCACAGAAAAATCATGACCGCTTCGCTCCGGACCGAACCCGAAGATCAGCAACAGGGCAAAGATCACACACAGCTCAAACGTGGTCAGGGCCCACTGATATCCCAGGTGTTTGCGCAGGGTAAACTCGATCACCACCGCGGGCGCTCCGCACAAGACGCCAAGCTGGTACACCACCCCGGGAAACAAGCTGCGCACACTGCTGGGAGAAAGCTCGTTCAAATGCGCGGGAATCACCCCAAACGCACCCTGCACGCCGAATTGCATTACGAACGATCCAATCGCCAGCATGACAATCGTTGACCCGAAGGCCCAGAGCGGAATGGACAGCGCAGAAATAGCTAGAGCGAGGATGACCGAATACCGCCTGCCCAATACGTCGGAATAATGCCCAATCACCAGCGCACCGGCGATGGCGCCGATGTTGTACAGGATCGCGAGGTTGGAGACGACGGCATTGGAAAACCCATGCACCGTCTTCAGAAAATCCGGATAAAGGTCCTGTGTGCCATGCGACAGGCAAGTGATGGCCGTCATCATCAGCACCAGGTACACGAAGTCCTTCTTGTGATGCCAGAGGATCCGCGTTACCTCACCAAAGCTGGCCAACCGATTCTTGTGCCACGAAGACGATTCGGGAGACAGCAACGTGAGCACCGCAATCAGCGCCGCCAGAATCAGGCCACAAAGAAACATCCACCTCCACCCGAGGCGTGGCTCGATGGTGCGCAGAGCCACCGCAGCCAGCAAGTATCCCAGCGAATAACCTGCCTGCATGATCCCGGAGAAGAGTCCCCGCCAACGCGTGGGAGAGCTCTCCATGACCAGAGAAGCCCCGATGCCCCAATAGCCGCCCATGCCGATTCCATAGAGAGCACGCAGCACAACAAACACCAAGTAGCTAGGCGCGAAGGGAGTAAGCGCCGTGATGATGGAGAAGTACAGAACGCACGCAATCAGCGGACGGCGGCGGCCATAGCGGTCGGCCAACGATCCCAGCACCACCGCGCCCACCGGCCGCATGGCCAGCGTGATGGTGATGGTCCAGACAATGTCGGCTTTGCGTACGTGAAAGTTGTTGGCAAGAACATCCACCAAAAAGACAAGAACGAAAAAGTCGAAGGCGTCGAGGATCCAACCTAAGATCCCGGAAGATACGGCGAAACCCCATCGTGGCGAAACGGCTTCCACGGCGCTGGTGGTGCTGGCTGCAACCGAGGAGGACCGGGACTGCTTCATCCATTTCATCAATCGTGTTTGCTCCTCAGAGTCTCGCCATCGTAAGACCGCCATCCAGGACCAGAACCGAGCCCGTCGCATAGGGAAGTTCTCCCCGCGCCAGCATGCTGACGGCGGTCCCGACGTCCTTCGGGGTTCCCCATCGCTTCTCGAGCAGGATACCGCCTTCGATCAGGGCGTCGTATTTGCCCTTGACCCCCTCCGTCATGTCGGTTTCGATGATGCCTGGACGCACCTCGTATACTCCGATGCCATACTCTGCCAGGCGCACCGCCCACAGCTTAGTGGCCATGGCGATCCCCGCCTTGGAGATGCAATAGTCGCCCCGGTTCACACTGGCAACCGTGGCCGATACCGAACTGATATTGATGATCGAACGCTGCGCCGAGGGATCCTTGGCGTGTTGCCGGATCATCCACGCGGCTACGCTCTGGGTAAGGAAATAAGGACCGCGCAGGTTGGTCGAGATGATCTCATCGAAGCTTTCTTCTCCGGCATCGAGCAGATCGGCGCGAACCCGCGGTGCGATGCCCGCGTTGTTGACCAGAACATCCAGCCTGCCCAATTGATCGCCGACATCGGCAAGCAGCCACAGCCGGTCGGCAGCCGACGAAACATCCGCCTGCACGTAGATGGAGCGCTTGCTGAGTTTCTGGATCTCGTCCAGCACCGGCTGCACTTCCTTCGGAGTGCGCCTGCCGGAGATGGCCAGGGTGAAGCCGGCTTCCGCTAGTTGCAGCGCAATGCCCAGGCCTATTCCGCGCGTCCCGCCGGTCACCAACGCTACTTTTTCTTGCTGCTGCATCCGTCCGCTCCGAAAAAAGTGTAATAACGGGAATTGGCCATCCTCGTGATCAGCAGACAAAGCTCCAACAGATGGTAGTCGCCCCACATGCTCGATTCGCCGTTGGGCACCTTCGCTCCGGGGGGGATATAGTCCCATCCGTTGGGGTGGTGGTAGATGCTTTGCAACAGCAGGCCTTCGTGGTCGGCCTGCGTCGAGAGATACGGCTCCTGGAGTAATCGTGCCGCGACCGTCAGCCCGGCTTGCGTATATTTTTCGTTGCCCAGCAAGTGCCCCAGGCGAAGCAGTCCCTGCGCGGCGATGGCGCTGGCCGAGGCGTCGACCGGCTCGTAGTCGTTATAGGGATCCGCCGCTTTGGCCTGCCAATCGCCCAGCCGGTACAACTGCGGCGCTCCGGTATCCCAATAACAGATGCCATCGAGAGCCGTCGCCTGATGGATATAGAAGTCGCAGCCGGCGCGCGCTGCGGATTCCATCCAGGCCAATGTCTCCCGCTTAGCGGGAACCTCGGCATCCGGTACGGACTGGATAAACTCCATCAGCTCGGCAAAACCGAGCATGCCCCAGGCCAGACCTCGCGTCCACGTACTGAACGCCGAGTAGCCCTGCTGCGTGGAAGGGCAGCGGAAAACGCCGCTCGCCGGATTGAAAACCGCCTCATGCACGGTTCTACCGCGCAGCTCCGGTCGATCGTACTGATCGCGTCCCTCGCCGTAGTAAACGTTGAACCGGGCCGAGGTTTTCGCGTGGGTCAACGCCCGGTTGAGCAGGCTGATGCGCGTGTCCTGTTCCCCTTGCAGCGAGTGCCCCAGTATGTGAGCGACACAGCAGATGCGCAGCGTGCGAAGGGTGTCGATAAAGAGCGAATGACTTCCGTTAAAGGAGTAGATGTACCCCAAGCCGTCTTTGAGGCCGGTCCAGCGCGCGGCCTGCACCGCACCACTCACCTTCAACGCCAGCTCACAAAAGTTGAGCTCCCACTCATCGGTGGGAATGCTTCCCTCTAGCATCAAACGGCGTAAGTTTCCATAGGTGGAGATGTTGTTGAATCCGTGATCGTGTACCCCGACGTGGGTCAGGTGCTCCGCCATGTCCGTGACCACGTGCCGGCGAGCCGCGGTGAGCTGATCCTGATCGCCGGTCATGTCGAAGCACAGCAGGGCATTGCCATACTGAAATCCCTGGGTCCACTGGGTCCAGTTGCGCGCTGTATAGCGCCCGGCGAAGGTAACGACCGGAGCACCATCGCTGGCCTTCCAGCGCCGGTCAAGGCGCAGTGTTTTTTCTGTAGCAAGTCCCAGTGCACGTTCGACAGCAGGTACCAGATCCCTTGCGCTCAGGGTTTGATTGGATTCCATACGATGTCCTTATAGTTTGGGTGTCAGTCCTGGCTACTTGAATCCTTCCACCAGGTAGAGTTCCTTGCAGATGTTGGGATGGTTCAGCGCCGAGGCGTCGCGGCGAAACCGGTCAAGGACGGGAAGCTGGCGGCCGACTACATTGGGCAGAAATTTGGGCGAAACGACCATGCCCATTCCCTCGCCGCCAGGCTTTTCTATCACTCGATAATGGGAAATGGTTTCGCCGATCATGGTCCAGCGTTAGCCTAGGGTAGCCTGCTGGGCAAGTCAACGATTGCTTTCGGATTGTTCCGCGGGCAGGGAAGAGAACAGCAGATGCGCTCCGCGACGGCTGGCACAAATCAACCTGCAGCCTGCTGCAAGATTCGCCCGCCCAGGCTCTGAAAGAAACTAAAGGGTCCGGGCTAAGCCCGGACCCCCCAACCAAGGGCACCTCGAATCGGGACTACACCGGCCACTTCCACTCGCGGATCTCTTTCTGATCGATCCCGTTCTCATGCGCGTAGTTGACTGCCTGAATGATCTGCCCCTTCAGCCACTCCACGGTATGAGCCCCCTTCTCTGCCATCTTGGGCACCCGCTCAATCACATCGATCGCCAAATTGAAGCGATCCACCTGGTTCAAAATCGCCAGCTCCAGCGGAGTATTAATGTTGCCCTTCTCCTTATACCCACGCACATGAAAGTTCGCGTGGTTGGTCCGGCGGTAGGTCAGCTTGTGGATCAGCGACGCGTAGGCGTGGAAGTTGAAGATGACCGGCTTGCTCTTGGTAAACAGCCCGTCAAACTCGCGATCGGTCATGCCATGCGGGTGCTCCCGGTCCGGCATCAGCCGGAAGAGATCAACCACGTTGATGAACCGTACCTTCAACCCGTTGCAGTGCTCGCGCAGAATCGCCACCGCAGCCAGCGCCTCGGACGTCGGTATATCTCCCGCGCAGGCGATGACCGCATCCGGCTCCTCTCCGGCGTCGGTGCTTGCCCAATCCCAGATGCCGATCCCCTTGGTGCAGTGTTCGACCGCATCTTGCATGGTCAGGTACTGCAGATGCGGCGCCTTGTCGGCGACAATCACGTTCACGTAGTTGACGCTGCGCAGGCAATGATCAGCCACGCTCAGCAGGCAATTGGCATCCGGCGGAAGATAAATCCGCGTCACCTCCGGGCTCTTGTTGGTCACTACATCCAGAAATCCCGGATCCTGATGGGTGAAACCGTTGTGATCCTGCCGCCACACCAGCGACGTGATCAGCAAATTGATAGAGGAGATGGGCGCCCGCCACCGCGTCTCCAGCTTGCTCTTCTCCAGCCATTTGGAATGCTGGTTAAACATGGAGTCGATGATGTGGACAAAAGCCTCATAGGAAGAAAAGAAGCCGTGCCGTCCAGTCAGCACATAGCCCTCGAACCAGCCCTCGAGGGTGTGCTCGCTCAGCATCTCCATCACGCGACCATCAGGGGCCAGGAAGCCCCCGTCCTTATCTTCGGGCAGCATCTCCTCCATCCACGTCTTGCTGGTGGCTTCGTAGATGGCCTGCAACTTGTTGGAGGCCGTTTCGTCCGGCCCAAACACGCGGAAGCTGGTCATGTTCCGTCGCATCACATCGCGTAGGAAGTGCGCCATGACATCGGTCGAAGAGACTTCGATCTGTCCCGGCTTTGCCACCTTGACCGCATAGTCGCGAAAGTCAGGCAGTTCCAACGGGCGGCGCAGCAAGCCGCCATTGGCGTGCGGGTTGGCGGTGATGCGCCGCGTTCCCACCGGAGCCATTTCGCGCAGCTCCTCGATCAGCCTTCCCGACTCGTCAAAGAGCTCTTCCGGCCGATAGCTGCGTAGCCACGCTTCCACTTGGGCCAGGCTCTTCGGGTTGGTCTGCGGATCGAGAATAGGAATCTGGTGCGCGCGCCAGAAGCCTTCGACCTTATGCCCATCCACTTCTTTGGGCCCTGTCCAGCCCTTGGGCGTCCGCAGAATAATCATCGGCCACTTCGGCCGCTCCACCTTTTGCCCGGCCGGCGCAGAGCGCGCCTTCTCCTGGATCGCGCGGATATCAAGCACGCAGCCTTCCAGCACCTCGGCCATCTTGGCGTGCATCTTTTCCGGGTCATCGCCTTCCACTACATGCGGCGTCCATCCCAGGCCCTTGAAGAGCATATCCAGCTCCTCAGGCGGTATGCGCGCCAGAATCGTCGGGTTCGCAATCTTGTATCCGTTCAAATGCAGAATCGGGAGTACGGCTCCATCCCGCACCGGGTCAAGAAACTTGTTGGAGTGCCAACTGGTGGCCAGCGGCCCGGTCTCCGATTCTCCATCGCCCACCACCACGGTCACGATCAGGTCGGGATTGTCGAACGCCGCACCAAATCCATGGGAGATGCTGTAGCCCAACTCGCCGCCCTCATGGATCGACCCTGGAGTTTCCGGAGTGCAATGGCTGCCAATTCCTCCAGGAAAGGAGAATTGCTTGAAGAACTTCTGCAGGCCGACCACGTCCTGGCTCTTGTCGGGATAGACCTCCGAGTACACCCCCTCCAGATAGCAGTTGGAAAGGGTGGCCGGTGCTCCGTGCCCGGGGCCGGAGAGGTAGATCATGTCCAGGTCGTACTTCTTGATCAGCCGGTTCAAGTGCACCCAGGTAAAGCTCTGGCCGGGGTCCGATCCCCAATGGCCAAGCAGCCGGTTCTTGATGTGCTCTGGCTTAAGCGGCTCCCGCAAGAGGGGGTTGTGAAGGAGGTACAGCATGCCGGCGGACAGATAATTGCAGGCCCGCCAATAGGCATTCATTTTGCGAATCTCATCGGCGGTTAGCGGCTCGAATTGGGCGGCTGCGGAAAGGGTCTCAACGTTGCTCATGATTCCTCCTGTGATTCCATCTGGCCCACATGCACTGCGATGGTGCGATCTTCCTGGGCGGTAACCACCCAGACCGTGACTTGGGAATTCACGCTGCTGACGCGGCGTAGCTCATCGCCCCCGGCCTGATTGGCCGTTGCATCGAGCACCACTCCAAAGCTTTCCAGTCCATTCAAAATCTCCGCTCGCGACTTCCCATCGTGCTCTCCTATGCCCCCGGTGAACACCACGGCATCCAGGCCGCCCATCAACCAGGCAAAGGCGCCGATGGATTTGCGCACACTGCGGGTAAACACCTGAAGAGCCAAGCCAGCATCGGCGCTTCCTGCCTCTGCCGCCTTGCGCGTTGTGCGCATATCGTTGGGCTGGCCGGAGAGCGCTACCATTCCGGCCTGGTGGTTGAGTATCGTCTCTACCGCGCTCAGGGCCGCTACGCGATCCCCTTCCGCCTGGCGTAACAGATAAAGGACCAGTCCGGGGTCGAGATCTCCCGGCCGGGTGCCCATGACTACGCCGCCGGTCGGCGTTAGCCCCATGGTCGTATCCACCGATTGCCCATCTACCAGTGCAGTTACGCTGCACCCACTGCCCAGATGTGCAATCACCATGCGCCGCGGAAAACTGGCTTGTCCTCTCTTTGATGCAGCCCGCAGGTCGTCGACCACGCCCTCGCAGGAAAGCCCATGGAATCCATATCGGCGGACGCCCTGCTCACGATACTTAGCCGGGATGGCGTAGGTGGAAGCCTCAGCCGGCATGGTCTGATGGAACACCGTGTCAAAGCAGGCATAGTGCCGAGCTTGGGGAAAGCGCTTCATCATCTCGCGAATCAGGAGGATGGCTTGGGGATCGTGCAGCGGGGCGAAAGCCACCGCCTGCTCGAGATCCTTGAGCACCTCCTCGGTAATCCTCTGGTGCCGGTCCAGCCGCGCCCCGGGATGCACCACACGGTAGCCAACCGCGTCGATCACCGGCATTCCCGGACCACAGACCGCATCCTCTAATAGGTCGATTGGCTCAGCCGGCGCGGTTTTCGCTGGACCGCTCAATTCTCGCCCGTTGGCGTCGCTGAAGGTGAATCCCAGCTTGGCGGTGCCGATCCCACTGATCTCGCCGCTGAACAAGGCGCGCGGCCACGGCTGCTTCCCGGCCGAGTCTGAGCGCGCTTCAAAAATGGAAAACTTGATCGACGAAGATCCGCTATTGATTACAAGAATGTGCAATCCACCACCCAGCCAGCTTGCCTGTCATATCTCCACGCTACACCTGTCGTGTCTCTGCCAGGTAAATTCCAACCGCACCTGCCTACTGGATAGAGTCGCGGAGTTGGAGAATGGTCTCGTCCATTTGGGTGAGGCGGATGAGGCCCTGGCGCGGATATTCGATCTCCAGCGTGGCATAGACAGTCAGCGTAACCGTGACCGCAAACGCGATGCTGTAGAACCAGCTGCGCGCGGTAGCAGTCATCCCGTACCCGGCGACGAACGCGCAACACCCGCTAAGGACAAAGAGAAGCAGGAAGATAATCGCCGGCGGGTGCATGTGGAAGGCGTTTTGCCGCGTGGATGTGATGTCGATCATGTCATTTAATGCGGGGAGGAGCAGCTTGGCGGCGTCGGGACTGGCTCCTGGCGCCGCCGCCGCGGCGACCGATTTCTTCCAGATCTCTTGCTGCAGCTGCTTGGTAGTCTCCGAGATCTCGGTCGTTACCCGATCGTAAAGATGGAGTCGCGAGCTGACGTAGTCGCGGAAAAGCTGGCGCAGCGGAGGCTGATCCTGGGGCGCTAGCAGGTCGAGACGCAGGTAGGCGGTTCCAATATCGTTGCTCTCCTGCACCACCAATTCGCGATGCGCGTCGTACCGGGTCACCGCACCCGCGAAGGTGAAAGCCAGCAGCAGTCCGAAGAGCGCAAAGACCGCGCCCTCAATTGCACTGCTTTGCGGGGCAGATTCCCGCCGCCGCCGAAGCCCGTGCCCCAACTGCATAAGCACGATCATTGCGGGCAGCAATATGAGTGCGCTGAACGGTGTGAAGTTCATCATCAGTGCACACGATAGCAGACCAGCCCCACCGGGGACCGGGACTTTGCTTGTCACCCGGAACTGCATAAAGGATGATCCAATCGCTCGCGCCGGGGAAGAGTGATAACTCCGGTCATTGCTTGCCATGACCGGAAGATTGGTTGGCCGTATCTCAATGCAGAGGATAAGTTAGCCGCCGAAAAGGTAACGGCCGTTGCGCGCTACGGGCGCGAAGATTGAGGATCAGCCAATTAAGGCTCGCGCAGCATGACTAGCAAGTTGGATGCCTGCCGTTCAAATCCAGCACAACATTCGCTTGACTATGGTTTTTTCAGCGTGATAGTTTGTCCGCCGTATTTGAAACGGCCATTGCGTGATGCGCGAAGCCAGTTCAGGACGTCAAGCCCTTCTTAACTACTTCGACAGCGCGCAAATGACACCAAGATAAAAAAAATGAGCAGTCGCCGTAGAACACATTTTGGGAGGCGTTACCGATGTTAAGGCGCATTCAGCTGTTTCTATCTCTCTCGTTGTTGTCGGCTTCCGCCGTCTTGGCGCAAAGCAGCGGCACCATCGTAGGACATGTCAATGACACGACGGGGGCGGTGGTTCCCGCCGTCACCATCACCCTGACCGACACCGGCACGAACACCACCCGCACCACCGTTTCGACCAGCGACGGCGACTATACGTTCCCGGACGTTCCGCCAGGAGTCTATAAGGTTGAAGCCACCCATCCGGGCTTCAAGGTCGCAACCGCGGGGAACGTGGAACTGCAGGTGCAACAATCGTTGACCCAGAATTTCACGCTCCAGGTCGGTGAGGTGACGCAAACGGTATCCGTTTCGTCCACAGCCGCCCTTCTCCAGACGCAGAACTCCTCCCTCGGCACCGTGGTTCCTGGTGAGACCCTCGCCCAGACGCCGGTGAATAATAGAAACTACCTGAACCTGACGGCGATCTCGGCAAACGCGAACGTCGTTTCCCCGACCCAAGGCCAGGCCGGCGCGCGAGAAGGCGGCGCCCGTGCTAACGAGACCATCTCGGTGGGCGGCTCGCGCATCATGTTCAACCACTACACTCTCGATGGCATCGACAATTCCGACCCCGACTTCAACAGCTATGTGGTCCAGCCCTCCATCGACGCCATCCAGGAAATGAAGGTGCAAATCGGCGTCTATCCCGCCCAATACGGGTATAACGCGACCCAGGTCAACGTGGTCACCAAGAGCGGCGGCAACAATTATCACGGCGCCGGGTTCTACTTCCTTCGCAACAACTACGCGGATGCTCTCGGGTATAACTATTTCTATCCCACTCCTCTACCCAAAGCGCTCCCCTACAAATATAACGACTACGGATTCGTGCTCACCGGACCGATCTCGATTCCCCACGTCTTCAATGGCAAGAACCGCTTCTTCTTTATGGTGAACGACGAATGGTATTCCCGAATCAGTCTCTCGAATACCGGGTACACCCTGCCGACCCAGGCCGTCCTGGGCGGCAATTTCAGCCAGTACACCACAACCGCGAATGGACCCGTCGTTCCCATCTACGATCCCGCCACCGGGAACGCCAATGGCACGGGCAGGACACAGTTCCCGGGCAATGTCATCCCGTCGAACCGCATCGATCCTACCTCACTGAAGTTCATTCAGTTGTTCTACGCCCCGGCTCAGAACAACCAATTCCAAAACAATTACACCTTCCTCACCAACGTAAGGGACAATCACGACGGCTTCAACGTGCGCGGCGATTACTACTTGTCATCGAAGCAGCAGCTCGGCTTCCGCTTCAGCAATGGCCTGGAAACGAACCCCACCGCCATATTCAAGACGGCGGGCGGGACAACCGGCAGCAACATCATCACCAGCTACTACCAGTACATGGGCTCCGACACCTGGACCATCTCTCCCACGGTCGTCAACGTGGCCACGTTTGGCTGGACTAATTTCTATAATTCTCTCGGACTGTTCTCCCAGGGAGTCAATGACGCTGTGTCCGCGGTCGGGATTCCCGGCCTTCAACCCGGGATTCCGGCAACCTGGGGTATTCCCTCGGTAGGCTTTTCGGGGGATATCTTCCAAGGGATTGGCGACAGCACCGACGGTCCCTATGTGACCAAAGACCCCAATATCTCGATCAACGACAGCATCACCTGGGTCCATGGCAAGCATTCCCTCGACTTCGGTTTCACTTACGTTCGGCAGACCTTTAATGAGCTGGGCAACCAGTTTTCCCGCGGCTCATTCACCTTCCAGGCCAACGCAACCGCTGAGGCTAGTGCCCCTGGGAAACTGGTCAAGGGAACCGGCTCCGCGTTCGCAGACTTCCTGCTCGGCCAGCTTTACACATCGGTGTATGCGGTGCAGATCGCCCAGGCCGATTACAAGCGCAACGTCGAGGCCGCCTACGTCGACGATAACTATAAGTTCTCGCCCAAACTCACCGTGTCAGCCGGCCTCCGCTATGAGCTGACTCCGCCCTGGCACGACATCCTGGGCAACGAGTTCATCGTGGATTTGCAAACCAACAACTCGCCCATTAGCCCCTTTGTCTCGGGGCCTGAGCCGCAGAGCCTGTGGCCTTTCTTTAGACGCCAGGGCACCTGCACGAACCCGTATGAGGGAGTTAACATCCGCTGGGTCAATTCCAGTGGCGCCCCTGTCAATCCGGGGCCGCAGTGCGCCAACGGCAATTTCCCTAACTCGCTCATGCAGACCCAATACAACAACTTCGCGCCTCGCCTGGGTATTGCCTACACGCCGTCCAGCACATGGGTCGTCCGCTCGGGCTTTGGCTTGTATTACGACAATGACACCGCCAACGCCCGCTTCGATGTGGCCCGTAACCTGGCCGGGCGTGTCACGACAACCTCGGGGGGTGGGACTGCCGGCGTGAATACCATTAACTGGGACAACGCGGTGGCCACCGGCTCCACTGCCAACATACCGCCGCCCTACACCTACGCCAATGCGTACAGGCACAAAACTACATACAGTGAGGTCTGGCTGCTCGATGTCCAGAAGCAGATCGGCCAGAACTGGCAGCTCCAGGCCGGATACCTGGGTTCGAAAACCGATCATCTCTATGGCTTTCGCAATGCCAATTATTCGGTTCCGTACGGGTTGCTCGGCGCCGCTGGGTACAATGCGAATGGTTCGCCTAAGAGCATCACGCAGCGTACGCCCTACCCGAACAATGGCGTGATTCAGTTAGTGCACGACCTGGGCAACGCGAATTACAACGCCTTCACCTTCCAGGTGAACCGGCGCTTCAGCAACGGCTTCAACCTGATCAGCTCCTACACCTATGCGAAATCGCTGGACGACACCAGCGGGATCCGCACCCAGTCCTCGGAGCTCTTTCCGCAGAACGACATGTGCCTCAGCTGCGAATACGGGCCTTCGGACTTCGATGTTAAGCATCGCGTGGTTGCCTCGCTCATTTACAACCTGCCCATCGGCCCAGGCATGCTGTACGCGCCTTCGTCGAAGATCGTGGATGCAGTGATTGGCGGCTGGCAACTCACCGTCCTCGGCACCCTCCAGACCGGCATACCGTTCAACATGGGGTACAACGACAACAATGCCAGTACCAATACCATTTCCGGCGGCACACCGGCGACCCGGCCGAATTACGTCGCCGGACAGAGCTATTTCCAGTCCCACAAAACGGCCGGAAGCCACGGCCAATGGGTGAATCTCGCGGCCTTCCCGGAGCCGGCCCCGGGTTTCCTCGGAAGCACCAGCCGCAACATGTTATACGGCCCGGGCTACCAGCAATTCGATATGTCCCTCGGCAAGAGTTTCAAGATGCCCTACAACGAACACCACCAGTTACAATTCCGGTTTGACGCGTTCAACGCCCTCAACCACACCAACTTCGGCAACCCGAACAAATATGTGAATGGGTCAGGCGCGGGCCAAATCACGGGCTCAAATGCACTTCCGGGAAGTGCAAATGGAGGTGCGCGGGAACTGGAGCTAGGCGCCAGGTACTCGTTCTAAGGCAGTTTCGCAATGACTATCGCGAGGAGTGGTTTTCCTTGAGAGAAAACCACGAAATGGCCTATCGCTTGCCGGATTTCCTGCAGCGCGGTACTAGTTGAGAGAAGCGATGTGCGGCTTTCTTTGCGGAAAGCCGCATGCAGTTTGGTGGCCCCATAAAGATCCACAGGAAATACGGCTTCGGTCTACACCAATTGCGAACTGCCCGGCGTCGTATCTCGGGGAGCACGGAAGGCCCCGTAACCGCACCAGAAGAAAACTGACCAGGAGAGGAACTCCGGAATGAATCGATACACACGAAGGTCAATGCTCAAGGGAGCGGCTGCGGCCCTACCCGCCGCCGGCATCTTTGCGCTGCCTTCCCTAGCGCGAGGGATTCAAGAGAACAGCACACCCCAGCAGAGACCCAAGGTTAAGATCACCGATATTCGCACGGCGCAGGTGCTGGTCCACGGACCCCAAACCCACGTACGGGTCTATACCGATTCCGGCCTCTATGGCCAGGGTGAATCGACCGATGCGGCGGTGGGAACAGCCTCCCTGGTGCATGGCTTTCGCCGCATGCTCATCGGCCAGGACCCTCTCAACGTGGACGCACTGTGGGAGAAGATGCGCGTCTCGGGAATCTTCGCCGGCGCCCAGGGTGGTCAATACGTAACGGCGATGACCGGAGTAGAAATTGCGCTGTGGGATCTCGCAGGAAAAATTCTAGGCCTTCCCGTCTATCAACTATTAGGAGGAAAATTCCGCGACAAGGTTCGCATGTACTGTGACTCCGATATGGATAATCCGATCGGCGAAGAGTCGGACCGCAAGCTCCCCTGGATCAAGGAGCAGGGCTTTACCGCGATGAAGATCGACCTCGACGATGCTGCTGATCCCGCCCGCTTCGACAAAGTGAATTGGACCGCAAGCAACGGCGAGATCGATCGCATGGTCAGTTGGGTAAAGCACGTCCGCGAATCGATACCCAAGGAAATGGATCTGGCCTGCGACATGCACGGCCGCTATGACGCAACCACCGGCAAACGGGTAGCGGTGGCGCTGGAACCTTACCGGCTGCTGTGGCTGGAAGAGCCGGTACCGCCTGAGGACATCGACGCCATGGCCGATATCCGCCACTCGACTACCACGCCGATCTGCTGCGGTGAGAATCTCTACATGCGTTGGGGCTTCACGGAACTGCTGCAGAAGCGCGCGGCAGACATCATCATGCCTGACATTCAGAAAGTAGGCGGATTGTCCGAGGCGCGCAAGATCGCCAACATGGCCCAGGCCTACTACGTTCCCTTTGCTCCGCACTGCGTCGTCTCTCCCATCGGCACCATGGCCTCCGCTCATGTGTGCGCCACCATTCCCAACTACCTGGTTTGCGAGTGGCACTGGATCAACCATCTGAAAGTCTGGCAGACCTTTGTGAAAGAAGGCGAGATCATCATCAAAGGCTATGTCACTCCGCCGGATAAGCCGGGCCTGGGCGTGGAGATGAACGAAGAGGTAGCCAAGACGGTGCAGATTCCAGGAACAACCTGGTTCGAGCCGAATAAATAGATAAAGGATAGGGGCAAATGGAAGCATTCATTCGGCAACTCAGGCGTGCGGCAGTGGGAGTCGTTTGTACATCGATGGTGTTGGGCGCGTCTGTCAGCGCCCACGCGCAGCAGGCATTTTTCACGCGTGACGATGTGATTAAGTACACTCCCGACTGGACAGGGGAGAGGTTCCCTGACGGACGGCCCAAGGTCCCGGACTCCATCCTCGATCGGATGAAGAACGTCACCCTCGAGGAAGCGTGGGCGACGCTGCGCACGCACAACTTCAATCACGAGTACGAGGATGGATGGCTGTCGATTCATGGGGACAAGGTCCTTGTGGGCAGGGCATTGACGGCCACCTGGGTGCCGGGGCGGCCCGATATCCAGAAAGTGATCGAGGCCCAGGGCGCGCAGGATCACCGGCAGGGTGCGATGAACGCCTGGCCCGTGGACATGCTGCAGCCGCGCGACGTCTATGTGGCCGACCACTTTGGCCTTAAAACGGATGGCCCCTCGATCGGCGACAACGTAGGCAACGCCATCTACGCTCGCTCCGGGAACGGGATCGTTTATGACGGCGCGGTCCGTGACATCAACGGCCTGGAGGAACTGCCCAACTTTGTTTCCTTTGTCCGCTACTACGATCCATCTCATCACTTTGGGTCGCTGGCCAGCGGAGCGCGTCTCAACTCAACCATGGTGAGCATCAACGGTCCCACGCGCATCGGGCATGCAACCGTGATGCCGGGTGATGTTGTGCTGGGCAGAAACGGTGGCGTGCTCTTCATCCCGGCGCAACTGGCCGAAGAAGTGGTGAAAAACTCTGAATCCACCCACCTGCGGGATACCTTTGGCCACCAGCGGCTAGAGGAGAAGAAGTACACCGCCGGACAGATCGATGCTCGTTGGACTCCCGCCATCGAGGAAGATTATCGTGCGTGGCTCAAGCAGAACGAAGATCACCTTTCCGTTCCCAAGGAACGGGTCGAGGAGATACTGAAAGACCACGAATAAGCAGGGAGGACAACACTGCTCTCAGCCGAATGACTTTCAGAAACCCTCCATCCGA
Organism: uncultured Acidobacteriaceae bacterium; assembly: GCA_963824325.1. GTDB lineage: Bacteria > Acidobacteriota > Terriglobia > Terriglobales > Acidobacteriaceae > PALSA-350. The sequence goes on along the minus strand of CAWGPA010000028.1, from coordinate 286,933 downwards.
ATAACCAACGCCAAGGTCTGCAAACTACTTAAACTTTGTCATCCCGAGCGCAGCCGAGGGACCTGCTGTGCGCCTTTCGGTTGCAACAAACGCCAGACCCTCCATCCGAATAACCAATACCAAGGTCTGCCAGCTACTTAAACTTTTTCATCCCGAGAGCCTGTGACTTTATAGATCTTTCGCGTGAAGCCCTCGACCTTAAACAAAATCGTCATCCTGAGCGCAGCGCTTCACAGATTTGTCGCTGACACAGTACCTGTAGCGCGGAGTCGAAGGACCTCGGCGGTGCTTATCCTACCCATGTGGCTCGGAGCTTTTCGACCACGAAGGTCGCGTCGGGTGGACCGGCCGCCGTCTGGAAGATGAATACTGTGCACGAAAAGATGTACCTGTGACCATCAAGTGCGTATCGCTGCAGCCAATCCGGTTCTCGGGCTTCAGTCGTTGAAAAGCTCCGAACGGCAATGGTAAGATAAGCGCCGCCGAGGTCCTTCGACTGCGCGCCAGAAGTACCGTGTCATGTGATGAATCTGTGAAGGCGCTCTGCTCAGGATGACGATTTTGTTTGAGGTCGAGGTCTCCGCACGAAAGATCTATAAAGTCACAGGCTCCGAGCGCAGCCGAGTGACCTGCTGTGCGCCTTTCGGTTGCAACAAACGCCAGACCCGCCATCCGAATAACCAATACCAAGGTCTGCCAGCTATGTAAACCTTGTCATCCCGCCTGCCCCGGCCTGCCGTGGGACCGGAGCGAAGCGCATTGGAGCGACCTGCAGGCGCTGAACATCGTACTGTCAACCGCGCCTTGAAGTAGCGCCCGCGGTTGCCCCCGCTCTTATCAAAACAATGTGACCGCCTGGGAGGTTTCTACGAAGGGCTCAGTCTTCGCCAATTGCAATTCTGTCTTTTGAATCATCTGCAACCACAAAGAATTCGGATCGGAATTGAATACTGTGGCGGCGTCTGCCGGAAAAACGAACCACGCGCCTAATTGCGCTTCGCTCCGCAATTGATCTTGCGTCCATCCGGCATATCCCAGGTAAACGTGAAAAACGCCAGGGTCCGGCCGCGCCGAAATTGTTTGTTCGAAGAGCGTTTTGTCCGAAATCAGATAAACTCCACCGAAGATGTTCTCAGCCTCTTCCATCTTGGCCGAGGACTTAAGCAATGCAAACACGGTCGAAGCTCCCACAGGACCTCCGAGATAGACCGGGTCGGAGCGGTCTTTCGCGGCCTTGAGATCAAGAACCCGGGAAATCGGCACATCGGTGCGCCGGTTGAGAATCAGTCCGAGTGCGCCTTTTTCATCGTAGCGAACCAGCAGGACTACTGTTCCTGCGAAATCCGGGTCGCCGAGGCTGCGGCTCGCCACCAGCAACTTGCCAACACTCAAATCCTGGGGGTTCTTGAATTGAATCGGAAGAAAGGACCCCGGCAGCAATTCGCTTTTCGTGCGGGATACCTTGAGCCATCGACTTCGCGTGTTTGATAGCTGGCCGCCGCGCCAAGGCAACGCAGCAGCGCCCGGTACCGGCGCGCGCGACGGCGTATTCGGTTTCGGCACATCGCATTTCGCCTCGTAAACGCTGACCCTCCTGGCCACCGCCAAGGCAACGATCGTGAACAACATTGCGAACAGGAACCGTTTGGGCATGCACATGATCGGTATCCTTCCCACAGTAACGAACTGTGCCGAATTAAGGCTACAACTTAGCCACATCGATAGCGGCGCCAGTCACCCTTCCTGCGATGACTTTATCGGCTACTCGGCAACTGGACAGCGACCCTCGACTTCACAATTTCTCCAATTCGGAAAACCACCGTTGCCACGGTCGGATATCGCTTCGTGTGCATGGTCGAGATGTCTGAGGATGCTTCGGGGAACCGTAAAGCGGCCCGCAAGCCAGTTGGCTTTGACGAGATGGAACGCGTCGAAAAGGACGCGGCCAAATGCGTCGTGGAAGGCGCATCTCATCCCAGGCCCCGATCGACTATGGGGCGGCGTGTCCGCTTGCGATGATCCGCAGCGCTTCCTCGAATCTTGGTTGGCGCAGGTTGCACCTGAACTGCTCCCAATGAACCCTTCCGTAAACTATTTTCGAATGATGATCCGCCAGGCCGACTTCGCGCGCCCAGAAGCTCCGCTGAAAATCGCTGTATGTGGGCAGGGGCTCACTCCAGTCTATCGGCTTACCGTCAGAGCCCAGACTAAGAAAAACCACGGTGTAAAACATGTGAGCGAGTTGACTCATCAGATAAAATCGGGCCGCCTGGTACGAATCGGGTGGTCTTCCGAAATATGCGTGAAGGTAGGTCTGTTCCTCCGTTTCATTGGCGACCAGCATATTCGCTACCACCGCTAAGTCGGCATACCGATCGTTCTGGAACGCAGCTTCCCAATCCACCATCCACAACCGGCTTCCATCAAAGAGCATGTTGTCCGGCTTGAACAGGTCATTATGACTCGGTGCCGGGGCCGGATCGAGAGAGGAGTAAGCCGCCGCTAATCGCTGCAACTGGGAGAACAGTTCCACGACGTCGTGTTCCGGCAGGATGTTCGCAGCCCGGAACTTCTGCAGGAACCCGTCCAGGGCAGGCCCTTTGCCCAGCAGGAACGTGCACGTGGTATTAAACGGGACTACGGGAAACGGTGGCAGCGCGTGGAGGGTGCGCAGTGCGGCGGGTACGCGACGCAGCGCGTCCGCTGCCGGCAAGGGCACTGCCTCCACAAAATCAGTGATCGAGATTCGATCTTCGGCGCTTGCGTACCAGACGCGCGGAGCCACGCCTGCTTCGGCCGCCGCCAGCATGCAGCCGAAGTGACGCGCCGTGTCGCCCGCGCGCGTGTTGATCCGCAACAGGTATGTTGATCCGCGCACAACAATCCGGAAGACCCGGTTGGAGCCGGGCCGCTCCGTCAAGTCCCGGATGTCGTCGAATGCGGCGATGCCGAAGGCCTCGTTCAGGCCGCGAGTCGCGGCTGCCATCTTCTCTTGCGGAATCACTACCAGCTCCATTCGTATTGGCGTACAAAGGATGGGTCGAAAGGCTAAGACTTTCGGATATTAACGGGACCGGAGATATTAACGGGACGGACGTAGTAACCACCATCCCTCAACTGAGGGGCTCACTCCAGTCCACGAAACCTCTCGTATTTGTTGCCCCCGTCTCACCACTTCCAAGTCTTGAACACCCTCTGCATTCTGGGGTTGGTAAAGAGCTCCAGGCAGCGTTCGCGCTCGACTGGACCGTCGACGATGCAAACCATGTCGGATCGCCGGACAATCTCGGCTGCGGGAATCATGATCTGGTGGCCATATTTCGCCGCATCGGAGACGGTGGCTCCAAAGACGACGCGATCCACCCGCGCCCACAGGCAGCACGCCATGCACATGGGACAAGGTTCACACGTGGTATAGAGGGTGTACCCCACGAGCGAGCCGCGTTGCAGTTTTTTCGTGGCCAGCCGAACGGCGGTCACCTCCGCATGAGCGCTGGGGTCATGCTCCGGCCTCACGGCATTCAGCGCCCGAATCATCGATACGCCGGTCTTGCTGTCGAAGATCTCAGACGCATACGGTCCCGGGTTGGGGCCATCGAGCGCCTGCGCCGTCCACGCCGCAAGCGCCCGCATCCGCTCCCGATCCACATCGCTCACCGCACCGTCGTTCGCCGTGGTTGCGCCCCCCACTCCGCGGAAATGCAGTGTTGAGAGCAGCAGGGAACCAAGCTGCAGCAATTTGCGGCGAGACGCAGACGCTGGATAGGATGACATGAGGATCTCCTGATTCACCCTCGCTGCCTATCGGGCAGTTGGTCAAGAGTCTGTTCCAGGGAAGTTTATGCGAAAGCCTAGCATAGGCCGCAAGCCAAGAGGTACTGCGATTACACGCTTCCGTCGAATATCTGCTCGGCAAAAGTACGGCTGCGGCGCAAGTCGTCCTGCAGAGTGCGGGAGACGGTCGTGCGCTCGGAATAAGCGGGTTACATCAGCGGTTTTGGAGAATGGCGTTCGCGATCTGATGTGCATTTCGCATAAGTTGTACACTCAGCCAAGAGCCTCGATCGATGCCCTTCGTCCGCGAGCTGTTCCTCGCCGCCTTCGCGTCTTTCGCCCTCGTCGCAGCAGCTCAGACACCAGGTCCCACGCCCGAGCCTGCCTTCGACGTCGCCTCGGTCAAGCAGAACAAGACCGAAGGCAAGCCACACAGCAACGTTCCCCTCGACACAGGAAACGTCTACTCCGCGATTGATCCAAGCGACTCTCGTACCTCCTCTGGCGGCTACTTCGTGGCCACCAACCAGCCGCTTTGGCGATACATCGTCTTTGCCTACAAGCTCTCCGGCACGCAGGAATTGGCCCTCCGCTTCAGCTACTTTGACGGACTCAAATCCAAGGCGCCCACCTGGGTCACCGGTGGCTTCGACGTTTCAGCGGATCGCTTCAACATCGAGGCCCGCGCCCCTGTCAACTCCACCATCGACCAAATGCGCCTTATGATGCAGGCCCTCCTCGCCGACCGATTCCACCTCGTTGTCCACCACGAAACCCGCGACGCACCGGCCTTCGGTCTCGTTCGCGTCCGAGCCGGAGCGCCCGGCCCCAAACTTCAGCCCCATCCGTCATCCGACACCTGCCCCGCGTCAACTCCTCAGCCCGACCAGTCCGCGTCCCCAAGCACCCCCTCAGCCATCGGAGACCTGCCTCCACTCTGCGGCGTCATCGCCCACGTACCATCCACCAACAACCAGGAGAGCAGCTTCGGCGGTCGCGGAATTCCCCTCAGCCTGCTTGCCACCTCGCTTCCCACCATGACCGGCATGGCCATCATTCCTCGTCCCGTCGTCGACCAGACCGGCCTCGTCGGCCTCTACGACTTCACCCTTCACTGGGACTGGCCTCAAGACCCAGAAAGCGGTGACACGGCCGCCTTCTTCCACGGAGCCCTCAAGAGTCAACTCGGCCTTTATCTCAAACCCACCCATGCTCCCATCGACATTCTCGTCATCGACCACATCGAGCGGCCTTCGGAGAATTAGCAGTTGAGGAGCTTCCGTGGAACGGGCTTTCGGTATGTCACTTGCTGCGTGCCTTCATCACCTACGCAAACTGGTCGGACGGCTTTCGCGGTCTGGTAGGCGGGGTGCCATATCAGTATCGAACGAACGGACTGACCTACAGCGTACAGGCCGAGACATGGTGGTAAGGCCGCCGGCTTGCTCTAGGAGGAAATACGGTGCCCGAATACCGATTGCCATGCGTGGTGGAAGCCATATTCCGCTATCGAGAAGAGCAGGCTCCATCGAACTGGAGCTTAAGAACCTCGGCCCAGGTATGCCGCCATTTGCATGGTTCACGCTTTCATGGGCCCCTGGTCAACGCGGCTGATTCCCTCTACAAAATAACGCTGACGCAGCCAGAACGCTACATTGACCAGCCCGATGAGCGCCGGAACCTCGATGAGGGGACCAATCACCCCCACGAACGCCTCACCTGAATTCAAGCCGAAAACAGCCACCGATACAGCAATCGCCAATTCAAAGTTATTGCCCGCCGCCGTGAATGACAGAGTCGCCGTCTGTGCGTAATCCGCACCCAGCTTACGACCCATCCAAAAGCTGACCAGGAACATCACGATAAAGTAGATCAGCAACGGCACTGCGATACGCAGCACGTCGAGCGGGAGTTTCACAATCAGGTCGCCCTTGAGGCTGAACATCACCAGGATCGTGAATAGCAGGGCGAAAAGCGTAAATGGACTGATTCGCGGGATAAACTGCGTCCGATACCACTGCTCGCCCTTAGCTCGGACAAGAGCAAACCGAGTCAGCATTCCGGCAAGAAAGGGAATACCCAGGTAGACGAACACGCTCCGGGCAATTTGACCAATGCCGACGTTCACTACGGTCCCTCTCAGCCCGAACCACGTGGGAAGAATGGTAATGAATACCCAGGCGTACAGGCTGTAGAACACGACCTGAAAAACGCTATTAAGCGCTACCAAACCAGCAACGTAGTCTGTATCCCCACCCGCAAGCTCGTTCCAGACCAACACCATCGCGATACAGCGAGCAATTCCGATGAGGATGAGGCCACGCATATACGCCGGCTCCCCGCGAAGGAAGATCACGGCCAGGAAAAACATGAGCGTCGGGCCGATCAGCCAGTTCTGGGCCAACGATAATCCCAGAACGCGCCGATTGCGAAAGACTTCGCCCAATTTTTCGTACCGCACCTTGGCCAACGGTGGATACATCATGATGATGAGCCCAATCGCAATCGGGATATTGGTTGTGCCCACCTGAAAGCTGTTTACAAAAGCCGCTGACGACGGGACGAAATGCCCGATCGCCACTCCAATCGCCATCGCCAGAAAAATCCAAAGCGTGAGAAATCGATCCAGGAAGGACAGCTTCTTGCGCGGCAACGGCGCGCACACCTGGCCCTGAGTGTAGGGGACACTGGACATAATTACCTCGATGCTGCGGCAGTGATTGGATCGATTGAAGCGGGCAGAGGTGCGCCTTGCAGGGTCGCGAACTTCCCTGGACTACAACATGCCTTCGACAGCCGGGCGCGATCTGACTGCATGGTGCGCTCTTCCTTGAGCCACGCAAGCGTCTGCTGAAGAACCTGGGCCGCTCCTATGTTTGCAGGCATCACTATCCGATAGTGCATCCACTTTCCTTCGCGGCGGGCAGCCACAATTCCGGCACTCCGCAGGTAGGCCAGATGCCGGGAAATCTTGGGCTGAGGTTGATCCAGAATCTCCACGAAATAACAGACGCAGATTTCCTGATCTCCCATGAGATTGAGCAGCCGCAGCCGCGTATTGTCGCCCAGAGCCTGAAAGAAGCGCTCCATGTTGAAGCTCTTGTCTTTGACTTTCATTGAAATAATTATATACGTATTGACGAATGTGTATAGCGGCAATATAGTCGTTTTAGCGAATATGTAAAAGGAGCAACGATGACAGAGCAATTGATTGAATCGGTGCAATCAAGGTATGCAGCCGTGGCCAAGAGCACGCTCTCTAGCAAAGACGAAGGCGTCAAAGCAGTAGCGGAGGCTTTTGGATATAGCCCGGAAGAGCTCTCTTCCATTCCCGCCGAAGCGAACATGGGGCTCTCCTGTGGGAATCCGACGGCGATTGCTTCCATTCGACCCGGCGAGGTGATCGTGGATCTCGGCTCAGGCGGGGGCCTGGATGTATTTCTGGCGTCTCAACTGGTGGGTCCAAAAGGCCGGGCCATTGGTATCGACATGACTCCAGCGATGATCGAACGTGCACAAGCGAATGCGCTGGCGGGTGGTTATCAGAATGTGGAGTTCCATCTGGCCACGATCGACAAGATTCCCCTTGCCGACGCATCGGTTGATTGCGTCATCAGCAATTGTGTTATCAACCTCGCTCCCGACAAGCCCGCGGTCTTCAGGGAAATTCACCGCATTCTGAAACCAGGCGGCCGACTCGCACTAAGCGACATCGCGCTCAAGGGCGAGTTACCACCGGCGGTTGCGCAAAGCCTTGCCGCCTACGTCGGGTGCATCGCGGGAGCGATCCACCTAGACGCCTATCGCCAGGGCTTGCTTGCCGCGGGCTTTGAACACGTCGAGATCGTCGATAGTGGGGCCGACCTCAATGCATATGCCAAGGTCGAAAACCAGGCCGGATGCTGCTCTCCTTCGATGGAGACCTCGAACGGTTTGCCGATACTTTCGGACGCTTGCTGCACGACCGGCAAGCCCGCGGGTTTGCATCAGGATCTGGCAGCTCTTTTGTCTGACTACGACGTCAATGCAGCCGCCGCCAGTGTCAAGGTCTATGCGGTTAAACCTGCGACCGCAACTGTCAAGACCTGCTGTGGTCCAACCTGCTGTTCGTAAGTCAGAAGAAGCACGGCATCCAGCGGCCTAACGAGCGATCACTCATTGGGGCACGAAAATCGGAAAGGGATTCCGGGTATGCAGTCACACTACAACGTACTCTTTCTCTGCACGGGCAACTCGGCGCGTTCCATCATGGCGGAGGCCATCATGAACCGCAAGGGAGGGCGGAACTTTACCGCCTTCAGCGCTGGGAGCCATCCCAGCGGACTTGTACGACCCGAGGCAATCAAACAGCTCGATACCGCCCATTTACCGACGAAAGGGCTGCGTAGTAAGTCCTGGGACGAATTCTCTCGGCCCGACTCACCGCCGCTCCACTTCGTCTTCACCGTCTGTGACAACGCCGCTAAAGAAGTATGCCCATTTTGGCCTGGCCAGCCGATGACGGCTCACTGGGGAATACCCGATCCCGCCGCAGTCGAAGGCACGCCGGAGCAGGTTGAACGCGCTTTCAGGGACGCCTTCGCCTCCCTCGATAGGCGGATCAGCCTGTTTCTCGCCTTACCGCTGACAACCCTTGATAAGTTCGCCTTACAGCGAGAAATAGATGAAATTGGGAGCCGGTAGGAATCGAGCCCCCCACACGCAACCTTCGAGACAGAGTCCACATTTCACATCCGTAGCGTAGATATCGCGTAACAACTTGGACGATCGGAGTGTTAGATGACATCAGAAACGATGGAGACAACATGCAGAAAGTAATATTCGCCTGCGTACACAACGCTGGACGTTCGCAGATGTCGGCGGCTCTTTTTAACCACTTTGCTGATCCCGAACGCGCACTTGCCATTTCCGCCGGAACTCAGCCGGCAGAGCATGTTCATCCCGTAGTGGTGGAAGCGATGCTCGAAGTAGGAATCGACCTCAGGAATGCTAAACCGCAAAAGCTCACCGCGGAGTTGGCACGAGGTGCGGAGATGCTCATCACGATGGGCTGTGGAGACGATTGTCCCTATGTGCCAGGTCTGCGCCGCGACGACTGGCCGCTTCCAGATCCCAAAGGGCAGGGAATCGAGTCGGTACGGCAGACGCGCGACGAAATCAAGCGCCGTGTTTTGCAGTTGCTGGAGCAAGAGCGGTTGAGCATCGGGCTGTCCACTTAATATCCCGCGTTTGCATTGCCCTTGCGGTCGCGCACACAGTTGGACCTGCTGTAGCGTCACCTATGCGCATCATGCTTGGTGAAACCCCAAGGCGGAATTTCTCTGCAACGGTTACTGTTGCAAATAACGTTCGGTCTGTCTCGACTTTCCCGTGTCGCCTTTCCCTGTATTCATTTCTTCGAGCAGCGTGAGCTGCTTGAAGGGACGGTTCCGTCTGGTCGCGAAGTAAGAGTCATGAACCGTCCGTTGGGTCCGATGGATCGCTGGTCGCAGGAGTGCCATCCGGATTGTAAGCGGGCGTCTTACTCGGAGGTAAACCGGGCGTTCCATCTGGATTAGTGGTAGAGCCATCGGGATTGGTTAACGTCTGTCCCATGTGAAATGTGCCTGGATCCTCGGGAATATTTGATTCCAGCCCCTGTCCATAGTGCTGCGCTGCATCTTTCACTTCGCCCGTGAACAGGTCATCCCTGATTCCCTCGAGTTCGCCTGCCCAGGCTTTCCCCAGTGCCTGGAGGCCGGTCAACTCCGCCGGGGCTGAGTCTGTTAAACCCCCGAGGGGATTGAGCAGCATGCCCGGTATCGCATTCCCCCAAGGATCGTCCTGCAGGGGGAGATCGTTGGGGACGGTCAGAGGATCGGCGGGGTCGGCATAGCCGTAATCGCCCGGCTGGAGCCCCCCGGGACCCGATTTAGCGGGAGCCAGTCCGCTGTACCAGGGCTTGTCACCGTTTCCGCCGCCGCCTCCTCCGCCGCCGCCTCCGGCTCCGCCGCCACCCCCGGCTCCGCCTCCGCCACCTGCTCCACCTCCTGCGCCGGCCCCGGCCCCGGCTCCCGCACCGCTACCTGCGCCCGCTCCGGCCCCGGCGCCATCGCCCCCGGCGAGGCCACCGGCCCCGCCAACGCCGCCTGCTGCGCCCGCTGCCCCGCCGAGCAGGCCTCCCGAGCCGGTCAGCGAATTGGCGGCAGGTGCGCAGCTTGCGCAAAAGTGAACCAGCGTGAAAAGGAGGTCAATCATAAGGCACCCCCCGTTTGCGCCCTCGCCAGGAGTGTGGAACGCCTGAATGCCTCTGCGGCAGACAGCCGGCGCAAATCATTTACGCGAAACGAACCCCCGAGAATGCGCCACTCCATCATGAAAACAAAACCAACACCGGCGATGAGCAGGAGAGAAGAGAGCCAGCCACCCAACGTGAACACCATCGCCATCTTGGCAATGACCTCGTTGAGCCCGCCCGTGACCATCGCGTTTTGCGTGCAATGCTCGAGCAGCACAACCGCGATCGCAACCGAAGGAATGATCCACTTGAGTCGTTTCGTTCTTCGACAATAAAGCAGTGCGACCGCCAGTCCGAGAGCAATGAGCGCGGTGTGACAAAGGTGGCCGGTCTGCATCAAAGACCAGCCGAACGCTCGCCCCGCCCCATTGCTGGGAAAAAAGAGGGAGATGAGCGGCGCAGCGGTGAACGAGAAATGGCCGCGGGACAGGGTCGCATTTTCGTAGAGGGCGAAGCCGGCACCGGTGCATGCACCGAGCAAGGTGAGATCCATGGCGGACGGGCGCACATGGGAATGGCGGAGAGCGGCGATGAGCACGATCACGACCGGGATCAGCTTGAACAACTCTTCTGTGAACGGTACCCACAGAGCAACGGCAAACACACTCGACTGACCTAGATCTTCGATCAGCGGGACGCCCACGAGCCGTGCGAGCCCTGTGAGGGCCAGAAAACCGGTAAGGCCGGCGCCGACAAAAATCCGCCAGTTCAACGTGCGCACCTGGCTTGCAACCACGGTCAGAATCGCGATCGTCCATAGTTCGGCAATTCCATCCACCAGAAAGGTCCCGATGCCCGCGCCCCGGGTGATGCGGGGCAATCCGATGACGATGGAAACCACAGAAATAGCGAGGCCAACATTCGAAATCACCTGTAACGTGCGGGCGCGGCTTGAAGAGGAAGCCGAACGGGCAGCATAGGACCACAACACCCGCAGGCCGATCGATACCCCGATCAGGACGATGACGGTGCTGATCCCAGACGGGAGAAGATCAGCCAGGCCGGCGATGAAGCCGCCTACGGAGACCAGGCCGCTGGCGCAGGCGATCACAATAAGCCGGATATCGGCGCGGCTCGAGGGTTGAGCCAGCGGCGCAACCGGACTGCTTATTGTCTGCGCTGAGGACGTCGGGCTCACCGGTCTCGATGGGGCTGCAGGCGGCAAGAGTGTCGCCAAGCTGGTGCCACATCCGGTGCAGAAAAGCATGGCCGGTTCGGATTTCTGGCCACATCCAGTGCAATAGCTCATGGGTTTTCTCGGACTCAGTCGAAAAAGAGTGCATCGCTCGGCGCAGCCGTGATTGCGAGCATCCGCCGTTCCTAAACAAGGATGTTCGTTTCTTGTCCGCAACTGTGACGCAATACCCAGAGAGGGTCAACCAAAGTTCCCGTTAACTCTTCATTAACCATGAACGCCTTTCGTTCGAATCATTTAGGCGTCGTGACTAACTGGCAAGAGATTCGCGGAATCACCGAAGAACCTGGCTGGAACGGATGAGCCTGGCTTATGTTCAAGCCCGAGTGACGGCGGCAGCAAATTCGGACGGAGGAGGGACGGAGGAGGGCCCGTCCCTGAAAGGGCCCGGAAGCGCAGAAGGCGGATGTGAAAGTGCTGGTGGTTGATCACGTGGATCATCCTTTGCCGAATTAAAGAGCGGCGAACTCGACTTTCGCGAATGCGGACAATGGTGCTTTGTATCAGGGCACGACTTTAGTCGGGCCGAAACGATCGAAGGAGAATTGGGCTTCAGCCCCTGTTCACGGCGCATCCCGCACGAAATGCTCGTCCGCGACAATTTTCAGCACTGAAGGTGTTTGTCCTCCACGCCGCAAGAAAAAGCCTAGTGGCTAAAGCCAGGATTTTGCTGGCGTCAACGGCCCGATATCCTGCATCGTCGATCAGGATGTAAAGCACGTTGGACGGGACGGAGGAGGGACGGAATTTCCCCTAATAAGCGTCGCGCGCAGACTAAATAGGACGGAGGAGGGACGGGACGGAGGAGGGACGGACGGAATTTCCCCTAATGAGCGTCGCGTGCAGACTAGAGTTAACCCAAGACCAAGCGTCTCATCTCCCCATGCTTGGCAGCGCTCTCGCTCGCATTAGTGGGAGGGCCGGGGGTAGACGATACCCCATAAGTGAATCAAACGACATTGGAACGGGAGCCGATCTTGACGGGGTACGTTTCGTCCGTCCCCAGGAAGTCCTGGAACACCTCTGGAGCGGTCGCTGTAACTAAGGCTATCCAAAAAAGATCAGCCGCCAAAAGATGAAGAAGCTGGCACCAAGTAGGTGCGAGTAGCAACACATCCACTACTCCAAGCGCAAATTGGAGGAATAGGATGACACTCAACCCGAACGCAGCCATTCGCCGATTGCATTTGAAATAGCGGTGGATAAGCACGCAGCAGAAGATGCTCATTAGGAAAGCACCTGCGGGGTGTAGCCATCGCACGTGAAGCAACGCGGGAGATAACGGGGAGAAGTCAGCACGAAGAGCTTCGTCGAGGGAAGAGGACGGATAGATCGTGTCGGCTAACGCAGCCAGTGCACCAGCGGCCCCGGTAAGGAGGGTGAGAATAACCGTGATGATCGAGGTTGTCCGGAAACGATCAATGTTTGTATACCGTCGGTCCGTCGCGGTCAGAAAAAAGGGTGTGAGCGCTGTAGCTCCTAGAAGGAGCATTGTGTTCGAGAAGTGAACAGATTGCACGGCCACTCGCTCAAAAGACATGTTCTTGTCCACCAAATGGCGAAGAACCAAGACCGCCCCCAGCGCAGATTCGGTGATAAGTAGCAGCGCAGTCCATACCGCTGCCTTGCGTGCGGGGTGGCCCTTCGATGTCGCATGGAAGGTCCAAAGGATCATCACTGCGAAGAACAACACCGCAACAAAAGTCGTTGATCGATGTGTAAATTCAACAATCGTCACCAGACGCGGGTGGTGAGGTATGAACTCTCCGTTACACAATGGCCATCGATCTCCACAGCCAGCTCCAGCCCCAGAGGTTCTGACCACTGCTCCACCGAGAACGACAACTACGAAATAGGCCAAAGAAATCCACGACCACACAACGACACCATACGAACTTCGCTCCTGTTTTGGGGTGGCGATCAACACGCTCTGTTTTACCCTTTCCTTCTGAACCTCGAACTGCCCGTGCCCTCTCATAATGCTACAGCCTGCGGCACGACGATGGGTCATTCGACCGATTTGGCCGCCCTGGTGAATTGGAGACGCAGGAACGGACGCGGGAGGAAGCCGAGCAGGCAGGCTTTCAGGGATTGTTCTAAGCCGAAGGAAGAGAATGGCACAGAACCCACCATGTGGCAGTCCAACGCAGCGGTGCGGACGTTAATACGGGTTAATACGGTGACAGCTTACCTATTGCAGCAAATTTAGCTGCTCGCCTTGCGGGGCCGCAGCGGCTTTCCGCCCCGGAGCCCGGCGGGCAATCGATCGGCCGAGCCGACGTTCCAGTTCGATTACGAAGTCCGCTGTGCCTAGCGGCCGCCCGATACCCTCCGCCTTTCTCAACGAGGTGAACGCCTCATCATAATCCTGTAGCAGCAGTTCCCTGAAATTCGGCCACCGATCAAGCACAGGACGTACGGACACCAGGCCGTCATCCTCACCGGCAAGGTGGGCACGTACGCTCGACCACGACCATTCCTCCGCACGAGAAACAAGCCCTGCCCGAACCGGATTCAAACTGACATACGATACCGCCGCCCTTAAATGCGACTCGTCCATAGCAACCGAGGCGAACCGACTCTGAAACAGATGTCCGGTCCAGCGGCCACGAGCATTGACGAAATTGGTATATCGGAGGTGCGCTTCTCCTAAAGCCCGTCCCATTCCGTCTGCCGCGCGCGGCCTCAAAATTAAATGTATATGGTTGGGCATAAGGCAGTAGGCCCATACCTCAACATCTGATTTGAGCAACTGCTCCGCAACCATATCGCAGTAGATTTCCTGATCCCCGTCCTCGAAGAAAACAGCCTCGCGACGATTGCCGCGCTGAGTCACATGATGAGGTAGACCAAGAACCACCATGCGGGCAAGGCGTGTCATGCAGGCAAAACTACCACGAAGTCAGTTGAATATGTATCCTGTCACCGCATTTATGTCGTAAGCGCATCAGTCATTTCGAAATTGAAAACTCGAGTTTCAGAAAGCGCTATGTTGAGCTTTTCTTCGTTCTCAAACTTCTTACTTAGTCCGTAGTATCCGCTCGGCTTACCCACGGCAGCGCAGGAAACGGTAATCCCAGGATCAAGGCTCTGAGAGGCATGCTCCATGAGTAGAAGGTACTTGGTCGTCATGAGGGTACTCCTGCGAGAGAGATAATTTTGTACGGCTACCAGGATAACCTCCAAGCGTAGGGTCGCCCCCCATTCGCTACAAGATAAGACTACGGGCGCTGGAAGCCAAGGGGAATTTCCGGACTCATGAGCGTCGCGCCCCCATCAGCCACGATGGTCTGACCCGTGATCCAGCCGGCATCCGCGCTGCACAAGGCGGCGACGGCACCACCAATGTCAGCAGGAGTACCCGGGCGTCCCATGGGCGTCCAGCCTTCACGAAGCCAACTAAGAATAGCCTCCTGGGCTTCTGGCGGCAGTTTATTGACAATGCTGTCGTCGGTAAGTCCGGCACAAACAGCATTTACGGTGATGCCACGCGGGGCGAGAGCCACCGCGAAGTAACGACACATCGATTCGAGCGCTGCCTTGTTCGTTCCCATGGCGAAATATGGCAGGAATCCGCCCAGGTGACTGCCTGGCCAGTAACTAATAGTCAATATGCGGCCACCGTCTCGTAGCAGTGGTACGACCTGCTGAACTGCTAAGAGAAAAGCGCGAGACTGGCATGAGTACGCTTTGTCCCACTGTTCCGAAGTGACTTGCAGGGGAGAACTCATAAAGCTCAGCAAATCCCCTAAGGCATTGCTTACGAAGATGTCGAGTGCTCCGAACTGAGCCTGAACCTGGCTCATCATGGCAGCTAGTTCCTCAACACGGGTCACATCGGCTTGCACTGGGAAGGCCTGACCTCCTCGAGCTTTGATCCGCGCGACTGTGTCGGCTGCGGCTTGAGAATCCTGCAAGTAGTTAACCGCCACAGCCGCGCCTCGCTCAGCGAGCCGCAACGCGATTCCGCGGCCGATACCGCGAGAAGAACCCGTAATCAACGCCAGCTTGCCTTTGAAATCCTGGTAATCAGTCGACATCGCATTCCTCCCTCAAGCAACTCAAGAACTGTACACCCCCGATAGTGAAAGTAGCACTGCGCCTATTCGGTTCGTGGCTGCCGCCCTCGAAGTAGCTTTCCCGTGCCAGCGATTCGCTTTGATAATAATTCCGCGCATGTCTTGTGCAGACCGGTATCGGGGCTTTGCAGGGACGGACGGGCTTTGCAGGGACGGACGGAATTTCCCCTAATGGAGAAAGTTCTTGGCGTCATGTAAATTTAGCCTTTGAGCACAAAGGAAGCCTGGAAAGTCACCTGTACAAGAAGGCTCTAGTTTCGGCGTCTTTTCACTTCGAGACTGCCCCTGTGGAAGTTTGGGCAAACGTGACACGCGACGAGACTTGATCTGCCGCAATCTTCAGAATGGCAGCCACACTGCGGCTAACGTCGAGCTCCGTCGTTGCCCACGAGGACACGCTGATTCGCATTGCTTTGCGCCCTTTCCAAACGGTGCCCCCACACCAGCAGGTTCCCTCTGCCTGCACAGCATCGATGACCCGAGTGTTGGTTTCGTCGTCTCCGAAGGAGACCAGCACCTGATTCAACACAACGTCGTTAAGAATTTCATACCCTCCGGCGCGAAGCGCATCTGCGAATGTTGCAGCATGTTGACAGCAACGGTCGATGAGGTCCGCCACACCTTGTTTCCCGAGGAAACGCAGTGCCGCCCAGATTTCAACTGCCCGAGCGCGACGCGAAGATTCAGGCCCCAGTTGCATTGGCTGTCGTTTCCCGTCAGCGTCCGGAGGATAATAAGCTGCTGCAATCGACATCGAGCGCCCCAGGGCTTCTGCGTCGCGCACGATTGCGATTCCACTATCCTGCGGCACGTTGAGCCATTTATGTGCATCCGTGGCCCAGGAATCGGCCCGAGCGACACCCTCTACCAAATGCTTTTGATGATGGCTGACCGCAGCCCAAAGACCGAAAGCGCCATCGACATGCACCCACGCACCCATTTCGTGCGCAATGTCGCAGATCTCACCGACCGGATCGCAGGCGCCAGTATTCACGTTACCGGCCTGAACGCAGACGATTGCCGGCCCGGATACGCGAGGCAGTAGGGATGGCTTCATCCGTCCCTGACCGTCAGCGGGAACGATCTGCACGCGCCCTTTGCCGAAGCCAAGCAGCGCCAGGGCTTTGAGCATCGTCGCGTGAACCTCCTCGCCTACGATGACTGTGACCGGAGGAGCCAAAAATAACCCGTCCCGTTCAACATCCCATCCTACGTTGCGTAGAACGCTAGTCCGCGCCGCGGCGAGAGCGGTTACATCGGCCATCTGTGTGCCGGTCACAAATGCTCCGGCACAGTTTCGGGGCAGGCCGAGCAAATCGAGAATCCAGGAAAGAACGACGTCTTCAAGATGTGCTGCGACAGGCGAAATATCGTACAGGCAGGCATTTTGATCCCAGGCATCCGCCAGCCAGTGCGCCGCTACGCTGACTGGCAAAGCGCCGCCGATGACCCCTCCAAAAAAGCGCCCACCCATGCTCGCCACCGTCGCCGGTGAACCCGCACCGTCGAGCAGTTTCAGAATTGCCAGTGGATTCTCTCCCCGGGCAGGCAACGGACCGCTGAGTGCACTCAAGCCTTCGATCGCCTCAGCCAGTACCCCGGCATGGCGCTCTCGAACTGTTCGCAGGTAGCGCCGAGCCTGCGCCGCTGCCTGCGTTAGAACCTCTTCATATAGATCGTTTGAATCCACTCTTCTCCCTCGCTTCGCTTTGAGCATCCCCATTTCGCTTTGGTGAGGGGCAGTCATTCGGACATAACCACTTTAAGGCACGTTTGATGGTTATATTGGCAGGAAGCGATCTAACCTGTCAAAAGGCACGAAGACGGTTATACTCGCATGAAGCATATGGCAGACGAATTTCAGCTGGTTGCTGGTCATCTGGCGCTCGATTTCGCCAATACCCTGGACTATCGCTACGATCCTGATCGCCTGATCGATCTTCTCCCCGACTATGAACATTTCCTTGTCTTCTGCCGCCAGTCAGGAGTCATTACAGCGGCACAGATGCGCAAACTCCTTGATGGTCTGAGTGAGTCTGACTCCAGGCGCATTCTCAAAGAGGTTATCGAGTTTCGTGAAGCCCTCTACTTCCTAATTCTGTCTGCGGTGCAGGACAAACGTCCCAACGAATTGCATTTGAGAGCGCTCAACAGGGTTCTCTCCGAAGAGCGAGCATTGGACGAGGTTGTGTGGCACAAACGCAGGTTTGACCGGAGATCTCGTGACATTACGGAGCGGCCTGATCGGCCCCTTCGGCAGGTCGTAGATGCCGCAGTGGGTCTGCTTACCTCATCGGATGTCGACAACGTTCGTGAATGCAGTGAGAAAACCTGCCGATGGTTGTTCCTGGATCGAAGCAGGAACCACTCGCGACGATGGTGCGATATGCAACTCTGTGGCAATCGCTCCAAAGCGAAGCGATTCTATGCTCGAACGCGCAGCGATGTGTAATAGGCCTGGTGATCATCGCCATTTCTGGGGGCGAACTTGGAGACGGGGGGATGGGGGACAGCCAGAGTGCGCGATTTCCCTCTACACTCAGACGGGGCTTTGCAGGGACGGACGGAATTCCCCTAATGAGCGTCGCGTGCAGACTAGAGTTCACCCAAGACCAAGCGTCTTACCTCCGGATGCTTGGCAGCGGCCTCACATTAGTGGAAGTTCCGTTCGTCCCTGAAACGGCCGTCGGTTGAGGTCTTCTACTTTTTGAAGGAGCTCTTTTGTGTTCGAGGTCCTTGGGAGGCCAACTCATCCGCGCGAAGCAAAAATTTCTTGAGCAACGGAGAGGTATTCGACTTGTTGTATCCCATCACAAGGTCGATCGTTGGAACATCGCCATGCAAAGGTCGGGCGACTACCGAAGGGAGCAGCGAATTTTGCACGTAGATTGGCACCAAAGTGAAGCCACCCGTGGATGCCACCAGCGACATCCCTGCCGATAGAGTTTCAGCATCGTAAGTCTGCTTCAGTTTGATACCGATCTTCGCCGCGTACTCCTCGATGATCTTTCTAAGCACGGGTGCGGCACCGGCTGTGCTGATAAAGTCCTCGCGGCAGATATCCTCGGGCCGTACTGACTTATGTTGAGCCAGGCGATGGCGAGAAGGCAAGATCGCGATCAGAGGCTCCTTGACCAGGAATCTAAAATCCAGACCAGCAGTCCGCGTCTCGCGCCTCATCAGAGCGACATCAATTTCGCCCTGCATCAATGCATTGGCAAGTTCAGGTGAGGATTTGGTCATGATCGTAACGTCGACATCAGACGCCTCCTCGCGCACGATTCGCAGTGCCTCTGACAACCAGATAACTTCCTGTCCGGGCAAAAAACCCAGTCCAAAACCCGGCTTCTGGGGTCGCTCGGTGTTTCGCGCAGCTTCGCACCCTACCCCTATCTGCATCAATGCGAGCCGCGCATGATCGAGGAACACGCGTCCAGCCGCAGTGAGCTCAATGCCTCGCGCTTTTCGCTCCAGCAGCTTCACGCCCAGTTCCAATTCGAGATCGCGGATTTGGCGGCTCAACGATGGCTGTGAAGTATGGAGGCGCCGCTCTGCGGCGTGCAGAAGACTCCCTTCTTCGGCGACCGCAATGAAATACCGCAGATGACGAAGTTCCATTCAAACCTCCCCTTATGCTTTGTAAGCATAGCTCAATCAATCAAAGTATTTGTGCAAGCCCATAATGCGGAGGAACCTATAGCCAACGGATAACACTCGTGTTGTTCGAAATCCAAATTGCAGGAGAATGGATATGTCATCAAAACGTAAAGCAACCATCGTGTTCTGCCACGGCATCTGGGCCGATGGCTCGTGCTTCAGCAAGGTCATCCCCGCATTGCAGGCGGACGGCCACGAGGTCATTGCGGTTCAATACAGCCTGGAGTCATTCGAAGAGGACGTGGCTATGATTAAGCGCACTCTCAACCGCGTCGGCAGTCCCGTGCTCCTCGTCGGACACTCCTACGGCGGCGCTACCATTACGGCCGCGGGAGTCGATGATCGCGTGGCTGGCCTCGTCTACATTGGAGCAGTTGCCCCGGATGTCGGCGAAACCGTACAGCAGCAACTCGACAAGTATCCGTCGGATATCTTTTCTCGCGTGGAGGTCAAGGACGGGTACGCCTGGATGCTTCCGAACGGGACTGAGTTTTTCTGCGGAGACCTTTCCGAGCAAGAGCAGAGGCTTGTCTGGGCGACACACTTCCCGCCTCATGCCGACCTCTTCACGCAGCACCCTATCCAAAGCACCCCGTGGAAGTCGAAACCGAGTTGGTACATTCTGTGCCTGCAAGACCATACCGTTCACCCTGATCTCCAACGGTGGGTCTCGAAACGTATGGGAGCCACCGTAACAGAGGTGGAGAGCAGCCACGTCCCCATGCTCTCCAAACCGGAGGTAGTCATTGAGGTGATTCGCAAGGCCGCAAGAGCAATCCAAGACAATACAACAACCTAATGGTGTTGAGAAACCCTCATTCTGGACAGACCGTCTGCGAGGCGGTCTGTCATTTTTATGGGTGGCCATGCGAACTTCAAGACGGACTTGATGGCTGTGTCAGGCAATCCAGGCAAGTTAAACCTCACCTGTGTGTACAGGCCAATGCATTAGTCCTGATCAACGCCCTTCTCGTCACTTTGCCGAATAAAAAGAGAGTGAAAAGAGAAAGAAAAGAGGAAAAAAGAGGGACGGCCTGACCTGCGTGATCTAGAGGCGTTGAATTGAAAGTTTGAAAGACAAGGTGAGCAGCGAGCAGTAATATAAGCGTCGTTGCGTGGCTTAGCGCGCCCAGGCAGTCACGCCGCCATCAACAATCATGGACAGCCCCGTTACATAGGACGCAGCATCGCTGCATAGCCATAGCGCAGCTTGCGCCGCCTCGTCTGGCCTGCCAAGGCGGCCTGCCGGAACCATTCCAACAAAACCCTTCAAAGCTGCTTCGATCTTTGCGGCGTCACCGCCTGCAGCTTGGCTCACGGCGTTATGTAACATCTCGGTGTCGAAACCGCCCGCGACCAATGCATTCACTCGGATTCCGTCGGCCGCATATTCTTGTGCCGCAGATTTAGTCAGAGCTAAAATCCCTGCCTTGGACATCGAGTACAGAGCTGCGCCTTTTGCGCCTCCAAGTCCGTTTAGCGAGGAGGTGTTTACGATCACGCCTCCACGCGGTTCCTGGCTCTGCATCTGCTGCAACTCGTATTTCATGCAGAGCCAGACACTCTTCAGATTGGAGGCTACCTCGGCATCGAAATCCGCATCGCTGAAATCGGCTGTGCGGTTGATCTTACCCAGGACAGCAGCATTATTAAACACACAATCGAGCCGGCCAAATGTTTCGACGGTCTTCGCAATCAGAGACTGTACCTGTTCTGAGTGAGATACGTCGGCCTGTACGAAGCGAACATCGAAGCCTGCTTGCCGTAGCTCCTGCTCAACTCGCTGTCCGCGTTCGGCTCCCCGCGCGGCGAACGCGACGCTTGCTCCGGCCTCAGCGAAGAGCTTCGCCGCGGCCTTGCCGATTCCGGCACTTCCGCCCGTTATCAGAGCCACTTTTCCGTGGAGTGCGGCCGCCATGTAATCATTTTATATCGCTCGGCTGGCGACGGCGCTTGCCTTGTCTTGCGAAAGTGCTCGGCACTTCTCGTTTGCGTATATGGGCTCACTACGCCCCATTGCGCGCTCCATACCCTTCGAGCGATCTGAAGCGGCATGACGCGATGAGGACAGTCTGGAGTGCGCGATTTCCCTCTACACTCAAAGCAAATAAATTACTTAGGTCAGGCCGTGCCTCGCCAGGTCAAAGAAGATATAAGCCCATGCTACTATGCCAATCATTCGATACGAGAAAAGAGGCCAATACGTCGCTAGAAACTCTCTCCCGAATTCAAACTTCGTCTGCCCAAACTTGGTTCGCCGGTGGCGAGCGTGTCGGCTACGACCTCAGAACCCGGGCCATCGTTTCAGCAGAAGATGCGCCCCTCGATATTTTCTTCAGGCGGGAGGGGGAACTTGCGCACGTCGTTTCCTTTCTGCCAGGATTTCCCGATGGCTCGTTTGGATGGGCGAAGATTCTTCCGCATCTACCGAATGCGGCCGAGATGCCGAAGCTCTTCGTTGAGTATGTCGGTATGGGCGATAGCGACAAGCCCAAGGACTATGCCTATTCCACTGCCGAACGCGCCGATCTCGTAGAGGCGATCTGGCGCGAACTGGCTGTCCGGTCCACAACGCTGGTCAGCTTCGACTTTTCCGCGATTGTGATCTCGGAACTCCTGCGACGCCGGCTTGAACGGGCTGAACGGGGCGAGCCATCCGGCGGCCCGGAAATACGCGGCGTCTTCATCTTCAATGGCGGGCTCTTCCCGGACGGACATACTCACCCGTGGTTCACTACGCCATTTTTGCGCCTCCTCCCTAACTGGGCGTTCACGGGACCGGGCCGATCCTTCACCCTGTTCAAGATGTTGATAGGGGTGGCCTGGTCCAAAGACTATCGGGTGACAGATGCCGAGGTGCGCGAACTGCAAAGCGTTTTGGACCGCCACGATGGCCTGTTCTTTCTTGCCGCCGCCGCAGGTTTCGTGGCCGATCACCAGGCGCAAGGTGATCGGCTCGACTTCGGCCGCCTGTTCACCGCTTATCGCGATCAGTTCCCGTTCCTAGTGGCCGGCAGCGACGAAGATGCCTTTGAACACCGGCAGGTAAACCTCGCACAGGAACGGCTGGGAAAACTCGGCCTTCGGATCGAGCGGTTGCCCGGCGGTCACTTCACTACGAGTGAGCAGCCGCAAGCCCTAGCGGCTTTGATCGCGAAATTCGAGGGAGGACTTTCGACAGGGGATCCCCGACAGACGAAATAACCCCAAATGTATTTCAGCGGCCTAGACGCATCCAGGTAATCAGGAGTAGTTTCGTCTGTCCCGAATCTCCCTGTCCCGAATCTCCCGATCGCCGCTCGGGAGCGATACGGCTCTTGATCGAGCAGTCCTGACATTTGTTCTAGAGTTCTGGGCGCTCTATGATTGCCGTTGGAGGGTTTCGCATGAACGTTGTTGAAGAATTCAAACGCGCAGGGTTCCCTACTGTTTCCAAAGTAGTCGATACCTATGACTTCTTTGGGAAACATGTGCACTACCGTATTGAGTTGAGACACTACTTGGCCATCAACCGTTATGTGGCGACGATATTTCTTTCGGTGGATCGTGACGAAAATTCATTGAAGCAACGAATGGAAATCTTCACGGATTTCCCGCGTGCTGAGAAGGAAACATATGGCGCTGCTTTGGGCGACGCACTTGATTTCCTTGCAGAACGGGAAAAGTAAAGACCCGGGTCGAAGAGTCGACGCGATAGGTGAACGCCTGCACCTCTGGGCTCCTGCCGCCGAGGACGGTCACAATTAAGCGAAGCTGAACGTTGAGGTTTTGGGCCACTGGACACCCCGATTGACCGGACGGCTGTCCTCCTGGGATCGCCACGCCAGAAGGTATTTTGCAGACGTGACGCTCTCCCCCCAATCCGCCTCTGAATAACAAGTTCAATTAGATAGAGCGAGATCGGTGGCCGGTATGAACAGCTACTCATAAACCCGCTTGGCGTCACGAATCTGATCGTCGCGCCTGTAAAACGCGATTTTCGGTAACTTCCAAGGAGAGAGGGCGACGCGATATCTATCCCCTGAGATTGGCTGCATTAGGTTTGCTATCACCTGACTTGCTTCCTGTCGATGTTACAAACGCCAACTTTTACGTGGTTTACTGCAGCGCCGGACGCGTGCGGATGAGAGTTCGATGGCGACGCATGAACAAAACCAATGCGCGTCTTATATAGACAGCAAGTAAAGGCGCCGCGATCGCGGCCAACAGACCCCACACCACAAGCGCATGCCACTCCCACTGCCAGATAGCGTGAAACAGCCGCCAGGGATGGTGGCTGAGAAGCCTGACTTGCTGTTGGCTGAGCGGTAATCGGCCTGTGTGAAACAGGTGCACGCCAATTTCGATGAACGGCACGAACAGCAACAAGTGCAATGGCGCCACCGCTTGTAAACCGATTTGTGTTGCCAGCTGATTTAATCTAAAAGCCCATGCGAGTAAAACTACGACAAGCGTCGTCAGCCCTATCGTCGGGTTGATGCCGATGACCAAGCCCAGAGCCAGACTCCAAGCCAATCGGCGCGGTGTTGCGCCCCCGCGAATCTGACGCAATAGCGGTCGCAAAATTCTGCAGCGAATCAACTCGCGTACTGACTCGGGCATTAGCATAGCGATGAATACGATGCCGGGCTGCCCTGTTTGGTTGGGCACACGACGCGCGCTGGCTAAAGCGTTTTCGTGCGGATGGGCAAGATTACACAAAGCAGGCCTCAGTAACCTTTGCGGCCGCATCACAGCTTCAAGAACAGTGCCGGGAATCGCGCAAACAACCAATTCCTACCTACCCTCGGGGGAGGTAAGGAATGCCAAAACTCGCCAGCGCCGCGCGGAAAGTTCTTCCAGCGAAGGCTCTCGCCGAACCGGACAAGCGTCAGGATGAACCAGCCTTTGCGCTTCTCGCAGGCTTCGCTGGGAATGACGCCACGCTTTTCGATCTCCGCGATCTGCGCCCTATTCTCCATGCAATCCCTTCAGAGAAGCGGACGCCGCTGGAGACAAACCTTACCTACTGGGCGGACAGTTACGACTTTCTTCTTTGCTACCCGAACGTCTCTCCTTTGATGGATCCATCCGCAGATCCGCGCTAGAGATCGAATCCAGAGCACCCCTCTAGTGGCGACTAGTCCTCAGAAACGCCTATGTAGACGGGAGGAATTCTGGCTTAACGCTAAATCGCCGAGACGCGAATCGAGTTCCTGGAAGGCGAATTCGGGGTTCCGTCTGGATCACCGCTCACCCGGAAGTAGTCCCCGGAAAATGCGGTTCTGCCTATCTTGGACAGAACTCGAAGATCGTGCTTAGGTCCGGATTGACGACAACTCGGAACTGTCCAATCAATCACGACTGCCCGGCCAGCGGGCAAACGGAATGAGCTCGCTCGTCCGATGTGCGTAGTCATCAAATGCTGGGCCATAGTGATGGCGAAGGTGCGAATCAAGCATGGGAATGTTGACGAACAGGAATCCAGCAAACATGATCAATGGAATTGCGAGGGTCGGCCAACGCCCCGTCATCATGCATAGCCCGGAGAAGGAAATCAGATCTCCCAAGTAGTTGGGATGCCGCGAATATCGGAACAAGCCCGCCGTATAGAGACGCCCCCGATTTTCGGGACGCTCCTTCCATATATGACGAGCGTACTCTGCGTAGGAGTTTATCCACGAACCCAACCCAAAAAGGACGCAACCGACGACGCTCGCTGCTGAAAATGGAGCGGGATTCGTGCCGCCTGCGAAGGCCAGCACCAGATAAATGATTAGGATCCACGGACCGATGGCCCACGCCTCGCTCCAACTCACCGTCCTTTTCAGAAACACAAATTGGGTGAAAAGCAGACGCACGAAATAGATCGTGAGTGCGATGCCGAGGGCTAGACGGCGAGCTTCATCGCCAGGCTGCCAATGTAGCTCAAACCGGGCGTCTACCCATTCGAGAGCTTGACCAAACAGGACCCACCAAGCCACTCCAACGCAAGCGGCGGCGACCAAGGTGATGAAAATGCGCTGGGGCGTCGCTTTTCCGTAAGTGGCGTACATGTCCTTCGTGCTTTGGCGCTGCGCATTCACGGTCCTCTCGATTTTCTCACCTGCGCCAATTGGCTTCGGGCGTATGACCGCCTATCCGGAAATTACCCCGAAAATAGGTTCTGTCCGGATCGGCGACGATCCGACCGGAACCCGCGAGTTGAATCCGGTAGTATTCACCGGTTCCCGCCCATACCAGTGAGTCCTGACTGCTCCCTCAGCCGTAATTTAAGAGCATGGGCTCCTCGTTTTCGGCGCCCCCGGAGTGAATGAGAATATGAGTTGGAGACATTTCGTTCACCGGGGATGGCATTCTCTTGGCATCTTGATCGGCATGGCGATCCTGAGGGCCGCGTGTCTGTCGGATAGCGCTATATTGGGACAAGCACTTGGTTCGGGCGATCCTGCACACTTCAGCTATGACGCAGGAGTCTCTCTCGGAGTAAAGCAGCTCTCGACGAAGGTTCAGAATGGTGTGACCATCCAGGATGTCACATATGTGGGCTCGAACGGAGACACGGTCCCTGCTTATCTCGTCATCCCACAGGGCACCGGAAAGTTCGCGGCAATCATCTGGGCTCATTGGCTGATGCCGGGAGCTGCTAATTCCAGCCGAGAGGAATTTCTGGAGGAAGCGATCGTGCTTGCGCCGAAAGGTGTTGTCTCCCTGTTGATCGACTCTCCGCAGCATCGCCCAGGTTTCAAGCCAACACCGAACCCGGTTCTGGTGGCGCAGCAGGTCATCGATCTGCGGAGAGGTTTGGACCTTTTGCTTGCGCGCGCTGATGTTGACCAAAGCAGAATCGCTTACGTGGGGCATAGCTGGAATGCAGGAAACGGTGCGATCCTCGACGCTATAGATAAAAGGTTTGCCGCGTTCGTATTCATGAGCGGTCCGCAATCTACGATGGAATACGTTATTTCTTCGGACTCGCCACGCATGGCGCAGGCGAGAAAGACGACTGACATGGCGAAGGTTGAGGAGACTCTGAAGGGAAATGCCTGGGCCGATCCCGGCTCATACGCAAACAAGCTTGGGCCCGCCCCGGCGCTCTTTCAATATGGCCTGCATGACGAAGCATGGGTTCCTCTGGCAGATGCGAAGGATTACGTTGCAATGAGTTCTGGGCCGAAGAATGTTGAGTTTTACGACGCTGACCACGCCCTGAATGAAAAGGCGCGTGCAGATCGTGAAGACTTCCTGAAAAGGACGCTGCACCTGCCGTCTGCGAGTTGAGCGCCTTCAGACGTTCCCGCCTGCCAGAGCAGACATCGATCCTCACAGTGCGCTTCAATCCTGCGATCTTTCACGGAGCATCAATGAGCGCTTTATCGCCGAGGCACTCATCGAGCCTTTGAGAGGCCGGGCTTTTGGGTTCCGGGCGAGTCACCGGCTATCCGGAAGCCACTGGGTAGTAATTTTCCGAGTTGGCGAGAGTTGGATGGGATAGTGCTGTTCGCGTTCGCGATAATTTCTCGGCCAGCACGCTCGATGCGCTCGACTTGCGTCCTCTCCGTTCAAAGACGCTTTAGAGTCCGAGTCCAGTGAGAAAAACATCGATCTGCCGCTCGAAGCGAGTTCTCTCGTAAGACACCAGGGCCATCCGCCACAGGCCTTGCATGTAAGTAAGGACGACCGGCACTACAAGCTGAGGCTCGAAGCCCTTCGCGAGAAGTCCATCCCGCTTGTCGGCGCTCATCCGAGCGATCATCGCGCCCTGAAACGTGGATATTCGCTCTTCTATGTACTGTCGCAGTTCATCCTCATCAAGAACCTCATGCGTCAGGCTTCCGGCCATCATGCAGATGACCGAAGGTGTGTCGGGATTATCGAGAGATTCCAACATGTTCTTGAACAGCGCCCGTACCCCCAATGCAGCTGTGGGTGCCGCAAGAAATTCTTTGGAACGCTTTCGATCGACTGTCTCGTTGTAGTGCTTCAGGCACTCCAGGTAGGCTCGCTTCTTGCTTTTCAGGGTGTTGTAAAACGAACTCTCCCCAATACCCATCTCTTTGAGCAGATCGCGCAGCGAAGTGCCTGCGTAGCCACTCTTCCAGAAGAGCCGTGTCGCCCGTTCTAAGGTGGTGTCGTAATCGAACTCCAAAGTCCGCGCCATGGGAGACCTTTCTCATTCTGTAGCGAGTGCCCCAAAATAATTCTTGACACCGACCAGTCGCCCTCTCATTATGTATCGAGTGCTACAGATAGTCAACGCATAGCACTCAGGAGATCCATATGTCTTACAAACAGGCGGCACAGGAACTACAGGCGAAGATTCAGGCTTCACTTGGAGATAAGTTCAGCATTATTTCCGCTGACATGGAGCGCGTCCGCTCGTCCGACGTGTTGGATCACGCTTTGAAAGTCGGCGATGCCGCGCCTGAGTTTACCCTGCCGGATGCATTCGGCCATGAGGTCTCGCTCAAAAGTCTGCTGGCTGAAGGGCCGGTCGTGATCAGCTTCTACCGTGGGGAGTGGTGCCCGTACTGCAACATCGAACTGCGTGAACTGCAGGGGGCTCTGCCAAAGATGCGGGCGCTGGGCGCCAAACTGATCGCGGTCTCTCCTGAAAAACCGAATGGCGGAATTGTCGCAACAGAAAAGAACAAATTGACCTTCCCAATCCTCAGCGACTTCGAGAACAAGCTGGCGCGGCAGTTCGGCATCGTCTTTCAGGTGGGAGATGCGGTTAAGGAACTCGGCAAGAATGTGTTCAAGAACGATCTGGCCCTCCGCAACGGAGAAGCGTCTTACGAACTCCCTGTCCCCGCCACGTATGTGATCGACGCCTTGGGGATCATTCGGTTTTCCCACGTCGACGCGGATTACATGACCGGGCGTGTGGAGGCGGAAACCGTGGTGGCAGCACTGGAGGAAATCGCTCAGCCCGTCGGGCAGTAGCCCCCTGGTCCTCCATGTCTTGGCTCCCCCTGGAGGGTGTGCGTGAGCAGACGGCCAAGTGTGTGCACACGGACGAGGCAAGTGTGTCGCCCTGTGCGTCCATCTGAAGATCAGTCCTGATACATCGGCTCCTTTTCAGCAACTGCAACTGACGAGATGAGCGTTTATCAGGACTGATCCGCTGAGTCATCGACTGACCAAGCCCCGTTGTTGAGTGACACCCAGGGGAATGAAACCCTGCGGACCAGTTTTACAACCCCTATACACCCGGACGAAACACCTCCTTAGGACGGAAACTATGACAAGCGCGATCCAGATTCCGAACACCCCGTCCGCTCCCCCCGTCGGCAAAGTTCTTTTGCCGGTCTTTCTCATTGTCTTCACCGACATCATGGGCTTCGGCCTGATGATTCCTCTATTGCCCTTCTACGCAGAGCATTTTGGAGCTTCGGCCTTCATCGTTGGTCTGCTGCTATCGGTTTTCGCTCTCTGTCAGTTGCTCGCTGGACCTCCGCTGGGGCAGCTCTCGGATCGAATTGGCAGGAAACCTGTGTTGGTGATTAGCCAGGTCGGCACACTTGCGGGATACATACTGCTCGCCTTATCGAACACCCTATGGCTCATCTTTGTGGCAAGGATCATCGACGGCTTGACCGCGGGGAATATTTCGGTCGCACATGCATACGTCTCGGACAATACGCCACCCCAACAGAGAACAAAGGCATTCGGTATCGTCGGAGCTGCTTTTGGTCTAGGCATGCTTGTGGGGCCAAGCCTCGGCGGGCTCCTGGCCAGGCACAGCCTGACGACGCCGATTTGGGGCGCGTGCGTTCTTTCGGCTCTCAGCATCGTGGCGACGACCGTGCTGTTGCCCAAGGGAATAAAGGCTGAGCACAAAGGAACGTCCGAGACTTTGTTTCCCGTCAAACCGATCCTGGCATGTTTTCGCGATCCAGCCACGGGCGGACTCTTTTTGCTCTTGTCTCTTTTCTATTTTGCCTTCAACACATTCGTATCCGGCTTCGCCCTGTTTCTAGCCGGGCGCGTCAGCTGGCAGGGAGAGCCGATGGGACCGCAGACCGCGGGGTTTCTGTTCGCTTACGCCGGTCTCATGAATGTCTTCTTCCAGGCGATAGCTCTGGGACACCTTTTACGGTGGTTCCGGGAGCGTAGCTTGGTCCTCGCTGGTTTCCTGCTGATGGCCGTCGGGTTTGGCGCGCTCTCACTGAGCCATACAGTCTCCGTAACGCTGGCATTCCTTACCCTGAGTCATAGTGGCGCGGCGGTTCTCAGGCCGACGATCACGGCGCGGATTTCGAAACGTGTTTCACCACAGCGTCAGGGTCTCGTGATGGGCGTCAATCAATCAGTGATGTCGATTGCTGCGATTCTCGCACCTCTGGTTGTAGGCATCTTGATCGATCACGGTTTGTACGTTGGCTGGGCTCTCTGGATGTCTGCAATTGCCGTTGCGGGAGCCTTTGGCGTATCGCATATTTCGTCCATGAGAGATGAGCCAGTGGTGAGTTAGCCACGCTGCCCTCTAAAGAAGCGCTATCTTCGCGGCCTGATCCCGTCAGACGCAACCTCTTCTCATTCAACCTGACCGCCGCCCTAAGCGGACGATCTATGGAGACCATCATGAACACCAGTAACCAAGTCATCCCACAATCGGCGGGGGCTCTGACCTTTAGCCCCGACGGGGTCCTCTTCGTAGGCGACAGCAAGCTCGGAGCCGTCTTTGCCTTCGAGACGGAACGCGGCCAGGCTCCAGCCTCGCTCGATCCCTTCCTCTTCGAGTCGATCGACGAGAAGATCGCAGGAGCGCTAGGTGTAACGGCGAAAAGCCTTGTGATGAACGGGATGGCTGTCCATCCCGTGACGCGCGAGCCCTACCTGTCAGTCGGCGTGCGCAACGGAGATCGCCTCGAGCCTGCGGTCGTGAGCGTCTCACTTGCCGGCGACATCCACCCATTTGACCTCTCATCGTCGAAGGTTACGGTGCACCAACTCTCTGACGTTCCCGACGAGGGCAAGACCTTTCAGTCGCGGGCCGGCTTTTTCCCATATCCGCCGGCGGAGGTCTTCGCCGAGAAGGCGCGTACGCCGATCCGTTCCATGACGATCGTGGACCTGAAGTTTCACAACGGCGACGTCTTCGTCGCCGGCGTCTCGAACCAGGAGTTCTCCTCCACGCTCCGGCGTATCCCCTATCCGTTCACCGGGGCCGCCAGCGAGACCCAACTGGAGATCTACCACCTAGCTCACGGCAAATACGAAACGCGTGCGCCGATCCGGACCATGCAGTTCGGCACCATCGATGGCGAGGACACCCTCATCGCCGCCTACGCCTGCAGCCCGCTCGTCACCATTCCGGTCTCAGAGCTGAAGCACGGCGCGAAGGTGAGGGGTAAGACGATCGGCGACATGGGCAACGGCCAGCCCATCAGCATGGTCGCCTTCCGTGATGGAGACGACGACAAGTTGTTTATCACCAATCTCGCTCGCGGCCCCATGATCGTTCCGCTCTCCGGCATCCGCTCCGCTGAAGGTTTCACGCCCGAGAACCGGCCGACACAGGGACATATGCTGGACCAATCCTCCTTCATGCCGGCCGGGCCGGTCGGCAAGCAGGTGCTGTTCGTCGGATCGTCGTTGCGGGCGGACCTGTTCAGCGACCGCTTCTTCGTCTCGCTGACCCGCTACGCAGATACCGGCGATCTGACGCTTGAGACCCTGATGGTTAGCCCTCTGCCGGCACGGATAGACAAGATCTGGGTGGAGGCCGATTTCCCCGGCGCCCAACTCCCGCCGAAGCGGGCGGCGTGAACTGCGGGCTTGACCTTCGAGGGCGCTAGAGATGCGGATTCAAACATTCCCTGAGATGCCGATCCGCATCTCTCCTCAAGCCAAGGTGCTTCCCGCCAACACCCTGCGCTTCTACATATTTTTTCCGAGGCCAGGAGAGGCCCACTTCGATCGTGACCAACTCTGGCTGCTGAATGAGGAGGAGCAGGTGGTGCGCGACCCCTTCCTCGTTCTGTCGCAGGAGCTCTGGTCGCTTGATGGGCGACGCTTGACGGTTTTGATGGAGCCGGGAAGGATCAAACGCGGTCTTGGGGCGGACCCGACTCACGACCCGGCGCTTGTCGTCGGGAGGGCGTACAGCCTTGTCGTCACGGCGCTCGGACAGACAGCGCGCCATAGCTTCCGCGTAAGCGATCCAGTTCTGGAAGCGATCGACGATATCTCCTGGCGTCTCGTCCCACCAACAGAGGGGAGCCTCGATCCAGCCGTCGTGCACTTCTACAGAGTTATGGACGCCGCCCTCTGCGAGGACGAGATCGGAGTCCTGACCGCGTCCGGAGAGGTCGTTCAGACGCGTGTGTTACTCGCACCGGACGGAACCGCGGCGCAGCTTGTCCCGAGCCACCCCTGGGCCGCCGGGGGGCACCGCCTCGTGGTCTCTGAACGATTCGAAGACGTCTGTGGCAACAGGTTGGGCGAGGCTCTGGATCATGACCTGAGCGCGGGCGGACGACCGCGGGCCGGGATGATCGACTTCACTCCACGCAGCGCCAAAGCCCCTTTACGTAAGTGACGTCTGGCTCCGTTTACTAATCCGCGTTTCACTTGTCCGTCGACTATACGTCCAAGTGCTTTGGTTCTCGATGAGTGACTCGACGATTTTGCATCATTCCAGAATTGGAGAGATAAAGGGACAACATACCTATTGCAGCAATTTTTGGGGAATAAGTTGCTGTCCTCATAATCCCTAGGCGTCCCTGAGGACAGCCCCCAACCGCAAGGTAAGCACCGCCGCTTCTTTGGCACGGGACCGAGTGTATGCCGTGTG
The DNA here is from genome assembly GCA_963824325.1 of uncultured Acidobacteriaceae bacterium. Lineage (GTDB taxonomy): Bacteria > Acidobacteriota > Terriglobia > Terriglobales > Acidobacteriaceae > PALSA-350. Next base: position 255,170 of record CAWGPA010000028.1, on the reverse strand, counting down.
GGAGCCGCCCTCAGGAAGTGCTGATGGGTTTCCGGCCACCCATTGCGTCGAACACTCCGCCGCACTTCGGACACTTGATGGTGAGCGATGCCACAAGCATCTGCTCGTTCGGCTGAATCTTGTAACCGCAAAGCGGGCAGGGAACTGAGAAGTCGAAATTGGGCTTTCCCTTGAACCTAGGCGTCATCATCCTACCCGCCCATCTGCCGTACGCACCGGCTTCCGGATCATCAGGTGCGAAAGCCGGCCGAGGAACACCTCCGACGGTAGATATCGCCTATGCTCATGGCAAAGTGGACACCTTGCAGCGACCGGTTGCGCCGGCATGCCCTCCACGGGCGCCGGAATATTTTCGTGGCAGCCCTTGCACTGAACTACGACGAGCTTCGCGCTTTCTGGTCCGGGAAACATGAGAACAGTATAGGCGAATAAAAAGCGAATATATCCACAAAGTTCTGCCAGTCGGAGACAGAACCTGTGGCCAGGATTCCGATATATTGTGGCTCCTCGTTTGACAGCCCCTGCATATGGGCATACCTTACAGTTGAGGGCGATGCCAAGCCGGCCCCCAAAATCCCCCTTTTGGTAGTACCCGGCCGGTCCTCCAGGTGGAAGGGTATAAACCCAGATCGCATCAGGACGAAGGCCGCTCGCGCCCGGCTGGGAGGATGGTTCGTTCTCTATCCAATAAGTACCTGTTACACAGACATACAGATACACAGATACTCAAGATATCCAGAGATACTCAAGGAAACACATGGCTTCCGAAGCTCAGAAAAAAACAACATTCACCTATGAGCAAGTATCTGCTTGGCGCGAGCAGTTGTTTAACCAACGATCTTTGCGCATTTCTGTCGAGGAACTGAGTAAGTGGCCTCTCGACCGCTACCTATTAGCTGCCGTTCTTCAGGCAGCGTATTTAGATACTTTGAGAAAGCCGACGGAACACGAGTGGCAAACACCAGCGTGGGACTTTGGGCGCTTCGCCAAGGCCCATCCGCTCCTGGTCAATCTCGACGAAAACCGGGCTTTGGTGCAGGTAAAACGGGTGCTTGGCCGGGAGTTCTGGACAGATCATCTGCGCATGGAAACAGCCGATGCCGAGATGGCCTTCGATAGTGTGTGGGTGGAGTGCCGCTCTGTCCCTGGCTACGACCGCCTCACCATCGCGCTTCTGGAAGCAAAGGAAGCCCCTCTCATGGCGGATCCCAACGTCCCCGCCGGCTACACAATCTTTTTAAAGATCGCGCGGTCTTTGCAGCGCCAGCTGCCGGCCTCGTCCTTCATGCTCCCGTGCCATAAGCTGGCGCCGATCTTGCAGTGCCAACCCATGACCATCAGCCGGTACCGCAAGAAGGCAATTCGCGATGGACATCTCAAGATCGTGAAAAACCACAACTACCGCTCAGTGGGTAAAGGGGACGCCACAGAGTTTCAGTTCCTGGGTCAATGAACGAAACACTCCCGCCGAGACAACTTACGTGCCCTGCGATGTGCGGCTACCACGAGACCACCGGAGTAACTCTTAGTTAACTACCCGGTCTTCCTCATCTGTTTTAATAAGGGTTCTTGTACAGCCGTACCTTCCGTGGGATCCTTGGCTTGCAGGCAAACCTTTGCGAAACATCGTTCTTTCGCAAGGCGCTGGAGATGTTCGGCGAGAACGATGGGGATGCGCTGCCGGGGCTATGGAGTGATGCTTGAAGCATCCTCCAGCCAATGCTTAAAGGATGCTTCAAGCATTCTCAAACCAATGCTTAAACGATGCTTGGACGCATAACTCAATGGCGGATTCATCTTATCCGCTATCGATCCGAGTGCAAGACCAGGAATAATTCGCTTAGGTCGCATTTTTCGCATATTTCGCAAATTTCGCACGGGAGGGAACGGCGACAGGGTCCCATCACCTGTCGCTCGTTCTGCGCATCCGAAGCCATGGTGAATCCAGGCAGCCCACTCCCGCGAGCCAGCCGCACGAGGGTTATGAGCGGCCGGGTAAACGCCTGCTAGAACATGAACTTCAACGCAAACTGCACCTGGCGCGGAGATTCCGCCTCGAGGATATGGTTGAAGGTCGGCGAACTGATGTCGCTGTCGGGCAACCGGAAATTTGTGCGGTTCAGAATGTCAAACAGCTCCGCGCGGAACTGCAACTGTGTCGATTCGGTCACTTTGAAATTCTTAAGCGCTGCGAAGTCCCAGTCGGCATAAGCAGGGCCGAGATTTACGTTGCGGCCTTCGGTGCCGAATTGGCCGGCGTTGGCTGTGGGATCAAGCCGCTGATAGGCGTTGACGTTGAGCCAGGCGCCCACCGAGCGCGGCCCGTTGTTCGGGTTGCCGATGAGATTGGGCCGCTGCGCGGAGAATCCAGTGATCTCGGGCGCGGTGCCTTGCGCCGCAACGTCGTTGGAGTCGAAGACGGTGAACGGCGTGCCGCTCATCAGTGTGGCAATGCCATTCAGTTGCCATCCACCGAATGCCCACTGGTACCAGTTCTGCCCCTGCGTCCAGAACGGAAGCTCCCATTGATAGCTGCCAACGAATCGGCTGCGCGCGTCGAATAGCGAGGGGCCTCGCTCTGCCGCCAGATTGAAGGGATCCTGGGCCAGATCATTTTCGCCTGCGACCGGCTTCGCCGCCGATCCCGTGATGTTAAACGACGAAACGTCGTCGATCACATGCGACCACGTGTACGACAGGAGGAAGCCCATACCGTGGTTGAACCGTTTGCGCATCGACACTTCCATCGCGTTGTAGGCCGAGTTGGCGATGCCCGCAATCTCGCCGGTCGAGGAAAACACGCACGCGCTGGGTGAATCGGCGAGTGTGCAGCCGGAATAAAGCCGCCGCTGATCCGCATTACTCGAGTTTGAAATCGGCTGGCCGTCCTCGTATCCGGGAACGAATACCGCTGGATTCCCTTCAATAAAGCGCGGCAGGCGCGTGCCCTTGGTACCAACGTATCCGATCTCAAACAGCCAATCGGACCCGAACGATTGTTGCACATTCACGTCCCAATCCTGGGTGTAAGGGAGTGTCAAGGTTGGCGACAAAGTCAGGTTTGTGAGGGAAGGGGAGAACGTCCCCGGGGCCGGAGGATTGCCGTTGAATGGATCCGCGAAGTCCGGCAAGCTTACTTGCGGCGTTCCCAGGAAGGGAGGCGCGCTGATCGGCGCCTGCAAGGGTCCACCCTGGCCCGTGTAATAGGGCTCATAGAAGATGCCGTACGCCGCGGTTACCAGCAGCCTGCCATTACGGCTGGGGTCCCATGCAACGCCAAAGCGCGGGGCAAACGCCTTCATATCGGTTTGAATCAAGCCCGCGGGCACACCGGGATCGCCCGGATAGAGCAATCCCGCCGGCGCACTCGGTAAAACCCGGGACTGCTTTCCCGGCTCAAACAATGACAACCGGTTATGAATTTCGGTATAGGGTTCGGGTAACTCGTAACGCAGTCCGGCATTGACGGTGAAATGCGGCGTCATCTTATACGTGTCCTGCACGAACCCGTACCCATTGTTGCCGCGAATACCGCGCGAGAAATCGCCGATGCCTTGCAGGAAGACCACGGGCTGCCCAGTGAGGAAGCTGGCGAATGCATCTGTGATCGGGAACGGCGCAAATACGAAGAAGCCGTTGGTCGCGATCCCTTGCAGCACATTGATCTCCTGGCGCTGGTATCCACCGCCGAATTTCAGCTCGTGCCTGCCGCGCACCCAGCTCAGCGATCCCGACAAGTCATAGACATCTTCATAGGTGTTGCGCGGGCCGGTGATCGGATCACCCACATCGGTATAGCCGCTTATCTGAATAAATGGCGGTCCGGCAGCGATTTCGAGACTCGGGGTGTATTTAAATCCAAGCTCTGAGGGCAACTCATGGTTCTCATGCTCGCCGTAGAGGAACTTGTTACGCAGAAACGAGAATCGCCCAACAGCGATGACGGTTGGCGAAAACGTGTGCGTCTCTTGCGCGACGAAGTTCTGTGCGCGCTGGTTTTCACCCACCGGGAAGCCAGGCACACTGGCGCCGCCCGGCGATAGCGGATCGACCTGGGAAAGCTGGTTGAACATGTATCGGAAGGTCAAAGTGTCGTTCTGATCGAGGTAGTGGTCGACCTTGATGCCGAACTGATCGGTGTTATTGCTGAAGGTTTGCGTTGTGGAGAACAGATTGGTCCCGGCGTTAGGAAGCGGGAAGAAGCTCAGCAGGTTTTGTGAAACCGGGTCGAACTGAGCCGCCGGCACCTGGTTATTCGGGTACGGCGCGTTGGCAAAGACGTTGAAAAGCTGGTTCGACGGATTGTTGCAGAAGCCGTCCGTGAAGCCCTGCGGGCAGTTTTCAGAGAAGTCGCCGGTACGCTGCTTCAGCGACGGTACTGTGGTGAGTGCCGTCTCGCCCTGGCGATTGCGGAAGCCTTCATAGAAGCCGAAAATGAACGTCTTATCCTTTCTGATCGGCCCACCGGCCGCGGCGCCAAACTGGTTCTGCTTCAGCGGCTCCTTGGTCTGCGCGAAATAATTGTTGGCGTCCAGGTAGTCGTTGCGCAGGAACTCCCACAACGTCCCGTGGAACTGGTTCGTGCCCGAGCGCGTGATGATGTTGGTCGTCGATCCCAGCGCGTCTCCGAACTCAGCATTCGCGTTGAGCGTGATGATACGGAACTCGCTGATCGCGTCTATCGGCGGCTTGAGCACGAATCCACCGTCGACGCCGTTCACGTTGTTCGCGCCATCGATGAGAAAGTTGTTGGATTCGGGCCGCTGGCCATTGACCGCGTAAGCCTGTCCATTGCGCAGCGATCCACCCGCTTCGGCTATCCCAGGCGTCAAGGGAACGACCCCAGGCTGCAACAAGCCAAGTTGCGAGAAGTTGCGTCCGTTCAGCGGCAGATCCAGCAATTCCCGCTGTTGCACCACCTCACCCATGCTGGTGACGGTTGGCTCAATCAAGTCGGCATCGGCGCGCACCAGCACCTGTTGCTTTTCCGACCCGACCGCGAGATGGGGCGAGACCGAAGCCGTCTCGTTCACGTTGAGCGTGATGCCATCCTGCACGTATTCCTCAAAGCCTTTCGCTGCGACATGCAGGCGGTAGTGTCCGACCGGAAGTTCCAGAAGAACGTAGTTACCGTTGCGATCTGTGGTCGTCGTGCGCGACAGGGACGTTTCCGACTGCTGTGCTGTTACTTCGGCGCCCACCAGGACGGCGCCGCTTGGGTCTGTCACTGTTCCGCGAAAGTTCCCCGTGATCTGCTGCGCAGAGGCATTGAGGCAAGCAAGCACTACAAAGGCCAGCACATTGCGAACGATGTTCATGTTGTTTTCGAGTCTCCTGCAAAATTTGGCACGACAAAGAGCGTGACGCCGGTAGTTCGCGTGACCCCGTGTTGACATGGATCGCAGTGACATGCGCGCCACAGAACGTGCCGCATCGTCAAGGCTCCGTAAATCACAGAATTGTGGCCGCGAACGCCAGCAGCAGGGGTCCGCTTACACTCAGGGAAAGAAAACGCTCTGTCGGCTGCATGGATGAACAGTAATGGTTAAGTCAAAGATTGTCCTGCACCTGTCGATGGGTGCCTTACTCCATCCTTCGATGGAGTCTCGCCCTAATCGGCCAATCCAGGATTGCGCAAGACTTCGCGGGATCCGCCGGCACCGGGACCGGTCGCCAGAAGGCCAGCTTGCTTCTATAAGGACAATTGCCGCCGATTCAGGACTGAATCATTGAGTGCGACCGCCGCCGCCCCGACCGTGACTTCTTCGCCGGATGAGCGGGACCTACACTCGGGCAAGATCAATAAACGCGCGCGCCGGGTCTGTGTGGATCAGTTTCACCCGCACCACGTCGCCCACATCGAGCCCATTCTCTCCCTCGACCACGCGCCCTTCAAACGGAGGATCGATCACTCGCGCATAAACACCCTTATCGCTCGCGCCCGTAACCACGGCCTTGAAGTCTTCGCCCACGTGGCCGCTCATCGCCACCGCGGCTATGCGCTTCTGCATCCTGCGCTCAATCTTCCGCAATGCTTTATCTGCCTCGTTGCAATGCTCCGCGATCGCCGCCAACTCCCCATCGGTATAAGGCGGAGGCGCACCGTCCATCATCGCGTGCAGGATACGCTGAGTTACCAGGTCCGGGAACCGGCGATTCGGCGCTGTCGAGTGAGTATAGTCGCGCGCCGCCAAACCAAAGTGCCCCGTCGGATCATCATCGGCGCGCATCAGCATGTACTCCCCCGGCCCCATTAGCTTGATCACCGCCACGGCCAGGTCCGGATAATGATCCGGATCACTCTCCCGCTGCGCCTGCAGGAATCTATTCAACTCCACTGAATCCGGCTGCTCCGGCAGAGTCCTCCCCTTTAGCTGCGCCAGCGCAACAATGCGATTCCAACGCTCCGGCGTCTTCACCACACGCTGCAATCCACTGCGTCCGCCCTTGCGCAGGGCACGGGCCATCACCCCATTCGCCGCTACCATCAGGTCTTCGATCAGGTGCATCGCGCGATTCTGGGTCACTTCATGCACGCTCGCAATGTGACCATCCATCAACACCGGTTCAGCTTCCGCCTTGTGAAAGTCCAGGGCGCCTGCAGCGATCCTCGTGCGATGCAGTGCCTCGGTGGCTTCATCCTGCAACTTGAGCTGCTCCGCAAGCCAATCTGCAGGCAGGTTGGTATTGCCATCCATCTTGGTCAACGCTGCTTCATCACTGTCATGCTCGCGTGCGCTGTCCGAGCGTAGATGTACGACGTTCTTGGTGTCGTTGCCGCCCGCGTCCAGCCACGGTCCCACGTGGGAATACGCCAATTGCGCCCGGTTCCTCACCCACGACCGCGAAACTGTTTCGTCCAGCAGTTCGCCATTCGAAGCCACAGTAAAGCTCATCATGATCGCCAGGCGATCCTCGTTTTCATTCAGGGATGTCAGCCCTGCCGAAAGCTCTAATGGCAGCATGGGAAAGTTCTTCACCGCCGTATAGATCGTCTGCGTCTGATTCTGCGCATGCTCGTCGATCGGCGACCCTTTCTCGACCGCTGCGGCGACGTCACCAATCGCTACGTGCACGCGAATCCCCGTCGGCACACGCTCTGCCACCTCAATCTGATCGAGATCCTTCGACGTGTCGTTGTCAATCGACGACCAACCCAACCCACGCAGATCGGCCATGCTCGTAGCTTCACGCCAATGCGCGATGCCTCGCTCGATCTCTGACACCTGCTCCTGCACGTCCCGGCCAAATCCCGGCTGGAACCCGGCCTCGCGCAGTTCCTCTACCGCCGCTTGTGCCAGATCGAACCCACGCGAGCCAGGCTCGGCATGATGCAACTCCCCGTAAGGGCGCCAATGAGCGTTTTCGGATCGATGGTCGGCATGCCTGTTGTGCTGCGCATGACTACTATCAGCACGCTGCTCATGATCGAGCGCCTCACCCTGCCCCTGCGGTTCGTGCTTCCCATGCTCCATGCGGTGACGTTCCCAACGCTTCTCTGGCATACCGGGCAGACTACCATGCGCCATTCATCTCTGTGAAAATACAGTGGTCAGCAGCAGGCAACCACACCTCTGCCTCTGCCCGCCATTGAAGCTCGTGGAGCAGTAGGGCAGCTCCGACCGAGGCGCTTTCGATCTGGCGGGCACGCTCGGCAGATCCCAAAGGGCGTAAAATCACGCTTGTTGGGGAGGCTGCAGCTATGAAATTCCGAATTGCTATATGCGCGGGTCTGGGCTTTCTGGTTGCGGTCGGCTGGGCGTTGTATTCCTTCTCTGCCAACCCGAGTCCGATTACTCCCACCGAACCGATTGTGTGGAATCTCGCCCTTTTGACTCAGCCAATCGCGCTCGCTAGTGTTCGTTTCCGCTTCGGCGTTAGTGTCTATTGGGTCATTCTTGCGAACACTCTTACGTATGGATTCATCGGTCTGATCGTGGAAACAATGCGGCAGAAGCTACGTCGCGCACATTGAGAGCGTAGCCCCAACCTCGGCGCCGTCCGCGCCACGCGTCAACCGTACGTAAGATCTGTGCTTTGACCAACCTCGATGATATAGCCGTCAGGATCGCGGATGTAGCAGCGGATCTCGCCGTACTTGGTCAGCGGCTCCGTGATGAACTCGGCTCCTCGACTTTTCCATAACGCATAGCACGCTTGAATATCGGCAACCCGGAAATTCAAAAAGCTGCTGATGTGATCCGGGTCGGGGACGCTCAGCGATACCGTCGGCTTGTCCGGAGTCGGCCCGCCCCCCACGTTCACAATCATCCAGATATTCGCGAGCTGAAGGTACCCAGGCGCGTTGCCGTCGCCCAGGCTCAGAATGCGAGCGCCGAAGACCTTTTCGTAGTAGCGAGCCGATCGCTCGATGTCGGCGACGGTCAGAAAATGCGCGATGCTGATCCCGTCCCGCGGGGGCATCTCATAGCTCTTCTGTTCGATTTGTACGCTGTCCATTGCCGACCCCAATTCCGATCAACCGTGCTCACTTGCTGAGCCCAGTTCATTCGTATCGATAACCCAGCCATAATTAAGCCTGACGAGGAAAGGCAAAACAATTGGACCAAGGTATTGGTCCACACCTTGGTATCGTTTGCAATCTATTGTCCGCAAAGCCCGTTTTTTCGGGCCGCCGCATTCAGGGATGGTGAATGGATATCAGGTCGCTGCAATTCTCCATCGCTCATGAATTGAATCGAGTCGCCATCAGGCGATCCAGACTGAATTTTCCTGGACCGGAACAGATCAGCCACACAAAAAACAATACGTAAAGAACTTCAGGAAAGTAGAGAAAATCGTCCACCCAGTTAAGAGGGGAAAGCGCGTTGATGTCGCCAGAAAGCTTAGTGGTCAAGATGGCGACCAGCATGTCGATCAGCAACACAAAACAAGCCAAGCTGGACAGAAGTCCCACAACCAGCAAGCAACCACCGACGAATTCTGCCGCCGACACGCAATAGGTCATCGGCCGTGGAAACGGGATCTTGGCCGCGACCAGGGTTTCATACATGACTTTCGTCCGGCTAGCGACAAAGAGTTTATTTCCCCCGGAGATGGCGAAAAAAACTCCTAACGCGACCCGCACCAACAGAATCGCCCATGCTTCCAGATTCGCATCGCCCAGCAGCCCAAATCGAATTAAGCGTTCCCACTCCATCACGCTTCTCCTCCGTTGGAATCTGCTTCAAGCATACCTTGCGCATTGCCGTTTCGAGCATCTCGTTGCGGCGCTCGCTGGGCGATCCATCGGATACTATGGGGACAGCCTGATCTGCAAGTAGGTTCGACGGGCTTCCTCCGTCGAGAAAGTCACGCACTTATCTACACCACGTCGTGTGATGTGATACGGCACACCCGATAACAGGGAGGCGCGGTAGCTCACCGCATACCCGTAGATCAGATATGTAAATAACTCGACAACTCGGAATTGCGTTATTCTGTGCGCGGTCGCGATCGACGTGCGGACCGAGGGTCGCCCCTGAAAGGAGTCGAATGGCCCGGATCATGACAATCGGGGAGATCCTGGTAGAGATCATGGCGACCGAGCGCGGCCAGAGCTTCCGCGCGCCGGGCACACTGGTGGGGCCTTTCCCGAGCGGCGCTCCCGCCATCTTCATTGACCAGGTGGGCCGGCTTGGACGTCCGGCCGGGATCATCGGCTGCGTAGGTGACGACGATTTCGGCTGGCTGAACATCGACCGCCTGCGGCGGGACGGTGTCGACACGAGTGCCATCGCGGTGCTCGCCGACGCGGTCACCGGAAGCGCGTTCGTCACCTACGCGGAGACGGGCGCGCGCCACTTCATCTTCAACATTGCCAATAGCGCTTCCGGCCGCATCTCAGCGTCGTCCATCACGGAGTCGGTGCTCGCCGATTGCACGTGGTTTCACGTCATGGGTTCATCGCTGTTCTCTCCGGGAATCACCGCAGCCGTCCGCAAGGCAATCGGCATCGTGAAGCGCCGAGGTGGGGCAATCTCCTTCGACCCGAACATCCGGCCGGAGATACTCAGAAGCGCCGGCATGCGGGAAGCGCTGCGATCAATCCTCGAACAGACCGACGTGTTTCTGCCCAGCGGCGACGAGGTGGCCCTGCTCGTCGATGCTCAAACGGAAGCCGAGGCCATCGAGCCGCTACTCGCCCTCGGTATTCGAGAGATCGTGGTGAAGCACGGCAGCGCCGGCTGCACCTATTACGACCGGTCGTGCCGTCTGGACGTACCGGCGTTCGCGGTCCGCGAGGTCGACCCCACCGGCGCCGGCGATTGCTTCTGCGCGACGTACGCGGCGTGCCGCGAAGAGGGCAAAGCAGTCGAACACTCGCTGCGCTATGCCTGCGCCAGTGGTGCGATTGCCGTGACGCGCATAGGTCCGATGGAGGGCACCGCGAGCTTTGCGGAATTGGATACGCTCATTGGCTGAGGCGGTTGCCGTAGATGGTGCCGCCGACGAAGCTACAGAACTATCTCGCCGTTTTGGCACGGTTTTGCAGGCGATGAAGACCTCAAATCATTGATGGCGAGTACCTCGACAGGGGAGAGCCACCGAAGCATCCGCTGTCCAGTTTCAGACGACGCTGTTCGTTTCCGAACGATTCTGTCGCTGGCTGCGACGAAACCTACAGTTAACTCAGTCTCTCCCTGCACTCGATCCTCTCTGCGCGATGTTGCGAAATCCATTGGCCATCTAAGTGCATTGAAGCTTCTCTAAACAGGGCTCGCTAATCGACCTGCGGAGAACGCCATGCTCAAACGGCTCTTTCAATTACTGCTTGTTATCGCCATCGCAACCACCAGGCTTCACGCTGCTAACGGCTCCTTCGTCGGCAAGTGGAAGCTCAACCCGGAAAAAAGCACTATGCACGACCAGATGAAGGTCACGTCCGCGGGAACGAACCGCTACGCTTTCGACTTTGGTGGCGGCCCGGAATTCATTGTTGCCAACGGCACCGATCAACCCGGTATCGAGGGAACCACCCTCGCGGTAACTGCAGAAGCTCCCCGTGTCTGGAGAGTCATCCGTAAGAAGAACGGCCGTATGCAGATCTCCGCCATCTGGACGCTTTCTCCGGACGGCAACTCGCTGCGCGACGACTTCACCGGCTACCCGCCCAACGGCTCCAGTTTCACTATCCATTACATCTACACACCCATTGGAGGAGCCTCCGGCTTTGCTGCTACGTGGGATAGCATCAGCGAAAAGCCCGGCCGGATCGAAATCGAGGTGCAGCCCTATCAAGACAGCGGCCTTTCCTTCATCGATCAGACCCAGCACTCCACGAAAAATATGAAGTTTGACGGCAAGGACTACCCGGTGAAGGATGCGAACGCGTCAGCGGGCGCCATGTCGTCGTCGCGCCGCGTGAATGCCAGCACTATCGAGTTCACGGAGAAGAGAAATGGCAAGGCGGCCGACACACAACATATCCAGCTTTCTCCAGACGGCAAGACTCTGACCATGACTATTCAGCCGGCGAGTGGACGTAAGCCGAACGTTCTCGTTTTCGAACGCGCATGAGTGCAAACGGCCGGGGAGCCCGGCGGGGAAAGAGCGCTGAGCCTGCGGTATCCGAGGTCCTAATAGGATTCTTGACAGCTGTACAACACGTGTTATAGAAAATACAACACGTGTTGGAGGCTTGATGCCTGGCCCGAAGTTGTCAAAGCTCGAAGTACAGATCATGGAAACTCTCTGGACTCGCGGCGAGGTGTCCATCCGCGAGATTCAGGAGAGCTTTCCCGAAAAGTCCAGGCCGTCCTATGGAACCATCCAGATCACGATCTACCGGATGGAAGAGAAGAAGATCGTGCAGCGTACAAGGAAGGTTGGCAACTTCCACCTCTTTGCGCCGCTCATCTCGCGGGATGCGGCCCAACTGAGATTGATCGATGAACTGGTCGCGATGTTCGGCGGACGCTCCCAGTTGGTCATGATGCATCTCGTGAGGTCCGGGAAGATCGGGCTGGAGGACGTCAAAGAAGCCGAGCGGGAACTGAAGCGACTGCAGCGAAAGAACAAGAAGCCATGACTCCCGAATCTCTTTCTCCAATGTGGGGGCTTGGGGTACGTGAGTTGTTCGACCACCTGTGGCAGTCCACACTCTTCTTTGGCATCGTCGCGTTGCTCGCAGTCCTACTTCGGAAGAACCAGGCGCGGATACGATACTGGCTGTGGGTGGCAGCATCGACCAAGTTCCTGATTCCGTTCGCGCTGTTGGTCAGCCTGGGAAGCCAGCTGCCTTGGCCAAGCCATGCGGCGCCGAAGACCAGTGTCTACGTCGCAATCGAAAAGGTGAGTCAGCCGTTCTTCGAGGCGACGGCCCTCAATACACCGAGTGCCATTCCCGCTGCACAGCCGACAGCTTCCCACGTTCCGATTCCTATTCTCCCGACGATGTTCGCATTGGTCTGGCTCATCGGCTTCATCACGACCATGGGCTTTTGGTGTGTGCAGTGGCGGCGAATCTCCCGATTAGTGCGGTCGGCAACGCCGTTAATCGCGGGACGCGAGCTTGACCTCCTACGCAAAGCGGAGCGGGTGGCAGGATTGCCGAGGTCCGTCCCGCTGTTGCCTACGGGCAACTCAACGGAGCCGGGAGTTTTTGGCATCATCCACCCCGTCTTGCTGTGGCCGGAGGGAATTGCGCGTCATATGGACGACGCGCACCTGGAGTCCGTTCTCGCGCACGAAGTATGCCACGTACAGCGCCGGGACAATCTAACGTCTGCGATCCACATGTTGGTGGAGGCGATCTTCTGGTTCTATCCGGTGGTTTGGTGGATGGAGAGGCAACTGGTAAAGGAGCGTGAGCGTGCCTGCGACGAAGCCGTTTTGCAGCTCGGCAACGAGGCGGAGGTCTATGCCGAAAGCATTCTCAATGTCTGCAAGTTCTTTACCGAGTCTCCCACCACATGCATCTCGGGTGTAATGGGATCGGAGCTGAAGCAGCGGATCGCGAGGATCCTGTCCGGACAGGGCGAGCGGAAACTGGACCTGCGGCGTAAGGCAATGCTGACGCTGGCCTGTGTGCTGGCGGTGGGCGTACCCCTGGCGGCGGGCTTCTTACGTGCGGCGAACGGACAGACGCAGCCCGTGCAAGACAACAGGATCGAGAAGAGCGGCATCGCCGGGACGTGGCAGGGCACGGAACAAACGCCGGAAGGCCGGGATCTGCGCATGGTGCTGAAAATCGCGAAGGACGAGAAGGGCGCGCTGAGTGCGACTCTGTACAGCCCCGACCAAGGGGAGATAGGGCCTGCCAGTGGCTCGGCACGTTTTCAAGAGGGAAAGCTGCGGTTCGCGAATGATTTTCCGGGGCTGACGTATGAGGGGACGATGTCGGCAGACGGGAATTCCATGAACGGGACGATGACGTACGCGAAGCGCTCGCTGCCTCTGACGCTGGAACGCGCGAAACCAGGGACCGAATGGGCGACGCCTGCTGCGCCTGCGAAGATTGCGCCGATGGCCACGGACGCGAAGCCAGATGTGGAGGTGGCCACGGTCAAACCGCATCAGCCGGGAAACCAGACTGTCAATTTTGGAATGCAGGGAGGAACCCTGGTCATCAAAGACCTCACGCTCGGCTTTCTGATGAGCTTCGCGTATAACCTGCCAGCGCGACAAATCGCCGGCAAGCCGGGTTGGATGGACACGGACAAATGGGACATGGATGCGAAGCCAGATACACCGGGGATGCCTAATGAATCGCAGTTCAGACTGATCGTGCAGAAGCTGCTCGCCGAGCGATTCGGGCTGCAGTTCCATGAAGAAAAACGGAAGGTGGCGGCCTACGGTCTGTTGGTGGGCAAGGACGGGCCGAAGATGACGAAGGCTGCAGGCGCGTCATCGCAGAAGGTGTTGTTGTACCCTCAAGGCGTGCTGGTCGCGCAAAGCGTCACCATGGCGGATCTCGCGCAGTATCTGCAAAGCATTTTTGGCCAGCCGGTGGTGGACGAGACGGAACTCCTCGAGGGGCGGTGGGACTTCACGATGAGGTGGACGCCGGATGAAACGCAGTTTGCGGACGTGCCGGAGCCGGTGCGTCGCCCAACAGATGAAGCGAACGAGCCGCCGCCGCTCTTCACCGCCATACAGAAGCAACTAGGACTGAAGCTGGAAGCGCAGAAGGCGGATGTGAAAGTGCTGGTAGTTGATCACGTGGATCATCCGTCGCCGAATTAAAGAGTGGCAAGCTCGTTCGCGAATGAGGACAATGGTGCCCTGATACAGAGCTTCCAAACCGAGACACCCCGATCCCGTTATTCCGGATTCAGGCCCCGCTCCTTAAGCATCGGCTTAACGCTTGGGTCGCTCCCCAACCAGGCCTTATACATTGCCGCCAAATCCTCCGTATTGCCGCGCGATAGCACCATGCGGCGTAAGCGATCCCCGTTCGCGCGCGTCAAGCCACCGTGATCCAGAAACCATTGGTAGGCATCGTCGTCGAGCATCTCGCTCCATAGATAGGCGTAGTAACCCGCTGCATACCCGGTGGACCAGATATGTGAGAAGTAACTGGAACGGTAGCGTGGAGGCACATAACCAATCGCGAGGTGCGTCTTCTTCAACGCTTCTTTCTCGAAGGTGTCTGTGTTCTCAATCTTTGTCCCCGGCGTCAACGTGTGCCACTGCATATCGAGCTCCGCTGCGGCGAGGATCTCTGTGAGTGCATAGCCCTGGTTGAACGTCTTAGCCTTTTTGAGCTTAGCCGATAACTCCGCCGGCATAGGCGCACCCGTTTCGTAATGCCTGGCGTAGTGATCGAAGATAGCAGGATACGTCGCCCAGTGCTCGTTGAACTGGGAAGGGAACTCGACAAAGTCTCGCGCCACCGAGGTGCCGGATAGGCTTTCGTACTCAGAGTCCGCAAACATGCCGTGCAGCGCGTGCCCGAACTCGTGAAACATGGTCGTTGCATCCGAAAAACTAATCAGCGCCGGCTTGCCCTCCGCCGGCTTGCTGAAATTGGCCACATTGTACACCACCGGCAGCGTGCCGAGCAGCTTGGACTGACCAACCAGGTTGCTCATCCAGGCTCCTCCGTTCTTATTGTCCCGCTTGAAGTAATCGCAGTAGAACAATGCCAGCGGCTTACCGTCCGCATCCTTCACCTCAAAGACGCGCACGTCGGGGTGATACACGGGTATGTCTTTACGCTCGCTGAAGGTGAGCCCATAAAGCTGGTTCGCGGCATAGAACACGCCATTCTCCAGTACGTGGTTGAGTTCGAAGTATGGCCTCACCTGGGCATCGTCGATGTCGTACTTCGCCTTGCGCACCTGCCCGGAATAAAAGTCCCAATCCCAAGGCTGCAACTCGGCGCCACCCTTTTCCGCATCCATCAGGTGCCGGATGTCGCTCGCCTCGCCCGCGGCGTTTGCCGTGGCTGGTGCGACCAGGTCATCCATGAAGCGCATCGCGGCCTCCGGGGTCTTGGCCATCTGGTCCTCCAGCTTCCACGCGGCAAAATTGGGAAAACCTAGCAGCTTCGCCTTGTCGGCGCGCAGCTGGGCCAAACGGATAATGGTTGCCCGCGTGTCATTCGTGCCCCCGCGCTCGGCGCGGTTCCAGGAGTCTTCAAACAACGACTGACGCGTCGCGCGGTCACTCAGATTCGCCAGGTAGGGCTGCTGGGTTGTGTTCTGCAAGGTCAGCACCCAGCCTTCCTGCTTCCGCTGTTGCGCCGCTTGCGCGGCCGCGGCTATCTGCGCATCGTTCAATCCCGCCAGCTTGCTTTTGTCGGTCGTCGCGTAAGCGGCATCCTGCGTCGCGGCCAGAAGCTTGGTCCGGAATGCGTTCTCCAGCGTCGATATCTCTTCATTCATCTTTTTCAATTCGGTTTTGTCCGCATCGGAGAGGTTGGCCCCGGCGTGAACGAACTCGCGGTGATAGTACTCAACCAGGCGTAGCGATTCGGGATCCAGCTTGAGACCTTCGCGCTGCTGATAAACCGCCTCCACGCGACGGTAGAGCTGGCTATTCAGATAGATCGCGTCCTCGTGCGCGGCCAGCTTGGGAGCTTCGGTCGCCTGCACTTTTTGGAGAGCGGGGTCAGTGTTGGCGCTGGTGACGGCGTCAAAGACGGACATGACGCGATCCAGCAGGCGTCCACTCTTCTCCATCGCAACAATGGTGTTCGCGAACGTCGGAGCATCCGGGCTGCTGGCGATCGCCTTGATCTCCTCCATCTGTTGCGCCATGCCCGGCTTCAATGGCTGGTTGGTAATCGCTGTCGTGAATCTTGTCGAAGGCGGGCGCTTGAAATGGGAGCGTGCTGGGCGCATAAAACGGGTTGCCGGCATCGAACGGGGCCGCGGTAGCGGGTGTAGCGGTTGCGCTGAGCGCGATGGCTCCGGCGGCGGCAGTGATGGCGTAGTGAATGCGTGGCCTCATGGTCTCCTTGTTTAGGGGGTGTTACCGCTCTTCCGTGGAACGCGCCCTGATCTTCTGATTGTAGACTGGCACCGGCGGTTGGTCATAAAGCAGGTACCGTGCGCGGCGCATCGTGAACGACGCCCTGCCCCCCTTCCAGTTCGCGGCGATCCGGCCGGCATCTGTACCTGCCTCGATTGCGCTCAGCGTCGACCGGTCGAGTTTCAAGGGATCGATAGCTTGCAGACGAAATTCCCGCGGATAGAGTTTCCAGAGCGCCGACGCAATCTCCACACCAAGCCGAGGAGAATCAAGGGCCAGCCGATCGGTCACTAAGATGTGGATACCCTCGCAGCGTTCTCCGTCAAATAGATTTCCAGCGGAAGGCACAAAGCTCTCGGGGAGAAAGCGAACGCCGGCGATGTGGCGGGCATTCAAGAAAGCGCCGAGTTTGCCGCTGCTTATCCACGGAGCCCCGAGCCGTTCGAACGGCGCTTCCGTGCCCCGGCCTACGCTGATGTTTGTTCCCTCCAGCAAGCCGACGCCCGGGTAGAGCGTGGCGGCTGTCAGAGTCCGCAGATTGGGTGAGGGGTTGGTCCACGTCAGCCCGGTCTGATCAAACCAGTTGTCACGATGCCAATTCTCCATACGCACCACCGTGAGACGCGCGTGCAAATGATTTTCCGCGTTGAAGTAGGTGGCCAGTTCGCCGATCGTCATGCCGTGTCGCACCGGGAGAGCCATGTAGTTGATATAGCTCTGGCGGTTGGGCGACACCGGGCCTTGCACCGTTATGCCGTTGATCGGGTTCGGCCGATCAAGAACGACTATCTCCGTTCCCGTCTTGGCGCCTGCCTCAAGAAAATATCCCACCACCGTCTCGTAGGTGTAGAAGCGAACGCCGACATCTTGCAGGTCGATGAACACCGCATCCAGGCTGCGCATTTGTGCCGGTTGTGGATGGCGTTGCGCATCACTATCGCCGAACAAGCTCACAATGGGTAGGCCGGTGTTGGGATCGCGGCTGTCAGCGATACCGAAATGCCGGCCCCCGTTGACGTGCGCTGTATCCAGAACCCCACTCAGGCCATGTTCCGGGCTAAACAGGGTCGTCACACTTAGACCTGGAACCTGTCTCGCTGCATCTTGGAAAAGCACGTCCACGGTGCGCCGGCCGGCCGCGTCCAGGCCGGTCTGGTTGGTCATCACCCCGATGCGCAATCTTCCCCCATGGCGGGTGGAGAGCTGTTGTAAGAGTCTGAAATGTTGCCGTTCCAGCACGTCAATGCCGGTCAACACACAATGAGCGCAGGATACCTGTCCGGCGGATGCCGCTTGTTGACTATCCAGCGGAGCCGCCAGACCGCAACAAAGACCGAGGACAACGATGAAGGCAGTGAATTTGATCATCTCTCACCTATTGGCCAACCCTGCAAGCTCAATAGGATTCTTTATTCAGGACCTTATGACTGCTTGCTCGTCTGATCCAGGAATGTTGAATTCGCAACAGTGATGTCCCGTCCTTCGCTATTCAACACTACGTGCGTGGCCGTGACTGCGCCTAAAATGCCGCTCTGGCCGGCAATCTCCAGAGGCTCGCCGATCGCCAGCAGCTTGCGGATATAAAACCCGGTAACAATGTTGCGCACAATCTCCCGCGTGCCCAATCCAAATGCCAGACCGAAGGCCAGCGCTGCTGCACCAAGAACAAAGCTGGTTACGATCCGGATCATCTCGGTGTCAATCTTCAACTGGCCGATCGCCATCATGGCCACGACAAAAATGATCAGGGCGGAGATCACTTTTCCCAGGGCCGGAGCAGAATCGATTCCCGCACTTTGCGCCGCCTGCGTGACCATCTGGCCCGCGAACTGCCCAACCGTAGTTCCCAGGATCAAGAGCAAGAGCGCGGCGACGATGTTGGGCAAATAAGAGAAGAATGCTCCGATCGCGTTGGAGATCGCAACCAGGCCAAGCGCATCGCTTGCCGTCTTGGCCAACAGGAAGATAACCAGAAAGTAGGCCAGCTTGGGGATAAACAGGTTCAGCTGTTGACGCAAGCCGATCCTTTGCAGAGCCTTATCCACGCCGGCTTTCTCGATCAGGCTGTCAAAGCGAATCCGCACCAGCATGGTTCGTAACACCACTTCCACCAGTTTGGCGACCAGCAATCCGAGAACAATCAGCAGGATGCCAAACGCAACTTTTGGTATCGCAGCGGCTACCGAGCTGCCGAGACTGGCGAAGGCCTTAAAAAGTTTCTCTTCCATCTCTGCCATCCTTTCCCGTGCCCTTTGGATTGAGTTGCTCGATCAACATAAGCCAGAATTCCTTCATAACCACCAGGGGCGCGCTCCAGGTGAACGACATCAACTGGCCGGCCGCAGTGCGACGTTGAATCGTCCGGCGAATGCGTGTCAGCAGATCGATTGACGCGTCGTGGTCAAACTCAGCCAATAGTGCGATGGGTTCTCCTGGATCCACCTCGGGATCGACTCCCTCGCCATCCCGCATCTCTGAGTCCGGGGGCCCATCGCTCATCGTGTCCCCGTCTGCATGCCGGCTGTTTGCATCTTCTCGTATCGCTCTCTAAATTCCTCGCGTCCGCGTTTGATCCGCATCTTAGCCGCCGAGAGGCTGATGTGTAGTGACTGGGCTACCTCTTCGTAGGAGAGCTCGTCCATATCGCAGAGTACGAGCGGAATCCTCAAGGTGCTCGACATCGAATCCAGCACCTCGCTGATAAGTTGCCGGTCGCTGATCGCACCTGCTTGCTGTTCCGCGGTGGCGTGCACCTTCAGTTGATCGAACTCCTCGACGTCTCGCTCCTCGACGCCAACGTAAGACCGGCCAGCTTGTTTCTTTAGATAGTTGAGGCAATGGTTGATCTTTATGCGTTGCAGCCAGGAGCCGAAGGTAGACCTTCCCTCGAAGCCGCGAAGTCCGAAAAAGGCTTTGACCAATACCTCCTGGGCAAGATCTTCAGCGTTGTTCGGGTCTCGCGTGATGTAACGGCAATTGGCAACGACCCGTCTCTGATGGCGCAGGACCAGCTTCTCGAAGGCGCGCAGATCGCCATCCGGAGCTTCGCGCGCCTGCTGCAAAAGCTTTTCGTCCGGATCAGCCATCGATGAGCCGGTCCAATCATGAGAAGAGGGCATACGGCATACAGCATCTCACACCCGGCGTTGTTCAACCACGAATTGCGAAAGTTTTCCTGGACTACCGTCCAGTCTGCCTGCGAAGGCTGACCTTCATACAAAAGAGAAACATCGTTTTTCGCAAATGTGACTTTTGCGCCTCATCCTTTGTCTCCACTTTTGAAGGCAAGAATTGGAGAGGGATTTATGTTCAAAGGATTTCGCGACTTTGTCCTGCGGGGGAATGTGGTGGACCTCGCCGTGGGTGTGGTCATCGGCGCTGCATTCGGCACCGTGGTGACCGCGTTTGTTAAGGATCTGCTCACTCCCATCATCGCGGCAATCGTACAAAAACCAGATTTTTCCGGCTTCTTTTTCGAACTCAACGGGGCCAGGTTCCTGTACGGCGATTTCCTCAATGCTGTCATCTCCTTCCTCTTAATCGCAGCCGCGGTTTACTTCTTCGTTGTACTGCCGGTCAACAAGCTGATGAGCAGATTTCAGAAGCCTGCCCTCGTTGACAAGAAAAAATGCCCGGAGTGCAAGAGCGATATTGCACTGGACGCCCGGCGCTGCGCCTTCTGCACCTCACCAGTGGCCTAACGTCTGAAACCGGAAACACCCAACGTGGAGAGGTTCCCGATGATGTCAATTCACTCTAAATCTGCATCCCGCACTCGGCTGGCGTATCTCCGATCGGTACCTTTTACCGTCGCACTCGCAGCTCTTTGCCTGGCGGTAGGACATTCCCCGCAAGCTTTGAGCCAGGCTGCAGGCGGCGATCAAAAGCCGGCGCCTGACATTCTGATTCTCGCCAACGGCGATCAGCTCACGGGCAAATTGCTGAGCGAAGCCAACGGAACAGTAACCTTCCACAGCGATATGGCCGGCGACCTGACGTTTACCTGGGACAAGATCAAATCCATTCGCACCGCACAAAAGTTTGCCGTGATTCAGCAAGGGCAACACATCTCGCGCAAGACTCCTGATTCTGAAGTAGCTCAGGGAACTGTGGCTATTCAGGACACGCAGGTGCAAGTAGAAACCGCCGGCGGAGCAAAGAATATTCCCCAAAAAGACGCTCAATACATGGTCGATGAAGCGAGCTACACCAGCGAAGTGCATCGGAACCCAAGCTGGGGCTATGGTTGGAGCGGGTCGTTGAGTGCCGGCGCCGCCGACGTAGAGGCGACGACCAACAGCCGTTCCTTTACCGGAGGCGCAGCCTTTGTCAGGACTGTGCCCAATGTAAGCTGGCTCGATCCGCGCACTCGCACCACGGCGGATTTCGCCGCGGCGTATGGATCGCTCACGCAGGCGGGGGGCCCTACGACGAAGACCAACATCCTGCACGCCGACGCTGAACAGGATTGGTTCTTATCGCCGCGGTTCTATCTGTTGGCCGACACCTCGTTCGATCACAACTACTCCCAGGGGTTGAACCTGCAGCAGATCTACGGCGGAGGGATGGGATTTGTCCTGCTCAAAACTCCCAGACAGGAGCTTGATCTCAAGGGCGACATTCATTACGAACGGCAGACTTACGGGTTCACGCCCGGGATCGTACCCCCCACCATCACCCCCAGCAAGAGCCTGATTGGCGCCGACATCGGCGACACCTACAAGGCTAAGTTGGCGCATGGCATCCTCTTCAACCAAGGCCTCGTGGTCACCCCGGCGTTCAATACGCCCAGTGCCTATTCGGCTTTGGCTACTGCGGGATTGACCTTCCCGGTTTACAAGCGGCTAGGCTTTAACCTTTCCGCCCTGGATGATTTCTTGAACGATCCTGCGTTCGGCAGTAAGAAGAACTCCTTCCAGTTCAGCGCTGGGCTCACTTACACGCTGAAGTAGGGAAGAGAATTGGGCCCTGCAACTCGTATGTGTTCTGCGGGCGCGGCCCCGTGCCGCGTCCGCGTTTCTTAACGCCGCAAACCTCGGACATCGTTCGTCCGGAAGAAGGAGTTGGTATGAGTGACGCCCCCAAAAATCCTGGACTCGACGGCCGTGCTCGTGAGAAAAGCGGGCAGATCGAGCACAAGCATCCCACGACAAAAATCAAGCACCTGCGCGAGCACTACGGGGCGCACTTCGCCCCTGGTTGGGACGGTGACAGCACGCTTGGCGAACTGCTCAAGGAGACCAAGTTCGAGTCGCTCACCCAATACGTGAAGCATCACGGCCACCACTCCGAGACCCAGGCAGGGTGAGTTCAGGGCCGCCCGGCCCCGATTCCGAATAGGGAGGGCGGCGGCCCTAAGCAGCCGCCGCCGCCCGGTTAGCCTCCACGCCTTCCTGCCCATGCCATGAACAATTCGTGTGCCTTGTGGAACCTGCCTGCCACCAACGGCCCCCGGATGCCAAATATTCCTCCAGCGTTGCCATCCAATTACATCCGTCCTGCGTAACCTCATTACCGATGGTGCAACTCGTGCCTACGCTTTCCCCGATCGCTAGACCGGGTCTTGCTCCATTCGGGAAGAAGGCAATAGAGGGAGACACGCATGCCAAGACGCCAGTCCTTCGTCGGACTTGCGATGTGCCTGCTGCTGATTACCCCACCCGGAGTATTCGCATCAAGTCATCGTGAAGCACCCATCACAGCTCTAGATCACGCCGCAGACATCACAGACTTTTACGCGTTTGTGAGTTATGACCATCCCGACCGGGTCACATTCATCATGAATGTGGATCCTTTCCTCGAACCCAGCAACGGCCCCAACTACTTTCCCTTTGATCCCAACGTCCTCTACCAGATCAAGGTCGATAACAACCACGACGCTCTCGCCGACGTAACCTTCAACATTCAATTCCAGACACAAATTCGGGCCCCGCAGTTATTTACCGGCTTTGCCGGCGCCGGTAAAGGACTCAACGCTGCTAAGAACTCGCCCGCGCCAGTAGCTCCGGGCACACAGATTGTTCCTCCAGCAATTACCTCGCTCACGGGAGCAGGGGCAGCCGGCTTGAGCCTGCGCCAAACCTACACCGTGACCATGTATCGCGGTTCACAGAGAATTCCTCTGACCCCGGTCGGCAGCTCCGCTCTGTACGCCGTGCCCACTAATGTTGGCCCCCGGACCATGCCCGACTATGAGGCATTGGCCAAGCAGGGCATCTACACCGTTGCAGGAGAAGGCGGGGACGCTCGCGTCTTTGCCGGCACGGTTGCTGATCCTTTCTTTATCGATTTGGGAGCCGCCTTTGACACCTTCAACTTCCGCACTGCCGCGGGAGGCGGAGTATTGACTGCAGCGCAGGATAAGGACAACTATCTGAACCTTGCGCCCAATGCCGTCTCCGGCTTTAACGTCAACACCATTGCCATCGAGGTGCCCATCTGCTTTTTAACCAGCGATGGAAATGAGCACCCGGCGACTGATCCCAAGGCAACGATTGGGGCCTGGGCCACAACCTCGCGCTCGCAATTCACTATCCGTCGTGCTCCTGCAACACCGGAGAACTACGGCAACTACTCCCAGGTGCAACGTGTCGGCAATCCGCTGATCAACGAACTGATCATCGGCACCGGCTACAAAGACACCTGGAGCATGTCGCAGCCTGCAAACGACTCGAAATTTGCCAGCTTCGATCTGGATCCGACGCTGGCACGGGTATTGAACGCCGCTTACGGAATCAATATTCCCACTCCACCTCGGACGGATCTGCTTCCGCTGGTGACCTACGCCCCGCCGATTGCCGCTGCCGGCACACCGGCAGGCCCGGTTGCCGACCTGTTGCGGCTCAACACCGGGGTAAAGCCGACTCCGGAGGCGAACCGCAGCCGATTGGGTCTGCTGGCCGGTGACGGCGCAGGCTTTCCCAACGGGCGGCGGCTCACCGACGACGTAGTGGACATTGCAGCACGCGCTGTTGCTGGTGTGCTCAACCCCAAGTTCAACGTCGCTCCCAATAACCTGATCGGCGATGGTGTCGCTGCTCCCGATGTGCCCACACAGGAAACCTTCCCGTATGTGCACTTCGCTTACAGCGGTCGCGATAGCCGTCACATCGATCCCAGTGAGACGGGCTGCGGTGATCAGCCAAACCTTGGAAGCAGTAATCAAGGCGACGCTCCACCGGCAGACCAGGGCGGCAGCACTACCTGCCCTGTCCTGTAACTGTTAACAACCTGCCGTAGGTTTCCGGGCGCGCCGCCTTAGGTGTGCCCGGTGACCTTGGCAATTGAGTAAAGGCACGTGATGAAGCTCTCGTCTGCAATCGTTCTTATCGCCGCTTCAGTCCTATTTGCCAAGGCTGAAACTCCGCAAGTCACTCCCGCTGAGCAACGCATCGCAGCCGCCAAGCAGCAGATCGCATCCGACCCCAAGAAGGCCGAAGCTTACAACAATCTCACCCTGGCCTTCATCAGCCGCGCGCACGAGACTGCGTCGGCGGACTACGATCGCGAGGCGGCGGAAGCCATCGCCACTGGCCTCAGCCTCGCCCCACAGGATTTTCAGTTGCGCAAAGCGCACGTAGCTCTCCTGCTCGACCAGCATGAGTTTGCTCGCGCCAGGGGCGAAGCCAAGGACCTGAACCTCCACAACCCTGACGATGCAACCGTCCACGGATATCTGGCGCGAGCCTATATCGGCCTGGGCGACTACCAGGATGCTGAAGCCTCGGCGCAATGGATGCTGAACCTGCAGCCCTTCAATGTACCCGGCTTGCTGATTGCTGCCGATCTGCGAGAGCACTATGGCGATCCTGAAGGTGCGTTGGAGGTACTCGATCGCGCCTACGCGGAAACTTCACCCGGCGAGACCGCCGAGCTGGCCGCAATCGCGAACCACATCGCAGCCATCGAGATCGGCATAGGTAAGTTGGACTCTGCCAGCCAGATGCTGCAGCGTGCCGACGAACTTTTTCCCGGCTACCCTGAAACGCTGAAGAACCGCGCACGTGTCGGTGTTGTTCACACTCCGGTGGAAGCCGCTGCCCCGTCCTCTTCGCCAACCCATCACGACCGCGCCGAGCCGCCGATATCCTCTCCAACCATGACGCCCGTGGTGTTCTCTCCTGTGCCGGCCGCTCTGCTGATTCCTCACGCCACCGGCACCGAGCGCATCATTCAAACCATGCAGAGCCGGGTACAGCGCAACCCCAAAGATCCGGCTGGCTATTCCTCACTAGGCGCGGCCTTTTTCCAGCGTGCCCGCGAGACCGGCGACGTGGAAGACTTTCAGTTGGCGGAGCAGGCACTGAATAAATCTCTCGACCTGAACAGTGCGGATTTTTCTGCCGATGCCGCCTACTCCACCATGGCGGAGGTATGCATGGGCGAGCATCGCTTCAGCGATGCCATCACCTATGCCCAGAAGGCGCTGGCGCTCGGCTCCGGGGATCTCTCCTCGTTTGCCATTGTGGGCGATGCTAATGCGGATATGGGTGAGTACGAACGAGCCGCGGTGGCATACTCGCGCCTCGACATCTCCGGCGAATCCGCTTCGCAGCCACGCAACGTTTATGTGCGCGACAGCCGGACCTCGTACCTTAAATTCGTTTCCGGTGATACAGCGGGGGCAATCCACCAGATGCAGAGCGCGGTAGCTGCTGGAACCGAAGCTCGCTTACCCGCGGAGAATCTCGCCTGGCTCTACTACGAACTGGGCGAATACGAGTTTCAGGCGGGCGATATTTCCGCGGCCAACAATGCCTACCTCACAGCCCTTAACATTCATCCCGGCGACTATCGTGCGTTGGCCGGGCTGGGAAAGCTTCGCGGCAATCAAGGCCGCTACGCCGAAGCCGTCAAGCTATATCAGAGCGCCATTGCAGTGGTGCCCATGCCAACCTACGTCGCTGAACTGGGAGACCTGTACACCAAGGCAGGCAACCCGGCCGAAGCCGGCAAGCAATACCAGTTGGTGCAATACATCGGCCTGCTCGGCCACATCAATCAGGTATTGCACAATCGCGATCTGGCGCTCTTTTACGCGGACCACGATATCAAGCTCGACGAGTCACTCGCCCTGGCGCACAAGGAGTTTGAAGTTCGCCACGACATTTACACCTGGGATGCTCTCGCCTGGGCGTTGTACAAGAACGGCAAGTACCAGGAGGCGAATGATGCCATCGAAAATGCGCTGCGCCCCGGTGCTCGGGATGCTCTCTTGTTCTTTCACGCCGGCATGATTGCCGGCCGATTGGGACAAAGTGCGCTAGCCAAAGAAAGGCTGCAACAGGCGCTCAGCATCAATCCCCGCTTTCACGTGATCTACGCCGGCGTTGCCGCGCAACAACTGAAGCTGTTGCAGGACCAACCTGGATTGACCGCCAGCCAAGGACAAAATCATGTTCCGTAAGCGACTCTACTCTTTCTTCCTGCTCTCCCTTTGCTTGTGGCTTGCGCCCAGAGGCTTTGCCCATCCCATGGGCAACTTCAGCGTCAATCACTATTCCAAGATCTCCCTCGAGCGCGAGGGCATCAAGGTTTCCTACATCATCGATTTGGCCGAGATCCCCACCTACCAGGAGCTGCAGCAGGGGAACGTCACAGCCAATGTAGCAGACCCCGCGGTGACCCGCTTTGTAGTCTCGCGCGGAACCGAATTCGCGCGTGGCCTAAGCCTGGTGGTCGATGGCCAGCGCCTACCCCTTCGTCTTCTCTCCAGCCAGGTGATCTTTCCTCCCGGGGCCGGCGGCCTGCCCACCATGAAGATGGGTTTCGTCTATCAGGCGGCCTATACACCGGCCACGGATCACTCTTCCACCAGCCTCGAGTACGCTGACAATAACTACCCAGGTCACGCCGGATGGAAAGAGATTGTCGCGGCGGGGCCCGCCGCAAATCTGATCAGCAGCTCAGTGCCGCAGACGGACCGCAGCGCCGAGCTAAGCAACTACCCAACCGACCTGCTGAACAGCCCACCGCAGGATCTATCTGCGGCTATTCAATTCCGTTATCCGACTGTTCTCAAGAGCCAGGCGTCGAGTAAAGAAACCGCAGGTCCCTCCACTCCGCTGCGCTCCGGTCGGGATGACAATTCTGTTGCAGGAACCAGCTTCCGACGTCCCACGAATTTGTCATCCCGACCGGAGCGCAGCGGAGTGGAGGGACCTGCGGTTTCAAAGTATGTTCCTAAACCGGCGTCATCGGGAAGTAAGCGCGTCGCCCCGGCCACCCCTGCTGCACCTTTGATTCTCCACGCCAACCAGCAAGCAACCCCGCGCAGCGCGTTCACCGAGTTGATCACCACGCGCAGCATGAGTCTCTGGTTCCTCATCACAGCCGCCTTTATCGCGTTAGGACTGGGAGCGCTACACGCGCTCGAGCCGGGTCACGGCAAGACGATCGTAGCCGCCTACCTGGTTGGCTCGCGGGGAACAGCGTGGCATGCCGTGTTGCTCGGTCTAATCGTCACTGTCTCGCATACCGCGGGAGTATTTGCGCTGGGCGCGATCACCCTATATGCCTCGCACTACATCGTGCCCGAGCAGCTTTATCCCTGGCTGGGAGTATTTTCCGGATTGACCATCGCCGGCCTGGGCGGATACATGTTTCTCCGCCGCTGGAGTGGTCACGACCT
The DNA here is from genome assembly GCA_963824325.1 of uncultured Acidobacteriaceae bacterium. Lineage (GTDB taxonomy): Bacteria > Acidobacteriota > Terriglobia > Terriglobales > Acidobacteriaceae > PALSA-350. Next base: position 228,121 of record CAWGPA010000028.1, on the reverse strand, counting down.
CGGCCACACCCACGGCCATTCCCACTCTCATGATCACGGCCATTTTCACAGCCACGGCCACAGTCATTCCCACGTCCATAGCCACTCCCACACCCACGACGTCGCGCTTCTGCCGAATGAGCCCGCGAAGTCAGTGTCTTTCTATCAACTCTTTGCCCTGGGGATTACGGGCGGCATCATCCCATGTCCCGCGGCTCTGGTGGTCTTGCTCAGCGCCTTCGCCCTGCACCGCATTGGCCTGGGCTTTTTTTTGATTACCGCCTTCAGCCTCGGCTTGGCCGCGGTGCTGATCGCCTTTGGCATGCTGATGGTGTATGCCCGCCAATTTATGGCCAGGCTGCGCATGGATGGTCCGCTGACCACACGCTGGTTGCCTGTAGCTTCCGCCGCCTTCATGACTATTCTGGGCGCTGCCATCGCGCTGCGGGCCTTTGCTACCACCGGCATCGGCTTTCATAACCTGAGTAAAGAAAAGCTAGGCCCGTTTCTCTTTGTCGGAGGCCTGGGGTTGTTGCTGGGCATGCGCCACTCCACCGATCCCGATCACGTAGTCGCAGTTTCGACTATCGTCAGTAAGCAACGGAGTATCCGCCAGGCAGGCCTGATCGGCACTATCTGGGGACTCGGCCACACTCTCACCATCTTCGCCGTGGGTAGCATGATCATCCTCTTCGGCGTAGTCATTCCGCCCCGCCTTGGTCTCTCTATGGAATTCAGCGTCGCCCTGATGCTGATCCTTCTGGGCGTACTCAACCTCACCGGCGTGATGCAGCGCATGACCTCGTATCTGACGCGCAAACCGTTGGCAATCCCAACCATCAGCAAAGCAGAGACGCTGCTTGACCGCTCCGTCGGCCGCTTCGGCGTTTATCAATGTGTGCGGCCGCTGGTCATCGGTGTTGTGCACGGCCTGGCAGGATCGGCGGCGATCGCGCTGCTGGTTCTCTCAACCATCCATAGTCCGGTGTGGGCAACGGTGTACCTATTGATCTTTGGCGCCGGCACCATGGTGGGCATGATGTGCATGACCGCGGCGATGGCGGTGCCCCTGGCCTTTGCGGGCAGCCGCTTCACCAGCATCAGCCGCGGCTTCAGCGTCGCCTCGGGAGTGGTGAGTGTTTGCTTTGGATTCTTCCTCGTCTACCAGCTAGGTTTCCTGGGAGGGCTCTTCACCAGCCATCCGCAATGGACCCCGCGCTGAAAGCCCTTTTACCCTTGCCGTGAACTATCGTCCACATTCGTGTATTCGGGAGTGAATAATTTTCCGCTAATCCCTCTCTTCGCAAGAATGCTTTTACTTCCGTAATGTCTCCTAAAGCCGATTCCTGCGCTTCGAACGACAGCTACCTTCATACTAATCGCGTGTTGACCTCGAACATGTAGGCCAATGTAATCGTGGCTGTTCGTTTATTGCTGTATGAAACTCGGACATCGCCCTAGCATTCACATCCGGTTCTGCAACACTCGGCACGACGCCACGACAGATAGGACGAGCTATGCAAATCAGCACGCTTCGCAGGTATCGCACTGCTATCTCCTACATCATCGTCTCGCTTCTGTTACCGCAAATGCGGGCTAGTGCAAGCGCTGCTCCAACCGACAGTGCCAGCCACGGTCCAGCCAGGCCAAAGTTCGTCCGCTACGTCAATCCAGCCTCTGTGAATATGATCGAGCAGCTTGGCGCCATTCCGGCCTCGCAGGCAGTCAATGGGCTCGGATTCAATATCACTCCCGGGAATGACTGGGAGTTTCAAATGGCTGCCGCCGCGGGCGCCACGCACGCTCGCTATCAGTGCGGTTGGATGGCCACTGAAAACCAAACCGCCCCACCCAACAATACGACCGCCTCGCCACAATTCACCCTGCAGCCAGATTGCCAGGCCGGGCTAGCGTCCGCGGTGAAATATGGCATTCACTCCACAATTCTGGCGGCCTATGGATCGCCCTATCATCAGATCCTTAACGTCACGGCGCCCAACGGCGCTTCGGCCGGAGCCACTCAGATCGATGTGGCATTTGCCTCAGGCGTCGGCGGAGATACTCTCTCCTCGATGGCAGCCTTTTACGACACCATTATTAGCTCCTCCAACGTGCCCATCACGAACTTGCATTCCTACGCCGGCGGCCTCATCACTGGCGTTACCTTGACCGACTCAACACACGCGACGCTTTCGCTTGCATCTGCGCTCTCGTCGACTTTGCCGGCAAGCACGGCCACACAATATGTCATCAACCAATACCTCTATCCTCCGCCGGCATCGTTCAGTCCAACGGATCCATCTGTGCTCGCCTATGCCAAGTACGCCGAGTTTCTCGCGAGTACGATCTCGGCCACGCGCGTCACCGGAGAGGTCGAGATCTGGAACGAGCCACCATGGACGGATGACCCGTGGGATGACCGTTACGACTTCTACGACAATCAACCTCTTCCGGTGAGTCCTGGACCGCAGACACCGTATCTTCCCAACTGGGGATTCGCTGCCGCTTTGTCGAATCAGACCTCGCCAGCGCCCGGCGTCACTTACAACTGGGGGGGAACGGAAAAGACCGGATTCAACTCCGTGCTGGACCCTCAGATGCTCGCCAACACCGGCGTATCTTATTGGCAGCCAAACACCATTGTCACCACGGAATCATTTCATCCTTATGGGAATAACCCCGAGGACGGTCTTTGGAGCGAACCATGTCTGCGAACGACGATCAACCCCTACCCGACGGCTGCGAGTAGCTTCGCTTCGTGCAACTTGTTCGGCGTGGGTCCAAGCTTTGCGTATGCTGCGCAGCAAACCCTGGTTCAAGAGAGCATCAACCCCACATGGGGCATCGGACACAACATCACTGAAACGGGCTTCGCGGGCGCGTCTGGTGACGACGCGCACAAAGCGCGATTTATTATGCGTCAGTTTCTGGGTTATCAGGCCGCAGGAGTCACGCCGATTCAGTTCTACCGGCTATTCGATACCAGTCCGCTCAATGTGGGCTTCGTCGATCCGACCGCGAGTGCTGATGGAACGCACAGCCCGCTCCCTGCCTACACAGCCATTGCCGGCCTCATGTCGGACCTGGCCACGATCAAGTTGGGCCCTTATCCAGCGCAGAGCCTGCCCACGGTTCTTCCGAGCTACACTGGAACCTATCCGCTCGATACAGTTTCTCTAGTGGGATCCCGTCCCGGTGACACCGCCAACTCCGTGCTTTTCGCGGTGTGGCAACGCAGCTTTACCAGTGGAACCTGGGCTACACTTGCCTCGCCGGCCCCCGCGCCTGTCACCATTCAGATCCCGGCCCCCTTGAGCGTCGTTGCAGTCCGCAACCTGGATACGCGCGCCGCGGTACCATTCACAGCATCCGGTCAACAGATAACAGTCAACGTGTCTGACGATCCGATTGAAGTGTTGCTAGAGCCGACAGCAGGCGTTCAGTAGATAACGTTTTTTGGGGTTAAGAGAAAGCGGCATCGTTCGACCCTCCCGGTTGAGTAATATCGATGCCGTACTTTTCGGCCAGAAACGTCCGTACTTTGTGCGGCATTGCCGAGGCCAGCTCCTGCCATGTGACCACGCTCATCCGACATCTGAGTTCCGCGCTCACAACCGCGGACATCACTTCGAAACAATCCTCGATCAGATCCTGACGGCGTTGGTCGCAGAAGACGGCAAAGGATGCTGTATGGGAATGCGCCGCCAGCGCGCCGCGAATCAGTTGGCAGGAGCGAAACCGTTGTTTGTTCCGGGGCAGTCGATCCACATCGAAGACTGACTCGAGATCGCGATAGCGATGCACCAGGTCATGCCTTGCGCATTGAAAATCTCCTTCTGTTAGCTTTGCTTCGACCAACAACCCTCCCAGCTTGAGGTCTATTTCACTTCGATCCTCTGCGCCATTCTTCAACGGGATTCCCGGCCTGAAACCGAAATCAGGATGAAGCCCCGGCTCGATCCCCAGAAGGGAACAGACAGCCGCACGACACAGGACGCGCGGGTAACAAAAGATATTCATCAGCAGCGCATCAGAACTGTTCGCGCACTCCAGTTCACGCCGCGTGCGATCTGTCCTTCTGGGAATGAATCGCGATCCGGTATAGGCCTTGGCGAGCCGCGCTTTCCAACCGGGCTCCAGCAGAATTCGCCGGTAGGAGGCAGGCAGAAAATTGCCGTGTTCTCCAGCATCGTTCTCGCCGTAGACAACACTCGGCACCGGGCTGTAGCTCATCTCCGCGACGCACGCGGCAGCTCTCACTGTGTTGCGCTGGCTGAGCTCCCAGCGAAGGGCGGTCGGGCTGACAGTCTTGAGAGGGCGTGTCACACCCTCAGCATAGGCGAAACATAAGCGAAAGTCACCCCAACTGGGAGGGCGGGGCCCGTTTTGGATTGAATTTACTTAAGCGTAGACTCTACCGCTTTAGGAAAGATATATTCACCCTTCTGAACAGATAAATTGAATTTTGCTCGCCAAATTACAGGCTTGGTCCACCACGGACTGAAAAGAAAGGTTGTGAATGAAATACCTTCTCGTCTTCATGCTGCTGCTGGGTCGTCTGAGCGCACAAACCTACCAACCGACCTGGGATTCCGTGGACAAGCGGCCCATACCGCAGTGGTATACCGAGGCGAAATTCGGCATCTTTATTCATTGGGGCGTCTACTCTGTCCCCGCCTATGCGCCTGTCATTCCCGGCAAGTTGGCCTACTCCGAGTGGTACTGGAACCAAATGACTCAGGGCCGCGACAACCCCAAGGCCAATGGCGTGGAAGCCGGCACGTGGGATTTCCATAAAAAGACTTACGGCGCCAATTTTCCCTATCAGGGGTTCGCACCGCAATTCAAAGCCGAGCTCTTCGACCCAGAACATTGGGCAGACGTCTTCGCGAGTTCGGGAGCCAAATACGTCGTGCTCACGTCGAAGCACCACGACGGCTTCGCCCTCTGGCCGAGCAAGGAAGCCTCCACCGACTGGGGCCAGGCGTGGAACGCGGTCGAGATTGGCCCCAAACGGGATCTGATGGGCGCTCTCGGCGAAGCGGTGCGCAACAAAGGTCTCCACATGGGCGCCTACTACTCGCTTTACGAGTGGTACAACCCGCTATGGCTGAGGGACAGGCAACTCTACGTGCGGGAGCACATGTTTCCGCAGTTCAAAGACATGGTCACCCATTACAAGCCCGACATTATCTTCAGCGACGGTGAGTGGGAGCAGACCTCCGCGGAATGGCACAGCCCCGAACTGCTTGCCTGGCTCTACAATGACTCCCCGGTCAAAGATGTCGTAGTGGTCGACGACCGCTGGGGCTCCGATAGCCGTCACAAGCACGGCGGTTACTGGACCACCGAATACACCTCCGGCATGAGCGATATGTCACATCCGTGGGAGGAAAGCCGCGGCATCGGTTTCAGCTACGGCTACAACCGCGCCGAGCAACTGAAGGACTACCACACTGGCCGCGAGTTGGTCATCATGCTCGTCGATACGGTAAGCCGCGGGGGCAATCTGCTGCTCGATATCGGACCCGCGGCCGACGGAACTATCCCCGTCATCATGGAGGAGCGTCTTCGCGAGATTGGCAGCTGGCTCAAGATCAACGGGGATGCCATCTACGGAACCAAGCCCTGGAAATCCACCCGCCAATGGAGCGCGGGAGAAGTCCCCAAAGCGAACTACAACGGCGAGTTCAACAGCGATTACGACATCACCAAGCTGGCTTCCAAACCGGAAGGCGGGAAAGCCTCGATTGAAGCCTTCTACACCACCAAGGGCAACGACCTCTTCGCCATCCTGCCGCGATGGACGAGCGGCTCCTTAACTCTCAATGACGTGGACGGCGCCAAGTCGGTGACCCTCCTCGGTGATTCCACGGTTTTAAAATTCAAGAACACCGCCAAGGCTCTCTCTATCCAGCTCCCCGACCTTCCGGAAGATCTGCGCCAACAACCAGCCTGGGTCCTCAAGATAAGCAGATAAGACTGTCCAGGGCTTCGAACCTTTACCGCGCCTGCAGGTGGCAAATGTTTGGGGCCCGCAGCACGACACTTCCAAACTCCGCTAGTCGCAGGAAAGGTGTACCCGCGTCCGAGTGACCATCAGCCGCTACTATCGCCCTGAACTCGATGTACTCCGATTCATTGCTTTCATGATCGTCTTTATCGTCCATCGCATGGACTTCATTCCCATCGACCCGGCGCAGCACTATTGGCTCTACAACATCTGCCTGCTCGGCGACCTGGGCGTTCCTGTTTTCTTCCTGCTCAGCGCATTCCTCATCACCGAACTTCTCTTTCGAGAGAGCGACGAAACCGGCACCATCCAGCTCAAGGCCTTCTATATGCGCCGCATCCTGCGCATCTGGCCCTTATACTTCCTGGTCTTCTACGGCCTGGTCGTTCTCACGCAGTTTGTGCCCTGGGCCGGCGCCAAAGATCCTTCCGCATGGCTGGCTTTCACTTTTTTCGCCGGCAACTGGTGGATCTGCCTGCATGGTTGGGTTCCTGCCTATCCGGTGAATCCTTTATGGAGCATCTCTGTAGAAGAGCAGTTTTACATCGCCGTCCCTCTCATCGCACTCTTCGGTCGCCGGCTGGGAGTAAAGGCTGTCTCGCTGTTCCTCATCGCCGTTTCGTATGTAGCAGTCGTCGTCTACGCGATGCACCCTACGAATGGCTTTAGTAGTCAATGGACCAACAGCTTCGTCCAGTTCCAGTTCTTCGCCGCCGGAACACTGCTGTCCATCTATCTCAAAGGCCGCGTTCCACAGTGGCATCCAGCACTGCGTCTGATTGCCGCCCTATCCGCGATCGGCTGTTGGCTGGTCGCCTCGATCGTCTTTGGGGTCCAGGCCGATACGCCGCACTCAACCGCCCTCGGGGCCCCCATCGGCTGGGCGCTCGTCCTGGCAGGAACGCTGCTCCTCTTCCTCAGCCTGCTCGGCTTCTCTGCCAAATATCTGCCCGCACCCATCGTCTACCTGGGGCGCATCTCATACGGCCTCTATCTCTTTCATGAACTGATCTATTTCCTCATCTTTCAGCCTGGCAAAGCGTGGCTCAACCGCCTCAGCCCCGCCCTGCATCTCCCCGGCTGGCGCAATAGCATAGGAACAACCCTCGCTTTCTGCCTGACCATCCTTGTGGCGCACACCTCATATCAGCTATATGAGAAGCCATTCCTACGCCTCAAAAAGCGCTTTACGATCGTCCCCTCGCGAGACGAAGAATTCGCCTCGCCGCTGCGCATAGCCGAACAATAAGGGAGTGTCGCTACTGTTCGCGAAGCAGGAGCGCCGGGTCGACAGCGTAAGAACAATTCAGAAGCCGGCCGGTCTGTGCTTACAACTGCATGAAAAGAGGTAAATTCAGGCCTGTTTTGGCTAGACCGCCTCTGGCTTTCAGCTCCTGATGTCCATTGGCGAACAGATGTGGCTTATTCCTCGTACACTGGCCAGAGCAGACTCAAAGGAGCAAGAGATGGCGGTTCTTCTACTCGTTGGTGCAACCGGGTTGGTGGGCCAGTCGGTCTTGCAGCAGGCGCTCGCCGACAGCAGGGTCAGCAAGGTAGTCGCAATCACGCGCAAGCCGTTGCCGCCGCAAGATGGTCTGGAAAATCCGCTGGTAGACTTCGACGCGCTGCCTGCCGACGCACCCTGGTGGAACGTGGATGGAGGCATCTGCACCCTGGGTACCACCATGCGCCAGGCAGGTTCGCACGATGCCTTCCGCAAAGTCGATGTGGACTATCCGCTGGCAGTGGCTCAATTGCTGCACCAGCACGGCGCGCAAAGCTTCGCCTTCAACTCCTCGATCGGAGCCAATCCAAAGGCCAGGGCTTTCTATATGCGGGTAAAAGGTGAGGTGGAGCAAAGACTAATCGCGGGCGGCTTTCCATCGCTCACCCTGGTGCGCCCTTCGGGCATCCTGGGCCCGCGCAAGGCGCATCGTGCCTGGGAGGCGCGCACTATCCGGGTCTTTCATTCTCTGCGGCCTATCCTGCCGCGTCATTATCGCGTGGTTCCAGCTGACAAGATCGCCAAGGCTCTGCTCGAGGCCGCCATCACCGCTCCGCCCGGGGTCCACATCATAGAATCCGAGAGGTTGTGATCTAGACTTCGGAGAGAAACGGCAGGCGTGGCGCCAGGGCAAAGTTGAGCTGGACCAGCACGATAAAAACAATGCTGACATAGGTGTTTATCAGGCAGAGGCAGGCTCCGAAAGCATAGAGCCCCTGAGCGACCACGATTCTGCGCTCCACCGCGCATTTTCGCTCGTGGGTAACACTCTCCCGCAGCAGACCGGCACGCACCGCATATTTCCAGCTTATGTACAGCACCACGCCGAGCAGCAGAATATTCGCCCAGTACGCGACGAGCACGCTGCGGTAGGCGATGAATCCGGCTAGCAGCCGGGTAGAGAAGGGCATGATCGATACCGCGAAAAGAAAGGCAATATGGATCCACGAAAGATGCCGATCGCTGCGCGTAAAGGCGTTCAGCTGGGCCTGCTGCCCGTTCCAAAAAATGCCCAGGGTCATGAAGCTCAACAGGTAGCTGATCAGTTGGGGCGTCGCCTCGGCGAGTGTGCGCCACAGTTCTCCCTGGCTGTGGATCACTTCGCTGGCCGGCACGTGAAGGTCGAGAACCAGCAGCGTCATGGCCACCGCGAAGATGCCATCGCTGAGAGCGGCAAGCCGCTCAAGACTCTGACCGGTAATTTCGTTGTAAGACGTAGGCATGGCCACCGTTCGTACCTGCAATAGTGTACCCGTACAATATTCGAGGGCACGGCCCACAAAGGATCTGAAATACCAGGAGGACCCCGTATTCGGATGAGCGAAAAATTATGGACAGCGGTCGATCAATACACTACCGGCCTGCTCCTGCCTGCGGACGCTGCCCTCGAAGCAGCGTTGGCATCGAGTGAGGCGGCCGGGCTACCCGCGATCAGCGTCAGTCCAAGCCAGGGCAAGCTGCTCATGCTGCTGGCTCAGTCGGCCGGCGCCAAGCAAATTCTAGAGATAGGCACGCTGGGAGGTTACAGCAGCATCTGGCTGGGACGTGCTCTAGCACCCGGTGGCCGATTGATCACGCTCGAAGCCAACCCCAAGCACGCCGAGGTAGCCCGCGGCAATATCGCACGCGCCGGCTTAGCTGAGGTGGTGGAGGTGCGTCTGGGCGATGCCCGCGCCGGCATACAGCAACTCGCGGCGGAGGGACGTGGTCCCTTTGACCTGATCTTCATTGATGCCGATAAGCAAAGTATTCCCCACTACCTGGAGTGGTCGCTCAAGCTGTCACGCCGCGGTACCCTCATCATTGTGGACAACGTCATCCGCGATGGAGCGTTGATTGATGCCAAGAGCGAAGATCCCAGTGTGCTCGGAGCGCGGCGCATGCACGAGATGCTGGCCGCCGAACCGCGCGTGAGCGCAACCACCATCCAGACAGTAGGCAGCAAGGGATACGATGGCTTGACCCTGGCACTGGTCATTGCAGGCTAAAGAGCCTGAGGAAACTAGTTATTGAAGGCCACGGGCTTCAGCGTCTGCGTGAGAACTACCCTCTCCAAATTCAGTCCCGTAGGGACGGCTGAAAGTAGCCCAGGACGTAGTCCTGGGAACAATTCGAGACACGAAATCAGTCCCGCAGGGACGACTGAGAATGCCCCAGGATGCAATCCTGGGGTATCTCGGTCTCTGAAAGGGACTATTCGCGATTCGATGGAGCGAGCCTCCTGTTGCCAATCGGCATTTCACACGTGCGGCCCAGGTTCACCCAGGACTAACGTCCGGGACGCTCCGGGGCATTCTCAGCCGTCCCTACGGGACTGGTCCCGGTCGGAATGCACACCCAGGACTGCGTCCTGGGCTACTTTCAGCCGTCCCTACGGGACTGATTTCGGAGAGTGTAGCTCTCACGCAGACCGGCTTTCAGCCCGTGCGCAGGTGGTAGTAGGTGGTTGTACAGGTCCGGCTTCAGCTGCCGAGGGGTCAGGGGCTTATGTGGCTTGAGTGAGCTCCCAGACTCAACCAACCTGGGAGCGGCCTTTTCCCAGAAATTCTCTACTGCGCTAACCTGTGCAGAGTAGAAGTGAAAATGCTCTAGCCTGCTAATCGGGGAGAACAATGGAAAGAAGAGACTTTGTTACATCGGCAATTGCCATGGCGGGCGCCGCGTTGAGCGGCGGGGAAGGATGGGCGATGGCGCACCCAGCGCGGGAGTTCTATCTGTTGCGGAAGTACATACTGCAAACGGGACCACAGTTGACCCTGACGCAAAGCTATTTTGAGTATGCTCTGATTCCGGCGCTCAATCGAATGGGCATCAAGCCGGTCGGCGCCTTCAAACTGGATGTGGGTCCGGAAACGCCTACCTACTATCTGCTGATTCCTTCTGCCTCGGCGGAAGCGCTGGCGACGTTGGACCTGCGCCTGGCAGAGGATACGCAGTTCCTCAGCGCGTCCACTGCATTTTGGACCGCGCCGGCCTCCGCGCCCGCGTTCGCGCGCGTGGAAACTTCGCTCCTGTCCGCATTTGCGGGCTGGCCAAAACTGGTTGCGCCGAAGAGCCAGAAAAGAGTTTTCCAGCTGCGCACCTACGAGAGCGCAGGCTATGCGGCCCATGTGCGGAAAGTAGAGATGTTCAACGAGGCGGAGATTAAGATCTTCACCCGGACAGGATTGGCGCCCGTCTTCTTTGGAGACACATTGATTGGCCCCCGCATGCCGAGCCTGACCTACATGCTGACCTTTGCGGATGTGGCGGATCTGAATGCCAAGTGGTCGGTCTTTGGGGCTGATCCAGCCTGGAAGGAACTTTCGCACCGCCCGCAGAATGCGGACGCGGAGATCGTCAGCAACATCTCGAATCTGTACTTGAGCCCGTTAAGCTGCTCGCAAATTTGAGCGAACCGCAGAGCCTGCCCTGAGCGAAGTCGAACGGGTCTCCCCACTCTGCTAACTCGGATCTCCTGTCGAAGTTCAGAGGCGTCTGTGAACTTCATGGCGGGTTCTAGCGCCACGTAACAGGAGATCCGGGTAGCGGAGTGGAGAGACCCGTTCGACTTCGCTCACGGCAGGCGCTGCGGTTCACTCCATGATCGACTGGTTCAACCCCTGAGGGAGCGGTGCATTGCTCCCTCAAAGGTTTCGACGAAGCCTCTTACTCGCCGTTAGCGCCAGAAGCTGTTTCCGGGTGAACAACGCGATAGCTGGTGCCACCGTTCGCCCATACCCGCAGCAGCATGTCCTTACCCGCGGGATTTCCCTTCACCTCGTTGCGGAACATATCCGCCGAGGTTACCGGTTTGCGGTTCACTTCGAGGATCACGTCGCCGCTGGTCAACCCTGCATCTTCAGCAGGGCTGCCCGGCTGTACCTGGGCCACCGCAACGCCTTGTACGTCAGAGCCCAACTGCAGCTGCTGGCGCACATCCGGCGTGAGGTCAGAGATCGCGATCCCCAGCTTGGCGTGACCAGACTCGTCGGTGGCTGCGGAAGCAACTTCCTGCGTCTTGTGGTATTCGCCAACCGTCAGGTCAAGCTTCTCGGCGTGGCCGTTCCGCATCACGTCCAGCTGGATCTTCGAGCCGGGCGCGTCTTCGCTGACGATCACTTGCAGGTCACCGCCGTTTTCGACCGCTTGGCCGTTGACAGCTGTAACAACATCACCTTCCTTCAAGCCGGCGTGGCTCGCAGGAGAGTCAGGCGTTACAGAAGCAATCAGCGCTCCGGTGTTGCCGGTCAGGTTGAAGAATTTCGCATTCTCAGGAGTTACATCGTTCAGGCCAACTCCCAGGTATCCATGATGAACCACGCCATTCTTGATCAGTGACTCAACCACCGGGTGCACCGTCTGGGTGGGGATAGCAAAACCCGCGCCAGAGAAGTTGCCGGTGTCGGAGATGAGGAAGGTGTTGATGCCGATCAGTTCGCCGTGCGCGTTCACCAGCGGGCCGCCGGAGTTGCCGGGATTGATGGCAGCATCGGTCTGGATAAACCCACCCGGCTTGCGTGCGTCATCGCGGAAGGGGTTGGAACGGCCCACCGCGCTAACGATGCCACGGGTGACAGAGAACTGGAACTGACCGAAGGGGTTGCCGATCGCCAGCACGGATTGTCCCGGTATCAGCTTGGTGGAATCACCCCAGGCGATCGCGGGCAGGTCTTTCGCGTCGATCTTGACCACGGCGAGATCTGTAAGTTTGTCGGTGCCAATTACCTTGGCCGGAAAGCTGCGGCGATCATGCAGCGTTACCCGCACTTCCATCGCGCCATCGACCACGTGGTTGTTGGTGACGATGTATCCATCAGGGGAGATGATCACACCGCTGCCAATGCCGTGCTGAATCTGGCGTTGGCCGCGTCCCTGGCCCGGCATACCATGTCCGAATTGCGGTCCCTGTCCTTGTCCCGGTCCGAAGAACTGAGAGAAAGGATTATCGCCGCCATCTTCACCCGGGCCTTCACCCTGGCCTTCGGCCTGCGCCTGCTCTTCCGTCCTGTGGGAGGTTACAGCAATGCTGACCACCGCAGGGGTAACCCGGGAAGCGACAGCTTCCGTCGCCTGGTCAAGCGCCAAGAGGGGATCGATGCTCGCGTTGTTGATGGGCGCGATGTTGTTGTTGTCAGCGCCGGTCGCCGCATCGACGTGCCGGTGGCCGACGAGGACTGCTCCGGTGGAGAGAACGAGGGCAAAAGCGACCAGGGGTGCAGCGTAGGCCTTGGCCCTTGCTCTTAATAAATTAGTTTCTGGGGTCATACGTTTTCCTCTTTCAGAGTGAAGTTTTTTAAATCTGGAAAGCTATCCAGTGATCGGGTGAGGGAAGGGTTGTACGGGGCTCGCCGTGTGAGACCCTCGAACTTTGCGGGACTTCCACGGTAAAGAGAACCAAGCTGATGACTCCGCCGTCCTGGTCCTCGGTTACTTGGACGAACTGGAGACGGCGGCTAGTGTTAACCGGCCGTGTGGAATGCGGCTTGGGCAGAACGCTGGCGCGCTCCGCTGGCCGGCTCATATCGGGATGAAATACGGCTTCCTGATACCGGGCTTGATGTTGGTGCTGTTCTGCATAAGCCGGTTCCATAACAGGCGCCGCGGCTGCGACCGAGTCATTACCGGCAAAGGTAATGATCCCTGGGCAGCGCTGAAGCACGAGTACGCCGGAGAGAGAAAGCACCAGCCCGGCCGCGACCAGCCCACGAGAAAGCATGGGGCCCAGGCTGCGCCGGCGGTGGAGGATGTTCTCCACTCTGCCAGCCAATTCCGAGTGCTTCTTCCAAAAGCCCGGCGCCAGTAAAGCGGCACGCTTGACCAGCCTGTTCTCGGCAAGTTTCGTCAGGCAAGTGGCATAGGCACGGGCATTGCCGGCGGCGTCCAGCACGGCGTCGTCGCAGGCCTGTTCACGCTCCACGCAAAGGTGACGCTCCGCCCAAAAGAGCGCCGGATTCAACGGGGAGAGGGCTCGTAACAGTTTCTGCAGCAAATTGGTCCAATCATCTCTACGATCGAGATGGGCCAGCTCATGCAGGATGACCTGCTTCCTATCGCTGGGCGAAAGCTCGCTCCACAGAGAGCGGGGCACAATCACCGCCGGGCGAAAGAAACCGAGCACGCTGGGCGCGTCGATGGCATCGGAAAGCCGCACTTCGACTGGACGTGAGCCGGCGCGAACCACAATGGATTGCAACTCCGCGTCCAGGTCGTGGAAGGGAACTGGAGTGGAACTCTTCCAGAGTGTTCTCATCTGCTTCCCGCTGACCAACAACCGGCCAAGGGAGAACAGGGAAGCGAGCGCCCAGAGTCCCTCGATTACAAAAGCCCACGCACTATTCAAGTGCAGGGAGAAAGCTGCCTGGGGTACAGCGGGAGCGAGGAAAGCGTGATCGCCGAAAAGTGCGCGGGCAACCGCAAAGCAAGGCAGCAAAGCCACCAGCGTGAAGACAATCATCCACAAGGTAAAGCGAGTAGAAGCACGCAATCCGGGAGCGAGCTTAAGCGCCGCCCAAGCCAAAGCAGTCAACAGCAGGCCCTGCCAGATGCTGGCAATCAGCAACTCCGCCGGTCCGGTCGAAATGAACTGCTGTACTAGATTCGCTTCCATCGCGTTATTCCGTCACTCGCTATCAGCGTCCAGGCTCATCCGCCTGCTGGATCGCATCCCTTAGACGTTGCAACTCTTCCGCTGTTATCTCGCTGTCACCCAGCAGAGATAGCATTAACTTCTCCCGGGAATCACCAAAGAAACGGCGTAGCACCAACCGCACCTCAGAGAAGCCGGCTTCCTCTTCCGCCACTAACGGTATATAGAAGAACGCGCGGCCTTCCTTACGATGCTGCACGTAACCCTTTTGCTCCAGAATCCTGATGGTGGTGAGCACGGAGTTATACGCCAGCGCATCCTTCTTGGGCAGGGCGGCGGCGATGTCGCTGACAGTCGACTCCCCCCGTTCCCAGAGAATCTTCATCAGCCGCAATTCCGCTTCGGTGAGCGTGGGCGATTTTTTAGGTGGCATAGGTACGTCCCGTGTGGCTGACTGCCCCAGTGTGCCGTGGGGAAAGCCAGCCTCATCATGCTGAAAAAAGCATATCGCCCCTGGTGTCCAGTGTCAACTAATTTATTAATACTTTAGCGGACGCGTATCCTTCTGGAGGGAAACAACCGCCAGGGGAGGCCACGTTGCCACTGCCCACCGATCTGCAAGCGAATTCACGGCCCCCAATAGACATCATCACCAGCCCCTTTACCCGCTTCGCCAAGACGGCAGCAGCGGGCGGCATTGTGCTCCTGGTGGCGACGGCTGCAGCGTTGATTTGGGCAAACTCTCCCTGGGAGCACAGCTATCACCGTATCTGGTATACGCAGGCCACCATCACCCTGGGCACGGTGTCGCTTTCCGAGAGCCGTCATGAGTGGGTGAACGACGGCCTCATGTCGATCTTTTTCTTCCTGGTTGGCCTCGAAATCAAACGCGAGTTGCTGATTGGTGAGCTTTCCAGCTTTAAGCAGGCGGCCTTTCCTTTCATGGCTGCGATCGGCGGGTCGGTGGTCCCGGCGCTGATTTACTTCGCCATCAATCGAGGAGGCGCCGGCGGCAATGGTTGGGGCATCCCAATGGCGACCGATATAGCCTTCGCGCTCGGCGTCCTGGCATTGCTGGGGAGCCGGGTACCGGTTGGTTTGAAAGTTTTTGTGGCAGCGCTGGCGATTGTGGATGACATCTTCGGCGTGCTGGTCATCGCCTTGTTCTACACCCAACATATTTCGTTGATCGCGCTGAGCCTCGCTTTTGTAGGCGTGGCTGTTTCTTTTGGCGCCAACTGGCTGGGCATTCGCAATCCCGCAGTCTATGCGTTGATTGGAGTCGGTGTGTGGGCGGCGGTGCTCAACTCGGGCGTACACGCGACCATTGCCGGCATCTTGCTGGCCTTTACCATTCCTGCCCGCAGTTCCATCGACAAGGCGGAATTTCTTCGCCAGAGCCGCTGGCTGCTCGATCAATTTGAGCAGCACGATCCGAACTCGTCCCAAGCCCACCACACCATTCATGCGCTGGAGCAGAAATGCGAAATGATCGAGTCACCGCTGCATCGCATTGAGCATGCTCTGCAGCCCTGGGTCGCATTTGTCATCATGCCCATCTTTGCCTTCGCCAATGCTGGAGTCCATATTCTGGGTAAAACCAGCGCAGCCCTGGGTCATCCCATCACCTTGGGCGTACTGCTGGGTCTGCTGCTGGGCAAGCCTCTAGGCATTACCCTGTTTGCCCGGCTGGCATCTCTGGTGGGTCTGGGATCGCGGCCCGCAGCGGTGACCTGGAGCCAGATTTTTGGCGCCAGTTGGCTCTGCGGCATTGGCTTTACCATGTCGCTATTTATCGCCTCGCTCGCCCTGGGCAATGGCGACTTACTCGATTTGGCGAAGATAGGAACCCTGGGGGCGTCCATCGCCGCCGGGTGTGTAGGCAGCATTTTGCTGCTGAAGAGCAGCAAAATACTGCAGGCCTGACAGAAATCTCCCAAGCCGTGGCGGTTACGTGCGGCACGAAAGTAACACAAGCCTAACACTGCGGTAACGCGCCTTTGGCGGTACGCCAGGTGGACTTTGGCGTTCAGTCGGGTAACCTAAGTTTCGGGAGGATGAGTACTGCAGCACTGTCCCCCGGCACGCGTCAGGTTATTGGGTGATAGGCCACATGGGCTCACACAATCGGGTTCCGCTGTTCATCAATCGGTATTCGCTTTCGCCGCGCACGGCCATTGGTGTGCAAACGATGCGCTTGCTCGGTCCGCACCAGGACTGGCTGCATTTCCACTGGTTGACCAGTAGCTTTCAACGCCCGGATCCTCGCTCGGTTCTTTTTGAAAACACTGTTCTCAGCCGGTACCCATTCCTCCGTGGACCCAGACCCTCGAAGATCATTGAAAAGCTGGGTCTCAGCTCGTGGAGCGGCAATGATCTGCGTCCCTCGCTTGCCAAGCGTCTTGCTGACCACTATCGCGGCCGGGTCTCGAGCGCTTACGTCGCTCCCTTGGGCGAAGACGATGCGACCCGATGCCTTGAGCTGACCAACCTGGTGGGGGTTCCCTTCGTGCTTCATCTCTGGGATGTATTAGACGGCGACGTCGCCGGCGGAGCGCTGAGGGAACTGGTGGATCGGGCGGAGCGTGTCTTTTGCGTGAGTCAGCCGCTGCTGGACGATGTGTTGCGAATCCGTGGCGATGCCGAGTTACTTTCCTTCTCTAGAGATCCGGCGCGAGCAACTGCCAAGCCGCGAGAGCAAGGTCCGATCAGGGTGGTTATGCACGGCAATGTCTGCTCCTATGCAGAGGGCCTTGATGATCTGGATCAGGCCATTACTCTGCTCGAGGGCACAGGGTTAGAGGTGGAGGTCTCCTTTCTGGGTTCGCCCAGAATCCTGCGCCTGGCCAAGACCACGCTTAAGAAGCGAGTCAAGGTGCATGGCTTCTTGCCTACGCAGCACGATCTGGATCAGGAACTCAGCCGTGCTCATGTCGGTTTTCTTCCCGGTCCCAAGCTGGATCCGGGATTTGATCTACGGAGCCGTTACTCCATCCCTTCGCGCATTCTCGACTACATGGCCGTGGATCTCCCAATCGTCGGTGTTGTTCATGAGGCCTCCGCGACCGGTGGCTTTGTGCGTAAGTTGGGCCTCCATCCTGCGGCCACGTGCCCCGGACCGGAACAGGTGGCCGACTGGCTCCTCCGGCTCTCGCGGCCTGACCACTGGGCTGAACAAAGCGCCAAGTCACGCCATGCCTTCGACCTTCTGCAGCGTCAGGAGTCGCCGGCGCAAAAGCTCAAACGAACCCTCGACAAGATCGCCTGATAGGCCTGCGTCCCGCCCAGCGGAACAGCCGGCCGCTTTTCTTTGCCCCCTGTGCAGAAGACCGGCTCACAGGCGAAAATGAATGCTGTGACTATTCTTCACGACGACCGTCTTTTTCCTTCTGAACCCACCATTCGGGCCATTGCCCGCAGACTATACGGGGCCGTTCGCAATCTACCGATCGTCAGTCCGCACGGGCACACTGAAGCGCGCTGGTTCGCAGAAAACGAGCCGTTTCCCAATCCCTCCAGCCTCTTCATCGTTCCCGACCATTACGTCTTCCGCATGCTCTACAGCCAAGGCATCGCCATGGAAGACCTGGGCATCGGTCAAAAGAAGATGGATGAGGACGAGGCCCGGCGGATATGGATTCGCTTCGCAGAGTCCTACTACCTCTTCCGCGGCACGCCCACGCGTTTGTGGCTGGACTACGCTTTCCAGGAGCTGTTCGGGCTGGAAGAGCGCCTGTGCGCCGCCAACGCCGGCGCCTACTACGACACCATCAGCGCCAGGCTAGCCTCCCCGGCCTTCCGTCCACGAGCCCTTTACGACCAGTTCAATATCGAAGTGCTGGCCACCACCAACCCTCCGCTTGACCCGCTGACCTACCATCAGCTGATCCGCGATTCAGGATGGAAGGCGCGTATCCTGCCGACCTTTCGTCCCGACTCCGTCGTAGACCCTGAATTCGATGGTTTCCGCGAGAATGTCCAACGGCTAGGCGAGATGCACAGCGAGGATTGCTCCCGCTGGCCAGGCTATTTGCTCGCTCTGCGCCATGCGCGGGAGCGCTTTCAGAAGTTGGGTTGCACCGCGACCGATCATGGGCATCCCACGGCCCGGACGGCTGACCTGGACGGCGGCGCCGCGGCTGCGCTCTTCGATCGCGTCATCGCCGGCAAGGCCGACGCCGAGGAACAGGAGCTTTTCCGTGCCCAGATGCTGACGGAGATGGCGCGCATGAGCCTGGAAGACGGCCTGGTGATGCAGATTCATCCTGGCAGCCGGCGCAATCATAACCGCCAGGTCTTTACCCGCTTTGGCCGCGACGTGGGAGCCGATATTCCCACGTCCACCGAATACGTTCACGCGCTGCAGCCGCTGCTGGAGCGTTTTGGCAACGATTCCTCGCTAACCTTGATTCTCTTTACGTTGGACGAGTCCACATACAGCCGTGAGCTGGCGCCTTTGGCGGGGCATTACCCGTGTCTTCGCTTGGGGCCGCCGTGGTGGTTTTACGACAGCCCCGAAGGCATGATGCGCTTCCGCGAGCTAACCACGGAAACCGCGGGTTTTTATAACACCGTGGGCTTCAACGACGATACCCGGGCTTTCCTCTCCATTCCGGCGCGCCACGACGTGGCTCGCCGTGTGGACTGCGCATACCTGGCAAGATTAGTGGCGGAGCATCAACTGGACGAAGACGAGGCCGTCGAAGTGGCTCATGCGCTCGCCTACGAGCTGGCACGCAAGGCCTACCGGCTTTAAGGGCTTCTGAGGTTGTTTCTGAGA
Source organism: uncultured Acidobacteriaceae bacterium (assembly GCA_963824325.1). Lineage (GTDB taxonomy): Bacteria > Acidobacteriota > Terriglobia > Terriglobales > Acidobacteriaceae > PALSA-350. The sequence continues at coordinate 209,277 of CAWGPA010000028.1, read as the reverse complement.
GTCTATACCAGCCATGCAAGTCATTAACCCCTGGACGGGTGCCCCATGTTCGCACAAGCGTACATGGGGTGAACATGATGGGCGAAGCCCTTCAAACGCTCTCACACCTTACGATTACGCCGTCGCAGATGGAGTAAAAGCATTCGAAGAACATCATATTCAACCCATGTACGCTGGTGCGAACATGGGGCACCCGTCCAGGGAGAGAGGACTTGTGCGGCTTGAGTGGGGCCCGAATACCATAAACACGGGAAGGAAACAAAAATGAGTCTCTACTGTCAGCAGGGCGGCCCGAATGCCGAGCTCTCCCACGAGTTTTTGCGCCAATCCCTTTATCAGGCGCTCGACCATCTAGGAGACCGCCGCCGTGTTCTGGCTGTACCCCCTGACTTCAGCCGATTTCCCTCGCAAGCTGGTCCACTTACCCAGTACGCCTACAGCTACTACGGCGAACGGTTGAGTTGCGTTCTGCCCGCGCTGGGGACCCATACTCCCATGCCGCCCGCGACCCTCACACGAATGTTCGGCGACATTCCGCATTCACTCTTTGCCGTGCACAACTGGCGCACTGACATCGTCACCCTGGGGGAGCTGCCGGCAAGCTTCATCCAGGAGCAGTCAGGCGGCCTGCTCGACTATACCTGGCCGGCCCAGGTCAATCGCATGATCCCGGAAGGGAACTTCGACCTGGTCCTTTCCATCGGCCAGGTTGTGCCCCACGAGGTCATCGGCCTGGCCAACTACAACAAGAACATTCTGGTGGGCACCGCGGGTCCGCTCAGTATCCATCGCAGCCACTACCTGGGCGCCGTGGTGGGCATGGAGCGGATCATGGGGCGCATGGATAATCCCGTCCGCCGGGTCTTGAATCGCGCCGCCGATGAGTTTCTTCGCAATATCCCTATCGTTTATGTACTGACGGTGATCGGCACTAATTCAGCCGGCGAGCTGGTGGTGCGCGGCCTCTTTGTGGGGGATGACCTGGAATGTTTCCGCCTGGCCTCGGAGCTCAGCGTCCAGGTCAACATCCAATTGCTCGATCGGCCCATACATAAGGCCGTGGTCTATCTCGATCCGGAGGAGTTCCACAGCACCTGGCTGGGAAATAAGGCAATCTATCGCACCCGTATGGCGCTGGCCGATGACGCGGAACTGATCGTGATCGCTCCAGGAGTGAAGCAATTCGGAGAAGACTCCACCATCGACCGAATGATTCGCAGATTCGGCTATCACGGAACTCCGGCCACGCTCGAGGCGGTGAAGCAAAATCCCGGCCTGGCGGCGGAGCTCAGCACGGCCGCTCACCTGATCCACAGCTCGTCGGAAGGCCGCTTCCACATCACATATTGTCCTGGCGGCCTCACCCGCGAGGAGACAGAAGGCGTAGGATTCGGCTATGCCGATCTGGCCACCACGATCGCCCGGTACAACCCGGCAAACATGCACGATGGCTACAACACCATCGATGGGGAAGAAGTGTTTTTCATCTCCCATCCCGCTCTGGGCTTGTGGGCGTCGTCCGCATTTTCCCCGGAATTTAACGCGGCGGATGCGCCGCATTCGATTGCCGTGGACCTCACATAACTCCCCTCGCTGCCACTACATGGCGAAAAATCGGGTTAAGAGGGTTGATTTGCGCCTCATTAGGTACATTGCCCCGCTTTATGCGGTTGCCGGGGCGAAATTTCGCATCGAACAGAGTGTCTGGCTACAGCATTTCCACTTCTGGTGTTTACAGAGCAACGGCCTCCGGCGTGGCTTTTCGACAGGAAAAGCCGCACTCTGCCGACCTTGACCGTGCGAAGTGGAAACGCTCAAAACTGCAGTTTTGGGAAGGGTAAGAAATGGAATTCCATGTCTCACGTGAAGCACGCGATCGTTATGAGTTCAGCCAGAAACTGTTTTCTTTCAGTGGCAATGTAGTTTTCGCCAACCTTAGCGCCAGCCGGGAGTTCGCCTTCCGGATGAACGAGCGCCGGGGAGTCGAGAAAGACCCCACACAAGCCGTGCAGCCCGGCGCACTCTACGCCATGGGCCTGATTGACGAGATGTGTCACGCACTGGTCGAGTACTACCGCCTGCGCCTGGATCCCAAAGTCATGGCCGGTGCGCTGGAGTGGTTCGATGGCCGCCTCGGTAAAGCGGAACTCGACAAGACCATCCTGGCTTTTGTAGAGAAGTTTCCCACCATCGATGTTTATCGCAAGGAAAAGACCCCTGCGGAGTGGCTGGCAGGCGCGACCGACGGCATTGCGCATCGCGCAGTGGCGTTTGAAGAGATGATGCTGTTGTGGTTAGCCAACGCCAACCCCGCCTTCAAACCATTCTCCGAGCTCTTCACCGATCAGTCGCTGGCCGCGGTCACGCGCTATCAGCAGATCACCACCGGGTTGCGCGAATTCTTTAGTACCCGTCCCCCACTGGGCCCAAAGAAGCAGAACCTGATTGACATGCTGCGCGCCCCGGCGCTGGCTTCGCCAGACTCGCTCAGCGGGCAGATCGCCTACATCGTCGAGCATTGGGCAGAGCTGATCGGCGCTTCGCTTTCCAAGCTTCTGCTGGCCATGGATGTGCTTAAGGAAGAGGACATCGCCATCTGGATGCGCTTCCATCCGAATGACGAAAACGCGGGCCGCAGGCGCAACCTGCCCTGGAATGTGGACAAGAAGGGGGAAGTGCCGTCCTACGTTGAATCTGCCCAGGAAACCGAGCGCTTCAGCCCCGACCAGGAATGGATGCCGACCACCGTGCTCATCGCCAAGAGCACCTACGTCTGGCTGGAGCAGCTTTCCCGGTACTATGGCCGCCACATCCATCGTCTGGACCAGATTCCCGATGAAGAGCTGCGTCGACTGGCGGGCCATGGAATCAACTCGCTTTGGCTCATCGGCGTGTGGGAGAGAAGCTCCGCATCGCAGACCATCAAACAACTCTGCGGCAACCAGGACGCGGTGGCCTCCGCCTACTCTCTCTACGGCTACGACATAGCCCACGATCTGGGTGGGGAAGCGGCCTATCGCAACCTGCGCGACCGCGCCTTCGCTCACGGCGTCAGGCTGGCCAGCGACATGGTTCCCAACCACATGGGCATTGACTCAAGCTGGGTCATCGAGCATCCGGAGTGGTTCATGTCCCGGCCCGATAGCCCCTATCCCGCGTACCGCTTCGAAGGGCCCGATCTTTCGCGCGATAACCGGGTGGAGATCAAGATTGAAGACCATTACTATGAGCAATCCGATGCGGCGGTAGTCTTTCGCCGCCGCGATAAATGGACGGGTGATACTCGCTACGTCTATCACGGCAACGACGGCACCAGCTTTCCCTGGAACGACACCGCCCAGCTCGACTATCTGAACGCTGCGGCACGCGAGCAGGTGATCCAGACCATCCTGCACGTTGCGCGACTCTTTCCCATCATCCGTTTCGACGCCGCCATGACCCTGGCCAAGCGCCATTTTCAGCGCTTGTGGTTCCCCATTCCCGGCACCGGCGGAGCCATTCCTTCGCGTGCGGAATACAGCATGAGCAAGGCCGACTTCGACCGCGCTATGCCGGAGGAGTTCTGGCGTGAGGTGGTGGATCGTGTGGCCCGCGAGGTGCCCGGCACGCTGCTGCTGGCCGAGGCTTTCTGGCTCATGGAGGGATACTTCGTCCGCACCCTGGGCATGCACCGGGTCTACAACAGCGCCTTCATGAACATGATGCGCGACGAGGAGAATGCCAAGTATCGCTCGGTGATCAAGAACACCATCGAATTCGATCCCGACATTCTAAAGCGTTACGTGAACTTTATGAGCAATCCCGATGAGCGAACAGCTATTGATCAGTTTGGCAATGGCGATAAATGCTTCGGAGTGGCTACCATGATGTCCACGCTTCCCGGGCTGCCCATGTTCGGCCATGGGCAGATCGAAGGTTTCACGGAGAAGTACGGCATGGAATTCCGCCGCGCTCGCTACCAGGAGGATCCCGACCGGGGACTGATGGAGCGCCACGACCGGGAGATCGCCCCTCTGCTGCACCGGCGCTGGTTGTTTGCTGAGAGCGAGAATTTTCTCTTGTACGACTTCTTCCGGTCCGACGGCTCTGTGGATGAGAACGTCTTCGCCTACTCCAACCGGCGCGGTGAGCACCGGGCGTTAATCATTTATCACAATCGCTTCGCCACCACTTACGGCACGGTCAACCACTCTGCCGCCTATGCTGACAAGGGGGCAGGACACCTGCGCCAGCAGTCGCTCGGCGGAGCTTTCGGGCTGCCCAACGACGGCAACCTCTTCTTGGCATTCCGCGATGTCACCACTGGACTGGAACATCTGGAGCGAGCGTCGAAGATCGTCTCTCAGGGCTACTCTCTCGAATTGCAAGCCTACAAGTGCCACGTCTTTCTCGATTGGCGGGAGCTGAGGCCGAACGATGACTACCGCTGGGACCTGCTCTGCGATTCATTGAACGGGCGTGGAGTACAGAACCTGGACGAGGCACTTCTGGCGCTTGAGCTGGCTCCTCTGCACCAGTCGCTGGTCTCGCTGCTCGAAACCAACGTGGAGAGCTTTGCGCTGGTGGCCCGTAGCGGGAAGGCTTTGCCCGCCTGCGGGAAGGGGGCAGAGACCTCCTCACCGGCAGCCCTGCTGTTCGAACGGCTGCAGGGGTTGACTTTGCATTTCGCCGGCGAAGGCCTGGCGATGTACGCGCGAAAAACTGGTCAACCGCAAGCGGATGCCAACCAGGCATGGCAGGCGATTTGCACCCAGTTACATGCCGCAGCCGCACTGCCCGCGATCGAGGCCGAGCTTTCTGAGCCCTGGTCAAGCGAAGCCAAGGCCGTATTGCCCAGCAGCACTCCCGAGCTGCACGCGAAGGCGACTTGGGGTCCGGTGCTTGCCTTCTGTGTTCTGGAAGGCATGGCGCGAAGCGTGGGAGGCAAGGACACGGCCGCCACTGCTTTGGCCATCTTCGATCGGCTACGTCTGCGCGAGCCTCTTGCCCGAGCCTTCTCGCTGGCCGGAGAAATCACCGAGGACGGCTGGCGTGCCGCCGCCCGCGTCCGCTTAGCTTTCCTGGAACTCACGTTGACGCCTGCCAAAACCGCAAAGTCGTCCGCGGAGGATGCATTCGGGGGCCTTCCACGCGCGCTCTGGGACGACCCCGACGCCCGCTGGCTGCTCAGCGTAAACGAATCCGGAGGAGAGTGGTACTTCAACAAGGAGCTGCACGAGCAGATGCTGTGGTGGTCGCATCTGCCCGATCTTCTCGAGCTAGGCAGCCCAATCAAGGCGCCCACCCCAAACAAGAGCGCAAAATCAGCTCCAAAATCGACCGTCAAATCGATAGGGGATATCGAACAAGCGGTTCAGGAGGCCAGCGAGCAAGCGGAAGAATCCGGCTACCGCATCGGCAAGAAGAAAGAGGCCGCAGCCAAGCCCAAACCTGCGAAACGTGAAAAGGGAGCGCTGGCAAAGTAACTTGCCGCGGTTAACAGGCTGCGGGAAAGTCTCTACAAAGGGCACGGCTAAACCCGTGCCCTTCGTTGGGCGAGTTTTCCGCAGCCTTCTTTACGCCCTAGGCATTGCTTTCCGTCCAACAAGACTTTCCGCACCCTGTTAAGCAGGGCGATACCTGATACCTCCTCGCCATTCGGCAAACAGCTCTTGGCGTCTAAAATGACAACTGGTTTAGGCTGCGGGGGTCTATGGCTCGAGTGGTTCCCAAAGTAGTTCGGCGTCGTACGGGCGATGCCGCAAGTCCGATTACTCTGGCTATCGATATTGGTGGCAGCGGCTTAAAGATCCAGACGCTGAGCCCGGAGGGCCGGCCGCTCAGCGAACGGCTGCGCGTGCCAACGCCAACTCCGGCAACCACCAAGGCGATTCTGAGCGCCCTCGACGAATTGAAGGTAAGCGTTCCGCTCTTTGACCGGGTCTCCGTCGGGTTTCCTGGAGTGATCAAGCAAGGCAAGACGCTCACGGCTGCAAATCTTGACCCGGGATGGATTGGTTTCCCGCTGGCGAAGACCCTGGAAAAGCGATGGGGCAAGCCTGTCCGTATGGCCAACGATTCCGCGGTAGGCGGTTACGCCGTGATCCAGGGTCACGGCGTCGAGCTGGTCATTACTCTGGGCACCGGCATGGGCTCAGCCTTGTTCACCGAAGGGGTGCTTTGTCCAGGCCTTGAGTTGGGTCATCATCCGTGGCGCGAAAAAACCTATGAGCGCTACCTGGGCAAGCGCGGGCTGCTGAAGTATGGCGTGAAGCGCTGGAACAAAATACTCAAGCTTGCGGTCGAGCAGACGGCTGCGACTTTCAACTGGGACACCCTCTACATCGGGGGTGGCAATGCCAGGAAAGTGACGCTCAAGCACGATGACAATATCAAGATCATCTCCAACGAAGAGGGTTTGCTCGGCGCCATGGCCTTGTGGAGAGATCGGCAATAGCGGGGTTTGGGCGTCTTCAACTTTTTGAAATCCTCGACCAGTCGTGGTGCCCGCAGGCCGTGCGTCACGGAGCCACGGATTATCTGGAAGCGATCACCAGCCGGGGAAACATCTATCGTCCCATTCAGGCGGAGATCTTTCGCGCCATCGAGGCCTGCGGTGCCGAGCGTGTGATCGATCTTTGTTCCGGCGGCGGAGGCCCGTGGTTAAGCCCCGCCTGGCGTTCAGCCTTGGGCGATCGCGCGCCGCTCACCGTTGTTCTAACGGATAAATTTCCCAGCACCGCTCTGCCCGCACGGGTAGGTGGGAACGTAAGTTGCGTAACCTTTTCTGTAGATGCCGCTCGTGTCCCTGATTCGTTGCGGGGTTTTCGTACTATTTTTTCCTCCTTCCACCATTTTCCCGACGCCGTTGCGCTCGATATTTTGGGCGATGCGGTACGGTGTGGGGAGGGATTTGCCATGGCCGAAGTAACCTCGCGTACACCGCGAGCCTTCGCGACCATGTTGTTGATGCCGCTCTTCGACTGGATCCTCACCCCGACGATGCGGCCCTTTCGTTGGTCGAGACTGTTGTTAACTTACCTGCTCCCCCTGATCCCGCTGGTGGTTTTGTGGGACGGCATCGTCTCCTGCTTTCGCACCCGAACCCCAGAGGAGCTGCTAGCGCTCACCAGTAGCTTCCCCCAATATGCTTGGCAAGCCGGCTACGCCCGAGGCCAGGGAAGCTGGCTGGCTCCCGTCTATTTGATCGGCCGGCCAAAGACGTGAGCCAAAATCGATCCATGAAAGCCGCCGGGTTTAGCAATGAGTCCCGGCGGCACTCGTTTCATAACTGGGCCGAGTCGGCATAGGACGGGTGCCCCACGTTCGCCTGAGCGTACGTGGGCCGAAAAGACGGGCGAAGCCCACCACAGTGTTTAACTGTCGTTGCAGAACCAAAGAAGGGAATCGCAGGTCGTCGATCGCGCCCTCATATTTATCAACCTACTTCTCCGTTCCCCCGTGCCACCGCGCAATGTGGTCTCTGTGTGACCGCAAGTACGCGCCTGAACCAAACTTAGCGTCATAAAACTCAAGATCCAGATGATGAGCCTGCAAATACATCAGTATGTGAACCGAAGGGATGGTGGCAGGAAACTTCCCGAAGCTTTCGTACATATACTGCGCCTGGACCGCAACGCACTCACGAAACTGCGCATCATGAACCTGGGCACTCCTACGCACCCGTGGGCTGTCATTCCACGGCCCCGGAGTATCCGGATGAAACGGCCCTCCAGGGCCGAACTTTCTCTCGATGAGCGCGTCGGTCGCGGCGTACATATCCGAGTAATGAGGCGGGGTGTAAGTCGTAAAGACGCCTTCAAGCCCTGTCGGATTGGGGAGTGCCCAGCGAGCGTCAGTAGCAACGCGGAAGCCCAACCCAGGAACGGCGGGATCGCCGCTGGCGCCAAGAATCGTTAACCGGTCAATTCCATCGAAGCTCCATCCTCCAAGGCCCAACGCCTGCAGCATGAGCTGTCCATTGAACGACGAAATGGCAAGCTCCGCGGAGAGCTCCGCCAGCGAATACTGGTCCAGGAACGAGAGCGGATAAGGACTGTTCAGATCGACCAGATCGCCGAACCTCTCCATGCCCGGAATCTGCCGATGATTGATGTCGTCATAGATGCAAAAGCCGTTCTGCACATAGAACGCCAGATTTAGCAGTGTATGTTGCGCAAGGTCGCCGACGGGGAACGCTAATAGAGAACCTGGAGCATTCGCCACCCAGGTGTTGTGGCCTTCCATATACGGTTCCCTGCGCGGAAGATACATGCGATCTTCTGAGATCTTGCGGATTCTGCTTTCATGCGCCTCCAGCAAATCTCTCAGATCCGTTTGTCCTTCGGCGTCGCGTGCCACCGGCGGTGGAAAGTCCCTGGTCGCGAAGAGGTACGTTCCGGAGTCATCGGTGAAGAATATCTCGCTGGTTTGGAATCCGGCTGCCGATGCGAGCGTGCGGCCACTGGCAGAACCGGAGTAGTTCGACAGATGCGGCGCGTACCGATCGTGGCGCGTTACCAGGTTCGACCAACCCGTAACGCCGCCCATCGCCACCAGCACCAGCAAACGTTCCAGTTCCGACAGCGGCATCGGCTCATGCTTAGACTCGTACTGCAAAACACCATCTGGAATGGATGCACCGCGAAAAAATCTTCGCGATCTCCGCCCGAAGAGTGCGTCTGCCAATGGAAATCGCAGCACCTCTTCGAGTGCCGCAGCCTCGTTATCGGTGATTGAGAGTTGTTCTCTGCCTGACATAATTCTTAACCTCGAAAAGCAAAGCCAACAACGCCGGCAGTGATCATGAGACTTTCACATAGTCGCGCCACGCCGGCAGGCCCAAAGCCGGCAGACTCGTGGCCTGCATTGCTGCCCGCGCAATGGCGCGAGCCATCACCACGGCGGCGATGGCTCCAATCGCGCTCTCTTCAGCTTCCACTTCCGCGGTTCCGGTCGACAATGCAAACACCGTATCGCCGTCTGACAACGTGTGCACCGGATTGATCGCCCGCGCATAGCCGTCGTGCGTCATCTGCGCGATCTTGGTCATCTTGGTCTTGCTGAACCGCGCGTTGGTTGCAACCACGCCGATGGTCGTGTTCTGTCCAGGGGAATGCACCACGCCATAGCCTCCAAGGATTTGCGCCATCGCATCGCGAAATCCCTTGCCGTCTTCACTGCGCGCACCGGCGATGATCTTTTGTGTCAATGGATTTCGCACATCGCCCACGGCATTCACCGCGACCACGGCGCCGACAACGATCCCCGTATCGCCGATCTTCACGCTCGCTGTGCCCAGGCCGGACTTCATGCTGAACCTGGGACCGAACAGCTTACCCACCGTCGCTCCCGCTCCGGCCCCCACACAACCCTCTTCCACTGGCCCCGCACTGGCCGCCAGGCAGGCCTTGTAGCCCGAATCGGCAGTGGGGCGAATTCCAAAACCTCCAACCCCCAGGTCCATCAGAATCGCGGCAGGCACAATCGGCACCACGCCCAGGGAACCGATCGGAAAGCCCATCTTGTGCTCTTCGAGGTAGCGCATCACTCCCGTCGCAGTATCCAGCCCATACGCGCTTCCGCCCGACAGAACGATGGCATTCACCTTCTCGACCGTGTTGACGGGATTCAGTAGATCGGTCTCACGGCTGCCGGGAGCCGCTCCACGTACATCCACGCCTGCCACGGCGCCGTTGTCGCACAGCACCACGGTGCAGCCTGTAGGACGTTCCGTCAACGTGCAGTGCCCGACCTTCAGTCCGGAAACATCTGTGATCGAGCCGCCGGGAATCTCCGTCTCCGCGGAGCCCTCTGCAAATGTAGTGGCCAAGCCAAACCCTGGGATAGCCGCGGTTAGCGGAAGCCCCAGAAGGGCGCGATGGAAATCACGACGCTTCATTCCTCACCTCGTGCTTAGAACAGACTTCCCCGCCTCAGCAGGTGCCAGGACACGGAAGGCCAGGATCACCACCGCGGCCGTAAGGATCCCAATCGCCTCAGGAGATAATACCCACCAACCATGGTTCTGGGTCAGGCGCATCGCAGCCAGCATGGAAGCGATCGCCGCAAAAATACTGGCCAACGCGGCCCGCGACACGACGCGTCGCGAATACAGGCCGGCGATGACCGGAACAAAGAGAGAGACGGACAGAAGTCCGTAGAAGATCTGCACTGCCGCAAGAATGTTAGGCAGTTGAATGGCGAGGAAGATTCCGGCCACTCCGGCAACCACAGATGAGAGCCGGTTAGCGGTCAACAGGCGGCGTTCGGAGATGCCGGGGTTCAGAAATGTTTTGTGCAGATCGATGGCCAGCGATGTAGAGAGCATGAAGAGGATGGCGCCTGTTGCGCTGAGCTCGGCGGAGAAGATAGAAGCCATCGCCCACATGCCGAGCCAGGTTGGAAGAAGCGTCTTCATCGCGGCGGGCAGAGCAAGGTCAGAGGACGCGAGATGCGGGATAGCTACGAAGGCGCAGAGACCGAGGATGGCGGGCACGAAGGCAAATAGAAGCTGCGCCACGGAGTTGAGGGTGATGCCGATGCGCACGGTCTTTACATCACGCGCGCCATAGAGCTTTTGCACCAAGCCAGGGGAGACGATAAAGGACGGCGCGAGGATGGCGAGGTAGCCGAGAATTTGTTTGAACCCCACTCCGGTGAGGCTGAGCATAAAACCCTTGCCAGGCTGCGCCGCGACAACGGAAGAAACATGGCTCCAGCCGCCGGCCGTGTGTAGAGCAAACGGCACGGCGAGCAAAAGGCCAGACATGGTGACGATCAGTTCAAATATGTTGACGAAGGCGGACGAGACGAGGCCGCCCGCAGTGCAGTAAACGATGGCCACCACTCCGCCGGCCAGGCAGCCTATCCACTTCGACGTGCCGATGGAGACGTTAAGAATCGTCGAGATGGCGATGATCTGCGCGGCTAACAACGCCAGCGTGCCTATCCAGAGCAGCACCGCGATCACGGCTTTGACGCCCTTGTTATAACGGAATTCCAGGTAGTCGCCCAGAGTGCTGAGATTGTGCTCTTTGGCGATAGTCCAGATGCGCGGCCCGACGAACTGCGCCAGGAAGAAGCCGCCGATGCCGGCGGAGCCAACCCACCACCAAGCGGAGAGGCCGTAGCGGTAGCCCAATCCGGTCGCATTGACGGTAGATCCAGCGCCGATATTCGCCGCCAGAAAGGTGCTGAAGAGCATGCCCACGCCGAAGCTGCGCCCGGCGACCAGGAAGTCGGACGAGGTCTTCACCCGCCGGCTGATAAACACGCCCAGCCCCATCAGCAGGATGGAGTAGGCAATCAGCGCGGTGAGGTAAAGGTTCATGCGGTGCGACTATTCGGTTCCCAGAAGCCGGAGCGTGGGCATGGTGCAGAATTCCGGATTCACACGCGATGCACTGCTATGCGTTTCCCGCCCTCACTACGTGCTTTTGATCATACGTGCCCGTGCTGACGCCGAGCTTCGGCGGCCCACTGCGCACCCTCGCGACGACCACCCGTGCCTTTAACATCATTCATACCGCAGAGCCTCCATCGGGTCGACCTCTGCAGCTCGTCGTACCGGCATCCAGCATGCGAGCAGTGCCACAGCCGCGAACAACACCCCTACAACAATCAACGTCATGGGATCGCTAGGTTGCACCTCAAACAGAAAACTCCTCAGCACTCTGGACAGAACAACCGCGAGCGCCACACCCGCAAATACTCCGCTGGCAATCAAACGGAATCCTTCGCCGAAGATCAGCCGCCGAATGTCGTTTTGTTGAGCACCAACCGCCAGGCGAATCCCCAGCTCACGGCGTCTCGATGCGACCGACAGCGCAAGGACCCCGTAGATGCCCACCAGCGTCAGCATGCTCCCCACTACGGCGAACCCGACCAGCAATTGCATCGCGAACGTGCGCGAGGCGAGAGACTCGTCGCGAATCTGTGACAGCGTCCTGGGATTTTCGATGGCGGCGGTAGGATCCACTGCCCGCAGTTCGCGTTCCACCGCAACCCGAACCGTTCGTGGATCCGCCGTCGTCCGAATCACCAGGTGCTTCGAAAAAGCGGTCGCCTGCCACAACGACAAATAAATCTCCGGGGACGCTGCTTGCGTCAGGTCATCGGTTCGCCCATTAGAAACCTCGCCCACGATTTCCATAGCCGGCTTGTCCCGGCCGTTCATCCAAAGCTTTCGCCCGATTGCATTCCCATGAGGAAAGTACCGATCCGCGAATGCCTGGTTGACGATCGCTACATTGACCGCTTTGCCTTCATCGGTCGAACGAAACGCTCTTCCCCCGAGCAGGGGCAGGCCCATCAGTTTGAAATAGTCCTCGGTGACAGCGCGCAACGGCATCGCGATCTTGTCGCTCTCCTTCACCGCCGGAGGTTGTCCTTCGATCTCCATCGTCGCAGGCCAATTGTTTCCGGTCAGCGGCACTCCCCACGCGAACGCCGCGTCTTGCACGCCCGGAATGGCGGCAACCCGTTGCAAGGCCTGCTTGTGAAACCTGGTCCACTCCGAAAAACTCCGAACCTCGGTAACACTCATGGTTAAGATGTGGCTTGTGTCGTAACCCGCCGGAACTCTCGCAATATTGATCATGGTGCGAATCAACAAGCCGGCCCCGACCAGCAGCGCTAGAGTGAGCGCCGTTTGGGTGATGGTAACCCCGCGCAAAAGGCGACGTTCTCCCAGTCCCGCCGTTCCTTTGGGGCCGGCATCCTTCAGCACCTCCATTGGATCCAGCCGGAACGCCCGCAACGCCGGAAAGACTGCCGCCAACATGGACGCCAGCACAGCCGCACCCAACCCCCATGCCAGCACCGCCCATCCGGCGGTTACATTATCGAGGCGCGGAATCGCATGTCCCGCAATCAGCTTGAACAGCTTTACAATGCCAACCGCCAGCCCCACACCGAAGACCCCACCCAGAAGCGCCAGCAGCAGGCTTTCGATGGATACCTGGCGCAAGAGGGCGATGCGCCCCATTCCCATCGCGCTGCGCACCGCATACTCCTGCTGGCGTTGCAGCCCGCGCACCAAAAGCAACGCCGCAGCGTTGCCGCAACCAATCAGAAGCACCAGTGCGGCCGCACCCAGCAGCGGGAACAAAATGCCCCGGCCGTCCTGATTCATTTCGTCCGTCAGCGATTGCACTTGCGGCCGGAAACCTTCAAACTGTTTCTCTGCTTGTGCCTCCCTCGCCGCCAGCACCGCCAACTCGCCTTGCCCTTGCCGAGGTGTCACGCCATCCTTCAGTCGGGCCACCAGATTCCAATACGGAGCCTTCAGATATTTCGGGTCGGGTTCGATAGGACTCCAGAAATCCACCAACGCGTTCACGTTATAATTCGGCTCCTTTGCCGCTCCCGGCGAAGGCAAAAACCGCACTCCCGGCGGCATCACGCCGATGATCGTTGGCGGCACGTCCCACCGGCTGATACGAACCGTTTTGCCTATGATTTGCGGATCTCCGTTGAAGGTCCGCTGCCAGAATTCGTACCCCAGAAGGATGACCCTGGTTGGTCCCTGACCGAAGTCCTGGTCAGCGAAGCCGCGCCCCACCACCGGGCGCAATCCCATGATCTGCAGATAATCCCTGCTCACGGCCATGCCCTGAATCGATTGACTCCCGTCATTGCGGATCAGGAAATTGAACTGCCAATCATAGCCGGCAATTCCGTCAAACGATTTTGCTTGCTTTTGCCATGCCAACCACTGTTCGGCGGGCCAGCCGCGCGGGTTCTCCTCTTTTTGCCCGTCGGTCCGTGCGCTCGGCACGAGGACTAGCTGCTGCGGCTTCTTGTAGGGTGGCGGCGTCAATAGCACGCCCTGAATTAAGCTGAACACCGCAGAAGTCACCCCGATCCCCAATGCCAGGGTGAGAACCGCAATCAGGCTGAAGCCGGGTTGTTTCAAAAGCATGCGAATCGCAAATCGCAGGTCTCGTTTCATCTTTCCCTCACCCCGCCTCTTATGAAGCACAATTTCAGGCTGCTCTATACCTGAACGTTCCTGACCCGCCGCTTGTTCCCACCATCGTACCGGCCTTGACGAACAAACCGCATACCGGAAAACAGGATCAGCCGAGGCTCTTCTTTCTCTTCTAGAAAATGATTCGGCTAAACCGAAGGGTGGCGAAAAAGGTTTACCCAAAAGGCCGTACCGGACGGATTAATAGCCGCTGCGGCGAGCCGGCCCGTATGCTCCCACCGCAATCTCCGCATACTCTGCCTGGGCTTGCCGCAGTGCAGGCAGCTCTTCATCGCCGTTCTTCCACAGCGCGAAAAGCTTCTCGTATTCGCCTGAACTACCCGCCGTATCTCCAGACATGGCATATGCCCGCGCCAGGCCCGGAGGAAGGCCGGACCAGCCCCCACAGCGGCCCGGTGGCAACTCCCGCGGTTGCGCCAGGAGGAACCTAGGCAACGCAGAGCGCGGTTCTGATGAAGACGATGAATCAGGAGACAGACTTTTCCATGGAAGCCGTTCCGCCTGCGGCGGTTCATACCTGCATTTATCTTTCCCCTCGTTTCAGTATGCTTACCCTTACCATGACTGATCAAACCACCGCTCGCAGCTGGCTTAACCAGCCTACATCCTGGAGTGAGACCGGGGATGTGCTCACCGAAACAGTGCCCCCCGGCACAGACTATTGGCGGGTGACCCACTACGGGTTCATTCGTGACAATGGTCCACTTCGGTATCAGGAACAAACTGGCAACTTTGAAGCCAAGGTCCGAATCGTGGGGAAATACCATGAGCTCTATCATCAAGCGGGCTTGATGATACGCATCGACAACCACAACTGGATCAAAGCAGGAATCGAGTTCCTGAACGGCAAGCAAAGCGTGAGTGCCGTGGTCACGCGAGAGTTTTCCGATTGGTCTGTACTTACTTGTTCTGACAACCCCGCGTTTCTCTGGCTGCGCATGCAGCGGTATCACGACACGGTTCAGGTTTCGTATTCCCGCGACAACCAGGAATGGTCGATGATTCGGCTTGCATACTTTCCGCCCCAGGTGCCCGTCAAAATTGGCATGATGGCTGCTGCACCCGGTAAGGAATCCCTGGACGTCACCTTCGATCACTTTTCCGTCGGCCCCCTCGATTCGCCGCCTCAAGAGGACTGAGCTATGGCTCGAACCTCTCTTCAGAGCGAATTGGTAACATGTCACAGGCTTTCCGCAGTACTCGAGAACCTCACACAAGCCCGTGCGAAGGAGAATTGTGCTTTTCGAAAGAGTTGAGAGGGAAACATCATGAATTTCAAATTTGACTGGACTCGCCGTTCCTTTGTAGCTGCGCTGGGCACCGCTCTCGCTGGTCTCTTTGCGCCGGCTGAGTCGAATGCGGCGAGCAGCTTTGGCAAGAAGCCCAAAACGTCTATGCCCTCTGTGGACGGCGACCCCATCGTCCCCATTACTAGCGGCCTGGGTTCTACAGGAGACATCTACGCCGAGCTTGGAGTCACACCTCTGGTCAACATCAACGGTACGGTGACCGTCATCGGCGGGTCGTTGATGAAGCCGGAGGTCATGGAGCTGATCCGGCGTGGCAACGAGCACTTCGTTTTGATTGACGAGCTCGAAATCGCGGCCGGCAAGTTCATTGCGAAACTGTGTAAGTCTCCCGTAGGCTACACCGGCCTGGTGACGGGCGGCGCAGCCGCGGCCATGGTTGTCGGTTACGCCGGCATGATGACCGAGGATCTTGAGCCCCGCATGCACACCATTCCAGACGTAACTGGTTTCCCCAGGACCGAAGTCATCATCCAGAAAAGCCATCGCTATGCTTTCGATCACCAGATTCGCCAAACGGGCGCGAAGCTGATCGAAGTGGAAACCCGTGAAGAGATGATTGCCGCCATCAACCCCAAGACCCTGGCCATCCACTTCACCAATATCCTTTCCGACAAGGGCCAGGTCAGCGGGCCTGAGACGGTGGCCATCGCCCGCGCGCACAACATATACACCTTCAATGACGCCTCCGCCGACGTGCCGCCGAAGGAACGCCTGTGGGAGTATCCGGCGGTCGGCTTCGACATGGTTACCTTCAGCGGTGGCAAGGATATTTGCGGGCCACAGGCCTCCGGCATTCTGATCGGCAGGGAAGAGCTGATCCGCTATGCGCTCTTGAACATGAGCCCGCAGGAAGACCGCATCGGCCGTTGCTGCAAGGTCGGTAAGGAGACCATCTTCGGTCTGCTTAAGGCACTCGAGCTCTTCGTCAATCAGGACTATGACGCCACCTTGCGGATGTACGACCAACGCGCGCAGGTGATCACCGACACAGTGAAGAAGTTCGGCGTCACTGCGCTACCCCGCGAGTTCGACCCGCAGGCACTGGGCAACGTGACGCCGCGTTACAGCTGGCAGATCGATCGCACCAAGCTCAACATCACTGGGCCGGAGGTTATGCAGAAGCTGGCCGACACGCGGCCTATCGGCATTGGCAGCATGGGCGCCGGCGCCAGCGGCATGCGCGGACGCAATCCGGACGCGCCGCCGGAGGAGAATCACGTTGCCCAGCACGACCATCCCAGCGACCCGAACAGCTTCGGCTTTGCTGTCTGGCAGCTCAAAGACGGCGAGGACAAGCTGATCGCGGACCGCTTAGCCGAGATCTTCAGCGCAGCCCCGAAGGCCTAGCATGTTGCGGAAAACTCTCTGTCTTGTCTACTCGTATCGCAGCGCCGCCATCGGATCGATCCGCATGGCGCGTGCGGCCGGGGGATAACAAGCCAGCACTGCAACGCCGGTCATC
Source organism: uncultured Acidobacteriaceae bacterium (assembly GCA_963824325.1). Taxonomy (GTDB): domain Bacteria; phylum Acidobacteriota; class Terriglobia; order Terriglobales; family Acidobacteriaceae; genus PALSA-350. The sequence goes on along the minus strand of CAWGPA010000028.1, from coordinate 192,533 downwards.
ACACCGGCTGCGAACAGAAGGGTCATCGGATCATACGGGCCGAGTCCGTAGAGTTGGCTACGCATCAGGTGCGCGGCAGCCATCGCGGCAGGGATACCCAACGCAAGACCGGCCAGCACCATCAGCAATGCCTCACGCAGAATCATCCCAGCGATCTGCATGCGGCCTGAACCGAGCGCCATGCGGATCCCGATCTCATTCGTCTTGCGGCTCACCGTGTAGGCCATCACGCCGTATAAGCCGACCGAAGCCAACAACACTGCAAGTATCCCAAACAGGCCGGCCAGCGATGCTACCAGGCGCTCCTGCACCAGAGAATCCTCCATCTGGTCGTTCAACGTCTTCATGCCACTCAACGATAGCCGGCCGTCGACCTGGGCAACTGCATGAAGCACGGCGGGTACCTCCGCTGAAGCGTCCCGCGCCGTTCGCACTTCGAAGGTCACCCCGGCGGGCAGCAAAGTTTGTTCCGTAGGCACATAGACCATGGGCCTGACTGCGTCGCGCAAATCCTCGCTTCTTGCATCGGCCACGACGCCGACAATGGAATACCAGCTCTTGTCTGCAGCAAAATTTGGTATGCTGAGGCGTCTTCCAATCGGGTTTTTGTCGCCGAAGACGTCGTGCACCATACGCTTGTTGATGATCACTACCTTGGGTGCTCTGGCGCCATCTTCGCTGCTAAAGTCGCGCCCCAGCAGGACCGGCGTCTCAAGGGCTTCGAAGTAGTGGGGACCCAGGGCATTTAGGCCGACGATGAGGGGCGTGCTGCCAGAAGCTGGTTGATAGCCCTCGATCGTTGGCGTGGCTTCGCCGAGGCCGCCCGAAAATGGTGTATCCATCGAAAAGCTCGTTCTTCGTATTCCGGGAAGAGCGTCTATCTGACCGACTAACCTGCGGTACAAAGCATTCGTCTGCGCAGCCGTGTACCCAAGCAGCCGCCCGTTGACATCGAACAGCAGAACATGATCCGTGCGAAAGCCGGGATAGAAGCTTTTCAGGTTTTGCAGGCTGCGCACCAACAGCCCCGCGCCCACCATCAACACCAGCGATGCTGCCACCTGCAAGGCGATCAATGCTTTTGTGGTGTGAGAACGCCCGGCATTCTTCCCGGCGCCGTGCATGTTGGGGGACAATCCCATGTCCGTCCGCACCAGCCGCCAGGCTGGAATCAGGCCGAAGAGAATCGCCGTCAAAACCGAAACCGCCAACGTAAATCCCAGCACTCTTAGATCAGGGCGCACGGACAGCACGATCGGCGTACCCATGTGCTTCATCAGAGCCATCAGCGATCCGCTAGCCCAAAACGCCAAAGCAATTCCGAGCACACCTCCTGCGAGTGCCAGCACAACGCTTTCCGTGATCAGCTGTTGCATCAGCCGCAGCCTGCGCGCTCCCAACACCAGCCGCGCAGCCATCTCGTGCTGTCGAAACTGGGCTCGCGCCAGCAGCAGGGTGGCTACGTTCGCGCAGGCAATCAGCAGCAGTAGCCCAACCGCCGCCATCAGAATCCACAACGGTTTCGAAAACCGCTCGCGAAGATCGGCCAGCCCGCGTCCGCCTGCCGTCAGCTGAAGCCTCGCTTGCCGGCGATTCTCGCGCTCTCGGGGAGAGTCAAGCACCGTTCCTCCCAGGCCCGTCGCCTCATCGTTCATCGCACTGCGAAACAATGGCTCCATCCGGCCGGCTGCGGTGCTAGCGGTCACGCCGGGTTGCAGTCGCCCCATGATGGCAAACACGGAGCGAGTTGGCCACGTCAGCACATCATAAGGAGTGCCCGTCATGGCAAACTCCGGACGAAGCGGCGCGATCATCTTCAGCGGGACAGAGACGTCGACAGGCCGGCCCGGTTGCAGACCAAAAAACTCCGGTGGCGTTACGCCGATGATAGTGAAGGGATAATTGTTGACGACGATTTTCGTCCCCACCACAGCGGGATCACCGGCCAGGCGCTCGCGCCAATATTTGTAACTGATGACAGCTACAGAATTCCCGACAGCTAGTTGATCGTCCGCCGGAGAGATGGTGCGCCCGAGGATGGCGGAAACCCCGAGGGTAGAAAAGTAGTTGCCGGAAACCACCTGCCCATTGGCGATTTCGCCGGGCCCCTTCACTTCAACATTCACGCCGCCCACACTGGAGAAGGCGAAGAGCCCCGAGAAAATCTGCGTCTCCCGCTGGAATCGCTCGAATTCAGGATAAGAAAAACCATTGTTCTGGCCGTATAACGGTTGGATCTTGCTGAGCTGCACCAGTTGCTCCGGATCCTTGACCGGCAGCATTTTGAGCAGAGCCGCATTGATCAGGCTGAACACGGCCGTGTTCGCACCGATGCCAAGCGCTAACGTCAGTACCACTACTGTAGTGAAGCCTGGGGTACGACCGAACATCCGCATCGCATAGCGAACATCCTGCCCGATGTGCTCGACCAAGGTGACCCCTCTAGCCTCCTGGCAATCTTCCCTAATTTGGGTCAAGCCACCAAACTCCATGCGGAGGCGGCGCCGGGCCTCCTCGCGCGTCAACCCGGCCCGGAGATACTTCTCCATCTGCTGCTCGAGATGGAACTGCAGTTCTTGATCGATCTCCTGGGTAACGACGGCACGGCGGAAGAGAGTACGAAAACGAACGCGAAGGTCGCTAAACATTTGGGCGCCTCATCCTAAACGATCCATACCCCTTTCACTTCTACAGGGGAGCGTACCGCGATTCCTGTAGAAGTGCAAGATCAAGCACGGACGGTCGCGCGTCGTCCTCGGATGAGTTACGATGCCGGTGCAGACAAAAGCAGCTACGGACAAACGAAAGGACATAGGCAGCATGATGCTCACAAGCCGTCGGGGATTCGTCAAAGGTGCTGCAGCCTCTTGCGTCGTGCTGGCGAATATAAATGCCAGAGGGTTTGACAGCGGAGCCGCCGGCGGCCTGCCAAACCCCATCTTTGCCTATGAGTTTGGCGACATCACTCCCGTGCAGCAAGCGGGATTTACGCGCGACTATGGATTTGAGGGAACCGTCTTCGATCATGCGCGGCAAATCCCCGAGCGATTGCAAGCTCTGGACGAGGCGCATCTCCAGCTGTTCTTTCTTTGGTTGACGGTAGACATCAGCAACGGCCAGACCAAATATGAGCCAGGCATGGAAGCCGCGATCGAGGCGTTGAAAGGGCGGGGAACCGTTGTATGGGTCGCCATTCAGGGGGGTGATGCTGGGGCCGGCCCCGGAGCGGAAGAGCGGACGATCCAGGCTGTCGATCGAATCTCCGATCTCGCGTCTCGCTCAAACCTTCGTGTGGCGCTCTATCCACATTATGGCTTTTACCTGGCCAGGTTCAGAGATGTTGTGCGGGTTGCAGAGCGAGTCGGGCGAAACAATGTGGGCGCCACGTTCAATCTCTGCCATGAATTGCGCTCCGGCTTTGATCCGGAATTCCAGCACTTACTGGCTAACGCCATTCCACGCTTGTACGCGGTCACGATCAACGGAGCGGACCGGCAGGGCAAGGAATGGACCACGCTGATTCAGCCTCTAGGCCGCGGCGACTACGATGTCACCGCGTTGGTCCGCACGATCGCACAAGCCGGCTACCGGGGACCGTTCGGCATCCAGTGCTATGGACTGAAAGGTGATCCCGGAGTGTATCTAAAACAATCGATGGCGGCCTGGCGTGTCATTTCTGCGGGTGCCGCCCAGGCCAATTCCTGAACACGGATCAGTCGCGAAGGATGACTGCTCATGCGGAGATCACTACGCCTGGAGGCCGGTGTACAACAAAAGAGATCTGAGCTTATTCTTTCCAAGCTACTCAGGTGTAAGGCTACATCGCGCCACTTTGCTCGATACCCAGAACATAAGCGTATTTGCCTGGTAGCGAGGGCGGCACGGAAACCTTGATGTCGTCACCCACCTGCTTCCACTGCAACGGCTTCTTATAGCCAAGCAACTCAATCTTCGCCCCCTCCTTCGGCTTCAGGTCGGTCAAAGTCACCACTGGCCCTTTCACCTCGCCCATCAGCGTCGCGTACAGAGTTGACTTCTTCTGCGTGTAACGAACGTCGATACCCTCGCCTGTCTTCCCCTCGGCACGCTTCCAGGGATGCGTTCCGTAAATGGCTTCACCGTTCTGGGACAGCCACGCCCCCAGGGCCTTCAGTCGTTCCATCTGCACGGCGGGGATCGTTCCGTCGGCCTCTGGACCCACATCGAGCAGAAGGTTGCCATTCTTGCTGACGATGTCCACCAACAGGTAGATGAGCTTGTCGGGCGCAATCGTTTGCGCCTCGCCCTCGGCGCGGTTATAGCCGAAGGACTGCCCAAGTCCGCGGCACTCTTCCCACTTCTTCGGGTTGATTTCCTTCAGGGTCGCGTATTCAGGAGTGGTGTAGTCGGTGTGCTTGATACCGAAGCGATCGTCGACGACCCCATCCGGTACCGTGTTATAAAATTCGGCCTCGATCGCCATCGCATTGCCAGACTTCGGATAGTCGATATCGTTCCAGAGAATCGACGGGTGATACTTTTGAATTAATTCCCGATATTGCCCGTCCGCATATTTGCCGTAGGCTTCGCTCTGCGGCTTCGTGCTCTCGAAGGTTGCCATGGAAGTGATTGGACCGGGAACAAACGTCCAGTCAAAGCCCCCCGAGTAGTAAAGCCCCATCTTCAGCCCCTCTTTGCGAACCGACTCGGTCAGCGCTCCAACCAGGTCGCGGGTAGCGTGCTGTCGCTCCGGTGGCAGCGTGGGATTGGCCATCGTGCTCGGCCACAGCGTAAACCCTTCATGGTGTTTCGTGGTCAGCACAACATATTTTGCGCCGGCGTCTTTGAATGTCTTTGCCCAGGTGTCCGGGTTCCACTTCTTGCTTTCACTATCGAAGGTCCCCGAGAAACTGTAGTAGTCGTGGTTAGCTCCATAGTGCTCCTTGTCGTAAGCTTGCGTCGGAGAACCATCAATGCGGACCGTGTTGTAATACCACTCCGCATATGGATTTTTCTTCAAGAAGTCCGGCTTGGTAAAGTCCACCATCTCCAGGGGTGCCCAGCCCGGCACCGAATAGAGCCCCCAGTGAATGAATATCCCCAGCTTTGCATCGTCAAACCACTGCGGTAGCGGATGCTGATTGAGAGACTCGATCGTTGCCTCATAATGAGAGGGCGCCTGGGCTGGAGAACGGGCGATGAGCAACAATCCCAGTATGACGCAGGTGGAATAGTAGATACTTTTTCGGCGCTTAGACGATCGCATAAATATCTCCCGTGTGCAGCGAGTTTTTGGTGGAAAGACACTGGCAAGACTTTTAATGCAACAACTCCGGAGTCGACGCAAGGCTGCTCGGGGATTCCGCTACGGTCAGATGCAGAGCCAGGCAAATGATTCATCAGTCAAGGGATAGCTGTCAAGTTGGGCGCACGCTTGAGCGGATCCCGCGGGGTCGCTGCCAGTTGCGGGCCGAATCGCAATACACCCGTGTCTTGAAGATCGCGAGGCATTCGACTGCTTGCATGTGGTGAGGGGTACGGCGAGGCATGCACATGGGCACGCGAGCTACACCACAACAAAACGGTGCAGCTCGCAACCCACGGTTAACAAATTTACTGCTGTTTCAGGGTGAAGGACTCCGCTCCCGTTCCATTGCAAGTGTACTGTTGCATCTGGAGCAGAACCGCGGAAGATCCCCCGGGAACATCCAGGCACTTGCCGCTGTTTTTCACGACAAATTGGTAGGCGCCGTTCCCCACCGACACCGGCATCCACTCTTCGTTCGTCTCAACTTTCGAGGTATAGAGTTGGATAGCCGCTCCGTCCGCCGTTTGCCACGCCCCTCCGGTTACATCCCAAACGAGCTTGTTGGCGGCACTCGAGGCACTGCGGTTCACCACCTGGTAGTATCCACTGTCGGCAGACGGCTGGAATTGCCATTGCTGCGACTGCGATGTACCGCATGTGTTCTGCTGCAGTGCAGCCCCGGCGGTCGTGCTTCCGTTAGCCGATCCCAGGCATAAGGTGCTGCCGGTATTCACGATGGTGTACCACGCCGTGGTCGAGATAGCAGTAGGCGCTCCCGCTCCAGTTCCAGGGCCACTCCCCGGCCCGCTTACGGCGGAGCCGCTCGACGATGCCTCAGGACCAACCGCCACTCCATCCGAGCTGAGTTTCTGGAGCCACGTCTGGTATTCCGCGCTCTCCATCGCCAGCGTAATCGGGTTTGCCGGAATGGATTGGTTGGTGGAATAGTAACTGTTATTGAGCGGGAACCACTCGTCGTTCCTGAATCCATCCCAGGTGCAGCGCCAGCACATCCAACCCACCGTGTTGTTGTACACGTTGTTGTTGTACATGGTGCCCCGCCCGATGTTTCCGTAGATGTCATACAGCATGAGCCCCGCATTCTGCGCCGGAATCTTGGTTCCATTTGGCAGCAGGCCCGCGGAGATTACCCGGTTGCCATAAGCCGCGTTGTCGTGGCCGGTTCCAATTTCAACGCCCTCGTTGACCGTGCCGACAATCTGGTTGTTGTAAATGTTGTTGAAAGCGGAAGCTGTCTGCGCCGTGTCGCCCGCGCTGCCATCGGTGATAAAGCCGCCACCGTTGTAGCTGTCCACCGCGGGATTGTAGGCGTACCCACCCTGCACGTAGTTGTCGTGAATCAGCGCCGGGCTGCTGGATGTGCCGCCCGAGTCAAACATGCTGACGTTCTCATTCACCAGGCTTTGCGTGGGATAGTTCACGATTTCATTCCACGCAATCTTTATGCCGGGTACACCGTAGGCGTTGACGAGTTGGATAGCATGCGCCCACTGCCAATGGCTCTCACCCGCCAAAGTGCTGTTGTTCCCGTTGCTCTCCACCCCGAGAATGTTGCGTCCTCGATTATTCAGGATCGTGATCGTCTGCGTCCCATTGCGATTGCCGGCATAGCCGCGCAGAAACACGCCGTACCGTACATTCTCGAAATAGCAGTTCTCCACGTCGAGCAGAACGGAATTCTGGGCATCGACGAACACACCGTATGACTGGCCGCTCACATTCGGATTGACGCCAATGCCAATTACATTCTTTACCGTCAGATTATTGCTGTGGATGGGATCGTTGATCAGATCGGCGGGGCCGGTCACGTAGGAATTCTCGATGGTGACAGGCGCCGTAGTGGAAATAGTGACTGCCGCCGTATTGGGATTCGTGCTCTTCCAGTTCCCGGAGTAGGTGCCTCCCTGCGTGATGTTGATCGGGCCGCTCCATTGAATGTTGCCAATCGAGCTGGCCACGGTCGCGGTCGCTGTTTTTCCCTGGTAGGTGGCCGTGATGGCAGCGTTGCCAGTGGCAAACCCGGAGGCCACGCCTTTACTCGAGATGTTCACCATTCGCGGGTCCGAAGAGCTCCAGGTCACGCTGGCGCTTACATTCGTGGTGGAGCCGTTGGACAAGGTTGCTGTCGCCGTAAGCTGTGTCGTACCGCCGATCACCACTGTGGGTTGACCGGGAGAAATCGAAATGGAGCTCAACGTTTGGGCCTGGCTCGGTGCTGCCACAAATAAAGCGAGCAGCACAAGAACACACCAGCGTAGCAAGGTTCCGCTGCTGGCAGTACCGCAAAGGCTTGATACGGGGGACCGGAAAGCAGCGCTTCCGTAGGGGAGATGTTTCATGGAATATCAACCTCACGTAAAAGTTCGAGTCTAGACACACTGCTCCTGTAGCGGCGAATCCAGGGCGCATGTGTACCTGCGTTCATGGAACGAGCGCCCCCTTGGGGAAGACAGCCGGATTTTTGAGAGGCAGGTAAGAAAAAAACCAAGTCCTGAGAAAGGGACAAGGCGCAATATTGCGTGCCTAAACGCTAACTCGTCGGCAACATATTCGCATGGGCTCTGGTCTATCTTGCCGAGTTCATGTGGGCGATGTGGCGGAGAATCGTTTTTGTGTCTTCGAGGACTATAGCGAGAGTCGCTTGCACAGCGCAACCCCCAAAGGCCCGAAACTTTGGAACTGTTGAAAAAATAATCCCACAGTGAACTACAAGCTTTACTTACGAGCAAAAAGGAACCAATCTGCTGCACAAAAGATGCAAAAACAACACAGCTGCCGCGATGTTACGGTCGCTTTACAAAATTAGTGCCTCGCGCCGCACCCTCAGTGCGTAGACTCACGTGAGTCTGTAATAACACATAAACGATCAGTCACAGTTACAAAATGTCTTCCAACGCCGCAAGCCGGACAGATCCTAATCCGTTGAGAAACCCAATGGGGACAAATCACCTATCGGGTGTAACACCATCAACGAATTGCCCGTCCACCAAGCCCCATTTATGGGTCAATTTAGATGGCTTTGACTGAGAATTGCCTTGGCGTACGCGGGATTCCGGCACCGATTACGGTGCAGCGATTGCCGGTTCAGACGCAGCCTTAGAGCTGCTGACGGAGGTTAGGACGCAGGGTGAGCGAGCCGTCATCGTTCAGCTTCTGGTGACAAGCCCAGCGCACGGGATAGCGCATTCCCTTCACTTCGATCTCAGCTCTCAGTTTCAATCCATTCCAATCGGTGACATTCGGAAGCACGAATTGTGCCTGCCGAATCTTGCCGGGTAACGGGTAACCGGCGTCCAGGCAACCGCTCTGGAGTACCTTACCGTCCTGGTTCTCCACCGTCACCCGCAATACGCCCGGCACACCCGCTATGCCGTCGTTTGCGAAACCGATAATGAGCCCCGTGTAACCATCTTGCTTGTAGCTCCAAATAAAAGACGGCCTCACTCGATAGCCAATGCGCCGGCTGATCCGGTCGAACGCTGCCGGATAAGCCTGGTAGTAGGTCATCAGATTCTTCGCGCTGATCTGGTGAAAATTCCAGAGCGACCAGTAATTCACACCCACATCCATCACATGGGCTATCATGTTTTCCGCCGGCGATATCCCTTCGAACGAAGCTCGAGGGTCGGGAGGTTTCCCCGGAATCCCTTGTTCCAGCAATGCAGCGATCCAGGGTGGGCGATTGTTGAGCGCTTCAATCTGCTCGTTTTCAATAAAGATGGTATCGCTGCGAATCCAATTATTGCTGCGCACCGTCCGGTCTAACAGCTCTGAATTACCTACCCGGCTAAAGTCCGGCTGCGTATTAGTGAGGAGAGGGGTCTTCGAAAAGTGCTCGAGCTGGACTTCGAGCATATGGCTCCAGGTGCGCTCCGCAGTCAGGTAATCAGGAAAGGGATTGTTTCCAAACGGCCATGTGTGGCCTTCCCCCCAAAAGCCGTACATGAAGGTATCCATAAACTCGATCTGCGGATTGCCATCAAACTCCGCTCCCAATAGGCCAACCAGCTCCTTGAAGGCCTGTTGAAAAAACGGGTCGTCATACCGCGGCTGATACCGGGAATGGGGGTTCTCCAAGTATCGTTTCCCCTCGGCGGCGTCTTCCTGATTGCTAAGCACCAGGTCGACTTTCGGCACTTTATCCAGGACAAAATCCGGGAGAGCCGCCGCATGTGTATAGTCTGGAGCGCACATCTGCACGCGGAACCCAACCCGCTTGTTGTGGGTCTTCGCCAACGCGAAAACCTGCTTCACGTAGTCGGGCAGCTCCAGCCGGCCAGGCCGCGGCTGTACTTCCCGCCACGTCGGGCGGATATAAAGCTGCTCGCCCAGGGGAAATTGAACCAACTCTTCGATCGCCTTGGGAATATTGTCGGACTTGATTTCCTCCGTGCCGCTGTCCGCCGTGATGTAGGTGACCAGGCCCTTGCCATAGTTCGGCACGACCTCGTCTGAGGGAGTCGTCGTCATCACTACATCGTCTGTGGGAATCAGTGCGTCCGGTGGGTATTGGGGGAAGGGACCTTGATTGAGGCGATCGGTCACCACCGGACCCGAACCGAAATCGTAGTTTGTCCAGTTGTGGGCGGCAACTTTCCCCTGCGCCTTCCCGATTCCAAGTTCCGCAGCAACGGCAACAGCGACAGTGCTTTTTAAAAAGTCTCTACGCTGCATGAAACGATCTCCTCGTCATCGGTCGATAAGGTTTTTGGGTGAGCTGGCTGGAACTCCAGGCTCAAGGCAAATTGCTGGTTGAGAAATAACGTCCAAGGAAAGCAGCATTTCAAGTACGGATCCTCCGCTTGCGACATAAACCGTACAGCGGCCATCGAACTGTTACCATTTATATCGTTTCATTTCGTTTTTTGGCACAGGACAGCAGGTTTTTCTCTTCCGGAGTGAAAAATCGGGCTGCTGAAACCGTCGGCAGGAGATTCCGCAGCTGTCTGTAAGCCCGCGCAACTTGGAGATGGGCGATTTTCCCAGAGGGTGGGCTCAAAAGCATTTGACTTTCAAAATCTTTCCTTGTATTACGAATGCTTGCGGTCAATTCTAGTCTAATGCTCTTCTTCTCTGTAGCCGCCGATCAAGGAAGACCCTCTATGTTTCCAACCACGACAAACGCTTTGCGACTTGACCGTAAGCCCCTTCGATCGCGGCCCTCCATAAAGGCCTGGATTGTTCTCACCGCTCTGTTGACACTCCCTACAGTTGGGGAGGTCCCCGCCGCCAAGCCTCAAATTCAGGGCACCAATCTCCGTGTTGAATTTGATAGTCGCCTGCGCAGCCGGGTAGTCGCCGTCTTCAACAATAAGGAGACGGTCTTGGGCCCGTTCACCGCCTCTGAGACGGTGACCACCAGCGGCAAGGTCTGGACCGAATTCGCCCTGACCTCGCAGAAACAGGAGCCCATAAAAGACACATTCGGAGCAGGGAAGCGGCTTACCATCGAAGGAAAGGCGGGAGCGCTCAAAAAATCCGTCTCCGTCACGGTATACGACAACTTCCCCGCGATGGCGTTCTTCGATGTCCAGTACACGAATACGGGAAAAACCGAGCTCGCCGTCAAGAGTTGGACGAACAACGCGTACACGATCAACGCGCAACCTGGTGAGGCGCAGCCTCCTTTCTGGTCTTATCAAAGTGGCTCTTACGAGAAACGCCCTAACTGGGTCTTACCGCTGCACGCCAATTTTCAGCAGGAGAATTATCAGGGCATGAATGCCAGCGACTACGGCGGTGGTACGCCGATTGTCGACGTCTGGCGGCGTGACGTTGGCATGGGTGTAGGACACGTAGAGACGCGGCCGAAGCTGGTCTCACTCCCCGTATCCATGCCCGACCCAGCACACGCCAGGATCGCAGTACTCTTTGCCAAAGAAATCTCCTTGAGCCCCGGCGCAAGCTTTCATACCTTTCGCACCTTCGTCGCCGTTCACCAGGGAGACTACTTTCGCACCCTCACCGACTACCGCCGCTTCATGATGAAGCAAGGCTTTCAAATGGCCTCTGCTCCCACCGATGGCTTCGGAGCGATTTGGTGCGCATGGGGCTATGGCCGAAAGGTGCAGCCCAAGCAGGTATACGACACTCTTCCAACGGCAAAGCGATTGGGGTTCAAGTGGGTCACCCTCGACGACGGTTGGCAAAACAATGTGGGCGATTGGGCGCTCGATCCCAAAAAATTCCCCAACGGAGACGCTGACATGAAAGCCCTGGTGGACCGCATCCACCAGGAAGGATTCAAGGCCCAGCTATGGTGGTCGCCGATGAGCGCCGTGCCCAATTCCGAACTGCTCCGCGAGCATCCCGATTACGAATTGCTGAACCGTGACGGCTCCACGAGAAAAGTCTCCTGGTGGAACTCCCTCTACCTGTGTCCAGCAGATCGCCATGTCGTCGAATATCACAAGGCATTGGTGCGGAAAATTCTGGTCGATTGGGGGTTTGACGGGCTGAAGCTCGACGGCCAGAACATGAACGGAGTCCCGGCCTGCTACAACCCTGCTCACCATCACGCGCAACCCGAGGACTCGGTCGAAGCTCTGCCCGATTTCTTTCACGCCATTTACGAAACCGCACAATCGGTAAAGCCGGGCGCGCTGGTGGAATTCTGCCCCTGCGGCACCGGCTATTCCTTCTTCACCATGCCCGACTTCAACATGTCAGTGGCTTCCGATCCGGAAAGCTCCTTCCAGGTTCGTTCCAAGGCGAAAACCTTAAAAGCTCTGATGGGCGACAACGTTCCTTTCTTCGGCGATCACGTCGAACTAAGCGATGGTGGAAACGACTTTGCGTCCACCCTGGGTGTGGGCGGTGTCGTGGGAACCCAGTTCGTTCTTACGTCTGAGGTTCAAAAGAGGAGCAAATTAGATCTGACGCCGGAGCGCGAGAAGAACTTCGAAAAGTGGCTTGCCATCTATCGCGAGAAGATGTTGTCAAGAGGACAATATCTCGGGCAGCTCTATGACATCGGCTTCGATGTGCCCGAGACACATGTAATCCGCAAAGACCAGGCCATGTATTACGCCTTCTTTGCCAAGCAGTGGAAGGGAACAGTCGAACTGCGCGGCTTACAAGACCGCAACTACACTGTCGTGGACTATGTCAGCGGAAAGAGCCTGGGAACGGTGGCCGGTCACAGTGCACATCTGCCGGTTGACTTCGACGGAGATCTGCTGCTGGAAGTGCGGCCCCAATGAGAAAATTGCTCGCGGGTTTCTTTCTTATCGGCCTCACGCTGATCCTGCGAGCACAGACGCCGCCCCCGACGCCAAATCCCTCCCCCAGCGCTGTCGCCGGCATTCCCGTTAACTACGACGAGGCCAAGGTCGGAAGCTACTCATTGCCCGATGCTCTGAAGCTTAACAATGGAAAACCCGTGCGCGACGCGCGCACCTGGTATTCCAAGCGCCGCCCCGAGATCGTTGCCATGTTCGAGACCCAGCAATATGGTCGAGCGCCGGGCAGGCCTGCAGATGAGAGCTTCGAAGTCGTCGACCCGGGAACGCCGGCGCTCAACGGCAAAGCGATTCGCAAACAGGTCACGATCTACCTGAACCGCGAAAAGACTGGCCCGGCAATCAATCTCCTCATCTATCTACCCGCCGCAGCCGCCAAGCCCGTCCCCATGTTTTTTAGTATCAACTTCGGCGCCGTGCAGAACGCGGTTGAGGATCCGGGTATCAAACCCGAAACCGTGTGGGACCCCAAGACCAACACCCGCATAAGTTCGCCGCCGGGCCGTAATTTCGGCCGGATCGACGCCGAAGACCTGCTCGATGCGGGCTTTGGTGTGGCCACCTACTACTACGGTGACATTGATCCCGACTATCCTGACGGGTTTGCCAACGGCATTCGAGCGCGTTACCTAAAGCCCGGACAGACCGATCGAGCGGCCGATGACTGGGGCTCCATTGCCGCCTGGGCGTGGGGTATGAGCCGTGTCGAAGATTACTTCGAGACTGACAAGGGCATCGACGCCAAGCGGGTCGTGATCCACGGCATCTCTCGTCTGGGAAAGACCGTGATGTGGGCCGGAGCGCACGACCAGCGCTTCGCCGCCGTCATCGCCAGTTGTTCCGGCGAGGGTGGCGCTGCGCTCAGCCATCGTAATTACGGCGAGACCATTGCCCACCTCACCGCGCCGACGCGTTTTCCGTATCAGTTTGCGGCCAACTATGGGAACTACGCTGGCTTCCCAGATAAGGCGCCCATGGACGCCAATCTCCTGATCGCGCTTATCGCTCCTCGCCCCCTGCTGCTGCAAACCGGCAGCACTGACTACTGGTCCGACCCCAAAGGTGAATTTCTAGCCGCGGTTGCCGCCGGCGAGGTCTACAAGCTACTGGGCAAAAAAGATTTGGGCACCGACGTCTGGCCCGCAGCCAGTCAGCCCATCTTCCATGACCTCAGCTATTACATGCACGAGGGCGGCCACGGCATGGTGTCATCGGACTGGAAGGTCTACCTCGATTTTCTCCAGAAGGCTCTCCCTGCGAATCAGTAAGTAAAGCCTGGCTGTCAGGGTTGGGGCGGCTGGGTCACTGGAGAAGACGGTTGCGGAGCAGGCTGCCCCACAGAGGCGGCCGAAAACCATCGATGTATCGCCATACCTGTCCCAATCCCGCGCTGGGCGTTCGCGCAAGCTAACCACCTATCCATAAAAAGATGCGCGGGAAAGCAGCGGGGATTTGGAAATAATCGTTCCTCCGGAGTCAGCCGAGCGCGCCTGCTCAGCCAGGAGGTCACATCGGAGGTCCGGATCCCAGCCGTAGGCCCGGATTCGTTTAGGCCCGAGTTCGTGTTGCTGGCTAGATGTACGATCCGACAGTTCGGTTGAGCAATTCGGCGAAGGAGCGCCAGGCAGAGGTCATTCCGATGGGGACGGAGAGGGCAACGGATGCGAACATCAACGGCGCTGCCCACATGGTGGAACGGTGGATGCGGCGGATAGAAATGAGTTCGTAGACGATCAGGATGATAAGCAAGATGCCGAGACCGGTAGTGGCTCCGGCGGCAGGCGGCAGGCCGATGCGAGCCCAGGGAAAGCGGCCGAAGGCGGCGGCAACCAGACCCATGGTTGCAATCAGAATCAGACGCTTGTGTGCGTCGGGCCTCCGCCGGGCGCGCCAGGAAGCGTAAATCACGATCGTAAAGCCGACGATGCCGACGAGTGGAATGGCAGCCGAGACGGAAGGGTCGAGCGGGCCGATCTTCACTCCACGATGGAGCGCGTCGATGGCCGCCATCACCCCGAGCACGATCATGATCGGCGGAAAGCAGAAGGCGATGGTACCGAAGGAACGATGCCATCGGACGCGGCGAGCAGAGATGAGGGTGGCCTGCACGACAAACAACAGCATCCAGAGGGTGAATACCGCGCCGTGGACATGAAGAATGGGGCTGGGAAGCGGCGCGCGCACCATACCTGCCTGGAAGTAAGTGGGAGAGAAGCCGATGTAGACGCAGACGCAAAGCAGGATCGCCATGCCGCTATAGAACGCCCGTTCGACCGTTCGATTGATTGGTCTATACCTTGGCTGCTGGCCGAGTGCAGGTGTCAGGACGGCGTCGCTTGCCATGGTCTTCTCCCTTTGTCGATGGGACGAGTTATGCTGCGCTACAAGGCAAATTACATAATGGAAAAAGAAGCCAAGCTTTTGCTGAGGATAAGCGAGATACGTGAAGTAGTCTATCCCCTCGAGACATGAGAAACGCACGGAAAGAACCGGACGAAAAAGCAGGCAGGTATAACAGCAAAGCTGTCGTACCTGCCTGACATGGTCTCCAATCTAATCAAGCGTCATCGTCTGGTGTCTGTTACCAGGCACTTAGGCGGCCACTCCTCTGATCTGGCTCCGCGTGGGCATCGTCACTTCAGATTCTGCCTGCAGCCAATCATCCAGATCGTGCCCATCCTCTCGTCCCCGTTGCTCAAAAAGCTCGTAAGCACGAACTTCAATTTGCTGACGGTAGACCTCGGTTCTCGGGTTTGTAGAATACAGCTCGGTTTCCATTTGAGTCGGTTTCATGGTGATACACTCCTTCGGTTCAAGTGGTGGCTGGTTGTGGTGAACGTCTGTCTCGCGTAGACCTGCTCCACATTCTGGTCTCCGCATCACCGGGTAGTCGTTTGCTGGCTTCGGTTGATGTCTATTCAGTTTTTGCGTCCATAACTTCACCTTGCGCAAGCAGTCTCGCGCCCAACGGTAGTCTGCGGAAAGCAAGACCAGGCCGGCGATCAGCAGTGGAACACCCGGTATCACCGGAAGTAGCAGTCCGGCGACGCCGACTATCACAAAGATCCAGCCGCCGGCTTTACGCCACAGAGAGCCGGATGGTTGCGTGCTCCACGCGGGTGCGGATTCAGTCATTGCGTCTCCTTCCAGAACATCGGGCAGCTGCGGGGCTGCACAGCAGCCCCGCACTTAAACCAATTACTAGCGGTCGCTTCCCGGCTCTATACGCCGGTCTGGCTGGTTGTGACGACATCGATCGCACGGTTGCAAGCCTTCTCAAAATCGGTGAGCGTATCCACCTTGCTATACAGGCGATCCGCCTCTTCGTACATTCCGTTCACCGCCTCGCGAAAATCCTGGGAGCGATAACCGCGTGTGCCATCATCCAGCAGGACAATCGCATCCTGCACATGATCGACCAGCAGTTCCAGGTGCGGACGAGCTTCACGAATGACCGCCTGCTGCAACACCGTCCCCTGCGGGTTGAGCATTTCCAGCTCGCTCATCTGTTTGCCCAGAAGATTGACATTCTCCTTAGCATCGTCCAAATGGCTGGCGTGCGACCGCTGGTGAAGATTGTTGTTTCGTGCCGCCGCCGCATAACCGTCTAACTCGCTGCGCGTCAAGGCTGCGGTGCGTTCGAAAGAATCGAGCTGCTTCGCAATCTGTTGCTGCGCTGGCGTCCGCTCTCCTAGGCAGGTAGTCTCTGCCGATGCGAGCGGACTCAAGAGTGCGAGGGAGCCCAGGAGTGCAGCGCCCCTTGCGATGATCCATCGGTGAGTTTTGATGTAAAGCATGGTCCTTCTCCTTAGTCCTACTGCAAGAGCCCTTCAGGGCTTCATGTACTTATATGGACGCAAAGAAGGAAAGATAGGATTGTTCGATAAAATCGCGCTCAACACTTCGGATTATCCGAAGTGTTGACAGGGGACTTGCGGAAGCGCCGCCTTCAGTGCCGGAAGACGGCACTTTGAGCAAACTCCGAGATGGCAACGACGGCCGGGTGTTTCAAACGACGGTCAAGCGAGATGGCGTAAAAGCTCTCCACAATATCCTCTGTCCGGCCAAGCAGGGATAATTTGAATTGACGTTTGACTTGGGCCTCGGTTGCAGTCGGTGTAGCAAATGCTCCCACGGCTGCTTCTCCGAAAACAACAGTCATTGCGCTGTCCTCAAATTCGCCAACCACCATCGGGCGTACGCCCTGGGAATCGAACCAGTGTTCCAGCGAACGCCGCAAGGCGCTCTTCTCCGCGGGCATCAGGAACGGCATGCCATCGAGACTCTTGGGAAACCGCCCTTTCGATGGGCGAGCGATGCTGGGATGGGCGAAAAAGCTTAATCCAGATTGACCGAGCAAATGGCTGAAGGCACGAATACGTATGGATGGATCAAGGGCCGCGTCAGAAATCACCAAATCTACTTCATGGATTGCGAGTTGGGCGAGCAGTTTGTCTGGCTTACCTTCACGACACACCAGGCGTAAGGGGGTAGAGAGTTTCAGCGCGGGAAGAATCAGACGGAAAGCAATGAGTTTTGGAACCACATCCGCAATGCCAATCGTGAAGCTGGCGGCGGGTCCGACAGCACGTCCACGCAAAACGTCAGTCAGCTCGCGGCCGCGGGCAAAAATCTCGTCGGCATACTGAAAGGTCACACGGCCAGCATCCGTAAGCACCAGATTTCTGCCTTGTTTGCGAAATAGCTTTACCCCTAACGATCCTTCCAGGTCACGAAGCTGTTCGCTGATGGTAGGTGGCGCAAGCAGCAGTACTTCGCTCGCCTTGGCAATCGTGCCCTCACGAGCGACGGTCCAGAAGTACAGCAAGTGGTGGTAATTTAGCCATTCCATGCTTTAGGAATGGATGTTCGCGGCTGATCCATTCAACAAAGTATATCAATGAGCAATTGCGTCCAATGTCTATGACCGGCCATCTGGTTCTGCGGAAGAAAAATGTGAAGGCTTACAAAAAGCGGATCTGCTTAGTGCCATCGGCCCGTGCTGAATCAATTTCCACCGGAACCCCGCACGGCTCTGTCTGGCTCAAAAATAGTTCGAGGACGTTGGACCGGTCAGTCGTGGCGCAACGCCTTGGCATTGGGGGCGCTACTAAACACTGGTGGATTGGTGGAGCTGATTGTTTTGAATATCGCCTACAACGTAGGTGCTTTCACTCCGACGCTCTTCACCATGATGGTCATTATGGCCCAGATGACAACCATGTTGACGGCTCCGATCCTAAACCTGCTTGGAATTAAAAACCCAGAAGGGCAGGTTGCGAGAATTTCCATTTCGACCGGGACGCGCAGCGCCCCGGTTGTCCTCCGCAATGGTCCACCAGATGGTGTCAAGGTCTTCGATCGCTTGAGGCGTTAGTTGAAACAGGGAACTCATCCCTAAGGTTTCAGCCGCTGGGCGCGTCGTTGCCGCAATAGATCTACGACCGCATCTCCCTCAACCAATTCACCCCTCTCAGCTTGAGCAAAGCCCACTGCGATGTGGGCGGAAACAGCCTCGCGCTGTTCAAGCATCCAATCCTCCAGGTCGAGTTGCTCGCGGATGATCTCGAATGCCTGATCCAGAACCTCGCTAGCATTCTGATATGCTCCTGACTGGACCGCTAGATCAATCACGCGTTGCTGTTCGGGTTTGAGATCGAAGGACATCGGTGCCCCCTAATGGTTAAGGCTTTTCCTGCGGCAAGTGCCAACCGAACCCGGAATGGCGCGGACCGATCGCATCGTGCAGGGAAAATTCTTTCACTCAATCCTACCTGTTCCAGACGCGCAAATTGCAGTGACAGCGAACAGAATTGAATCCACAAAATACCAAATCTCCCTACCGCGACAATCCTGTAGTGACACCCTAAGCTAAGAGACGAGTAGCTTATTTTACCGATGGGCTATCATCCGCCTTTAGGTCGCCCAGCGCATACTGAATCCCAGCGCGAAGGTGTTCCAGCATCGGCGTCATGGCATACACCCGATCACTGTGGCCGTGCCCTTCATAGAACACTCTGCCCTTACCCTCACGGTGAATAAAACTCAAGGCATAATCGGCATCGGTTCGCGGATTCGCTTCCTTCGCCTTATCCTCGGGGCTCATCTTGTCGTAGTCGATGCTCGTCAACACATGCACGTTCTTGCGCGAGAACGATTCCTGCTGGAATGTATAGGTCTCGTCGTGGATCACGAACTCCTTGCCATGGAACATAGCCGTCAAAGGACTATTCGGATCATCGATTTTGACAGTAATCACTTGCGGATCGGACCAGTGAAATTTGAAGTAACCGCCGATCACTTTGTTGAGTTCCGGCCATTGCTGCACAGGTTTCGACTCCTCGCCGAGACGATGCATGTCGGGCGGCGGCAACAACGAATTGAAGTTCGCCACAAAATCGGCGCGGGTGACCTTACCGGTATTGCCTGTATCCAACTTTTGGAACCATTGGTCAGCAAGGGCAGTCCACTCCTGCCGGCTAACGGTATCGTCACTATCCTTGTTCGCTCCTAGATAGAGCCGGTCCGCTAAAACCACCGCCGCTCTACTCGGCCCGGAACTGCCGCTCTTTACGGCGGCCTCGCTTGCCAGGCAATCGGTGTGATATGAGTCGGACGCCGCATGGATGCCGGCGATACCCTTTCCGCCTCTCACAAAACTCAGGAACGCCGCTCGCCGCGCCGCAGTCACTGCAGGATCCGGATCATCAAGGAAGCACGCAGTTGTGCTGTCCAGAAAAATGGCGTCATACTTCTTGAGGTTTTCGGTGTTGATATCCGCAGCGTCGTAACTGACAGTCGTGGTCCACAAACCACCCTGGTTTCCCAGCGCTTCGACCGTCTTCGCCGCCAGTGGGATGGACGCATGCACAAACCCGCCCGCGCCGGTATGCGCCAGCACCAGCACCTTGCGCGGGTGCAGCGGTTTCGCTCCGGGGGTCGTGGGAAGGGCGGCCATCATGGCCTCCACCGCCGCTTGCGGCGCAGGGAACGGCGTCGAATTACCCACCGGGTTGAAAGTACCGGATTGTCCCGGCTTGACCGCCGGTGGTGCGGGCAGCACCTTGCTGATTCCCGCCAAAATCTGAGGCTCGGTCAGGGTCCCGTTATGGGTCGTGTCCCAAGCGGTAAACCAGGAGTTGAAGCCGGACTCAAGCTCGGACCGTTCCAGCGTCCCATCATTGTCGGGATCGAGTGCAGTGAACACGGCCTGAGCATTCCGCCCGCCCTCCGGTCCCTGCGCACGTAAGGTCGCGATACCCGTCGCGAGCAGCGCCGCAGCGCCAGTCAAGATACATGTCGTTCCGATAAATCCAGTTTGTCTCATAAAATCCGCCCGAATGAGTCTATCGCGGATGCGATCTTGGCACCGTGACAAAATAATAGGACCCCCTCCGAGGCTGAGCCGCCGCGCCGTAGGCTGGCGAGGGTCCATTTCTCTGTAATATCTGATAACAGGAATCGCACGATGACTGAAAAGCCTAAAAGGCAAGCACACGACTCTGCTCTTGGTATGAATCGTGAGATCTCTCGCCGGGATTTCATGAATTCCACCCTGCTTGCTTCGGGCGACGCCTTGTTGAGCGGGCTCACACCGCACCAACTGTTAGCCCAACTGGGCAAAGAGGGCTTCACCGGTTACGGCGGCACGGGCGATTACGCCGAATCGAATGGAAACACCTTTGAAGTGATGGGGGCTGGCCACCAGATTCGGGACCATCTCTTCGCCAATCCTCCGGCAGCGGAGGATACGGGCGAGATCTTCGATTTTGCCATCGTAGGAGGCGGCCTGAGCGGCTTGGCGACCGCCCTGTACTTCCAGCAAAAAATACCCCAGGCAAAATGCCTGGTGCTCGAAAACCACCCTATCTTTGGCGGCGAAGCCAAGCGGAACGAGTTCGTCGTCGACGGTCATCGACTGATCGCTCCCCAGGGTTCTGACCATTTTGACACGCCAGTGCCGGGTAGCAAGATGGCCGACTTCTATGCCTCCGTCGGTGTGGACGCAAACAAGTTCGAATATCAGAGATGGCAAGGCTCCTCGCCGGAGATCCCCGTAGGCAGAAGCTTCGAACACATTCAGTCGCCGTATGGACTGTATTTCGGCGCCGACTTGGGCCATCACCCCGGCATCTGGACCATCGATCCGTGGGGCAAAAAACTGGAAGGCGCTCCACTATCGGCAAAGGCGCGAAGCGAGATCCTCAAGTACCGGGAATTAGGCCGTCTGGCCGGCCAGAACCCACGCTCACTCGATGCCATCACCATGGAAGAGCACATGATTCAGAAGTTTGGGCTGAGCCAGGAGACGATCCGGAAATTCCTTGTTCCCGGCCCCGCGGACGGTTTCGGACTTGGCCCCGACGTGCTCTCCGCCTACGCCTTTGGTTTCGGTGGCGACCCGATGAATTATGGCGAAGAGGGAGCCCTGCAGTCTTTTCCCGGAGGCAATGGCGGTTTCGCGCGCCACACCGTGAAGACCCTGCTTCCAGCGGCGATACCCGGTCCCAGCACATTGGAGGCGGTCTGTCGCGGCCGCGTGAATTTCGACGCCCTCGACCAGCCGGGCAACACTGCACGCATCCGTCTCAACTCGACGGTAGTGCGCGTGGAACATCAAGGTCCTGCCGGGCAAAGCGAATTCGTCCAGATCACCTACACGCGCAAGGGCAAGGTCTACCGGCTGAGGGCAAGGGCAGTGGTCATGGCCGGCGGCAGTTGGACCACCAAGCACATTGTTACGGACCTACCCGCGGAGCAACGTGCTGCCTATGCGCAGTTCTTCCGTTCCCCGTGCATGTTAGTGAATGTCGCCTTGCGGAACTGGCGCTTCCTTTACAAGCTCGGCATCTCGGGAGCGTTCTGGTACGGCGGGTTGGGCATTTACGGATCGGTCCGCAAGTCTCCCACCTTCTCCACCGAGGACAAAACCATCAGTCCGGACTCGCCCATAGTGATGACGATCAAGGTCCTATTCTGCCGGCCGGGGCTGTCGATGGTGGAGCAACAGAATGCTGGGCGCGCCGAACTGCTATCAACGTCTTACCTGGATTACGAGCGGCGGGTGCGCGAGCAACTCACAGAGATGTTCGCCGCATCAGGCTTCGACGCCAAGCGGGACATTGCCGGCATTGTGTTGAATCGCTGGGGACACGCCTATTGCAGCCCGCAGCCCGGCTTCTTCTTTGGCCAGAACGGACAACCAGCACCCCGTGAAATCCTGCGCCGCGCACCCTTTGGCCGGATCGCCTTCGCCAATACCGATCTCTCTGGAGACCCCGGGCATGCGACTGCGATCGAGGAAGGACAGCGGGCAGCCGCTCAGGTACTGGACCGCATCCATTAACTTCCAGCGCTCCGTCGCCGAGGCCGCCGGACGACCCTCACCTTCCCGGTTTTTCCACCACCACAGAAAAACCGGTCGCCGCCATCGGACTCGAGCCCTGAAACATACACACCTTCAGGCATTTCGATCTTTTCAAGAACCTCTCCGGTCTGAGGATCGATATGCCGCAGGTCACTCTCATCCGCTTCAGAGGTGGCGTGCCAAAGGTCTCCATCCACCCAGGTAACCCCAGTCACAAAACGATTGGACTCGATGGTGCGAAGAATCGCACCACTTTCCGGATCAATCTCGTGGATCTTCCGGCCCCGGTAATTTCCCACCCAAAGCGATCCCTCGGCCCACGCCAACCCGGAGTCACTCCCGCCGCCGGGCGCCGGAATGGTGGCCAGAACCTGGCCGGTCTCGGGATCGATCTTCTGGATGCGATCCTCGGCAATTTGAAACAGGTGCCGGCCGTCGAAGGCAGTTCCCGCATGCGCGGCGACATGAATGGAGCGCCCTACCTTACCACTCCCGGGATCGAAGGCGTTCAGCTTGTCTCCTGAAGCAAACCAGACCTGCTGACCGTCATACGTGACCCCGTCGACGCGATCGGCGCTGGGAAAGGGGCCATACTCACGAACAATTTCTGCGCTTGACTGTTTCATACCCTCAGCTTAATCAATCGGCAGAGGAGCCGGGAGTAACAAAATCGTCGTGAATCCTGGCACCGAAGGAGTGACCCAACGGCGAGCCCTGGTGCGCCCAAACGACTGTACTTTTCCCGCTGCCGCGAGCGAGTCAAGCCCCCTTTGCACAGTACGCTGGCTTGTGCCGAGCGCAAGCGCCAGGGCTGAACTCGACCACGACTCGCCGTCGGCAAGAAATGCCAGAATCGCCCCATTCTCGTCTTCTACCGGACGCGCCAATACCATCACCTCGCCCGCGCGCCGAGGCGCCAGCACAAACCCTTGCTTCGTCGCATGCACATCTGCCAGCGGCCGAAGCAAGTTGCGAAGGCGTCCGATCTCGACCCGCAGCCGCATCCGATGAGATTCATCCACGAACCTGGCTCCGAATGCCCGGGCAAGAAGCTGGTCCCTGGGAACGTCGCCGGGCCAGGCCTCTCCCAGCGCGCGAGCAAGCGCAAACAAAACCGGCCGCGTGGTGAGCGACACCACTGAGCGCATATCGCGCACGACATTCCGGCACGCATCCACGATCAGCGCCTTTGACGACAACAACGATTCGACGTCTTTAAGCAGCAGCGGTCGATCCTCGCCACGGGCAATCAGCCGTGCCGCTGGCGTCCTTAGAACGCGGTATGCGCTTTCTACCTCCGCCAATAAAGCAGGAATGCCGGCTTGCCGCGCGGCCCGTTCGGCCCGGCCGAGCGCAGCGCTCGCCGCTTTCGTCCTTAAGCGGCGCATCGCAATCCCTGCAACAACAAGTTCGTGGGCGCTTCTGGATGCGGGCGGAAACGGAGTAGGATCAAGTCCGGCGAGCATCTGCTCCGCGTCGTCCAGGCGTCCAATCAGCAGGAGGCGTCGAATCTCCAGGTACCGCGCATGCGCGGCGTTCAACCAGTCGCCGTGCTCTTCGAGCGTCACGCGCGCTCCGTCGAGCACTTTCTGGGGCCAGCTCAGGTCGCGCGAGGCGAGTGCGATCTCGGTTTCGGCAACGATGCAGCGCGCTCGCGCCACGGGTTCTTTTTGGCCGAAGGCGCGCTGAGCCGATCGCAGCAACACCTGCGCGCGCTGGAAATCGCCGAGCTGGGCCATTGCGATGCCGCGAAGTGCAAGCGCTGGAGCATCGTCACGTAGTGCGACTCGCTTCAGCGCGCCAACCGGATCGCCTTTGGCGAGGGCGCGTGCCGCGGCTGTGATCAGAGAGTCCATAGAAATCCCGCCACATTTGTCACTCTCTGCTCATGCGATACCTGCTTCACTATTTGTACATGGGAGAAGGGAACTGGAGAACGAAACGACAGCAGTTCAAAGGAGGGACAATATGTGCCCAATATGCATCGCAAGTACAGCAGTAATGGTCGCCGGAGCCGGTTCCACGGGAGGAATCCTGGCGGTCTGCATCGGCAAGTTCAGAAAAGCTTTCAGATCCAATGATCCCGGTCTATTTCACAACACCAAGGAGAAATAAGATGGCAACCACCAAAGAGAAAGAAAAAGAACAAGGGAACGGGCATCTCGCGATCAACAAACCCCCGATCGTGTCGCAGCAGGAGTGGGAGGCTGCGCACCAGCAGCTCCTGGTGAAGGAGAAGGCCTTCACCCGCTCACGTGACGCGCTGGCCGCCGAACGCCGGCGGATGCCGTGGATGGCCGTGGACAAGAAGTACGAGTTCGACGGACCCCAGGGTAAATTTAGCCTGCTCGAAATGTTCGAGGGCCGCCGGCAGTTGATCGTCTATCGTGCTTTCTTCGAGCCCGGGGTTTTTGGCTGGCCCGATCATGCCTGCCGCGGCTGCTCCTTTGGCGCTGATCAGGTCAGCCATCTCTCTCATCTACACGCCCGTGACACCACGCTCGTGTACGCCTCGCGCGCGCCACAGACGGATATCCAGCGCCTGAAGGCACGCATGGGCTGGACGATCCCGTGGTACACCATCACCGACACCTTCGACAAAGACTTCGGCGTGGACGAGTGGCACGGCCACAATGCATTCATCCGCGACGACGACAAGGTCTTCCGCACTTACCTCATCAACAGCCGTGGCGACGAAGCGATGGGGACCACCTGGAGCTACCTCGATATAACGCCGCTCGGCCGTCAGGAGATCTGGGAGGACTCGCCAGAGGGCTATCCTCAGACCCCTCCATACAAGTGGTGGAACTGGCACGACAACTACGACGCCGAGGCCTCGCCCAACCCGAAGTGGGTCAAGGTGTCCGACGCCGGAGAAGCCGCCTTCCGCAAGAGCGACGCCGAGGTGAAAGCATAACCGAGGTCCATCTCGTCCCCCCTTCCGCCCGCTCAACCGGCTAGCCCCGCTGACGGTTGGGGGGAAATGCGTCGGTCGCGTCATTCTGAAGGCGCGTGGTCAGATTGCTGCTCGGCTGCAGAGGGAGCGGCTGTCCGCTGGCTGAAACGGAAATCGCATGCTGAAGACCCCTGGAGGATCGTGTGTTTCCGGTCTAATGCGATCTCTCCGTTGAAGCCCTCGATGAAGCTTGCGTCCCGAGCGCAGGAGAGTATGCTGCCTAACTCCTCGATACCCAGGTTGCGGTAGAGCTCTGCATACCTGCACCGCGTCACGTCAAAATTCAAAACACTCTCGTTTTGATCCAGTATGCGCAGTTGCAAGGCGCCGTCTCTACTCCACGCTTCGAGGGAACCGGCAAAAAATTGCAGGTCGTTCTTACCCAGGCTGCTCGCGAGCTCCCGGCCCTGCCGGCGCGCAATCTCGATAACAACATCCCGTACCACCGCCAGAACCTCTTGCCGTCCAAACTTATCGCCAAGGGCATCCACGATGGGCGATAGAAGGCGAGCTTCGATTTCACGCCGCTTCAAAACTCCGATCTCATTCAAATCCACGTCGCTGCTCATCGAGCCTACCTCGCTTAGAAGTTTCCACACCGGAGTAATCGCCGGTTCCCCGGTACCACAAGAAT
This sequence comes from uncultured Acidobacteriaceae bacterium, assembly GCA_963824325.1. Classification (GTDB taxonomy): domain Bacteria; phylum Acidobacteriota; class Terriglobia; order Terriglobales; family Acidobacteriaceae; genus PALSA-350. Next base: position 167,027 of record CAWGPA010000028.1, on the reverse strand, counting down.
GGTACCGCTATCGGGGTCAGGTCACATCAGGGGCTTAGCCTCGATCTGCTATTTGAGAAGACAAGCTTGGAGTTTCGCGTCGAAGCCTTTAACGTAACCAACAGCGTGGTCTTTGACGCGCCCTTGAAGCTCCAGTTTTGGTCATGACAGAGCGAAGGAGAGAAGAGTGATGACGGCTGGTAACGGTGTTTCAAGGCGTACCGTACTTGGCATGATTGCGGGCCAGCTTGCCAACGCGTCTATCGGCAAGGCGCTCACCGCAAGCGCGGACGAGCAAAAACAACCCAATGTAGTTTTTGTGCTCGTTGACGACGCGGGCTACGGAGATTTTGCCTGCAATGGAAATCCCGTAATCAAGACCCCAAATCTCGATAAACTGCACGACGAGTCCGCCAGGTTCCGTGAGTTTCACGTTAGCCCAACCTGCTCTCCCACACGCGCCGCTTTGATGACAGGACGGTACAGCAATGCAACCGGTGTGTGGCACACCATTCACGGCCGTAGCATTCTAGCTTCAGACAATGTGACCTTGGCCGAGTGCTTCAAATCGTCGGGTTACCGCACCGGAATTTTTGGTAAGTGGCACCTGGGTGACAATTATCCGTACCGGCCCCATGACCGTGGTTTTGATGATGCCGTCGTCTGCGGCGGAGGCGGCCTCTGGCAAACCCCGGACTACTTCGGCAACGACGACACGGACGACACCTACCTGCATAACGGAAAGTTTCAAAAGTACCAGGGCTTCAGCACCAATGTCTTCTTCGATCTCGCCATGGATTTCATCCGCGGCGCGAAAGCAGACCATCAACCGTTCTTCTGTTACCTGGCCACCACCGCCGCGCATGTGCCCTATTGGAGCCTGGAGAAAGACAGTGCTCCTTATGAGGGTGTCACGGGCCTTTCCGCGCCCGGCTTCTACGGAATGATTGCCAACATCGATGAAAACGTGGGCCGCCTGCGGACCTTCCTTGAGCAGAACGGCCTATCTGAAAATACGATCTTTCTTTTCTCGTCCGACAACGGAACGGCAGAGGGTGAGAATGTCTTCAATGCCTCGATGCGTGGCTCCAAAGGCTCTCCCTATGACGGCGGCCATCGCGAGCCCCTGTTCCTCCATTGGCCCCAGGGAGGTTTGGGTCGTGGTCAAGAGGTGGAAGCCCTAACCTCGCACATCGATCTGCTGCCCACGCTGGTCGATCTATGTCACTTGAAGAATCAGGGCAAGGATGTGGATGGCAAGTCCTGGCGGCCGCTGCTTTATGGCGGCGCGCCCCATTGGCAGGACCGTACAGTCGTGGTCGATTCTCAGCGCGAGGAATTTCTTGTCAAATGGAGAAATGCCGCGGTCATGACCCAGCGCTGGCGCCTTGTGAATCCCTCGCTCTACGGCAATCCAAACCAGGTCGAGCTTTACGATATCGAGAAAGATCCCGGCCAAAAGATTAACCTCGCCGAGCAACATCCTGACGTAGTTGCGTCCTTGAAGGCGGAGTACGAATCCTGGTGGAAACGGGTTTCTGCCGCCGGGAATGAATACGTACGCATCGTGATTGGCAGCGATCAGGAAAATCCTTCCCGTCTAAATAGCATGGATTGGCACGGGGATGGCTCCGAGTCTACCTGGAATCAAACGCAGATTCGCTTAGCGCCTCTGGCCAACGGCTTTTGGGCACTGGATGTGAGCCGCGCCGGACGGTATCGCTTTGAGCTGCGCCGTTGGCCTCGCGAGGTCGACCTGCCGATCAACGCTCCCTATAGCAATCCGAAACCGAACCGCGAAAAGACACCTGGCGCCGCGATTGCAGCCACAAGGGCAAACATCATGATCCGTGATGTAGACCTGACAAAACCCGTCTCACCGGATGCAAAGTCTGTTGACTTCGAATTCGATCTGCCCCAAGGCCCAGCAGAGTTGAGGACGGCATTTTACGATGCCGTCCTGAATGAACGGGGAGCGTACTACGTCTACGTCGAAAGGCTATAAACTCTATCTTCTACTAAGCCAGCGCGGGGGCATACGATCCATTGATGCACACGAGCTATCGGCGTGTACGGGACCAGTCCCGTAGGGACGGCTGAGAGTAGCCCAGCACGTAGTGCTGGGTATACATCGCCGCGTAGATCAGTCCCGCAGGGGACGGCTGAGAATCAGATTTGTCCAAATTAGCTTTTTTACTCTGTCCATCCAACCTCCAACCATGCCAAGGTGCGCCACCGCTCTCAACTTTGTCATCCCGAGCGTACTCCGGATTTCCTACTACACGGCGCTAGTCAACGGCCACGTATGCGGCTTTCGGTAGAGAAAGCCGCACGGGATTTATCGACACCACGAAGCCTGACAGGAAATCCGGAGGTAGCCGAGGGACCTGCTGTGCGCCCTTCCCCCTAACAACTCCCTGCATGCTGTCCATCCCTTCCACGAATGCCAAGGTGATGGACGGACCACTGCCACAGCAACCAACTCCATTTCGCTTGTCCACGTTCTCTTCCACGCATTCAGCAAGTTGCGCCGTCCAGAACGCCATTTGCGCGCTAATTTAGACAGCTCTGGCTGAGAATGTCCCAGGACGCAGTCCTGGACTTCGTCCTGGGTGGACTGGACTGCACGTGGATGCTGAGGGGATAGCCGAAAGCCAACCCGGTTTCTTGAGACGCACGCGGTCCCATACGACCAACGGACCACCTGCATGCCAAGCCTGCTTTACCCGCTGATTCGACCGCTCTAACTCCGTATCGATCCCCCCTCAATCCTCACACTTCTTCGGGCACCAGGAAAGGCGCCCGGTAGCCTCGATCGGCGTCTCGCAACAGCCGCTGCGCTTCTTCATCGCCGATAACCTCCTGCGTGTCTGGATTAAAGTTGATCGTCCTGCCCAACCGATACGATGCGTTCGCCAGGTGTACCAGCCCACAAGAGATGTGTCCTTCTTCAATAGGGGCATTCAGATCCGCCTTGTTCCGGCTGCTCACGCAATCGATGAAATTCTTGAAGTGAGCCAGCTCCGTGCCCCCATGCGAGACCGTCTGTTCTTCTTGATCGCGACCCATCCAGACGGCATAGGTATCCGCATCCTCATCGCCCGCCGCAAGATATCCCTTTGATCCGTAAAATATGTTCCCAACCGTATTATGGCTTCCTGCCATGGGACCGAGCTTCTCCTTCACAGTCGACTTCTTCGGCTCCGGCGTGCCAAGACTTGGTGTTCCGATCTTGGCCTCATGATTGGTGATCCAATGCCTCACTTCGAACGTGATCATGCGCCGCTGACCGTTCGGCAGGTCGTATTGGAACGCGCAGTTTAGGTCGTTCGGAGTCTGCTGATCGTCGTCGAACATAAAATGCCCGCCGATCGCGCTTACTTTGTTAGGAAACCCCAGGCCCATCCCCCATCGCGCCAGGTCCACCTGGTGAATTCCCTGGTTTCCCAGATCGCCATTGCCGTAGTACCAGAACCAATGCCAGTTGTAGTGGAATTGATTCTTCGTAAATGCGTGCTCCGGCGCCGGTCCGGTCCACAAATTGTAGTCAACCCCTTGCGGAACCGGCCCCACGGGCGTCTTCCCAATGGTGTCTCGCCACTTATAGCAGAGCCCTCGGCCCATATACGGCTCCCCAATAATGCCTTCCCGTATCTTCTGCACTGCCTCGCGGACGGTCGTTGCGGAGCGGCTCTGCGTTCCGTGTTGCACGATGCGGTTGTACCGTTGCGCCGCAATCACCAATTGCTTGCCTTCCCATAGGTTGTGAGAGCACGGTTTTTCAACGTAGACATCTTTGCCCGACTGGCATGCCCAGATCGCGATTAAGGTGTGCCAGTGGTTTGGTGTTGCGATGGAGACAGCATCGATCGATTTGTCTTCCAGCAACTTTCTCACGTCGGTATAGGTGGCCGGTTTAGGCAGCCCCATCTTCTCCATCTGCGCCAGCCGTTGCTGCAAGACATTCTCATCAATGTCGCACAGCGCGGCAATCTGCACGTTGGGCAATTGTGAGTAGTTGTGGAGATGATCCCCGCCTCGCCCGCGTACACCGCAGATGGCCACGCGCACGCGGTCGTTCGCCCCCATCACCAGCCCCGGGCGGCCAAGATAAGCCGAGCTTCCAAGTGCCGTGAGCCCGGCCGCGCCGGTGATCAGAAAATCACGGCGATTGATGTCTCTTTCGTTTGGCATAAATCTCCCTATTTAAGGTAGAGCAGCGTTTCGTCAATAAGCTTCGTAGTTCCCGTAAAAGGGTCTCCGCCGTTGGTATCGAACTCCATCGAGAAATATCCGCGATACGAACTCTGCCGGGCTATTTCGAACATCCGCTTCAAGTCCACCTGATACGTTTGGCCTGCTTCGGACGTGAGCATCCCTTTTACGTGGCACATGTTGAAGGCGTGCTTCAGCATCGCAGCCACGGCCTTCTCGTTTCCTTCCTCCCCATATGTCACGACCGAATTGCCAAAATCGGGAAGTGTCCGCAGATAGGGATGGTTTACCTTTTCAACCACGTTCACGATGAAGTACGGATCCTCCGCCACGGCGCTATCGTTCTCCAGGTTGACCACGACATTTCGTTTGCCGCCATAGTCAGCTAATCGCGCCAGATGGGTAGCGGCCGCATCCGCGTCCGGCTTCTCTCCCTTCTGGACTGACAAGTGCTGCCGCACGCTGGGAGAACCGATGGCAACTGCGATATCGATCCATTTGCAGCTATCCTGGACAGCTGCATCTGCGACCGTCGCGTCGGTGGTCGCAAAACGTCCCCCGGACAGCCCGAGATCGACAATATGCGAGCGTGCCTTGGCGACAGCCTCACGAAAACTGTCAAGGTAGGCTGAATCGGTGGAAGAGAAATGGCTCAGCAATGGATTGACGTTATAAACGCCGAATCTCTCCACCACCATCGCCGGGAAATCTTTCATATCCATGCTCGGAACGCTGAGCTTCTGGCCGCGATTGCCTGGACTCTCAATATAGGCACGGAAGGGCCACGACGTGACCGCCAGCCGATCACGCGGACGGGTCGGAAAGTGTAGATCTGGATGAGGGCTCTGGTTCTTCGACTGAGCCGAGTCCTCGACAGAAATGCAACATGCGCCGGCGAGAACCGCCGCCTGCATAAGGAAATCACGACGTGATGAACGCAAAGCAGCCTCAGATGGCGTAGAGAGATGGATGGAAACGACTTTACGCAACCATCATAAACATGTCATAGCAGAACCGTACTCTCGCGCCGGGCTAAGGTTCACGAAATTCCTTTTATTGCCCAACGTCGACGACTTTTGTTCGGTCTTCGCCATCTTTATAAGGAAGGAATCTCCATGAAACGCACTTCTATCTCCGCATTCGCGGCACTGGCGGCAGCGTGCATCGCTTCCATGGCATTGGCAGCATGGAAGTCCTGATGACGAAGCCGCCCCAATCTACGGCATCAAAATTCCCCCTGGATACCGCGAATGGAGATTGATCTCCGTGGCCCACGAGGCAGGCAACCTCAACGATCTTCGCGGCATTCTGGGTAACGATATAGCGATCAAGGCCTATCGAGAAGAAAAGCTACCATTCCCGGACGGCACGATCATCGCCCGGCTGGCCTGGAGTTACGTCCCGTCTGAGGAAAACAACAAGGTCTTTGGCCGGGACCAATCTTTCGTTGCCGGTCCCCCGACTAACCTTCAATTGATGGTCAAGGACTCAACAAAGTTCGCCGCTACGGGGGGCTGGGGGTTCGCTCAATTTAAAGACGGCAAACCCGCTGACGAAGCGACGCTCAAAACCTGCTTTCCGTGCCACGAGAACATCAAAGCTCACGACCGTGTTTTCACCCATTACTCACCGTGAGAAACCCTACAACCTAGGTCCCCGCAGTGGTCCGCGTCGCTAGTGGACACCCTCCTCTATGACGGCGACACCCCAAGCGGGAAGAGAGACAGAGCCATTTTGGGGCACGGCCTCCCCGGAAAGCAGGTCCTTTCCCTGCGGAAGAGCATAGGTTACCTGGGCTGGAGTAGCCGAATAGTTGAGCAGGTAGTGAACAAGGTGCCCATCGCTCAGCGTACCGCTACGCATGATTGTCGGAAAGTGGAGCGTCTGTTGCGGTCCCCAGAGACCAGCGCGCTTTACGCATTCCTCCACAATCTTCTCCGTGAGTGCATCGCTGGGCATGAATCCGACGTAGGTGACCTCGCCTTTACCATAGTTGTTGCGGACCACCGCCGCGTACTTGCCCCAGACCGGATGGTGGTAGCGCGCGACCGTGATGGCTGTCGTCGGAGTCAGTAACTCCATCCACCAGCGCGCAGTGTTGTCAGCAGCGCCAACATGGTACGGATCATCTTCGAGGGAGACGCCGTCGGGGATAGTGAACTGGTTGTACTGGACGCCGGCGGCCTCCGCGATGAGACCGGGCTGTGTGCTCGAGCGCACCTTTACCTGCTCGTCGGAGAAGCCGCTCTTGAAGGTATAGAGCAAATGGCCACCCGCCTTGGCGAAGGCGTTCAGGCGTTCGATCTCCGCGTCGGAAGCGGAGTACAGTGCCGGGACCAGGATGAGCTTGTAGGCGGAGAGGTCAGTCGTCGAGGGATCGATGAAATCCACCTCGGCGTTCATTCGATAGAGAGCGTCGTAAAAGGGCCGAAGGACGTCGTTATAGCCGACGGTTGACGTCCATCCAAACCGGAAAGAATTGAACCCCGTGAGAGCCTGGTTGCTGAAGTAGATAGCGATGCGATTGTGCTTGCGCATGTTCACCAGCTGCGGGCCCAGTCGCGTGAGGTCTCTTCCGATAGAACCCGCCTCGTCATAGGTGGGGTTGGGCTTAAAGTCCTGGCTGAGCAAACCACGCCAATAGGTTTCGAAGGCATTCGCCGTGCTTCCCCAGTGCCAGTACTCGACCATGTTGGCGCCAGACGCAAGGTGGCTGAACGCCTGCAGCCGAAGCTGGCCGGGATAGGGTGTCCACTCGGGAAAGCCCTGCGCCTCCGTCTCCATCACCAGGTAATTCTGCCCTCCGCGCATTGATCGCGCCAGGTCTCCACCGAAAGCGATCTCCGTGCCGGTGAGGTGATCTTGCGTGGGATGGTAGATGTCGATACCCGCGATGTCCAGCGCACGTGCGGATGCGAAGTGATCGACGGCAGGCTGAATGCCGTAGGAGTAGCCATGCCATTCGAGATCGAAGTTTTGCGTGATGAATTGATCTTTACGTGCATGATCGCGAACCAGGGCCGCTTGCCAAGCAAGATACTCGGTCACCAGGCCTCGTTGAAACTCGGCGAAGGCCGAGGAAACGCTGGCATTGATAGAGCCATTCACCGAAGGAAAGTCCGCCCAGTCATTCACCCGGTTGCTCCAGTAATCGAGGCCGAACTCCTTATTCATGGCGGCGAGATCGGGATAGCGCTGTCGCATCCACTTCACAAACGCCGCCTGGACATTGGGGCCGCTCGTCTCGTACGCCTTGGTTTCGTTGTCCACCTGGTAGCCAATAACGGAGGAATGATCCTTGACGTGGTCGACCAGGGCAATGATCACCTGCTGCGCAGCATCCCGAAACACTGGATTCGTTATGTCCATGTTCTGGCGGCGGCCGTATTCCGCAGGGCCCTCGGGAGTCACTACCAGAACCTCAGGATGTTCCCTTGCCAGCCAGGTGGGGATCGCATAGGTGGGGGTTCCCACGATAACCTTGATGCCCGCCTTGTCCATGGCGGTGAGCACCCGATCCACATGGCTAAAGTCGAAGACACCTGGCTTGGGTTCCAACGTACCCCAGGTCGACTCGGCAATCCGCACCACCGTGATCCCGGTTGCCTTCATCATGCGCACGTCCTCATCCAGACGGTCCGTCGGGGCATACTCCTCGTAGTAGGCAGCGCCAAACAATATCGTCTGCGGACCCTTCGCAGGCTGTCCGGCAGCTGGCAACGCGTTCCTACTGGAGAAAGCGGAGAAGACGGCAATCGCCGTGAAGGATAGCAACCGATGGGCGTCCCCGGGATTCATCCGCACCAAACCACCTCTCTATAAGGCACCCCGTAATTATGCACACAATCGGTCGTCTGTGAACGCCGCCTGCCCATTCACTCAGTGTTTCGGTCTAAGGCCCGATCATTTGCGTGGGATCGCTCCAGCCGGTCAAATTGCTCCTGCCTCACATAGCCCAGTATCCAGGCGGCATCTTCAGAGTAACGCGAAGATAGAGGCGCTCACTTAGGTTCACTTAGCACGCCGCTGCATTTTGGTTTCCAGGATGGGTGAATTGGTGTAACTACGCGACCGAAAGTAACGACCAATTTCACCTGCCTACTCCCCAAAATACCCGATCGCGCGGCAAAAACTTCTCACTCAAGTCCTTGAAAACAAAGTATTTACAAACTTACGTAATGCCTCTTGGGTGTGATTGCAGTATTCCCCGCGTGTGCGCGAAGGTAGCACCAAAGTAGAAAACAACTACTTTCGCTGACGGAACAACGTGTCTCAACGACGCGAACGACCGCTTGCGCCTTGTGGCTTTCTTTCCCGGGCCACGATGCTTCGAAATTCCGGACGTTGAAGAGGCAATGTATGCGCATCCCCCGCATTTCACGCGCGCGTTTTGAGTTAGTAAGTGTCTTGTTCATTCTGTTAGTAGGGTGCGGCACCCCTCCCTCTTCGACGAATCTGAACTTCCTCACGGTCAAAGTATCGTCTTCAACAGTAAGTGTGGGTAGCGCGGTTACTCTGCAGGCGGTCGCGCACCTGAGCAACGGTTCAACACAGGATGTAACTTCAGGCACTCAATGGACGCTATCTAATCCCTCGTTAGCGACCATGGGCAATGGCGTACTTACCAGTAAAGCGCCCGGCACCCTGACCGTGCAGGCAGCGTATGTCCTGGCCGTTGCGGCTGGGCAAGCCGCATCGACCGCAGCCTCCACACCGCAGACATTGAGTTCCTCGGCCCAGGTCACCATCACGGCGGCGGGAACAAGTACGACCGCACCTGCCATCACCTGGAATACGCCAGCGCCCATCCAATACGGCACCGCACTGAGCAGTGCTTTACTAGACGCTACAGCCAACGTGCCGGGAAGCTTTACCTACACACCAGCCGCCGGGACGGTGCTTAAAGTCGGAACTCAGAAGCTTACCGCGGTCTTCACGCCAACCGACACAAAAGCCTATTCCGCAGCGACAGCTTCGGTGCAGCTTACCGTCAGTCCGGCCAGTCCACTGATCACTTGGGCTCCGCCATCCGCCATTCAGCAGGGAACCGCCCTCAGTGCAGCGCAGCTGAATGCCACGGCGAATGTGCCCGGCGCGTTCTCCTACAGCCCGGCTGTGGGCACCGTTCCTCCGGTGGGCATACAAGCGCTGACGGCCACCTTTACGCCCTCCGACGCAACCGACTATCTGCCCGCCACGGCGCACAACACACTCATCGTGGATGCGCCGGGTGCAAGCACTCCAACCATCAGCTGGAACGCGCCCGCGTCCATCTCCTATGGCACAGCATTGAGCAGCGCCCAGCTGAACGCCACCGCGAGCGTGCCCGGAACCTTTACTTACACGCCGGCTGCCGGCACATTGCTCAAAGTGGGAACGCAGACGCTTTCCGCAATATTCACGCCAACCAACACCAGCGCTTATTCGCCAGCTCGAGCCACGGTGCAGCTTACTGTAACCAAGGCCAGTCCTGTGATCACCTGGCCTCAGCCATCCCCCCTTAAACGGGGGACTGCCCTCAGTGCAACGCAGCTGAACGCCACCGCGAATGTGCCCGGCGTCTTCTCCTACAGCCCGGCAGCGGGCACCATTCCTCCGGTGGGCATCGAAGCGCTGACGGTCACGTTTACACCCTCCGACGCGACCGACTATATGGCCGCCACGGCGCACAACACACTCATCGTGGATGCGCCGGGCATGACCACTCCAACCATCAGGTGGGGTGCGCCTGCGCCCATCTCCTATGGCACAGCATTGAGCAGCGCGCAGCTGAACGCGACCGCCAGCGTGGCCGGAACCTTCACTTACACACCGGCTGCCGGTACAGTGCTCAAAGCAGGAACACAGACGCTTTCCGCAATCTTCACGCCAACCAACAAAACCGCCTATTCCCCGGCGACAGCCATCGTGCTGCTTACGGTGACGAAGATCAATCCTGTGATCACCTGGGCTCCGCTCGCGGCCATCACACAGGGGACAGCACTGAGCGCAGCTCAGCTGGACGCAACTGCGAACCTGCCCGGCACATTTTCCTACAATCCGGGCGTGGGTAACGTTCCGGCAACCGGAACGTTACAGCTGACAGCCACCTTTACTCCAACCGATTCCACCGACTACGCCTCTGCTACGGCGCACAACACTCTCACCGTGAATGCGTCTAAAACGGGTAATACCTCCATCAGCTGGACCACACCTGCAGCCATCTCCTATGGCACAGCATTGAGCAGCACGCAGCTGAACGCGAGGGCCAGCGTGGCGGGAACCTTCGCCTACACGCCGGCTGCCGGCACAGTGCTCAAAGCAGGAGTGCAGACGCTCACGGTGGTCTTTACACCAACCGATACAACAACCTATTCCGCAGCGACAGCCACCGTGCAGCTCACGGTGAATCAGATCACTCCTGTGATCGCCTGGGCTCCGCTGGCCGCCATCGCGCAAGGCACAGCCCTCAGTTCAGCCCAGCTAGACGCAACAGCGAACATCCCCGGCGCGTTTACTTACAGCCCTGGCGCGGGGAGCGTTCCTGCGGCCGGCACTCTGCAACTGACAGCCACCTTCACTCCGACCGACACCACCGACTACGCGTCTGCTAAAGCGCAAAACACCCTCGTCGTTAATTCATCCAGCAATCCGACGACGACTACGCAAGGGACTGCCTGCCCCATACCCGCGGGCGCAAGTCAGGCAACCATACAGTCCATCCTGAACGCCTGCGGAAGTGGAAACACGGCGGTCTTTGCTGCTGGCAGTTACGACATCAGCAGCAACTTGAAATGGCCTTGCGGTGTGTCGATAGCCGGACCGACTCCTGCCGCCGTAACGATACCCAGCGGATCCGGATCCATGACGGTCTATCCCGGACCCTACACGGCTACGCTGAATTGGACGGGCGGCGGCGGTAATTGGGTCGTTAGCTATCCCAGTGGATGCACCGCATCCGGAGTCACTTTCCAGTTCATGAACGTAAATGGCAACCAACCCAGCGCAGGGGGTGGGGGTTCCATTTATCTAGGAAACGGGGGCGGGACCGGCCCTGCGATTCAGTTCAATTATTTCCATGGCGTCCAGTCCGATGTGGCCGCGGATTGCTGTGCGGACGGACTGATCTACGTCGACGGAACCGGTACAGCGCAAGGGCACAGCGTCTGGACCAATCTCACCATTAACTGGAACACCTTCGGGGCCACGGGCGACTGCTCCACGCTTATGAACACTTTTTCCTATAACGGCGTCAACTACAACAATTACGGTGGCTACTGCGACGCGGTGGATCTGCACACCAGCACAACCAACCTTACGATGGAGTACAACAAGACCATCTATCTTGAACAAGGTTTCAAGTTCCAAGAACCCGGCCCGAATGGCGGCCAAACGGGGAATCCCACGGATAACCAGTACATGCAAATCAACACCAACGTGAACTACAACGATTTCGCCGGTATTCACCGCATCACCATCGAAGCGCAGGATACCCCCGACAACACCGAGAACTTCAATTACAACGACTGGCATGATCCAGTCGACCCGGGTTATGGATCCTGGCTATTCTCCCTCCCGCAGTACGACGGAACAGGAACCAGCTACACGAATCTAAATACCAATGTAAGCTACAACGTCTTTGCGTCGAATGTCGCCACGGGCTCTGGGGGACAATACATTCCAGGAGTGGAGTTTTGGAGCACGGGCCAGGCCAACTACAATCTCTTCCAGGGAAATCTATCCTGCGGCGTGCAATACGGATACGGAAATACCCCTTGGGAAATCGACTACAACACCTACGAGGGCAGCGGCAAAGCCGTTTGCAACGAAGAAAATCAAACGACCAATCCAAACCCCGTGCAGACCGGCGACACCAGCAACACCACGGTAGCAGCCCAGACCTCGGTAGCTCCTACAATCTCCCCCGCGAGCGGATCGTTCAGCGGAAGTCAGGTTGTGACCTTCACCAATCCAGGCACAAACCGGGACGCTAACACGGGGATTTGGTACACGACCGATGGATCCAATCCAGTTCCCGGTGCCGGCACAGCACAGTACATTCTGAGTGGAGGCACGATCACAGTCACGGCCGCCACCACCATTAAAGCTGTCGGTATGTGGGGGCAGTACAACCAACCTTGGTCTTATCCTGCAGGCTACGGCTATGTGCCCAGCGCGGTCGTCAGTGCCAGCTTCACCCCGGTCGCCGCGGCAGTGGCCAAGCAGCCTGGTGCCAAGGTCAGCTCTGCGGTGACCGCAACCAACAACATCGCAGCATCTGAAGTTGCGGCCAACGGAGCCGCGGCGCTAGCGGAGTTGACTTCCGTAGCCGTCGTTCCCGCGCAAGCAACGGTCGCTATTGGCAGCACCACTCAGTTGAAAGCCATCGCGACCTACAGCGATGGTTCCACCAAAGACGTCACGACAAACTTCGCCTGGGCATCGTCGGACACACGCACCATCACCGCAACCTCTTCTGGATTGCTTTCAGGACTCGCAACCGGAAAAGCAACCATCACTGGTAGCTACCAGGGACACGGGGCCTCGCTGCCGGCAGTCAGCAGCATAGGCGAAGTGAACTGGAGCGGCCCGATTGTCATCACCGAAGCCGGAACATACTCTGGAAGCTGGCAGAGTACAGACAGTAAGACGCCGGCAGTCACGGTAGCGACGACGGCTCCTGTGGTCATCGAGAATGCGCACATTAGCAGTGTCGCGGGCTTGATCAAGACCAGCGTTGCAGGCGCTGATGTAACCGTCCGTAACACTGTCGGCCTCGCACTGAATCCGGCCGTGAAGGGCCAACCGAACGGCGTTTTCCTCGACGCCTACTCCCCGGTGCGGATTGATGTAGAGAACAACTACGTTGAGAATGCCGGCGGTGGGGTACTGGTGCACGGTTACTCCGGCAACCGCGACGGACAACAGACCATCGTGATCCGCGCCAACCGGGCACGTAACCTGAACGGCCTGCTCAGCGATGGCAACGGCGGTTACTTGCCAGGAGTAGGCTCTAACCGCAGTGTCTCGCGCTTTATCGAACTGGATAAGGTGCAGGCTGTGCCGGGCGTCGACGTGGGATGGAATGAAGTCATCAACTATCCCGGCCGTAGCCTGGTTGCCGATAACATCGACGTCAAGCGCTCCAGTGGAACGCCCAATCAACCACTTGAAATCCACGACACCTACATTCAGGGTGCCTACCCCTATACCGCTGCCCAAGCTGATTACCAGGGCGGCGGAATCAAGACCGAGGGCAGCCCCGACGACAGCGCGCAGGATGCTCCAGCTTTCAACAATATCCACGACAACCAGGTGGTCGCCACTGTGAATTATGGCATCGCGTTCACCGCCGGGCACGACAACGTAGCCGCGAACAATCGTGTCATCTCCAGCGGACTGTTAGCCGATGGGACCAAGCTCGCCGCCCAACACGTGGGCATAGCGAACGGCGAGGTCAATGGTGCCGGCGGAGCCATCTATAACAACACCATGCACGACAACCTCGTCGGTTGGACGTGCTGGCAATCCTCTTGCTCCCAGTCGGGCTATCGGAAGGACCAATCCTTCCCTGCGTCGCCCGGCGATTATTCCACCAATTCCGTCCTGCCCTCTCAACCCATCACGTCGGAGATGGAAAACAATGAATACCAGCTCTGGCTGAACAAGACGGCTTCTGCCGGTATTGCGGTGGGTCCAGCCTTCTAGCAGGCAGTGGGAAAAACTACCGTTTGCCACAGGAGTCCACCGGCTGCGCCGACCCACGGTGGATGAAACAGGCATTCGGCGGCTCTCCTTCGTTCTGTTGAACTTGGAGTTTTTGTTCATGCACTGAGTGTTACCCCCTGTCGTTCCACTGGATCCCCCGGCCGGGTCTTTCCGTGTATACTCGGCGCAAACTAGCCTGGATCTCTTGAAGCGCGCGAAGCCAGTTTTGGGAAGCGCATTACGGGGCAATCACTATGCGCCTGTACTCCCGCAAACCCAAGATCATTCTCTACGGGGGGATCGTTGTCGCTCTTCTCCTGATGCCGGCCTTCCCGGTGCATGGCGCTGACACCACGGCCGACCTCACAGGCACGATCAAAGACAGTTCCGGAGCATTAATTCCCGATGCATTACTCACATTGGTCAACACGGATAACGGCAAGGCACTGAGCCAAAAGACACATGGTGACGGTAGCTATGTGTTCTCCGAACTTCCCATCGGCACTTATCAGCTCCGTGTGCAGGCAAACAAGTTCAACACTTTCGTGCAGGACGGGATCACGCTTGACCTAAACCAGCATGGCCGGCTCGACATCACTCTGGAGGTAGGCGCCTCACCAGAGACCGTCGAAGTGAACGCCAATATCTCGCAGCTCGATACCCAGGGTGCGACGCTCGGTAGCGTCGAGACCACTCGCCGTATCGAGGATCTGCCATTGGTTGAGCGCGATACATTTCAGCTGGGGTTGTTGCAGGCCGGCGTGTACCCTCCCGATCCAGATGATGGCACTGGTAACCCCTTTTCCGTCTCCGGTCAACGTTCTGAATCGCTGACTTTCCTGGTCGATGGAGCCGACAACAACATCTTCCGGGGTAACAACGCCGTTGTCGATCCCAATCCCGACGCGGTAGCCGAGTTCAAGATCCTCACCAACAGTTACACTGCCGAGTTTGGCCGGACCTCCGGCGGCATCGTAAGCCAGGCCATCAAGTATGGCACCAATAGCCTCCATGGCGATCTGTTTGAGTTCTTGCGCAACGACGCGTTGAACGCGCGTAACTACTTCCTGCTCACCAATCCCCCTTATAAGCGCAACATCTTCGGAGCTACAGTCGGCGGCCCCTTAAAACGTAACCAGCTGTTCTTTTTTTCTTCCTACCAGGGAACCATACGCCACGAAGGAGAGAACCTCGGCCTGCAAAGCGTGCTTGCGCCCGCCCAGCGCACCGGCGACTTTTCCGCTGACCTCGGCGGCAGCTCGCCGGTCCAGCTCTTTGATCCCATCTCGGGGAATCCCTACCAGAACAACCAGGTGCCGGTAAACCCGATCATCGCGAACTACATAACCAAATACGTTCCGCTATCCAACGTAGCCGGCACAAATCTTTTTGCCTCCTCGCCGGTTGAGGATGATACAGACAACCAGGGCATCGCCCGTGCGGACTGGCAGGCCACCGGCAAAGACCTCATCTACGGCACTTACATCATCGACCAATTGTCGCTGGATGTCCCCGCCGGAAATGGAGGCGGCACGTTCCCGGTAGGGTCGGGATTTACAACCACAAAGCGATTCCAGCTTTTGGCCGGCCATTGGGTGCGTACGATCAGCCCTAATATGCTGAACGATGTGATTTTTTCCTACAACCACGCCCGCGCCCTGGCAGGCGTGCCCACCGATAGGAGCTCGCCCTCGGCGCTTGGTTTCACCAACGTCACCCCGGACGATCCCGGCGGCGTGGCGCCGCCCATCATGTACACGGACGACTTCACTCTTGGCCCACCTCCGTTTGGTCCCACCACGGTTACGGATCGAACGTTTGAGGTGCAGGACATCTTCAATTGGACCAAGGGCCATCATGCAATAAAGTTCGGCGGCGATATTCGCTTCGTCGCCAACGACTTCAATTTCGACTTCTACAACAACGGAGGCTTTGATTTCTCCGGGTACATCGGTGCCCTTACCGGGGATCCGCTGGCAGATTTTGTCGGCGGCTTTCCTGATAACTTTACCCAGTAC
Source organism: uncultured Acidobacteriaceae bacterium (assembly GCA_963824325.1). Taxonomy (GTDB): domain Bacteria; phylum Acidobacteriota; class Terriglobia; order Terriglobales; family Acidobacteriaceae; genus PALSA-350. Next base: position 151,128 of record CAWGPA010000028.1, on the reverse strand, counting down.
TCAAACGCCAAGTACGGGAATCGCACCGGATCCTACTATTTCTTTGCCCAGGACATCTACCGGGTCGCCCCGCGATTATCACTCAGCTACGGTTTACGCTATGAATACAACGCACCGCAAGAAGACCCGCAGAACAACATCATGGGCTACTATCCCGGCGCGCAATCCACCATCTTTCGCGACGCACCACCCGATCTGCTTTATGCCGGAGATCCGGGCACGCCCAACCGCGGTTTAATATACCCCGACCGCAACAACTTCGCGCCTCGTTTTGCTTTTGCCTACAACGTGCTCGGTAGTGGTAAGCTCATCTTCCGAGGCGCCTTCGGCATCTTCTACGATATGGAAGACGGCGCGCTCAATATTCAGTTCGGCGGCCAACCACCGTTCGGTTCCATTCAGAATATCAATCCAACCCCCAGCAGCTATTCGGCTCTGGAGGAAGGTACGAATGTGGTCGCAGACCCGTTTACTCCCTTCGGCTTAATCAACCCTTTCCCACTTCACGGTATGGTGGCCGGCTTCGGCGTGCCCAAGATTCCATTTGCCTACGTCGTTTATCCCCACTTTCGGACGCCCTATTCCGAGAATTTTAATCTTGGCTACCAGTACCAGCTGACTCCGTCCACCATGCTGGAGATGGACTATGTCTCCACGCTGGGCCGGAAATCCATCAGCACCTACGATCTGAATCACCCGGACGAGTTGCTGCTCGAAGGGCAGTATGCTGCTTACGGCTCCACCTATGCGGATTGTGCCCGCCCGCTCGCGGTCTGCTTCGATGCCGCCCTTCCTGACCAGACGCCGGACGAGGCCGCTGTGGACCCTTACGCTTCGCCCACGCAAACCACACAACTGCTAACCAATTTGAGCGATGGTTCCAGCAGCAGTCATGAGTTTCAGGTGACCGTCGATCATCGGCTGGCGTCAGGATTTAACCTGCGTGCCGCCTATACCTTGGGCAAGACCATCGACCTCACCTCCGGATTTCACGCCCGCTCCTCCACCTTCACCAATCCATACGACCTTAGTTTTGATCGCGGGCCCGCTGACTTCGATGTCCATCAACGGGTGGTCGTCAGTGGCTTCTACCAGCTCCCAGGTCTCCGCGCCGGCTTCGGCCGCCTGTTCATCAACAACTGGGAGATGAGCGGAATTGCTACCTTCCAGGCCGGGACACCGTTTACTTTCTTTTCCGACAACAACTCCAGCGGCCAGGGAACGAATCTTGAACGTCCGCAGCAGGTAGGGCCGGTGCCAAAACTGGACGCACGCAAACCGGGCCACTATCTGTATGACACTACCAACCTGCTTACCAACGTCGTTGCGCCCGGCGACGACGAGCCCGGCGTGCCTATGTTCACCTTTGGCAACATTGGGCGCAATAGCTTCCGCGCGCCAGGCATCAGCAACTTCGATCTAGCCTTCCTCAAGCGCTTTCCGCTCGGTGAGGAACGGCGGCTTGAATTTCGCGCCGAGTTCTTCAACGCTTTCAACCACACGCAATACTTATTCACCAATTACAACGCAGCCGCCAGCACCTACGATCAGGCAACCCAGGCCCGCGATCCGCGGTTGATACAGTTAGCGCTTAAGTTTTATTTTTGAGTATTTCTCATGCGGAAGTTACTCCAACCGCTGAACGGCGGTGCGCGCCTCATTGATTTGCGGCAAGGTCGCTTGGGAATGATCAAAGTGGCTGAGGAACGCCCGGTAGGATTTCATCGCCTCCGCTTTCTTTCCTTGGCCCTCCAACGCCTTTCCAAGGTAAAAGTCCGCCAGTTCGACCTGGAGAAGATTGATGTCGCCAGAAATTAGACATCCGCCACAGACGTATCGAAGATTGCTGCGCAGTTGTGCTTCAGCCTGCGGAAAAAGTGCCAACCCCGCGTAAGCTCGACCTGCAAGAAACCCGTTCATGTCGCCTGAGAGTGAGGACCACCCATCGATGACCTGGCGCCACTGGCCCGAAAAGTTGGCTGCGCGGAGGCGATCCAAGGCAATAAATGAAGCTGCTCGACGGTCGCTGAGGAAGGGGACCATCTGATTGCGAGCAGAAGTAAATTCGTTTTCGGCTTCCGCGGCGTTGCCCAAGAGAAGGTAAGCGACCCCGCGAACCTCCGCCGCACCAAAGCCGGGAAGGCGCTTAGCCATGGTGAGCGCGGCTTGCGGTTTCTGCTGCTCGAAATAGACTTCACCCGCCTTCCAAGCTTGCGCACGAGCTCTCAATGGGTCTTGACCGGAAGTGCCGGCAGCCTGCTCATAGTGTTTCGCCGCAAGGTCAAGGTTGCCGTTGACCAAGGCAACGTCTCCCTTAACTTCAACGGCAAGAGCGCGCTTAGGTCCCTTTGTTTTCTCATAAGCAGCTTGCGCCGCTTCTTCCGCCTCCCGATTTTTGCCGGCGAGAAGATAGACAACGGCAATCTTCTCCCGCGTTTCATAGAAGTCCGGATGTGCCTCCAGGTTGCGCTTGTACTCTGCGAGGGCGCTCGCCAGGTTCCCAGCCATGGAGTAAACGTCGGCCCGGGTATCGATAGGGTTGGGGTCATTGGGCGGCAGCAGTGCAGCATACTTGTCGACAGCGTCCAAGGCTCGCGACCACTCACCCTGTTCCGCGTAGCCGTAGGCGAGGTCATTCCAGACGATAGTATCTTTTGCAATGTCCAGTTTTGCCGCTTGCTCTAATACGGCTGTGCCCTCTTGTAATTCCGCTCGATCTTCGAGTTGCGCACTCAGGAAATAACGAGCCTGAATCTCTTTGGGCCAGCGGCGAATGATGGTCCGGTATGTCTGAATCGCCTCCTCTGAGCGATCTTCGATTATGAATTGTTGGGCACGGAGGAGCAGTCTCTGTTGCTCGGGTAGTCCCTGGCGATCGGCGAGCGAGACCGCGCGGGTGATCGCTTCGTGCCTGGCCCGGTAATCGGGGAGTAATTTGGCAAGTTCGGAGTAAGCCATCGCAAACTGAGGATCCAGTGCCACAGCGCGCTGCAGCGAGGAGGCGGCCTGCTTGTCTAACGCACGGTTTGATTCACTGACGCCCTCTTCATACGCCTGGAGGGCGGCGAAATTCGAAGTGAGGCTTCCGCCGCTGGGTCGTGGTTCTCCCGGAGAAAGCCGCGCCACGATCCGATCCGTGGTTTCGTCGACCATCGAGAACACGGCTTGGGGGCTGTCCCCCTCCACTTTTTCTGAAAGCAGCACCTTGCCGGAAGCGGTATCCTGCACTCGCAGATCAAGCCGCAAACCCTGCCCCATCTTCAGGAAGCCTCCGCTGATAAAGAGATCCGCACCGGCCATTCGGGCCACGGCCTGGGCTTGGCCTGCCGCCAGCGCCTGGCCTGGCTTGACCTCGCGGCCGATCAGATCGCGCACTCGTTCGCTGGAAATGATATCGAGATTGCCCGCCTGGGCCATGTCGGTAGTGAGCAGATCGACCACTCCATCGCCCAACCAATTCAGCGACGGGTCCTGGGAGTGGTTCTCTATCTCAATGACGGCCACTGCTTTGCGGACGCTGCTTGCAGACGTCTTCCTGGCGCGCCAATAGTGAACGGAGGCCCAGACCAGTAGAGAGACCAACAAAGCAAGGACCAATGCTAAGGCAGAGACAAGCCCCCTCCTCGAATGGCTCTTACCCGGCTGGACGAGAGCGGGAGTGGCAAGAGCCGGATGGACCGTTTGCTCCAGCGCTGGTGGTTCCGGTGGCTTGGAAACGGGTTCTTGCTCCAGCTTGCCCACAAAACGATAGCCACGGCGGGGAAGGGTCTCGACATATCGGGGTTTGGTCGCACTGTCCCCCAGCGCGGCTCGGATCTGGTTTATGGAGAAATTGATGCCATGTTCGAAGTCGACGAAGGTGGAGTCTTGCCAGAGGCAGCGCTGAATTTCTTCACGGCTCACAAGCTGGTCGGCATGCTCGATCAAAAGTGCGAGCACTCTGAGCGGCTGTGGCTGGAGCTTCAGCAGCCGCCCAGCTTTGCGCAGTTCACCTGACGCTGGATCGAGTTCGAATGCGTCGAAGCGAAACCTGGTCGACGTGGGCAAGGGAACCCCGCTGCTCGATACCTGATTGGAATGCGGCGAGTGTAACATGCGGCGAAATTCCGAGGGAGCTTGCTGCTTGCAACCTATCTTATTTTCATGTATCTAAGTCCTAACCTCTGGCTAACCGAAGAGCATTTCCTCTGTTCATTGCCGGCTACAGGCCGAGCGCCTACCTTCCATCGCAGCCTTAGTCCGGCGGGGGGAAATATGGCAAACAAGCGACTCGGAATTGCACTCGTAATGCTTTTAGCAGTCATCGCTCGGCCGTTGCCAGGCCAGGAACCGTCAATCGCAGCCCCGAAGGGAGAGCACCGCATTTCCTTCCATGCGCAGGGGGACTACATTTTAATCCCGGCTCGCGTGAACGGGCGGCAAGCCACGCTCCTCCTCGACACCGGCGCAGCCTTAAGTACTTTCAGCATAAAAATACTGCCGACGATGGACACAGACCACAAAATCACCATGAACCTGGCAAAAGGAAGCGTGTCGGCGTTTGTCGTTCAAGCCGGATTCACCCTTGGCGACTCCGGTATCAAGGAGCAGCACTGTTCATTCCGGCGGAACATTGTGGTCGGTGACTTCAAGTTCGGCGACGCGGACGGCGTCATCGGGCTGGATGTCTTGAGTTCGTTCAAGACCGTAACCTTTGACTTCAAAGACTCCGTTCTCGTTTTGCAGGATCGATAATGGAGGAGGACAGTATAGGAGAATAAAAGGCGAAAGTAGTCCACAGATTTTCGCACACCCACTCTTCTGCGTGCCGGGCGACGGGACAAGCGAGGCAAAACTGTCGCCATATAATTCCGGCATGTCAGCCCTTCGCCTCGTGCCCATTGCCCTCTTCATGACTACGCTCGCGGTCGCGCAGCAAACTATCTCATTCCCGACCGAAGACGGGGGACGTGTTTGCGCTGATCTCTATGGACAAGGTACCCGCGCGGTTGTACTTGCTCATGGCGGTAGATTCACCAAGGAGAGCTGGCGGGAGCAGGCTCAGGACCTGGCCTCGAAAGGATTTCGAATCCTGGCCATCGATTTTCGCGGCTTCGGCTGTTCGACCGGTCCTGGACAATCGAACTTTGATGCTGCACCCTTTGCCAACGACGTGCTTGCCGCGGTTCGCTACATCAAAGCGAATGGCGCCAAAACGGTGTCGGTGGTTGGGGGAAGTTTTGGCGGATCGGCAGCCGGCGACGCATCGATTGAGTCCCCGCCAGGTGAAATTGATCGCATCGTCTTTCTCGGTTCGGCGCCAAACCTCTCAGCAGAAAAGTTGAAGTCACGGGCCCTGTTCATCGTCGCGCGCGACGACACCAGTGGCAGTGGCCTAAGGCTACCGGGCATCCGTGCGCAATACGAAAAGGCTCCTCAACCGAAGGAACTAATTGTTTTAGATGGTTCTGCGCACGCTCAGTTTCTTTTTCAAACAGACCAGAATTCTCGAGTTATGCAAGAAATTATCCGATTTCTATCAACGCCTTAGCCGGCTACCCCAAGGAAGAATGTCTTCAAGCCAACTCATTATGAAAACCATCGTACAGATCTCGCTCGACTTCACTTCCATCTCCAAAGCTCTCGAAACCGCGCGGCTCGCCGTCCGTGCAGGAGTCGACTGGCTGGAGGCAGGCACTCCCCTCATCATTTCAGAAGGAATGAACAGCATTCGTACTCTGCGCGCCGAGTTTCCCAGCGTTCCCATCGTGGCTGATCTGAAAGCCATGGATGGCGGTGGGATTGAGGCCCAGATGGCAGCCAGCGCAGGAGCAACCCATGTTGTGGTCATGGAGCGTGCTCATCCGGAAACCATCAAAGCCATGGTGAAGGCTGCAAAGGATGTTGGGGTCAAGGTCATGGGTGACAATCTCGCTGCCGAAGACAGGGTTGCAGCCGCAAAAAGGCTTCAGGATCTTGGCTGCGACTACGTCATCCACCATATTGGCTACGATGAACGCCGCGGCCTCGCGGCGATGGGAAAACCATATCCCAGTCCGCTCGACCAACTGCGAGAGGTCGTTGCCGCCGTGGAGGTCCCAGTCCAGGCGGTTGGCGGTCTTTCGACTGAACAGGCGATTCGTACTCCCGAATTCGGAGCGCGCCTGGTTGTTCTGGGCGCTCCCCTCATCGGCGGCGACCCAAGCAATCTCGAAGACCAGCTCCGTCTGATCTGCGACCGGGTTCACGCCTATCAGCACTAAGCAGCCACCACTTGGTTCTACCAATGCTTCAGCCACTTTCCATGGCCCGGGCGCAACAATTGTCATCGCGACCCATGGACCTTTGGTCCACCCAAGCAGATGAAGATCGCGGATAACCTCCTCTCTCTGATGTCGCATCTTCGGCCCTCATGAAAGCATCTCGCTTGACATCCATACTAAGACATCTATATATAGATATCTTAATATGGCGAAGCAGGATTCTCTACAAGGCACGCTTGACCTCTTGGTGTTGAAAATCCTCTCACGAAGGCCATGGTCGCACGGCTATGCCATCATGTCGGCGGTCGGCGAATTATCCGGTGATGTGCTGCGTGCCGAGGAAGGCTCCCTCTATCCCGCGCTTCACCGGATGGAAGAGGCGGGTTGGATTCGCGCGAAGTGGATAACCAAAGATAGCGGGCGGCGTGCCCGAATCTACGAACTAACAGCGGCGGGTACTAAACAACTAGTCACCGAGGAGTCTCGCTGGCAAGCAGTGACTTCGGCAGTAAATCGCGTCTTGAGGACGGTCTGAAATGTCTCTGTGGTCGCGCATCTCCAATGTGTTTCGAGCGGATCGTTTAAACCGTGACATCGAGGAAGAGTTCGAAGCCCATATAGCCGAGGCCATCGAGCAGGGCCGAGATCCGGAAGAAGCACGACGGGCCCTCGGAGCAGCAGTGCGGCAACGGCAGCAGAGTCACGACATTCGGGTAGTGGGATGGCTCGATTCGCTGCGCGCCGACGTTGTCTTCGGATGGCGGCAGCTCAATCGCAACAAGGTAACTTCTGCCGCGGCAATTCTCTCCCTGGCTTTGGCGATTGGAGCCTGCACCGCGGCGTTCCGGCTGATTGATGCGTTGCTGCTGCGGCCCTTACCGGTCGCGCACCCAGAGCGGCTTTATGTTTTGTCGCGACAGGGAATGGGCTTTGACAACAAGCCCGGAGAATGGGATTCCTGGGCCTACCCGGATTTTCAACTGATGCGTGCCGCCGCAAAAGGACAGGCTGCACTGATTGCGCTTTCCTATGCGGACCGCTCGGACGTGACCTACAAGACAGATGACGAGATGGAGAAGGCCAATCTGCAATACGTTTCCGGAGGGATGTTCTCTACCTTTGGAATCAAGCCGGTCCTGGGGCGATTGTTCAGTGAGAATGACGATCGCCAACCTGGAGCGGCTCCCTTCGCCGTGCTCTCCTACGACTATTGGAGCCGGCGCTTCGGACGCGATCCTCATGTGATCGGACGAACTTTACATATAGGCGACGGCGTTTACGAGATCGTCGGTGTTAGCGGGAAGAAGTTCACAGGGACGGAACGAGGCACCATCGTCGAGATCTTCATCCCTGTCATGATGCATCGCAGCGTCAGCCGCCCCGACTCAACTCCATTCCGAACACTGGTAGTGCTAAATCCTGAAGTCGCGGTAGGGCCTTTCAGGGAAAAGCTGGCGGCAGTGAGCCACACCTTCGAAGTGAATCGACTAAGTGGCGAGACTGGCTTATCCCAGGAAACATTGAAGAATGTACTCAGCAATCGCTTCCTGATGGAGCCCGCGCCTACCGGCGCATCCGCGATGCAGAGAGAGTATAGCCATGCTCTTGCCGCTCTCGGAGGGTTGGTGCTGATGGTGCTGATGATTGCCTGCGCCAATGTAGCCAACCTGATGACAGCTCAGGCTGCTGCGCGGGCACGTGAGATGGCGTTGCGCGTTTCCATTGGCGCCGGGCGCTGGCGTCTGGTGCAGATGGTGCTGGTGGAGAGTGCGCTGCTTGCTTTTCTGGCAGCCGCGGGCGGCGCCCTATTCGCTTGGTGGTCCGCTCCATTTGTGGTGAGCATGATCAATCCGCCGGATAATCCAGCGCGGCTGATTCTGCCCGCGGACTGGCACGTGCTTGGGTTTGGCTTGGGCCTCATCCTGGTGGTCGTCCTGCTTTTCGGGCTTCTACCTGCGCTGCGGGCATCCTCGGTAAAGCCAGTGAGCGTGCTGAAGGGGGGCGACGATCCGCATTCGCGCCAGCGCCTGATGCACGGCATGATTGCGCTCCAGGTGGCCTTCTGTTTTCTGGTGTTGTTTGTTGCTGGACTATTTGTGGCTACATTCCAGCGCCTTTCCAACAAACCTACTGGGTTTTCAGCGGACCGAATTCTTTTGTTGGATACCACCAGCCGGCCTGCGCAGTCGCAGCTGTACTGGGATCGGGTGGCGGAATCTCTCCGCGCAGTGCCAGGCGTCGAGAGCGTGTCCCAGGCTGCATTTCCTTTGTTGGAGGGTTCGAACTGGAATAGCTCCATCTCCATCAATGGAGGGCCGCCGAGCGTCAATCTTGCTTACCTTCTGAATGTCTCGCCGGGGTGGCTCGAGACGATGAAGATTCCACTCATCGACGGAAGAGATTTTCGCGAGAGTGATACGTATCCTGAGTCCGCCCTGATCAATGAGACGTTCGCCCGGATATTTCTTAAAGACGATCATCCGGTGGGGAGGATTTTTGAGAAGGCCTCCGATGATGGAAGGCGTCAACCCATGCGCGTGATTGGAGTGGTAAGGGATGCTTATTACAGCAGCCTGCACGGCCCGATATTGCCGGTTGCCTATGTTCCAGTTCACGAGGTAGGCGCTAACGGAGAACTGCTTCCAGAGAGCTACGGGACCTTTATCGTGCGTACCGCTTCGTCCAACCCACTAGCGCTGGCCTCGACACTGCGGCAGCAGGTGTCGCGTGCGCGTTCCGGGTTTCACGTCTCGAATATCGAGACACAGCTGGAAGTGAATCAGGCACAGACCATACGCGAGCGGCTGCTGGCTACGTTGGCCTTCTTCTTCGGAGCGGTTGCACTCCTCCTTGCCGGGGTTGGGTTATATGGAGTGCTGAACTATTCGGTGCAACAGCGGGAGCGCGAAATCGGCATTCGCATGGCGCTAGGGGCGCAGATCGCGCATGTTGTAAGGCAGGTCACTGCGGGAATTTCGTTCGCAATCCTGACTGGAGTGATTGCGGGGTTGGTGTGTGGGCTAGGGTTGACACGTTATATACAGTTACTGCTTTATGAGGTAAAGCCCACGGATATCGTTATGCTCGCGCTTCCTTGCTCGATAATCCTCGCCGTAGCATGCATTGCTGCGGTACCAGCCATTCTTCGAGCAATCGAAGTCGATCCAGGCACGATGCTGCGCGCCGATTGAAAAGCGTGGGGGCCCGTCTCGGGTCCCCCACGGCCGGCGTCAAACCGTAGACGCTGCGCCTCGCATGAAATGGAAGATGATGGAAACCACGGCCAATATCAGCAAAATGTGGATAAAGAACGCGGTGACGTGGAAGACGAAAAAGCCTCCGAGCCACAGCAGCAGCAAAACGAATCCAAGTCCTAGAAACATAGTTCGCCTCTTTCTACCGTTCGATGTCTAATGCACTACAATCCGCAGGCCAAAGGGAAAATGGCCTCATCGGGTAGCTCCTGCGGTTGGGGAAGAGTCTGGCAGGTCCGTACTTCGAAAAGTTAGGTGCCACCACCGTAAAAAACGTTGCCTTTGTCAGCGAATTAAGCGTGCTGCTACGCTGATCACAACACCCCGAAAAGGCAATTCATCATCGCAAAGTTGTTATCGCTGGTACTTGCTGGAAATCCTAACGCCAGGTTAGGGTTTGACAATCTGCCTGTGCCGCCAGGGTCCGCAAGCGCAAAATCATCGTCTACATTGCCACCAGCGCCGACGGCTTTATTGCCCGGCTCGACGGCTAGGCGTGACGCGCTAGAGAGGGCCCACCAATCGATCCCTTATGAAAAGGGCGACCAGCGTGGCCAGCGTGACCAGATGAAACACCGTATGTAGGGTGTCCGGGACCATTCCATTGCGCCGAGGCAGGAACGCATGCGTCCCGGCGAAGATAATTTGATAGCGTGCCGCCCGCTCCGCGTCCGGTACAACCAGGTAGGGTATCCACCAGGCACGGAGCATGCCGAGAACTAATACGCCATAAGTGATCCACAGCAACATCTCCAGCCAGTCCGGGTAGGACTGCCCGAAATGTCTCGCACCGAAGAAGAGCCCAATAGCCGCGGGCACACCCGGCAGAAGAGTGACAAACACGCGATGCAACAGGGAGTCCTGGCCCCGGATCGCGGCGAGATTGTTCAAAGGGCCGAGGGGAACCCAATCGTGAAACAAGAGGAACACGACAACACAGGCTTGCAAGGCCAGGAAACTTGTCTCGAATATGCTGCTGATTTGGAGGTGCTGGATCATAGGGTCGCAACATCTTTTCCGGTCGAGCCGATATCTCGCGGAGGCTTACTTTTTCAGCTCCGTAAATTCAGTGACACTCAAAATATTCCCGTCGGGGTCCTTGAACCAGGCGACCTTCGCGCCGGAAGGCGCCGTCCAGATGCCGAGCTCATCCTGGTTCATACCTCCAAAGCGCTCGAAGCGAACCCCGCCCTGCTGCAGGTTTTTAACGGTCCCAATGATCTCCGGGACTTGCCAACCCAAAACCGTGCCATGAGCCGGCGGGAGTTCTTTAGCCATGCCGAGGCGCAGCATGATGCCATTGGCATCAAAGACCACCGCGAACGGCGGTTCTTCGCTGACCAGGCGAAGGCCAAGCGTGTCACGATAAAAAGTTATCGCGCGGGGTACGTCGACAATAGAGATGAATCCTATGATGTTGTATTTGCCGAGTTCCGAATGTTGTGACATGTGGCCATGATAGGCCCTTTTGCTCCGTGAATGTCGTCAACACGCGAAAGGTGAATTAGCGTCCCGGGCCAATCGCGTTGCCTTAGAACAGTCCTCCGAAATCGATAAGTTCTAGCTAACGCTTCATGGAAGCAACTCGTTCCAGCCGCCAACCACGCTCGGGTCAAGCACGAGAGAGGCAGTTCGTCAATCGAGTCTATGGGGGGTGAACATGCGAATCTACTAGTTGGTATTCCGTGAGACCACAGTTTGTTCCATTTTTTTGCGGCACTGTTCCTCCCGCATTCAAGTCCAACAAAATCTTGAAAAAATCTTAAGAAACACTGAACAGAATGCGCCGAAAAGGAATATCCAACTAGACCAATCGCGAGGGGAAGTAGAGACCGTGATCGGACCACTGACAGCAAAAAGGCAGGCGCATGGTTTTCGGTACTCGATCGAAGTTGACCCGTTTTCGCTGGGCAAGTCTTCTTTTATTCGTGGCACAGCTAGCGGGAACCGCTGCATATGCGCAGAGCACCGGTGAGATCCGCCTCCAGGTAAACGACCCCTCCGGTGCGGCTTTACAAGCCAGTGGCCATGTGGCGGGGCCGGGAACAGATCGCGCCTTCCGGACCGATGCACGGGGGGCCTTCTCATTGAGCGGCTTGGCATTTGGACGGTACCGCCTCGACGTTTCGAGACCGGGATTTGCTTCTCGTTCCGTCTACATCGACGTAGACACGCCGGCGCCTGTGTCGCAACTGGTCACCCTTGTCATTCAGACCGCGTCAACAAGCGTCACCGTCTTTTCACCCACACCGATCGGGCAACCGAATCAGTCCCTTGATGAAATCCCGGTCCCCGTTCAGGGGCTGACCGCAAAGAATCTTGAGGACAGTAACGCGCTCGACCTTGCCGCCCTCATGAACCAGCGCTTGACCAGCGTCTATATCAATGAGAACGTAGGCAACCCCTACCAGCCGGACATCAATTACCGCGGATATACAGCTTCTCCTCTACTGGGAACGCCGGAAGGGCTCTCCGTCTACCTGGATGGTGTCCGCCAGAACCAGCCCTTCGGCGATGTCGTCGCCTGGGATTTGATCCCCAAAGTAGCCATCAAGGATATGGCATTGATTCCTGGTTCCAATCCGGTGTATGGACTAAACACGTTGGGCGGGACGGTCTCCGTACAGACCAAAGACGGCCTCAATGCTCCTGGTGGATCGCTTACGTTGAGCGGGGGCAAATTTGGCCGTCGCGCCGGCGAAGGGGAACTGGGCGGCATCTTTCCCAAAGGCTTCAACTACTACCTGGCAGGTAACCTCTACCGCGAAGACGGATGGCGGGAATACTCCCCCTCTGAGATCCGCCAGTCCTTCCTGAAACTTGGCTGGACAAATGCAAAGACGAGTGTTTTCCTAAGCGGCGCCTATGCCGACAACTGGATGACCGGCAACGGCACCTCAGACTACCGCTTCCTTGCTGTCAACTGGAGGGACGTGAACACGATCCCTGACGTAACCTGGGATCATTCTCCTTCCCTGACGTTGAATGTGACCCACGCTCTGACCGACAAACTGACACTGTCCGCGAATGCCTACTATCGTTATGTCCGAACAGACAGCTCGAATGGCGACCTCAACGACGATTCGTTCAGTGAGGATCTTTACGACCTGTCGGACGATGATGCCGCCGCGCTCACGGCCGCTGGCTATACCGGTTTCCCAACTACGGGCGATTCGACCACCGAGCCATTTCCTTTCTGGCTGTGCCTCGCACAAGTGCTGCAGAACGACACTGGCGGCGTTCCGTCTGAGACTTGCAATGGTGTGATCACGCGTACCCAGGATAAGCAGAACAGCTATGGCCTGTCGGGATTAGCCACCTGGAAAACCAAGCACAATCTGCTCTCGGTAGGTGCCGGTTGGGATCGCGGCACGTCAACCTACCATCAGCTCACCCAAATGGGCTACCTGAACACTGACAATGTTTCCTTCACCCTGGTGCCGATTTATCTCAACGGCACCACCTTCGATGATGACGGCGACCCGGTGGACAGCCAGGTACTGCTGCACGGAACCGTAAACACGCCCAGCGTGTATGCCACAGATACGTTTACCCACGGCCCCTGGGCCGTGACCTTGTCAGGCCGCTACAATCACACCTCACTCGACAACCTGGACTACCTGCCTGTTTCGGCGGCGCGCGGCAATCTCACCAGCAACAATCTATTCCAACGGTTCAACCCTGCAGCCGGGTTTACTTATAAGCCCTCACGTCTCTTCAATACCTACTTTGACTATAGTGAGGCCAGCCGCTCGCCCACCTCGATTGAGCTTGGCTGTTCCGATCCGACCCAGCCTTGCAACTTACCCAACGCGCTCGTAAGCGACCCACCGCTCAAGCAGGTGGTCACGCGCACCTTCGAAGTGGGCATTCGCAGTAACGAGGGTCTCTCGCTTCACTGGAATGCCGACTACTTCTTCGGCCAGAACTACAACGACTTGCTCTTTGTTGCTTCTGAACAGACGGGCTTCGGCTATTTCCTGAACTTTGGCAAAACCAGGCGCGACGGTATTGAGTTGGAGCTTTCCCAGGACTGGCGGCATTGGAGCATAGGCAGTAATTACACCTTCCTGAACGCGACCTACCAAAGCCCGCAGACCATCGATGGCGGCAGCAACAGCACCAACGACAGCGCTCTGGCTGGCCAGCCGGGTATCGACGACGATATTCACATCACGCCTGGTGATTTCATACCCCAGGTGCCGCGCAATATTTTCAAACTGTATGGTCAATACAGACCTTCTTCAAAACTGATAGCAGAGCTGAATATCCTTGCGGTTGGCTCCTCGTACGCACGTGGCAACGAAAACAATCTGGATCAACCGGATGGAGTGTTCTACAACGGATCGGGCAAGTCTGCCGGGTACGGAGTAGCCAACATCGGCGCACGCTACCAGCTCACGGATCGCCTTCAGTTCTTCATCCAGATGAACAATCTTCTCGACAAGCACTACTCGACTGGCGCTCAGCTCGGCACAACTCCCTTCGATAACAACAATGTTTTCGTGGCGCAGCCCTTCGGAACACCCTACGGCACAGATGATGACAGTATCCCGATCCGCTCCTCGTCCTTCCAGGCGCCAGGTACCCCATTCAATCTTTATGGTGGATTGAAAATTACCCTCTGGAAGAGGTAACCAAGAGTCGTTCTTGCCACACAGGCAAACAATGCCGGGGCAGTTTCGAATAAGGAGCCAACAGGGGCAGGACGGGTCCCGGGGTTCGCCAACCTACCCCGGCTTGGCGTGGGCGTCCCCTCGTGTTTCACTTCCAACGTCGCGAGTAGCCAAACTCAGGTTCGAGAGACCAACCGTTGCAACCCCAGTCGACAGGTGTATGAAGTGTTCGGGCCCCTGATTGCGGGCCCGAGACGCCGGTCTTCGATAGGACCATGATCCCCTAAAGACACTAAAAATTGACAAAAAAGGGACCATCTCCAAGTCTGTTCTGACAGTGCAGGCGCAACATGGGGCGAGCGTAGATTCGACAAAGTACCGAAGGCGTACAACCATCAGACCGAGCCGGCCACAAGTCGAGGCTTTTAAGACGTTTGGAAAAGATATGACAAAAAGCGATTGTTCAGCGGTGGCCCTCCGCCAGACCCGGGCATCCCAAACGCTTAACGCGGCGAACACTGCAGTAGCAGATATCTGACCGCGCGCGCTCGAGGAGAGCGCCGATCACCTCGTCTCGCCGTAAGACACTGTCCGCATCGCTATGGCACGATAGTAAGGATTTCCGTCAGTCGAAACCGGTTCCTGGTTTTCGCCGTGCCTATCTACGATGAAATCACACGGTCTGAAGCCTCTGACCGCCGAGGTTATCAGACCGGCGTCGTGCTGTTCTCGCGTTCCCCGCCGAAGAGTTCGGTTGCGCCTAGTCCCTTTTCGCCTTGTAGTTACCGTCTTAATGGGGTAGCAATCACTCGGGACGACGCTTATGGTCACCCTATATGCGAAGGCGCAGTGCTCATCTTTCAGGAGATCGCTAATGACAGAACAAACCTCATCTTCGAGCATTCTGATTGCTGATGATCATCGGCTCCTGGCGGACGCATGCAAAAGTCTGCTGGAGCCCGAGTTTCAAGTGATCGGCATAGTCGGGGACGGCCGCTGT
Organism: uncultured Acidobacteriaceae bacterium; assembly: GCA_963824325.1. GTDB lineage: Bacteria > Acidobacteriota > Terriglobia > Terriglobales > Acidobacteriaceae > PALSA-350. The sequence goes on along the minus strand of CAWGPA010000028.1, from coordinate 136,016 downwards.
TTAATCCATTCGGCAGTTGAGCTAAAGCCAGACATAATCATAGTGGATATCCATATGCCCCATTTAAATGGGCTTGATGCAGGAGTCCAAGTGAAGCACCAATTGCCTCGGGTCAAGTTAGTATTCCTGACCATGAACATGGCACCCGATGTGGCGGCTGAGGCGTTCCTTCACGGGGCCTCTGCCTACGTTCTTAAGCAGTCGGCTGGTGACGAACTATTGCTTGCTGTTCGCAAGGTGCAACAAGGTTTATCGTATCTCTCTCCCCTCGTGGCTCAAGAAACATTGATGCACCTTCAGCGCAAGCAAAACCATCCTGGTCAGGAGAAACGCATTACACAAAGGCAGAGCGAGATCCTGCAGCTACTCGCGGAGGGGAAGTCGATGAAAGAGGTCGCAAACATCATCGACATAGCACCCGGCACAGTTGCATTTCACAAGTATCGCATGATGGAGACACTGAATATAAAAACGAACGCGGCACTCCTTGCATATGCGATCAAGCGCCATATGACGGCGGACTACTCCGTTTCATGACGACGCGGCCGGTAGAATCACTATGGGTCTTACGAAGTGCATCACCCCTCTTATCATCATCTTGTACCGAATCTATGACATATCGTGTGGAAGACCTGCCAACATGCCAGTTCCGTTATAGCTGGATTTTGTATCTAGCATAATTATGCAGCCTGCACTTGTCGTACACGGACGCCCTGAGCAAAAACGTACTAAGAATGGCGAGCAGTTCTTTCGCTCGGTTGTTGCGAATGTCACAATCAGGATCAGTTTCCTGAATATCGTTCGCCGCGCGGTATTTTCTAACCGCTCGGCGGCCCCATTTGAACCTCTCGCAACCCTATCTCGGTTTCGTTGGCAGAATCTCCGCATCCCGCGGTCTATAGAGACAAAGCGCGACAAGTTCAGCAAATCATTGAGCGGCATGATGGATTCGGGTTGCGTGAACGACTAACCACAATTCCATGGCGCTAGCACGGCTTGGATATCGCAATCACAGGAGGCTTCGCGATTTGTCATGTCGGGAGGTGGGTGTGTGGTTTTCGTCCCAAAGACATAGATGCCGCCTTCGCGGTTTGCAGGTGATGTGCCTCGCTGCGGCACTGATTCTTCTCTCCTGTGTAAGAATGCAGGCGCAATCCCTCGCGGCCAAGGATGCTGGGAATCAGAACCTTACACCGTTCGGCAGTTCGGATGGGTGGGAGGGCAACATCATCTCTGCAAATCCTTCTGAGAGTCCGCTCCCCGAGCTCCCGATTCCGGCTGAGAGCTTCAGTAAATCGCCGAGCCATGCCAAGCATGTGCCCGCTGCTCTCGTTATCGCGAGCCGGCCCGTGATTCAGTCCGGAAAATTCAACCTGAAGGCCGCCTTCTGGCAGTCTTTCAGCGAGAACCTCTTTTATCACTCTTGGCGTATCTCCACCGACCCCGGGATGCGCTGGAGCCTCGCCCACAAACCGTTTTTTCACGACTGGTTTGCATCCTACAAAGGCTATGACATGCACCGTTGGGGCGATGGAGACTCCTTCGTAGTCAACGACGTCGGGCATCCCCTCGAAGGTGCTGTGTTCGCACGGACATTTCTGCAAAACAGCCCTCGAAGTCAAGTGGCTATCGGTAAAGATTCCAGGTACTGGACAAGCCGCCTTAAGGCTACGGCGTGGGCCGCGGCCTGGTCAGCGCAGTTGGAAATTGGGCCGATTAGCGAAACATCGTTCGGAAATCAGGGTGGCCTCACCTACGTTCCCGGATGCGGAAGAGAGTTATCTTGTTTGGACAACCCGAAATTCCATAAGCCGCCAACCAATAATACGGGGTGGAGCGACTTTGTCATGACTCCGCTCGTCGGCACTGCGTGGATCATGGGTGAAGACACCATCGACAAATACATCGTTGCACCTGTCGCCTTGAACCATCGAATTATCGGCGGGCGCATACTCCGCGCCTCACTGGAACCAAGCCGAAGCTTCGCCGCAATCTTTGCTGGCAAGTTCCCCTGGGACCTCCCGTCACCCGAGCGCAGCTTCGTCGTGAGCAGCAGATCCCATTTCCCATCAACATTCGGTGATGCCGATCTCCCGCCTCTGGACCACTTTGAAGTAGGCACCCAATACAGCAACATCAGCTTGCCGGTGGTCAGCAGCACTTGCCCAAAAATTGCATGTCGCAAGAACTTGTCTGCATTTGGCTCTAACTTTGGTTACAACTTCACGCGCGCTGTCGCCTTTGACGGTACACTCAACTTCATCCCCCGACAGCAGGGAAGCAAGGCAATGGTAGAAGGATTGTTTGGCGTTCGGATGGGTGTGCGTACCGGCCACGTCGGTGTTTTCGCCAAGATCCGCCCCGGCTTCATCTATTACGAGAGCGCGCAACCCATCCGGGGCGCCACCGCTCAGAGTGGCCTCACGCGCTTCGCCGCTGACTTGGGCGGAATAGTTGAGTACTACCCTGAGCGCAGCACCACCTTGCGCCTCGACGTTGGTACCACGCTCGTACGTTATCTTACTAACGAACCTGACCCGCGCGCTGACGCACTTGGCAGCTTGCTTTCGACGCAGTACATCGTTACCCAGGGCAACTTGCAGATGGCAGGTAGCTATATGATCCGCTTTTAGCGTCGAAAAGGAGGGCTCGGCGATGCGCTTCGTCCGAATAGCGGAATCGCGCTACACCTCCGAGGTCGCCGAACTAAAGAAACAGTTGTCCACCAGGCTAGCGGACCCGCGATCGTCCTGACCGACTTGCATGGAAGACTTCCGGACGAATGAGCCCCGGAAACCTTCCATGTGCGGTTATGAACGTTTCCAAGAGGGGGCCTTCACTACTTTCCTGGCTTGGGGGGAAAGCTCTTGAACATTTTTGCAATGTCCTCGTCAAGCTGCTTAGTGTTTCTAGCGTCATTCGAGGAGAGATTTTCCGTCGCGAGGCCGCGCCACAGGATCTGCTTTGAGCTGCCGTCAAACAGATCGATCACAAGATTGCCGACGTTTTGATTCGTGGTCGTCGTGGTGGCCATCCCGGATCCGAAACCCGGTCCCCAACCGCCGTCCCAGCCCCAACCACCCCAGCCCCAGCCCCCACCCCAGCCGCCGCCAAGTCCGTCGTACATGGTTTGGATTTCTTTCTGGTCATGGATATTGTCAGTAGCAAAGACGGTTACGGAACCTCCCGTGGGCGCTAGCGTCCAACCCTTGGCCTGGAGTTGCTGATTGACCGCATTCTGCACTCGTGTGACATAGAAGGGGTCCGTAGTCTTAACCGTGCCCCAGGAATAGGTTTTGTACTGCGAGAAGTTGGCCGAGTGGTTGTAATCCGTTTGCACGTTACCAGCGAAGGCTGTGGTCGTGCCCATCAGCGCTGCGGCCAAAACTGCTGTCTGTATATAGCGTTTCATAGCTTCCTCTTTGAGATTGTTTAGGGGGTCTCGTTGGAATTGCTGTGCGGTGTGCCTCCAACGTCCAAAGTGAAGATATCCCCGAGACTCAGTTAAAAGCTATGAGTGTTGCTACACGATGGTCGTGTGGTTCCACACGGCCAATCTGCCCCAGTGACGACTTGGGGCAGGCGGACCTACGCCTGAACCGACAGCGGTCGCCGAGCCCGTATGACTGATTAGTATCGGACGAGGTCAGGCAATGCCTCGCGCAGGCGAGCCGCGCCTTCTTTCGTAATCCTCGTCTCCCCGACATTTAAGTTTCGTAACTTTTGCAGGGTCATGAGGTAGGGAACTGACACGTCAGAAATCGCTGTTTGATTGAGTTCAAGCTCCTGAAGCTGGAGCAATTCTTGAATGTCCGACATCCCTTCATCCCCAACCATCGGACACAGTCCGATTCGTAGCTTCTTCAGGGTGCGTATCGGTGCCAGGTGACCGAGGGCCCGTCCTGTAATTCGTTGGTTGCGATTGAGACACAACTCTGACAGAGGCAGTCCCTGCAAGTGCACGAGCCCCGCGTCCGTGATCTGCGTAACCACCAGGCTAAGGCGCTCGAGCTCCTTCAAATCCGCTAGATGTTTCAGTCCATTGTCGGAGACGGATGAGTCGTATATATACAGGTCGTTGATTTCATACAGCCCCTCCAGACGTGCCATGTCGCCGTCCGAAAGCTTGGACAGGTGGACACTGTTGACCCCGAAGAGGTCATACTCAACCGAATCGCACGTGTCCGCGAAGAAGGTTTCCGGTGCAGATCGCCGCCCATTGAGGAATCGTGCGACCCCATTCTGGGATGCCTGAAGGCTGTCGATAAGCGATTGATAATCGTCCGCGATCCGCGTGATGAGGCGCAGGGAATTCTCGGAACGAGGATCCTCTAGTGTCATGAGGGTCCGATAGGTTTCCGCCCGAGCCTTCAGTCCGAAAAGCAGGCTGGCATACTCTCGGTGCGCCTGAACGACGAAGTGTCCGTCCTCCCCGGAGACAAGTTCGATTAATCCGTCAACGGTGCTTGTGAGACCGGCTATTAATTCGCACACCCCCTCCCACGTCCCTGGTGGCTCCCCCGTTACGTAGGCGCGGAGCACCTTCGGGAGCCGGCGTTGCTGCCAAGAAAGATGGAAGAGGCGCTGGAGCAACTGTCTCAATCGAGATCGTTCCCGGCGCTCTTTGATGATGTCGACCGTCCGCACTCCGGATAGGACGAGCTGCTCGAACCACGTCACGAAGGAGCGAAGACCGGCTGTCGACTGGTCGAGTGAGGCCGTTACACCATCCAGGTCAGTCGCCCGGTGCGATCCGATCCAACTGGACTTCTGCTCTCGCATAACGCGGATGTGGTCCTCGCTCGCGAGGATGGTGCCTTCGCCACTGCGCATAACAACCCCATGCTTTGGCCAGACACGCTTCGGCGTTTGCAGATCGCGGGCGAGTGCGTGCACGTGGGGAGAGGGGGGAAGGATCACGACGCCGTATTGACGGCCATCAAGCTCGATCTCCTGGTACTCGATGGACAAGACGTCTGGGATGCATCGCCCGTTCACGACCCCAAGAAATTGCTTTTGGGTGTATTGCCCGGGCGGAACCGGCTCGTAGTCGCGCGTCCAGTGGTCATGCAACTCATCGCCCGCACCGAGGATCAAGTACGCGTAATCGTCGGCGTGCCTACCGGCAGTGTTGAGGAGGGCAAGAAGATCCTTTGCGAGCTCGTCCAGCCGCTTACCCTTCTCCTGTCCTGTGAGGTCGTATTTCTTCTTGAACTCGAGACGCAGACCCTCCTCTTGCCGCAGCAGGCCACGCAGTTCTTCGGCGCTCACGCGGCCGTGAGAAAGAAGCGAATGTTCAGCCATCTGTATGTCCTCAACTAGCCCGGGCCTGGATCGGCACGACTATATCAAATCAATATCGTAATTGAGGCTTCGCGCCATCTGATAGTGAGATACTGATGGTCCACCAACAGCTGATCTTCAACGCATCGCCCTCACCCACAACTGTCCCGCTCCCCAAGTCAGCCTCCGCCGATGACGCGAAATTAACACGTCGAAATTAGGAGCTAACGATGAACAGTATTCCTGCATCCCACTGCAAGTAGCGAGAACGCCGCAGAAATGAGGATACCTATGGCTGATGTTAAGAAATGTCCCCACCCGTCATGTAGTTGCAAACTGGAAAAAGGTCAAAGCTTTTGCAGTGCTCGTTGCGAGGCGGCAAAGGGAACCACTGAGCTGATGTGCGAATGCGGTCATCCGGGATGCGAGGGTGAGGCATTGAAAGGCTAGCATCCACGATCTGGAGAATAGAAGGCAACCGCATGAAGCAGACAATGACGCATCGCCAGGCGGAACTCACAGCGTTGGCTTTCCGAAGAGGCTGGCGGATTTCCCTGCTGCAGTGTCGAACATGACACCGGCGGCGGCAAGTACGAGTATGCCTGGAAGGCATGCTTTGTGTCAGGGCACGACTTCACAGCTTGCGGAAAAAGTCGGTTTTCTGAAGGGTACGGCCTTCAGGTCGTACGTAAGTGATTAAAAGCAGGAACGGCTTTAGCCGCTGAGGGGACGATCCTTGCCCTCAAACCGACTTTTTCCCCAAGCTGTAAAGTCGGGCCGTTACGCAACGCGCCTAATGAGGGCTTTAGCACCGGGCTTTTGCTTTTGCCGGTACAGCGTTCTTCGCAACATCTTCAGCCTCATCGAGAACAATGTTGACCGGTTGCGGCGCCGACTGCGGTTGCCTTTCCTCGTTTGGGCGCTCCCGGATGCTCAAGTTGCCGATGTCTCGCTTTGGCTCGCCACGCGTCGTAGCTCGTTTGGCAGCCTATCTGTTCACCGGCGTCTACGTGAAGGACGTCGAGATGGGAATGATCATTGTCGCGACGGAAGAGACTCTTCCCGAAGACAAGATCAGAGGGCTATTCCGAGTTGAGCTTCGGAAGGTCCTCGGACAGCCGGCTTAGCCGAAAAACTGGTTGACGGAAAACCGAAAACCGTAACTACATGGTTGCGTTCGAAAAGATTCAACACCCCGCTGCTATTTTTGCTAGTGTTCAAACCCACTTTCCTCTTTGAAAATCGATCTGTCAGCGCGCCGAGACGTGTTGCCGGCCGGGCATGTCCTTAAAACCCCGGCGAGGTGGGTTTTTCGCGCCCCGTGCAGGTTCATAGCGGTGGCTGGAACCTTGCTGTCCCAAGTGGTGGCTCGTTTACGCGAGGGACGCCCATGACTTTGCTAAACCACATCCGCTGCATGAGTTCCACGGGGTTTGATCATGATGCATTTTCCAACTGGTGTCCGAAACAACATCTGGGGACTCCTCGGATCTCTTGCCGTGGCGACGACGATTGTGCCGGTGCCGGTCCTTGCTTCCTCCACTCCAACAAACACCACTGCGCCCAACGCCCGCGCTGCGGCCCTGCCGCTTAACTTCGAACGCCATACCGACGACCTGGACGCGATGGTCAAGCGCGGCACCGTTCGGGCGCTCGTCCTCTACAGCCGCTCCGGTTTCTTCTACGTCAACGGCCGCCCTCAGGGCATCTATTACGAGGCGCTTCAGGCTTTCGAGCAATCGCTTAACCAGAAATTGCACACCGGGAAGAAGCCTGTGCAAGTGACCTTCATCCCGGTGCGGCCCGATCAGATTGAGAAGGCCTTGACCGACGGCGTGGGTGACTTGATTGCATACGCGTTGACCGTGACGCCTGCGCGCGAGCAGCGGGTGGCGTTTTCGTCTCCCATAGAAACGGATGTGAAACAGATCGTCGTGACCGGAAAGGGTTTCGGTCCCGTCTCCTCCTTGCAGGACCTCAGTGGAAAGAAGATATTTGTCAATCCGCTCACCACCTACGCCGGAAATTTAGCAAAGGTAAACGATTCATTACGCAAGCAGGGCAAGCCGCCCATCCTGATCGAGAATGCCGACAAAAACCTCCTGGACGAGGATCTACTGGAGATGGTGAACGCCGGTATTATCCCTGCAACGGTTACCATTACTGACCGCGCCAAGCTGTGGGCCAATGTGCTTCCTGACATAACACCCCAACCGAATCTCGTCATTGCGAATGAAGGGACTTTGGCGTGGGCTATGCGCAAGAACAACCCCAAGCTTAAAGAAGTCGTAGACGAGTTTACGAAAAGCCACATGGCGGGCACCTCGTTCGGCAACACGCTCATGAGGCGCTATTTGCAAAACACCAAGTGGGTCACAAACCCCACCACGAAGGCACAACTCGATGCCTTCAACCAGACCGTTGTCTTCTTCAAGAAATACGCATCCCAGTATGACCTTGACTACCTGCTCGTGGTGGCCCAGGGCTACCAGGAATCCATGCTTAACCAGGCGGCCAGACATGGCGGTGCAGTGGGCATCATGCAGGTGAAGCCGGCAATAGCCGCGGCGGCGCCCATTAGCATCCCGGATGTGACGACTGCCGAGAACAATATCCATGCAGGCGTCAAGGAACTGCACACCATCTCGGACAAGTATTTCAACGATCCGAAGATTGATCCCATGAACCGCCTGTTGCTCACCTTCGCGGCCTACAACGCCGGACCAACGCGTATCGCCGCGCTCCGCAAGCAAGCTGCTGCTAGAGGATTAGATCCTAACAAATGGTTCGGCAACGTTGAACTGTTGGTTTCGCAAAGCGTTGGGCAGGTGACAGTTGAGTACGTGAGCAACATCTACAAGTATTACGTCGCCTACAAGCTAGTGCTGGCGCAGGGCCAGTCCCTCTAACAGAGAGGTTGGGTCGTCGAGCCTTGACTCTGATCAAGCGCTTTGGCGCTGCAATGCCAAAGGCCTCGATTCCATTCAGTCGGCCCTGAGAGCCTGCATCGGATCGATCGAAGCTGCGCGGCGCGCTGGGATGTATCCAGCCACCGTGGCACAAATCGCCAGCAGTAGAATCGCGGCCAAAAACGCCGGCGGATCATAGGCTTTCACTTCGTAGAGGAGGCTGGTCATGAAATGGCAGGCAAAGAGCCCGGCGGGAATACCAATAACCAGGCCCATGAGAATCTGCCAGAGCGCACCACGCATAACCATCGCCACCACACCGGAACGTGCGGCTCCGAGTGCCATCCGGATCCCGATTTCGGCCGTGCGCCGCACTACGAAGTAGGACATAACTCCATACAACCCCACCGAGGCCAGGATCAGCGCCAGCACCCCAAAAAGGCTGGTCAGGCGCGCGATCAACCGATCCTGGTTGAAGTTATCCGCAACCTCTGAGTCATACGTTCTGAAGCGAGTCACAGTTAGGTTGGGATCTATAGTCGCGAGCATTCTGCGTGCCATTCCCTCCGCATCCTGAGGCGCCTCTGTGAAATTGAGAATGATGAAGCTGACGAACATCGAGCTCTTTTCCGCGCCATGCAAATCCGGCTCTTTGAAACCAGTGAATTGCTGGGTCAGGGGACGAAAGAACAGCGGCTCGATCTTCCTCGCGAGGGTTCGCCATCTTGAAGTCGGCGAAGACGCCGACGATTTCAAACGCTGCTGAGTATTGTGGCTTGTCTGTCCCGAAATGCCTTCCGATCGGATCCTCGTGGGGGAAAGAAGTGCTTTGCGAATGCTTCGATTGACGATAACAACTGGCCGCGAAGTGGCAGTGTCCTGTGTCGTAAAACCGCGTCCGCGTACAACCGGCACTCCGATCGAATCAAGGAAGTGAGTGCTCGCCCTGTCCCACGTCGCGTAACACTTGTCGTTGGGCCCCGGTGCAACATGACCTTGCTGAATGACACACGCACCCCAGTTATTGCCGCCGAGAGGCGTGTACCGAACCAGGCTCACATTGGCCATGCCCGGCAAAGAGGAGAATCGGTCTTCGATCTGACGGTATAGAGCCGGCAGCCGATCGACAGTGTACCCCACGTCCTCTGGATCGAACTCCAGGACAAATCGGTTGGCGGTTGCGATGCCGAAATCCTGATGCTCCAGATTGCCGAGCGATTTGGTCATGAGGAAAGCACCGGCCAGTAGCACCACCGACAAAGCAACTTGCATGATGACAAGCATGCGTTGCGGCAACGATGAGCGGTCCCCGACACGTCCGTGGCCTCGGTTCACGCCGCGCAGTGCATCCGCTGGTTGTGAATGCGACGATAACCACGCCGGCGCCGTTCCAAAAACAACACCAGTGAGAAGCGAAACCAGGAGCGTGAATCCCAGCACGATCGGCGAGGGGTTTGCCTCAATGGGCATGTTCTTCGCATGGGGAAAGGCCAACACCAGCATCATGCGCGACAATGCGTAAGCAATGGCCAGTCCTACCGCTCCGCCAATCGTGCTCACCAGCACGCTCTCGGTAAAGACCTGGCGAATGATTCTGCCGCGCGTCGCACCCAGGGCCATGCGCACAGCCACATCCGAGCGCCGCGCCATGCATCGCGCAAGCATTAGATTCGCAATATTTGCGCATGCTATCAGAAGCACCACTGTCGAGAGGATCATCAGCATGCGCAGGCCCGCGCCCGTCTGTTGCTGCTGCAATCTCTGGATACCACCCCCGGCCGGCACAATCATTACATGTTGCCGAGGAATCAAGGCCGCTCCGCCGTGATCGGTAAACGATGACTGTGTAAAGAGCCATTGCCGCAATGCCGCCGAAAGTTTTGCCTGCAGCATACCAATATTTATGCCCGGCCGTACTCTGCCAATGGGATAGAGCCACCCCTCGTTACTTTGTTTGAGCGCCGAATTTGCGCCTTCAATCACTGGCTCGCTCGCCAACGGCATCCAGAAGTCGGGCGGATTCGGAATAATGCGGTCGCCAAAGAAGCCTCGCGGTGCAACGCCAACCACCGTGAAGGGATGTGTCTGCACATAGATCGTGGAGCCCACAACCCTTGGATCCGCGGCGAAGTCCGTCTGCCACGTTCGATAGCTGACAACCAGAGCGGGAGCGGCCGCGGGTGTGTCATCGCTTTCGTTGAGTGGACGGCCTGCGTATGCACCCACACCCAACGTCACGAAGTAGTTCCCCGAGACATACTCACTATGCATCGGCCTCGCGAGAGTGGTCCCGGCACGAATCGTAAAGCTGTTGCCACCCGCCTGAACCGCGGCTAGTTGCTCGAATTCAGGGGCCGACTGTTTGAGGTGAAGATAGAGATCGTACGAAAAAAGATTGAATTCGCCGTTATCCTTCTGGAATCCGCTGTAGAAGCAGCAGAGGTTTTTGTCTCCGATGCGATAAAGGCTGGAGGGATCGGCCACCGGCAACGACCGAAGCAAAACACCCTGCACCAGCGTGAAAATGGCCGTGTTCGCGCCGATGCCGAGCGCTAGCGTAATCACCACGGTGAGAGTGAAGCCGGGCGATTTCCGCAACTGCCGCAATGCGTAGCGGACGTCCTGCATCAACAACTCCGCTCGCAACCATCCCCATTGATCCTGTGTTACATCGGCAATCATTGGAACATTCCCAAATTCACGCATTGCCGATGTCCTCGCATCAACTGGTGATTCCCCGCACGCCACCCGGTCGGCGATCGCCATCTTAAGATGGCTCTCAAGTTCTTCTTTCAGATCGGATTTACGCCGCAAAAATCGAAATAGTCTCACCCGCCGCCTCACTCTGCCTTTACCTAGGCTGTAGGCTCTCTACACCCACACGATGTAGAGAGCCTACCCCCTGATCACTGAAAAGCGCAACCCATTTTTCAAGACCTGGAAATAAGGCCGTTAGCCGGTTCACTGCGGTGAGGTGGTGCGGGCCTGGCGGGGTGAGGAAATGGCACGGAGGCTGAAGCTCGCGAGCGTAGCGGGGCTGGAGTTCGGGCGCACTTGAAGGGAGCCGAGGACCTCGGTCGCCAAAGGAGTCTGGTCATGAAGTCGGAAGACCAGAACGCCGGGCTGGACCTCTTTGGCAGAGAGCAGGCTGAAGCCGCCGGTCTGCCGTCGGAGTTCCATCTGCGCGGCGGTCGCGGGGGCGAGAGCAACATTGGGCAGGGAAGTGGCAAGCGCGGCGTAAGATGCCTGGTTAAAGGCGGCGAGCCAGTTGTATAAGAGGTGGCCGGCGGGGGTGTTGGGGATGAAGCCCACCTCGTTGCCTGAGCGAGGAAGCCGAACGAGGATGGTGGGGTGAACACTGCTGACGTGCGTGGCGCTGCGGGCGGGCACTGGAGCGTCGGTGGGATCGCCGAGGACAACAGTGTCGATCTGGTCCGGATCGTCATCGTCCTTCTCGTCGGCAGCTGGCGTGCCCCCAAGTGTGGCGCTGGCGGAACGATCACCGCCGGAGCCGCCGGAAGTGAAATGTGTATGTCCGGCGTGACTCAGGGCATAGAGTACCGAGGAGAGCCCGCCGACGGCCACAACGATAGCGAGAAGGATGGCTGCGGGGCTGAGCGGCTCGCGGCCAGTGATATAGAAGCTGGGAGCGGTGAGTATGGGGAGATCGCCGGGCAGACGCTGCGGCCTAAGTGGGTGGCACTCGGGCTTTCCCGGCGCGGGCCGGGTTGGAGGATGTCCGGCGAGGTTGCTCACACTGATAGTGTAGACGTGCTGGGATACGCCGCTCTATCGAGAGGCGACAGGCCGCTTCTTTTGAATCTCTTCCAGCAACGTCCGCAAAATCGTCACGGATGCAAGGCCTGGAGGGCCGGCCACCAAACGTGAGCCCAGCCCGGGAATGGCTGGGGCTCAATCCCGTAAATGATTCGCCCTCTGGCTTGCCGTGGGAGCGCCGTAGGTGCGGCACTAAACATGGGCCTGCTCGCAGCTGTGATTGCTCCACTTCGCGGAACGGAATTCTCACAACACGTTATTCACAAAGGACCACACATCCCACGGTGAAACCGTGATCACTTTGAAGCTCTGCATTTGATATTTCTGCTGATTTCCGGAACACTACCCCATCCGAATGGCGAACTGGAGAATCTAACCCATCATGCAGGTACAAAAGGGCTTGATCGGTCTCATCGTAATTCTGCAGACCGTGCTTTTTCTCGCACATTTTCTTGTCTATGAGACGTGGACGTTTTCGCCCGCAGGAAGCGATATCCCCGGGGCATTGTGGATCAAGCTGATTCTCATCCTTTTGTCAGTGAGCTTCGTTGCCGCGTCCCTCCTCGCCTTCCGCTATACCAATGCAGCGGTGCGCGCGTTTTACAGAGTTGCTGCGGTTTGGCTGGGTTTCTTGACATTCTTCTTCTTCGGCGCTCTTTGCTCCTGGATAATTTTCGGAGTCGCGCGCCTGGCTGGGTTGGAGGTGAGCATCCATCGGATCGTGGAATGGCTGTTCGGCGCTGCAGTAGTTGGCGGGCCTCTACGGAGTTTTCAACGCAAGCTGGACGCGAATCACTCGAATAACGGTACGGCTCGCGAACTTGCCGCCGGCTTGGCGCGGGCGCAGCGCGGCGCTAATCAGCGACCTGCACCTGGGGCATATGCGAAACGGCAATTTTCTGCGGCGGATGGTTGCGAAGATTTTGCAGGAAAAGCCCGACGCGATTTTCATTGCTGGCGATTTGTATGACGGCACCGCCATCGACGTCCGGCGAGCAGCGGAGCCGTTAAACCAGCTCGTGGCGCCGCACGGCGTTTATTTTGTCGCGGGGAACCACGAGCAGTTTGGGGATGACAGCAAATATCTGCATGCCGTTGCGGCAGCCGGGGTGCGCGTGCTCATCAATGAGAAGGTGGAAGTTGACGGTTTGCAGATTGTCGGGGTGCCGTACCGGAACGCGGCGCAAAGCGCGCATTTTACCGCGGTGCTACAAGGGATTCGCGTGGATCGCAATCGCGCGAGCATTCTATTGACGCATGCACCCGACCATCCGGAAATTGCCGAGGCTGCGGGTATTTCTCTGCAGCTATCCGGGCACACGCACCTTGGCCAGTTCATACCCTGGAGTTGGATGGCGCGGCGGATATACCGGCAGTTTGTCTATGGCCTAAGCCGGATCGGGAAGATGCAGGTTTTCACTTCAAGCGGAGCGGGAACTTGGGGACCGCCGCTGCGCCTCGGATCGAATTCCGAAATTGTAGTGCTTCAGTTCGAGTAAACTTCGAGCTTTCGTGGCCAGAGGTTTCGAATAAGAGTCACCGCCACTTCCCCTGCAACCGCATCGACGCTAACCTCGACCAACGAATGCTGATCGACGCAGCCAGCTGCCACAATGAGCCAACCGGAGGCCGCCCCTCGACTCTCTGGCGGCCACCGCGAAGCAAGACCAGGAAGAAAACAAGGCATGGGAAGGCGATGCAGACGAGTTCGCTGCCGGGGCTTATAGCGCCTATGGCGCTTTTAGCGCACTTAAATTTGGCGAAACAGTGGAAAATCATCGACACGTGTTTGCTGACTTTTTGCATCTGACCGATCAAGGAGACACAAGCCGTGACGATTCCTCTGCGGTCTCAAGAGTTCAATGAGGGCCCTGTACGCACGCCTCAAGACCCGCGCAGCTTTCGCCGGCAGGTTTGGAATTACGTTTCCCGCTCGCCTCTCCGCTCGCTGTGGAATCTTCAGGGGATACCCGTGCGTCTCATTGCGAAAAATACCTGGAACGCGATGTTTGCCGACAACCTCTTAGGCCGCTCTGCCGAGCTTGGTTTCTATTTCATCTTTGCCCTGTTTCCTACCCTGGTCACCGCCTGCTCCATACTCGGCCTCGCCGCCCGGTCAGCTGCCAATTTCTATGAACATCTCTTGAGCTACCTTTGGCTTGTGGTTCCTCCTTCCGCTCTCGGTACGGTGCTGGATGCTTTTAATCAAACCGCAGCCGCCGCCAGCAGCGGTAAGCTGACCTTTGGCCTGGTGGCTGCTTTGTGGTCAGCTTCTGTAGGTTTTGCGGCCATCCAGGAGAGCCTCAATGTCGTTTACCGGGTGGAAGAAACTCGCCCCTATTGGAAGGCAAGACTGTCCGCGATCGGCATCACGTTTGTGCTCTCCATCGTCATCACCCTCATGCTCGCGTCGTTGCTGGCGGCCGACTTTCTTGCCCGCCTGGCGCGCCTTCACATCTACCACCACTTCCTGGCGGCAAGCGCCTCCATCTCTCTCAGAAGCGTCGGATGGCTAGCGGCCACAGCGTTTCTTTCTCTGCTCTTCGCGCTGATCTATTATTTCGGGCCGGACGTCCAAGTCAGCCACTGGCATTGGCTCACGCCCGGTTCCGCCCTGGGCATGCTGGGATGGCTCGTGGCCTCCCTTGGACTTCGGGTCTACGTTCATTACATCAACAACTACTCCGCTACGTATGGATCGCTGGGAACCGTCATTATCCTGCTCACCTGGTTTTATCTGAGTGGGCTGATGTTGCTGTTGGGAGGCGAAATTAACAGCGAAATTGAGGCCGCGGTCAAGGAAAAGAGCCTGGTGGCCTCAGGAATGCTGAAACCCGAAATCGTGAGCACGCCACCCGTTGCGCCATCCTAGTTTGCAGCGCCTGTCCCCGTTCTTGTGCATCAAACCTCGACCCGGCATTTATGCATCTGAGCCCGTGATGGCGTGTATCGAGCAGCAGTTTAGCAATGGATGTAAGCCGAATCGACAGGCCTTTTCGTGGTTTTCTCCCAAGGAAAACCACACCGCACGACCCTTATCAGGCCAAAGTAATTGCGAAACTGCTCAAGTGGTGGAATTTCTTCGAAGACTGGCTCGATCGCGCGTAAACCACCCCGTGAACCACCCGGGGATAGGGCTCAAGCGCCGCTTCACGGCGCTGGCTGCCGCGGGGCTGCTGGCTTTTTCTACCATGTTGCAAGCCCAAAGCCCCGAGCCGCCCTCACAGCTGCCCAAGACCGCTCCCAATACTGCGAACATTCTGTCCACCTATGAAGGTCAGAACGTCACCGCCATCGAAATCGCCGGACGTCCCGGCCTCGACACCAGCAAGTTAACCCCGCTCTTTCAGCAGCAGGCAGGTCAGCCCTTCTCCAAACAGAAGGTGGACGAGAGCATAGCGGCTCTCAAAAGCGCGGGAAAATTTACTGAAGTGCAGCTTCAGGTAGAACCGGAAGCCGACGGGGTGCGCGTCTTGTTGATCCTGGAACCTGCGCTATGGTTCGGTATCTTCGAGTTTCCCGGCGCGGAAAGGTTTCCCTATTCCAAATTAGTGCAAATTGCGAATTATCCTCCTCAGGCGCCCTACAACGCCGGCGATGTGCAGAAAGACCGCGACGCGCTCCTCCGCTTTTTTCAGCAGCAAGGCTACTTCGAAGCCGAGGTTCGTCCCCAGCTAGACCTCGACACTGTCCACAACGTGGTCAACATAAAATTTATGGTGAGCCTCAACCGGCGAGCGAAATTCGGAAAGCTGGCCATCGCCAATACCACGCCGCAACAAGCCGCCCAAATGACCAAAAGCCTGCAAGGCATCAAGGCGCGGGTGAGGGGAGCGGCCATTCGTCCAGGAAAAAACTACCGCCGCGCGACCCTGACCAACGCCCAGCAATATCTACTAAAGGGCTTGGAGAAAAAAGACAAGCTGGCTGCGCAGGTGAAGCTCTCGGGGGCCGCCTACAACGCTGAAACCAACCGCGCCGACATCGACTTCGATGTGAAGGAGGGGCCTACGATTCACGTCCAGGTGAAGGGTGCCCACCTCTGGAGCTGGACAAAAAAATCGCTGCTCCCCGTCTATCAGGGCGTAGGGGTTGATCCTGAGCTGGTGCAGGAAGGCCGCGAGTCGCTTGTCTCCTATTTTCAGGCCAAAGGCTTCTTTGATGTCGACGTCGACTCGCAGTTTCAACGTCAGGAGTCGGCGGACACCATCGTCTATATCATCACCAAGGGCAAGAAACACAAAGTGACCGGCGTGAGTGTGGCCGGCAACAGCCAGGTCAAAACGCCCGACCTGATGGCCCTGGTCACGGTAAAAAAGTCGCACCTCTTCTCGCCCGGTAACTACAGTGAGAAACTGGTTCGCTCCAGCGTCAAGAATCTCACCGCGCTCTATGAATCCGAGGGCTTCAGCAGCGCCAAGGTGACCTCGTCGGTGAGCAAGAACGAAGGCAATCTGACGGTGGCCTTCCACGTAGTCGAGGGACCGCGCGATATCGTGAGCTCCCTCAAGATCGAAGGCGCCGATACCTTCCCTGAGTCAAAATTCGCGCCCGGTGGTCTTAAGCTCGCTGAAGGCAAGCCTTACTCGCAAAAATTGGTCGAGGCCGATCGTGCCAGCATCGTTGCCCATTATCTGCAGGCGGGCTATCTCACGTCCAGCTTCCGTGAAACCGCAAACGTGGCCTCGAAGAGCGATCCTCATCACATCATCGTGGTCTATCACATCTACGAAGGTCCCCAGGTTTTTACCAAGGATGTGTTGACCCTGGGGCGCGTGCGCACGCAGCAAATGCTGATTGATCGGGATCTAGCCTCCATCGTTCCCGGTCAGCCGCTCACCGAGGGACAGCTGCTCACCTCCGAAAGCAACCTCTATAACCATACCGGGGTCTTCGATTGGGCAGAAGTTGATCCCCGAAACCAGATCACCACCCAGACCAAGGAAGACGTGCTGGTCAAAGTGCACGAGGCCAAGAGAAATACCCTGACTTATGGCTTCGGATTTGAAATAGTCAATCGCGGTGGCAGCGTTCCCAGCGGCACAGTTGCGCTGCCCAATCTGCCCCCGGTTGGATTACCTTCCAACTTCACCACCAGCGAAGCCACTTACTATGGTCCGCGGGGAAGCTTTCAGTACACCCGTAACAACGTGCGCGGCAAAGGTGAATCACTGTCCGCGACAGCGTTCGCCGGGCGCCTCGATCAACGGGTAGCGGGCTATTACATCGATCCCCAATTCAGATGGTCAAGATGGGGATCGACCACCTCCATTCTGGTGGAAAAAGACGAAGAAAACCCGGTCTATTCCTCGCAGATTGAAAGCGCCAGCTACCAGCTGCAGCGATTTTTAGATAAGAAAAAGGAAGATGTATTTTTCCTGCGTTACAGCTTCAGCCAGACTGACTTGACCCGCATATTGATTCCCGAGTTGGTGCTCCCGCAGGACCAGCACGTTCGGCTCTCAACCATTGCCGCCAATCTCACCCGGGATACGCGCGACAACCCTCTGGATGCGCATAAAGGCACACTGCAATCGATCGAACTCGACTTCAATGCGAGCAAGCTGGGCTCCAGCGTCAACTTCGCCAAGCTAACTATGCAGGAAGCCTACTACCGCACCATTTTTCGCAACATCGTGTGGGCCAACAGCATTCGCATCGGCCTGGCGCAGCCCTTTGCCAACAGCAATGTACCATTGAGCCAGGCGTTTTTTACCGGAGGAGGCAACACGCTGCGCGGTTACCCTCTGTTGAGTGCCGGGCCCCAGCGGCAGGTCCAGGTCTGCAGCACGGGATCTTCCACAGACTGTTCTTACATCCAGGTGCCTGCCGGAGGAAATGAGCAGCTGATTCTCAACACCGAATTCCGTATTCCCCTGCCCATCAAGCAAGGCCTCGGCCTGGTTGTCTTCTACGACGGGGGGAATGTCTTTCCCACGGTCGGCTTCCACGACTTCACCAACCTATATTCCAACAATGTCGGGCTGGGCTTGCGCTACGCGACGCCTGTCGGCCCGGTAAGAATCGATCTTGGTCATAACCTCAACCCGGTGCCGGGGATCAAATCCACCCAGTATTTTGTGAGCATCGGACAGGCATTTTGATGGGGGTAATCTCTTGAGCATCGCTACGGCATCCTCTGATCCCAGACATACGCCGGAACCTGGGCGGCACGTGCGGTTGGGGAGAGTCGCTGCGTGGATCGCCGTGGGCCTGGTCACTCTCCTGCTGATAGCGGCGATTGCCGTCACCGTCCTGCTGCATAGTGCGCGCTTCCATAGCTATGTTCTGGCCACTGTGCAAAAGAAAGCCAGTGAAAGCATCGGTACCCAGGTACAGTTACAAAACTTCGCTCTGAACCTATCGAACCTCAGCCTGGATCTTTATGGACTGACCGTTCACGGCGCTGCTCCCTATCCCGACCCGCCGCTCTTGCAGGTTGCTCACGCCGAAGTGGGTGTGCGCATTGTTTCCGTTTTGCAAAGGAAGTGGTATATCGACAGCTTCGTGGTCGACCGCCCGGTAGTGAAGGTCTTCGCCGACGCCCATGGCGTGACCAACATCCCGGTGATCAAGAGCAGCGGCTCCAGTGGTAGTAGCACCAGCCTCTTCGATCTCGGAATTCGCCACGCGGTGCTCGACCAGGGCGAGGTCTACTATAACAATCGTCAAAGCGTGCTCTCGGCGGACCTGCACGACGTAGACTTCCGCGCTGGGTTCAATAGCCTGCTGCAGAAATACTCCGGGAAGTTGAGCTACAAGGATGGCCACCTTCAGTCAGGAACGTTCAAGCCCATCCCGCACAACCTGGATGCAGAGTTCGATGCCACACCTAACACCTTCCACTTAACCCAGGCCAAGTTAACCAGCGACACCTCGCAGCTAGTACTCACCGCGACCTTGCAGGACTATAGTCATCCCCGCGTGCAGGCGCACTACGAAGCGACTCTCGATGCCAGCCAGTTTCGCAAGCTCCTGGAGAATCCATCTCTGCCCGTCGGATTCATTCGTGCCAGTGGAACCATCGACTATCAGGAGATCGCCAATCGCTCCTTGCTGGATACCGTTGTGGTGAAGGGCGATTTGAATAGCCGGCAGTTGGATGTACAAACGCCGGACCTTCGCTCCCAGATCAGAGATATCGCAGCCCACTACACGCTCGAAAACGGGGATGCAACGCTGGCCGACTTCCGCGCCAGTCTTCTCGGCGGCGTGGTCACCAGCACCGGCAAGATGACCAATGTCGGCGGCGATCCGCATTCCCAACCCAACTCGAAGTTCAATGCAACCCTGCGCGGCATCCGGCTGGCGGATGTGAACCGCGCCATGAAGTCTTCTGCTGTGCCCAGGAACATTGCCTTGGGGGGCGTGCTGAACGCAGATGCGAATGCCGCCTGGGGAAAGACCTTTGACAATGTCGTGGCCCACGCCGACGCGTCCATGCATGCGTCGGTTTCCAAAAGTGCTTCCCAGGTCATTCCCGTGGAGAGTGCGATTCATGGCACGTACACCGGCGGCAATCAGGAACTGGCACTGAAGGAAAGTTATCTGCGAACGCCGCAAAGCACGTTAACCATGAATGGTGTCGTGAGCCAGCGGTCGAGCCTGGGTGTGAAATTCCAATCCAACAATCTTGCCGAGCTGGAGACCATCGCGGATCTCTTCCGCACGTCGGCTCAGCCACTGGGGCTTGCCGGCACGGCGCTGTTTCAGGGTACCGTTCGCGGTTCGACCAGCGCACCTCATTTGACCGGCCAGTTGACTGCGTCTCAATTCAAAATCAACGGGACCGAGTGGCGGGTGCTGCGCACCGATGTAGATGTGAATCCGTCCCTGGCTAGCCTGCAGCACGCGGATCTGGAACCGGCCGCACATGGAAAGATCACCTTTAACGCCAGCGCTGGGTTGCGCAAGTGGGCTTTCACTGAAAATAGTCCTCTGCAGGTCGATCTCAACGCCGCACAGTTGGATGTTCAGGACCTGGTGAAGCTTTCCGGACAACAGGTGCCGGTGACGGGTACGCTGGCAGCGAACATGCAATTGCATGGCACGGAATTAAGTCCCATCGGGCAAGGGAACTTGTCGCTGACCCACGTCACAGCCTACGATCAGCCGATCACGTCGGCGACCTTGAAATTCGCAGGCACCGGCGACGAAGTGCACGGCGATCTTGGCGTGAAGCTTCCCGCGGGCGATGTGCAGAGCAAGGTGAGTGTTCGGCCGCGGCAGAAGAGTTATAGCGCACAGCTTACCGCCTCGGGCATTCGCCTGGATCAGTTGCAGGCTCTGCAGGCGCAGAAGATCGACGCCAAAGGAGTCGTGAGTATCCAGGCAAATGGAGCGGGAACCTTTGACAACCCGCAACTCGACGCCACTCTGCAGATTCCGCAAATCGAGATACAGAATCAGAAGATCGCGGATGTCAACTTGCAAATGAACGTAGCCAATCATCTTGCCAATGCAAACCTGACGTCCGCGGCGGTGGGTACGCAAATCAAGGCCAACGCGAAGGTCAACCTGACCGGCGACTACGCGGCGGATGCCACCCTCGACACGCAGACGATTCCGTTGCAGCCCATCTTCGCGATCTATGCTCCCGACCAGGCTGAAGATTTGACCGGACAGACCGAGATCCACGGCACACTCCACGGGCCCCTCAAGAACAAGAAACTCCTCGAAGCGCACATTACCATTCCCACCCTGAAGCTGGCCTATAGCAATACGATCCAGTTAGCGGAGACCGCGCCCATCCGGGTCGACTACAAGGACACCGTAGTTACTTTGCAGCGCTCAGGTCTCAAGGGCACGGATACGGACCTTCAATTTTCCGGGTCCATGTCCACAGCAAACAATGGACCTGTCTCACTGTTGCTGTTAGGCACGGTCAATCTACAGATCGCGCAGCTCTTTGAACCGGATATCAGGAGCTCTGGAGAACTCAAGTTCAATATCAATACCAATGGAGCAACGAACAGTCCCAACTTCGCCGGCGAAGTCGATATCGTCGATGCAAACTTTGCCAGCGGCGATCTACCCGTCGGCTTGCAGCACGGTAACGGAGTGCTCTCCCTAACCAAGGACCGGCTCAACATCACAAAATTTCAGGGCACCGTCGGCGGAGGCACGCTTACCGCCCAGGGCGGCGTCGCCTACCGTCCCGCGATCCAGTTTGACCTGGGGCTGTCCGCGAACGGTGTACGGGCGTTGTATCCGGATGGCGTTCGTGAAACCGTAAACGCCAATCTTCGCTTGGCCGGCACCACCGATAATGCGGTGTTGGGAGGACAGGTCAATCTAGCTGATCTTTCCTTTACTCCGGCCTTCGATCTGAACAGCTTCATCAACCAGTTTTCGGGCGGGGTTGCTCCACCGCCGACGCCGGGAATCAGTCAGAATATCCAGCTCAACCTGGGCGTGAGTTCCGAAAACAATATCAACCTGGTGAGCAGGACACTGAGCATCAATGGCTCAGCGAACCTGCGGGTGCGGGGCACCGCGGCCCAACCGGTGATCCTGGGCCGCGTGAATCTAAGCGGCGGTGACATCATTCTCAACGGAGATCGATTCATTCTCAATGGAGGCACGATTGAGTTCGTCAATCCCTCCGAGACACAGCCGGTGGTCAACCTCTCTTTGAACACGACTATCCAGCAGTACGACATATCCATGCGCTTTAACGGACCGATCGATCAGCTGGGCACCACCTACTCTTCTGATCCTTCGCTGCCCGCTGCCGACATCATCAACCTGCTGGCCTTCGGTACCACCACTGAAGCCAGTGCCGCCACTTCGACTCCGGCAAACCAGGCAGCGGAGTCGCTGGTGGCGTCGCAGGTAAGCAGCCAGGTGACCAGCCGGGTCTCGAAGGTCGCCGGTATCTCCCAGCTGTCCATCAATCCGGTGCTGGCGGGTGGGACCAGCCAGGGACCCCCAGGCGCGAATATCACTATCCAGCAACGCGTCACGGGAAATCTATTCGTCACCTTCTCAAGCAATGTAGCCTCAACGCAGAACCAAACCATCCAGGGCCAATACCAGGTTTCGCCCCGTTTTGCAGTCAGCGCTACCCGCGACCAAAGTGGTGGCATCGCGGTCGATACGCAGTTCAAGAAGAGCTGGTAGCGCGCGACTGTCACCTCCCCTGAGGTAAGAGGATTTCTACTTCGAGACCGTGCGGTTGAGCATTTCTGGCGCAGATAGTCCCACCGTGAATGCGGATGACGCGGCCGGCGATCGCCAGTCCCAGCCCTGCTCCGCCTGACTCGCGGTTGCGGTCATCGGCTATGCGATAGAAAGGCTGAAAGATGTTGGCCAGCTCCGACTCGGGAACGCCCGGCCCGTGGTCGCGAACAACGATGAGGGCAGAAGATGCCTTCTGCGTGGTTACGCTCACCTCCACAGGATTGCCGATTCCCGTATAGCGAATCGCGTTGCGGACGACGTTTTCAATCGCGCTGTGCAGCAGTTCGGCGTTGCCATGGACGAAGAGCTGTCCCGGCAATGTGAGCCGCACGGCGGCATTGTTCTTGCGCAATTCCAAATCGGCGCTCCGTGCAATTTGCGCGATCAGCTCGGATAGATTCACCTGCGACATGGCCACGGGGATCGCGGACGAGTCCAGCCTTGCCACGGTGAGGAGACGGCCGATCATCTCGTTCAGGCGTTCGAGGTCCTGCTCCATGTGCTCGAAGGCGGGGTCGCTGCCCTTCCGCTCGCGCGCCAGATCAAGTGCCACATTCAATCGCGCCAGCGGTGATCGAAGCTCGTGAGAGATGTCGTAGATGAGCTGGCGCTGTCCAGAAACAAGCTCTTCGATCCGCGCCGCCATGGCATTGAAGTCCTGCACCAGGGCTCCGAGTTCATCGCGGCGGCCCTCCATCCCCGCTGCGGCGCGGCTCCTTAGATGGCCCTGCGCCAGTTGCTGCGAAGCCTCTCGCAGCCGCAGGATGGGCGCGGTCAGATAACGCGCAAGAAGATAGCAGATGAGCCCCGAGACCAGAAGGCTCACACTCCAGCGCAGCACGACGCCCAACGGGCCGATGCCTGAGGGCGGACCGCGTCGCTCGGTGGCTTCAACAGCATAAATGTACTGGCGGCCGCTCCTTCCTTGCAACTTCACGGCAACGCGGGCGAAGCCATGCCTCGAGCCAAAACCGGGCTCGCCGGAGGCTGGAGCGTGTGCAACGATACCGTCAAAGATGGCGCACTCGGTACCGGAAATAGCCTGTCCGGATGTATCGAAGAGACAGCTCTTCAAGTGGGACTTCTGGTTGAACCCTTGCATGTAGGCCGATGCGGCGGCCGGACCCTCCCGTTCGAGTTCATCCACAGCAACGGTCCCCGACGCCCATGCAGTATTCGCCATAAGCGTCTGTATCTGTGACTGTACATTCTTCGGTTGTAGGATGATCCACGTGACAACCAGTGCAATCCCGGTTGCAATCACAGTAATCCAGAACCACAGAAAAATCTTGAGAAACAAGCTGCGCATGCTCAGGATCATTTCGCCGTCTCTGAACGCAGTGCGAACAAGTACCCGATGCCTCGCACCGCTTTGATGCAGTCCTCTGTGTGAGCAACGCTGAGCTTCTTCCGCAGATTGCTGATATGTACATCGATGACTCGATCGAACGGCCCAAGGGAGCGGCCGAGCACCGTCTCGGTCAGAGCTTCGCGTGTCACGACGTGTCCCGCTTCGCGCAAGAGAGTTTCCAGCAAAGTGAATTCCACGCTCGTGAGATCGAGTTGCTTGCTGTCGATCCAGGCTTCGCGGGCGGCAGGATCGAGCCGGATACCACTTACCGTCAGCGAAGTGGCCCTCTCCAGCGCAGGCGAGGTTCGCCGCAAAATAGCGCGGATGCGCGCAATCAACTCTCGCGGGTTGAAAGGCTTGGGCAGGTAGTCATCCGCGCCGATCTCCAGGCCGAGAATGCGATCCACGTCCTCACCGCGGGCTGTGAGGATCAACACGGGTACGGGAGACTGCGCGCGCACACGGCGCAGAACATCGAGTCCGCCCATGCCGGGCAGCATGAGGTCGAGAATCACGAATGCGTGCTCCCGTGATAGAACGCGCTCCAACCCACGTAACCCATCATGAACCGCCTCAAGCACGAAGCCCTCTGTACTGAGGCGTTCGCCAAGCAGCCGGCAAAGTTCTACGTCGTCATCGACGATGAGCACACGATCCATTTTGTTCGTTCACGTCCGCTTCCCATGTTAGTTCAGCGGCCGCGAGCGACGGCCCTCTTTACAAAACTTTATATGGCTTAACCAATCTTTATCGCATGCGCCGCGGCCAAGTGTTCCAATCCAAATTGTGGTTGAAGAGGTGGTCTATGAAACGAATCGTTATTTGGTCGTCGGTGGCAGCGCTGTTGGTTGCATGTGGTGTGGGTATTGCCGTTGCCGGTGCTCGGGGATGTCATCGGTGGGGTGGTCGAGGATGGGGTCACCGCAGTCCGCTTGGATACCTGTCGCGTGAACTCGACCTGAGCAGGGAACAGGGGCAACAGATTCGCTCGATGTGGCAAATGGAGCGGCCGGCGATGATCTCGCTGGTTCACGAATTTGCCGTTGAGAGCAAAGAGATGGATGAAGCCACGGCCAAGGGAAATGTCGACGAGGGCAAGATGCAGGAGATTGCCACGCGCCAGGGCACAACGGTAGCCAGGTTGTTAGTAGAGAAGGAGCATTTCAAAGCGAAGATCTACGCCACCGTGCTGAATCCCGAGCAACGCACCAAGGCCGATGAGTTGCAATCGCGCTGGCACGAGCGGCTGGGCAAATTATGAGCCGGCTTGAACTTCACAAGCCATCATCGCCGGCGGCCGAGTGGACGAAACCTTCGCTCCAGTAGTTGCTGTCGCCGGCGAAGACTTGCGGCCGCTCGGTTGCTAGCCTCATCGTCAGCTCGCCGAAGAGAGTGTTGGCCCAGGCGAACCACGGCCGTGAAAATACCTTCGGATCGTCCTTTTGGAAGGCCTCGTGCATAAAGCCGGTACCGGCTGTCGTGTTGCGCAGCCAGCGCAGGCAATGACGAATTTCCGCGTTATCGGCAGAGGTGAGCGCGCGCATGATGATCGACATCGGCCAAATCATATTTAGTCCCACGTGTGGGCCGCCCACACCCTCCGCCGCCGTGCCGCGGAAGAAATATGGATTGGCTTCGCTCTGCACAAATTGCCGGGTGCGGCGATAGAGCGGATCGTCGATCTGGCAACAGCCAAGATAGGGCAAACTCAACAGCCCTGGCGCATTGGCATCGTCCATCGCCAGCACGTTGCCGTAGCCGTCGACTTCATAGGCCCACATCTCACCGTATTGAGCGTGCCTGGTTTTGCCGTATCGTTGAACCGCGGTTTCCACTTCCGCAGCAAGGGCCTGCGCTTCCTGGGCCAGCTTCCCATCCTTCAGGACCTGATTGGCCAGCGTCGCCAGTTGGCGAAGACTCACCACCGCAAAGAGATTTGCGGGAACGAATAGAGGATAAGTGCAGGCATCGTCCGACGGGCGAAACATGGAGAAGATCATGCCTACCGGGATTGCAGGATTCCCAAATCCATCGAGTCCTAACGTGTCCGTCGGCTTCTCCGATGCACGCTGGAAGGAATAGGGACCCGGGCCCTGCTTACGCTGTTGCGTGCGGAACGTCCGCACAATCGTCCATGCCGCCTCTTTCCACTGCGCATCGAGAGGCCCCGTGTCTCCCGTTCGCTGCCAGTAGCCATAGGCCAGCCGGATGGGATAGCAAAGCGAATCGATTTCCCACTTGCGCTCGCCCACCCCAGGATAGTGTTTCGTCTTATCGTCTACCGCCCAGGGAAGTGGCGGCGCCGCCGCATCGCGCATGAATGCGTTGGCATAGGCGTCGATCAGGATCATGCGCGCCTGGCGGCGAATAACCCCTTCCAGCAGCTCGCGTAGTCGATTGTCCTGCTTTACCAGGGCGAGGTACGGCATTACCTGGGCGGAGGAATCGCGCAGCCACATGGCATCGATGTCGCCGGTCACGACATAGGTATCCGGCTTACCATCGTACCTGCCCGGAAAGACAGTGGTGTCCAGCGTATTGGGAAAGCAGTTCTCGAAGATCGTGGCCAGCGGCACGTCAGGAATTTGCCTTTGTACTTGTCGGATGGCTGTCTCGACGGCTTCACTGGTGAAATGCCGTGCCCCCACGGCCGGCCGCGCATGGGGCAGGTCCAGCGTCTTCGCCGTGGCCATCGGAGTCTTGCTGGCCCACGTGTGCGACGTAAGCGCCAGGGCAGCCGCACCCTGCAGCCATGCACGGCGGGTGATTGCAACCATTCTTATCTCCTCCATGCGTTCGTCATCGATTCGTTGGGGACTGTGAGGCGCAGTCCACGCCGGCAGCTCCGAAAAAGCCTCAAAAAATCTCTGCGGTTGATCACGAACGAGCCCTGGTCATGTCACAGATTCTAATGGCTAGAACCCAACTGGCGAAATTGGAGCTTGCCGGCCGCCTGATTCGATCTTTATCGACATACTAGGGCGATGAATGCATTCGTGGTTCCTTGAAGCCAACAGGGCGTGAATAGGCGGCGCCGCAACCTCTTTCCGGCGATGGGGTCTTCACAGACGTAGTGGATGTCGATGACAAAGAATCCAAAGGAGCGTTTCTTATGCGTAGTTTCCTACCTTCACTTGCTATTGGTTCTGTACTAATGGCTGGATTTTCAGGCGGCATACTGCTGGCTCAGGACCAGAGTGCTCCACCGGCCGTCTTGTCCCAAGCGCCTGCCGCATCGCCGGGCCATGTTCCCAACCCTCGGCACCAGGCAAAGAGAATGGCGAAGGAACTCGGCCTCACACCGGATCAGGTTTCAAAGATCGAGCCCATACTGGCCGATCGCGATCAGCAGGTGCTGAGCGTACGGTCTGATAGCACGCTCGCTCCCAAGGATATGAAGAAGCGTGTGCATGGTATCCGCCGGGATAGTGACAGCAAGATCGAGGCCATCCTGAACGACAGCCAAAAGCAACAGTACGAGCAGATCAAGCAAAGCCGCAAGGCCAACAAGCAGCAGCAGGCTGGCGCGACGGCCAATAGTTAACAAGGCGCAACTGTGATTGCGACACATGCCCGCGGGTCCGGCTCGCGGGCATAACTATGGAGGTCTGCGGAAGCCGTGTGGGGCCCCTCTGGCAGGCCCCACGGCATGCCGGCGCAGCGACTCTGATTAGCGCGGATCACAGCGGGAGCCGGTGCGGTAGAAGCTCACGCAATAAGGCCTTTTCTGCCGGTCCCAGCACGACCCATGTCGATTCATTGCGGTTGTCGACCTGCAACAGAAGTTCGCGGCAACGGCCACATGGCGGCAAGACAACGCCTTGGCTATTTACAGCCACGATCATGCGGATCTCGGATTCACGCGCCTTCAGCATTTCGGCGACCGCAGCGTGTTCAGCACAAAATCCGAGGCTGCATGCCGTGTCTATGCACACGCCGCTATACACATTCGATTGAGCGGTGATGAGCGCCGCTGCGACTCCAGCGGCAGAGCAATCGGCACTTGGGTTAAAGGGACACGCAAGTGAGGCCGCGAGGTCGATGAGATCTTTTTGATTCACGCCAACAAGCATACTGTGGCCGGGCACCGCGCGGCGAGGCAGTCCGATAGCATCACTGGGGAGCGAGACCTCCTACGATGAATACGCGGCTCTTGGCTGCGTTCTGCCTGATCGGCCTGATTGCCGCATAGGCCGGCGAGTCGTACCACTCACGCGCCTTCTCCACGCTGTCGAAAGCGATGATTACGACCCTGCTCTTT
The DNA here is from genome assembly GCA_963824325.1 of uncultured Acidobacteriaceae bacterium. Taxonomy (GTDB): domain Bacteria; phylum Acidobacteriota; class Terriglobia; order Terriglobales; family Acidobacteriaceae; genus PALSA-350. The sequence continues at coordinate 108,253 of CAWGPA010000028.1, read as the reverse complement.
GGCGCGTCGCCCTCCAGCCCCTGAATTTTGCTGCTACGGACGACTAAGTGGTGATTGAAAGGCGCCAGCGTTGCCGCGAGCTTCTCCCCATAATTCTGTAACGCGGCGGGTTCAGTTATTTCTGCTTCGCCTATTAGATAGCCAGGTGGCGTCTTGGCCTGCTGCCCTCGAATAAATAGGCCGCTAATCATTCCGATGAAGGGGCCAACCAGCAATACAAACACTAGTTTAGCGTTCGTTGTCATGAGCGCGTGACCCTATACCGGCACATACTGGTTGAGGTAGCGTTTAGCCATGCGGAATCCAACCTTATAAGGTTCGCTAAAATCCGGGCCCGGATTGTCTGATGCGCCGTAGAGGTCGTCCTCGTGCTCAATGCTCATTGAGCCCTCATAGCCGACGCTTTGCAAAACGGCAAAGAATCCGGGCCAATTGATACTGCCCATGCCGGGAATGCGGAATTGCCACCAACGGGCTTGGTCTACGGGCACGATTCCCCCTCGGCGGACGATGTCCCAATGAATGTAGGTATCCTTCAGATGGACGTCGTAGATCTTGTCAACGAAGTCTTTCGCGGTTTGAACGGGATCCATCATCTGCCACAGTAGATGAGATGGATCGTATTGCAGGCCGACATAGGGCGATTCCTTGAAGGCGTTGAAGAGCGCTTCGAATCCCACAGGACTGGTGGCAATGTTAGGCCCACCCTGCCAAGGTTCCCACAAAATGCGCACCTTATACTGCTGGCAAGCGGAAAAATATTTTTCGTGATAGACGCGCACGATCTCGTCCACTTGCGCTTCAAATGTTTTGGAGGCATCTTTGCCGGACTGGGTGCCTATGTAGGGAACGCCTAGCTTGCCGGCCAGTTCGATGGTCTTGACGAAGTCTTTGTTTTGCCGCTCGCGCTCTGCTGGATCTGCGGCGATGTGATTTGCATTTACCTGAAGAGCCGAGACGTGCATGGCTTTCGACGAGAGATGACTCTTGATGCTTCCGATCTCGTCGTCCGTGAGGCTTGCCGTATTCAATCCCGGGACCCCGGATCCAGCATTGAGGATCATGTTGTTGAATCCTTCCTGGATGGCGAAGTCAACGTTACCTTCGGTATATTTGGCTAGAATGCCCAAGCGCGGCTTCCATTCTTTCGAGCGCGCTCCCGCCCTAGGCAAGGCCGCCAAACACGCTGCTGCAGTTGCGGATCCGAGTAAAGCACGCCGAGTCATATTTCCGTTTGGCATAAGGGTTCTTCCGTAGGGCGCCACAGTTTTCTCTCTTTCTTACGATCCAAGCGCCAGCGGCGCGTTCTCAAAGAACATTCGTTGCGTGAGTGACATCGTTCGTTCTCCAGCATTATAGTTGTCCACGCGGGTGCCGAGGCAGCCAAGACTCGGAGTGAACAATGCGGGAAAGGGAGCGTGGTATGGCAAAGCTGGATTTGGTCGCTCTTTGGGAAGATCATTGCCGCTTCGAGTTCGAGACGCGGAATGTGAATGCCACGATGGCTACCATGGTCTCGCAGCCTTATGTCAATCACATCCCGACCATGACGGGCGGGGTGGGCCACTCACAGTTGAAGCGTTTCTACGCCTTCCATTTCATCCCGGTCAATCCGCCAGACTTTCGTCTGACGCCGATTAGCCGCACGGTTGGTACGGACACGATCGTGGACGAATTCATCGTGCGCTTTACGCATACCACGGTGATCGACTGGATGCTGCCGGGCATTCCGCCGACTGGGCGGCCCGTCGAAATCCCCACAGTGGCTATCGTCAAGTTCGAAGGCGACAAGTTGGTACACGAGCATATCTACTGGGACCAGGCTTCGGTGCTGGTTCAGCTTGGCCTGCTCGACCCTCGCGGCTTGCCCGTGGCGGGCGCCGAGACCGCTCATAAAGTAATGGATAAATCACTTCCGAGCAATGGCTTGATGGAGCGCTGGCGGGAAAGTGAAAGGAAGCGAGCATGACCTCGAAGATTCGGGGGTAGAGGAGACGTAACCATAACAGCGCCTGATGTCTGGCGCTTCCAAGAGGTTTCTGGTGCTCAAGACAACCCGCCGCAAATTTATCGGTTTCACCGTAGCTGCCGGTGTCTGCTCTCGATTGGCCATCGCCCGAGAGCAGGCGCTGCGCATTGGTGTGACTGACTGGAATCTGAACCTGGGCGCGGACCCGGAGGCTGTGCCGCTGGCCGCGAAGCTAGGATTCGAGGGCGTGCAAATATCCTTCGGGCGAAAGCTCGTGGATGACAAGATGCCGGCCGACAACCCCGAAGTGATCGCCCGCTACCTCAGCCTTTCCCAGCAATATAAGATTCCCATTGATGGCACCTGCGTCGATAGGCTGCATGACAATGGCCTGAAGAGCGACCCGCTGGCCCGCAAATGGGTGCTCGACTCCATTCGGCTGACCAAGGACCTGGACACGAAGGTACTTCTGCTACCCTTCTTCTCCCGCTGGGCTCTACAAACGAAGGCGGAAATGGATTATGTGGGAGACGCACTGCGCGACCTGGCGCCGGAGGCAACCAAAGCGGGAGTCATCCTCGGTCTTGAGAACACTATCTCTGCTGAGGATAACGTGCGCATCATGGAGAGGTCGCGCTCCGCAAGCGTGTTGGTCTACTACGACGTGGGTAACTCAACAGAGGCAGGATTCGATCCGGTGAAGGAGATCCGCTGGCTCGGGAAAGACCGGATTTGCCAATTCCATCTTAAGGATAATCCGCACTACCTGGGTGACGGGAGCATTCAGTTCGGGCCCATCATGCGAGCGATTCGGGATATTAACTTCTCGGGGTATGCCAATCTGGAGACGGATGCACCTTCGAAGGAATTGGAGAGCGACATGCGCAAGAATCTAGCCTACATCCGGAATGTCATGGCGCGATCTTGACGGATGACGGCGATGGCTCCGTACTAGAAGGTCTTACCGGTCTCAATCAATATTGGACTGCCCCCAACCTCCAAAGGACCTTGCGGCAACGATCGTACATTGCCCATGAGATCGCGGAGGCCGGTATATTTCTCTGGCGCCTGATAGCTCACCGTTTTATCAGAGTTCCAAAGGACGAGTGCCTGATACCCGCCGGGCCGGCTCAGAGCGCAGCTCCAGGTACCGCTTGAATCAGACGTGCAACCTGAGGTCATCGACGCCCCCAGCATCCATTGTTGAACGCTGTTATAGGATGCAACGACCGAGTCGGCGCCAGTGCCCGGACTCCATAGTCCGCCCCAGGAGCCGCCATCGTAGGCGTACCAAACGAAGCGACTTACCCCGGCAGACCAGTGCAGCAAATAGAACTTGGCTAGGAAGGCTGCCTGGTTCTCGCTTCCTGCGAGCACGTCATCAGCATCGCCCGCCCAGTCTGCTTCGGTGTCCCAAAGAGGCTTAATACCCTGATCGTGTGCCGCGATTACCTTCTGGTAGCGCGACATCACAGGGTTAATGGACTCAGCCTCGTAGTCGCAGTAGCCGTGGAAGGAGATGATGTCGGCGTAGTTCCCTCCGCCCTTGGAGAGATAGGCATCGAGCCATGCGGGGCCGTCTGACGCCGCAACGGTGGGTGTAATTATCTGCGCCGCTGGGTTGATGGATTTGATGATTCGGTAAGCATGCTGTGCCATCGTAAGCAGCGTTTGCATGTCGCCGCAATAGTACTCCGGATCCTGTGGCTCGTTCCAAAGTTCCCAATAAGTGATGCGGGTACCGACATGAGAGGCGATCGCGGTCACATAGTTATCCCAGTTCCGCAGGTCGGCCGGCGGGGCACACTGTCCGGGCCCGTAGGGAGTGGGAGCCTCGGGTTTCGAGGACGCCCAGCGAGGGGTTCTTCCAAATGTGTAAATCACATCGGCGCCACGCGCCTCGTTCAATTGCAGGAAGGCATCCAGGTCTTGAAATTGGTAAACGCCGGCAGAGGAGTTGATCTCTGCCCAGTCAAGCATAGGAAAAGAGTCCCAGGTCCTCGTAGTTCCATAGGTCAGTGTAGGAGTTACGTGCTCGGAATCGAGCACCGTCATACCAAAGAACGCGCGCGGAATGACGCCGGAATCTCTTTGAACAAAAGCACTACCACAGGACGTTAAAACGCTGGACAGTACGGCAACGGACAACGCAAGACATAGTTGTCTGAGTGTGCAAGCAAACTTCAACCGGGCTCCGATCGCCCGCCAAGACTACAGCACCGGCGATCGCGCAAAAATCCCCCAAGGGTGGATGAGCATGTGCGCCCAGGGTCACGCTGGGTACCCGAATCGTTCCAAAATCATCTAGTTTGAGGCCTATCGCTCGGGTGTGGAATTGAACATGCATCTTTAGTTCGACCGGAGCGTAGCGTAGTGGAGCGACCTGCGGTTTCCTTTTTTCCAGTTCTCACGCAGGCTTACTCGGCTCTCAGTGCGTGCATGGGTTCGACGGTCGCGGCGCGGCGGGAGGGCACATAGCACGCAAGATAGGCCACTCCAACCACGCCGAGAGTGATGCTGAGGTAAGTGATCGGATCAACGGGACTCACGTTAAAGAGTATCGAGGACATGAGCCGCATGCTGACAAAGGCTGTGACCAGGCCGCATGCCGCGCCGATGAGGGTGAGCCGCATTCCCTGGCGCACAAACATGGCCGTCAGCGTCTCCCGCTGGGCACCCAGCGCCATGCGAATGCCGATCTCGCGAGTGCGCTGCGACACGGAATACGAGATGACCCCGTAGATGCCCACGATCCCGAGCAGCAGAGCCATGCTTCCCGCGACGCAGAGCATCACCAGCGTAAAGGAAGTCCGCGCCATGGATTTGGTATAAAGCTCGCCGAGTGTGGAAACCTCCGCCAGGGGTACATCGGGATTGACTGACCAGACTCGCTCCTGCACCTCGTTCATGAAACCGCGAGAGCCGGCACGGGGGCTACGCAGGGTGAAGGCCAGATTGCGTCGAAGTGTCTGTTTACTGCCCTCGAAACGGTCGAGCATGACAGGCCAGTACGCTGTGCTGGGCGCGGCTTTGTCCACTCCGTCGTCGTGCACGTCCTGAACCACTCCGACGATCTCGCGCCAGTCGTCAGTGTTGGCCACACGAATCCGTTTTCCCAAGGCGCCGTTTGCGTCATGCCAATACTGGCGCGCGAAATTCTCTGAGATGATGGCCACCGGCCTTTTCTGGTAGGTGTCGGTCCAGGTAAGATCGCGACCGGCAAGGAGCTGTGTCCCCAGTGTTGCGAAAAAGCCGGGGGAGATGAATTTGAAGCGGCGTATCGGCGGGAGCTCGCCCTCGCCATACGCGCGGTCCTGGGCAAACACCAGATCGTTCGAACTGCGCCCATCCATGGGCACCGCAGTGGAGAAGCTGACGGACGAAACTCCGGGAATCGCCGCGAGTTTGTTCAATATCTCTTCGTCCATGCGTACGGCGCGCTCGGGCTGAGTATCTGGTATCTGCGTTTCCGGAATGTAGAAGCGAAATGTTTGTACTGCATCGGGTGCGACGAAACCTGGAGACACATGCATCAAAGCGCGAAAGGTGCGAATCATCAGCCCGGAGCAGATGAGCAAGACCAGGGCAAGCGCAACCTGCACGACGACCAGGGTCTGACGGGCGCGATGCCGTTCCCTGCTCTGGCTCAGCGCGCGGCCTCCCTCGCGGAGACCGCTGTTGGCACTTGCGCCCGCATACTTGAGCACGGGGATCAAACCGATGAGCAGACTGGTTAAGAGACTGAGCACGATGGTGAATAACAGGACCGGGAGATCGATGCCAATTTCGTGGACGCGGGGAAGGCCGGTGGGCGCCACGGACACCAGGAGACGCAATGCACCGTAGGCCAAGGCCAGCCCGATCAGGCTGCCCGCAACGCCAAGCACAACACTCTCGAAGAGCAACTCCGCGGCGATTCGTTCCCATCCAGCACCCAGAGCAGAACGGATAGCCAATTCCTGGCGACGGCCTTCGACTCGGACCAGCAGCAGGTTGGCGACGTTTGCGCAAGCGACCAGCAGAACCAGAACAATGGAGCCCATCAGGACCCACAGCACGTTACCCACATTGCCGACGACATCTTGCTTGAGCGGACGGAGATTGGGGGCGAGCCGCACCTTTTCAAACAGGCTGACGCTGAATCCGTCCGGAGGAGGGAAGCTTCGCAAGACCACGGGAAGGAGCCGCGCCATATCCGTACTGGCCTGGGCCATGGTAACTCCAGGCTTCAAACGGGCAAGCGCGCGGTAACTGAAGTTGCCCAGCTTGGTCTTGTTGCGATCCCATTGGAAGGGCAGAAACAGGGCAGCATCGGGTTGATCGAGAAAGTGGAACCCCTTGGGCAGAACTCCGATGATCTCTCTCGGCTTGCCGTCTGCGGTGATGGAGCGCCCGATGACAGAAGGTGAGCCGCCAAACTTCCGTTGCCAATAACCATAGGAGAGCACTGCGGTCTGCGGTGCGCCTGGCGAATCGTCCTTGCGACTAAATAACCGCCCCAGCACGGGGGCCACTCCCAGGATCGGCAGCGTGCCATCGGTAACGTCGAGGCCGGGCACGTGTTCCGGCTTTCCCGCACCGGTCACATCCAGGGAATCTCCATCGTAGACGCCGATATCCTGGAGCGTGGTGTTCTGCTCGCGATCTATAAAGTAGATGGACTGCGACATATTCAGGTCCGCGAAGCCGATGCCTGGCGCCGCATACCAGACGCCGATCAACTGCTCGGCATGGGGGTACGGCAAGGGCTTCAGCAGCACAGCTTCCACTACGCTAAAGATCACTGTGTTCGCGCCCACACCGACGGCGAGGGTAATCAACGTAATCGCCGTAAACAGGGGAGCCCGGCTCAACCTGCGCAGTACCTGCTTGAGTTGGTCAACGAACATTGCCATAACAACGGGCCTCCGGGCACACGTCCGAGTAGCTGGACCGGGTGAGCACCCGGTCCCAGTGAGATCTTTTACGTCATGGAGCAGCGGATGGTTCCACGGATCTGTGATAAAGGCTGCGCTCGGGAGACGTTGCCCGGTTCGCACCGTTTGGGGTTCCAGGCCATTCTGTCCCCTGGCTCTCCGGGTTGCGCGAGGACTAGCACAAAAGCGAAAGGGCGATTTCTCTTGCGAGATCTCGCCCTCTCAGTTCCGATTTTCAGAGATCCGGTTCTGGTCCCAGATCACAACGCTTGTTATCCCAGAATCGTTTGGCACCCACGAGCGGAGCCCGTGCTTTTACCTACTCCTCTTTGATCCCATTCGCTGCAAGAGCTTTTCAACCGCCGTCCGTTTCCAGTTGCCTGGATCAAGTCTCGTTGCCGATTCTCGAAGACGACTGTTAGTCCGCCCTCTCCTTCTGGAAGATCACTCTTCCTCTGAAATAAATATTACTCTCTCCCAATGGGAAATCCAGCGCCACTTACAATTTTGTGCTGTGGAAATGAAGTTACAAACGTGGAAATTTCGCACAACGAATAGACGATATCTACCCCACTACTTCAATTGCCCTTCGGAAGGTGCAAGCGAATGCTAAGTCGCCTTGAGGTACGTCCCTAAAAAGTAATTTTTTGGGAATCATTGCCCTTTTTGTGCTGCCGTTGCGCCTTAGTAAGTGAAGGCGGTTTGTGAGACGCCCTCCATAAGGAGAAACGCCATGAGCACTTTTTCGATGTTGAAAGTTCCCGCAACCTTCATCGCCGCCATTCTAGCCGTCGCTTCATTGGCGCCGGCGTTACACGCGCAAGACTCCGGATTCATTGCTCAAGTGAACGTACCTTTCGCTTTCGAGACCGCCACCGGGCAATACTTTACTCCGGGTGTCTACACCATTCGCACGGATCGCGCCGAAACCATGCTCATCCGGGGGAAAGCAGCCTCGGGGATGGCGATGATGCAGTTGGCAAATGATGGCCAACCGGCGAAAGCAGGCAAGGCCGTGTTCACAAGGTATGGCGACAAGTACTTTCTACGTTCGGTCTGGGTTATTGGGAATACCAGCCACATTCTCTGCAACCAATCGAAAGCCGAGAGGCGCCTGCAGGTGGCCGGGAACCCAGCACCAAACAATGTGCAGTTAGCTTTGCTGGATACAGCACGCTAACTAAGAGGTGACATCGATGATAGGTAGCCCCCTATCATCGATGTCACCAGTCTCTTCAAGTAAGCTGGTTGCCATGAACCCGCTCGTTACTACCTCCTGGCTAGCCGGCCGTCTGCACGATCCAGGTGTGGTCATCCTTGATGCCACGCTTCCTCCGGTCGGTGTCACTCCACCGGTTGACACCCGAACGCGCTATCTCGCGAAGCACCTTCCTGGGGCAATCTTCTTTGATATCGAGGAACTCTCGGACCACTCCACATCGCTGCCCCACATGCTGCCTGCGCCCGACGTTTTTTCGCATAGCATGTCGGCTCTTGGTGTCGGCGATGAGATGGACATCATCATCTATGAACAGGAAGGCGTCTTCTCCGCCCCGCGAGCATGGTGGATGCTCAAGACGTTCGGAACGCCCAATGTTTACCTCCTCGATGGGGGTCTCCGCGCCTGGATCGCGGCCGGTCTCCCTACCGACTCTGGAGAGGTTCATCGCGCACCGGCCACCTTCCACGCCAAGCTCGACCCGGACGCGGTGAAGGACTTCTCCCAGGTGCAACAAATGATCGCGGGGAAGGCACAAGTTCTGGACGCTCGTTCAAGCGGCCGGTTTTCCGGAACCTTACCGGAGCCGCGGCCTGGCATAAGCTCCGGACATATGCCCGGAGCAACCAGCATTCCCTTCACGGAATTGGTCGAAGAGGGCCGCTTAAAGGCCGCCGAAGAACTCCGCCACATCTTCGCCGCAAAGGGCGTGGATCTGAAACAACCCATCACCACGACGTGCGGCTCCGGCGTTACCGCTGCTGTGATCGCGCTCGGCCTCGAAGTCGCAGGCGCAAAGCGGGTCAGCTTGTATGACGGCTCCTGGGCAGAATACGGCGCTCAGCCGGAAGCAGTGATCGAGAAGACTTGCTAGTGGAATTCTTCTAGACTGGCTTGCGCCCCATTTCTGGAGGAACCTTCACCCGATGATTTGCCGAATACTTGCCGTAGTGATTGCATTGAGCGGATTGCGTTGCCTTGCGGCGACGGAGCTTGCGCCTACTCCTCCGATGGGATGGAATAGCTGGGATTCTTATGGACTGACTGTCACCGAGGCTGAGTACAAAGCGAATGTCCTCTGGTTGCACCGACATTTGCAGCCCCTGGGATGGCAGTATGTTGTGGTCGATGAAGGTTGGTACCTGCGGCAGCCGGGACAGAAGGGCGCTGCGCAGGGCTTTGTGATGGATGCCACCGGGCGCTACCTGGTGGCGGATAATCGATTTTCGTCCGCAGCGGGCGGAGCTGGATTTAAGCCTCTTGCCGATTGGGTCCACTCGCTGGGGCTCAAGTTCGGCCTTCACATTATTCGCGGCATTCCACGCGAAGCGGTGGAGAAGAACCTGCCTATCGCCGGATCATCATTTCATGCAGCGGATGCGGCCAACACATCGGACACCTGCAGATGGAATTCGGATAACTATGGACTCAAGGCGAATGCCGCCTCGCAGGCTTATTACGATTCTATCGCCAGGCTGTATGCGGAATGGGGAGTCGACTTCATCAAGGTCGACTGCATTTCCCGACCTTATCAGGCGGACGAGATCCACATGATGAGCGCGGCTCTTGGGAAGACGGGGCGTCCGATGGTGTTGAGCCTTTCTCCCGGACCTACTCCTATTGAACAAGCAGAGGATGTGCGCAAATATGCGCAACAGTGGCGGATCTCTGACGATATGTGGGATACCTGGCTAGCTCCTGCGGGGGAGACCTTTCCGGCGGGGCTCGTACGTCAATTCGATCGCACAGCGCAGTGGGCCCCTCATGTTGAGGCCGGTCACTGGCCCGATGCGGATATGTTGCCGCTTGGTTATCTCGGTCCCAGGCCGGGTTGGGGCGAGGCTCGTGCCTCGCGGCTCACAACGGATGAGTCGAGAACGCTGATGACTCTGTGGTCGATGGCCCGTTCTCCCCTGGTTGCAGGCACCAACCTCACCCGAATGGATGCGGCAACGGAGGCTCTTTATACGAATCCGGAGGTAATTGCGGTCGATCAGCACTCAAAGGAGAATCGCGAGCTATCGCGGAGCGGGTCGCTGGTGGTTTGGACGGCTGTACCTGAGTCTGGGGAGGGCCGTTATGTGGCGGTCTTTAACCTGGGCGATGCTGCACAGGAAGTGAAGTACGGGTGGAAGGAGCTTGGTTTGCTTGAGGGCAGCCATGAAGTGCGCGACCTGTGGGCGCGCAAGGAATTGGGCGCGGCCGGCTTGCTGAAGACTTCGCTCGCCCCGCATGCCGCGATGTTGTACAAGGTGCATTGACAGGGGAGGGAGGGGACTGCAGATCTCTCCGTTCCGGTTGATGACAAAGGGGACCTGGCTAATCGACAGACGTTTGCACGCCGGGGAGGGGAATTGCGCTAAATAAGGACGATAGAAGCAGGTGAAGTATGGCCTTGAAGCCATATGGCGTCTGTGCCATACTGGCGACTTGGCCTGGGAAGTTGAGTATACCGACGAGTTCGGCTCGTGGTGGAACAGCCTCTCGGAGGATGAGCAGGACAGTATCAACTTCGGCGTGCGCTTGTTGCAAGAACGTGGTCCGAATTCAAAAAGGCCTTTTGCCGATACTATTTCGGGTTCCAGTTACCCGAACATGAAGGAGCTCCGCTGTCAGCATGAGGGGAGGCCATACCGGGTGTTGTATGCATTTGATCCCAGGCGAACCGGTATCTTACTGATCGGCGGTGACAAAACCGGCAAACCGAATTGGTACGAGGAATTTGTTCCCCGGGCCGACGCAATCTACGCGCAGCATTTGAAAGAAATCGAAGACTCCAATTTATTAACACGTGAGTGATCGGTAGGGGTATTCCCGCGGAGGAACTATGGCACACAAGTTCAAAGAACTGCAGACGAAGATTTCAGCTGAACGGCGCGCTCGCGTAGAGGAGCGCGTACGTGAGGCAATCAAGGAAATGGCATTAGATGAGTTACGCACCGCGCGTGAATTTACCCAGGCCGAACTATCTCAAGTCCTGAGGGTTGATCAAGGGTCCATTTCCAAACTTGAACGGCGTACGGATATGTATATCGGGACCCTCCGCCGCTACATTGAGGCAATGGGGGGAAGCCTTCAGATCCGTGCCGTGTTTCCGGACGGAGAAGTGCAAATCAACCAATTTGAGGATGCCAAGTAGCCCGGTAGCTACCGTGGGTCTGTTACCGTAGCTGTCCGCAGGAAATCGAAGTTTCCGGAGCTGGAAATCTGAATGTTCTGTAGCCGCCTGGTGTGCACCAGCACCGCGTCCAGATACCACAGGTTGATCGAAGGCAGCTCGGCAGCCAGAATCTGCTGCACCTTCACGTAGTCGGCGCGGCGCAGGGCCTGGTCGCTCGACATGGCCGCTTCCTTGATCAATCCGTCCAGCACTGCATTCACATAGCGGCCGCGGTTGGCTCCGTGAGGCGGAAACCTGTGGCTGTCGTAGGCGTAGCCGAAGATGTCGGGATCTTCGTTTCCTCCCAGCCAGCGTAGGGTGTACATCTGGAAGGCACCCTTGCTGATGTCGGAATAGAAGGTGGCAAACTCGAAGCTCCTTACCTCCAGAGCAATGCCTATTTCGCGCAATTGCTGTTGCAGAATCATGGCCAGCAAGCGGCTGGTCTCATCAGTAGAAGTCTTCATCGTCAGATGAAAGCGAGTCCCGTCTTTGCCTCGCTTCCATCCGCCGGCGTCCAGAAGCGCGTTGGCCTTCGCTGGGTCGTAAGGGTATTGCTGCACGTCCCCAGTCCACGCCCAGTGCTGCGGCGGCAGCAGGCTCTCCGCCAACTGGGCGCGGTCTCTCCACAGGGAGCTAATAATCAGCGGCCGATTCATGGCGTAGGCAATGGCCTGGCGAACGCGCAGGTCGCGCAACACGCTGTCCTGGGTATTGAACGAGATGTAATTCAGATTTGTTCCGGGACCGCTCTCCACCTGTAGATTGGGACGCTTGGCCAGCGCGGAGACCATGTCCGCGGTCAGGCAATTGATGCACACATCCGCCGAGCCCTTCTCCAACTCAAGCGCTCGCGTAATCGCGTCGGGCACGACAGCGAAGCGGATGCGCGCAATTGCGGGACGCGGCTGCCAGGAATTGTCACTTCGCTCGAGAATGACTTCGTCATCCTGTAGCTGGCTAACGAAGCGGAAAGGCCCGCTGCCGATGGGGTGGAAAGCAAAGTCGTGGCCGCTCCCGGCGGGAACAATCCCCAGAGCCCCATCCGACAGGTTCCACAACAAGGCCGCGTCTGGTTGTTTTAAATGGATGACTACCGTTGCCGCATCGGGCGCGTCGACGTGATCGATATGTGCCAGCGCTCCCGCTTTGGCGGTGATCACAGTACCGTTGCGCATGGAGTCGAGAGTGTACTTCACGTCCGTTGCGGTGAGCGGCTTTCCGTTATGAAAATGCACATCGGTCCGCAGGTGAAAGCGATAGGTAAGCGGATCGGGCGTTTCCCAGCTGGTGGCGAGCCAGGGATCGAGGTTGAAGTGCGCGTTCTTGTGTACCAGGCTGTCGAAGATCAGGCTGGCAGATGTGTTCCGGACTGACTGTCGACACCGATGCGGGGATCGAGGCTGGTGGGGCTGCTCTCAATCACCATGGTCACCGTCTGCGGCGAGGGACGAGCGGCGCCGCATCCGGCCAGAGATAGGAGAGCAACGGCCGCCAGCATTCGTGGCCAACAGCGTTCAAACATAGCTGATCTCGCCCAGGATCGCCGGCCGCGCCGCACCGGTTGCCGAAGGAATATTTCCTGGCCGCCGATGCCATGTCTCATATGCCAGCAAGGCGAAGGCGGCTGCTTCCTTGGCTTCGGCCGGCAGCCCGAGGTCGTCGCTAGCTCGCACCGTACACCCCTGCGGCTCGAGCTGATCGCGCAGCATTTGCATCAGCGTCAGATTGCGCGCGCCTCCCCCGGAGACGATGAAATCCACCGGCGTGTGACGCATCTTTTTGAACAGGAAGCTGGAGTAAGCCAAGCCCACGCTGCGCGCGGTCAGCGCGGTGGCCGAGGCGATAGTATCTTCACGGCTTGCTCCGGCCTTGCGGCACTGCTCGAGAAAACGGGCCGCATAGTCGGCGCCGTATTGCTCCCGTCCGGCACTCTTGGGCGGACGCGCGGCGAAAAAAGGCTCGCGCAGCCGCGCGCTCACCACCGAGCTCAATCACCGCGCCGCGCGCCGCCGTCTTTCCCCCGCGGTCGAAGGATTTGTCGAAGAGTTGCTGCATCAGTTGATCGATCACCATGTTGGCTGGGCCGGTGTCAAAGGCCACCACCTGCAAGGGGCTCGCTTTGGCGGGTAGCGCTGTCAGGTTTCCAATGCCCCCCAGATTCTGCAACACGCGGCCCCGTGTTGGGTGGCGAAAAAGCACGTAGTCGAGCAGGGGAACCAACGGTGCGCCCTGGCCTCCCACGACCATGTCGGCGGGACGAAAGTTCGAAACCACTGGCACTCCACTTTGCTCGGCCAGCATCGCCATCTCGCCGATCTGCCAGGTGCAGGTTGCCTCGCGTCCCAGATAGCGCACGGGCGTAGCCTGGTGATAGATGGTTTGACCGTGGCAGCCGATCAGATCCAGGCGGCAGGGATGACGCTCCAGGGCTACCGTCAGCGCCTCGGAGTAAGCCTGCCCCAGTCGCCAATTCAGCCGGGCCAGCTCGGCGGTGGCAATCGCCTCGGCATTCATCGCCGCCAGCACGGCCCGGCGCAGTGCGGGCGGAAAAGGGAAGCCGGCATGCGCGAGCAGCTTCAATTGGGGAAAGGCCGCGTCCTTTGGGTCGGGTGTAATGCGCGTAAAGGCTACGTCGATTCCATCAGCTGAGGTGCCGCTCATGATGCCGGCTACCGTCATCGAAGTAAGTTCACTCATGCCTTGGCGACCTGCTCGGTAAACTTCTCGCACCGCAGTGCGCATTTTATTTACCGCAGCGGCGGTGGGAGCAGGTGGCAGCGCGTCCTTTTTCAGGTGCTTGGTATGGAACGCCTGCGCCCGGGCAGCCGCACGGCGAAGCACGCGGGCAAAGGCCGGCGAGCTCTCCGCTTCATGCAGCAAGGCCTCGTAGGCCGCAAAGACCAGCGCCGGGTCGCGGCAAATCTCCACCACGTGCATGCCCGCCGCGAGCGAACGAATCGCTGCGTCGGCGATGCCCATGTATTTGAGGATGCCGCCCATCTCCATGTCGTCGGAGACGATCAGACCTTGATAGCCGATCTCTCGTACCAGGACCTCGGTAATCCAGTAAGCGGAGACGGATGCCGGCTCAGGGACTGCAGCGGAATACGATGCATGCGAGATCATCACCATGGGCAGCTTCCGGGCCAGCTCGCGGTAGGGCAGCAGATCTTCTTTCCAGAGCAGGCTGAGAGGTTTTGTGATGGTGGGAGTGAAATGGTGCGAGTCCACCTGTCCGCTGCCGAGGCCAGGGAAATGCTTTCCGGAGCCCAGCACACCGTGCTCCGCCAGCCCCTCAAGAAAATGCGTGGCGTAGCGGATGACCTGAGCCGGATCGCCGGAGACGACCCGCGTGGTCATCACCGGCGCTGAGGCATCGGTGCGCAGGTCGAGCACCGGAGCGAAGGCGGTATTAAAACCCAGCAGGTGCACCTCTTGCCCGATGAGGCTGCCATGCTTCTTGAACAGCGCCGGCTTGTTGGTAGCGGCAACTGCGAAGGGCGATGGCATGGGCGCAATCAAGTCGCGCAGCCGGTCGACGCTGCCGCCTTCGACATCGATGCAGCGCAGCGTGGGTGACTCCACTGCTTGTTGGATGGAGTGGAGCAGGGCATGGGTCTGGGCGGCGCTTTCGATATTGCGGCGAAAGAGGATGACTCCGCCGGGCCGCAGCAGGCGTAGCCAGGCCGCTTCCAGCGTGCTGAGTTGAGTGCCTTCCAGGCCCACCACCAACACCTGGCCGGCAGCCTGTCTCAATGTCATCGAGCTCACGAATTCCCCCGGCCGCGTATCTCGTTCTTGAGCTCTTCGAGCAGATTCAGCGCCTGCAAAGGGGTCAGGCTATTGGTGTCGGTCTGCTCCAGCCGATCGAGAATCCGCTGCGAGAGCGGAGTGAACATGGTTAGTTGCAGCGGCGCATCGGTTTCCTGGGCCACGTTCCTCTTCTCGGATCTGCTCGTGCTGCAGCAACACCTGGCGCGCGCGCTCAATGACCGAGAGCGGCAGGCCGGCGAGACGAGCCACCTCAATGCCGTAGCTCTTGTTGGCCGCGCCGGGCTCGATGGCGTGCAAAAAGACAATGCCCTTCGGCGTCTCTTTGACGGCGACGCGCAGGTTTTTCAATCCTGGCAACTGCTCGGCCAGCAATGTGAGCTCATGGTAGTGGGTAGCGAAGAGTGTCCTCGCGCCCACCTGCGCGTGCAGATATTCGAGCGTGGCCCAGGCCAGCGAGAGGCCATCGAAGGTGGCGGTACCGCGGCCCATCTCGTCCAGCAGGATGAGCGACTGCGGTGTGGCGGTGTTGAGAATGGTGGCGGTCTCCGTCATTTCCACCATAAAGGTTGAGCGCCCGCGGGCCACGTTGTCGCTGGCGCCGATGCGGGTGTAGATCCGGTCCACGATGCCCAGCCGCATGCTCTTGGCGGGAACAAAACAGCCCATCTGCGCCATGATGACCAGCAGCGCGGCCTGGCGCAGATAGGTGGATTTGCCGCCCATATTCGGCCCGGTGATGAGCAGCAGGCTGGGGCCGCCGGTCTCGACATAGAGGTCGTTGGGGACGAATTTCGTTTGCCCAGCCGTTTCCAGCAGGCACTCCACCACCGGATGGCGGGCGGCGACGGTTTCGAGCACCGCAGCCTGCGCCAAGCTGCGGGCGCACGTAGCTGCGCGTGCGCTGCCAGGTGGGCGAAGTTGGCCAGCAGGTCGACCTCGGCGATCACTCCACTGGTGACGCGAATGCGGCCGGCCGATTGCAGGATGGTCTGGCGGAGCTCGGCGAAGATGCGTTTTTCAATCTCGATCGACCGCTCATGGGCGGTGAGGACGCTGATCTCATACTGCTTCAGCTCCGGGGTGGTGAAGCGCTCGGCGTTGGCCAGGGTCTGCTTGCGCTCGTAGTCCGCGGGCACGGCGGCCAGGTTGGCGCGCGTTACTTCAATGGAATAGCCGAAGACATTGTTAAAGCGAACCTTTAAGGAATGGATGCCGGTGCGTTTCCGTTCCCGCTCCTCGATGGTAGTGATCGATTGGCGGGCGTTGGCTCCCAGAGAACGCAGCTCATCCAGCTCCGCATCGACGCCGGCCGCGATGGCGCCGCCGTCCGCCAGGTTCACGGGAGGATCGGGAAGGAGCGTCCGCTGCAGGCGTTCGCGCAGGTCTTGCAGCAGATCGAGCCGCTGCGCGCAGGCCTGCCAGCGTGGGGCTCTGAGCCTCTCCAGGCCGGCATGGAGATCGGGCAGGCGGGCGAGCGATGCTCCCAGGCCGGCCGCATCGCGGGGCCCCGCGCTATCGAGCGAGATGCGGGAGAGCATGCGCTCCATATCCTGAATCGCGCCCAGCGTTTTGCGCAGCTGCTCGCGGTCGATCAGGCCACTTTCCGCCACTGCGACGGCTTCCAGGCGAGACTCGATCTCCGCGCGATCGATCAGGGGGCGCACCAGGGATGCCCGCAATAGCCGCTTGCCCATGGGGGTCATGCAGCAGTCGAGGTTGGCGTAGAGCGTCGCTTCACTGGTCCCGCCGGCCCAGAGCGGGTCAATCAACTCCAGGTTGCGCACGGTGACGGCATCCAGCTGCAGGTTCTCCGCCCGCTCGTAATAGCGGATGTTGTTGATGTGCTGCAGTTCGATCTGTTGGGTTGCGCGAGCGTAGTGGACGACCGCGCCGGCGGCGATCGCGGCGGACCGGGCGCCCGCCAAGCCGAAGCCTTCGAGCGAGTTCGCCCCCAATTGCCTTTCCAGGAGAGGAATGGCGTAGTCCGCGGTATAGACCCATTCCTCCAGGCGCGTTTTGGTGCCGATTTTGTCGATCTCGGCTTCCATTTGCGGGTCGAGCGGTGGTAATCCCGCCGATAGCAGGATTTCGCTGGGCTGGGCCTTCAGCAGTTCGTCGATACAAAAGCCCACGCTCCCCGGGCCGGTGAACTCCGTGGTGCGGAAGTCGCCGGTAGAGAGGTCGAGCAAGGCCAGCGCTGCCACAGAGCCCACCAGGTGGAGCGCCGCCAGGTAGTTGTTTCGCTCCGAAGCCAGGGCGGGATCGATGGCAGTGCCGGGGGTGAGCACCCGGGTTACCTCGCGGCGGACGATTTTCTTGGTGAGCTTGGGGTCCTCCATCTGTTCGCAGATGGCGACCCGGTAGCCCTTGCGCAACAGGCGGGAGAGGTAGGTGTCGGCGGCGTGGTAGGGAACTCCGCACATCGGCACGGTGCGTTCTCTATCCCGCGCCGTGAGCGTTATTTGCAGCTCCCGGGCGGCAATCTGCGCATCTTCGAAGAACAGCTCGTAGAAGTCGCCCATGCGGAAAAACAGCAGGGCATCGGGATTTTGGCGCTTGGCGGCCGAGTACTGCCGCATCAGAGGCGTGCTGGCCGCGTCGGTTACTTCGGTCGTGGGCGATGGAGGAAGAGTAGACACGAAAACGCCAGCATATCGTGAATGACGTGCTGGCGTTTGAGGATAAGCCGGAAAGGGCCGGTTAGGTCAGGCGACGATACGGGGTTCGTGGTTCACATGGGCGTCGGAACCGTGCTGCTTCACCATCTTGTTGTAGATGCCCAGCAAGAGGAAGGGCGCAGCCCACTGGCCAATGAACAGGGCATGGTGATCCTTGCCCGAGGTCTTCAGAATGAGGGAACCCACGATCGAGGTAAGGGCCGCACCCAGGAAAAAGCTCGTGGGCAGTTTGGCGGAGTAGCTCTCCATCAGGGCAGTGGTTTGATCTTCCGGTATCTCTCCGGCGCGTACGCGATAATCCATGGTTGAATCTCCTGTCTTTCAAGCTGTGAGGACCAGGACTGTCAAAAGGATGCACGCTCCCGGAACCCTGATTTGGGTGAAATTCGCAAACTTGAACAGGTCAAATTAAATGCTGTTTTTTTGTGTAGATCCCGGAAGGAGTGACCCGCGGTTCCCTCCGGGGCTCCAAGGGGCCCCAGGACGCCATATTCGCGGACGGTTATACTTTAAAGTTGCGGGAATCGGCATGTTTCTATTGTGGTTAAGAGTGGCGGCGGTGCTCTACGCCGTCGCGAGCATTTCTGCACTACCGGCGGTGCTTTATGACAAGCCCGGGTGGAAGAAGCTCTGCGTTCCGGCGGCCGTCGGTGGCTTTTTCTTCCATTTTGTTTCCCTCATTGAGATGCTTGCCGCCTCGCACCACTCCCTGCCGGTGGGGATGCACGAGGTGCAATCCCTGCTGGCGTTGCTGATTTGCGCCGCCTTCCTGCTCGTCGCCGTGCTCTACCGCACCGTCTCCTTCGGTATTTTCGCCCTGCCCCTGTCGCTGCTGCTGGTCCTGGGGCCGGCCATGGGTCCCGATCACTGGACGTTTCAGTCGCCCATGATTCGCAGCGGGTGGCTCTCGCTGCACATCGTCGCCCTGCTGGCCGCCTATGCCGCGCTCATCTTCAGCTTGATCGCCAACTTCCTCTACCTGGTCCAGGAGCGGCGCCTCAAGAGCAAAAGCAACGTCGGCTTCCTGGCCTGGCTGCCCCCACTCGAGACCATGGAACGCATCGCCTCTGGCATGCTGCTGATCGGGTTTCCCTTTCATGACCCTGGGCTTGCTGGCCGGATCATTGATTGCCCAGGAAAGCGTCGGGGCGATTTATTTTAAAGATCCAAAAGTCCTGCTCTCTTTTGCCATGTGGGCACTCTATCTAGTGATGCTCTTTGTGCGCCGCCAGGTCGGTCTTCGCGGGAAACGGGCTGTCTACCTCTCCAGCCTGGTATTTCTGGTGGTGATCAGCGTCTGGGCGGCCAACCAGCTCAGCTCCGTACATAGGTTCACCGCCCCATGAACATTGTCCTGTTAGGGTTGAACCACAAGACCGCGCCCATCGAGTTGCGCGAGCGGCTGGCTATTGGACCGCAGCAACTGGAGGAGGCTACGCGCTCGCTGGTGCAGTCGCCCGGGGTGCTGGAGGGCATGATTCTCTCCACCTGCAACCGGGTCGAGTTGCTCACCAGCCTGAAGCCGGATGCACCCCATCTGATGGACTTTGTCGGCAGCTATTTCAGTATCGACCCCAAGCTGCTGGCGCCGCATGTTTATGAGTACCGGCAGGAGGACGCGGTGCGCCATCTGTTCCGCGTCGCCTGCAGCCTCGACTCCATGGTGATTGGCGAGCCGCAGATCCTGGGCCAGGTCAAGAGCAGCTACCTGGCTGCGCGCTCAAGCGGGGGCGATCCGCGGGCACCTGGACAAGGTGCTGCAGCGCGCGTTTGTGGTCGCCAAGCGGGTGCGCACGGAGACCCAGATCGGTAATTCGTCGGTATCGATTGCCTCAGTGGCGGTGGAGCTGGCGCGAAAAATCTTTGGCTCGCTCGAAGACAAGAAGGTTCTGATCGTCGGCGCGGGAAAGATGAGCGAGCAGGCGGCTCGCCACTTGATGAACCACGGCGCCGGCACCGTTCTGGTAGCTAACCGCACCCACGAGCGCGCCGAGCAGCTGGCCCAGCGCTTCGGGGGTCGAGCCGTCCGCTTTGAGGAACTCTACTCAAGCGCCGACCAGGCCGACATCATCATCACCTCTACCGGCTCAGCGCGGCCAGTCTTCCGCCGCGAGCACGCCCAGCACTTTCTGCAGCAGCGGCGCGGGCGGCCCATGTTCTTTATCGACATCGCGGTGCCGCGCGACGTCGATCCTGAAGTCAACAAGCTGGACGGCATCTTTCTCTACGACATTGACGACTTGCAGTCGGTTGCCGGATCACACCTGAAAGAGCGGGGCAAAGAGGCAGAGGTGGCGGAGGCAATGATCCTGGCCGAAGTGACCAATTATCAGCGCCGGTTGCACGCGCTGAACGTGGCGCCCCAGATTGTTCAATTGCAGCAATCCGCGGAGCAGATTCGGCAAGCGGAGCTACGCCGGGTAGCGAGCCGCCTGCAAAGCCTTTCCCCAGAGCAGCAGGCCGCCGTCGAGGCGCTCACCCGCGGCCTGGTCAACAAGTTTCTCCATCAGCCGGTGCAGGCCATCAAGGCTGCGGCTACCGAGGGAAATATGGTTGCGGTCGATGCCATCCGCGAAGCCTTCGGGGTAAGCGGGGCGGGGCAGAGTGGCGCCGACGAAGATATCTTCGAGGACTTGCCCGACTTTGAAGACCAGGAACACAAGAGTTGATCCGCATCGGCTCCCGTGGATCGCAGCTGGCTCTTTGGCAAGCGAATCATATCGCAGACGCGCTACGCGCTCTGGGGCATGACGTTTCGATCGACATCATCCGCACCACCGGCGACCGCATGCAGAACATCGCCTTCGCCTCGGTTGGCGCGAAAGGAATGTTTACCCGCGAGATCGAAGATGCTTTGCTGGCGGAGAGCATCGATCTGGCGGTGCATAGCCTGAAGGATCTGCCCACCGAGTTAGGCGAGGCTTTCACGTTGGCGGCGATTCCCCAGCGTGCGGACCCGCGCGACGTATTGGTCTCGGAGCGCTACGGCGGATTCGACGCGCTGCCGGCGGGAGCGGTGGTGGGCACCAGCAGCCTGCGCCGCCAGGCGCAGCTGCGCGCGCGGCGGCCGGATCTCGAGTACGTTGAGTTTCGCGGCAATGTAGATACACGCCTAGCCAAGCTCGGGCAAGGCAAGGCGGACGCGATTATTTTGGCAGCGGCTGGTCTCGAACGCTTGCAGAAAACCGCCGCCATCCGCGAACGATTCGCGCCCGAGGTGCTATGCCCCGCGCCAGGCCAGGGAGCGCTGGCCATCGAATGCAGAACAGGAGACGAGGCAATCCACGCCGCCTTGCAGCCGCTGGAGGATCGGGACACGCGTATGGCCATCACTGCCGAACGGAGATGCCTGGCCGCTCTGGGCGGCGGTTGCCTGGTGCCCATCGGCGCCTATTGTCACCGTGACGGAGACGAGTTGTCGCTGCGCGCCGTGGTCGCCTCGGCCGACGGCCGGCAGATGATCTGCGCCGAGAAGCGGCACGCCGACCCGGAGCTACTGGGCGAGCAACTGGCGCAGCAATTGCTGGAGCAGGGCGCCGGCGCCATTCTCGGCCTGGAGGAGAGGCGGGCGTGAGCACGTCGCATCCCCTGGCCGGGAAGCGCATCCTCATTACGCGCGCCCGTCATCAGGCGGGAAAGCTGGCGGATGCGCTGGAGGCTTTGGGCGCCGAGGTGCTGCGCCTGCCCACCATCGAAATCATCCCGCCCGAAACTTACGCCCACCTGGATGCGCTGCTGGAAGTGATCAGCGGCTTCGATTGGCTGATTGTGACCAGCGCCAATGGAGCCGCGGCACTGGCGGAACGCATGCGATTTTTGGGAATTCATGCGCAGCGGTTGCAGCATTTGCAGGTGGCCGCGATTGGTCCTGCAACGGCGGTGGCCATTGGCCGCATCGGCCTGAAAGTGGCCGCCATGCCGGACGAGTATGTGGCCGAGGCGGTGGTCGCGATGCTCAGGGAGAAAGTTGTAGGGCGCCGTGTCCTGTTGGCGCGCGCGGCGGTGGCCCGTGATGTTATCCCGGAGCAGCTGCGTCAATGTGGAGCCGATATCCACGTAGTCGAGACTTATCGCACCGTGATCCCCAACGATTCGATCGAGCAGCTTCGCGCGTTGTTCGCAGAAGGGAAGCCGCTGCCCGATGCAGTGACCTTTACCAGCTCCTCGACGGTGAACAACTTTTTTGCGCTCCTTGCCGCGGCTAAGATGGCGATCCCCTCCGGGTTGCGCGCAATCTCGATCGGACCAGTTACGACACGCACTTTAAGTCAGCATGCGTGGGAACCTGCTGGCGAAGCTTCCCCATACGATATCCCCGGGGTCGTAGAGGCTTGCGTGAAGCTGTTGGCGCAGTGATAACAGTGATGATTGTGAGCTATTACGCGGACATAAGACAGTCAAGCGAAATCGTAAGTACTCATATTCGACCGTAATGCACCATGTATGTGTTCTATTGCTCAGTCTAAGTTCATATAACTCCCTATAGTGAATGCAGATAGTTCAAGGGGAACACATATGCGTGGACTGATCGGTTTACTGTGTACTACAGCTTTGCTTGCGCCGTTGGCTCTGGCGCCAAAAGCGAATGCGCAAATAGCCATCACCATAGGTGGTCCGCCACCCGTCTGTTCTTACGGCTACTACGGCTATGCACCGTACTCCTGCGCCCCGGTTGGTTATTACGGCTCGGGTTACTTCTACAACGGCGTGTTTCTGGGCCTGGGCCCATGGGCTGGCTGGGGTTATGACCACGGTTGGGGCGGGCATCGCTTTGTGAATGCCGGTGGGGGAAGATATAACGGAGGCTTCGTGGGTTACCACGGCCATCCCGGCAGTACAACGGTCGTACACACGAACAGCAACGGGGGAGCCCATCGGGCTGTCTATACGAATGGTGGGCATGCAACCACGACACATAACAACCCGCCTCACGCTACCAGCGCGCATTACAGCCAACCCCACGCCGCTCCTCAGGCGGCCGCACATAACAGCCAACCGCACAACGCTCCTCATGCCGAACAAGGCCATGGTGGGGAACCTCACGGTGGGGGCGGTGAATCTCATGGTGGTGGTGGAGAACACCACTAGACAATAGCTGCCGAACCATGTGGTGAGATACAAGAGCGGAGGAGGTTCATGACTCCTCCGCTCTTTAGCGTTCAGCCAGTAAGGTTTCGATGGTCTGTACGTAGGCTGCCTTGACATCGCGATGGTATTCAGTGCTCCCGGACGAAGGAAAGCCTGTCTCCACTCTGCGGACAAGCCCCTGGCGATTGAGAAAGAACGTTGTCGGCCACGCGTTCAGGTTCTCGACCTGGGGAAGCTTCTGGTTGAGCTCATCTGGAATGCCCACGATGAGAAAGGTGTAGTCAAGTTTGTATCGCTGAATAAAGGCGTGCAGGCGGGTCAGGTTCGTGATCTGCTCCGGCTCTTCAAAATCAAGCGCCACAATCTCCAACCCTTGCGCGTGATACCTGGAATAGAGCTCGGCCAGAAATGGCGCCTCGTCGTGGCAGTTAGGGCACCAACTTCCTGTAATATTCACCAGCACGACTTTCCCGTGAAAACGGGGGTCGTGATTCGTCACCAGTTTTCCATCCAGATCTTTTCCAGAGAAGTTAAAGGGCTGCCGTGGATCGCGCACCACGGTGTGGGTAGCGAAGTCATCGGGTTGCGGTGTGCTGGCTACCTGGCCGGGCCTGACCGCGTGCAGTTGGACGAACGGGATTCCGGGCGGAGCGTGCGTGGAATAGAACTTGAGCGTGAGCGTGTTGTCCCGCTCCGGAGTTATTTCCAGCATAGCCGGCCGAATCTCCTGAAAGTGGCTGACGACAAAGTGGCCATTCTGGTAGCTACCGTGCAGGGTGCCGGTATCACCGTCGACACGCAGGATGGTGGCGGATACGTCTTCTGCACTCTGCCGGATAACCAGCCGCCAGGCGTGCTCACCCTTTGGACTTTCCGTGGGTATGATCCACGTGCCGTCGATATTGGGAACGTTCGCTGTGGTGTGTACCGTGGCCTCTTTCGGTGACGGCCGCAAGGTGATTGGATAAGAAAATTTCCCGCTATCCGCGGAGTAGTTGCCGGTGAGCTGGTCGCCCGCGATTTGCCCACGAAATGTAACGGCGTAATGGGCAAAGTGCAGCGTGACATTTTGCCCACTCAGCTCGCCTGAGGTCGAAGTGGTGCGCTGCGGGCCGTCGACGAAGGAGCCAACGAGCGTCGAGCCTTTGCTCTCCAGTTGCAAGTGCACAGGGATCGTGAACGCAGAGCCGTTGGTCGCTACTTGTGCGCTACCCTGCCACTGCGTGACCTTGAGCGGTGCTTGTGCCATTGCATCCGCGACAAGAACAAGCAGGGAAGCAGCGAATGGCCACAATATCCTTGTTCTCATGTATCTCCTCGTACGCTATTTAGCTGGCTGATTGCACGGTGTGAATGGAGAGATAGAGCAGCGTAAGGACGCCGGCATCTAACAGCAATCGACTGAGGTTAGGAGATCTTCTTGAGGCACTACGGTCGCCCACCCAGCTACTGGATGCGGGAGCGACAACAACGTCGAAGAGCGACGCTGACCATGCGTCGAATCTACTTGAGAATCGGCCTCTGCGTCAATCGGCGCGCAGGTCGTCGGAGGGCTCTGCGGGCACTTGCTACGTGTGGTGCGCCCCAACAGACGCCGATTCAGGCCCAGCAGGCAGGGAAAGAGCTGCCAATACCAGAAACAGAACGGCGATCTTCCCGGCTTTTTCGCTCATCTTTGCTGAACCCCTCGCAAACTGCGGCACTGCGGCAGGCTTACGCGCGATATCTCTCCGCGCTCCGAGCCTTGGCTTTTGCTGCCTCTTCTTCGCGGCTCTTGGGCGCGGCATTTGTCTCCAGCGAATGGAGAAGCCGAGTGGAGATGGCGGCCACGTCCTCCACGGCCGTCAGGAATGCGGCTTCGTTTGCCTTCGAAGGTTTATTGAAGCCGCTTATCTTTCTCACGTATTGGAGCGAGGCGGCGCGCACCTCCTCGGCAGTTACGGGCGGCTCAAAGTTGAATAGCATTTTGATATTGCGGCACATACAGGAGGCCCTCGTTCCCTGGAACTCTCAACCAAACGCGTACTGGCGCAGCTAGACGATCGAGAGTTCAAAGATTGCCTTGCTACCGCTCTAATATACCCGCTTGCCCCGCCTTCGGTTGCGCTTACGCCGCTTGGAGGAAGGCGAGCCATTCCATCGCTACGAAGAAAGTCCAGGCGACATGCTGACAGGATGGCCGTGGTGTTGGTGTGCTTGGGCTGTGACTGCTGGAACTTACCAGGAATAGCGATGTAGGATTGGTAACTGATGGAGCCAAGTAAACTACTGTTGCACGCCCAGCGTCTTCAGGCCATTGCGCAAGCCGGGTTAGCCTACGCGACCAATGCGTACGACGTGGAACGTTATGAGGAAATCCGTGGCATCAGTATCAACCTTCTGCAGGAACTAACTGACGAGCCGCACGAGAAGATCATTCGCTCATTCGCTTCCGAGTCCGGATACCAAACGCCAAAGGTGGATGTTCGGGCGGTCTTGTTTCGCGGAGAGCAGGAGATTCTGCTGGTCAAGGAAAAGGACGACCAAGGGCGATGGACGCTGCCTGGCGGCTGGGCCGATGTTGGCTATTCGCCGTTTGAAGTGGCGATGAAAGAGGCAGAAGAGGAAACCGGCTTGCGGGTTCGGGCGGTGCGTTTGCTGGCACTCTATGACAAACGGAAACATCCACACCCGCCCCAGCCCTGGTATGTTTACAAAGCCTTTGTGCAATGTGAGATCGAGGGCGGCGAGCTGGCACAAGAAACCGCGGAGACCGTGGGTGCTGGCTGGTTCCGGGCAGAGCAGTTGTCGGCCCTTGCGTTATCGACCGACCGGGTGACAGAGTCCCAGCTCGTGACTCTTTTCAGATTTGCAAGCGACCCGAATCTGCCCGCCCTATGCGACTAAGAGCTG
Organism: uncultured Acidobacteriaceae bacterium; assembly: GCA_963824325.1. GTDB lineage: Bacteria > Acidobacteriota > Terriglobia > Terriglobales > Acidobacteriaceae > PALSA-350. The sequence goes on along the minus strand of CAWGPA010000028.1, from coordinate 82,554 downwards.
CCGGCGAGGACCCGGATCTCCTGTACGTTGCACTGGACCCACGGTGCGTGCGGGCTTTCGTTAAGGAGAGCCGCATGAAGTGCGTCGGAGCCACCAAGCTGCACAGGAAATCCGGAGGAGTGGTCATCATGGCCGCCGGTTTGCTTGTGGCTCACGCCCAGAGCACATGCCGGGAAGCCACGCTCCCGACAATCAAGGCTACCTCTACTTTGGTCGCTGCCCCAACGTTGGTTAGGCTTCCATCGGGGGAGTTTGTCAAACATTTGAATGCCAATCAGATAGAACTCTTCGATAACGGCATCAAGCAGAAGGTCACGCTCGAAGAGACCACCAATCGACCCATCGCCGTGGTGGTCTTGATGCAGGCAAGCGGCTCCGATGCGAGCCAGTTTCAGAACTACCGTAAGCTCCCCGAACTGCTCGACTCCATGATCGGCCAGTCGGTCCACGAGATCATGCTGGTGACGTTCGATAGCCGACCTAGGGCCACGTGGCATTTTCCTGCCAGGTCCGACGGAGTGGAATACGCCCTCGCCCATCCTGTACCTGGTGACGACGGCGCAGCCATACTGGACGCGGTCGACTACGTCGTCGAACTGCTGCAACAGGAAGCAGGAGATTTTCGTCGAGTCGTGCTTCTGCTTAGCCAGTCCCAGGATGAGGGAAGCAGCACCTCCGCCAAGGAAGTAGTGCGGCATTTGGGTAAAGGCAATACTTCTGTCTACAGTCTTACGTATTCGGCACCTAAATCGCCACCGCACTTCCGGGGGAAGACCCGAGGAGCAAAGCCCCAGGTGGTTTCTTCGGGTGCTCCAAACGACGAAGCGGTTGATCCGTCGACGCCTCTTGGCGCCGCCGTGAAGGCCCTACGAACCAATACTGCGGATGAGCTTGCCGTGTTATCCGGAGGCGTACACCTGAAGTTCCGTGACGAAGCGGATTTTGAAAAGCAATTGTCGGCGGTCGCGGATGATATTCACAATCGCTATACGCTGAGCTTTCAACCCGATTCTCATCAACCTGGATTTCACACGCTCAGCGTTCGCGTGTCCGGTCCGCCGCGTCACCTCGGCATTGTCTCGCGGACGGGTTACTGGTTCGAAGCAGGGAATTGAGCGAATCAGCAGAACGAGGCCCCCTGTGGGGGCAGGGCGGCCGGTCCTGAGTGTACTTCGCACTTGCGTTACAAAACAGACCAAAGACATGCGTTACAGCGAAGGGGAACGCTTATGATTCCTCGGCGAGGAGGCACAACGGTGGTCCGGAGGCGAATCCAGTGTGACCCTCCATGGAGCGATGCTTGGCAAGCGACCATCGCTTTCTTCTAGGCCGGAGCCCCAGCCGGCGGAAAAACGCGATCTCATCGTCGTTGCCGATGAAAATGCGGACATGCGCCTGTACATCGCACGTTTGCTGAGCGAGCGTCGGCATTTCGGACAAGTCGTTTCTGTTTCCAAATAGCGGCGCAAATGAACGCACACAACCCATGCTTCGCAACTTGCCTCTGGTCAGCCGGAGTCGAACAGCCATGAGTGGCCCAGCCTCCCCCGTTAGTAGCGAAGACTCGATCCAATGGAGGATGGGCCAGCCCCCTTACACAGTCACTGTCTTCTTCGCTTCGAGTGCCGGTAGAAGAAGTTTCAGAAGCGCTTCGTCCGAGAACGGGTTCTGACCCGAGATCAACTCGCGATCCTGAAGGACATAGCTCTGCCACGGAGCGGCCACACTGACGTCACCGCCCGCCGTGCGCAAGGCAAAGTCCGGGTAGAAGAGAACCTTACCGCCAATCTCAAGCGGTTCCCGCTGCTGCTCTTCCGCTGTCGAAAAAATCGTCATCTTATATCCGGCATAGATCCATCCTTTGGCCTTGGCCTGTGCTCCAGCGGAATCGCCCGCCGACAACGCGGCGACAAACTCCCTCGATTCGGGAAGCGCGGAGAGCAGTGAAATCGGGCCATGGCAGAGCACCGCAGTAGGCTTAGATGTTTCATGGAAATGTCTCATCACGATGCCCGCGTTGGGATCATCGAGGAGATCGATCATCGGGCCATGGCCGCCGGGGACGAAAACAGCGTCGTACTGATCCAGGCCTGCTGCAACGACATCCGAGATGCGAGTTGGATTTCTGAGGCCAGTCAGGCTGTCGCGGAATTTAAAGTAGTCTTGAAGTCTGGCCTCATCCCCGCCGAAGAAATCCGGGACAGCGGAATGGAGATCCAGTTGCGGCGTGTTGCCCTTGGGGTTGGAGAAAGTGATCTCGTAGCCTTCCTGCATGAGGGCGCGGACCGGAACCGTCAATTCGTTCAGGTAATATCCGGCACCGCGATAACACCCGCCATTTTCCAACGGCAAGCCGTATCCGCTCGAAACTAGCACTAAGACTTTTCCTTTTGATGCCATTTCATTCTCCTCTCAAATCGAATAGGCGCGGGCACGCGCGTGGTCCCTTACGGTCTACTTGTGCCATCCACCTACTAGTCGCTTCCATGTCAGGGCGAGCGACCGTGCAAACTGAGAGTGCCCGAAGTGCGACGACGGGTCTATTGGACGAAGGTATCGACCAATACCAAAGTAGGAATTGGGCATATTCGCAAAGAGTGTTGCGTACTCTTTTGGAAGAATCCGAATATCAAGGTATCGCCAACACCCCGTTTAATTGATTTGCAAGAGCCCAAACTGGAGCATTACCACCGCAAGGGGCTGGTAAAGAATGTCCCCGGTCCAAAGTGTAACGAATGTTCCGGTACACTCATTCCTACCCAACAGCGTCCTGCGTGGTTCGTGGGTCTCCAGTGGCCGTTCATGGACAGCGATTTTCAATCGCGGACAGAACTTCCTTAACGGATATTACGTACTAACCGTAAACGCTTACTGGGTGACCGGTTAGGTCGCCTACGGTTTGGCTAATGAAATGCATCTCTTGATTGCCGGAGGTTCTATGCAGACACTTCTTGATGACCTGCGCTATGCGGTCCGGCAGTTGCGCAAGTCGCCAGGCTTTACCATCACCGCCGTCTTGACGCTTGCCCTGGGCATCGGGGCGACCACGGCGATTTTTACCCTGGTGTATGACGTGCTGCTGAAGCCGCTACCCTATAGCCGTCCGCAGCAGCTGGTGGTGATGGAAGAGCAGGTGTCGGAGCTCCGCGATATCTATCCAACTCTGCCCATCAATGCCAACCATTTCACCTCCTGGCAGCAGCACAGCCAGAGCTTTCAAGCGATGGCTCTGATGGAGGAGGTTTCGCTACCGCTGGGGGTCGGTGGACATCCGCAGCAAATCGGCGTGCTGACCGCCACCCCGGGCATTTTTTCTGTGCTTGATACCGCGCCGCTGCTTGGCCGGGCTTTCTCACCGCAGGAGGCTCAGCCTGGCCATGAGCATGTGGTTGTGCTGATGGACAGCCTTTGGCGAAACCAGTATCAAAGCGATCCGGGGATCCTGGGAAAAACCATCACCCTCAATGGATTTCCCTACACCGTGGTGGGCGTAATGCCGCCCTCGTTCCATTTGCCTCACATTCGAAACCTCTCCAGCGAGGATCTCGCTCATCCGAAGCCAGTCGGGGCCCTCCTGCCGATGGCCTTTGATAAGGACCAGCTCGCGGAAGCTATGGGCGATTTCAACTATTTCGGGCTGGCTCGGCTGAAACCAGGCGTGTCCGTGGCCCAGGCGAATGCGGAAATCAACGCTCTGCAACATACGATCACGGGTACCCTGTCTGGGAACGAAAAGGCCACTCTTTCCGCGGCCTTGACACCGTTCCAGCAATCACTGGTAGGTGACAACCAAAAGCCGCTTTTGATCTTGCTGACAGCAGTCGCGGGACTACTGCTGGTGGGCTGCGTAAACATCACCAACCTTCTGCTGGCCCGAGCGGTGGGCAAGCGGCAATCGATGGCGGTCGCGGCCGCGCTGGGGGCGAGCCGTGCTGAAATGCTGCGTCTGTCACTCAGGGAAACGGCGGTGCTGGCCACGCTGGGTGGGACGCTGGGCATTCTGTTGGCGGCAACCATTCTGCCGGTGATGCAGCACTACCTCCCTCCAGCACTGGATTTCCGAGGGACCCTTCATCTGGATTGGGCCGGAGCCGGCTGCGCCGTCTTGCTGGCCATGTTCGCGACGCTGCTGGCAGGCGCTGCGCCGGCGTGGATGATCGCGAACACTCCACCACAAGAGGTATTGCACAGCGAGTCGCGCCTGGCCAGCGAGTCGCGTACCAGTAGGCGCATGCGGAGAATACTGGTTGCCGTGGAGGTTGCGGTCAGTGTGGCCCTGGTCCTGATGACCGGACTCTTGACCACGAGCCTGCTTCGGCTGCTGCGCGTGGACCGGGGCTTTGAGGCGGCGCGGATCGCGACTGCCATGGTCGATCTACCGTTCAAGTCCTATGCAGACTTGGGTCCCAAAGTTGCGTTTTACAAACAGGTGCTCGATCGTCTGTCTCAGCTTCCGGGTGTTGAGCACGCAGCGGTGGTCAGTGAGTTGCCGCTGACCAATGATCGATGGCTCGATATGATGCTGCTTCCGGGCGATACCAGGCCCATGATGTCGTTGCCCACGGAGCACTTTCGCTGGGTTAGCCCGGGTTATTTCGAGACCATTCGTCTGCCCTTAGTCGCCGGGCGTTTGCTGAGCGCGAGCGATGAAGGCAAACATTACGCTGTTATTTCAGAACTTACCGCCAGGACGCTGTGGCCAGGCAAGAATCCCATCGGCCAGCAATTTAGTCGCGCCGTTCCCAAGGAAGAACCATTTACCGTGATCGGAGTCGTTGGAAACGCGCGCACGGTATCGCTCGCTACTCCCGACCCGATGATGGTGTATATGCCGTACTGGTATCGCAGTGACACGAATGCCGGGCTGCTGGTGCGCACCCATCAGGACGCGGCGACGATCGCGGATGCCATGCGCAAGGCCATCTGGAGCGTGGATCCCGACGTGCCTGTGCCCGAGGTGCGGATGCTCGGTGGTGTCGTTGAGGACTCGATAGGCAATCGGCGATTCGAGATGCAGTTGCTGCTCTTGTTCGCCGTCAGTGCCTTGCTGCTGGCGGCTTTGGGGGTCTACGGGGTGGTGACCTATTCGGTGGTGCAGCGGCAGCGGGAGATCGGTTTGCGACTGGCGCTGGGCGCGCAACGGCAAAACATTTACCGATTAATACTGCGCGATGGTCTGACGCCGGTCGCTGGCAGGGGCTGTTGCCGGGGTGGCAGTGGCCTTTGCGTCCGCACGCGTAGTCGGCAGTTTGTTGTTTCAGGTAAGCCCGTACGACTCCGCCATCGCTAGCAGCGCCGTCTGTGTGCTGGTGGCGATGGGGGCTGCGGCATGCCTGCTCCCCGCACGCCGCGCTGCCTCCGTCGATCCCATGGAGGCGCTAAGAAGGGAATAAGTGCATTAATGCACGGTCACCGTGACCGCCATGGTCGAACGTCCGTATTGGTTGGTTGAGTTCAAGGTGTAAGTAGTGGTGGCAGTTGGAGTCACTGTTTGGGTGCCTCCACGGACCGGGCCAACTACATCGATGAAATCGTAGGAGTCATTGACAACCGTCCAACTCAGCGTCACCGGGGTGCCGGCCGTCACCGTGGTTTGGGATGCCGTAAAGCTGCTGATGGTGGGCACAGCGCCGGTGGGAGCAGTGGCATCATCGTATTGCGTTCCCATCTGCACCACATCGAAATTCGACGCATCGATGGCTTTCAATGCGTCCAGATCGTCGTCGTCCCAGCGTGCATCCGGCGCTCCCTGGAAGTACATGTTGCTGCCGTTATCAGCGACAATCATGCCGTAATTCTTCATGGCGGTGAGGATCACCTGGTTGGCAGCGCTGAAGCCAGTGATGTCAAAGCTCGCCTTGAGCCGCAGCCGCATTCCCATGATGTTGTGTGTGCTCGAGTTGTTGCCTGCGGCGTGAGTGGCCGGAGCTACAAACAATCCGCCGTTCGCATCGCTCTTGGTTTGCGCCAACGTCATGCGGATAGCGTGGTTTATCGCTCCGGCCGCCACTTCGTCATAGCGCACCAAGCCGGGAAAGATGGGGAGCCCCGCTGCATCGGCCGAGGTCCATCCATAGGGACGGTGCTCGGTGTTGGTCAGATCCCAGATGGCTCCGTTGGCCGCGCTCCATGCTCCGCTGCATAGCTGCGTTTGCCAGGTCTCGTAGATCCAGCACTGATTCTTGTCAATCACGATCAGATGATTGTCTCCCGTCGTGCTGCAGGTGGACGGGAAGCCTTCGATGGGAGCAGTCAAGGGGATCGGATACAGGGTGACGTCACTTTCGCTCGCATAGGTGTTCATCGTCACCGGCACTCCTGGAGTGACGCTCGAGTCCACCACTACGTAAGGGATGCCGTAGTTTCCATCGACAACGTTGGAGAAGTCGGGGTGCAGGTTACTTCCAGTAAGCGCGGTAATGATGGCTGCCGAGTTGGGATCGACGGCGGTGGAGGCAATGTTTGTGTTCCAGAGATTTGAGGCGGGGAAGGGTACGTAGCCATTCAGACTGGCGCCATTGCCTGTACTCATGTTGCCGCACGATGGCCCGGCGGTCGAGTTCACTGTGATGCTGAGGTTCCCCGTCTGCGAAAGCGGAGTAGGTGTAGTCGAATCCACCACCTGGACAGAGAAGGACGTACTTCCCGCCTTGGTGGGTGTACCGCTGATCGCACCCACCGCGGACAGGGTTAATCCTGCGGGCAACGAATTGCCATTCGCCACGCTGAAGGTATATGGGGTGACTCCACCCGTAGCCGTCAAGCTTGCGGAGTAAGCGCTATTCAAGGTTGCGTTGGGTAGTGAAGTCGTGGTCAGGGTGAGGGCCGGTCCGGTGGATGTGCTGGATATGCTGAGCGTGAGCGTAGCCTGGGCGGTTTGCGGAGCAGTAGAGGAATCTGTAACCACGAAGGTCAACGAATAGGGTCCGCCGGATCCCGCAGCGGGCGTTCCGGAGAGGACTCCCCCAGTCGACAAATTCAACCCGGCAGGCAAACTGCTGCCGGATGTCAGCGCCCACGTATAAGGAGTGACCCCACCGGAGGCTTGCAGAGTGGTCGACGGATAGGGCGAACCGGTAGCACCGCCGGGGAGAGAGCTTGTGGTCACGGCGAGTTTGGCAGGGTTGATCTTGATGCTCAGGTTAGAAGTTGCCGACTGCGGCGAAGGGGTCGTCGAATCCGCCACCTTGATGGTTACTGAGGCCGTCCCTGCGGAACTCTGGCCCGGCGTCCCTGTGATCGCCCCGGTTGTGCTATTGATGGATAAGCCGCTGGGCAGGCTGGCCGCGCTGTAGGTATACGGAGTGGCGCCACCAGCCGCTGCCACTGGACTGCTGTACGCAGCCCCCACTGTTCCTGTAGCCAGCGAAGTCGTGGTGATCGTCAGGGTACTTGGTGGCGTCGTGCTAGCCGGAGGTTGGTTGCCTGAACTGCATCCACCGAAAAGTGCTGTCACCCCAACGATCAGCGCCCATCGCAGTTTCCCCATGGTTTAGCCCGTCCCGATGCTAAACCAGCTATCTGTAACAAGTGAAGAATGTATCTACACAGGACTCTACGCCAAAGTTGTAGTTATCACTTGAGCAACAGGCTTCAAAATGGGTCGAGGACAGGGCAGTGTTGCCCTGTCCTCGATGCGTAACATCCTAGGGTGCAAAATAGGCGGAGATGTCCAGGATCAGCTGTGTCGACTGCGGGGCGTATGCATCGATCGACCCGTTTGTGGTTCCGACAATCGCCATGTTTGAGGTAATCTCCCCATCCTCGGCGTTCAACGTCGAGACCACAGGTCGAGACACGCCGTCTTGCCACAGAGTCAGATAGTCAAGAGTTGCGGTCGGAAGGACCGTAGCATTCATTACATAGGCCTTCGCCGTACCGGACACGCTGCAATTGTTACCGGTGGTCACGGGTACCGTGCGCTCACCCTGGAATGCTTGTGTCGAGAGACGCGTATCCAGAATTCGACAGGGCGGCAGTGTGTAAAGCGACAGGCCGTCGGGAACCAATTGCGAAAAAGCGAAGTAGCCATTCACATCGATAGCCAAGTCGGTTTCATCGCTGGCAAAAACCGTGACGCCTTCTCCGGTCGCGGGATTCACCGTGATGATGGCAGCGTTCGCCGTGAGTGTCCCGGTCGGCGCGTTCAGCGTCGATGTTTTTGGTGTATCCGGTTGGTTCACTGACGTTCCCCAGACGGTTACGGAGCCGACGGGCTTGCCTGCCTTGGGAATGACAGTAACGTTTACGGAAAAGGCCCCGCCCACCTCCTCCGGCGCTTTGGGAAGATTGCAGCTGCTCATATCCAACTCGAAGGTTCGTTGTTGGCCGGCAACCAGGGAGGGCGCTCCAAACATCGTCCCGTTGTTGATCCGGGTATCTACCACGCGGCAGGGAGTGATGGGAAAGTAGGTGTAAGTAGGGGGGACCGGCACTTCGGCGACGAAGTAACCACTTACATCTAATATGACGTCCGTGGTGTCACTGGCAAAGACGCTTATTTGTCCGTTTGTTCCCCCCGTGACAATCGCGGCGTTCGCTTTTATCCGTCCATCCGGTGAGTTCAACGTTGAGACCTGGGGTTGAAGCTCTCCCGCAGGCCACACGGTCAGGTGATTTAACGGGCCGTGGGGAGCAACGGTTATGTTCATCGCGTAGGCAATGACCCCACCTGTCGGCGGGGTAATACTGCAGCCTCCTCCGCCGGGACTAAAGTTCCGTGCGGTTCCGCCGGTGATCGCGCCGCCGGCCACCCTGGTGTCCGCGGCGCGACAAGGTATCTCCAAGGGTATGTATTGCATTGGCAGGGTGGCATCGAGCAACTGGGCTGTGGCGGGGAGGGAGAATGCACCCATGCCGCAGGCGAGAAGGGACAAGAAAAGGCGAAAATACGTTCGCATGAAACTCCTCCGGGCTGATGGGTTCTCAAGGTCTGGCTTGCTTTTACTGACGGTTCGTCTCCCAGCCAACAAGATGGGAGCGCTTGCCGGTAAGGAGAGCTCGAAGCAGGCAGAGAAAGCATTTCGCATTAGCTCTCACAAATCGTACCGAGCTAAGCCTCCCGCACGTTAACAGCGCAGAGGGGATCTGCGCAACGGATTTTTGGTGTTTCTGGAATACCCAATCCATGGTGCAGAGAGTGGGTCTTCAGATGGATTCCGCCGTGCTTCCCGCTACTTCTTTTTCGCCTGAATTTTCCTTTTCCTTGCCGGCCGCATGCGGACTGGTTTCTTGCCTTTACCCTTTTTCTTGGTGGGCGTGGAAGCTCCGAGGAGTGCGATGAGCTTCGAACCAATGGGAGAGCCGAGCCCGGTGCAGGCATCCCAGCCAGGGCCGGCGGAAAATGCGCCGTTGTTGCCGGACACGATGTCGTTGAACGCCGACGCCGCCTTGGCGGCATAGATCTGGGGTTGGATAAACCCGGCGCTCTTTCCGTTCTGCTGATTGTTGAGCGCAATGAGCCCCGCCCAAAGCGGGGCAACGGCGCTGGTGCCGCCAATAACCAGGCTTTGGCCGTCCACACGCACCTGGTAGCCGGTCACAGGGTCAGCGTCTCCGCTCACATCGGGGACACCCCGGCCGCCACTCCTTCCCGAGGGTTTCGGCACCTTCGCGTTCGCCTGCCAGGAAGGCAGGGCGAACACATTGCTTACTCCGCCCCCAGTCGCCCCCTCGCCGCTGGCCTGCTCGTTCCACACCACCTCCGACGTGATGGTGGTGCCGCTGCCAACGAGCTTGGTCCCTCCGCAGGCAAGTACGTGCGGGCTGGAGGCAGGGAAGTCGACGTTATTGCCGGTAGCCCCGTCGCTCGACCCGTTGTCGCCTGCAGCGACAGTGATCGTGATGCCCAGGGCGGCTGCGGATTGGCAGGCGGCGTCGAGTGCGGTCATGGCCTGCGCGGTCCAGCTGGACTCTGGGCCGCCCCAACTGATCGAAATCACGCTCGGTTTGTTAGTTGTGTCGTGGATCGCGCTGCCGATGGCATCAATGAAACCCTGGTCGGTATTGGGCGCGAAGTAGACAACAATCTTTGCCCCCGGAGCGACCGCGGCCGAGACTTCAATATCGAGCATGACCTCGCCATCCGCGCCGTTAGCGTTGCCCGGAGAGTTTTTGCCCTTGTCGACGGAGACTGCAGTCACTTTGGGCGCCTTTTGGCCCAATCCTTTGAAGTAGGCAGTAAGGTCCGCGGCGCGATAGCCGCCACCCAACTCGATGATGGCGATGGTCTGGCCAGCGGCCGTCGCGCCCTTGGGAAACTGATAAAGCTGACCCACCTGAACGGGCGTGTACGAGGTGCCGGCTGCCTTGGCATGGGCGCGGGCAAAGCCTTGTGTTCCGCCCGTGGTGGCGTTGACGGCGGAACCAAGGACACGGAAGTGGGGTTGGGCCTGGGGACGATTATCGAGCCCGAGAACCGCCTCAACCGCACCGGCCAGTTCGGCGGGTAGTTGGATGCTGCCTTCACGAACGCGATAAGTGTTGCCGTCCAGAACCCTTTGCGTGAGGGTAACCCCAAAGGCCTTCTGCATAGCAGTAACAGTTCCGCTGAGCTTGATGGTGCGGCGCTCGGGCTTGGGTGTGCCCTTTTCGACGGTCAGCCCGAACTCTTTCGCAAAGGCGCGCACCAGTGTGATCGCGGCCGGATCGGCGGCGTGCTGCTGGCGATACTGAGCGTGCGTGATGCGATCCTTGCCCAGGTTCCTGGTGTTCAGCGGGTTTTTGCGGCGAACGATGACAGAAACAGTGAGAACGCTGCTGGGGCGTGCCGGCTTTTCGCCGGTTGCCGCGGATAGGGCAGCCTTTTCACTACCGGCGAGTACTACGCGTTGCTGGGAAGAGAAGCGGGGGGAGCTAGATTTGGGAGCCATGGGGAGTTCTCTCCGAAGTGCGCACCCATAATAAGCCGGTATACGTTTCCGAGGAAGTTACGAGTGGAATTCGGGGCTCGCTTCCGCTCCACAATGTCGCCCGCAACTCTGAGGGCAGGAATGCCGGTAGAATGAGTGGAGTAATGCCCACCTCGATTGACTGGCCCCTGAAAAATCCGCAGCAGCGCCGCCGCCGCTTCTTCATCCTGCTCGCGGTCCTTGCTTTCATCGTTTTCGGCGGCCGCACCGCGGTCTCGTATTTCGTCGACCTGCTATGGTTCCGGTCGCTCGGTTACGGGAGCGTGTTCTCAAAAACACTGGTTCTTCAATGGAGCATCTTCACCCTCTTTGCAGCGGCCACCTTCTTCATCCTGTACGCAACGTTTGCCGCTCTGAAGCGGGCCCATCTACCCGATTTACCCAGCAGCCACACCATCTTTTTTGGAGGACAGCCGGTGAGGCTCCCGGTCGAGCCTGTGTTGCGCCTGCTCGCCTTCGCGGGATCGCTGATCATTGCCCTGGTCACGGGCGCGGGCATGATGGCGGAGTGGCCGACGCTCGCACTCTTCTGGTACGCGCCGCGTGCCATGGGCAGCGTTGTCGACCCGATCTTCGGTAAGCCGCTGAACTTCTTTCTCTTTACTCTGCCGGCATGGCAGCTCATCTCCGGCTGGTTGCTCACGCTCGCCGTGATCACCTGTGTACTCGCCATTGTATTCATCGTCATCACTGGCGGAGCCGGTGCGCTTGCCAAGCGCCGCAGCTATCTCACCTTGCCCTGGCGTGGACTCTCCATCACGTTTGCCTTCCTTCTGCTGATCTTGGCAGTGCGTGTTTACCTCGGTCGATATGATCTGTTGTTCGACGATCACACTGTCTTCGGCGGGGTCACCTATACCGACGCGCACGTCACGCTTACCGGCTTGCTTCTGGTTTGCCTGGCGCTGGTTGCCGGGGCGGTGGCTGCCGTCGCCAACGCCATGACCGTGGCCCGGGGACGCTGGCTGATTGCCGCGATTCTTCCTGCAGCACTCTGTTTTGCCGGCGTTCGCGTGGCCGGTTGGTGGATGAGCAGCTTTATCGTCAAACCGAATGAGCTGGTCCGCGAGCAGCCTTACATCGCGCACAACATCCTGATGACGCGTCAGGCATACGGATTAGACAAGTTCGAGCAACGCGAGTTTCCCGCGGAGACGACCGTCGGCGCGGCCGATCCCGCGAATAATCAACCTACGTTGCAAAACATCCGCTTATGGGATTGGCAGGCGCTGCAGGATACACTGCGACAAATTCAAGAAATCCGCACCTACTATGATTTTCCCGACATTGACATCGATCGTTATGTCATCAATGGCACGTTGCGCCAGGTGATGCTCGCCACCCGCGAACTGAACGTCGAAAAGCTTCCCGAGAGCAGCCGCAACTGGATCAATGAAAAGCTGATTTACACCCACGGTTACGGCATCACCATGAATCCCGTCAATGGGTTTACGACGGAAGGACTGCCTACCCTCTACCTGAGCAACATGCCGGTGCAGAGCAGTGTGCCCGGCTTGAGCGTGACTCGTCCGGAGATCTATTTTGGCGAGCTGACGAATACCGATGTGTACGTTAAGACGCGTCAGCAGGAGTTCAATTACCCCCAGGGCCAGAGCAACAACCTTACGTCCTATCAGGGCGACGGCGGCATTGTGCTGGGGGGCTTTGTGCGGCGCATCTTGCTGGCGATCGACCGCGGCGATCTAGGCAAGCTACCCTTCAGCGATGATGTGAACGCGCAAAGCCGGCTGCTGATGCGGCGCAACGTGCGCGATCGCGTTGCGGCCTTGGCTCCGTTTCTCACCTACGATCCCGATCCATATATGGTGGTGGGCGAGGATGGCAGGCTGTCGTGGGTGATGGATGGATTCACCACTTCCGACCAGTATCCGTATTCAACCCATTATCGTCTGGGCGACGATTCCATCAACTACATGCGTAACAGCGTAAAGGCTGTCATTGACGCCTACGACGGCTCCACTACGTTCTACGTGTTTGACACCCAGGACCCAATCCTCGCGGCCTACCGAAACGTCTTTCCCGGGCTATTCAAAGACGCGTCGGCGATGCCCTCCGGGCTGCGTAAACACATGCGCTATCCCGAGCTGCTGCTCAAAATGCAGGGAGAGGTCTATGGGCTGTATCACATGACGGATCCGGCAGTGTTCTACAACCGCGACGATCTGTGGACGGTGGCCAACGAGGTCGGCATGAGCGAGGGCGGTGGACAAACCACCCAGCCGATGCAGCCGAATTTCGTACTGATGAAGCTGCCGGATGAAACCGGCATGGAATTCGTTGAGATTTTGCCTTTCACTCCTGCCAACCGCAACAATCTGATCGGCTGGATTGGTGGCCGCAGTGATGGCGAACACTATGGTTCCGCAGTGGTCTACAACTTTCCCAAAAACAAGCTGGTGGATGGGCCGCTGCAGATTGAGGCGCGCATCGATCAAAATGCGCAGCTCTCCGGGCAATTGACGTTGTGGAATCAACAGGGCTCGCACGTCAGGCGCGGGACTTTGCTGGTGATTCCAACCGGGCGCGCGCTGTTGTATGCCGAGCCCATCTATCTGCAGGCGGAACGCAGTCCTATGCCGGAGCTACGCCTGGTGGTGCTGGCGCTGCAAGACCGGCTGGCCTATGGGTCGACCTATGAAGCCGCGCTCACCGCGCTCTTTGCGGGTGGAGGGTCCTCCCTCACGTCCGCCGAACCGCAGCGCGCAGCTCCGCCCTCCGCGGGCGCCGCGGCTGCGCCCCAGCCTGCAGTGGAGCTGAAGCCGACCATCGCCGAAGCTGCCAAAGACCTGGCCGAATATCAAAGGCTAACCGCGGAAGGCAAGCTGGGCGAGGCTGGGCAGAAGCTTGAAGAGCTAAAGCGCGCCATCGATAAGCTGAATACGCCTCAGCGATAGCTTCTTAAAGCTCTAGGCCCGCCACAGCAGCTCCCTCCACTGCGCTCGGCTCCGTACTCGAACAACCTCTTTACTCCCTGAGGTCCCTGAGTTACGGTCTTTGCAGGATTCGCGGCCTCATTTCGAAAGCGAAGGAATGAATATGCTGAAAAAGATCAAGGCAGTAAAAGGTTACAGTCGGGGATGAGCCGCTTTGCGCATCTCGCATCCATTCTCTTTTTTACGGCATCCATCACGGCGGCGGCGCAACAACAAAGCTTCCCGCAACATCTCTTCTTTCGCGTCACCCTGGGACCACAGTTCTCGGCTCCGGTCTCGGGACGGCTGCTGCTCTTTGTTTCCCCAGGGCACGGCGACAAAGCAGTCGACATCGACATGATGGCGCCTACCAGAACGTACGTCGCGGCCAAAGAAGTTCCCTATATTTCACCCGGGGAAACCGTAAGCGTGGATGCCGACGACATCGTCTTTCCCGGGCCACTATCGAACGCTCCCTCCGGGGACTACGAAGTGCAGGCCGTTCTCGACGTCGGGCATACCTACAACTATTCCGGGCGCACGCCAGGCGACCTGGAAAGCGATGTTTCCGCACTGCCGGCTTGGAATCCCCAGCAACAACTGCCGCCCGGGCTGACGCTCACGACGACCGTACCGGAGCCCCCTGACCCTCTCAGCAATGCTACGGAGCTGCTCTCCGCGCTTGAACTGGTCGACTTCCGCAGCCCTGTGCTGACCCGATTCTGGGGCCGGGATATTCATATGAAGGCCTGGGTCCTGTTGCCACCCGGCTATCGCTCACATCCGGGGCAACGCTATCCGACGGTTTATTTTACGCACGGCTTTGGCGCTACTCTGCCTGGCTTGCGCAGCCGCTACGCTCCGGCACTTTATCAACGGATGCAGAGCGGCAAAATGCCGCAGATGATATGGGTCCTGCTCGATCAGAGCACGCTAACCGGCACTCACGAATTTGCCGACGGCGTAAACGTTGGGCCCTGGGGCACGGCACTCACCACTGAGCTGATTCCTCACCTGGAAGGCCGCTACCGCATGGATGCGCGCGTCAGCGGACGGTTCTTGCAAGGTCACTCCTCCGGTGGTTGGGCAACACTGTGGCTGCAAACCGCATACCCAAAGATCTTTGGCGGCACCTGGTCTACCTCTCCCGACCCTAGTGACTTCCACGCATTCAGCACCATCGACTTATACGCGCCCAATGCCAATATGTATCACCGTGCGGATGGCTCTGCGGAACCCATCATTCGCATGCATACCAAGGTGCTGGCCACGATGGAGCAGCTGGCACACCTGGAGGCGGTGCTGGGAGAGTATGGCGGCCAGCTCTCCTCATTTGAGTGGGTCTTCTCACCGCGCGGCCCGGATGGCCGGCCCCTCGCGATGTTCAATCGCTCTACCGGGGCTGTCGATCCCAAGGTCGTTGAATACTGGGGAGAACACTACGACATCGCCCACCGGGTCGAGACCCACTGGACCGCGCTGGCGCCTGATCTGCGGGGCAAGATGCATCTCTTTGTCGGCACCGACGATACTTTCTATCTGGATGGTGCGGCCCACCGGTTGCAAGCTTTGCTGGATCGCTTGCAGGCGCAGGCACAGTTCGACTTTGTCCCTGGGCGCACGCATTTCGATCTGTACCAGAACGGTGACGACAGATTTGCTCTTTTCGATCGGATTGCTGCTGAGATGTACGCGGTGGCCAGGCCCAACAACAGGGCAACGGGAAAGTGAACTAGCTTGCGGAAAAGATTACCGAGGCACGGAGCACTGTGCCTCGGCCTTGGTTCAGTGGCGTTAACGGGTTCCTGGTCCGCCGCCCATCATGTGACGAACTCCAGCGTCATAACCCCGCTCGAAGCCCGCGCGATAGTCCTGGCGAAGCCCCTTGGGAACGTCCGGGTGCCGGTATTCGTCGCGGTTGTTTACATTAGGCGCGCGATGGTTCTCATCATAAAATCCACCCTTTCTACAGCCTTTGCAGCAGATGCCTAGCGGCAGCGGGTGTTGTCGGGGTCAGCGTGGAGTGATTCGACGCGGGGGTAGCGCACCAAATTATGTTCGTCGGGCAACCTATTCGAAGTGTGCTCGCAGCTCAGCGATAGGGGCCTAGAGAAATGACCAGAATCTCAGCTAACTTGTCAGATTCATTGCGCCATTGGCGGCCCGTTCCCGCGACCACTGTCACCGAATCGCCACGTTCGAGAACCTGCTCGCTTTCCGGCAGCTTCAAGATCACTTTGCCTTCAAAGACCATGGCAAATTCGTCAGAAATGGAAGGCGCGGCGAGCTTTCCCGTAAGGCCACCCGGTTTGATAGCGAGCATGGATGCCCGGAACTGCGATTGATTGGAAAGCGAACCCAGCGAGGCTATTTCAGCCCGCGACCAATCGAGCGTCATGTGGTCGCGTTCGCTGGCGCGCACGATATTGACAACGTGCTGATTTGCGGAGAGGAAGAACTGCCCTAGCGTCACGCCCAGGGCGTTCGCTATCTTCTCCATTGAGGAAATCGAGGGCGAGCACTGCCCGTTCTCAATCTGTGACAGGAAACTAGCCGAAAAGTCTACCCGTTCGGCAAGAGCCCGCAGTGACATGCCCTGTTGTTCCCTAAGACCGCGAAGAGAGCTGCCGAGACTATGTTCAATCATCCTAGCGCCAACTTGATCCAACCATTCTTGATGGTCGTACACTGGTACGTAACAGTACCAGTGACTCAGTATACCGAGAAGAAGGCATGGAAACCCTGTGGTTATACCTGCACTGAGGCTATCTATCGGCCAAATTTCGCTTATCTCTTGGACAAGCTATACTGAACAAGTTACGCCCAGGGACGAAATAACTCTAGTGGCTGCTCCAGGTTTTGTCACTTGAGTAGCACAGCGGCTCCACGGTGCAATCGACGCAGCGCGGTTTGCGGGCAATGCAAACCTGGCGTCCGTGGTGGATCATTTCGTGAGAGAAAGCGATCCAGTGGTCCTGAGGAATGATTTTCATCAGGTCTTTCTCCACCTGGATCGGCTCGGTAGCCTTGGTAAGTTCAAGGCGTCGCGATAGCCGAAGCACGTGCGTATCTACCACCACTCCCACAGCTTTGCCGAAGGCGACGCCCAGCACCACGTTAGCCGTTTTGCGCGCCACGCCGGGCAGCGTCAGCAGTTCTTCCATGGTTTGCGGAACTTTGCCGCCGAAGTCGGCAGTGAGCGTGCGCGCCGCGCCATTCAGAGACTTCGCCTTATTGTGATAAAAGCCGGTGGAGCGGATCTGCTCTTCAATCTCCACCAGGGGTGCATGTGCGAAGTCAGTGGGGGTAGGGAATTTCTTAAACAGCCCCGGGGTGACCATATTCACGCGCGCGTCGGTACACTGCGCGGAGAGAATGGTGGCTACCAGCAGTTCCCACGCGTTGCTGTGGTGTAACGCGCACTCGGCGTTGGGATAGGCCTGCGCCAGGCTATCCAGCAGCGCAGCTATGCGCTCGGGAGCCAGAGGATTGCGCCGCGGGCCCTTATTGACTGTTTTCTTTGCCGCCGGCTTCTTCCCGGCGGCCTTCTTACTTGGGGCCTTCTTTGCCGCGGCCTTCATCCGAACCTAGCCTAGCCGCGCCAGCATCTCTTCCGGCGTCATGCGAATGCAGGTGAAGATGGGCGTGTCTTTCAGGGTGTAAGGGCTAATCTCGGTTTCCCGCAGCTGCTGCACCAGGTCGAGGAAATCTTCGGGGTAGTTGGTCTCAAATGCCACCACAAACTCCTGGTCGTCGATCCCGAAGGAGTAGGTGGTGTTGAGTTTAACCCTCGGATAGAGATGGCCAACCCGGATATGTTCGCTCATCAACCGCTGCCGTTCCTCCATCGGCAGCAGGTACCAGGCGCGCGTCTTCCAGAAGGGATAGATGAAGATATACTTTTGCCCGCCCGGCCGGATGCTGCCCCGGGAATCGTGCTGCCCCTCGTGCTCGTGCCCAATCAGGTACTGTGAGCGCTTAGTCATGGAAAGGAAGCTGTAGGCAGTTTGCAGATAGCCGCCCATGGGGGTCGCCATCAGCTCGGCAGTCATCTGGTTGAGATCTTCGGGGGTATAGCAGATGCGCCACAGCACCATGTCGCAATCGCCGCGCAGCCCTACCGTGGAATAGGTCAGGGTGAGCAGGCGTCCGGGCTGATTCCAGCGCTTGATCACTGCGGCAAAGGCTTCGCGGTGGGCCTCTTTTTCTGCCGCAGGCAGCCGGCGCCATTCGGGAAGAACCTTGAAAAAGGTAAAACCGATCGTCTGCCGCTTTACTTCCTTGGCCGGCGCCGCAGCGCGCTGCGGCTCAGCGGCGCTCTGGGCCTGCTCGGAAACTTCCGGGATAAGGGCTTCTGCCATGGTGTACTCCTTTGCCAACTCCATGGTAACAAAGCAAGCCAACGGGCACCCGAGGGCGCCACGCTATACTTCCAGCGGATGACTGAGAAAATCCTAGCTGTCCTTGCCAGCTTCATCATTGCCGTTATTTCGGCTACAGGTTACGTGGGAATTGCACTGCTGATGGGCATCGAGTCGGCGTGCATTCCTCTGCCTTCTGAGATCATCATGCCATTCTCCGGGTACCTGGTTTACAGCGGCAGGTTCCAGCTTTTGTGGGTTGCCACGGCCGGCGCCATTGGCTGCAACCTGGGCTCGGCGGTTGCCTACTGGATCGGGGCCCACGGCGGTCGTCCGATGGTGGAGCGATTCGGCAAGTACGTTCTGCTCGACCGGCGTGACCTGGACCGCACCACGAATTTCTTTCTGAAATATGGATCGATCACGGTTTTCCTGGCGCGCTTGCTCCCGGTAGTGCGAACCTTCATCGCCCTACCCGCCGGCATCGCCAAAATGCCCCTGCTGCGCTTCCACATCTACACCTTCCTGGGCTCCTGGCCGTGGTGCTTTGTCCTGGCCTACGTCGGTATGCGGCTTGGCCGCTCATGGGAAACCGATCCGCGCTTCAAGGAGGTTTTTCACCGCTTTCACCTCGGCGTAGAGGCTGTGCTGCTGGCGGCTATTATCTGGTTCGTCTGGTCGCACTGGAAGCAGCGCACCTCCGCAGCTTGAAGGGATTGTGGAAATTTACTAAGCGTACGGGCGCAGCTATGAGGTTCAAGTGTCTGCGTGCGAACGCATACTTACAAATCCAGTCCCGAAGAGCCTGCCCTGAGCTTGTCGAAGGGGACGGCCGAAAGTCAGACTCGTCCAAATTAGCTTTTTTACTCTGTCCATCCACCACCACTCATGCCAAGGTTGGCCACCGCCCTCAACTTTGTCATCCCGACCGGAAGCGGACCCCGGATTTCCTGGACAGGGAAATCCGGGGTAGCGTGGGGGAGGGACCTGCAGTTTCACTCGGACCGCACGCAAATGCCGTCAGTGATCGTCAAAACCCAACCCGATTTTTTCTGAGACTCACGCGCTTCTATACAATCAACGGATTACCTGCACAACAAGCCCGATTCATTTGCGAATTTGGGCTACTCTCAGCCGTCCCTGCGGGACTATTGGAGAGGGTCGTTCTCACACAGATACCGAGCCCTCTCCGATTGCCACTCTCTCCGGCACGGCTGAAGCCGTGCCCTTCGTCCTGGGAGTTTTTCCGCAAGCCTGTTAAGCCGTGAATGAGTCCTTCCTGTTCTTGTGCTCCTCTTAAAGCGCGTACGGCTACCGTTAAGCCGTGCTTTCTCTCCTTTGAGCGGCTCCAGTTTGCCAAAGCAGAAACGAAAGACGAGACTGAGATGGTGTTTGATCACTGCTCCAGCCGGTGTGCAAGCCAGGCAAACATGCTCGCCTAAGGCAGCGGAGCGCTTCCGATCATAAATAAAGCCCCGAGAGGACGGACCTGCAAGAAAATGTCTACGCCTAAGAGCAGCAGCCAAGCGCCTGCTGACAGTTCGCCGATTAAACCCGCCAACGGAAAATTAGGAATCATGATCCCCGGAATGGGATCGGTTGCGACCACCCTGGTGGCCGGCGTGGAAGCCGTGCGCAAGGGAATCGCCAAGCCTATCGGCTCCCTTACCCAGATGGCCACCATTCGCCTGGGCAAGCGCACCGATGGCCATAGCCCTCTGATCAAGGACTTTGTTCCCCTGGCGCCGCTCGACAATCTCTGCTTCACAGGCTGGGACATTTTTCCCGAAAACATGTTCGAGGCAGCCAGAACCGCTCACGTGCTCGACCGCGATCAACTGGAGACCATTCGGCCGTTCCTCGAAGGGATTCGGCCGATGCCCGCGGTTTTCGATCAGTACTACGTCAAGCGTCTGCAGGGTTGCAACGTAAAGAAGGGGAAGAATAAGCGCGATCTGGCCGAGCAGCTGCGCGCCGACATTCAAGCCTATAAGAAGGTGACCGAGCGCCAGGTGATGATCTGGTGCGGTTCGACCGAGATCTTTCTCACCCCTACGGCGGTTCACCAGTCGCTTGCCGCCTTTGAAAAGGGGCTGGAAGAGAACGACATCAACATCGCGCCGTCCATGATCTACGCCTACGCCGCGCTGCAGGAAGGCGTTCCGTTCGCCATGGGAGCGCCGAATCTGACCGTCGACCTGCCCGTGATGCAGGAGCTTTCCCGCAAGAACAGTGCGCCCATTACCGGCAAGGATTTCAAGACTGGGCAGACCTTCATGAAGACGGTGCTCGCGCCGGCCTTCAAAGCGCGCATGTTGGGTGTCAGCGGCTGGTACTCGACCAACATTCTGGGCAACCGTGATGGCGAAGTGCTGGATGATCCGGAGTCGTTCAAGACCAAGGAGGAGTCCAAGCTGAGCGTGCTCGACTTCATCTTGCAACCGGATCTCTATCCCGATCTTTATAAGGATATTTATCACAAGGTGAGGATTAACTATTATCCACCGCGTGGTGATAACAAAGAAGGTTGGGATAATATCGACATCTTCGGCTGGCTCGGCTACCCGATGCAGATTAAGGTCGATTTCCTGTGCCGCGATTCGATTCTGGCAGCGCCGATTGCTCTCGATCTGGTGCTCTTCCTCGACTTGGCAGCGCGCACTCCGGAATTGAAAGACCGGGGTATCCAGGAGTGGCTGAGCTTTTACTGGAAGTCACCCATGACAGCACCTGGGCTCTACCCGGAGCATGACCTCTTCATTCAATTGATGAAGCTCAAGAACACGCTCCGCCATATCAAGGGCGAGTCTCTGATCACCCACCTGGGCCTCGAATACTACGACTAGCGTTTCTCTACTTTGCACGATCGAGCAGGACAGCCTCTCGATCGTGCAGGGTAGTCCGAATGGCCTCCAGTCCTAACTCCAGGGCCGGCATATTCTCCAGGATCTTGGCGCTCTCCTGACGCTCCACCATCGATCGCAGCAGATCGCATTGGCCTACCAGCCGCTCATCGTGCTCCATCAGCACCTTGAGCGTGGCTGCCTCCTGCCGATAGCGTTGGGTCATGCGATCGTTCTCAGGAACCGGCTGCTGTTGAATCGAAGCTTCTAGTGCGCCAATCCCTCGGGCTAGCCTTTCCAGGCGCTGGGCCGCTGCGACCGCGGCCGCGTCGGGAAATGGCTTGCAGCGCGAGGGTGCGGGGAGGAATTCGCGCCGGTATGCACTCTCTGCCGCCTCCACGCTGGCCATCGCGATGCCGAGCAGCGATGCGGCTTTGCTGCGAACCAGCTGGTCGTCGGCACGCAGCTGGTTCTCGACGCGGTAGAAGTTGTAGCCCCAGCCATAGAAGAGGTTGGTGGCGATTTGCCGTAGCGCGCCGGCATCATAAAATCCGTAGCTCGACACTATTTTTCTCCAGTCAATCCGGTCGCGGGGCCCGCGGGATAGAATCCACTGACTGGACCACCGATGTTGAATGGCAAGCCGGCCGCGGCGTTGGGTGCAGAGACCAACCCCTTCTCTGCCATCTGCAATGCAAGGTAATAGCGCACCGCTTCGATGGGTGTGAGACCGATCGCCTGCAGCGAGATCAACTCGCGCATGCGCTCGTCTTTCGGCATGATGAGGATCTTCAGATCGTTGAGCGTGATCCCATAGACCTTCAGAAAATCGGAAAGATGGGTCTTCACCAACTCGCGCACTTCGTTGATGTGCTCGTTGATGTCTTCCATCTTTGTCACTTGGACGATCTGGTTGATGGCCTGCTCAATGGCCGGGCCTGCGTAGTCCGAGACTTCGCGGGTGTCGATCACATGGCCATTAAAAGGTAAATGCGTAATCAGTTGGAGCGCTGCCTCCTTGGTGTCGACGTGGATGTAGTAATCCACCTGGTACGCCATCTCCGCCATCTCTTCGCTGGTCGCGACTCCCTCGCTGCGGATGAGCAGCTTCGAGCGGTTAACGTAAATAACCTCATAAACCCACGGCGAGGAACCGCCGAAGAACCCTTGAGCAATCGAACCCAGGAGAGGTTTGTCGGGAGTGGTGAGGGCGTATTGCCCCGTCTCGTAGACGTTCAACACCGCGCCGCGCGATTTCAATACGCAGAAGTGATTACTCTCAACCGTGAGCAGCGAACCGGAAACGATGCTTTCGTCTGCAATCTTGACGGCCAGGCTCTTGGTTCCGAGCATGTCCGTGCCATCAGGGAGAATGGATGTGATAACCTGCCGTGCGATCGCCATAATTTACACTCAGCCTCGGGCCCCAGCATACGCTTCAAGGGGACTCGTAAATGTTAACGCTATGCGGAGGAAACGTGTCCAGAGTAAAGCGCCATACTTCTTTTTGGATGCTACTTTTATCGCTGCCATTGGGCTTCGCGCAACAGGTTAGTTTCCGAATTCAACCTCTGCACCCCATCGATGAGTTGCGCGTGCAGGCGCTCAAAGAGCAGCCGCCGCCGGAGCAGGGAACTTTCCGCAAGCCTGACCTGGTGGAGTTGGTGAAGCTCGATCCGACGATCAAGCTTGACGTGCGTTACGCCACTACGAACAATTTTTTGGGAACTCCCCTGTATACCCAGGCGCGGGCGTTTCTTCAACGCCCGGCTGCCGAAGCACTCGTTCGCGCCAACCAGGAGCTCAAGGCACAGGGGTACGGTTTGATCATCCACGACGGTTACCGTCCCTGGTACGTCACCGAGATATTCTGGGAGGCCACGCCAGACGACAAAAAGATTTTTGTCGCCAATCCGAAAGAGGGCTCCAGGCATAATCGCGGGTGCGCTGTGGACCTTTCCTTATACGATCTCAAGACCGGCAAAGAGGTGCAAATGCCCAGCGGATACGACGAGATGACCAAGCGTGCATTCGCCGATTATCCCGGCGGCACCCCCGACGAGCGCGCTCGCCGCGCGCTGCTGCGCCAAGCCATGGAAAAGCAAGGCTTCGTGGTCAATCCCGACGAGTGGTGGCATTTCGATTACAAGGATTGGAAACAGTATTCGATACAGAACGTCAAGTTTGAGGATCTTGGCTTGTAATGAGAGCGAAGAGGAATATCGCTTGCTGGGCGGCGAATCTCAACTGGATCTGCATATTTTTCCTGCAAGGCTATGCTCTCTTAGCGCCTGTCTCCGCACAGGTACTGCCCAGCTTCGCCTCCACCAGGATCAATCCGGATCACAGCGTCACCTTCCGGTATCGCGATCCGGGCGCGACAGGCGTCCTCTGCTCTATCGAAAACGTCGCCAAACCGCTGCCTATGAGCAAGGACGCTGAGGGCATCTGGACCATCACCTCCGGCCCGCTGCCGGCCGGTATCTACCGTTATCACTTCGAGATCAACGGCATCTCTTTCCTCGATCCCGCCAACCCGGTCATCTCCAACTCCCTTATGCGCCCCGCCAACATGGTCACGGTACCGGGCGACGGGCCACAGCTATGGGATGCGACTGCCGTGCCTCATGGCGCAGTCCACCACCACACCTACACCACCTCTGTCGTGCTTGGTCTACCTGACAACCAGAGCGACTACTACGTCTACACGCCGCCCGGGTATGATGCGGCCGCCAAGCCCTATCCTGTCCTCTATCTTTTGCATGGTTGGACTGACTCCGCCTTGGGCTGGCTCTACAACGGGCGCGCAAATTTTATCCTCGACAACCTCATCGCCCAGGGCAAAGTGAAACCCATGATTGTCGTTATGCCTCTAGGCTACGGCGATCTCGCCTTCATTCACAGCCCCATCGATGTGTGGAAAGATCAGCCCAGCATCGACCACAACACCGAACTCTACACCAGGGCCTTCCTCACCGAGATCATGCCGCAGGTCGAATCCACCTACAACATCTCCAAAGACCGCAACGAACACGCCATCGCGGGCCTCTCGATGGGAGGCCTTGAAGCGGTTACCATCGGCCTTGCCCATCCCGAGCGCTTCGCCTCCGTCATAGGTCTGAGCGCCGCAGTACAGAAGCTCGACCTCGGCAAACAATTCGCCACCCTCGACCCCAAGACTGCCAATCTGCGCCTGCTCTGGATCGCCTGCGGAACGGAAGACGGCCTTATTACTCCGAATCGCAAAATGGTCGCGTTCCTCAAGGCAAAAAATATGCCCGTCACACAGATCGAGATTCCCGGTCTACACACGTGGCTGGTCTGGCGCGACAACCTGATTCACTTCGCACCCTTGCTGTTCCAGCCATAGTCCGTGCCCAGGCAGACCTAATAAAAACTGGACGGGTGCCCCACGTTCGCCTGAGCGTGCGTGGGCCGAAAAAGACGGCGAAGCCCACCAGTGCTTTTAAGAGATCAGACAGCAAATCCGCTGCCGGGGTAGGAGAAGGTGTTCGACCGATCGTTTTCGGCCCACGTATCCGGATTTCCTGCATGGGGAGGCCACACCCGCGTGTGTGGCTTGCAGGCGTGCACGCTGGCGCATCCGTCCATTTTCCACTCCGTTCTGCCAGGAGCAAAGATTCTCGTTGACAGGTCTCAAAATCGTATTAATGTATTAATACAAATGATTATTCGCGTGCAGCCCGGCCTTGGCACGGCGATCTATCTCCAGATCGAATCGCAGCTGAAGCATGCCATCGCCGCCGGGGCACTCAAACGCGATGACGCCTTGCCTCCCGTGCGCAAGCTGGCGGCCGAGTTGCGCATCAATCCGAATACTGTAGCGCGCGCCTATCAAAACCTGGAGCGCGATGGCATTCTGCGTACCGTGCCCGGGGGCGGTTGTTATGTGAACGGCCAAAGTCCTGGTCTGTTGAAGTCAGAAAAACTGCGCCGCCTCAAGCCCCTGGCGACACAGCTAGCAGTCGAAGCCAAACAACTTCGACTGTCACGCGAAGAGTTGGTGCAACTGCTGGAAAACTCGTATGACGAACTCGGAGAAGCGCCATGAGCGATCTCGTTATCGAAACGCATGCCCTTCATAAGCAGTACGGCCATACGAATGCCGTGGACGGTCTCGAGATGCACGTGCCTCGCGGTTCCGTCTACGGATTCCTTGGCCGCAACGGGGCCGGAAAAACCACGACCATTCGTCTGCTCGCCGGGCTGATTCAACCGACCGCGGGCCATGCGCGGATTCTCGACCTGGACCCGAGAACTGACCGCACAGCAGTTCTCGAGCGCACCAGTTTTGTTATCGACAAAATGCTCCTGCCCTCGATGACGGGCAATGATCTGGTGCGTTTCAACCGCGGCTTCTTTCCCCGTTGGTCAGACGCTTTGGCGCGCAAATACACAGACGCGCTGGAAATTCCCATGAAGCAGAAGTTTCGCAAGCTCTCCTCCGGAAACCAGACCAAGCTCTGCCTTCTGTTGGCCCTTTCACAGGGAGCTGAGTTGCTGGTGCTGGACGAACCCACTGCCGGACTTGATCCCATCGTCACGGATCAACTGCTGCGCATCATCATCGATGATTTTGCCGGCGAGGGGCGGACGCTGCTGCTCTCCTCGCATCATCTTTCGGAAGTAGAGCGGGTGGCTGACTGGATCGGCATCATTGACCACGGCAAGCTGCTGCTCGAAGCCCAGCTCGATGACGTGCGGGCGAGCTTCCGGCGCGTCCGCGTGGTGGGGGAGAATCTCCGTATTACAGGGCGCAATGAGATCGTCCACACGCGCACCGGCGAGGGGACTACGGAGTATGTTCTACGCGCCAACGCGGAGGGCTTTACAGCAAGCCTGCGAAACCAGGGTGCTACCGTGCTCGATGTTTCACCCATGAACCTGCAGGAGATCTTTCTCGAAGTGGTGGGGAAGGGAGAAGCCAATGTACCTATGGAAGTGTTGGCGTGATACACGCGAAGTATTAGCGGTCAGCCTGCTATTGATCGCCATCTTGTTGGTTTTCGTCCTGAGGTGGAATATCGTTCTCGCCCCGCCGATTGCACCTTTCGAAAGGATCTCGACAATTCTTCCGTTTTTCCTCACGATTCAGGCTTTCCCGGTTAGCTTTGTCGCCTGGCTTCTGGGCACCTTCGGCGTTGGGAAGGATCTCGGCGACCGGAGCGGGTCGTACTTATTTACCAGGCCGAGGAGCCGCGCCTACTTCGTCTGGTGCGACTGGGCGGTAGGCATGGCACAGCTGGTGCCGATCCTGGCGCTGCTGAATCTGGTCCTTGGCGTTCTGCTGCACAGGGTATTCGTTGCCGCTGGAGATCCTTTGCATGGCAGCGTTCTGATCGCAGGCAGCCCGTTTACGCTCACCTTTATAGTCTGGTTGAACTTCAGTGCCGCATTCCTTTTGGCTGGGCTGGTCTACAGTGTGACGTACTTCTCTACGGTTCTCGTGAAGCACGCCAAGGGCATTATTTATGGTGCCGGCGTCCTGGTGGGTTATCTCTTTCTCGAGCAAGTGGTGCCGCACTATTGGCCAGGAATACATCTACCGACGCTAGCGTTGCAGGAATTTATTCAATCCCACCGGAATGTCACCGGAATTTCAAACCACCTGGGCGTTTCAGTGGCCATCCGTGCTGCGATTATCCTGCTCTTTCCATTCGCGACCCAGTTTGTATTGCAGAAGAAAGACGTCGATTGATTGGCGCTGCCTGGCGTACTGCGTCACTGATAGACACGCGGATTGCCAAAGGATCGGGGCCCCTCGATCTGCCGGCTTTTGACCTGCAGTTGATGCAGCGGATTCGACACGCGGCGGAGCGGTGCCTTGAGGGATGGGGACCAGCTGCCGGGCACTTCTACGCTTGCCGAGAAGTTGGTGGTTAGCCCGAACGTTGTCGTCAAGGTTTATTCGGAGCTCGAAGATGAGAGGTTGGTCGAGCTGCGCCAGGGCTCCGGAGCTTTTCTCACTATGAAATCTGGCGCGCGTTCCCGCACTAATGACGCGTATGAAGCACGTCGGCGGGGCGGCGAGCTTATTCAGGTGTTACGCGAAGATGGGCTGCGCGAGGAGGAGTTCAGAAGAGTTTCTGAAACCGACTTGCTTCACGTAGCCCAAGCGTGAGGAGATGATGAGCGACGTTCCTGTGATTCAAACCACTTATCTTAGTAAGTCCTTCGGTGGGATCGAAGCGGTTCGCGATGTGAATCTATCCGTGCGGCCACGCCAAATCACGGCTTTCCTTGGGCTGAACGGGGCGGGGAAGAGCACGACCATCAAGATGTTGCTTGGTATGATCGAGCCCAGCAGCGGTGAAGGCAGGGTGTTAGGCAATCGCATCGCGGATCCCCGTGAAAGCGTGGAGTTGCGCCGGAAGATCGCATATGTGAGCGAGAGCAAGCGGCTCTACGACTACATGACTGTTGAGCAGATCATTCGCTTTACCCGATCGTTCTACACTGATTGGCGCCCCGATACTGAGCGGCAACTCCTACGCACCTACGGGCTACCTCTCAACCAAACGATCAAGTCGCTCTCCAAAGGGATGCGCACAAAAGTGGCATTGTTGCTAGCGTTCGCGCGACGTCCTGAGTTGTTGATTCTGGATGAGCCGAGTGAGGGCCTCGATCCAATCGGCATCGAACAGATGCTCGAGAACCTGGTGGCGCAATGCAGGGAAGGCACCACCGTCTTCTTTTCCTCGCATCAAATCCCCGAGATCGAACGCATCGCGGACAACGTTTGCATACTCCATCGAGGGCGTCTCGTCATCGACGCATCGCTCGACGACATGCGCCGGTCGTATAGACGGATCGACCTCGTCTTTCCGTCACTTCCAGGGGAACAGGAGCTGCGTGTGGCAGGTGTTGAAAGCATCCGCACCAGTGGTCGTCAGATGACAATCTTCGCTAGCAGGAACGCGGACGCAATTGTCGAGCGAGCCCACAATCTACACGTCAGTTCTGTCGAGGTCGGCTCGGTCGGCCTCCGAGAGATGTTTCTGGAAGCGGTAAAGGAGAGCTAGAGAATGCTTTGGTATAAAGCGTGGCTTGAAACTAGGTCGCGATTCCAGATCTCCCTTCTCGGAATCGTCGCTCTCTGTTGCTTCCAAGTCTTTTATGAAGACAAAACTGCTACGTCTTTCGACAAGGCCGACTATTACGACCGTGTGCTTGGCAGCGGGCAAATGCTCCTTGCCACCATGTGGGTAGTAGCCGTCACTTTGCTGATGATGGGTGGCCTACTGCGCGAGAAGGCGTCAGGAGCATCTTCTTTCACACTCGCCTTACCCGTCAGCCGAGTCCGCCTGATGCTGGTACGTGTGGCTATGGGAATGATGCAATCGGCGGTGCTTGTTATTGTTCCCTGGAGCGCGATGTTCCTCATCGCAAGCACCGTTGGCCAGACACACTCAGTCTCACTGGCTTTGTTTTTTGTTGTCGTACTGCTGGGCGGCGGGTCGCTATATTTTGCCATTGCATTGCTGATCTCATCGGTCGTGGAGGGAGAGTATACAGCTCCCATCGTGAGTTACGGCATCTTCATTGCGTCACTGATCATACTTAGCGGGGAAGGACTCCGTCCCTATAACCCCTGGATTTTCATAACAGGCCTTGGCTATCTGCATTGGCGGCCTTCCCTCACTATAGATCCGATCCCGTGGCTACACATGGCGGCTACTCTCCTGATTGCGCTGTCCCTAGTCGCGATATCGATCAAGGTAATCCAACGGCGCGAATTCTAAACGGTTGAGAATACGACCGGCTTTAGAGTCCGCGTGAGAACTCCATTGGCAAACTCAGTCCTGTCAGGGACGACGGAAAATCATACTTGTTCCAGTTAGCCTTTTCCGATTGGGCCGATTAGTACAGCACTCGATGAAGACAAACCAGTTCTCAGGATGTATCGGGATCAGTCCCGTAGAGACGGCTGAGAGTCAGTCTTGTGCCAATTAACCTCTTCGAAAGTTCCGGTAGTCAGGGTTTGGCGCATTGCACGACTTTAGTCGGGCCGTAAACGATTAAAAGAATTGGGCTTTAGCTCCTGCCAACGGCGCATCCCGCACGGATCCTTGTCCGCGATAATTCTCAGCGATGCACGATGTTCCGCCAGGACGCAAAGAGAAAGCCCAGGGGCTTTGGAGTCTGCGTGAGAACTGGGAGAGAACAACTCGCGTTTCAGGTAGTCGCGGCTCTGAGGCTTTGTATCAGGGCACGACTTTAGTCGGGCCGTAAAAGGGACAGAAAAATCTGGGCTTTAGCCCCTGGGCTTTTTCTTTCGGCATGGCGGAAAAAATACCGTGCGCATGGCCGTGGCAGGGGCTAAAGTCCCTGAGGTATTCGTTCCGGCTCGGTGCGGACTCTTTCCGCAGCCTCTCGGGGTACGTTCTTCTGAAGGCTATGGCCTTCAGGGCACATCCGCATGACGCACTACACTAGTTCAGCAGTTGAAGGATGTGGGCTTCAAAATCATTCTTGTTGACGACTCCTGTGTGAGATAGCGCGATCTTTCCCTGGCGGTCGATGAGCAGCGTCATCGGCATCGAGGTAAGGTCGTACGCTTTCGCAAGTTGATCGTTACCGATTACCACGGGATATTGCATGGCAATGTTTCCACCCGTTTCGGGATCCGTTTTCCTTGCCAGGAATGGCTTGACAGCTTTCCAGCCGTCGTCATCCATGGACACTCCAATCACGGTGAGGCCTTGCTGCTTATATTTCCGGTCGAACTCCATATACCAGGGAATCTCGAGCTTGCAACCACCGCACCACGTGGCCCAGAAATCCAGCAGAACCACCTTGCCCCGATAATCTGCTAGTTGAATCTGCTTTCCGTTCGCATCCGTGAGAGAAAAACTGGGAGCTGGCTTCCGGCTTGCCTGGGGGAACAATTTGTCCGGCGCCGACTGCGTTTGTCCGGGATGATCCTGCGCAACGGTACGCGGAGCAAGAAGCGTAGTCGTGGATAAGCTCAGGATAAGGTACGAGGGAAACGAATAGATCAACTTCATGAAGCGCCTCCGTGCAGAAGGTTTGACTTGCAGCGCTATTAATATCACAATGTAAGCATACTATGCTTGGTGAATTCGAGTACCTTCTCATCGCTGCAGCGGTTCGCCTGGGAGACGAGGCGTATGGTGCCGCTATCTTGCAGGAAATTGAGCGATCGTCGCGGCGGCAATGCTCCATTGGAGCTCTTTACACAACATTAGATCGTCTCCAAGCAAAGGGCTTGATCAAGACCTGGACGGGCAAACCGACGCAGGAGCGCGGAGGTCGCTCGAAACGAATGGTACGGGTCACCGCGAAAGGTGTTGCCGCAGCAACAGCTTTTTATGAGACGGTGCAGCAGGTGAGTCACGGAACATCTTGGCAGGTTGCTCAGGCCGGAGCACGGAAATGAGGAACCTATGGATCTGGGCCACGCAAGCGCTGTCGAAAGCCCTCGAGGCCGCGGAGCGGGAAACAGTCCTTGGGGATCTTGCCGAACTGGATAGCAGTGACCGCAAAGCGTTCAAGGGCGTCCTCGGTTTGGTTGTGAGACGCCAACTCGGTCTTTGGAAAAATTGGGAACCATGGTTTGTTTTGGTAGCTATCGTTGTTCCGGTCGGTCCGCTCTTGGCCACGCAATCCAATTGGCTGAGTCTAAGTTTCTTTCCAAATCTAGTGATGTGGTTGCACGATGGGATCTCTTACCGGTCAGGAGTATCGTCGGCGGCACTTTTCCTGGAGGTTTGTTTTCGAGCGTCTGCGCTCATCACCTGGTCCTGGACCAGCGCCTATGCGGTGGGCACGCTGTCTCGAAAAACGATCTGGGCTAACGGGATTCTGTTCTTTCTGTTGTGTGCAGTCTTCGCCGTCTACCGTAGCCCGTATCCGGTGCGAGCCCTGTGGATGACCCCGTGGGCGTGGGTACCTATCGAAAACAACTTTCTCTTGGTTCTTCTTCCGGTTTACTGTGGACTTCATGAAAGCGCCAAGTCTCCGAGGACAACGCCTCCATGGCTGATTCTTTTGGCTGGATGGACAGTGATCATTGGTGGCCTCGCATTTTGGACCCAAGGATGGTACGGCGCTGCTTTAGTTAACTGGAGCCACGGTGCGCCGGCGCTAAATCTGATGCAACTGACCCTTCGTGCCGATCTGTGGGAAGCCCTTGTCGCCCATTTGGGTACCCTCACCGTCTTGACCGGACCGATCGTCTATCTGTTTGCGATGAATCGGTTTTTCGCACCCCGAGTCAGGATTTCTAGAGCCTGAATCGGACCGCTCGGCCGTGTCCTATTGCATTCCCATAGAGAGAGTGTCAATATTCGTATGGGTAACCAAGAGGAAACTGCCGCAAATCTTGCAGCTTTCTCGCACCCACCTGGGGGCGTATGCGCAAACTCAGAGCTCTATGGATGCGACTTCGCAGCGCGCTGCGCAAGCCGCATGGCGACAGTGATTTCGAGGACGAACTTGCCAGCCACGTGGCGATGCACATCGAGGACGGCATCCGCGCCGGGCTCAGTCCCGACGAAGCTAGGCGCCAGGCGCTGATTCGCCTCGGAGGCGCAGAGCAATCCCGGCAGGCTTATCGTGAGCAGAGCGGACTGCCCTGGCTGGAGACGCTCTCACGCGACCTTGGGTACAGCGTGCGCCGGCTCGCCAAAAACCCCTCAGTCACAGCCATCGCCGTGCTTTCGATCGGCTTGGGCCTGGGCGCTAACGGCACCATCTTTTCCATGGTTAGCCGGTTCGTCTTGCGTCCTGCGCCGGTCGGCGATCCATCGACCCTGTTAGCCGTCCAGAGGCGTGGCGAAAATGCACTTTCGTGGCCACTCTTCCACGATCTTCGCGAACAAGTGAAATCCTTTTCCGGAGTTGCGGGCTACTTTCTGCTGGTGCCTGCCTCCATCGGTGGTCGCGGAGAGCCGGAACGCGTATACGGTCAGGCAGTCAGCGCAAATTTCTTCGAGGTCACTGAACTTCGCATGATGCGCGGGCGCGGTTTCACGAATAGCGAAGAAAACCAGCCGGTCGTCGTATTGGGCGCGGGTCTTTGGCATCGCCGCTTCCACGACGATCCGGCCATGGTGGGCAAGACAGTCACTCTCTCGGGCCACATGTTTACGGTGGTGGGCGTCGCGCCGGTAGGTTTCCACGGCATTGACCAGTTTCTCGAGGGCGAGTTCTGGGTGCCACTCGGGAGCGCTGACCAATTATTTCCTAACCTCCCCAAAGGCCCTGACCGCACGCAAAACTGGATATTCGTTGTTGGCCGGCTGCGGCCGAGCGCAACGCGGATGCAGGCTGCAGCCGAACTGAATGCGCTGGCCGAACGTTTAGCACGTAGCTATCCAAAAACCGACAAGGACAAGCCCTTTGTCTTCGTGCATACGGGCTTACTGCCGCCAGACGAGCAAAAGGGGTTACTGATCTTTCTCACTGCGCTCTCTGTGGTGGCGCTGTTGGTACTGGCCATCGCAGGCGCCAATGTCGCCAACCTTCTGTTCGCGCAGGCATCCGGTCGCCAGCGCGAGATGGCCGTGCGTCTCGCCTTGGGAGCCACCCGCGGCCGGTTACAGCGACAAATGCTGGTAGAGAGTGTCTTGCTGGGATTGGGCGGGGGAGTTCTGGGTGTCCTTCTATCGTTATGGGCGACGAAGACACTCTCCGCCATTCAATTGCCCATACCAGTCCCTGTCGACATGCGCATAGCGGTGGATTGGCGTGTGCTGGTCTTCACCTTTGTTTTGAGCATCCTCAGTGGGTTGGTCCTGGGAGTGGCCCCAGCATGGGCTGCTGCGCATCCTCTGCTGGGCAGCGCACTCAAAGGGGAGGATGCGCTGGCTCGTCCCGGGCGCCGTTGGACTCTGCGTAATCTGCTGACGGTGATGCAGATTGCCATGTCCGTAATTCTGCTTTCGATGACCAGTCTCTTCCTGCGCAGTCTCAAAACCGCGGCCAACATCGATCTCGGCTTTCTCCCTCAGGACCTGCTGAGTATGTCGGTCGATCCACGGCTTCACGGCTACACGCCGCAGCGGACAGTCGCGTTTCTCAATCAGTTGCGGGAGCGCGTAGCAGCTCTGCCGGGTGTGGTCTCGGTGGCTTGCACAGATTTTCCGCCGCTCTCCATCGCCGGCGAAGCGGTCAGGTTCCATATTGGCGGCGGACCAAACTCCGGCAAAAACGAGCCCCTGGCTAATCTCACCAGGGCGACGCCCGGCTACTTCGAGACCATGGGGATACCGCGTGTCGCGGGCCGCGATTTCGGAGGGGAAACGGCGAGCGGTCAAAAGACCGCTGTGGTCAACCAGGCCTTTGTAGAGCGCGTCTTCGGCAGAGAAGACCCCATCGGGCAACTGGTTACCGGCGGTGGCGAGACCTACCAGATCATCGGCGTGGTGGGCAACGTCAAAACAACTACGCTGGGAGAGGATCTTAAGCCGGTGCTTTACCGCTCGATCGAGCAAAACATCGGGGCCGACCCTAACTTGCTGGGCTATACGCTCGTGGTTCATACAGCGGGCCATGCCGCGGCCATGGGCGAAGCGGTGCGGCGGCAGATCTACGGGCTCGATCGCAACATGGCCGTATTCAACGAAGAGACCATGGATGAACACGTCCATTCTGCCTTCATACTGCCTCGCTTTGCGGCCACGCTATTCGGCATCTTCGGCGGCATGGGGCTAGTGCTTGCCACGGTGGGACTGTATGGCGTGATGAGTTATGGGGTCAGCCGGCGCACACGCGAGATAGGAATCCGCATCGCGATGGGCGCGCAACCAGGCACAGTCGAGCGACTGGTTTTGCGCCAGGGCCTGGTGCTCACGCTGATCGCCGTGGCGCTCGGTTGGCCAGCCGCATGGCTGTTATCCAAACTGGCGGCTAGTTTCCTCTATGGTATTCACCCGCATGACGCGCTGACCTTCGCCGTTGTGCCGCCATTGCTATCGGCGATTGCCCTGGTGGCATGTTGGATTCCCGCTCGGCGCGCCGCTTCTATCGAGCCCATGCAGGCATTGCGCACAGAGTAGGGCCAACCCGCAATTCGATTAGTGACCATAGCGCTTGACTACAAACTCTGGGTCCTGGGATGCATTATCCAGCAAGGGTTCCTTCGCCTGTTTTAAGTACCTGTCAAGGAAGGCCAGCGTAAACGACTGCGTAAGCCGTAAGTTATGTAGGGCGGTTTGAGTTTCGAGTGCACGGCCCTGCGCTGCCAGCAGTCTGTAATCGCTGAAGCTTCCGTGATGAAGACCTGGTGCTTTTAATATGACGTGGTAACTACCCATAGGACAACGGTTGAGTTCTGCTTCCATTTCCTTCAGGTAAACGGTGTACTGCATTTCACTGAAAGGTTTCCTTTCGCCCGAATGGTCTACCTCGAGAAGAAGGACGGGTTGTTGAAACCACTTGCCATCCGGAAACTCGGGAAATGCCGATACCGGTGGCATTCCACCATCCAGGCTTACGCAGGCTTTGATGCGCTCGTCGAGTTGGCAGGCTCTCGTCGCAAAATCGGCTCCAGCTGAGTGGCCCATAGCCGCAACGTTTTTCAAATCGAGTCTTCCGCTGAGCAGAAAGTGCCGTGGCCCGGCTTCATTCATCTTCTCCAGGCGGTTCAGAACAAATATCAGATCACTGGCGCCCGTACTGATTCCTATGCCTACCGACGCCATCATTCGTTTGAACCGCTCGTCGGGAGAGAGATCGGACGGTAGGGTCTCCTGATGGAAGGGAACGATCCTTCCGTTGGGAAACGCAACCGCCAGGGCGGTGTAGGTGTGTTCAACCGCTGCCACTACATATCCACGGCTCACCAGCTCTTCAATCAGGGAGGTGTATTCGAAGCCGGTGCCCCCCAGACCGTGAGATAAAAGCACGATGGGAAATTTCCTCGGAGTTGTGGCGACGGGGGCGTTGTCGCTTGCGTGCGGTCTGATCTTCCCGGAAACAATCAGCGGCCATGCTGCCTCGAATTCCTCCTTCATGTGAGGCTGAAGATTCGGGTCAGCATCCATCGCGTCCGCGCCAGGCAAGTACCGTCCTGCTTCCTCAGTATCTCCACGCGGTGAGGGATACCAGAGATAGACCATCAAGTCACGATGCGCCTGTGGGTCTGTCGAATAGGCATCAGGGCGCGAGAAATCGATCCACTCATAACCGATCCGGCCAATCCCAAATGTCCCCGACGGCGTAGGCAATTGTGGTGTCGATGTATCGGCTTGAGCTTCGTGCGAGGCCGCGGGTGTTTGGCTCGCCGCCCCGGGGATTGGTTGGAGTGAGATTGCCAGGCTACCGACGATAAAAGCGCACATCAGAACGCGTTTCATTTTTTTCTTACCTCACTTGACATGTACTAGAAAACTAGTACACTAGTCAACAGATGAAGAATCGAACACGGAGCGCAGACGGCATGTTTAGCTTTCAACTCAATGCGCACAGCGGGGTTCCCGTATATCGACAGCTGATAGACCAGGTGCAGGGCGCGCTCGCGGCCGGCCGTCTAAAGGCCGGCGATCAGCTTCCGACCATCCGCCAGGTCGCTGTCGATCTTGCGATTAACCCGAATACCGTGACCCGTGCCTATCGCGAGATGGAGATCCGAGGTCTTTTGGAAACCCAGCAGGGAACTGGAACGTTTATCGCGGAGCAGCCGGTCCCAACCGATAGCCGCGCGCGGACTAGGCAGATGCAACAGCTTGCAGCCGAAGTCATCGCCCGGGCCGGTGCGAGTGGTTTCAGTCTCACCGAACTGATGGACGCTTTGAAGGAACATGGCAATGAGCAAAATGCAAAAAGGAGATAGCAGAATGAGCCCGCGTTTCGATATCAGCGCTCCTGCAATAACGGTCATGGTTGCTTGCATGGCCGCCGGATTGGCCGGAACATTTCTGATGAAAAACAACCTGCCGCTACTTCTCGGAGTCTTGGTTGGTTTGTTCTTCTTGTTCTCGATCAAAGTTGTGCGCCAGTGGGAGAAGGTTGCCGTGCTTCGTTTCGGGCGCTTCCAGAGGCTCCAGGGCCCAGGGATATTCATGCTCACCCCGGTGGTAGACACGCTTAGCAGCTTTGTCGATCAGCGGGTACGAATCGGCACGGTCACGGCGGAATCCACGCTGACTCGGGATACGGTTCCGGTGAATGTGGACGCGATCGTCTTCTGGCTGGTGTGGAACGCCGAGAAGTCAATTTTGGAAGTAGCGAATTTCGAAGAGGCGATCGCGATGAGCGCCCAAACAGCGCTGCGCGAATCCATTGGCCGTCACGACTTGGCGAAGTTGATAACCGATCGTGAGGCCCTTGGTCAGGAACTGCAGAAAATTCTTGATGAGAAGACAAACCCATGGGGAATAACCGTCCAGTCGGTGGAGATACGCGATGTGCGCATTCCGCAGCCGCTGGAGAACGCTATGTCCCAGCAGGCCCAGGCAGAACGCGAACGGCACGCCCGCATCATACTTGGTGACGCGGAGTTGCAAGTGGCCGCCAAATTCGCCGAAGCATCTGAGGTGTATCTCAACAAGCCCGGCGCCTTGCACCTGCGTGCCATGAATATGCTCTATGAAGCAATCAAGGAGCGCGGCTCGATGGTGATTGTGCCATCGTCTGCCGTGGAGACAATGGGTCTCGGGGGGATGTTGGCGACGACCGCGCTCAACAAGACGGGCGAACGATGAATGCATAGCGCCACGAGTCAGTTACGAGTCGCCCTATTGCATTCCCATAGAGAGTGTGGCAGAGTTCATATGGGTAACCAAGAGGACGACGGGGGAACCGAATAGGTCCTCGCCGCGCCCTCTCCCCGGCGGAGGAGGCGTGATGCGCAAGCTGCGAACACTGTGGATGCGGCTGCTGGGAATGTGCGGCGCGGGGCGAGCAGACGAGCAGCTTGCGGCCGAACTGGAAAGCCATCTGCAGATGCACATCGACGACAATGTGCGATCCGGTATGGCGCCGCAAGAAGCACGACGGCAGGCACTGATTCGTCTCGGGGGCTTGGGGCAGGCACAACAAACGTTCCGCGAACAAGCTACGCTACCTGCACTGGAAACTCTGTTGCACGACGTACGCTACGCTCTGCGGCAATTGCGCAGGTCGCCTGGTTTTGCCACCGTGGCGCTGCTTACGCTGGCGCTCGGCATCGGGGCCACCACCGGCATCTTCACCTTAGTGGACGCGGTGCTTCTGAAGTCGCTCCCCGTACCGCGACCCGAACAGCTGCTACTGGTAAAACAGACCGATCACCCTGCGGAGAAAACCCGGGTTTCTTATCCGTTCTTTCTTCACGTGCGCCAGCAGTTGCCGGATACCGCAGGGATCGGGGCCATGACTTGGCCTGACAACTTTTACATCAATCTAGGGACGGAACAACCGGAGCGCGCCTCGGGGCAGCTTGTTTCCGGCAACTACTTTCAAGTCTTTGAAACCTGGCCGTTCCTGGGCCGGTTGCTCACGCCTACCGACGACTCCAAGGTGAGCGGCAGCGCCGTGGCTGTCATCAGCTATGGCTACTGGCAACGCCGCTTTGCCGGTGATCCGGCGGTGATCGGCCGTAAGGTGACCGTGAACGGTGTGCCGTTCTCGATTGTCGGTGTGGCGGCACGCGGTTTCTTTGGTGCGCGCGCGGGCAAGGAACCCGACTTCTGGATGCCGCTGACGATGCAGGCGGACGTGCGTTATCACGACCACTACAGCGACATATCCGCGGAGCCCTTGAAGCCCTGGATTCCCCAAGACCGCATTTTCTGGCTGCAGCTCCTCGTGAGGGTTAAGGAACCGGCTGCTCTCGCTCAGATCACCACGGTCATGAACCGGGTGTATCACAACGATCTGCTACAGGCGACGCAGGGCGTGTCAGACCCGGATCTTGTGCGCTCGTTCCAAGCGGTTACACTGACGTTCGAACCCGGCCAGCAGGGATTTGCGAATCTCCGGCACGAATTCGAGCAGCCTCTGCTTCTTCTGATGGCTATGGCTGTAATGGTGCTCCTGATAGCGTGCGCGAATATAGCAAATCTTCTGCTGGCCAGGGCGGCTGCCCGGCAACGAGGCTTCGCCGTGCGATTCTCAATGGGCGCTAGCCGCTCGCGGCTCATTCGCCAGATGCTGACGGAGTGCGTGCTGCTGTCCTCCCTTGGTGGCTTGCTCGGAATTGCGGTGGCTTTCGCCTGTACCAGCGTGCTGCCGAAGTGGGCATCGACCGAGAGCACTCCTATTCCGCTCAACCTTACGCCCGATGCTCGCGTCCTGATCTTCAGCGTAATGGTCACTATGGCGACGGGCCTTTTGTTCGGGTTGGCGCCGGCCCTCAAGAGCGCGCATGTCGATCCTGCATCGGTACTGAAAGGCAGCGCTCAGTCGATCTCCGGACGCGAAGCCCGCTGGTCCTTGAGGAAAGGGCTGGTTGCTGTCCAGGTGGCGCTCTCCCTGGTGCTGCTTGTGGGCGCCGGCATGTTTGTGCGAACGTTGGGGAATTACAGCATGCTTAACCCCGGCTTCGACCGTGACCATCTGCTCAGTGCGCATCTCGATACGCACATGGTGGATTACCAGGCGAGCGACTTCCCCTCGTTGTACGAGCGTCTGACCAGCCAGGTGGAAGCGATCCCCGGCGTCCGCTCCGCGAGTGTGACCACGTGCTCGATCGTCGCTGGTTGCTTTGACTCGAGCGCGATACGGATCCTCGATGACAATCAACATCAGGGAAGCCGAAAGGCTGAGACCCAGATGAACAATGTTGCCCCCAATTATTTTGAGACTGTGGGTATCGGTCTGTCTGCAAGGCAGAGCATTTGCGACCACCGATGGCCCGGCCTCTCCCAAAGTTGCCATCGTGAATCAAACATTTGCGCGGCAGCTTCTCTCCGGAGGTGAATTTGTCGGACGACGATTCTCCTACGCCGATACTCCTCAGGAAACGTTCGCCATCGTTGGTGTGGTGGCGGACGCGCGCGTGAACGATATTCGCGAAGCGGCTCCCGCCCATGGTCTATTTTCCGATTGCCCAGGCCCCGGGCAATATCGACGGGCTGGAGATTCGGACCATGGCCGATCCACAATGGATAGCACCCCAGGTTCGTCAGGCAGTCGCCGCCGTAGACCACAGGATCCCGATCATCGACATCGTCACACTCAACGAAGAGGTAAAGAACAATCTGACCCAACAGCGGCTGATCGCCCGCTTAACCTCCATCTTCGGCCTTCTGGCGTTGGGGCTGGCATGCCTCGGGCTCTATGGGGTCATGTCTTACATAGTGGAGCGGCGGACGAGCGAAATTGGGGTGCGCCTTGCGCTTGGCTCCACGCGTTCGGCGGTGCTGCGTCTGGTTCTGAAAGAAACGCTGCTGCTGATCACTCTAGGCGGCCTGATTGGGCTCGTGCTATCCATTGCCGCCATGCACCTGGCGACGAGCTTCCTATTCGGACTTTCCCCAGAAGATCCGGCGACCATCGGAGGAGCACTCGTCCTGCTTCTGTTGGTGTCAATGGCCGCAGGATTTTTCCCTGCATGGCGCGCCGCTTCGGTCGATCCAATGCAGGCCCTCAGAACGGAATAAGAGAACGGAGAAGAGGCCTGCGGGCCTCGTCATTTACCCGCAACGGCGCTCGGCTTGGCAGGCAGAAACCCAGCCAGTAAGCCAATCGCCGGAAGATATGCGCATATCTTGTACACGGTGAAGATGCTGGTCGCGTCGGCGATCCTGCCTAGTATGGCCGCGCCGATGCCGCCCATGCCGAAGGCAAAGCCAAAGAAGAGTCCGGAGATCATGCCCACACGCCCGGGCACGAGCTCCTGCGCGTAGACGACGATTGCGGGGAAGGCGGATGCCAGCATCAAGCCTACGAACACACTTAACACGCCGGTCCAGAGGAAGTTTGCGTAAGGCAGCAGTAAGGTAAGCGGCAATACCCCAAGAATGGACCACCAGATCACTGCCTTGCGGCCAAAACGATCGCCGATCGGTCCTCCAATCAGTGTTCCCGCTGCGACAGCTCCCAGAAAAGCAAAGAGATGAAGCTGCGCGCTCCGCACTCCGATATGAAAGCGGGCCATCAAGTAGAAGGTGTAATAACTGGTGATGCTGGCCAGATAAAAGAACTTGGAAAAGACGAGCGCGATCAAAATCGCGATGCCTGAAACCACTTTCCTGGGCGGCAGACCATGCGCTTCTTCCGCATGCTTTGCCGGCCGGGTTTTCAGATGCTGAAGGCGGCCCTTGTACCAACGGCTCACCCGCAGCAGAAGCACAAATCCCAGCAAAGCCAGGATCGAGAACCATGCCGCCCCGCGCTGCCCGTGAGGAAGGACGATGAAGGCTGCCAACAGCGGGCCGATCGCCGATCCGCTGTTTCCGCCCACCTGAAAGATCGACTGGGCCATTCCATGCCGGCCCCCGGAAGCCAGGCGCGCTACCCGTGATGACTCCGGATGGAAGACTGCTGAGCCCATGCCAATCAACGATCGCGGCCAGCAACAGCATTGCAAAGCTGGGCGCAACCGACAGCAGCAGCAAACCCAACAGGGTAAAAACCATGCCCACAGGCAGGGAGTATGGCAGGGGCTTGCGGTCGGTGTATTGCCCGATAAAGGGCTGCAAGATGGACGCCGTCATCTGGTAGGTCAGGGTCAGCAGACCGATTTGACCGAAATTCAAATGGAACGAGGTCTTCAGAATTGGATAGATGGAAGGCAGCAGGGCCTGCATCGAATCATTGAGCAGATGGCCGAGACCCACCGCGATGAGCACCCGAAACAGTGTTTTCTCTTCGACCAGGCCGGGGCCGTCGGCCTCATTGGGCGCCCGATTGGGCGCAAT
Organism: uncultured Acidobacteriaceae bacterium; assembly: GCA_963824325.1. GTDB lineage: Bacteria > Acidobacteriota > Terriglobia > Terriglobales > Acidobacteriaceae > PALSA-350. The sequence goes on along the minus strand of CAWGPA010000028.1, from coordinate 41,678 downwards.
GATCTGCGTAGTCATGCCGGTTGCCAAAGGTTCTCCTCTAGCTATGCTACTGCGAGTGACGGGGTGAGAGGCGAAAGTGAGAGTTAGAACTCCACGTCAGCAACCGGGTAGGGCGTTCCGTTGGTAGCGGCAACGAGCCTCGGACAACTGTTGCAGATGATCAGAGGAGAGCGGCTGGGGACAGCCGAGCTGGCGAGCGACCAGGCAGATATGGGCGTAGTGCTCGACCGTTTCCATGCGCATGAAGGCTTCTTGCAGCGTATCGCCCGCAGTCACGACACCATGGTTGGCGAGCAGGACCGCGTCATGATCGACGATCAGGGGCTGAATGCTGGATGCCACGTCCGCTGTACCCGTGGTCGCGTAGGGCGCCAGCGGGATCGACCCCAGAGCCATGACAACCTCCGAGCACAGGGGCTCTTCCAGGGCCAAGCCGCAGGAAGCAAAGCCGGTGGAGATGGGCGGATGCGCATGGACCACTGCCTGCACGTCTGGACGTTGGCGGTAAATCGCCAGGTGCATGCCGATTTCGCTGGTCACGTTCCGGCTTTCGCCGACGCGGTGACCCTCCATGTCGACCACGACCATGTCCGCCGCCTTGAGCATGAACTTGCTCATGCCGGTGGGCGTGGCCAGAATGCGGTCGTGGCTCAGGCGAACCGAGAGGTTCCCCGCCGTACCGGGTACGAAACCCAATCGATACAGCCACTTACCGAAACGAGCGAGCTGCTTGCGGTGAAAATTTTCGGCGGACCGCTCGGGAGCAGTGGAGCTTAAGGCCATGTTCAGAGTTGTAGTGAATCCACTCTTGTCCAGAGCCGTTGAATGCATACGTCACCCAATCCCCGTTTGATCGCTTTCTCGCAGTTTCCGACGGAAAGACGGGAAACGCAACAGGGAAAACGCGGATAATGAGGAATTCCGTTCTGGAGGCACTGGTCTGGTCTGGGAACACCGGATTGGGTCGACTGCCTCGACCCCTTTCGTCAGAAAAGTAGGCCCTGAAGGGCGGAATGAAACTACCTCGGTTGCAAGCCCATCCGCGGCCACCTGGAGTTACTTTGAGTGACGGAAGTCACCTCAGAGCCAGTTCAGCGCGCAGAGATAATTGCAGTCAAGTTCTTTCGGCCAGGTCAGATAAGTGCCGTTTTACCAAACACCTGAAACAGAAAACTCAATCGTTTGTTGAGGCCTCATGAAGCTGATCTTCATCTACGGTTTGCCCGCGACCGGCAAACTGACGGTCGCCGTTGAACTTGCGGCGATGACAGGTTACAAACTGTTTCACAATCACCTCGTGGTGGATCTTCTCTTGTCGATCTTCGACTTCGGGAGTCCTCCGTTCGTCGAGTTGCGGGAGCAAATCTGGCTATCAGTCTTTGAGCAGGCTTGCCGCAGCCACCTGCCCGGATTGATATTCACGTTCGCGCCCGAGGGAACCGTCCGGCCCGGCTTTATCGGTGAAGCTCAGAGCACGGTCGAGAGGGAAGGGGGCGAAGTCCATTTTGTTGAGCTGGTATGCCCGCTTGAGGAGCTAAAGCGGCGTATCGACAGCCCGTCCAGACTGGCCTATCAGAAGCTATCTTCGGTCTCCTTATTTGAGCAGCTGTACGCGGACGGAGTTTTCGATGCATCGAACATGCCGGAACCAGCGCTCTCGATCGATACCAGTCTCTACGCCCCAAACGAAGCCGCGATGGAGATCATGCGGACTCTCGATCTCGGTCGTTCGAATTGAATACGCTTCGAAGCTGCAGCCTATAATCTATGTCTATGCACATCCAAGCTAAGAAGACGGTAGTGGATTGGTCCGATTGCCCCATCGTCGAGATCAATCCCCGCAAGGTGAGCGGTGTGCCGATCCTGAAGGGTACACGGGTGCAGGCTGACTCGATCGTTGAAAACTACGAGGGAGGCTCGCCAGTGGAGGAGATTTCGGAAAACTTCGCCATTCCTGAAGCGACCATCCGAGAACTGCTGAGTTTCGCGGCTCGGCAGCAAGACCATCGCCAATCGTGAAGGTCTTGTTCGACCACAACATACCTCACAGATTGCGCAATTCAATGTCCGCTCACGATGTCAGCACCGCCGATGAGATGGGGTGGGCCGAGTTGGAAAATGGCGAACTTCTGCGCGCGGCCGAAGTTGCGGGCTTCGCGGTGATGGTCACGGCCGACAAGAATCTCTCGTTCCAGCAAGACCTCCGGGGCATGGAGCTCGCCCTAGTCGTTCTCAGCACGAATAACTGGAATGTGCTGAAACATAATCCTCAACCGGTCGTGGAAGCGGTAGACGCGGCTGAGCCTGGAAGCTTTCAGGTCGTGAAGCTTGGGCCTGCGTAATATCGCGAGCCATCGTGTCTCTAGCCTGATTACGCCCAAGCCCATACGATGGTCAGCATGACAACGGGTCTCACCCTTGGCGTCCTGGAACTGAATGGACAGCCGCTCTCGCTCGATCAAGTTAGCCTGGTGGCCTCCGGCTCGATGCGGGTGGCCATTGCACCGGGAGCCCGTCAGAGAATAGCCGCGTCCCAAGCTGTGGTCGAGCGCATTGTCACCAGCAATGAAACGGCCTATGGGATCAACACCGGCTTCGGCAAATTGTCCGATGTGCGCATCGGCAGCGAAGACCTGCAAAAGCTGCAACGCAATCTTGTGCGCAGCCACGCCTGCGGACTGGGCGAGCCCCTGGACGAAGCAGAAGTGCGCGCCATGCTGCTGCTGCGCGCAAATGTCCTCACGAAAGGATTGAGCGGCGTCCGCTACCAGTTGATCGAATTGCTGTTAGCACTGCTCAATAGCCGCGTACACCCCGTCATCCCAAGTAAAGGCTCAGTGGGCGCGAGCGGAGATCTGGCTCCCCTGGCGCATCTTGCCCTAGTGCTCATCGGGGAAGGCGAAGTGTTTTTCGAGGGCGCGCGGATGCCCACCCAGGCGGCGCTCGGGAAAGCTGGTCTGACTCCCCTGGTGCTCGAAGCCAAGGAGGGCCTTGCGCTGCTCAACGGAACCCAGGCCATGTCCGCGGTGGGTGGCCTGGCGGTGCTGCGCGCAGTACGCGTGAACCGGCTCTTCGATCTCGCCGGCGCGATGGCGCTGGAGGCGTTGCGCGGAACCCCGGTGGCCTTCGACGAGCGGATTCACCAGGCACGGCCGCATCCCGGCCAGATGCAGGCGGCCGCGCATCTGCGGGCGCTGCTGCGCGATAGCGAGATTCGCGAGTCCCACCGGGTGAATGATCCGCGGGTGCAAGACGCCTATTGCCTCCGCTGCATGCCGCAGGTCCACGGAGCAGCGCGGGGGGCGCTCGAACATGTGCGCCAGGTGATCGAGATCGAAACCGGATCGGCGACCGACAATCCGTTGATCTTCTGTGAGTCTGGCGCCGGCGAGGTGCTGTCCGGAGGAAATTTCCATGGTGCGCCGTTGGGCCTCGCGTTGGACTATGCAGCCATCGCGGTGACCGACCTGATGAGCATCAGCGAACGCAGAATCGATCGCCTCATCAATCCCGACGTCAACGAGGGCTTGCCTGCGTTTCTTGCGCAAACGCCGGGCCTCTCCTCCGGGCTTATGATCGCGCACGTGGCTGCGGCAGCGCTGTTGAATGAAGCCAAGGTGCTTGCCCATCCGGCGAGCGTGGATAGTTTGCCCACCTCCGGGGGCAAGGAAGATCATGTATCCATGGGCATGACGGCCGCGCTCAAGCTGAAGCAAATTGTCGAGAATGCGGAGAAGGTACTGGCCATTGAGCTGATGACCGCGGCGCAGGGACTGGAATACCGTCAGCCGCTCAAGGCCGCGACAGAGATCGAGCGGGCACGCCAATTCATACGCACGCTGGTCCCTCGGCTGGACGAAGACCGGGTGATTGCAGGAGATATCGAACGCTTGGCAAAGGGGATTCGCGATGGAGACTTTGATAGCTGGTCCGCATAAACAGGTCATTCGTGCGCCGCGAGGAACCCGCCTGCGCACCAAGGGCTGGCAGCAGGAAGCCGCCTTGCGCATGCTGATGAACAATCTCGATCCGGAGGTAGCTGAGAATCCGGACGAGCTGGTGGTCTACGGCGGGACAGGGAAGGCGGCACGCGATTGGCCCTGCTTCCACGCCATCGTGCGGGCGCTCGAAAGCCTGGAGAACGATGAAACGCTGCTGATCCAATCGGGTAAGCCGGTGGGTATTTTGCGCACCCACACAATGGCGCCGCGGGTGCTGATCGCCAACTCCAATCTGGTCGGCAAGTGGTCCAACTGGGAGGTCTTTCGCGAGCTGGAACAAAAGGGGCTGATGATGTACGGCCAGATGACCGCCGGGTCCTGGATTTACATCGGAAGCCAGGGCATCGTGCAGGGCACGTATGAAACCTTCGCCGAGGCCGGACGGAAACACTTCGGCGGTAGCCTGGAAGGCAAACTGATTGTCTCCGGTGGTATGGGAGGCATGGGTGGAGCGCAGCCGCTGGCCGCCACCATGACCGGCGCGTGTTTCCTCGGCATCGACGTGGATCCGAAGCGCATTCAGAAGCGAGTGGAAAGCGGTTACTGCGACCGCATGGCAACCACGGTCGATGAAGCGCTGCAGTTGCTTGCGGAAGCGAGAAGGGAAGGCGCCGCTCGCTCGGTTGGTTTGGTAGGCAATGCGGCGGATGTTTTGCCCGAGCTACTACGGCGTAATTTGATTCCTGAAATTGTGACGGATCAGACCAGCGCCCATGACCCATTGAATGGATACGTGCCTAACGGCATGAGCTTTGAGGCGGCGCTGGCGCTGCGCCAGCAGGACAGCGAAGAATATGTTGCCCGGTCCATGGCTGCGATGGGCAAGCATGTGGAGGCGATGCTGGAATTGAAGCGCCGCGGCTCGGTGGTCTTCGATTATGGAAACAATCTTCGCACCAACGCCAAGTTGGCCGGGGTGGAAGATGCCTTTGATATCCCAGGCTTCGTGCCGGAATACATCCGGCCGTTGTTTTGCGAAGGCAAAGGGCCGTTCCGCTGGGTGGCGCTCTCCGGCGATGGGGAAGACATTCGAAAGACCGATCAGCTGGTACTCTCGCTCTTTCCTGGGGACGAAGGCCTCAAGCGCTGGATCAAATTAGCCGGCGATCGCATTCAATTTCAAGGATTGCCCGCGCGCATCTGCTGGCTGGGTTATGGGCAACGGGCAAAGCTGGGCCTGGCGATGAATGAATTGGTGCGTTCGGGCGAGATCACGGCACCCATCGTGATTGGCCGCGACCATCTCGATACTGGATCGGTCGCCTCTCCGTATCGTGAGACGGAGGGAATGCTCGACGGTTCCGATGCAGTGGCCGATTGGCCGCTGCTGAATGCGCTGGTAAACACCGCGGCGGGCGCATCGTGGGTCAGCATCCACAATGGCGGCGGTGTGGGCATTGGCTATTCCCAGCACGCGGGCATGGTGGTGGTCGCTGATGGCACAGACGAAGCCGCATTGCGCCTGGAGCGCGTCCTCACTACCGATCCTGGAATGGGTGTGCTGCGGCATGCGGACGCGGGTTATCCTGCGGCGCGAAGCTTTGCTCAAGATGCGGGTTTACGTTTGCCCATGGAAGAAAAGTGAAGGCGGAAACATGGGCAACATTACAACCGTGTTAATGCCACAGTGATAAGTTCTTGTTGATTTTTTACTGAGCGTTTAGCCTATCAGAGCGGGATCGCTTTCCGCGGCCGTACGGGGGGAATTATCTTGCGGAGGCAAGTGGCGGCGTTTGCTGTCACGGTGATGATTCTGGCGCAACTTGGATGTAAACAGTCCCACATCCTGGGGGTGTCACCCGCACCATTACAGCTACGCACTCCTGGTTGGTCCAGCGGCGACGAGATGCCGCAGAAGTTCACCTGCGACCGCGAAAATGTTTCGCCGACGCTGTCGTGGAATTCGCCGCCACCTGAGACGCAGAGCTTTGTGCTGACCTTCAGTGATCCCCACCCGTTAGTCGGCTCGTTCTCACATTGGGTGCTCTATGATTTGCCCTCTGGAACCCGCCAGCTTGCTGAGGCGATTCCTCAAGAGAAGCAATTGCCCGGTGGCGCCCATCAGGGGGTGAACGATGTGGGCCATATCGGCTACTACGGACCCTGCCCCTTCTTTGGATCCAGCGGCCGCTACTTCTTCCGGCTCTACGCGCTTGATGTCGTCTTGCATCTGCCTCCCGGTGCTACGCAAGGGGAAGTCGAGGCCGCGATGCGTGGGCATGTCCTAGCGAGAGGTTCGCTGAAGGCGGTCTACAGCCGCCCCGCCAAAAAGTCGAGCTGAAGCCTCCGAGCACAACGCTCACGTCGCTTTTCCTTCAAGAAGTGCTGCTCTGCGGTACTCTCATGGAGTGCAGGAGAATAGGCTACCGTCTTTCGAAGACCGCTCATTGTGCGCACTGGTGAACTGTGGGCAACTGGTCACGCTCTCTGGCGCGCACCGTCCTCGCGTGGGCGCCGAGATGCGCGAGCTGGCGATCATCGATGACGGAGCCATGCTGATCCGCGGCGGCAAAATCGACGCGGCCGGCACACGTAGCCAGATCGAGGCCCTGCTCAACAACGATACGCAGATGATCGACGCCGGAGGAAGGGTAGTGACTCCCGGCTTCGTGGATGCGCATACCCACCTGGTCTTCGCCGGCAATCGCGCCGATGAATTTGAAATGCGCTGTTCCGGGATCACCTATCAGGAGATAGCGCGCCAAGGCGGGGGCATTCGCTCCACCGTCCGTCGCACGCGCGATGCCAGCGAAAGCGACCTCCTGGCCGTCGCACAAAAGCACGCATCGTGGTTTCTACGCGGCGGCACCACCACGATCGAAGCGAAGTCCGGCTACGGGCTGACCGTGGAAGCAGAGATGAAGATCCTGCGCGTGGTGCGCGAAACAGAGGCGACCACTCCATTGCGCTGCGTGCCGACCTTTCTCGGCGCACATGAAGTGCCAGACGAGTTCGTTGGCCGCACCGGCGCTTACGTTGAGCTGGTGATCGACGAGATGCTTCCGCTTGTGCGTTTGCACAAGCTGGCGAGCTTCTGCGATGTTTTCTGCGAGCCGCACATCTTCGATCAGCAGTCCGCTGCGCGCATTCTCGAAGCGGCGAGGCGCCTGGGCTTTGGCTTGCGCATCCATGGCGACCAGTTCAGCTGTTCTGGTGGCGCCACGCTGGCGGCGCGCCTCGGTGCTGCCACTGCCGATCACCTGGAGCATACCGACGCAGCTTCGATCGCCGCTCTGGCTGCGGCGAAGGTGCAGCCAGTCTTGTTGCCCGGTTCCGTGTACTCGATTGGTTCCCGGCATTACGCGCCGGCGCGCGCCATGATCGAAGCCGGACTTGCCGTGGTGTTGGCCACTGACTTCAATCCCGGGTCTTCGCCCGTGGCCTCCATGCCGGTGGTGATGTCGCTGGCCTGCACGCAGATGAAGATGACCCCGGCGGAGACGCTCACCGCGGCAACCATCAATGCAGCGTGGAGCCTCAACCTCGCCGACCAGGTGGGCTCGCTGGAGCAGGGCAAGTCCGCGGACTTTGTTATTCACGAGGCGAGCGACTACAGAGAGATTCCGTACTTCCTGGGTACCCAGCGGCCGGCGATGGTGTTCGCCCGGGGAGAGCGCGTCGCTTGAAAGTGACTCCGCAGAAGCTCAGCGCGATTGCTCCGTGGCTCTTTCTGCTGTCGCTTTCCGTGTTGATCAATTACGTCGATCGGGGCAATCTCTCCATTGCGGCGCCGCTGCTCAAAGACGAGCTACACCTCAATCCCTGGCAATTGGGAATTCTGCTTTCCTCATTCTTCTGGACGTATACCGCGTTGCTCTTCGTTGTGGGCTGGCTGGTAGACCGATTCGAAGTGAACTTGGTGGTTGCCACCGGTTTCCTGGTGTGGTCGTTGGCCACGGTGGCTACCGGGCTTGTACCTGGATTCGCGTTGTTGCTGGTGACGCGCCTGGTTCTGGGGATCGGCGAGTCGGTCGCGTTTCCGTCGTGCTCGAAGATTCTCGCGCTGCATGTCTCGGAAGAACGTCGCGGCTTCGCCAACGGCGCCATTATTACCGGGATCCGATCGGGTCCTGCGGTGGGCATGTTTGGCGCCGGACTTCTGATGGCAAAGTATGGCTGGCGGCCAGTGTTTATCGGCATCGGCCTGGTGAGCCTGGTGTGGCTGCCTGCGTGGAAGAAGTGGATGCCGCGCGGCCATGCATTGGGCGGCTCCAGCTTCAGGGGGTTGGCTACGATCGCAACCATGTTGCGGAAGCGCTCCTTCTGGGGAGCTGCGGCAGGCCACTTCTGCGGAAACTACTTGTTGTATGTGATGGTCACCTGGCTTCCGTTCTACCTGGTGCGCGAACGCCACCTTACGATGACCTCGATGGCGAGAATCGCTGGTCTGTATTTTTTGGTGGACGCCACGTCGGCGATGACCGCTGGTGCGCTTTCTGATTTCTTTATACGGCGTGGTTACACCACGACCCTGGTCAGAAAATCGGTGATGGCCATTGGACATACCACGGGAGCGATCGGCATCGCTGCTTGTGCGCTCGCCGGACCACACACCTATCTGCCATGGCTGCTGCTCGCGGGGGCGGGATGCGGAACCGCAGCCTCGGGCATCTATGCGTTTTGCCAGATTCTTGCCGGCCCGAAAGCAGCGGGCACGTGGACTGGCTTTCAGGGTGGGTTTGCGAATTTTGCTGGTGTGATTGCGCCGGCACTCACCGGGTTTATCGTGAACCGGTCGGGAAACTTTCGCACCCCATTTCTGATCACGTCTGCGATCGCATTGGCCGGCGGCATCGCTTGGGTCTTTGGAGTTGGCCGCGTAGAACCAGTCAGCTGGTCTCCCGAGGAGAGCGTCCTTTCGGCTACTTTCGTGGATTCGGTTTGAGAACTAAGTCAATGTGAGCTTGTGACTGGCCAGGTAGGACGCGACCATTGCCGCTCGGCCTTCACTATCGGCTAGCGCCACGTAGCCATCCGGCCGTACCAGATAAACGGCGTTCCTCTGGAGGCCCGTGCGACTTGCCTCCGGAGACCAGCGGAAGATGTGCAACGCCAATCCTCGCTCATCGCAGAGATTTTGGATCTCTGCATTCGACTCACCGTATATGTGCACCTGCCACGCCAGGGAAGTGAGAGGCGTGAAGTTGTCGCTGCCGTTCGCGTTCACCCAGGGAAGACGATCCCCGCCGTGCACCTCTCCCGCTTGCCCCTCGCTCAAGCTGCTTTCACGATAGTTCACGGCCGTTTGCGAAACGGTGCGGAACATCAAACGGCGCGCGGCCGTCAGCCGATAGATGGGCGCGAGCAAGAGCGGCACAAGGTGCAGCCGGATCAAGCGTGCCAGCGCGCCTGTGCTGGTCACCGCGGTGAAGGCCCGATCCGTGGTCGCCACCAGGCGTTGGGCAAAGGCGATGCGTTCCGGCTCATAGCTGTCGAGAAGCGCCGCGTCGGCGTGGCCCTGCAGAACGGCAGCCAGCTTCCAGGCGAGGTTCACTGCGTCTCCAATGCCGGTGTTCATCCCTTGCCCACCTACGGGACTGTGGATGTGGGCGGCGTCTCCGAGCAGGAACGCGCGGCCCTGGCGGAAATGTCCCGCCACGCGATGGTGCACGCGATAGGTTGAGAACCAGTTCACGCGCTTGACATCGATGGGCAACCACTCGAGTACGCGTCGGCTTACGTCATTCCACGACAGGTCTTCGCGCTGGTGCTCGCTTTCCTGGCGTACTGTGCCGATGAGGCGTGCTCGGCCGTCGCTCTTTAAGGGGAAGACGACCAGAAAGTCAGTCGTGTCCAATGCGATATTCAGTTCACCGTTTATGGCCGCTCCGCTCGCCTCTACGTCAGCGACGTAGAAGAGATGTTCATAAACCGCGCCGGGAAAGCCGATCTGCAAGGCCTCGCGGACCGTGGAGTGGGCTCCATCGCAACCAGCGATGTAGGCAGCTTCGCACTGCTCCTGTTCTCCATCGGGCGATCTCAGATAGGCGATGATGCGGCCTGAGGCATCTTCGAAACGCACGAGTTCGGTGCGTCGTTCGACCTGTACGCCGGCCTGGTTCAGGCGCTCGACCAAGAGCTGCTCGTGTTCGTCCTGAGGAAAGATGAGCGCGTAGGGAAATGGGCTGAGCCCTGCGCCCATTTCGCCCAGCACGGCATGGGCCACGCGCTTGCCGGCAACCCAAAGATTCGCGGCGATCGTCTTCCGCCCGCGTCTCAACGACTGCCTCCGCGAGCCCGACCTGGCTGTAGAACTCGAGCGTTCGTGCTTGTACTGCCAGCGCGCGCGATGTCGTTCCTGGCTCTGCTGTCTTATCAACTATCCTTATACGTATGCCCAGCCGCGTCAGCCAGAGGGCCAACACCAGGCCTGTTGGTCCTGCGCCGACGATGAGGACCTCGGTATCGGGAGACTTATTCATCGTGGCTGAATATCCTAGCTCTAAGAGGACTCGAGTATCCCAGTCGGATATCCGTCGATACTGAACTCATTTTTCGACCGCCTGTACTCTTCGATTCCGGCTTCACCTTTCGCTTCTGCCCAGCGCGTAAGGGTTCTGCGTTCGTCGATGTATTCGAATAGCGGAACGCCATATCCGCAGGAAGTCTGGACCAAATCAATCGTGAGCACCACGATCTGGCGCGATCCTGGCCGCTCTTCATTTTCAAATGCAGAAGCCAGCAGGCCGGAGTAGGCGAGGCTACCGCGAGGGAGAACTTTGCCTTGGCCATAGAGGCGGAGAATCAGGGGCGCTCCGGCGAAGGCGCAGAACATGATGGTCAAGCGTCCGTTGGCACGGAGATGAGCCGCCGTTTCGTTTCCACTGCCGGTCTGGTCGAGATAGGCGACGCTGTTTGCGCTAAGGATGCGCAAGGCGGCCCCATCTTTCGGCGAAACATTCACTCGTCCCTGGGCAGCGGCGGACGCGGTGAAGAATATGCGCTGTTTCAAAATAAAATCGCGGTGGTGCGGTTCGATACAAGTGAATTGCCTGGCCATGGATGCAGCACCTCGCCCGAAAACTCTATTTTAACGATGCGGCAGGGCGGCCGGTTGTGGCAGATCTTCACCGGCTGGTACTATCCTCACGGTTACTGGGAGGTTCAAGGTGCGGAGATTGGCGAGGGCGTGTGGATTGGCCGGCGTGCTATTTGGAGTGTTGGGCGCCCGGGCCGCTGAGTTTCCCTTTCAGGATCCCTCGCTGCCGATCGAGCAGCGCGTCGCTGACCTGGTGGGGCGGTTGACGCCGGAGGAGAAGGTCTCCCAGATGACCATGACCGCGGCGGCCATTCCGCGCTTTGGCATCCCTGAATACACCTGGTGGAACGAGGGTCTGCACGGTGTGGCCCGCTCCGGCATTGCCACGGTTTTTCCCCAGGCGATTGGCCTGGCAGCGACCTGGGATAGCTCCTTGATGCATTCGGTGGGAGACACCATCTCCACCGAGGCGCGGGCAAAGTATGCCTATGCCTCTGCCCACGACAACCATCGCATCTATTTCGGCCTGACGATCTGGTCGCCAAACATCAATATCTTTCGCGATCCCCGCTGGGGCCGCGGGCAGGAGACCTACGGAGAGGATCCGTATCTGACCGGGCGGATGGGCCTCGCCTTTATCACGGGGTTGCAGGGGGACGATCCTAAATACCTGAAAGTGGTGGCTACGCCCAAACACTTTGCCGTACACAGCGGACCGGAGCAGTTGCGGCACGAGTTTGACGTGAAGCCTTCGCCGCAGGATCTGCAGGCGACGTACCTACCCGCTTTCCACACGGCCATCGTAGAAGGCAAAGCGGCTTCCACCATGTGTGCGTACAACGCGATCGATGGAGCGCCGGCATGCGCTAGCGACATGCTGCTCAAAAAGACGCTGCGCGGGGATTGGAGATTTACCGGCTTTGTCACCTCCGATTGCTGGGCGCTGACAGATATATGGAAGGGGCACAAGTTTGCTTCGGATGAAGAGCATGGCGCAGTGCTTGCCCTGCGCGCGGGCACGGACACCAGTTGCGGTCCGGAGTTTGCCAGCCTGAACCAGGCACTCAAGGACAAGCTGATCAGCGAGAGCGAGGTGGACGCAGCAGTGACGCGACTGTTCACCGCGCGCTTCCGCCTGGGGATGTTCGATCCGCCGCAGGACGTACCTTATACGCGCATACCGCATACGGAAGTTGATTCCGAGGCGCACCGCATGCTGGCTCGCCGGGTGGCACAGGAATCGATCGTATTGCTCAAGAACACGGACGGCATCTTGCCGCTGGAGGCAAAGGGAAAAACGATCGCGGTGATTGGCCCCAATGCCGCGGCCCTCGAGTCGCTCGAAGGCAATTACAGCGGCCAGCCGTCGCACCCGATATTGCCGCTCGATGGTATCGAGGAGCGCTTTGCGCGGCGGCGGCAAGGTGCTCTATGCGCAAGGCTCATCGTATGTCGCAGGGTTTCCCGTGACCGTGCCACGCAGTGTTTTGCGTAGCGGCGGCGATATGGGGGGCGATATTGGACTGAAGGGAGAGTACTTCAACAACGCTGAGTGGAGTGGGCAGCCGGTCCTGACCCGTGTCGACAAGCAGGTGGATTTTGATTGGGGCGCTACCTCGCCCTCCGATGCTGTGCCGCCCACGGCCTTCAGCGTGCGTTGGAGCGGCTCCATCGCGGTCCCGGGCGCGGGCAGCTATGTCTTTCATATTTCTCCGGAGCATTGCTCTCCCTGCGACGGCGCGGATAGCTTCCGGCTTTACCTGGACGGCAAGCGGGTGATGGAGTCCGGACGTGACGGCAAGAAGTCTACCGGGCACGATTCCTATAGCATGCGTTTCGAAAATACTTCGCCGCACGCCATCCGTCTGGAATATGCCCACAACGCTCCCATGTTTGGCGCCGGCATTCATTTTGTGTGGCAACCGGAAGCGGCCCCGATGCGCGATCAGGCGGTGCAGATTGCCCGCCAGGCCGACGTGGTGGTGGCTTTCGTTGGTCTTTCGCCGAGTTTGGAAGGGGAAGAGATGCCGGTGCAACTCGAGGGCTTTCACGGCGGCGATCGCACCAAGATAGATCTTCCGCAGCTGCAGGAGGATCTGTTGCAGGCGGTGGCCGCAACAGGGAAGCCGCTGGTGGTGGTGCTGATGAATGGCAGCGCGCTGGCTGTGCCGTGGGCGAAGGAACATGCCGCTGCGATTCTGGAAGCGTGGTATCCGGGCGAAGAGGGCGGGGCCGCTATCGCGGGAACGCTGGCGGGTGATGATAATCCAGCAGGCCGCTTGCCGGTGACCTTTTACGCATCGCTGGAGCAGCTTCCACCTTTCGAAGACTATGCGATGGCTGGGCGTACCTATCGCTATTTCTCGGGACAGCCGCTTTATGGGTTCGGCTATGGCCTTAGCTACACGACCTTCGCCTACAGCCACCTGAAGTTGTCCTCGGCGGAGATCAACGCAGGAGATCCTCTCACCGTCGAGGCGGATGTGACCAACGCAGGGAAGCGGCAGGGAGATGAGGTGGTTGAAGTGTATCTTCGCGGACCTCAGGCCGAGGGCGCGCCGCTGCGCGAACTGCGCTCGTTTGAGCGGGTGAATCTGCAGGCCGGTGAGACCCGGCACATCGCATTTACGCTGGATCCGGCGCATCTGAGCGAAGTGGATCGCGGCGGAGTACGCGCTGTGATGGCGGGCAAGTACACAGTTTTTCTGGGTGGGGGACAGCCTGGCCAGGCGCCGGGTGCGGAAGAGCAGTTCTCCATCAGCGGCAGGCAGGTCGTTCTGCCGTGAAGCCCGCTTACGAAAAGAGTGGCAGGCACGTGGGGACCGGGCGCTTTGCCGGAAAAGGCGGTCGCCTTTCATGCGCCGGACTGCCAAAAAATTGAGCGTGAAAAGCGTGATAAGCGTGATAAGGGTCTGCGTGAGAACATACGATTACTCACCAACGGGAGAATGCGGAAGCCCAGGATTGCATCCTGGGATATTCTCAGCCGTCCCCTTCGACAAGCTCAGGGCAGGCTCTTCGGGACTGCTCGTTGGCAGATGCTTTCAGCCATGGCTGTCCAAATTAGCGAATGTACCTGGCATGGTGTGCAGGTAATCCGTTGATTGTGTGGGAGCGCATGGGTATCAAAGAGAATCGGGTTGGGTTGTGGACCACCTGTCGGCATTTGCGTGCGGTCCAAGTGAAACTGCAGGTCCCTCCCTTACGCTCCCCCGGATTTCCTGTCCAGGAAATCCGGGTCCGCTCCAGTCGGGATGACAAAGTTGAGGGCGGTGGCCCACCTTGGCATGAGTGGAGGCGGATGGACAGAGTTGAAAAAAGCTAATTTGGACAAGTCTGACTTTCAGCCGTCCCCGTTCGACAAGCTCAGGGCAGGCTCTTCGGGACTGCTCGTTGGCAGATGCTTTCAGCCAGGGCTGTCCAAATTAGCGAATGTACCTGGCATGGTGTGCAGGTAATCCGTTGATTGTGTGGGAGCGCATGGGTATCAAAGAGAATCGGGTTGGGTTGTGGACCACCTGTCGGCATTTGCGTGCGGTCCAAGTGAAACTGCAGGTCCCTCCCTTACGCTCCCCCGGATTTCCTGTCCAGGAAATCCGGGTCCGCTCCAGTCGGGATGACAAAGTTGAGGGCGGTGGCCCACCTTGGCATGAGTGGAGGCGGATGGACAGAGTCGAAAAAAGCTAATTTGGACAAGTCTGACTTTCAGCCGTCCCCGTTCGACAAGCTCAGGGCAGGCTCTTCGGGACTGCTCGTTGGCAGATGCTAACCCAGGACTGACGTCCTGGGCTACTTTCAGCCAGGGCTGTCCAAATTAGTGGATGTACCTGGCATGGTGTGCAGGTAATCCGTTCATTTTGTGGGGGCGCATGGGTATCAAAGAGAATCGGGTTGGGTTGTGGACCACCTGTCGGCATTTGCGTTCGGTCCAAGTGAAACTGCAGGTCCCTCCCTTACGCTCACCCGGATTTCCTGTCCAGGAAATCCGGGTGAGCTCCAGTCGGGATGACAAAGTTGAGGGCGGTGGCGCACCTTGGCATGAGTGGAGGCGGATGGACAGAGTTGAAAAAAAGCTAATTTGGACAAGTCTGACTTTCAGCCGTCCCCGTTCGACAAGCTCAGGGCAGGCTCTTTGGGACTGAGTTCTTGGGCGGCGGGTTCTCACGCAGACTTCTATAAGCCCCCGCGATTTGCCTGCCAAAAAATTGAGCGCTAAAAGCGCCATAAGCGCTATAAGCCCCCCTCTTCGGCGAGGTAGTCGACTAAATCGGCCAAGAATTCCTCGTTTGCCTGGGGCTGTTGCTCCGGGGTGGCCGACCAGAGGGTGGAGGAGCGGCCTCGGGTTGGCTCGCTCTTGTAGCCGGCTGCGTCGAGCTGCCTTAGTTGTTCGAGGGCCGCGTCGATGCGGTCGCAGCTGACGTGACCGTGGAAGAGGCGACGGATGTGCTCCCTCGATAAACCTTGGGGCGACTCCACGAGGGCCTCGAGGATACGATCGGCGATGGCGTCGCCGGTGGAGTCTCCGAAGAGGTGGGAGGCGCTGGCGGAACAGTAGTCCCACACGGCTAGGGCGGCCTGGAGATGGGGCAGGCCGACGACGGAGCTGGTGTCGAGAGCGGCGTAAATGGCGCTGAGGCGCAGGACCTGGGCTTCGGCTCGGCTGGTGGCGGCACCGTGCAGGCCGGGGTGGAGCTGGCTCAAGGTGGGATAGCAATCCTGCCAAAGCTCGCGGGCCGCATCATCGCGACGGAAAAGGATTTCGGGTGTGGCGGCGGCCCAGTCGAGAGCGCGGCGCAGTTCGCGGGCGACGGCGGATAAGGCGCCGTCGCTGAGATTTCCTCCCTCGGGAAGGCAGCTGTTGCGCTGCACCCAGGTCCAGAGGCAGCGGTTGGCAAAGCCGTTATGGGCTTCGGTGTGTTGGAGGCTTCGGGCCAGCTCACGCTGAGTGATGTGGGCGATGAGGCTGATATGCGTTCCGGTGGCTTGCAGATCCTGGCGCATGTTGAGGGTGGGGAGATTGCCGCTATCCCAGGCGCTGCGGAGCAGGGGCGAGAGTTGTGCCCGGCCACGTTTCAGGGCATAGAGGATGGAAGCGAACTCCTCGGAGAGTGCGAGGAGACGACGGTCGGTGGGCGGCTGCTGATCACGCAGAGCGTGGACCAGGCCACCGGCAGTGAGGCAGCCGCTGGTGATGCGGGTGGAGAGCCAGGGGCGATCCACTTCGGCGAAGAGGCGAGCGACCTGGCCCCAACTGGTGCCCTTGCGGGCCTTGCTGGAATCACCTACGAGCACCACGAAGAGATTGAGGCCGTGGCGGGTGGCGTCGACCATGCAGTGGGGTCCGGGGCCGACGAGGTTGCCATAGACGGCCAGCAACTGAAGAAGGATAGCGGCCGGGTGGGCTTCGGTGTGCGGAGCGATGGTACGGACGGCTTGCCCAGCCAGTCCGTAGAGGGCGGCTTCGTGCAGCACCCACGGCTCGGCGGGGCTGGCAGGATTTGGGGGTGGTTGGGGCGGGGCGAGCGATGGTTGCGGCGCCTGCACTGACCTGGGTGGGGGATCTAAATCGGGTTGGGGCGGCTGGGCTCGCAGTTGGCGTTGGATATCGAGCAGTTCGGCGGCGCGCTGCCGAACGTTTGCGAGCGTAGGAAAGGAAGAGGGCGCGAGGCGGTTCACGGTATTTTCTAGCATGATTGGACACTCATACGGTTCCTTATTTCCTTCAAGATAAGTTATGCACTTTTCGAACTAAATAGTGCATGCACGATAAGTGACTAGAGGCCGGTTAGTCATTTCTTGTTTCGTGATTTCGCCGGGCTAACTAACAAGGAGCAGTACGCAGGGGGTTTGCACTCTCCGGGAGCCAGGCTCAAGCATCGACTAAGCATGGTTTAAGCATTGCTTGCGGGATGCTTGAAGCATTCCAGGAATGGTTCTCGATGTTTGTGCGCGCTACTGTGTTGATTGCGCAAGGTTGGTCGTGGATTTGGGCGTCGCCGCGGATTACGCCGAGGCGTGGTGATGATGAGAAGCAGCCGCATAATTTTCCTCAAGGTTTAGCCTGTAAGCCAACGATCCCACGGGCGGTTTGGTGGTGCAAGGGCTCTCGACGAAAAAACATGAGGATGGCTGGGTAGTTAACTGAAAGTAACCCCCCCCGGTGAGGAGGCGAAGTGTCCTTAATTAATGGAGCTCGGCTGTCTGCCGTTCGTCGCCTTGGGCGCGAAATACCCCCGGCGGGCCTGCACATCCACGTCATGTTGGTCGACCTTCACCTGCAAGCGATGATAGGTCCCTGTGGACTTCACATCTTTGAGCGAGACCTGGAGCAGATACAGGTACTCCGGCGCGGCCGCCAGGCCCTTCAGCCCGTTCTCAAGATCGTTGTTGTTGTGAAAGAAAGTTCCGCCGGTTCCGTTGGCCAGTTCTGCCATCACATTCTCGCTCGACTCCATAGCTGCCAGGCGATCTCCCGACGTTTGTCCAAACGTATCACCCATGGTGGCATTGCTACCCTGGCTCGCGTCTGCACTTCCCGAGTAAAGTCCGCGCGCGTCCAACGCGCTGATAACGACATTCGACCCAGCAGCCCGGTCGAGTAGCTCTGATTTGAAAGTCATCGCTTCCTGGGAAGGCGTCAGGAAACCGGGAGACACCAGGATTAGCGTTCGCTGCCCTGGTAGTTTCGCCATGGCGCTTACCACGGCTTCGATCAAGAGCAGTGATGTGCGGGCATCTTCGTCGCCGATGGCAAGAGCCCGCGTTGCCGCAGAATGCGCAATTTTTTCGGGCAAAGTCGTCGGATCGTCAATCCCACCAGGGGGGCCGAGCGTGTAAAATTGGCCACCCTTACCACAGGCTCTTGCCTTTGCGACCGCTACCGCGAATTCCGTAGCGTCGTGCTGGTTGAGAATTTTGTCGGCGGCGTAATAGTCGATATCGGGACAATCCCGTGTGTCGTGCTGAAAAGTCCGGTGAACCTTCAGATTCTTGACTGCCGCCTGCAGCACGGCCCGGTCGCGCGTTATCCCGGAATTGACGCCAGAGAACGATACGACAGCCGCGTAATCGGTTGCGGCGAGGGGCTCGTCGAGCATTTTGATTGCTGCCGTTTGGGTAATCGCAAGGTCGGTAGAGTTGAGGTGCCGATCGTCAAACAGGAAAAGAATGAATCTGTGTTGCGCAGACGCCGGAGTGGCCGAAGGTCCGGAAAGGGCAACACCCGGACTGGCGGCCGCGCCTGTCTCAGCTCCGGCCGACTTGATCACGGTGAACCCCGTAATAGCTTTTATCTTGCCCTGGTCGTACACCGTGAAGTCGCTCTGGCTCAGTTTGCCGACCGCGCGTCCATGCTTATCACGAACCACCGCTGGAATCAGCAGTTCCGGCACCTCGACATGCAGCGTGACTCCGCCGGCGGGAACCTTCCCCGGAGGCGCAACGTCCAAGGGCAGCGGATTGTTGACTGCAACAGTCTTAGTGGCCTGTTCCGTCACCGGCTCGGCTTGGACTGGTGGTTTGCCGCTCCTTCCACTTTCCGGCAAGGAAGCACCGGCCTGGGGGGCCTGCATGTTCGCAGCAGGCGAGGAGGTGGACTCTCCAGCCGGCGAAAGCGGCTGGCCTTCCGCCGGACCCTGTGCCGGTATTTCCGGCGCCCCTGGTGTCTCAGAGTGCAACGCGCTCTCCTGTTTGGATTCCGTTCTCGCAGGTACTGCCTCCGCACTGGGCGGTGGAGGAGCTGTCGCGAGGACGCCTGAGGGCACCTTGACGGATGGGATTGCCGCCTGCTGCGGCAGAGATCGGGTTGAAGCGGTTTCTAGAGGCGACTTCTCACCGGCGGCAGGTGAAGCCTGGACATTCGGTGCGTTTTCCTTATTCGATGCCGGCGGCGGGACTGCTGCCGCAGACTGCTCGGTGAGAATTCGCGACGTAGCAGCGAACATGTGGTAGTCGGTGAAAAGGTTCTCGTTGAGCCACTCGGTCGCAGCGCCTTTAAGACTTGCATCGACGGTGGCCGCCGCAGACGCGAGTGCCAGACTCCGCACCGGGCATATCACCGTTTTGTTTTTGATTGGAACCGGGCCATAGTCCACGAGAATCGCAATGCGTTGAATGGCCGAATCCCCTTTTAAATCGGCCACTAGCGTCACACGAACGATTGTCCCCGTAGCTGGATCGACCCACAAAGATCCTTTATAGCCGGGTTTGTTGTGAATGATTGCCGTCGTCAACCTTGCAGCCATCCCCCCATCGGAAGCCCATCGAGTGGAAGCGGTGTTGTGCTGAATTTGTTCAACGGGAGTGTTGATCTCATAGTGAGATGCTGTCTTGGGAACATCATATTGAAACACGGCCACGACACCCGCGGCAGTGTTTTCCCAGTGACTCCATACGATCCCTCCTTCACCGGCATCACTCAGAATGATCAGGAGTAGAGATCCAAACTCACCCCAGCTTGTAAGTCCAACCTGCGCTGGCGAGGAAGCAAACCCGGTGCGTGCCAATGGGGTCTTCTTCTCGTTCCAAACGGAAACCTCTGCTTTCGAAGAGCCGACGGAGTGCAGCCCGATGCGCTGGGGATATCCTCCTTTCGTCACTTCCTGGGGACTGTCGTCGAAGCTGAAGGTGGTTCGCGTGGCGAGTAGGTTGGGCAGATTCGGGAGTGTCTCGACGGCAAACCTTTTGGCAGCCTCCAGCACATGCCGTTGCGTGGCAGCGTCGAGTGTGGGGGTGGCTGGCAATTCCTTCGCAGGCGGATCAAGAAAAGACGACCTGTCTGCCAGCAGAAGCAATGCCATTGCTGGTTGGGAGCCAGCAGCGAATTGTTTGCTCAATTCGCCCAGCGCTAAATCGGTAAGGCGCTCTGAGAGTTCGACGTCACTGATTTTTCGCGCGATCTCAATATCGGACTTGTGTGCGGCCTTCTCCGTGCTCAGCATTTGCTCGAGCTGCGCAACCGTCATTCGCTTTGCTGCCCAGGATGGGGTTGCCATTATGGCCAGCAAAGCCGTAATCAGGATCCACCGCATACCACAACCCCATGTCCCCGCTGCGCCGCGCGTGCCTGGACGAAACCTGCAATCAAGAAAGCATACGCTCAAACCCATTGAGGTCGCTGTTCTGTTGATTCCGGACTGCGGATTGTGGGCGATGTACTGAATCCGTTACTGCCAAGAGTGACCTACAATATCCGGACTAGAGCTGACCAAGACCAAGCGTTTAATCTCCGGATGCTCGGCAGCGAGCCGCACTGGTGCGCCTTTCAGGTTTTCCCGTGCCGGCGCCTTAGTCCGCTACCGCGAGTCTCTATGGTCAGCAAGCTCGTCTATTGAGGATGCCCGCGCTGAGCCTGGAAACCCTGGTAGAGATTAAAGAGCGACTCAGAAAACTGCAAAGTGATCCATCGGTGGATTTTCTCGAAGTGTGTGCTTCGATGCTCCATCAAGAACAGCGGAGATTTGCGAACGCCCTGGTGACGATAGGGCAGTGCAACGAGGTGGTTGAAAGACAGACCACAACGCTTCTAGAGCAGAGTAGAAAGATCTCCAGGCTAGAGGCCGAACTCCGCGCACATCAGTGAGTTGGCAGCGTAACCCTCATTCTAATGGGTTCGTTCGCCGGCCGCGCTCCCGCGTAAGTCCCGGACCCAGTCCCACGCCGCGATTATCCTGGCCAGATGAACAGGCAAGCGATGACAATCCTTTCCCTGAGCCGCGCCACAATCTGGGCACTGCACGGTGAGTGAGAAGGCGTAGTGAAGGTTACTCAATTCTAGTTTTGCTTGCTGGAGTTTTTCTGCGTCGCTCATGCGCTCAGTATGCGCGATGGTTTGCCGATCTCGATAGTCGAACTGTGGATTTCCGGGACAAGATATCGCTCCAGGACGCGCGTAGGGTGTTCTGTATGGCTTGGGGTCGGTACACCGCCCGAAAAACCCTCCCCACGAAGAAAAAAACAAAAAGACCTCTTGCCTGCGCGGCTTAGCTGCCGGGAATTGCTCATCATGGGTTCGTTCTGTCAGCGGTCTACCAGCCGGTCCTCACGTTTTTGGGGACTGTGCACGGGAGCTCACTCTCCCAATACACCCTATCGTCTGTTTTGAGGCCGGCTGGTTTGCTCTTACTCAATCTTCGTGGCCGAAGTGGCGAGAATGGTTTCTCAAGAAGGTAAGGCCCCGACGGAGGCTTTACCCGACACCATTCCATTCGAGTGGCGGATCGAAGGTTTCGCCTACAGGCCCCACGCCTATCACGATCTTGCGAATGGTACCGGTGAATTTGTTGTCATACGCTTCGTAGTCGTGCGTCACGGGCGTCAGGTCGTCCATGCCTACATCGGCTGGTTCGGTGCCAATGAAGAACGGGATGGTGCGATCGATACGGCCTGAGGTCACCTGTGCACCGTTAATGAAGAAGTCGCCCCTCCCGCCCGCGCCGGGCATCTTCCCGCCATCGTAGATGAATTCCCATCGAAGCGTGACCGCGCCGGCCGGGAGCGGCTTGGGGGCAGTGACTTCGTAGGTCTCACGACCGAACCAGTTGTAGGCGAATTTCGGTCGGCTCTTTTTGACGTACAGGCTCCATCCGCCGTTGTGTCCACCGTGCGCGATAATCACGCCCTCGGCTCCGTCCTTGGGAATATCCAGCTCAGCAGTGATGGTGTAGGAGCGGTTCTTCATGTTGATGAACACATTTTCCGTCAGCCCGATCATGCCTTCGTAGAGCGTCAATGACGTTCGCCCGCCCATGAGGTCGGGACGTCCGGCAATGGCGGCGTTGAAACGCTCGAGGATACGATCATCGAGAGGTAGGACGTTGTATTTCACAGCTTCGGTGAGAAAGAGCGCCTTGAGGGCCTCGACTTTTTCGGGATACTTGGCAGCGAGGTCATTTGTCAGGCTGAAATCTTCCTCGGTGTTGTACAGCTCCCAAGTGTCCTTCTCGAAGGTTGCTCGTGGCGCTTTCTCCCAGAATGCACTGTGCACGGTGGTCGCATACCAGCCGTCGTGGTAGATCCCACGATTGCCACCGTATTCGAAATACTGCGTGGTATGACGTGACTTCGCCTTGGCATCATTGAACGTGTAGAGAAGACTGCCGCCCTCCATAGGCTTCTGCACCATGCCGTTCACGACCTTCGGTTCCGGCAGCCCGGCGGCTTCCAGCATCGTCGGAGCCAGATCGATGACGTGCTGAAACTGACTGCGTATCTCACCCTTCGCTTTGATTCCCTTGGGCCAGTGGATGATCGTGGCGTTGCGCGTCGCAGAAAAGGTTGCCTGTCCCTGTCCTCCGACCATCGGTGTACAGCTCGCCTGGCCCCAGGCCATGGCGTAATGTCCGCTGGCTTTCGGCCCACCCAGATCATCCATATGCTTTAACAGGTTCTCCATGGTTTCGGGCACGCCGTTAAACGAGGCCAACTGATTGAATGAACCGATCGGGCCACCGAAGGGCGAGCCGCCGTTGTCGCCGGCCACCCAGGCGATTAGGGTGTTGTCCAGTTCACCAAGGTCCTCGATCGCCTGCACGAGCCGGCCAATCTCGTAGTCGGTGTGCTCGGCCATACCCGCATATACCTCCATCTCCCGCGCCAGGACTCGCTGCTCCTCCGGCTTGAAGGAGTTCCAGGGTTTCGCCACTTCGGGCATAGGGGCAAGTGTGGTGTTGGGTGGGACTATGCCAAGCCTGATCTGCCGGGCCAGCGTCTCCTCGCGCAGCTTGTCCCAACCTTGGTCGAACTTGCCCTTATATTTGTCGATCCATTCCTTTGGCACATGATGGGGATCGTGCGTGCCAGCCGCCGCGTAGTAGATGAAGAACGGTTTGTCCGGCGTGAGCGATTGCTGGGTGCGAACCCAGATAATGGCCTTGTTGGTGATGTCGGTGCTGACGTGGTAATCCGGATTGCGGGGAGTCGGGATGCGGGTCACGCCATCGTACAGTGCGGGGGAGTAGAGGTCGGACTCGCCCTGAAGAAATCCGTAGAACTTGTCGAAGCCAGAGTGCGCCGGCCACCGGTCGAGTGGCCCGGAGACACTCAATTCCCACGGCGGGAGCTCGTGGCTTTTGCCGAACATGGCGGTGCCGTAGCCGTTGAGCCGCAGTATTTCGGCCAGTGGAGCGATGGACTGGGGACGCACACAGTTCATGCCCGGAAACGCGGTGCCCATCTCGGCCACACCTCCCATGTTTGCGCTGTGCGAGTTGCGCCCCGTAAGCAGGGCCACCCGCGTAGGCGAGCAGACAGGCGCGGTGTGGAAGTTGTTGTACCGCAACCCGCCTTGGGCGAGACGATCGAAGGCCGCCATATTGATTGGCCCGCCGAAGCAGGCCGGGTCGGCGAACCCCATGTTGTCGATCAGAATGAAGACGACATTAGGGGCTCCCGCCGCCTTGGGCGGTTTCAACTCGAAGCGCGGCGGCGCCGTAGCCTTGCGTGCGTCGATTTCGGTGATCGGCGGATTCTGCGGCTCGGGAAGGGGCAGAATCGTGCGATCCTGAGCCTCGTTGGGCGTGTCTCTAACAATCGAGACAGCCTCCGGATGTTTGCGGTTACTCATTTGTTCTCCTGTGTTGTGCTTCCGCCACAGTGGGTTTCCCATCGAAGCATGATCGGCCCAAATTCATTTTGCCCTTACCCTTCGGCGGCCTAAAGCCCGAAAGCTCGAAGCGCTAAAGCGCATGATGACTGTCGAGACCGTTTCCCGCAGGAATGCGGGGCCTTCCACCAGCAGTCCGTCTCTCTTCTGCAAGCGCCTCGGCTGCGCATACGCAAGAGTGCCCAGCCAATACTGAACGCACCGTCGGACAATTCCTATCGCATTGACCCACTAGAAATACGCCTGAAAAGGCAGGAGGCGCGTCAGCGGCGACCGCAGTAGTTGTAAATAGACAACGTTTCCCGCTTCTCAACGCTACAGCGACTGTTAAACAAATTTGTGTCCGGATCGGTAAATGATAGTTAGGACGAACAGTTAAAGACTCGTGATCGACCAACTTATAAGGGCAACCGCGCTGCACAAGGAAACTTAACCCATATCAAAAGGCTGAATAACTCTGCGCTGGACTATCCGTCGTCGATCAACATTATCCCGGCACTCAGGCGGAGGCCGACTACCAACAATAAGTGGAGTTCTGGACAATCACAATCCCGTCGAGGCACTACAAAAGTACTAAAAAGGGAGGATCTTTACCTGTCTATTCTGACAGTACTAACGCAGGGTGTTACGCGTAAATTCAGCAGAGCACTAAAAGGTACGACCACGAATGGGCAAGCTGATACGCACTCATTGTCCAGACTCCGCGTGTCCAATTGGCAATCTCGAGAGTCCGTGGTGGCACGAAGTATTTCCTGGAGAAATTATTGCGACGCGCAGTGAAGCTAGTCACTTTCCGTAGGCCCTGACTGGATTAGCTCTGTACCCTACCTCAACTATCAGTTGAGGCTGAGTACATCACGGCAATCGCTAGCACAACGATGCGGAGGATTTATGACAAGAGATAACTTGGTATTAATCTACTTAGCGGCGCCCTTAGTCACGCCACTTATTGCTGTGCGGTGTTTGTTGATTTGGAGACACAAAAGATGATGAGTACAGTTCGCGTGGGGAAAGAATCTGCAGCCAGGAAGTTAGTTGCTTATCTGCTCCTTTTTTGGGCAATGCCCAGCTTGATGCTCGCGGAGGACATCGGCTGGCCGCGCGAGAAAACACAGAACGGAGCACGCATTGTTTACTACCAACCACAGATCGACTCGTGGAAGGACTACCGCATCCTCGATGCCCGGATGGCCATCCAGGTTACCCCGGCCGGGGGGAAAGCTACGCCAGGGGTGGTTTCCATGCAGGCACGCACCGACGCCGACAAGGAAAACCGCACCGTTGTGATCAGCAATATCAAATTGACGGATACACGATTTCCCTCGGCCGACCCGGCGAGCGCCGCAAAATTAGGCGAGCTCGTACATTCGTTTTTCAAGCCGAATGATACGATGACGATTTCTCTGGAACGTTTGACGGCGGAAGTAGAGGAAGGCAAAGTGTCGGGGCCGGCGGTTAAGGTCGACAATAACCCTCCGAAGATTTTTGTCAGCAGAGGGCCTGCGGTCCTGCTGCTTGTCGATCACAAGGAGGTCCGGGCCGCGATCGAGAAGACGAAGTTGGAGTTTGTGGTTAACGCCAACTGGACGGTGTTGTTCGACACCGTGGGAAAGAAGTATTACCTGCTCAACGGGAAACAATGGCTGACAGCGGCCAAACTTGAAGGGCCGTGGGCTATCGCAGCGCAACTTCCCAAAGAGATGAATAACCTCCCCGCCGATCAAAACTGGGAAGAGGTGAAGAAAGCGATCCCCCCGCAGGGCACGGCCGGCGCTGCGCCTACGGTTTTCTTCAGTAGTGTTCCGGCGGAAGTGATCGAGTTCAAAGGCGCCCCTGTCTACGCAAAAATCCCAGGCACGCAACTCACTTACGCTACCAACACAGAGAGCGATCTGTTCGTCCAGACCAACGAACAGAAATACTATTTCCTGGTTTCAGGACGATGGTTCAGTTCCGCTTCGCTGGACGGTCCATGGAGCTACGCAAGTGCGAATCTTCCGTCAGACTTTTCAAAGATTCCGCCGAATAGTCCTGCTTCCGATGTCCTGGCGTCAGTACCGGGAACCCAGCAGGCACAGGATGCTGTATTGCTGGCACAGATTCCCACCACCGCGGTGGTCAACATCAAGGAGGCAGAGGCCCAGGTAAAGGTTCAATACGATGGCGCGCCGCAGTTCAAGCCGATCGACACCACGCAGCTTTCGTACGCCACCAATACCCAGGATAAGGTCATCAAGGTTGGGGATATCTATTACCTCTGCTTTCAAGCGGTTTGGTTTATGTCGACTACGCCGACTGGTCCCTGGCAAGTCGCAAGCTCGGTGCCAAAAGAAATTTACACGATTCCACCAAGTTCACCGGTCTATAACGTGACCTACGTTACGCAAACGCAGACATCTCCAACGACCGTTGAGTGCGATCACACGGCGGGCTACCTTGGGATGTTCCTGATTGGAACCGCCGTCGGCTTAACCATTGCATACGGAACGGGCTACTACTATCCGCCGTATTACTACCGCCCACCGTACGGGTATCCCATCTACCGGCCTTACCCGGTCACCTACGGAGTGGGCGCTTTCTACAGCCCTAACTCCGGCACCTATGGCGTGGCGCGGGGCGCTTACGGTCCGTACGGAGGTGTGACCGGAGCTGCGTGGTACAACCCCTCGACAGGCCGGTACGGCAGATCTGTTTCAGCCTACGGCCCCTATGGCAGTGCAACCGCGGCGCGCAGCTACAACCCGTACACCGGTGTGTATGGCGCGACGCGTCAAGGTTCGAACGCTTACGGCAATTGGGGAAGTTCCGTTGCGGTACGCGGCGATCAGTGGGCGCAGACCGCTCATCGAACGAACTCACAAGGGACTGCGGCAGGCTTCAGAACCTCTGAAGGAGCACGGGGCGCTGGTTATAGCGGAGCGAATGGGAATAGCGGCTTCGTCGCGCAAGGCAAGAACGACAATATGTACGCGGGCAAGAATGGCGACGTCTATCGCAAGGATTCGAGCGGTAGTTGGCAGCAATACGAGAATGGCGGCTGGTCCGATACGGCTCCCAAACCCACGCCCCATACCCAGAACGCTTCGCCGAACCAATCAGCCCAGGCCCAGCAGCGTACCGCTCAGGGGGCAACCAACCGGACTGCCGCTGCACAGCAGCCGGCAATCTCTTCGGGGACGATGCAACAGCTCGATCGGGACGCTCAGGCGCGCCAAACGGGAACGCAACGGACACGGCAGTACCAGCAATCTGCACGCGGGAGCCGGCAACAGGGTGGGGAGCGCAGCAGGAGCCGACGACCTCAGTGAATTCGCCGAGACGTCGGCATACGCAGTAAAGCGCTAGCAGTACATTCAGCGGCTTGGGCAGGTAAAGGATGCGAAGGGGAAACTGCAGAAAGTGAGGGCACGTTTGGCAGCAGAAGCGCTACTGCAAGAACAGACTGATTTCTCTTTGGTAGTGGGCGGCCCGCTGTTTCAGATGCTCAGGCGAGCGCATTTGACGGGGCCGGCCCTCGAGTTGCAACGCCGCCGGGTCATATTTTTTTGGTTCTTGTGTTGGGTGCCGCTGGCGGCCTTGTCCCTGGCCGAAGGTCACCTCCTGGGCGGAGCAAAATTTTCATTTCTCCGTGATGTCGAAACCCAGGCACGGTTTCTGGTCTCGCTGCCGGTGTTGATCCTGGCTGAGGTCCTCATTCATCGACGTCTTAGGCCTGTCGTACAAAATTTTATCAAGCGCCGCTTGGTTGGTCCGGAGGATCTCCCTAGGTTTTATGGGATAGTCGACTCGGCGATGCGGATGCGCAATTCGGTCATTGCCGAGATCGTGCTGCTTGTCCTCGTCTTCACCGGTGGCATTTGGATCTGGCGGAGTGAGGTTGCTCTCGATGTTGCAAGCTGGTACGCCTCACCCCGAGGCGGCCAGATGCACCTTACGTGGGCTGGTACTTGGTTTGCATTCGTTAGCGTGCCCGTCTTCCAATTCATCTTGATGCGATGGTACGTGCGCATGCTGATCTGGTTCTGGTTGTTGCTTCGGGTCTCACTTCTGAGCTTGCGGCTGCAGCCGGAGCATCCCGATCGCGCTGGCGGGCTCGGCTTCGTGGGTGGATCGAGTATTGCCTTTACTCCGTTCTTGTTTTCGCAAGGCGCGTTGATTGCTGGCCAGATCGCCAACCGTATCCTTTTTCAAAGGGCAGTCGCTGTTTTCTTTCAAGTTGACCATTTTGGGCTTCGTCGGCTTCTTTGTGGCGGTAGTACTTTCTCCGCTTCTTGTGTTCATACCACAACTGGAGCGGGCCAAGCGCGAGGGAAATGGGAGATTTGGCGCATTTGCCAGTGATTACGTGATCGACTTCGATCAGAAATGGCTGGCGCAAAAAGAAACTGGCGAGCAGATGTTAGGAAGTGGAGATATACAGTCGCTCGCAGACCTGGGTAACAGCTTCGCGGTTGTTCGTGAAATGCGAGTTGTGCCCTTCTCACTTGACGATGTGCTCCGGCTCCTCGTTGCCGTATTGATTCCCATGGTCCCTTTATTGCTGACGATCATGCCCCTCGAACAGTTGGTTACCGAGGCGATCAAGTTCGTTTTTTGACATCTGGTGGGGATACGACACTGTGACGTGTAGTTGAGAGACTCGGTGGGTACATGAATCGCGAACCGAGTTGTCGCAAACCGGGATCTGGGTATGCATCCCACGTCAAGCACAGCATTTGTACACCTTCAACTTAGGAGAAATCATCATGATCGTGAGTGGGAAACAAAACTCGGCCGTTCCAGGCCCGTGGCTTCAAGTCTCCGCTGTTATCTTGGGAGGCCTCCTATGCGCAGCCCTGAACGGGCAGGAGGTTGCAAGTAACCCGCCAACGCCCCTCCCTTCGGGACAAGTCGCGCTGGGCCTGCTGGCCAAGACCTCCGCCGGTCAGTTCTCAGAAACGGGAGACAACGCTGAGAACAAGGGCGACACTGGTCCAAGTGCGGCTTTGCGTGGCGCAAGTTATGATTTGACGATTCGTACCGGCGGGCCACGTCGCCTCACGCTCGGGCAGGCGCAGCAGCAAGCCGCAGCGAGCAATCCCATGGCGCACCTGGCGCAGCTCCAGGTCGAAGCGGCCAGGCAACACAGGCTAGGTGCAGAATCCGACTACTTTCCAAAGATCAACTCCACGCTGACGAACTTCCACTTCAACAAATTCATGGGCAAAGAGGTCACCGTGCAACGCCCCATAACGGGGGAGACCACGACAGCTGGAGTGCCGCTGGCCGGCAAGGACCAGACACTGGTCGCAGTTACAGCGGCGCAACCCATTACACCATTGTTCAAGCTTCGCGAAGTAGTGAACATCGCGCGGGCGGACGAGCACGTAGCCATGGCCAAAGCGGGGATGCCCTTTGAGACTGCGAGCAATGTCGAGAAGGCCTACTATGGTTTGCTCGTCGCTCAGCGGCAGCTCGACATTGCCAGGGCGAACGCGGGGGTCCTTGGCAACAAGCAGTTGCTGGCGAGCAACGCCGCGATGCTGCCAAATCACGAAGAAGACGACTCCAAAGCAGCCAAGGCGCTGGTGATCGCGAGTAGTAACGTCAAGGAACTGACGGCATCCCTCGACCTGCTTCTAGGCTACCCTCCAGACGAAGAACTGGAGTTGGCGATCCCGGACACCCAAATGCAAGAGATATCTCTGAAAGAAGCTGCAGATAAGGCGCTAACCTCGAATATAGAGGTGGTCGAAGCAGAGCAAATGGTTGTGAAGGCCCGCGCCGCGTCAAAGCTCTCGAAACTGGACTATGTCCCCGACGTGGCCGTGCTGGGCGGCTACGCATATAACAGCAATGCAATTCCTCTCTTGCCGCGAGATTTTTCTTTCATCGGCATCATGGGCTCCTACAACTTGTTCGATTTCGGCAAGCGCGAACACACGATCAAGGAGCGCAACGCCCAGGTATCTCTGGCTGAAACTGCTCTGGAGCTGACGAAGGCTAAAGTCGCTGCAGCGGTCAAAACAAGCTACTTCCAGATGGATCGTTCGCGGCAGTTGAGCGAGCTGGCCCGCCGCATTTCCGATGCGATTCCCGTTCAAAGGGTTAGCCACGCGACGAATGATCCCGAGCTTGCCGTATCGCGGGCAAAGATCGAGGTTGAGATGCTCCAGGCCGATCTCGAATACCGTCAGGCCATCGCGGAGTTGCTGACGCTGATGGGAACACAGTGATGCAGACAGGGCCACCAAAGTACGAATTGGTTCGGCTTCTGAAGCTGTAACCTGTACAGTTCAATCGAAAGCACCCGCTGCCCTTCAGTCCGGGGTTTAGGTAGGTTCGTCATTCCTTTTCAAGTGCAGAAATCCCTCGACATCCCGGGACATCCCGGCGCGATTTGCAGGGGGTTCTGGCGGGCCTGCAAAACCCTGTCGGACGGATGGTCACCCTCCTGATCATTAGCGGCTGTCGATGAGCATTTCAGGCAGACGAGCTCGCTTTAGGGTCACTTCCCGTCACCGTATTCAGCGTTCGTCTGTCCGCGGGTTTCACCACGCCAAGCTAACCGAGCACGTCAACCGGGAAGTAGCGGCGCGACCTGAGTAGTACTGATTGAGACTGCGCATCGCAACCCGAAGGAGCGGCGGTCCGGTACGCACCCTTCACGGCTTGCGAACGGCGGCCAGGAAGGTCTGGTAAGCTGGGGTCGCTCTTCAAATGAACTTGGACCGAGGATAGACAATGCGTATTCGTGCGCTGATTCTTGCAGTTGCTGTGATGGTGAGTGGTGGTATGCAGATGCGGGCGCAGATGAGTGGGCCCCCGCCGTCGCCGCCGGTGGGTACAAAGGAAGACCCCGCGAAAGCGCTGGACGGTTTGCTCTCGATGATGGAGTTCCAGGTAGTAGGCGCGGCAAAGGCTATGCCAGCCGATAAGTACAGTTTTGCGCCGGCGCACGGCATCTTTGCTCCGGGCCAGACGACGCAGTTCGATACCGTGCGCACCTTTGCGGCACAGGTGACGCACCTGGCGCAGGCGAACTACTTCTTTTTCGGCTGGAGCGGCACTAAGCCTGACCGCGACGTGAAGGCAATCGGCTCCATTACGACGAAGGACGAAGCGGTGGCTGCACTGGAAGCATCGTTCGTGTACGCGCACAAGGCGATTGCAACCATCACAGCAGAAAACGCATTTGTCGCGATCAAGCCGGTCGACGGGTTCAGCACGCGGGTTACAATTGCCGCTTTTGCAGCGGCCCACGGGAATGATCACTATGGTCAGATGGTGGAGTACCTACGAATGAACGGCATTGTGCCGCCGGCAAGCGCCAAGTAGTGGTTAGCGAGTCAGCAAGATGCGGCCCTGATCGGGCCGCTTTCTTTGTTCTTTGGAATTTGGCCTGAATGCGTCGACACCGCGATACGCATTTCCGCCGACGCATTTCCCCCCATGTTCGTGCTGATTGGCGCTTCCTGAAATGGTCTTTCCGCTCCGCACACGAAGTCGCATCACTTTGGTGGTGACATGATCTGCTCGTAGACGCGCTCGAGGGGTTCTGGAGAGACGCCGATCCTTCCTCGATACGGATTGTCCATGACTGCGATCAAGAAGATCAGCAGAGCCAACAGGCCTGAAAACAATGTCGTCATCCAGATGTGCATGGTGAAACTTTCTGAGTGAAGGAACCACGTGTTCGCAATGCAAATCGCGGCTCCCAGGATCATCATTGCCCACAGAGGTCCGGGCATTTCAGCCTGGATGCTGTTGAGCCTGGCTCTTCGGCTTGCCGTCAGGTCATTGAAGGATCTATAGGCTTCCGCGGCGACGATGTTCTGTCTCTGGTCCTGCGGTTCGAAAGCCATGAAATGCTGCTGAAAGTCGTTAAGCACCGTGCTGGCGTTATTGGGAACGATCCCGCGCCGTTGCATCGGCCAGCCCACATCGATGACCCCGCGAGCATACCTGCGCAGGTCGTTCTGCAAGATGGTGCGCGCGGGTTCGGGGTACGCACCGACGTCACGGTAGAGAGCGCCGAGGGCAGTGGCCTCGTGGTCGATCTTTCCCTGCACTTCAGCGAAAGTTGCCCAGGCTCCGATGGCTAGCAGGCCTGCACAAACCGCATACAAGACGGTAACGCCAGCGAAGAAGAAACCCACGATGTGGTTGTAGGCATGGTGCCCAGTGTCAATGCGCTGCACCCAGCCGCGAAGGAAACAGAGGCCAGCCAAACCGAAGGCCACGAACACAGTGACTGTGAGAACGCCAAGGAGCCAGGTAGGAAGATCGTAGATCCAGTAGAAAGACATAAGGCACTCCTTGGGCGCTCCGCGTAGTCCGATTGAGAAGTCGTATGGTAACTCGCGAGCGGGAATCGGGCGACTGGCAGAGGTGACAGGTGGGCGGTGGCGGGGATTCACACCATCTCAAACCTACAGCCCAAGGATCGTCGAGACATTGAACCCTTTGTCCGAAAGATAGGATGTTGGGATACCAATCAAAGGCGTACACTCCTCCCGCGTTCCAGCCCTGTGACAATGGAGAGCGGCGCTGCGATTTGCCGGGACCGGATTAGCGATTTTATTGGCTTGCACAAAGGTGTTTCCCGTATTGGCGAGGTCGCCGTTTGCAGTGATGCTATAAGGGGTCCCGGAGGTCAGCGTGGTGATGCCGTTTATCTGCCAGCCGCCAATGAGGTAGTTGAGAGCTGGATTGTTTGAAGAGAAAGGCTTTCCGAAGCCAAAGGGCAGCTCATACACGATATTCGCGGAAAATATATTGGTAAGATCGAATCCCGATACGCTGCGGTCTGCTCGTGGATTGTAGAAGTTCTGTAACAGGCAGCCCTCCACTCCATAGTTACCCGAACACGCCAGGTCGATCGACTTCGACCATGTGTAAGAGATTAGATAGGTGAGTCCGTTACTGGTGGTGCGATTCAATGTTGCCAACAGCGCGTTGTAGCCCAGGCTAAGCGGATCCGCAATATTGGCCGTGGGCACATTTGGGTTTTGACTATAGATATTAAGCGCCGCTACGGAAGGCCAGTTGCCTCCCGGCCCCTGCGCCGTCTCCGCAGTACCACTCCACTCATCAAAGAACCGGCTGTAGCCCGCCCTTATCGCAGTCCTTTGAAGCGGTTGGTAAGCAATGCCCAGCCTCGGCTGCCAATTACCAGGCTTCCGCTGCCCGCTTCCAGGAGGACGGCATCGGCGACCGTTTGCGCCTCCGCCAGCTGCACTGTAAGCTCTTTGATGACTTTAGTGGCTTCCTCGTTCAGCTTACTCAGCAACTCGGGGATCTTCTTTATGGATTTAAAGCGCAAAGGGCGCCCAGCCTCATTGAGTCATAACTCCCCCGCACAGGAGGATCCCTGAGCGGCCTCGTCTATCATTTCGGCGACTTCTCGCTTGACTGCGGAGCGTTCCAGCTCCTCCGTAACGGCCACTCCCTGCGCGTAGAGCGTAAGCCCATGGAGCTGCTCATCCTGCTCGTCTCGCGAGAAGGTCAACTCGTCACGCGCAGCGAGATCGCCGATCGGCTCTGGGCGAGCGAGGTCTTCGTCGATACCGAACACGGCATCAACACTGCCATCCGTAAGCTCCGCTACCTGCTCCGCGACGATCCCGACCATCCTCAATTCATCCAGACCGTCGTCGGCATGGGCTACCGCTTCATCGCACCCATCACCACTGTGCAGAAGCCGTCGTCCGAAGTTGTTCCACCCGCAGCTGCTTCGATTGAACCAGCTGCGCTTGACCCGATCCAACCCAGGGAAGCGATTTCTCCAGAGGCGCTTACCGGCGTCCCAGCCCCATCTCTGTCCACGTCGAATCCCCGCTTCCCGGCCTGGATTGGCCTAACCGCCGTGGCTGCCTTACTGATTACCATCCCCATCGTGACCGTCGGCGCGCATCCCCTGGGCGAACGCCTGCTTCATCGCAACCAGCAACCCGTCATCAGCTCACTGGCGGTGCTTCCCCTAGACAACCTGTCCGGGGATTCCTCTCAGGACTACTTCGCCGATGGCATGACCGACGAGCTCATCACCATGCTGGCGAAAGAGTCTAGTCTCCGCATCGTCTCCAGAACTTCGGTGATGCAATACCGTGGGGCTCGCCGGCCGCTCCCGGAAATCGCACAAGCGCTCCACGCGGACGCGATCCTGGAAGGCTCGGTGTCCCGTTCCGCCGGCCAGGTCCATATGACTCTCCAGCTAATCCAGGCGGATACGGATTCACATCTCTGGGCCGACAGCTACCAACGCGATGCCAATGATGTTGCACTGCCGGACGAGGCCGCCAAAGCCATTGCCAACCAACTGCATCGTGCAGTCCCGGCGGTAAAGGCCGCCCGCTATGTAAGTCCGGCAGCTCATGATGCCTACATGCACGGCAACTATCTTTGGTTCGGTGAGCACATGGAGGAGTCGGGAGCCTGGTTCCAAAAGGCAATCGATCTCCAGCCCGATTATGCGTTGGCCTGGGCGGGACTCGCGGACTATTACGGGGAGGGTGTCGCCAACAATATTCTCGACCCTCGTACCAGTATCGTTCCGGAGGAGCAGGCAGCCAAACGCGCTCTCGAACTGGATCCGGACCTGCCGCAGGCGCACCAGGCCATGGGCGCCATGTTCCTCATCGATCGATGGGATTGGGCAGACGCTGACCGGGAGATTCTCCGCGCCATCAGCCTGGATCCGCAGAACAGTGAGCTGTATTACCTGCGGGCCTGCGGTTTGCAGGCAGTCAACCGCCAGGCAGAAGCCGTCGAGTTGGGGAAGAAGACGATGGAGCTTGATCCGTTCTTACGGCCTTACGCGCTCGCAGGGTTTTACGAGGGCGCGCGCCAATTCGATGCGGCGCTCAAGGAAATTCGGCTGCGGCTGGAAGCAAATCCCAATAACCTCGATCTCCTCGGTGCGCAGATGGATACCTTGCGGCGTATGGGTAATTACAAGGAGGCCGTGGACGTCTGGGCCAAGTGGCATATTTTGACAGGGGATCCTAAGTCAGCCGTGAATCTGCGGCGAGCATGGGATCGTGGTGGCGCCCGTGGCTTTGTTCGCTGGCAACTTGACCGGCGTCTGCTCCAATCTAAGAGTCGCTATGTCTCTCCTGTAGAGTTGGCGAGTTATTACGCACAGCTTGGTGAGAAAGAGCGGACGCTCGCTCTGCTCGAGGAGGGCTACCGACAGCATTCCACAGACACTCTTTGGATCCAAGAGGACCCCGCCTACGACTTTCTACACTCCGATCCCCACTTTCGCTCGATCGTTCAGAGGGCAGGAGTAGCACCGGCCAACTAGGACAGAGATGAAGGGCATACCTATGTATGTCCAATCACATTCATCGGGTAGTCGTTTCCCAGCTGTGGGCGTATGGGGTACGTCCTGTCTGTCACTGGTCTTTACTGGTCTTTGGAGGAGAAAAGGTCTGTCCGCATCTTCCCGACTATCCTGTCAGGTGACTTTGCCCTCCCGACGCCGGTGGTAGAGAGTTAAAGAGAGAATTACGAGCGGCATGATGAATTCGGTGACTAAGAAGATGCCTGAGTTGTTGGAAGCGTGATTGTTGTTAAGTGTCATCTGCCGAACGTGCCCGACCGCGTCGCCCAGCAACCAGACTGCGTTGGCAATGGCTGTCGCCAACCAGAAGTCGGCCGAAAACTTCAGACACAAAACGCCTAAAACACCAACGGTGAGATCCGCCATCCCGACTTCGTATTCGTAAGGGCTGGTTGACCATCCTATGGACGCCGATGTCTGAACGGGACGGAAGACGTGTGCATACGCGGTGAGCACTCCCATCAGGCCAACATAGAAGAAGAGCAGATACAGCAGGTATGTTCGGGCAATTGCCGCTCCACTGCTGCGGCGTTCGGGTGAAAATGCAAGGTGAACAGATGCGCCCACAACCGCAATCAGCGTAAAGATAACTTGAAACATGCAGCCCTCCAAAGAGCTCTTAAAAATCACGTTGCATTCAACCGACTTGTGAGGACTTTAGAGTACCGGATCACGCGACCGGCACCCGTTCACATCGAGGCGATGGTAACTGGTGGGTAGGCCTCGATGTATTCCTCGCCATTGCAGCCCTGGTAGGCCACTGTCCGTGCTTCCAGATCGACATGGTAGCGCACGACACCCGCTCGCCACGAAGCGTTCAGGAACTCCGGGAACGTGCTTTCGCCGGCCTGATCCACGCGAAGCGCTTTGATGAGAGCCTCCTCATCGAAGGCGGGCACATCGACAGCACCATGGACCAAGGGGGCGCCTTGCATGACGACTGGACCCTGCTGTGTCAGAAATAGGCTTTGGCAGGATGGCAGCGACCATACATTGGTGGTCACACCAGCTTTTCGCAGAACTTCTGCCAGGTAGGGGAAGCCACTCACGCGGGGACGATGCGTTTGTGCAAATTTCATAGCTTCCATCAGGTTATCGATTGCTTTGCTCATGAGATTTTTCCTTATTCCGTTGGGACATCGTTGATGTGGTGGTGATCCGCGAGTTTGATCAGCAGTTCCCGAAGAACGCTTTTTTCTTTCGCGCTCAGACAATCGAAGTAGCGTGCATCGTTTCGATCAGCAATTTCAGCCAGGACAGGGAGGTTGCGGCGTCCTGCCCGGGTGAGAGAAAGCAGGCGGAAGCGGCTGTCGCCCTCTTTTGCATCCGTTTGGACCCAGCCCTTGGCGTCGAGTTTGTCGACGATTTTAGAAACGGCACCACGGGTGAGTCCCAGACTGTCGGCCAACTCACCCGGCGCAGTTTGTCCGCGCTCATGAAGTTCCCGCAGGAGCACCCATTCCGCAACGGAAGTCTGCTTCTCGTGGAGAGCACGGGAAAACGCCCCTGAGACTGCGTTGGAGACGCGCCTGAGCCAGTACCCAAGGTGGCTCTCCAGCTGGGGTACGGCCTGCGTTCTTGAAGTAGTGTCCATGGAAACCAATATAGTATCCATGGAAACTATATGTCAACACGGCCCAGACCCAAGTAACGAGAAACGCCGCAGGCTTGGGGAGCGTCTTCGGGTCAAATCAGTCGTCAGGTCACAAAATTTCAGTCGCGATGCCGACTTTGGGCACTAATCGCCTCAATGAGTACATGGGCGATTTGGCATCAACTGATATCCAGAGACCTGTGAAGTCCCGGGGATGCGCACGCTGCTGCCAGTATTCATTTGGACATTCCAAGGGTGTGCGTGATAGCTTCTATGCAATGTCCAAAGGAGCGGGCGCGATGAGCGAAGGCAAATCGGAAGTGCTGCAGGGAACGCTGGACCTGATGGTGTTGAAGACGCTGTATGCGATGGGGCCGCTACACGGGTTCGGGATTGCGCGGCGGATCGAGCAGATAAGCGATGGCGTTCTGAACCTGAACGAGGGGACGGTGTACACGGCGCTGCTCCGGCTGCAGCAGCAGGGATGGATCGCTTCGAAGTGGGGGACGAGCGAAAACAACCGGAGGGCGCGGTTCTACTCGATCACCAGACAAGGCGCAAAGCAACTTGAGCGCGAGACGGAGAACTGGGAACGGGTAGCGGGCGTGATGGATCGGCTGCTGAAGCTCGAAAGGCAGGGGTGAGGCGATGCGGAAGATGCGGATACTATGGGCGCGAGTGAAGGGTCAGGTAGCGCAAGGACGCGAAGACGAAGCCCTCGATGTAGAGATTCGCGAGCACATTGCGCTGCTGGAGGAGCGCTACAGGGCCCAGGGGATGAGCGCGCATGAGGCGGCGCGGGCGGCACGTCGGCAGTTCGGGAATGTGACGGCGCTCAGGGAGCGACAGAGAGTGGAGCGCGGGATCCTTTCGCCGACGGAGTGGTGGCGAGATGTTCGGTTCGGATTGCGGATGCTGGCCAGGCGCCCGGTTTCGAGCTCGGCCGTGGTGGTGGCGCTGGCGCTGGGGATTGGGTTGAACTCCGCGGTGTTCACGTTTGTCAACGCGCTACTTCTGCGACCTCCGCAAGGAGTAAAGGCCACCAATAGGCTGGTCGAGGTTTGGCTTCACAATCCGAAAGCCAGCGGCATTATGGGCTATCTCCCGTTCAACTATCCCGACTACGCATACTACCGCGATCACTCGAAATCGATGGAAGGCCTGACAGCGTTTGACGGCGACAGCGAAGATGCGATCTGGAATAACGAGGGTAACGGAGTGGTTCTGCACGCGCAGTTTGTGTCAGGCAATCTATTTTCGCTTCTCGGATTAAATGCGGTGGTGGGCCGCACGCTCTCAGTCGATGACGACCGGCTTGGCAACCCGCGGCAGGTGGTGGTCCTGAGTTACCCGTTCTGGAAGCAGAAGCTGGGCGGGAATGCGGGGGTAATTGGAAAGACGCTGATGCTGGATGGCGGGGCGTTCACGATCGCAGGCGTGGCGCCCGCAGGTTTCACCGGATTGATGGTGGGGACGGATCCAGATTTCTGGGCTCCGCTGACGGCGATAGGGCGCTTCCGCCACGATGACGAGGACCGGCTTACCAACCGTGACTCGTATTGGTTGATTGTCGCTGGCAAAATGCGCCGCGCAGGCGATCGCAAGAGCGTTCAGGCGGAGATGCATGTGCTGGCGAAACAGGTGTACCTGGCGCACGGGGGCAAGAACGAGTCCTTAGATCCGATGGTGGGTAGCAAGGGTGACTTCCAGGATGCGGCGGTGTATCCGCTGACAATGATACCGGGGCCGTACAGGGGATATGTGAGTGCGTTTTCAGGAGGGCTGCTGGCGGTATTTGCGCTGCTCCTGATGATTGCGTGCACCAACGCGGCCAGTCTGCTGCTGGCGCGGGCGACGGGACGGGCGAGGGAGATGGCGACGCGGTCGGCGCTGGGCGCAGGGCGAGGGCGCCTGATTCGGCAGATGCTGGTAGAGAGCCTGATGCTGGCGGGCATGGCAGGTGCTGCGGGCGTGGCGATTGCCTGGATCACTTCGCGCATGTTAATGGAACTGAAGCCGTCGAACATCCCCTTGACTCTGGCGATTCCGATGGACTGGCGCGTGGTGCTGTTTACGGCGGCAATTTCTGCGGCGACGGGTGTGCTGTTCGGCCTGGCGCCGGCGCTGCGGGCGAGCGCGGTGCAATCGGCGCGGGTACTGAAGGAAGAGTCGCAGACGGGCGGCCTCAGGAAATCGCGTCTGCGCAGCACGCTGGTGGTGGCACAGATGGCCGCATGTGTGGTGCTGCTGGGCGGAGCGGCACTGTGCGTACACAGCCTGATGAACGCAAACGCGATTGATGCGGGTTTCGACACGCATCATATTGCGCTGGCAACGCTAGATCCGGGCAGCCTTGGCTACTCGCCGACGAAGGTCAACGACTTTTACGCGCGGCTGCTGGAGCGGGTGGAGCATATGCCCGGCGTGACCTCAGCGAGTTACGCGAAGTTTTTGCCTCTGGGAACGGCGCGTTCCGATACCTCCGTAGGCAAGGAGCTGGGCAAGGATTCGAGTGCGATGATGGTGGACGAGTACCTCGTGGACCCGGGATTCTTCCGGACGATGGGGATTCCACTTCTGCGCGGGCGAGACTTGACCCAAAAGGAAGCGGACGGCGACAAGTCGACGGCGGTGGTGATCAACGAGACGCTGGCGCGGAGGCTGTGGCCGGGTGAAGATCCGGTGGGCAAGCGCCTGGCCATGCGCGGCGACAAGACGATGAGCGAAGTCGTCGGCGTGGTGAAGGACGGCAAGTACCACACCTTGGGGGAAGCGCCCGTTGCAGTAGTTTTTCGCGGGCAGCTTCCGCCTGGGCGCACGCTGGTAGTACGCACGGCCGGAGACTCGCGGACACTATTAGACGAGATTCGGCGCGAGGTTCCGATTGTCGATCCGCTGATGGCGGCCACCGGCGTGCAGTCCGTTGAGGAATACATGGCGCTACCGCTGTTCCCGGCGCGGACCGTGGGATGGCTGCTGGGAGTGTCGGGGATTCTGGCTGTGGTAATGACGGCAATTGGGCTGTTCGGCGTGATTGCCTACATGGTGTCGCAAAGGACACACGAGATCGGAGTCCGCATGGCGCTGGGCGCGCGGCGGAGCGATGTGATGAAGATGGTGATGGGCCAGGGGCTGCGGCTGACCGTGGTCGGACTGGGAATTGGATTAGCCGCAGCGTGCGGTGGTTCGCGGCTGCTCTCGCCGCTGCTGTACGGGATTGGGGCGAACGATCCTGTGACGATGACGGCGGTGGCAATGGGAATGGCGGCGATCGCCCTTTCGGCATGTTACTTGCCGGCGCGGAAGGCGATGAGCGTGGATCCTTCAGTGGCGTTACGGTACGAATGAGCAGCAGATTCACGTGTAAGTGCATCGGGCCAGCCCCGTCTGACCACAAATCTTATCGCCTTAGAAGCAGTGAAGGGACAGCCGGAGTCATTGCCAGGCGATCCGTTCTCTAGACGGAAATGGATGGTGATTACACTGTCTCTGCAATGCACCTTCCATGCATTCCATGGGGGTGCAGTCCATCCTGTCCTGGTTTCTCCTTGCTCTTTTCCACAGCAGCGCGGAGGCCCAGTCTTGCCGCAATATCAACTTAGAGTTAGTCTAAATACGGTGGACACCGAGGCGATCAAACGGTCATTGGAAAGCAGCGGATTACGCTGCACTGCGCAACGCTACGCAGTGATGGCCTTCTTGATGGAACAGAACAGGCATCCCACCGCAGTCGAGATTTTCAAAGCCGTGAACCGTACGGATCCCCGCTCTTCCAAGGCAACTACTTATAACAATCTGCGTGACCTGGTGCAGGCAGGCCTGGTGCGTGAAGTGGCGGTCGAAGGCCGCGCCGCGCGATTCGATGTTAAAGGCATGCTGCACCATCACTTCATCTGCGACCGCTGCGGAAATGTTGAGGACATAGAGTGGTACGACGTGCCCAAGCCAGGGAAGCGCTCCCTGGGTAAGCGAATCGTTCGCGATTGCGAACTCATTTTTCGTGGACTTTGCACCGGATGCGCGGTGAAACACGATGCACCTCAGCGAGCGCGGGCGGCGGCGCGCGTTCGATGAGCAACCGTCGATCGCATTTCCGCAATTAACAATTTCAAACCAACCGTAATTGCAGGCGAGCGGTGAAATGGCCTGCCGTGAAAACCCAAACATTGAAGACCACAACCCTGAAGGAGAGACTCGATGGCTAGCAAAGGAACCGAATTTACGTCCGAAGCGAAATCCGAAGTGAACGCGTCCGCAGCGAAATGCCCCGTCGACCACGGGCAGTCCACTGCCGGCCCGGGGGCTGCACCGAGCGGGCCGCGTACCAATCGTGACTGGTGGCCAAACCATCTCCGGCTGGAGTTGCTGCATGCCCACTCCGAGCTTTCCGACCCCATGGGCGCAGAGTTCGATTATGCCAAGGAGTTCAAGAGCATTGACTACGAAGGCCTCAAGAAAGATCTGGCCTTTGTCATGACCGACTCGCAGGAATGGTGGCCCGCCGACTTCGGCCACTACGGTCCGCTGTTTATCCGTATGGCCTGGCACTCAGCCGGCACCTATCGCACGTACGACGGCCGGGGCGGCGGCGGACGCGGTCAGCAGCGCTTCGCTCCTCTCAACAGCTGGCCTGACAATGTGAACCTCGATCGCGCCCGCCGCTTGCTCTGGCCGGTGAAGCAGAAGTACGGCAAGAAGATTTCCTGGGCCGACCTGATGATCCTGGCCGGCAACGTTGCGCTGGAGACGATGGGCTTCAAAACCTTCGGCTTCGCCGGCGGCCGCCCAGACACCTGGGAGCCCGATCACGATGTCGACTTCGGCGCCGAAGCCACCTGGATGGGCACCGACAAGCGCTACTCCGGGGAACGCGATCTGGCCAACCCGTACGGCGCCACCACCATGGGGCTGATCTATGTGAACCCTGAAGGCCCCGAGGGCAAGCCGGATCCCAAGGGTGCGGCCAAAGACATCCGTGTCACGTTCGGCCGCATGGCGATGAACGACGAAGAGACGGTAGCGCTGATCGCGGGCGGCCACACCTTCGGCAAGACCCACGGCGCAGGCCCGGGCACCCACCTCGCCCATGAGCCCGAAGGAGCTCCGATTGAAAACCAGGGTCTCGGCTGGAGCAGCGCCTACAAGACCGGCATCGCCGGCGACGCGATCACCAGCGG